>NZ_JBEGDX010000010.1:0-24920 GCF_040202975.1 Xanthomonas sp. WHRI 10207 | reverse complement strand
AGGGTGCGAGCGAAGCCTCATGGAGTTGAAATGCCACATGGGCTTCGCCCCGTACCCTCACCCCAACCCCTCTCCCGAGGGGAGAGGGGCTTGAGCGGCAGCTCGACTGCTTGTCCTTCTCCCACCGGGCGGGAGAAGGTGGCGCGCGGCGCCGGATGAGGGTGCGAGCGAAGCCTCATGGAGTTGAAATGCCACATGGGCTTCGCCCCGTACCCTCACCCCAACCCCTCTCCCGAGGCGAGAGGGGCTTGAGCGGCAGCTCGACTGCTTGTCCTTCTCCCGCCGGGCGGGAGAAGGTGGCGCGCAGCGCCGGATGAGGGTACGAGCGAAGCCTCATGGAGTTGAAATGCCACATGGGCTTCGCCCCGCCCTCACCCCAACCCCTCTCCCGGGGGGGGAGGGGCTTGCTAGCTCGCGAATCATGACTCTCAGGATTCCCGATTCCCGATTCCTCGCCCTTCACCGCTCCAACATCATCGACAGCCTCGGCTTGGGCGGCCGGGAGTGGAGATTCCCGATTGGGGATTCATAAGAGCAGGATCCGCAGGCCGGAACGCGGACGACACAAGCCAGCCCGCTTTTACGATTCCCGATTCCCGATTCCCGATTCCCGATTCACGATTCCCCATTCCCCGCCCCTCACCGCTCGAACTTGGTCGACAGGATGATCGAGGTGGTGGTGCGCTCCACCCCATCGATCGCGCCGATCGCGTCGGTGAGCACGTCCATCTCGTTGACGCCGCCGACCACGCCCAGCGCAATCAGGTCGTAGGCGCCGCTGACCGAGTGCAGCAGGCGCACCTCGGCGATGTCGCGCAAGGCCTTGACCACGGCCGGCATCTTCTTGGGCAGCACGGTGATCAGGATGTGCGCGCGGATGCGGCCCTGTTCGTAGTCGTCGTGGGTGCGCACGGTGTAGCCGCTGATCACGCCATCGCGTTCGAGCTTTTCGATGCGGCTTTGCACCGTGGTGCGCGACAAGCCGAGCCGGCGCGCGATCTGCGCAGTGGACGCACGCGCGTCCTCGCGCAGCAGCGACAACAGGCGTTCGTCGGACGGGGTGATCTTCACAATGCGCATCCGGTTCGGCGAATCGACGAAAATACCGTACATCAGGCCCAAATTCACGCTGCCAAACGCCGATCGTCTGCCGATAATAGGAAGGACAACGTCAATGCAGGAGATGCGCCATGTCCGTCCTCGCCCCGCTCGCCCCGCTGCGTGCCCACGCCGGCCGCCGCCTGACCGATGGCCTGGACGATGCCGCCATCGTGCGTCTGGCCGCCAACCATCCGGATCTGGCCCACGCCATCGACGCCGCTGGCGCCGAATACGCACAGGTGCGCGATGACGCTGCCGACCTGCTCGATCTGGACGAAGGCGACCAGATCGCCGCCGTGCAGGACGGCTTCATCAACTTCTACGCCGACGATGCGGTGACGCCCTATGTGGCGCTGGCTGCGCGTGGGCCGTGGGTGATCACGCTCAAGGGCGCGGTGCTCTACGACGCCGGCGGCTACGGCATGCTGGGCTTCGGCCACACCCCCGCGCCGGTGCTGGAGGCGATGGCGCGCCCGCAGGTGATGGCCAATGTGATGACCCCCAGCCTGGCGCAGCGCCGGCTGGACCGCGCCCTGCGCGCCGAGATCGGTCACACCCGCGGCGGCTGCCCGTTCGCACGTTTCATGTGTCTCAACTCCGGCTCCGAAGCAGTGGGTCTGGCCGCACGCATCGTCGATACCAACGCCAAGCTGCACACCGACCCGGGCGCGCGGCATGCCGGGGCCACCATCAAACGCCTGGTGGTCAAGGGCAGCTTCCATGGCCGTACCGACCGCCCGGGGCTGTATTCGGATTCCAGCCGCAAGACCTACAACAAGTATCTGGCCAGCTACCGCGACGAAGATTCGGTGATTGCGATCGCGCCCTACGACGTGGCCGCCCTGGAGCGCGCGTTCGACGAGGCGCTGCGCAACCACTGGTTTATCGAAGCGGTGTTCCTGGAACCGGTGATGGGCGAAGGCGACCCGGGGCGTGCGCTGCCGGCCGACTTCTACGCCGCCGCACGCGCGCTCACCCGCTCGCACGGCAGCCTGCTGCTGGTGGACTCCATCCAGGCCGGCCTGCGCGCGCACGGCGTGCTGTCGGTGGTGGACTACCCCGGCTTCGAGCAGCTCGACCCGCCGGATCTGGAAACCTATTCCAAGGCGCTCAATGCCGCGCAGTACCCGTTGTCGGTGCTGGCGGTGACCGAGCACGCCGCGCAGGTGTACCGCAAGGGCACCTACGGCAACACCATGACCACCAACCCGCGCGCGCTCGATGTGGCCTGCGCCACGCTGGCGTTGTTCACGCCCGCAGTGCGCGACAACATCCGCACCCGCGGCGCACAGGCGATTGCAAAGCTGCAGGCGCTGCAGTCCGAACTGGGCGGCCTGATCACCAAGGTGCAAGGCACCGGGCTGCTGTTTTCCTGCGAACTGGCGCCGCAGTTCAAGTGCTACGGGGCCGGCTCGACCGAAGAGTGGTTGCGCCATCGCGGCGTCAATGTGATCCACGGCGGCGAGAACTCGCTGCGCTTCACCCCGCACTTTGCGATGGACGAAGACGAACTGGATCTGCTGGTCGGCCTGATCGCACGCGCATTGAAGGAAGGCCCGCGCCAGGTGCAGGCCGAGGCCGCCTGATCCGCGCCGGGCGATGTATCGGCTGCGCAGTTGCAGCCGATACATCGCCCGCTTGGCTGTTGGAGTTACCACCTGCGACGGGCTGTTTGATTTGGCAGTTTGGTCGACACCGGCGGTCGTTGCGCAAGGTATCGACCGCGTTCAAGCAGATGCCAGGCTGTGGCCAAGCCCGCCTCTCACCCCGCCCGTGGCCCCTCGCACAACAACTGCAAGGTGCAACGCGAAGCCAATCTGGCGTGCAAGCTTTCGCTTGCATGAATCGCCAGCAACGTGCTTCGCGAATCGGCTAAACACTGTCGACCCGCGCCGCCTTGGCTCAGGTCGATGGCCGTGTCGCAACAACAAACGCACCAATCAGATCGGCACAGCGCTCAACTTGCGGCGCAAATAATTGGTCACGGCACGGTGTGGCGATTTGCCGCGCCACGACGCCCAGCACAAGTGCGAGCCGACAGCGATCTGGCCGCCACGATGGCCAAGCCCGAACCAGGTGCGATCCGGGTGGAAGGCGTTGCGCGGCGGGAACACGATGCCGGCAAACTGCCCGGCATGCGCGTTGTAGAAGCGGGTGAGCCCGCGCGGGCCGGAGATCATTGGAATCTCGCGGTGGTCTTCCAGCGTTTCCGGCGCATGCACATTGAAAATGTGCTCGATGAACGCGCCCCAGAACGGATGCCCCGCTTCGGAGCCGAAGACGGCGTTACCGATCTTGAAGTCGTCGTTGCCGGGCGCGCCTTCTTCAATGGGCAGCACGCATTGCTGCGACAGGACCTCCGCACCGAGTGGACGCAGCAGTTTGTAGTCGGTGTCGAAGTAAAAACCGCCGTGCGCATGCATGTACGCACAGCGCGCGATGTCCGCTTTCATCACGCCAAAACGGATGCGCTCGTAGCGCTGGGCAAACTCGGGAAACGCACGTCGCATCAGTTCAGAGTTATCGACATCGTCCCAGACGTGACAGGTCCATCCGGGCAACAAACGCTGCAAACGATCGCAAACCCGGCGCTCTTCCCACAGCAAGTGCTTGGTGGGTGCGGTCAGGTGAATCAATTGGGGAATCATGGGGGGCGACTCGGTGGGCTGGGGGAGCCAGAGCCGTCACCGCAGCATCGAATCGAATCGGCTACTCGGTTGGCGGCTCAGCTGCGCCAACCGTAGTCGCACTAATGATGTGATGTAATTCACATTACCTGATGATCAATCGCATTTTTCATCTATAGAATCGATGCATCCGCGAAGTTTTGAAACGACGCATAAATTCCATCGAATGCCCGATGAAACCTTCGCCGTTTTGTCATATTTAGAGCGACCAATAAGAGCAGCTAACAAAACGTAGCGAGCAGTCGTCAGGTGGGTGTGGACGGCGCGGAGGAACCGGAGTGTACGGGTGGTACATGAGGATTCCGAGCACCGGCCGCGCCCGCCTGGCGGCTGCACAGTAGTTTTGTTAGCTGCTCTAAAACGCAACGCGCAGTTATCAGATGCGCACGGATGGAGCGCTCTGATCCAGATTATGCACTTGGTATAGGCCACATCGAGTACCGACCGCGCCCGCCTGGCGGTGAACGCGGTGGTGGTGTTAGCCGCTCGACCTCGCAGCAGTCCGCGGTCAGTTGAATATGCAGGGCTCCGCTGCGCGGTGCAGGCGCTTTACGCGCCAGTGCACACGTCGCCATCTTCTGGATGGCGTCACCGCCGTGGGGCACACGCTCGCTAACGCTTACGCGCCTGCTCAACTCACTCCCAGCACCGATCCGCGCGCCCCTTGAGCGTGGCGTTGCGCGGGCAATCGCGCGGTGCGATGCGCCCTTGCTCGTGTTCGATCAGCCGCTTGCCGCCACTTGCGTCGCGTTGCAGTTCGAACGCGTCGTACAGCCGCCCGGTAGCAGTGCGCGATTCATAGACCAGCTGCTGGTTGTCGATACGCAGTACCTGATACAGCTGGGTGTCTTCGCCCACCGGGCGCATGGTCTTGCGCGCAATGTCCGAGAGCCGGTACTGCTTGGGCCCGGCGACCGACACCACGAAGACCGGCGTGGCCTGCCCGGCTTGGTCGCCGCGCCGGCCGTACGTGTGGTCATGCCCTTGCAGCACCAGATCCACCTTGTGCCGGCGGATCACCGGCAAGACCTGCTCGACCAGCTTTTCGTTCTCGCGATCGGCGCGCGGCGAGAAGAACGGCTGATGGATCAGCACGATCGACCACGGGTGCGGATTGTCGGCCAGCACCTTGTCCAGCCATTGCGCCTGCGCCGGCCCGGTGCCCAGGTCCAGCACCGAGGTGCCGTCGAGCACGGCGATGCGCACGCCCTGGTAGTCGAACCAATAGCTGGTACGCGCAGTGGCCGACGGCCCGTTACGCGGCAACGCGAACGTCACCGGCCAATGGCTGCCCAGGGTGCGGGTGGCCTGCGGGGTCTCATCGCCCTCTTCGTGGTACTCGTGATTGCCCGGTGCCGGCGCCACTGCGGTGCCTTCCAGCAACCAGCGCCCGGCTTCGAACCATTCCGCCCATTCGTTGTCGTCCTGGCCGTCCTTGCCGCTGACCAGATCGCCGGCAAACAGCGCCAGTCGTGCATCCGGCGCCGAACGCCAGGCCTGGCGGATCACCCGCGACACCAGGCTGAGATTCTTGTTCTGGGTATCGCCGAAATACAGCAACGTCAGCGGGGTCTGCGCCGTGGCCGCGGTGCGGAAGTGATTCCACGCGCCCCAGGTGTCATGGCCCTGCACGCGGTAGGCGTACAGCGTGTCGGGCTTGAGGCCGTCGACGTCGGCGCGATGATGGTGCGAGCGGCCATTTTCGCTGGTCAGCGTGGCGGTGCTGGCACGCAGACGCCGCGGTGTGCCGACGTCGGGCGAATCGCCGGCGATCACCAGTTCCAGCCACGGCTGATCGACGCTGGCATCGGTGCGCCAGGCAACCGCGAAGCCTGTCGCCGCGTCCTGTGCGGGCGTGGCGACGATGCGGTCCGGGAAGCCGTCGGCCACGTAATGGGTGGACCCGGCCGGCACCTGCGTATTCGGCTCGGCGTTGCGCTCGCCAGCCAGCGCGTGGCTAGCAGCAAACGCCATCAACGACAGCGCTGCGTAGCACGCGGTACGCGCGGCACTCATGGTGCGCAGTCCTTCAGGCGCAGAGTGCGTGCGATGTCGCGCCAATCGAATGCGGCCACCGCCTGGTCGTCGTGTAGCGCGTAGAACACGCCGCCGGGAAAGCGCGCATCGCCGCGTTGATCCAGCCACACGCCATCGGTATTGGCGGTCACACGACCGGCGAAGGCGCCCACATGCGCCAGCGTCTTGCGATCGAACACCTGGAACACGCTGCGATCCTTGAACTGATCGGTGGCGATCCAGTAGCCGCTGCCATCGGCGCACTGCAGCAAGGTCAACCCCTCGGCCTGCGCCTTGAACAGCCCGGCGCCCACGTCGCGCCCGCGATAGCGCCCGTCCATGCCGTACTCGCGCAACTGCGTGCCCACTGCCACATCTTCTTCGGCAATCAGCAGCCGCGCATTGGCCTCATCGCCGAATACCGACTCGGCGATGCGTACCGCACCGGCCTCGGTGGTGTCGCCAAAACTCTGCGTCAGCCGCGCCTGCAAGCCCTGCCCTACCGCATTCAACTGATAACGACGGAAGCGTTGGCCCAGCTCGGCCAGCGGCGGCGGTTGGTCCTTGTTGGCCGGCGACATGTAGTTGTCGCTGACCACCACCTCGTAGCCGCCGTCATGCTTGCGCACCCACAATCCGTAAGGCTCGCGCAAGTCGTCCTGACCGAACGCGGTCAGCGGTTTGAACTCCGGCAGCGAAAACACCTGCACGCGGCGGTTGTCGCGCTCGACCACGAATACCAGATCATCTACCACCGAAATCCCGTTGGGCCGATCCAGCTTGCCCAGCGCTTTGCCCTTGCCGCCGACCACGCGCAGCCGCTTGCCGCTGTCGCCATCGAATACCACCAGCGCATGCGTGGCCTTGGACGTGGCGATCACCCAGCGGCGGCCATCGGGCGCGATCCAGCTGGCCGGCGAATCCAGATTGTCGGACGGCGTCAATGCGGTGATGAAGGCTTCCGGCACCACTTCATGCGCCACCTTCGCCTCGCTGAGCATGGGGTCGGTGAGCAGCGCTTCGTCGGCTTCGCGGTCGACCGGCTTGGTCGCGCAGCCTGCCAACAGCAACGCGCTCGCAAACAGTGTGGAGTTCAGCAATACGCCAGTCCGCATCACAGCGCCACCTTCAGGCCCAGCGCATAGGTGCGGCCGTACTCTTCGTTCTGCAGCGTGCGCGAGGGCACGCCCTGGTACAGCTCCAATGGCTCATCCAGCAGGTTCTGCGCTTCCAGATACAGGCTGACGTGGCTGTTGAACTGATAACTCATGCTGACATCCAGCTGGGTGTGCGGGGCGACATAGATATCGTACGCACGGCTCTGGCCGATGGTGTCCAGATATTCGCTGCGATACACCGCCGCCACACGTGCGCTGAAGCCGTATTTTTCATAGCCCAGATGGCCGCTGTAGATGCGCTTGGACGAGCGCGGCAGCATGAAGTCGTCGCCGGCACGATTGCTCAGGCCCGGGTCGAAGTCGCTGTCCAGGGCGGTGGCGCTGGCACCGACCAACACGCCGTTCCAGCCTTCGGGCAGGAAGTCCAGCGTCTGCTGCCAATTGAACTCGGCGCCGCGCACCTTGGCGGTGTCGCCATTGATCGAGCGTGTCACCTGCAGGCCAGGAAATTCGGCATCGGTGGTGCTGAGGGTCTGCACGATGTAATCGTCGATCGACTTGTTGAACACGCCCAGCGACACCAGCCCGGTGCTGCCGATGTATTTTTCGAACGACAGATCCAGATTGGTGGAGCGATACGGGTTGAGGTCCGGGTTACCGATGCTCACTTCTTCATCGCCGCGGTTGATGCTCACGCGTGGCGACACATCGCCGAACGACGGGCGCGACAAGGTCTTGTTGGCCGCAAACCGCAACACCCAGTCGTTGCCGCTGTCGTAACGCAGGTGCAGGCCCGGCAACACATTGGTGTAGCTGCTGGAGGCTTGGCGCGGCGTTACCGTGGCGGTGCGGCCGTTTTCGGCCACGTCCACCTGGTTACCGGTGGCGTTGAACTGGGTGTTCTCCACGCGGACGCCGGCAATCATGCGCAACGCTCCGATATCCCAGGTGCCCATCGCATACGTGGCGAACACGTCTTCGCTCGCGGTGTAGTCGTCCTGCAGAGAGGTCTGCACATTGCCGCCCACCTCCTGCGGACGTGCGCTGTACAGACCACCCGACGCACGCCAGTAGCGGCGCATGCCGTCCGAACCGATGCTTTCGCCCAAGGTGCCGCCACGGTGCTCCGGTGCGGCGGTTGTCCAGCTGCTCAGATCGATCGCCGGGCCACGCCGCAGTTCCTGTTCGTTGACGTCCACATCGCGTTCGCGCCAGCGACCGAGCACACCCATCTTCAGGCTGGAATGTTCGCCGTCGAAGCGCACATTGACCTGCGCACTGCGCTCGCTGTCGTCCACCGTTTTGGGCGCCAGCACGAAGCGGTCGAACACGAAGTCCTGGTTGCTCTGCCATCCGTTATCGGAGAAACCCAGCCGCGGGATACCACTGCGCTGATCCACGGTGGCCGACAGGTCGTCGCCGTCGTAGTCGAAGCGCGCTTCCATCTCATCGTTCACCCGCTCGGTGGTCTTGGTGTAGCCCACCTTGTAATCGAGCGTGGCGCTGCTCAGGCGGTTTTCGCCGCCGAAGCTGATCGCCGTGTTGTCTTCTTTCTTGGTGCGGTAGCGCACGCGCTTGGCAATGCTGTCTGCCGGCAGATCGGCCACGTTGTAGGTGCCATCGCCGTTGGCGCTTACCTGCCCATCGGCCAGGCCAAAGATGGTGCGCTGGCGCGTTTCGGCATCGTCGAAACGGCTGTACAGCGAGCGCAGGTAGTAGCGGTTGTCGGCGTCCGGGCGCCAATCCAGATTGAGGTTGGCGCCCATGCGGGTGCGCTCGATGAAGTACTTACGGCGCTGCACTTCGCCAGCAAACAGGTCGTCGGCAGCGCCACCGGCGAAGGCGTCGTACGCCACTTCGGTGTTGTCGGATTCGAACTCGCGGTCCTGATAGTTCACACCCACCGCCACACCGAAGGTGCCGTTGTAGATGTCGCTGTAATTGAACGCGCCCTTGGGGCTGGTCTTGCCCGACAGCGACTGATGGCTGCCTTCGATCGAACCGCGCAGCGTGCGCCCGTCGCGATCGAACGCGGAGGTGGATTCCACCTGGATCGCGCCGCCGATCGAATCGCCCGGCATGTCCGGCGTGGGCGACTTCACCACTTTCAAGCGCTCGGTGGAATCGGACGGAATCACGTCCAGCGGCGCCGAGCGCGTGCCGTCTTCGGGCGTACCCATGCTCATGCCGTCGATGGTCACGCTGTTGAGCGACGAATCCAGGCCGCGGATCACCACAAAGCGCCCCTCGCCCTGATCGCGGGTGACGCTGACGCCGGGCAGGCGCTGCAAGGATTCTGCAACATTCTTGTCGGGGTAACGGCCCATCGCATCGGAGGCCACCGCATCCTGGATCGCATCGGACGCGCGTTTGAGATCGACTGCGCGCTCCTGCGCTTCCAGCTGCGGGCGCACTTCCAGCCGCTCCAGATCGATGGCCGCTGCACCGCTGGCTGCGCCGGAGGCAGCAGCAGCCTCTGCCGCCTGTGCCTGCGGGCCCCAGCCGGCGGTTGCCAGCGTCAGCGTGATCGCCAGGCAGAGCGGAGTCTTGTTCAACACGAGTGCTTCCCCAATCGGTTAAGAATGGGTGCACACACTATGTCTGCGACGTTTCACCGACATGACATATGTAAGCGCGATCACACCCGATGTGTGGCAGCGCCACGCGTGGCTGCGGCACACTGTGGGCCTCTCCCGTCTGTCGCTGCCCATGAAAATCGTCGAAGTCCGCCACCCTCTCGTCCAGCACAAAATCGGCCTGCTGCGCGATGCCGCCTTGAGCACCAAGGGCTTTCGTGAACTCGTGACCGAACTCGGCACCCTGCTGGCCTACGAGGCCACGGCCAACCTGGACACCGAATCGCACGTGCAGCAGGGCTGGGCCGGCCCGGTCGATGTGCAGCGCATCGCCGGCGCCAAGATCACCCTGGTGCCGATCCTGCGCGCAGGCCTTGGCATGCTGCCAGGCGTGCTGGCACTGATCCCCGCGGCGCGCGTCAGTGTGGTCGGCCTGCAACGCGATGAAGAAACCCTGCAACCGGTACCCTACTTCGAACGCCTGACCGGCCGCCTGGAAGAACGCGACGCGCTGATCCTTGACCCCATGCTGGCCACCGGCGGCACCTTGATCGCCACCATCGACATGCTCAAGCGCGCTGGCGCCCGCCGCATCAAGGGCATCTTCCTGGTCGCCGCGCCAGAAGGTCTGAAAGCGCTGGAAGCCGTGCACCCGGACGTGGAGGTCTACACCGCCGCCATCGACGACCACCTCAATGAAAAGGGCTACATCCTGCCCGGCCTGGGTGATGCGGGCGACCGGATTTTCGGAACGCGGGTGGAGTGAGTCTCTTCATCGGACAGATCCAAAAGCTGATGCGCGCTGGACGATCGCCGATCGCACTGCAACAGCGCTGGTGAGGGAATCGGCGGCTTGAAGCCCCTCTCCCCTCGGGGCGAGAAGGCACCGCTTGCGCGCCATTGGCGCGCGCGCTTTGGAGCGCCCGCGCTGCAAGCGCGGGCCGGAGGGCGCAGTGGGGGTTGGGGTGAGGCTACGTCAGCGAGGACGTAGGCGATTCACCGCTGCCGGCGCGTAGCGACGCGTAGCGACGCGTTTGTCATGCCAGGCATCGGCAGGTTGCTGAGGCGCCCCTCATCCGGCGCTACGCGCCACCTTCTCCCGAGGGGAGAAGGGACAGCCCCACTGCGCGCACGCATTAGATAGCCACTAAATACAGTGACAGAGCTGCGGCCTGATCGTGCAGCTTGCTAGAAACCTCAGGCAGCCATCAGCGCGTCGAGGCCTCGATGGCCGCACTCACATACACCAGCGGCGCATTCCAGTTGATGGCGACTTCATTGCTCGCGTAACTGCAGGTGTTATCCAGATACGACAGCGCCGGCAACGTGGACGGATACGGCACCTTGCAGTCCTTGGCGTCCTGCTGGCCCGGCTGCGGGCCGCCGGCCAACCAGCCCGGCACCGGCGCGTCAATGCCGTCGGCCTCCGAGGGGCGATGGTGGATATGCATCGGCGTGCGCTGGCCTACCCCGGTGACAAACGACAACCCCAGCGGATTGCGCCCCAGGATGTAATCCAGATGCGATTGCGCGGCATCCAGCGTCGTCCGTTGTTGGGTCAGGCGATAGCCCTGCAATAGCATCATCGCGCGGTTGAGTACGGCGGAATTACTGCCCCAGACGAAATCCTTGTCAGTCATGGCCAGGCGCCACGGCGATGCCTGCCATTGCTCGGTCAACTGCTGCGCCAGACCGGTGATCTCAGCCGTGATGCGCGCACGATCCGCATGCGCGGTCAGCGTGTCGCGATGCGCGGCCAGCGACATCCAGGCCAGCCCGCCCACATTGCTCCAGCCCGGCACGCTGGCCGGCACATTGCGCGCCAGCATCGCATCGTAGAAACCATCCTCGCGGGTGGTGACATACAACTCCGCCGCCGCCCACGCGAATTCGTCGTCGACCTGCGCATCGTCATAGCCGCCGGTCCGCACGTCGTCCGGCTGGCGATAGATCACATCCGGATGCTGCTGCGCCCACGCCCAGGCATCACGCGCCGCCTTCAACATGCGCGCCGACACACCCGGATACTTCTTTTCAAACGGCGCATACACACGGCTGGCCGCTGCCATCACCGCTGCAAAATCCAGCGTGGCCGCCGTGGCCTTCATCACCACGTAGCGTTGCTGTTTGGCCTGATCGGGCATTACCAGACCGTCGAACTGCTTGTCGGTGAGCTTGTGGTACACGCCACCATCGGCCGGGTCTTGCATGGCCAGCATCCATTCCAGATTCCACCAGGTTTCCTGCAGGATGCCGGGTACGCCGGGCGCGTCGTTGGGGATGGTCAGGGCCTGCGCCTTGAACAGCGCCGGGTAGTGCTCGTAGGCCGCCAGCAAGGTGTAGGTACTGATACCGGAGTTGACGATGTACTTGTTGTAATCGCCGGCGTCGTACCAGCCCTTGGGCGCGCTGATCACGCTGTCGGCCGGACGCGTGGCCGATGCGGCCGATGGATGGATGCGTACCTGCGTGTCCGGATGCCCGGACGCACGCGCATAGCGCCCGGCGAACTGCGCCGGCAGCGCGGTGCTGGCGCGGTTGAAATAGAACGCCTTGAGCGAGGCATCGACCACGGGCTGATACGCATGCGCGTTGATCGGAAATGCGTCCGAGGTCGGCAACCCATCGATCTTCAACCGGTAGGTGCCCGGCGCACGCACGCTGGAGAAATCCGCCACCCGCGCCTGCTGCCCGGCCGGCGACCACAGCGCTGGCGGTTGCAACGTGCCTTTCAGCACCGTGCGGCCCTGCGCATCTTCGACCGTGAAACGGTCCGCCCCCGGCGCCGTGCCCTGCGGCAACCCGACCACCGCCAACTTGGCTGAGCCCGGCAGATAACCGAGTTGATTGACGTGGATCGAACCGCCGGTCTTTTCCGTAGCGGTCTGTGCCGAACAGGCAGTGGGGGAAAGCAGGACGGCGGCCGTGATCATCAGCAGATTGAGATTGTTCATCGCCCAATGGTGGCCGGATGTCGGTGCTGCCACAAGCCCGGGCGAGCACGCGAGATGCAGGCAGCTGCACAGATCTTGCGACGCACCGACATCGCCGGCGTGTCGTCGCTCCAAAGCACGGATCGCCAACATCGCCGGATGACAGCAATCGCGACTGCGCGCTGACACCCTCGCGATTCACCCGAATTTTCTGCTGCCTGCATCGCAGTCTGTCGGCGTTCGCACCCAGTTGGCGTAGCGGAAAAACAACTGCGCGGCGTCCCACGCGAATTTCAATAGAAACAACCGCAAGCCTCGTCGTCTCCCCCAATTTTTCAGATTGCCACACGCCTAGATTGGCGTTGCGGCAATGCCGCACCTCCCATCGCACTGCCCGACGCGCGGCCACGTGTAGCAGTTCATTAACTCTCTGTTTGCCAAAGGATCACCGATGAGCAACCGCCCGATCACTCAATCCTCTCTTTCTGGACGCTCCTCAGTGGGCCCACACACGCCCCACCAACGCGGGAAAGTCTGGCGCAACACGATCATTGGCTTGTCTGCGGGGATATTGTTAATGAGCCAAACCGCCTCTGCGACAATGCAATGGAATGCAAATGCCAACATGAGCGTGAACCAGTGGATCACTAACATGTACGACAACATCCCGGAGCCCCTGCGCGGTACGCTGGATACCTGCAGTAACACTGCAGCAGCCTCCAACTGCCAGGTGAGAGTGATGGCAAACGCAGGCGTTCATACAAGCGCTAGCGATGATCAGCAGCACTTCACTATCCGATTTGCAGGCAACGCAGCTCCGTATAGCGCCTGCCATGTCTATCCACAAGAACCGGCCAACAGGAATAACCCAAACGTAGCCGAAGCCAACTGTTTCAACGGAGGCGCAGTAGATCACTTCGACTTTTAGGCCATGCGATGGTGGCGTCCCACTGCGATGCCACCATCGCGCCACAGCCGACACCTATCTCTGCAAGACGCCTCATAGCTGTCAGGTAACTCTTACGAGATGGTGCTTCACTCGCTCCCTCAGTGCCGTGCAGAGCCTGGCGGGAGCTCACCTTCCGCTGCCGTCTGCCCCCCTTGTATCAACGAGCTGCCGCATCCAACTGCACTTCCGCCTTGCCCACCGGGTTACGCGGGTCGCTGCCGCCACTGAGCACATTGCTGCGCTTGTCCCATTCCACCGTCTGCAGGTTGCCCCACACATGGCTGGACCCGCGGCCGCCTTCTGCGGTGTCGCCGGGCAGTTTGAGCGCGTGGCCCATCGCCTGCAGGCCCTTGGCGGTCTGCGGCGAGAACGCGTCGGTTTCGGCATCGATGACGTCCGGCAACCACTGATGGTGATAGCGCGGCAACGCACTGACCGCCTGCGCATCCAGCCCCGCGTCGTAACCCAGGATGCCGAGCAGCACCATGGTGATGATGCGGCTGCCGCCCGGGGTACCCAGCACGATCGCCTTGTCGGCCGATTCCATGAAGGTGGGCGTCATCGAGCTGAGCATGCGCTTGCCCGGCTTGGGGGCGTTGGCCGCGTAGCCCATCACGCCAAAGGCGTTCGGCGTGCCCGGCTTCAGCGCAAAGTCGTCCATTTCGTCGTTGAGCAGCACGCCGGTGCCCTTGGGGATCAGGCCCGAGCCGTACAGCAGGTTGACGGTCTGGGTGCCGCCAACGCGATTGCCTTCGCCATCGATGATGGAAAAGTGCGTGGTCTCGTCGTCTTCCAGCGGCGTGGGGTTGCCTGACAACAGATCGCTGGGCGTGGCTTTGTCCGGATTGATGGTGGCACGCAGGCCTTGCGCATAATCCTTGCTGGTCAGCACGCGCTGCGGCACGTCGACAAAGTCCGGGTCGCCGAGGAAGAACGTGCGGTCGCGGTAGGCACGGCGCATCGATTCCACCACCAGATGCGTGCGATGCACTTCATCGAGCTTGTTCAAGTCCCAGCCTTCCAGAATCTGCAGCATCGCTGCCAGGGCAATACCACCCGAGGACGGCGGCGGCGCGGTGGTGATCTTCCAGCCGCGATAATCGAACTGGATTGGCGTGCGCTCTTTCACCGTGTAACCGGCCAGCTCCGCCGCATTCCAATGTCCGCCCGCCTGCTTGACGCCGGCGATCAGCTTCTTGGCGGTCTCGCCCTTGTAGAACCCGTCAAAGCCCTTGTCGCCGAGCAGCTTCAAGGTATGCGCCAACTCGGGTTGCTTGAAGGTGTCGCCCTCGGCAATGGGTTTCCCGCCGCGCAAATACACCTCACGCGTCCCGGGATAGCGCTCCATCACTTCGCGCCGCGAGGCGTAGCCCTTGGCCATGCGCGCATACACCGGGAAGCCGTCGCTGGCGATGCGGATCGCCGGCGCCAGCGATTGCTTGAGCGGCAGCCGGCCGTGCTTGGACGCCAGCTCCACCAGCGCGGCGGGCAGACCGGGAATGCCGGCCGACCACGGCCCGTTGACCGAGCGGTCGCGGTCCAGTTCGCCCTGCTTATTGAGGAATTTTTCCGGCGTGGCCGATTCCGGCGCGTATTCGCGCGCGTCCAGCATCACGTCCTTGCCGGTCTTGGCATCGTGCAGCAGAAAGAAGCCACCGCCGCCCAGGCCCGAGCTGATCGGCTCGACCACCGCCAGCGTGGACGACACCGCAATGGCCGCATCGAACGCGTTGCCGCCCTCGCGCAGGATCTGCAACCCGGCATCGGTGGCCAATGCATGGCCGCTGGCCACCGCCGCACCGGGCGGATGCGTTGCGACTGCAGCGGGCGCGCCGGCGGAAGGCTTGGCGCCATCCGCAGACCAGGCCGGCGGTGCCAGTACCAGGGCCAGCAACAGCAGGCCGCGTGTCGAAAAACGTTGGGAGAAAGTGCTCACGGGACGGGAGGCTCCTGTTCGTACAGTTCGGGGTGATCGCGCTGCAGCTGCATGAGCTTGGCCAGCAATTGATCATGGGTTTCCGGAATGTCCGGATCCGGGTCGATGCACTCGACCGGGCACACCACCACGCATTGCGCTTCGTCGAAATGGCCCACGCATTCGGTACAGCGTGCCGGATCGATCACGTAGATGGTTTCGCCCATCGAGATCGCCTGATTCGGGCATGCCGGTTCGCAGACGTCGCAATTGACGCACAGCGCATTGATCTTCAGCGACATGGCAGCTCCGCAGATCGGGGCGCAGCGCGCTGCAGCAGGCAGGCGCAAACCGCGCAGGCGAGCCGGACGACAACGCCGGGGGCGTTGCCGGAAGCCGGCCCAGACAGGCCGGCTACGAGGGAGTGCAACTTCAGCAGCATGGTGCGTTTCCACGCCGCGGCCGGGTGCGCCCTCCCGCGCATCCGGCCTGATACGGCATTACTTGGCTTCAACGAAGGTGTATTCCGCGCCCTTGGGCTGGACGATGGTCTGCACGCGCGCATTCTCGGCGGCGTCGCCAATGAACAGCACGCGCACGCCCTTCATCGAATCCGGCTGCACGTCCTTGAACGCGGCGTCGATCAGGTCGGCCATCTTGGTGGAGGCGGACGAACCGAAGGCCAGCATGTTGCCCGGCTGCACGCCACGCGCCAGCGCGGTCTTGACGCTTTCCAGCTGACGCTCGTAGCTGCCGGCGAACTCGGCATCGGATTCCGGCGGCAAGTAGTACAGGAACGGGCTGTTGGTGGTGGCGCCCAGGTTCTGGCCGACCACTTCCTGCAGGTACTTCTTCCAGCCGGCGTTGTCGTCCTTGGCCGGGGCCTTCAGCGCTGCCGGGGCGGCAGCGGCGGTCGGCGCCGGCTCTTCTTTCTTGCAGGCGGTGACCGCCAGAGCGGCGATCGAAGCGAGCGCCAGAGCGCGCATGGTGTGTTTCATGAAACTCCTCCCTTTGAAAAGCGTGGTGATGGAACGACAGATGAGATCAGGCCTGCGCGCGGGACTCGCGCACTTGCCGCAAGGCTTCGACCACCGAGGCCGGCACGAAGCCGGAAACGTCGCCGCCCAGCCGCGCGATCTCGCGCACCAGCGACGACGAAATGAAGCTGTATTGCTCGGCCGGAGTGAGGAACAGCGTTTCCACTTCCGGGATCAGATGGCGATTCATGCTGGCCATCTGAAATTCGTATTCGAAATCGGACACCGCACGCAGGCCGCGCAGCAGCACACCGGCATGCATGTCGCGCACAAAGTGCGCCAGCAGCGTATCGAAGCCGCGCACTTCTACATTCTTGTGCGCCGCCAGCGCTTCCTGTGCCAGCGCGACGCGTTTTTCCAGCGGCAATGCCGGGCCTTTGGAAGGGCTGTACGCCACGCCCACCACCACGCGCTCGAACAACGGCGCGGCACGGTTCACCAGGTCGATATGACCATTGGTGATCGGGTCGAAGGTACCGGGATAGACGGCGGTGCGGCTGTTGGCCACGCTCATACGGAAACTACCGGGGTCGGATCGCCGTTCAGTGTAGCAGCGGCCCGGCGATACAGCGCATAGCGCACCTGCCGGGTACCGCCCTCGCGATGCAGGTGCCAACCGGCCGGCAGCTGCAGCGCCAGGTCGGCCGGCGCTTCCAGATACAGCCAGGCCTCGGCGGCCAGATGTGCGGGCAGGCGTTCGAACACGCTCGGCCACAGACCGGCCGCGAACGGCGGGTCGACGAAGACGATGTCGACCAGGGCCGCAGGCGCGCGCTCCAGCCAGCGCAGCGCGTCTTCCTGCAGCACCTGCACCTGATCGGCCGCCTCCAGCTTGGTCACGTGCTCGCGCAGCCGCTGCGCCAGGCCGAGGTCGCGCTCGATCAGCGTGGCATGCGCGGCCCCGCGCGAGACCGACTCCAGCCCCAGCGCGCCGGAGCCGGCAAACAGATCCAGCACACGCGCCCCGCGCAGCCGCGGCATCAGCCAGTTGAACACCGTTTCGCGCACGCGGTCGCTGCTGGGGCGCAGGCCCGGCAGGTCCGGCACCGCCAACCGCGTGTTGCGCCAGCGCCCGCCCACGATGCGCACCTGGCCTTCGGCGCCACGCGGCGCCGGCCGTGCCGGGCGGCTCATCGCAACGCGCCTGTGGCAGGCGGACGACGGCGTAACACAGGTGGCGCAAGTGGCGGCATGGGTCGGAATGCAGGCGATGGCCGTCCATGATACCGCTGCCGCCGGCATGCCCGCCCCGCCCGCCCGGGCCACCAATGCGCCACACCTTCGCGCAGGCACGCCTTGAAAAAAACCGCCCACGGCCTCATCCCCCAGGCCATCGGCCGCAGTGCGGCCCGGACCACCATGGAGCACGACCCCAATGACCGTTGACACCGACAAGCAGACGCTGGGCTTCCAGACCGAGGTCAAGCAGCTGCTGCAGCTGATGATCCATTCGTTGTACTCGAACAAGGAAATCTTCCTGCGCGAGCTGGTTTCCAACGCTGCCGACGCCGCCGACAAGCTGCGCTTCGAAGCCTTGGTCAAGCCCGAGCTGCTGGAAGGCGGCAGCGAGCTGCGCATCCGCGTCGACTACGACAAGGACGCGCGCACCGTCACCATCGACGACAACGGCATCGGCATGAGCCGCGAGGATGCGGTCTCGCATCTAGGCACCATCGCCAAGTCCGGCACCGCCGACTTCCTCAAGCATCTGAGCGGCGACCAGAAGAAGGACGCCAACCTGATCGGCCAGTTCGGCGTCGGTTTCTACAGCGCCTTCATCGTCGCCGACCAGGTCGACGTGTACTCGCGCCGCGCCGGCCTGCCCGCCAACGAAGGCGTGCATTGGTCCTCGCGTGGCGAAGGCGAATTCGAAATCGCCAGCATCGACAAGCCCGAGCGCGGCACCCGTATCGTGCTGCAACTGAAGGAAGGCGAAGATTCTTTCGCCGACGGCTGGACCCTGCGCAACATCCTCAAGAAGTATTCCGACCACATCGGGCTGCCGATCGAAATGCGCAAGGAGCATCACGGCGAACAGGCCGATGCGCCCGCCGAGCCGGAGTGGGAAGCGGTCAACCGCGCCAGCGCGTTGTGGACGCGCCCCAAGTCCGAGATTAAGGACGAGGAATATCAGGAGTTCTACAAGCACCTCGCGCACGATGCGGGCAACCCGCTGGCGTGGAGCCATAACAAGGTCGAAGGCAAGCTGGAATACACCTCGCTGCTGTTCGTGCCCGGCCGCGCCCCGTTCGACCTGTATCACCGCGATTCGGCCAAGGGCCTGAAGCTGTACGTGCAACGCGTTTTCATCATGGACCAGGCCGAGCAGTTCCTGCCGCTCTACCTGCGTTTCATCAAGGGCGTGGTGGATTCGTCGGACCTGTCGCTCAACGTCTCGCGCGAAATCCTGCAATCCGGCCCGGTGGTGGACTCGATGAAGTCCGCGCTGACCAAGCGCTCGCTGGACATGCTGGAAAAACTCGCCAAGGACAAGCCGGACGACTACGCCACCTTCTGGCGTAACTTCGGCCAGGCATTGAAGGAAGGCCCGGCCGAGGATTATGCAAACCGCGAAAAGGTCGCTGGCCTGCTGCGTTTCTCGTCAACGCATGACACCACCGGCGCGCAGAGCGTGGGCCTGGCCGATTATGTGAGCCGCTTGACCGAGGGCCAGGACAAGCTGTACTACCTCACCGGCGAAAGCTACGCGCAGATCAAGGACAGCCCGCACCTGGAAGTCTTCCGCAAGAAAGGCATCGAAGTGCTGCTGCTCACCGACCGCATCGACGAATGGCTGATGAGCTACCTCACCGAATTCGACGGCAAGTCGTTCGTTGATGTCGCACGCGGCGACCTGGACCTGGGCAAGCTGGATTCGGAAGAAGACAAGAAGGCGCAGGAAGAAGTCGCCAAGTCCAAGGAAGGTCTGGCCTCGCGCATCAAGGCCGCGCTCGGCGACGACGTGGCCGAAGTGCGCGTCTCCCACCGCCTGACCGACTCCCCAGCCATCCTCGCCATCGGCCAGGGCGACCTGGGCCTGCAGATGCGTCAACTGCTGGAAGCCAGCGGCCAGGCCGTACCGGAAAGCAAGCCGGTGTTCGAGTTCAACCCCGCCCACCCGCTGATCGAAAAGCTGGATGCGGAACAAGACATGGACCGCTTCGGCGATTTGAGCCGCGTGTTGTTCGACCAGGCTGCGTTAGCGGCGGGCGATAGCCTCAAGGATCCGGCGGCGTATGTGCGGCGGTTGAATAAGTTGTTGTTGGAGTTGTCTGCTTAGCCTAGGCAATGGCGACTTAGTGCAGAAAGACCGGCGCTCGCGCCGGTCTTTTTTTTGGAAAGCGTGTTACCGTGTTTAAGCAATGACAGTTGCTTAACGCGTAGCAAACGGAACTTCCACAAAAAGGAATTTGAAATGACGAAATTCGTATTGCATTTTAAATTTTTCGCACTCTCCTTAGTCGCATTATTTATCTCAACGATTTCCGTCGACGCGGAGGCACAGGACTCACAGTGCACAAACCAAGGCGGCAAAAAGGTTTGTACGGCGCACGCTGATAACTGGGAGTACATGCTTTGTGATCGACTGGGAGCAAGCGTAGCTGCTTATGCAGCATGGTGTAGAGCACGTGGCGGGGTATACAAAGGACTCTACGCCACCCCTGACTGTGAAGGCGGGGACTCAACAACGAACGAGTCCAATATTGTTCCATTGTCCGAAAATTACTACGCAGAACGGACAGGATGTCCAGCTGAATCGACCGTCGATACCGGCTGGGGTCAGACGTCTCAACAAGATTTTCTTTGCTGGAGCGGCAGCCCTCAATACCAGCAAGGCCAACTCGTTAGTGACCTGAGATTAATCACTGTCTCCGGAAGCTCTAGAGATAGCAAAGGCCAATGCTCCACTCCGGGTGGACAGATCGCATTTGTTGCTAGAAAAGACAGGACTCTGAGATGTCCCATTGGCTTTGAAGCACTATTGGATGCCTCGGGAAATTGGATCGGATGCTTTAACCACAAGGACAACACATGCCCGATCAATAACCCTGTCTTTCCTGGATCAGGTGGTCAGATAAGGAAAGAAGTTGACTTCGTTTCAGGCTCAGGACCTCTACGCCTTGAACGCATCTATTCGCCAACCACCGATTATCTTGATCAAGGTCAGTCGCGGACCCCCGAACCTAATTTCAGTAGTTCCTGGCACTTCAACTATGGAATGAGGATAGACACCGTCGTTAACTCCCCCTCTATATCCGCAATAGCCACGCGACCCGATGGTGAAAAGCTTTACTTTGACCGCAACGGGATTCAGGTCCATAACTTGAGTGGACAACTGCAAGCCAAGCTGATAGCCGATGAAACCGGGAGCTGGACACTGCAAAGAGGGGCAGATAAAGAACGTTATGACAACACTGGGAATTTAATTGAAATTAGTTATTCAAACGGTGATAAAGTATCAATTTCCAGAGATGTTGCAAATAAAAAAATATTAGTCAGCGACTCACAAGGTCGCCAGCTGACATTTTATTACCTACCCTCTCTCCACATAAGCCACGTCATACTGCCTGACGGAGAGAAGATAAAATTTCAATATTATTCCCCCAAAGACTCCCTGACCGAAGTAGTTCATCAAGACGGGACGTCGATCAAATACGAGTTCAACGACACTTATGATCCCGGATTCAAGATATTTGACGAGTCAGGCGCCTGGTATTCCTGGCATCGCTACGACTACGCGACCAAACGTGTAACCCAATCAAGTCTTTCGCCTGCTATAAATTCTGGAGCCACAGCATTAATTAGCTACAAATACACAAAAGATGGCGAACAGGACTCTTCAACAGAGATCACCTACCCGCTGGGCCAGACGGAGAAGATGAGCTTTAGATTAATTAATGGGGTCAAAAAACTGGTATCCCAGACTGCCAACTGCACGACTTGTACAACTGGAAAAAAAGTCACGTATGATGCAAATGGATTCACTGACTCCTCAATAGATTTCTTGGGTACCGAGACACGTTATATTTACTCAAAAGACGGACTATTAGGCCAGAAAATAGAATCCAGTAATAATGGAGAATTCAAACGCACGACGTCTACCACCTGGGACCACAATTTACAGCTCCCGATCAGGCGGTCAGTTCAAAATTTTTCGGGACTTACCCTAGCTACGACACTTTGGGCATATAACGATCGAGGCCAGGCGCTGACAGTGTCGCAAACTGATACGGTGACCACAGCGCGTGTCACCACACGCCGCTACTGCGAAGACGACGCTGTCGCCGCCGGCACCTGCCTCTTGCCCGGCCTGTTATTGTCCAGCGACGGCCCGCGTACCGATACTGCCGACAACACCAGTTATAGCTATTACATAAGCGATGATGCGAGCTGCGCAGCAACACCAACGACCTGCCCACACCACAAAGGCGACCTATGGAAAGTCACCGACGCCCTAGGCCGTATCACCGAATACCTCGCCTACGACGGCGCAGGCCGCCCGCTGTCCATCAAGGACACCAATGGCATCGTCACCGACTACAGCTACCACCCGCGCGGTTGGCTGACCGCCACCAAGGTGCGCGGAAGCGACGCGTCCAGCGAGGCCGATGACCGCATTACCCGCATCGACTACTGGCCCACCGGCCTGGTCAAGCAGGTCACCCAGCCCGATGGTGCGTTCACTGCTTTTACCTACGATGCGGCGCACCGGCTGACCGACATTACCGACAATGCGGGCAACACCGTGCATTACACGCTGGACAATGCCGGCAATCGCATCAAGGAAGACACCAAAGATGCGGCAGGCACGTTGAAGCGCACGCTCTCGCGCGTCTACAACCAGCTTGGCCAGCTCAAGACCCAGGCTACCGCGGCCAGCGATCCGACCGACTTCGAGTACGACGCCAACGGTAACGCCACCAAGGTCACCGATGCGCTGGCAACCGCCACGCAGAGCGAGTACGACCCGCTCAACCGGCTGTCGCGCACGCTGCAGGATGTGGCCGGCATCAAGGCCGACACCACCTTCGGCTACGACGCGCTGGACAACCTGACCAAGGTCACCGACCCCAAGGGCCTGGACACCAAGTACGAGTACAACGGCTTCGGCGATCTGGTGAAGCTCACCAGCCCGGACACCGGCGTCACCAGCTACAGCTACGACAGCGCCGGCAACCGCGCCACCCAGACCGACGCGCGCGGCGGCACCACTGCTTACAGCTACGACGCGCTCAATCGCCTAACCAAGGTCACCTACCCCACCACGAGCCTCAATGTCGCCTATACCTTTGATGCGACGCAGGCGGCCTGCACCAGTGGGGAAACCTTCTCCATCGGTCGCCTGACCAAAATGCAGGATGGCGGCGCGATTACTCAGTACTGCTACAACCGCTTCGGCGATCTGGTGCGCAAGGTGCAGACCAGCAATGGCAAGGCGCTGGTGCTGCGCTACGACTACACCGTCGGCGGCCAGCTGCGGCGCATGACCTATCCCGATGGCGCAGTGGTCGATTACGTGCGCAACGCGCAAGGCCAGACCACCGAGGTCGGCATCACCCCGGCTGGTGGCAGCCGGCAGGTGGTGCTGGGCAACGCCAGCTACTACCCGTTCGGTCCGACCGCCGGCTGGACCTATGGCAACGGCCGCACCCTCGCCCGCCAGTACGATCTGGACTATCGCCCGCTGGCGATCCAGGACACCCGCCCAGGCGGGTTGGAGGTGGGCTTCGGTTTCGACCCGGCCGGCAACCTCACCGCGCTGACGCCCGCTGGCAATCCCACGCCAGAGATCGGCCTGGGCTACGACACGCTGGGCCGCCTGACCGGCCTCAAGGACGGCAGCACCGGCACCCTGATCGACGGCTACAGCTACGACGCTACCGGCAACCGTCTCAGCGCCAAGGTCGGCACGGCTACGCAGATCTATAGCTATCCGACCGACAGCCACCGCCTTAGTGCCGTCGCTGGCGTCGCCCGCACTTACGATGCCACCGGCAACACCACCGCCATCGGCGGCACCGCCCGCCAATACACCTACGACACCACCGGCCGCATGACCCAGGCCCGCCGCGCTGGCGCGGTGACCATGAACTACCGCTACAACGGCCGTGGCGAGCAGGTGCGCCGCTTCCTCGGTACCACCAACACCTACACGCTCTATGACGAAGCCGGCCATTGGCTCGGCGACTACGACAGCAACGGCGCGCCCAAGCAACAGGCGATCTGGCTGGACGACCTACCGGTCGGTCTATTAGCGACCGCCAACAAACTGCACTACATCGAACCCGATCACCTGGGCAGCCCGCGCGTGGTCATCGACCCCACCCGCGACGTGGCGGTGTGGACGTGGAGTTTGAAGGGCGAGGCCTTCGGCAACACCGCCCCGAATCAGGATCCGGATGGCGATGGAGCATCGCTGGTGTTGGATATGCGCTTCCCGGGACAGCGGTTTGATGCGGCGAGTGGGCTGAATCAGAACTACTTCCGTGACGGCTACGATGCATCTACAGGTCGCTATACACAAAGTGATCCAGTTGGGCTCATGGCTGGAGTCAGCACTTACGGATATGTTAGTGGCTCGCCTATGACGTGGTTCGACATGTATGGACTACTACAGTGGACAACAAATCCAATCGTATGGAATCCGACACTGGCACCAGGGCTCCAGACACGCACATTTCCTGGCGATGGCGTATCAACAGTCACTGGAAGCAGTCTTGCTAGAACAACCTTGGATTGGTCGATATCGTCGGCATGCACCTGCGCTGCTGGCGGCTTCTCTTTAGATGAATATAAAGTCGATTTCACACCGATCGTTTTTCTCCGACAGCGATATGACAGCCTTGACCAAAAACGCGACTCGCGACGCGCCGAGCTGGACCACATCCGTGACTTCAATGGATGGATAGGCGGCGGCGCAAGAAACGCGGCTCAAGCCCTAGAAGATTCGATGAAAGGACAAAGCTTCTCCTCTAATTCAGAGTGTGAGAATTCAGCGAGACAAGCAATGCAACAACTCCTGCAGTCTGGAGCCAGACAAACAGCTATCGATTCGCACAATCGATGGGATGTCAGTGGACGGCATACACAATTTGTTCCGGGGCCATGATGAAAAGCACCATCTTACTTGCACTTTTAATATTTCCACTCGCGCACTCATCTGCCCTGGCGCGCCCCAGTTGCGAAGGCGCCTTATCTATAGAATACAAAGGCATTCAAAAACTGAAGGCATGGAACAAAGAAAATCCATTTGGCTCATTCAACCTCTCGAACAAAGCACACAAAGATATAAAAATACCACTGGACAGCACTGATTACCCAGCCATTGTTCACGGACGAAGCATTGAAGTGCAAAGCCGACAGAATGCATCCGACACCGCTTGGGAGTTGGATAGAGTTGTTCTTGAGGAGTTCCACCCGCCAGGCAAATGGATAATTATTGCACCGGGCAATGGTGCAATGATCTTCGTGGATATGGCTGATCCAATTAGCGATAGCGAACGGAGCAATTCTCGCGAGTACCGCGTCGTTCTGAAAGACGTCTTGGGCTGCGAGTATGTTTCGCCACCATTTCACGTCAACTGAGT
>NZ_JBEGDX010000001.1:563546-1284799 GCF_040202975.1 Xanthomonas sp. WHRI 10207 | reverse complement strand
AACTTCGACTTCTTCATACAGAGCTCCTTGGGATGGAACTCTACTTCCAAGTGGATCGAGTTAACGAGGACGCTTCAGTACCCCGCTAGATTTTTTTTCAAGTAATGGCCCCCACATCCTTGGCAGTTCTAAGCGCTGTGCCGTCTTTACTCGGGCCCGCCGCAATATTATTTGGATTAACCAGAAACCATAGCGGACCCTTACGGCCGCAGTCTCTTCGATCCGTCGAGCAATAGCTCATCGTCATTGTCCAGAGGCTGGTAACACTAAGCCGATCGACTTTGCTTGACGACCGAGCCAGCCCGACGAAATCCAACTTGATCCAGATAGACCACATGGTCCAAAAGAGTCTCGCGCTACGTGGGCCTGAGAGCTTTTTTGACAGCACTTCCTGCGGCATGACCTTGTCCAGGCTCAGATCGGCGACCAACTGCTTGAACTTGCGGTTCTCTTCTTCAAGCTGGCGTAGCCGGCGCAGTTCGGACACGCCTAGCCCGCTAAACCTCTTGTGCCAAGCGTAGAAGGTGGATTAGCTAATGCCCATCTTGCGGCAAATCGCCTCGACCGTCGTCCCGGTCTTAGTCTGCTTCAGGGCAATTGGGATCTACTCTTCGGTGAACTTCGACTTTCTTTCATGACCATGGGTCTCTTTAAGCCTGATTTTCGCCGAATCCTCCAGTTTTGGCTGGCACAAATTATAGGGAAGATATCATCAACCGCAGATCTCTAGTCTTAGCTGGCATTGAATTTCGGAGAGTCGACACTTCAAAGTTAATAACACACCCTAGACCAAAGACGTCGATGTAGCAAGATAAGTCCTCCTTGGATTACTTCAATCCTGACCACTCTACCCAAGCTGCCAGGTATCGGGAAGATTCCATATCGAGACGATCAATTAATTCATTGCCTGGCAAGCCATTTCTCATTGAAGCCTTGTGTAACGCTTCCAAAAGTCCCGTCGCAACAGAAGTGGATAGGCTGCTTTCCTTTTCCATAGCTAATTTTATTAACGAGAAAATGTTATCCTTTTTTTCCTCGTTCAATACGGGGAAATCATTCGCAAAATACCTTCCAAGCGACGAAAATATCACAACCCATGGAATATCGCCTTCCCACCCATTTAAACTCGACGAGTAATCTCTTGGCGATAGATTTTCAATGAATTTCAAATAAAAATCATAACAATCCAATTTAATCTCCTTTAAGTAAATTCTGCATATCCTTGATCACCTTTGCAACTAAATCTCTATCTGCTGCCAACTTCGCAGCTGAACCCATATTTACTGCAGATCCCTCATGAAAGGTCTCAGGATTTTATTTTGACCATCGCTGGAGTACTTTAGTATAGTCCTTTGCTTTCTGTGAATGCGATTTTCCGCCAACCAGTTCACCTGTTCTCATTTCATATCGAACTGCATCTGCAGTACTTATAGATCCAATTTTTACTCCATCGCGGTACAGGTCATCGATCACCGACGTTGCCGCCACCAGTGATCGTCGAGCCAAGCGATGTTTGATTATGGCTATTGAAGATGCTCTCGCTGGTGGCAAAGTCGACACAGGCGCACCTGATAAGTGAACATGACCCCGTTATCTTCGACGGCCAGCATTTTATTCCACAAAATCCGAGAGCGGCGACCACTCATTCACAAAAAAAGCTGACATTTATTAAGCAACATATATATTATGTCCAACCCACTTTAATGCCACGTCATTTACACCATCCTCACTAGCTTTATCAAACACTAGATTTTTCATTGAAATTTTCAATTATTCATCCAAAACTTACCACACACAATTCACTTTCGCTCCATATTTAATCTGAAAATTATTTTTCCGCATCTCACACCATGGCATTGCAGTCAAACATATATTCATAATGATCACGAATAGTCCAAACATGGCCGTCGCACCTATCTATCATCATGAGTCCACCTGTAGATACTGCCCCACCCTCCAAACCGAACTTCCAAACTACCGGAGGATAAAATCCGAAATCTCTTTCCAACGAAACACGACACCCAATACTTTCTGAATTTCTTATCGCAATTTCGTATGCCGACCCATGCGAGATTTTATGAAAATCACGGTATATGACAGGGACGGAGAAAACATCAGCACCCTTCTCCCTCATTGCAATAACAACTGGAACTAAATCTATCCTAGAAACATTAACACCCAAAAAAGATGGAAACTCTTCCGGCATTTGACCCGAGTACTCCCGGTCCAAAATTTTCAGGACATTCAAATTAATCCCGGAAAAAGCGGCGTTTGTGTACAGATCGCAAACTACGTCCCTATCCATTAAAAAACCTCAATGACCAATTGATACAGCCCCACCCTGCAGTACAGTACCCAGTTCCTCCATGGACACCGAATAAGATGAACCGGTTCCCAAAGGCCATGGATCCCTGATATACGCACGCCCATCTTTAACGAAGTCAACAACAACAGCATGCAGACCACCTCCGGCCTTGACATTTAACACTAAAGCCGAACCATTTCCAGACAAATCTGCAATCTGCCCAAGGTTAACTTCTTTGAAGTGACTAACTCTGCCAGTATAACCAAGATCAGCCAATGCCTTTGGAACGTCCGATAAATAGGTTCCACTGACGTCAGTATTCAGCGCCGTGCGAATATAAGCCTCTGGCACGTCACCCAAGTTAGCAGCCATTTTGCAACTTGCAGCAACACATGAGAAATCGTTGACTTGACCGAACAGAGGCTTGCTCGGACCAGGATTATATTCACCAATACTATCAACAGAAAACAATCCTCGTCCATTACCAGATTTACCATCCACAAAAACACTATTAGAACGTTCGACAGCCCGATCAACGTTCTTCAAAGCATCATTCATATCTGCAACTGCATCTGCGGCCTCAGATACTTCAGCCGCCATCCGGCCTGAACGAACCGTCATTTTCGCTGCAGTTACTGCAGTGATTGCACCCGCTGTTGCAATTTCCGCCAATGCCTCAAACGCAAGTGCTCCAGTTGCGTAGGCCTTTGCATCACGAAAAGCCTGCAAATCCTTCTGCGTATAATCAACCAAGACATTGGCAATCAACTTCCCGCCTTCGCCTGCTAGCCCATTAGCAATTTTTTTACTGGTTCCCTCGGGATCATGAAGCATCGACCACTGCAGCATCTGCATAGATAACCATGTCTTGGGGTTCACTAGGTCGACCAAGCCGCCTGCTCCGTCCTTGAAACCTAGCAAAGCTTGCCTGGCTTCTTCAGTGGGATTTTGCGTGTAAGCACGCATCAGCTCACTGAAGCTCGCGTCTTCTACAAGGCGGACATTGGCTGCATTGAAGTACAGATTCCTGCCCGTGCTGTCGGCAAACGCTTGAACTGCATAAAGCTCTTGATTCTTGAAGTCCTCGTTGGTGCTCTTGAACGCATTCATGGTGACGCCACGCTCGTCCACGTACGTCAGGTGAGCGCCATTTGCGTTTGCTTCTGTCACCAGCCAGCTCTGTGCATCCTTGTAGCTTTGCACCTGTTCGGGTGTGTAAAGCGTCAGCAAACTCTGCCAATCCTGATCGTTTGCGTACAGCGCGCCACGCATCAGCAGACGCTCTGCTTCCTGCTTACTACAGCCACAGACGCCGGTGTACTCATCAGACTTGCTACGAACGAAAGACAATTCGACAGGATGCAACTGGCGATTGAACTGCTCCCCTGCCAGCGCCGTTGCCGCGCCACTTCCACCGCCACTAATCGCTCCCACAACTGCACTAATGAATTGTTGCGCACCAGGCCCCAGGTCCGCAGTGGCTGGCCGTGATGCTTCCGCAGCACCCGCGCCCAGGGCGCCTCCAAGAACATCGCCATTACCAAGCGCAGCAGACAACGCGCCTACCAAGGTATGCAGCGTTACCTTCGCTGCACCACCATCAATCCATAGGCCAAGACTGCTTCTGGCAGCATCGGCGCGCTGAGTTGCATCACTGATTGCCGTCTGGTCACCAGTCTTTTCCGCCTGCGCTAATGCCTCTTCTGCTTCCTGCCACTCTCTCTCCTTTGCGTTTGCAATCGCGTCGGCAATCGAACCAGCAGTCCGAAAACCAACTTCGCTTGCGATCTGGCCCGCGATCAAATCCTTCTGTACTTTCTCAACGTCGAACTTGTTCTTAAGTCCTTCCAGTTGGATCGTTGTCGCGGTGCGATCCAAGCCATCTAACGCAGAGGCATCACCATTGCGCACGATGACAGTGCCCGCAGCAATATCGCTGCGCGTTGTGCTACTGGATGACTCAGATTGCGGAATCCCTAAACCAGGACGTCCGGTGCCGCCTCCCCACGTGGTCTCACTTGCTCCAGTACTACCCGGCTGTCCCCCACTTTGATCGCCTATCGAGCCACCTGCGCTGGCTGAATAGTTAAAGGTGCTAGCGCTATAGCCTGCTACATTTTGCAGCTCCGTAACTCCAAGACTCTCTGTCGAGAGCAGATTCTTTTGAGGTATTGCCGTGCTTGCAAGAACGGCACCATCGAGTTGCGTGTGGTTACCTACATTGATGGAGTAGCCGCCGTTGCCGGCAGCAAGGCCGGTTTGACCATTGACTGCGTTGTAATTGCTATCAATCTTGGTCTGACCGACGCTGGCGCTGCCATAGCTTGAGCCATAGCAGATTGGGGGAATACAAAGGCTGAGATTGAGGCCGCCGCTACGATCATCCTGATCGTAAGTTTGCTGATCTTGTGTACTGGTAAGCGTGAGGTTGCGTCCAACATCTGCAACCACGGTGTCACCGATCGCCTGAGCGCCTTTCAATGTTGTGTCGCGCCCACTATTGATCAGCAGTACGTTGCCAGCTTGAACCTCTGTCAATTGATTGGTTGCCGACAGGCCCTGACTCTCGCCAAGTGCACGCGAGGCCGCGAGCTCAATGGTGAATCCGTTCTGTGACCCACCTAGACCAAAGCCCACACCAATACTGGCGTTGTGAGCATCGTACTTGCTGGCTTGGTCGCTGCTACTGATGGCCGAAAAGAGATTGATATCACGAACAGCGTCTAGCGCTACCGTATTTCCAGCTCTGATCTGGGTACCCTTCGAAGTGATATCGCCGCTGGCAGCATAGCCGTCAGCGCCTTTTGTGCCGTCGCCGTTCGCAAGTATCGTGACATTGCGGCCTGCGTTGACCGTACTACCTTGTGCCGTAGTGTCGAGATAGCTGGACTCACTCTTCTGAACGCCCCCGCCGACGCTTACAGTCACCTTTGCTGCGGCACCGCTCTGTACAGCATCTTTTGCGGCATAGGCGGCCTGCGCCGCATACAGCGCTGCCATCCGCTCATCACCTTCGTCTTGTGCCTTGCCTGCAGCATCTGCAGCACGCGCAGCTTCGACGGCATATCCAGATAGTGCAGCAGTCACGCCGTACTGGGTAACACGATGTGATTCAACCTGATTTGCGGTGTTCGTTGCAGCATCCAGAAAGACATTTCGACCGGAAAGCGTCACATCGTTGCCGGCAAATATGTCAGCTCCCTTGGCAACCAGATCTTGCTTGGCGAGAACATTCACATCTCCCTTCAGACTGCTCAACTGAGTGCGCAGACTGTTCTGATCGGTGCTACTGCCATCGACAACGTGCAACTCTTTGCGGATACCAACGGTGCCGGAGTAGCCATCGCCCCCCAGGTCACCGAACTGCATCTGCCGCTGCGTTTCTTGCCAGCTTTGAGTCGCCGTGCCTGGCAGGAGCTCGATACCGCCCTTCTGGGCGATCAAATTGACCGCAGCTTCCGCAGCAACATTTGCACCCTGTAGCGCAATATCGCCTTGCCTACTGATCAGCGTGATTTGTTGCCCACTGATACTGCTACCGGTCTGCCCAACAACTTGTCTACCAGCATCGTTGGTTCCACGTCCTTCGCTGTACGGCATTGTGGTGATGCCGCCGCTGTTTGGACCACCATTGACCTGCCGGCTCGCCGCGCCGATGTCCTGGATGGCAAAAACTGTGCTGCTGTTCTTTGTCTTGCTATCACTCGTTTGTATTTGTGTGTCCGCGCTTGTCAGTAGCATCAGATCGCGCTGTGCATCAAGCATCACCGTACCACCGGCCAGAAGTTTGCTACCGGCAAGGACGATGTCGCCTTCTGTCGAGCGCACGCTGATGCCGCCGGCAGCCGTGACCGAAGTTCCACGCTGTGTGGTACGTTCAATATCTACGTTTGCGGATGCGCTTTTACTGCCAAAGCCCATGGCGATCTGCGGCAGGCTTCCAGCCGAGGCTGCAACTTCATTGAGGTAGCTCTTAGTCTTTTCCCTTCCATTAGCATCGCTATCGTCAATCTGCTGCATATTGCGAACGGTATCGATCGGGGTGCCAACCAACGCCATCGATAAGCCACTGCTACTTGCCTTAGCTTGCGACTGGATTCGCTCAGTCTGCTCGACCGGTGTGATTTCCACATTGCGGCCCTGGATGGAAATATTGCCGCCAACTCCTTCGACATCATCTTGAGCGCGGCCGGCAAACAGATCGCTACCACGGATCGCAACATCGCCTCCTGCCACCACACTTACATTCCCTTCGACGCTACCAATCAAACTTCCTATGGTGGTCGTTTTGCTGGACTCACTTGCATTCGATGCTTTCTGGCTACCCGCTGTGAAGCCAATGCCTCCCAAACCGCTCGCGCCGCCTCCGCCAAATAAACCAGACTTCTTGGTCTTGGATTCATGCGCCTCGGCGTAGCTGTTCTCCGCAACTTCGATGGCAATGTTGTTGCCGGCAGCGAGCTTCACATCGCCTGTTCCAGCGACCTGCGCGCCCTGCGACAACAGGTCGTTACCTGCCGCAATCTGCACGGTTTCGCCGCTGAGCGTGGTGGTGACGGCCACGTTGTCGTGCCACTCATCATGCGTAGTCGTGGTCTTGCTTGAGAACGTACCCTTCTTCTTCTTGGTTATGTCCTGCACGGCATCGTGCTGCTCGCTGGCGGCGAGCAGGTTGACGTCGTTGCCGGCAGCCAGAGTGATGCCACCTTCCTTGGCGGCCGCAGATGCGGCGGTCAGGGTGATGTCGTTACCAGCCTGCATCGCCAAGTTACCGCCGGCACTGAACTCGGTGCCGTAGACGGTTTCATCGCTGGTCGCGGTGGTCTGCTTGAAGCGCTTGCGCGTTTCCAGGGTGTTGCTGGTGTCCACCGTCGTCAGCGTACTGGCATTGATGTCATTGCCGGCGCTGATGCCTAGGCCTTTGCCGGCGTCCAGCTTGGCCGCGACCAGATTGACGTCATTACCGGCGCTGAGGATGAGGTTGCCGCCGGCCGTCAGTGCTTGCTGATCGATGGTTTGAGTCGTGGTTGTCGTGGTGACGCGGGTTTTGCCGTTGCGTGTCTTATAGCTGTTGGTTTCGCTGTAGTTGAGCACCGACTCGACGTTGAGATTGTTGCCTGCAGCCGCGATCAGATCGCCGCCGGCGCTGACGTTGGCCTGACGGATGGTCAGGTCGTTGCCTGCGGTGAGTTGCAGGCTGTCGCCGGTGCTGATGGTGGTACGCGTGGCGACCTTGCCGTCCAGACCGGTGGTCGGGGTCAGCGAGAGGTCGTTACCCGCCTGCAGCGCGGCGCTGCCGCCGGCCTTGATGGTGACGCCGTGCAGTTGCAGGTCGTTGCCTGCCGAGACAATCAGATCCTTGCCGGTGATGACCGACACGGCATCGCGGCCGCGCAGCAAGCCGTTATCGTCGCGCAACGCGCTTGGGGTGAGGCTGAGGTTGTTGCCTGCGATCAAGGCCGCACTGCCGTCGGCCTGCACGCGGGTACCGGTCAACGTCATGTCGTTGCCGGCAAACAGTTGCAGGGTGTTGCTGGCCGTGATGCCCGACAGGATGCCGACGCCGTTGATGGCCTTGGTTGCTTCGCTGATCAGGTTATTGCCAGCGACCAGGGCGACATCGCGGCCCTGGATCTGACCCTGATTGAACAGGTCGTTACGTGCTTCCAGCGCCACGCTGCCGGTGCCGCTGATGCGGCCCTGGTTGAGCAGGTTGCCTGCGGTGATGCTGACGTCGGCACCGGCGATCACGCCCTGGTTGCTCATGGCATTGGTGGCGTTGAGCTCGACGTTGCCGCCAGCTATCAAGGCGCCATTACCGCGCAACTGCAGCGAGTTGGAGGCCAGATACACCACCGGTACCAGCACCTTCTGGCCCTGGTAGTCCTGCTCCACCATCCACACGATGTCTTGCGTCAACGCTGCCGACTGGGCGGCGGTCAAGCCCACGCCCATGCTCAGCTGCAGCTGACCAGCGGCCGCTACACCCGACTCCAGCAAGGCGCGGTACTGCGCCACGCCATCGGCGTAGTTGCCCAGATAACGACGACCGGTGAGCTGGGTGATCTGGTCCAGCACCAGGCGCTGCTCGTAGAAGCCATCGCCCAGGCGGGTCTGGGTCCACTCGGGGTCTACGCCCAGCTTGTCCAGCAGGAAATCGCTGCTGATGAAGTTGTCGTAATTGACGAAGCGCGGGTCGGTCTCGATCAGGTAACGACGGCCCGGCCCATTGCTGCGCCAAGCGTTGATGCCGCCGAGGCCGACTGCCGCGCGCCCCATGGCAGTGCGATCGGTGGCGTTGCCATTTGACAAGCGATACAACCCGCCGATGGGCAGATCGATCTGCGTCAGCGAGGTCTGGCCGCCGCCAACGATGTTGGTCACCGGAATGGTGGCCGGATCGATGCGGGTGCGGCTTTCGCCAGCACCTGCAACGACGCCGGTACCGGTAGCGGTGGTCTGCACGTTGGCCTGATCAACAGTGCTGCGCACCAAGCCACTGTCATTGGTCATGACCGGTGCAACCGACATGGCGACAATGCCGCCAGATGCCGCAAGCGACGCATCCTGCGTATTCGCGCCAACCTGCGCACCCGCGTTGCCGGCGGTATTGCTCGCCACGCTGATGCTGGCTGCGCCGCCATTGGCCCGGCCGATGACAGCCTGACCACCGACATTTGCCGCGGTCTGCCGCGTGCGACCGCTCAATCCGCCTTGTGCGCTGACGCCATTGAGCGAGGCACCGCTGATGTTACGGCCATCGCTACCGACGGCGCCGTTGCTGATGTTGGCGCCGTTGATGCTGACACCTTGGCCGCCGGTCATGCTGGCGCCTAGGGCGAGGTAGCTACTATCTACGCTGCCAGAACCTACGACACGCTCATCTGTTTCCCAATAGCAGACCACGTTCTGACCAGGCCGCTGCATGCAGTCGTTATAGACTGCCCTAGCCGTATATTCGGTGTCTGTGTAATTGGCGACCTGCTTAAGCGCCAAGGCCTGATTGAGCACATCATCACTACTGGCCAGCATTCCGTCTGACAAACCACCGACACCACGCTGGTTCACCAGCAGAGAACCCGCAGCAGCTATTGTCGACGTATTGTTTGTTACGTAACCCGACAAGCCGATATTACCACCGGCAATAATCCGGCCTTCGGCGCTAGCCGAAATCAATTGCTCGCGCTCACGCACATCGTAAGAACGGTATACACCAGGATCGTGTCCTGCGTAGCGAACACCACCGGCACCGGAACTCCCCGGCCTTGGATCTCTTCGGATAACGTCTTCGGGCATAGCAGCATTAGCAGCAACACGCTCCGCCTCTGTCAGAGGTCCAGTTCTGGCATTAACAACACGCCGCCGATTATTCAGCTGATTAGCCGCAATCAAAATGCTTCCATCGGCCTCAATGCTGCCCGACAGGTTATTCACCACACCGGTGCGCGACACCAAGGTGCCACCACCATCCTGCGCACCACCAATGGCGATATTGCGCAGGCTGAAAATGCGCGCGTCGCGGTTGAGCAGTTGATCGCGCACGATTAGGTTCATGTTGCCGGTGGAACCCAGCAGGGCCGAACCATAGGCAGCGTTGTTGGCCACACCGCCAAAGTCCGCGCCGTTGACCAACGTGCCGGTATTCACCGAAACATTGCCGCCGACGATACTGCCGGTGTTGTAGACGCTGTTTGCCACCAGCGATAGCGCAGCGTTGCCGGAAATACTGCCGGCGTTGTCGATGACATTGCCGCCGTTGAGGCGGGTATCGTTGGACAGGATGTTGGCACCGGCACGGTTGGCGATGCTGCTGGCGGTGATGTCCAGGCGGCGCGCTGCCTTGAGCGTGGCCTCGTTGACCAGGTTGCCGCCCACGCGCAGGTTAAAATCGCCATTACTGGTGAGATCTGCGCCGGCGCGATGCGTGTAGTCGCTGCGCAAGGTCAGATCCAGCAGGTTCTGCGCCAGAATGCTGCCACCACCGTCGAACCCGACGGTATCGATCACCACATCGCCAGCGCCGCCGGTGATGCTGCCCGCACCAATCTGACCACCGGCATTGCTCAAGCTCTGCAGGTTCAGGCGAACTGCCTGCTCGGCTTTGATCCTGCCGTTCTGATTGTTCAGCGTGGCGCCTGCGCGCTGCAGCAGGAAGCTTGCGCCGGCATAGATGTTGCCGCCCTGATTGTTCAAGGTGTTGGTATTGGCGATCAAGTCGCCGCCTGCCACCAGCTGCCCGCTGTTATTGGCAATACTGGCAGCATCGATCACCACGCTGCCGCGGCCACCGAGATTGCCACTGGTATTGGTCAGCGCACCGCCGGTGCTGACACGCGTCAGACCGCCGCCATTGTTGACGATGCTGCCCTGCGTATTGTCGATCCGTCCGCCCGATACGGTGAGCGTGTTACCGGCGTCGAGCTGGCCACCGCTGTTGAGCAGCGCGCCTGTCACCGCAACATTGAGATCGCGGCCCGCACTGAGTTTGCCGCTCTGGTGATTGTCCAGCTGGCCGCGTGCGGTGACGCTGAGGTCGCGCCCGGCTTGCAGGCTGCCACCGGAGCTTGCGATGTTTTCCGCAGTGATCACTGCATCGGTACTGGCACCGATGATGCCGGTGCCGTTATCCAACCCACGAGTGAGCTCGACGCGCAGACTGCCGCCCGTACCACCGCTGCTCACCGCCTGCAGCGTGCCACCGCTATTGCTGAGGCTATCGGCACGCAACGTCATCGCGCCACCGCTAGCCTGCAATAGGCCGCTACGGTTGTCGACAGCACCACCGCTTTGCACAGTCAAACCGCGTGCAGCGACCGAACCACCAACATTATTGAGGCTGGCCGCAGCAAGCGTTGCATCGCCAGCGGCAGCCACCGTGCCACCCTGATTGTTCATGCCGCTGCTGGCGCCGATGGTCAACGTCCCCTGCGAGACGATGCGACCGTTGGCATTGCCCAATGCGCCACGGCTGGTGACCGACGCAGTACCGGTACCGGCGTGCTCGATCCGTCCCTGCGCATTCTCAAGGCTTGCGGCAGTGATGGTCAGATCCTGCCCATTGCTGGCCAAGGTTCCCGACGTGTTGTCGATTGCGCCACCAATGCTGACGCGCGTCGCGCCGGTACCACTTTGTACGAGACGGCCGCCGGCATTATTCAAACTGCCGCCATCGATGCTGAGCTGACTGGCCTGGAGTTGGCCGCCAGTCGTCGTGAGACGGCCGTTATCGATGGTGCCGCCTGCCTGCACGGTCAGCGTGCCGCCGGCGAGCAGGTCGCCGCCACGATGGTCGAGGCTACCGCCGGTTGTCAGCGCGACATTGCCGGTGGCGCGCGTGCTGGCGCCAGCCAGCTGCAACTGGGCCCCCTGCGCCAGCAGATTGCCGCCCGCCAACAACTTGCCCGAAGCACTCAGCTGGCGATCGGCGACCAGACTCAACGTACTGCCGGTTCCCAGGTTGCCATCACCCGCAATGCCTGCACCAACCGTACCGGCGATGCTGATTTCGCCCGCACGCAGGCTCAGATTTCCGGCGGCGGTGGTCTGCCCGGCGTTTTCGATACGCGCGCCTTGCAGTCCCAACGTCGCACCACTGACGACGCCCTGTTGACGCACCACGGCGTCGCTGGCGAGCGTGATCTGCTGGCCGCGCAGCTGACCTGCAACGGTCAGATCGCTTTTCGAGCGCAGGTCGAGCGTGCTGCCTGCACTCAGGGTGCCGCTTTGCGCCAACGCGCCGTCGGCTTGCGCAGAGAATGCGCCCGCCGCTGCCAGGCTGCCGTCGAGCTGCAGGTTGCCACGGCTGATCAAGGCGACGTCGCCGCGCTCGCTACCGAGCTGACCAGTGCTGGCGAGCTGCGCGGCCTCCACACGCAGGCCGTTGCCGCCAATCAAATCACCGCGATTGTCCACCGCACCTGCGGCGGTCAGACCCAAGCGCTGCAAGCCGTACGCCTGACCGGTCTGACGCAGCGAACCGACACCAAGCGTCAATTGATTGCCTGCGCGCATCGCGCCGGCATTGTCGAGCAAGCCGGCGATGGACAGCGTGGTATCGCCTTGCGCCAGCAGCACGCCCGTGGCGGTGTTGCTTGCACTGGCTGCGGTGACGGACAGATTCTGGCCGGCAACAACCTGCGCCGCGTTGGTCAATGCGCCGGCCGCGCTCAGCACGACTGCGCGATCAGCCTGTGCCACCCCGGCCACTGCCAGGTTGCCCGTGCTGCGCAGGCTCAAATCAGTGCCCGCATCCAACGCGCCGCGGCTGTCGATCGCCGCGCCATCAAGACTGATCGCACCGCCGCCTTGCAATACGGAAGCCTGTCCGGTGGTGACCGTCGCACCGCGCAGGGTTGCGTTGCCGCCCGTGACGGCCTGCCCGTTCAACGCCAGCGTGCGCTGCGCCTGCAGGTCGAGGGAGGAAGCCGACTGCAACGTACCTGCTGCAACCAAATCGCGCCCTGCCTGCAATGCGACCGACTGCGCCTTGAGCGATCCGCCTTGCTGCAGGTCACCAGCAGCGGTTGCCTGCAACGTGGTTGCGGCAGCCACAACACCTTGCAACGCGATGTCGCCGCGACTGACCAGCGTGACGTTGGCTGTTTCGCTGCCAAGCTGCCCGCTGCTGCGCAGGCTGCCTGCGTCCACGGTCAACGCGTCCTTGGCGATCAGGTTGCCGCGGTTATCGACCAGCCCGGTCGCCGTGACAGTCAACGCCTTGCCAGCAATGGCGGCACCGCTCTGGTCGATGCTGGTGGCGGTCATGCGTAAATCGCCACCGCTCTGCACGCTGCCTGCGTTCTGCAATGTGCCAGTGGTGAGTGTGACGCCGCCCTGTGCAGCCAGCGTGCCCGTGACAGCATTGCTTACAGTGGCTGCCTGCACCGATAGGTCACGGCCTGCGATGACCTGACTGGCGTTGCTCAACGCGCCGTCGGCACTGAGTACGACGTCGCGATTGGCTTGCGCCACGCCTGCCAATGCCAGTGCGCCGGTACTGCGCAGACGCAGGTCGCTGCCGGCGTCGAGCGTGCCGCGGCTGTCGATGGCCGCGCCCTCCAGGGTGATCGAACCAGCGCTTTTCAGCACAGCAGCAGTTCCGGTGGCGATGCTGTTGCCACGCAACGCGGCATCGCTGCCTGCCTGTGCCTGACCATTCAGGACCAGCGCACGCTGCGCCTGCAAGTCCAGTGTGGAGGCTGACTGCAGCGTACCGCCGGCAGTAAGATCGCGACCCGCCTGCAGGCCAACGGTCTGCGCGGTGAGCGAACCAGATTGCACCAGGTCACTAACTGCAGTGGCCTGCAGCGTGGTGGCGGCAGAGACGAGGCCTTGCAGATCGATCGCATTCTGGCTGATCAGCGTCAGCGCGCCATTCACCGAGCCAAGCTGGCCGGTGCTGGTAATGCTGCCGGCGGCGATGCTCAGATCCTTGCCGGAAACCAGCTGACCACGATTGTCGAATGCGCCAGTCGATGCGATCGAGATCGCATCGCCGCTATAGAGTCGGCCGCGCTGCAACAGCGACCCTGTCGACAGCGCCAGCCCACGCTCGCCGTGCAAGGTACCGCTGTTGTCCAATGCGCCAGCGACGTCGACACGCAGATCGCGCATCGCACCCAGCGTCGCATTCGTCAGGTTTTCGGCGCTGGCCGCCTGCACACTGAGGTCGCGTGCGGCGACAACTTGCGCGCCATTACGCAATGCACCAGTAGCAGTCAGCGCGACGTCGCGTCCGGCCTGGGCAATACCGGCCAATGTCAGATCGCCTGCGCTAACCACGCTCAGGTCGGTTGCTGCATCGAGCGAGCCACGGCTATCGATCGCTGCGCCATCCAGGGTGATGGTGGCACCGCTCTGCAGGACAGCCGTGCTACCAGTGGCGATGGTTGCGCCCTTGAGGACGGCGCTGCCCGTGCTCGCTGCCTGCCCATTCAAGGCCAGCGTGCGCTCGGCCTGCAGATCCAGGGTGGATGCAGAATTCAGGGTGCCGCCGAGAGTGAGATCTTGGCCAGCCTGCAGTGCAATGGACTGCCCGTTGAGCGCGCCGGCTTGCTCAAGATCACTGCCGGCGGTAGCGCGCAGCGCGGTTGCCGCGGCGACCACGCCGCCCAGCTGCATGACGCCCTGGCTCGCCAACGTCACATCGGCACGTTCGCTGCCCAACTGCCCGGTGCTGCGCAGCGTGCCTGCATCGATCTGCATCGCATCCTTGGCAACCAGCGTGCCGCGATTGTCCAGCGTGCCCGCTACCGCAACCGTCATTGCCTTGCCTGCAGACACGCTGCCACTCTGGTCCAGCGCTGCTGCGGTGAGCTGCATATCGCCACCGGCCTGCACGCGGCCGGCGGTGTTGAGCTGCGCCGTAGTCGTCAGGGACACATTGCCCTCGCCTGCCAATACGCCAGCGGCGGTGTTGTCCAGACGTTGCGCCTGCACTGTCAGATTACGGCCTGCGACGACCTGCGCGGCATTGCTGACGGCGTTGGCCGCGCTCAGACGCACATCACGTCCGCTCTGTGCAATGCCAGCCAGGGACAGATCGCCATCGCTGCGCATTTGCAGATCGCTGCCTGCGTCGAGTGTGCCGCGGCTATCGATTGCGGCGCCGTCCAACGCGATCGCACCGCCAGCCTGCAACACCGCACCCTGGCTGTTAATCACGGTGGCTGCACGCAATGCAGCATCGCCACCCACCTGACCTTGTGCGGCAAACGTCAGCGTGCGCTGCGCCTGCACATCCAGCGCGGATGCAGCACGCAAAGTGCCGGCCGCAGTGAGATCGCGACCGGCAGCGAGGACCATGGTTTGCGCGGTCGCGGAACCTGCTTGTTGCAGATCGCCACCGGCCGTGGCCTGCAGCGACGTCCCCGCAGCGACCACACCCTGCAATGCGATGTCGCCATCGGTGGTCAGGCGCACCTCTGCCGCTTCGCTGCCGAGTTGACCGGTGCTGCGCAAGCTACCGGCCTCGATCTGCAAGGCGTTCTTGGCCACGATGTTGCCAGTGTTGTCGAGCGCACCTGCTACCGACGCCGACAGCGTATTGCCCGAACCGACCCGGCCACTCTGGGTCAGCGTGTCAGCGGCGAGCTGGAGTGCATTGCCGGCATAGAGGCTGCCGGCGTTATCGAAGCTACCCGTGCTGCGCAGACGCGCATTGGCATCGGACGAAAATGCCGCACCCTGCGCATTACGCAGCGACGCAGCATCCACCTGCAGTGCACCTGCTGCAACCACGTTGGCGCGATTGTCCAGCAGCCCACCTGCCTGCAAGGTAGCAGCGCCTGCGCTCTGCACCGTTCCGCTCAGGGCCAGATTGTTAGTACTTGCAATCCGCAGATCACCGCCTGCATCGATCACGCCATCATGATCAACGGTGGAGCCACGCAATTGCAGCGCGCCGCCACTGCGCAGCTGCCCACGTTGACGCAATGCACCGTTCGCCTGCAGGTCGAGCACACCAGCCGACTGCACGATGGCATCACTGCTCAGCGCGCCGCCGGTGGCGATGTTCAGTGCACCACGCGTGCTCTGCAACGTGCCGGACACCGCCGCATCGCCGCCGCTGCGAAGATTCACGCTGGCGGCATTCACCGCACCGGCAATCCGTGCATCCGTGCCGGCATCCAGTGCCAGCATGCCGCCTGCCACCGTGTTGCCGCTCAAGCTCAAGCCAGCGCGGCTGCGCAGCGTGGCGTCGCCGCGTTGGCTACCGATGTCGCCGCGGCTTTCCAGCTGTGCGGCGTCCACGGTCAATGCATTGCCGGCGACAACGGTCCCGGCGTTGACCAGCCCGCCAACCACGGTTGCCTGCACGTCACGCGCGGCAGACAAGCTGCCGGTGGTGGTCAGGTTGTTGGCCTGAATACGCAAATCGCGCCCCGCGTAGCCGCTACCGGCATTGCTCAACGCGCCAGCGCTGCGCAGATCCAGATCCGTGCCAGCCGAGACGGCGCCGCGTTGCGCAATATCGATCGCAGCGGCGTTGAGCACGAGCGTATCGGCAGCGATCACCCGACCTTGCACATCCAGGCGGCCACCGGCCTGTACCTCTGCACCCTGCCCGGCCTGGGCCAACCCGCCCATGCGCACATCACCGCTGCCGACCACACGCAGTGCGGACGCTGCATCCAGCGTCCCCAGCGCATCGATGCTGGCTGCGCTCAATGCAATGGCGCTACCGCTCTGCAAGGTGCCGGACAATGCAATGCGATTCGCGCGCAGCGTTGCACCCGTGCCGCCATAAGCCACACCGCCGCTGCGCAACACGCCGTCAGCGCCCAGCTCCAGCGCGCCGTTGGTATGCAGGCTGCCATCGGCCGTCAATTCGGAGCCGAACAGACGGATCGCCCCCGCGCTGCTACGCCCGGTATGGCTCAAAGTACCGTCGGCCTGCGCAGTCAACGCGCCAGCGGCCACCAGGTCGCCGGCTAGGCGGATGCCTGCGCCGCGCAAGCTGACATCGCCCTGCTGCGAGCCAAGCACGCCGCGCTGTTCCAGATCACCGCTTGCCCGCACGTTCAAGCCATCGCGTGCCACGGCGGTGCCGCTCAGACTCACCTGACCAGCGCTGTCGATCTGCAGATCACCGCTCTGCGCGGCCAGGGTGCCGCGGCTGACCACGCCCACGCCGGCTTCGGTAGCGATCAGACGGATGCGGTCGGCATACATGCCGCCCAGTTGCGCGACATCGATGCCGATCGACGGCGCAGCACCATCGGTACCAGGCAGCACGTCGAGCAACATGCCGTCGTAGTTGACGCGCCCTGCGCCCGCGCTCGCGACCAATTCCTTGGTCCAGATCGACCCATTGACGCTGAGCTGACGCGACAGCAGATCCAGACGATCCACATTGAAGGCGTCAAGACCATTGCTGCCAATGCTGAGCGCACCGCCGGTGATGGTGAAACCAGTCAATGCGCCATCGCCGCCCAGGTTGGGCGTGCCGGTGGTCAGCGTGACGCGCGAGGTATTGAGAAATCCGCAGCCATCGCAGGAAATGCCATTGGGATTGGCAATGACCAATTGCGCCTTGGCGCCGGCGATTTCGGTGTAGCCCTGCAGGCGGCTACTGGCAGAGGTGACCTCGTTGAGGATCAACGATGCCGCACCACTGCGCTGCAGATTGTTGTTGCCGGCCACATAGCCACCCAGCTCGGTCTTGGAGATCTGCGCGCTGTTGTTGAGGATCAACCCGTTCGGGCCGACGTTGAAATTGCTGTAGCGATTGTGCGAAATGCCGCGCGCATTGGGAGCGACGATATCCACCACCGGCACACCGTTGGCTGCTACCTGCTGGCCGGGTGTCTGACCACCGGGGTTGGCCGTCGGCGCAACCTGCGCCCACGCCGGAAACGATGTCCAGGTCACGGTGAAGCACAGCAGCAGCGCCAACGCGCGCTTGCTTTGTTCGGCTACGTAACTACGCACGCTCATCGCTTCGGTGTCCATCGTTTCTCTCTCGCCGCCCGCAGGCGTCATCAATCAACAAGCGCGCCGCCGGCTGGCAGCGCGATCCATGTCAAAACTGGTAGATCACACGCGCGCCGTAGGCCGGCTGCGCACTTCCAAATCCATCGGGCCGGTGGATCGCCCAACCGGCAAATGCATCGACGCTGGCGCCGAACCAGCCGCCGCGCAGCCCCACCGCGCCACCGACCAGACTGCGACTGCGCAGCCCGCTGGCGCTGGTGCCATCGATGCGTCCCGCGTCCAAACCCAGGTAAGGCGTTAGCCCGATCTGCTGCACCGGAAAACTCAAGGTATTGCGCCAATACGCGCCTTTTTCGGCACCCAGGGTCGCTTCGCCATCGAAGCCGCGCACGCTGTATCGGCCGCCAATCGTGAAGAATTCCGAGCCAAGCAACAGTTCGCCTGCGGTCTGCGCGCGCAGGCTGCTTTCCCAGGCCATGGGCACCGCACCCAGCTTGAACGGCAGCGCAGTGCTTACATCCAGCGTGGTCACGCCATACCGAAAACTGGGGAAACCGATCTGCGGGTCATAGCCGGTCCATTGGCTGTTGAACCACGGCGTGCCGCGTCGGTGTGCGATGCGCACGTCCAGCTGCATCGCGCCCAAGTAACGCCGATGCGTGAAATAGAACTCGGCACTACTGGTATCCCGCCGCTGGATACCGATCTCCACGCCGTCCAGATAGCTGCGCGCACGTCGCCGCCCCACTGTCACCCCGGCAGAAGTCTTGCTGGTGCCATCGCGATGCAAGACGCGCTGGATGTCCAGCTGGGCATTACTGGATTCGCCGCTGGACTGGAAGGTCTGCAAGAACCCGTCCACGCGCTGGTGATAGCGGTACGACGACGCCGACAGCGCAACCGTCCACCAGCCCCACGGCAGGCTGTAGCTCAGACTGTTGCCGCGGGTGCCGCGCTCTTCATCGCGTGTTGCCAGATCGTGGCTGTAGCCGACACTGAGCAGGTCGTTGAGTCCCAACGGATTGTCCAGCGACACATCCAGCCCGCCCTGCATGCGGCCGGTGGCTTCCACGCCCGAATCCTCGGCGTTGACCACACCGCGCCAACGCCGCCCATGCTGCAAGGTGATGACCAGATCCGATTCGCCTGGCGCTTCGCCCGGTGCGATATCGATCTTGGCGTCCTGCGATGGCAGGCGCTTGAACTGCTCCACGGCTTGTTCGATCGCGCGCAAATCCAGCAGATCGCCAGTGCGCAATGGCAAGGCGGTCTTCCAGTGCGCACCGTCGGTATCAGACACCACACGTACCGCACGCAAACGGCCCGGCATCAGTTCGAAGCGCAACTCGCCGCGCGATAAATCCTGCTCGGGCACGCCGATGCGCGTTGTGACAAAACCGCGCGCGACCAGCCGATCCAGTGCGCGACGGCGAATGACATCGATGCCGATGCGGCCGATGCAGCGCCCCTCGTAACGGCGTAGCGATTTCCACAGCCAAGCGAACCGCGCAGCATCCTGGCCCGCGCCCGACAGGCGCACACGCGTGATCGAAAAACACAGCGCTTCTTCGGGAAGCACAGTGCTGCGTACGTCCACGCGCTCGGCATCCTCGCGCGGGCCGGCGAAAGGCGCCTGGCGCTCCTGCTCCTGCCGACGCTGAATCTCTTCGGCCTGGCGCAGTTGCTCCTGCCGGTCCAGGCTGGTCGGTGCCGATTGTTGTGCAGCCGCCAGCCCGGCGACCGCCCATAGGCAAGCCGCCAGCGCCAACGGCGCCGATCGCATCCACATCTGTCATGCCCCCTGTGCAACGGTCAGACCTGGGCCTGCCGTTGCTCACATCGCCGCACCTGGCTGCCAAAACGGCAGCACAACCCTTGGACACGGCGAATGCGGCGCCACTGTGCTGCAGCGTTAAGAGCAGGTCAACGCAGCGTGTAGGGGCCACCCTGTAAGAAAATGCCGACAAATGCATTTATGTGACATAAATCACACAAATATCGGACGCTACCGTAAGGATCATGGAGATCGCAGGGTCGCTTAATTGCCCTCATAGGCCCGAAGTTCCGCCAACGCGCGGCTATTGAGACTATTCAAGACATGCACCACAACGCATACAGTTACCCCTACCTGGGTCTTAACTCATTCTTGATGCTTAGACGGCTTTTCAAAAATGAGGCCTGACGCTGCTGTCGACTCAATAGATGGGCCGCTACATTGGCGCCCATGATTGTGCAGACCTGCGCATTTGTGCCAACCGATCTCAAGTAATGAACATCTCATCAACATAGTGATGACACTCGCTTTACACAGGCATACGCAGTATCGCCGCACTTCATAGCTGGATCGCTTGTGAACTTCTCTTCCCCCCTGTTTGCACATGCACGTGCAGCGCGGTCGTCCTGACCGTACAGGCGCACTCACTCCCCTGATCAGCCTTGCCTTGTTTGCCGCATGTGTGCCCCTGGCGCACAGCGGCGAAGTGCGGTCGACAGATGTGACTGGCGCCTCCATCGCCCTTACGCCCATGCAGCAAGCCGAGCAATTGCGCGGCCAGCAGCGCTATGCGGAAGCGCTCGCCATCTACGAACGCGTGTTGCGTGCAGACCCGCGTGACAAAGGCGCGTACACGCTGCGTGCGCTCACGCTCAGCGATCTGGGCGGCGCGCAGCTTGCCGCAGAAGCGATGTGGCGCCACCCGGACTGGTTTTCGCAGCAGGAGCGCGAGCGCATCGACAACGATCGCGTTGCGCGCATGATCGGCTGGGCCAGCGCCGAGCCAGTCGATGCCGCGCACCGCTATGCAGAGACCGATCAGGCATTGATCAGTGTGGCGCGCATCGAGCGCGACGCACCACCACAGGTGGCCTGGGAAGCGACGCGGTTGCGTATCGACAGCCTGGTTGCCCTCAATCAGCGTCAGCGCCATCGCGACGTGGTTGCCAACTATCAGGCATTGCGTGCGGAAGGCATCGAGGTGCCCAGCTACGTGCTGCCGACCGTTGGCGATTCGCTGATGGGGCTGCGTCGCCCTGCCGAAGCCGAAGCCGTGCTGCAGCAAGCGCTGCAACACAACCCGGACGACTTCAACACGCAACTACTGCTCGGCTACGCATTGCTGGAGCAAGAACGCTTCGATCAGGCGATGCCGTTGTTCGAGCAGCTGGCCGCGACGCAAGCGCCTTGGCCACGTCGTGCCGGCGCAACCAGCGGCTACGAAAACTGGGACCGCTTCAGCGCCGATGTCGCACTCGCCACCGCACGCTCTGCAGCCAACGACAACCGCGGTGCAGATCAGGTATTGCGCGAGCGCATCGCGATTGGCCCCGATAATGCCGAGCTGCAAGCGGCATTGGCCTCGATCGAATCGCGCCGCGGACACGCCACGCAAGCCCTGCAACGCAATCAGATCGCGCTTACGCTGGACCCGCATCAAAAGCAGGCACGCAGCGGCGTGGTCGAAAACCAGCGCGATCTCGATCGCCTGGATCTGGCCGATGCGCAGTTCAAGACCTTGCGCACCGAGTACCCCGATGATGTCGGCCTGCAACGGCTGGGTGCGTCGCTGGAACGCCAACGCGGCTGGCAGGTGCATCTGAGCCATGCGTGGGGACGCAGCGACAACGACAACAGCGCCACCGCAATCTCGCCGCTCGGCAATCATTTCGGCAGCGCGCTGCTGGAAGCCGAATCGCCGCTGCTGGGCGAGCGCTGGCGCGTGGGCTTGCGCGCGCGCGACGACTGGGCCGATTTTCAGGACACCCGCGTGCGCTATCGCAGCTTCTGGTTGGGCACGCACTACCGCTACGACCGGCTGGATTTGAGCGCCTACGGTGGCCGCGCACTCGATGATTTCGATCGCGATGGCACCGCCTGGGCACTGGATGCGGGCTGGCGATTCTCCGATGCGTGGTACGGCAGCGTTGCCTGGCGCACACGCGACCCGGAGGCATCGTTGCAAGCGCGTCGGTTGGGCATCACCGGCGACAGCATCGGCGCAACGCTGCGCTGGACACCCAGCGATGAAACGCGCTGGGACCTGCAGGCACGCCAGCTGCGTTACAGCGATGGCAATCGGCGCAACCAGCTCGATCTGTCGGGTAGCCAACGCCTGTGGGCACGGCCGCATGTGCTGATCGATGGGCTGGTTTCCGCATCCGCCGGGCGTGCCGAAGACGACCGCGTGGTCGATTACTTCAACCCACGCCGCAGCGCAGGCGTGGCTGCGGGTGTGCGGATCGAACAGATTGGCTGGCGGCGTTACGACTACGCCTTTCGGCAGCGTCTGGAAGTCACCGCCGGCCCGACCTACCAATCCGGCTTTGGCAGCCAATGGGTGCCGGCGCTGGCGTATCGGCATCTGTGGTCGCTGGGCGATGGCAGCGCGTTGACGTATGGCGTGAGCTGGTCGCGCCCGGTCTACGACGGCCGGCGCGAACAACAACTTGGATTGGACCTGGATTTCCGATGGGGAGGTACGCCTTGATCCGCCTGCCGCTGTTGCTGCTCGCACTGCTGCTGATGACCTTCGCGTCGTCGGCGCATGCGGGTCTGCTGGTGCTCAGCTACCACGATATTCGCGACGACGTCGCCGCCAAAGGCGACCCGGATCGCTATGCGGTGTCCACCAGCAACTTCGCCGCGCATCTGGATTGGCTGCGCTCGCACGCGTATCACCCGGTGAGCGTGCAGCAGGTGCTGGATGCACGCGCCGGCCGGCGCGCCCTGCCCTCGCGGCCGGTGTTGCTCACCTTCGATGACGGCTTACGTAGCGTCTATACACGGGTATTTCCGCTGTTGCAGGCCTACGGCTACCCCGCCCTGGTCGCGCCGGTAACCAGCTGGGTCGAACTGCCTGCGGGCAAGGTGGTGCCGTACGGCCCGCGCGATTTCACCCGCGACGATTTCGTCACCTGGGCGCAACTGCGCGAGATGCAGGACAGCGGCCTGGTCGAGATCGGCTCGCATAGCGACGACCTGCATAAGGGTATTGCCGGCAATCCGTTCGGCAATCAGACCCCTGCGGCAGTCACACGGCTGTGGGATGCGAGCAGCGGCTACGAAAACGAAGCCGACTATCGCCAGCGCATCGAAACCGATCTGCGGCATAGCCGCGATGCCATCGTGGCGCATCTGGGCAAGCCGCCGCGCACGATGGTGTGGCCGTATGCCGCCTACAACCGCGCCAGCAACGCCATTGCCGCGCAACTGGGCATGACGCTCAGTTTCGATCTGGAAGGCCGCTCGCACGAAGCCGATATCGGCCAGCAAGGCCGCGACCGCGTGGATGGGCAATCGCTGGCCAGCCTCGGGCGCTTGCTGTTGTTCAACAACCCGGACGTGCGCGACCTGGCCGGCGAACTGCGCCGCGATCTGTCGCGCGATGGGCTGCGCGCCATCCAGATCGACCTGGATTACGTCTACGACCCAGACCCGGCACAGCTGGCGCGTAATCTCGACATTCTGGTTCAGCGCGTCAAGGACATCGGACCCAGCCACGTCTTCCTGCAGGCCTTTGCCGACCCGGATGGCGATGGCGCGGCCGATGCGCTGTATTTCCCCAACCGCCATCTACCGATGCGCGCCGACCTGTTCGGACGCGTGGCATGGCAGCTGCGTACCCGCGCCGGTGTGCGCGTATTCGCCTGGTTGCCGGTGCTCGGCTTCCATCTGCCCGACGCGCAGCAACAGGCCGCACTGCAGATCCGTGCGAACGACCCGAAGGATGTGCCGCGTCTGGACCCGGGCAACCCGCGCACCCGCCAATTGGTGGCCGACGTCTACGAAGACCTTGCCGCGAATGCCTACTTCGAAGGCCTGCTGTTCCATGACGATGCCTACCTGCGCGACGACGACGTGCCGGCCTACGGCGGCGGCGATCCGGCCAGGCGCACGCAGGCGCTGATCGGCTTCACCCAGCAGCTCAAGGTCGCCGCAGAGCGCTGGCGCCCCAAGCTGGTCACGGTGCGCAATCTGTTCGCGCAGCCGGTGCTGGAGCCGCACAGCGAAGCGTGGTTTGCGCAGCGTCTGGACGCCTTTTCAGCCGCCTACGACTACACCGCGTTGATGGCAATGCCCTACATGGAAAACGCCGACGACCCGCAGCAGTGGCTCACACAACTGGCCACGCGTGTCGGTCAGCAGCCACATGGTTTCGACAAGACCATCTTCGAACTGCAGACCGTGGACTGGCGCACCGGCAAGCCGCTACCTGAGGGCGTGCTACTGGCGCATTCCAAGTTGCTGCTGGCGGCCGGAGTGCGTCATCTGGCGTATTACCCCGACGATTTCATTGGCGGCCATCCGTCCCTGCCCGAAGCGCGCGAAGCCATCTCGGCCCGCCAATTCCCCTATATCGAGCGATGACCGATGACGACCAGCCTCTTACTGGCCGCCCTGTTCAACTTCGCGTTTTACTACCCGATCATCATGGCGTTTTTCTGGATGATCGGCGGTATCTACTACTACCTGCGGCGCGAACGCGGCACACCAGGGCCGTCCAAGCCGCCGCCGATGGCCAGCGAGCCGTTCGTGTCGTTGCTGATGCCTTGCTACAACGAGGCCAAGCACGTCGCCGAAACCATCGCAGCGATGAGTGCGCAGCACTATGCGGACTTCGAGATCATTGCCATCAACGACGGCAGTACCGACCGCACCGCCGAAGTCCTCGACGACCTCACGCATCACCATCCGCGCTTGCGCGTGGTGCACCTTGAGCAGAATCACGGCAAGGCCAACGCCTTGCGCGTCGGCACGCTTGCGGCGCGGTCCGATTATCTTGTGTGCGTGGATGCCGACGCGATTCTCGATCCGCATGCAACGCGCTGGATGGTGGGCCACCTGATTTCCGGCCCGCGCGTCGGCGGCGTTACCGGCAACCCGCGCGTGCGCAATCGCACCACGCTGATGGGCCGCATGCAGGTCGGCGAGTTCTCCGCGATCGTGGGCCTGATCAAGCGCGCCCAACGCGTGTACGGCCGCCTGTTCACCGTGTCCGGTGTGATCTGCGCGTTTCGTCGCTCGGCCCTGCACCACGTCGGCTTTTGGTCCGACAACATGGTCACCGAAGACATCGACATCTCCTGGCGCCTGCAGCTCGATGGCTGGGATATCCGTTACGAGCCCAACGCGCTGTGCTGGATCCTGATGCCCGAAACCTTTGGCGGCCTGTGGATGCAGCGCCTGCGCTGGGCGCGCGGTGGCGTCGAGGTCTTACTGAGCCATGGCCGCCGCGCACTGGCCTGGCGCAGCCGGCGCATGTGGGCAGTGTTGCTGGAATACACGCTGAGCCTGATCTGGGCCTACGTGATGTTGTTCATCATCGTGCTGTGGGTGCTCGGCAAGTTCATCGCGATGCCGCCTGCGTTGTACATCGACACCATCCTGCCGCGTTGGCATGGCCTGGTGCTGGCAGTGGTCTGCCTGCTGCAATTCGGCACCAGCCTGATCATCGAACGTCGCTACGAAAAAGGCCTGGCACGCCAGTTCTTCTGGGTGATCTGGTACCCCGCTGCCTTCTGGATGATCGGCATGCTCACTGCCGTCATCGCCTTCCCCCGCGCCCTCATCGCACGCCGCAATAAACGCGCACGATGGAAGAGCCCCGACCGAGGAATCCAATGACCCCGCCCATCATCAACCTGCCGCAACGCCTCGGCCGCTCGCGCCGTCTCGCCTACGGCGCAGCCACCGCCGGCGCCTGGATGGTCTATTTCTATCTCTGGGCACCGCTGGCCACGCTGATCGCCTGGTTCTTTGGCCTGCGCAGCGCGTACACCGAGCTCTACCTGAAGCACAACGCCATCGACCCGTTCGCCCTCGGCGCACTGCCGGTCATCGCCCTGATGGCCGCCATCACCACCGTCGGCTGGGCCGAATACAACCGCCTGCGCTTCGCCAATGCCGACAAGCGCAAACGCCCCCGCACCGTGGCCGAACTCGAAGTCGACCAACGCCTGGGCGCCACCGAACAACTCGGCACCCTGCTCCGCCATAGCCGCATCTCATCGGTGTCAATGGATAAGTCCGCACGGCCGGTGGGGGTGCGGGTGGTGCGGCATCGGTGAGTGGTCGGTTAGCACTATTAATGCCCCTTTGGTTCTGGTCGCACCGAAGTTTGAGCGCTTAGTAGTCATTTAGGCTTCAAATCGCGACTTGGCACTGATAAAGACGCTCAGGCAGCTAACTTGATGCGGCCGCTTGAGGTTAGCGATGCAACGGACCACCTCGGCGCTCACCCACTTAGTTTCAGTGGTCCCGCCCAGCGGGTAGTTTGGGTGATCAAGCTCAACGGGGCGCCGGGGTGTTGTTAGTACACGTGGTACGCCACGGCGCCGTCCCACGCGTTGCGCTCCTCGATTTGCAGGATATTGCGCTCCGGGTCGTTGAAGTCTAGCGGCACTATGTCGGCCTCCAAGCATCTCCATGCTAAAGGCACGCCTCCGCCATGCTCCAGCGCCCCGCTCAGGTCTTGGTAGACCGCCTTGCCATCGCGCAACCAGCTGCGCGTGAGCAACTGCTGACACGCGCCGTAGTCATGCGCGCGGGTCACTTCGGGTTTTCGGACGCCTTGCAACCTCCCCGAGACAAGCTATCCAGTACCGAGGCGTCAGTCAGGAGGAAATGATGGTCATGAAAGCGTCTTGCAGCCTGCCACACGTACTCGAACGACGTCTGGACCTGAGGACCACAGAATGAAAGAACAATTTGCGCATATCGTGCTGAACCCGCTGACTTGTACCCTCGGCATCGTCTCCGAGGCTTCCGACGGATCGCCCGCCAGGGTCGGCTCCATGCCGACGACAGCTCTCGCAAGCAGGCACGCGCTGGATTCCACGGACGGCCAGTAAATCCTGACCCACATTGGTCAGCGCAAAGCAGGCACTGCAACCATGACCATGGAGCTCGGACTTCTTGTTGAGGTTCTGACAGCGGGTCGCTAACTTTGAACATGAAAATTCCCGACGTAGTGGCCGCCACGCGGCCGGTGCTTCGCCGCCTAGTCAGCTACTATCTTCAGCACCATACGTGCGTTCCATCACACCCCAGCCACGCGCATTTGACGCGGCTGCAGCTGGGCAAGGATATTGAGTGCCGGAGCAATCACGTTCCATGGAAGCGCAAAAGGAGTTGACATTGATCAAGTATGTAGTAGGTGTGGCATTCGCAGCGGGGTTCACTTTTTCGTCCGCAGCTTACGCCGCAGCCGGAATTTGTAATGACTGCAACCTAGGCAGGAAGCAGACAATGTCTCGTGAATTTGGAGTGGGCGATCACCATCTCTGGGATTTCAATCGTCGAACCGTGTATCACATGATTGTTTCGGTAAACGGCGGAGGCAGTCCACCGAATCCGATGTCTTTACCCGCAGCCGACTACGTTCGGCTTACGTCAGACCCCAAAATGACGACATCTGCGGGAGGGCAGCTGATCGTGAAGGAAGTCGCTCTGACCGCTCTCGAACAGCAGGGGCTGGCTGCAGGCCTTGCTGTCTACGACGCCAACGGTGGATCTCCTTACGTCGTAAGTACGCTGCCTGCAAGCATCAATGTCGCCACATCTGCTGCAGCAAACAAGATTGCAGCCAGGGTTGGTCCACAGGCCGAAACCCGCCCCATGACCGCAATGGATGCCGTCACAACCCCCGTTTATAGGGAAGCTGCAACCAGGGCAGCTTTGGGCATCGACAATCTTGGACCATTTTGGTACCTAAATGAGCAGCTCCGAGTTGCGGTATCCAACCTGACCAGCGTCATTAATATTGGAGCCATACGCAGCCCGTTTGTAGTTACCAACATAGTTCAGTTTCCTGACGGCTCTTATTTCAAGGTCGAATGGAATTGGGGTCTAAAAGATTATTCATACGTAAAGGGATCTGCTAAGGATGCTGCAGGTAACTTCATCCCTGAAACCAAGGCTGATGTCACGGGAACCGATGCAGAGCGCAACTATGTATACCCCTATTATCGAGAATCTCTGGATGCCGGAGAGCGAATGGTTGAGCACATCGGAAACCTAGGAGTTCGGTGGCAGGGAGCCACAACGAGGCCCGTAAACCGCGCCTTCCACTTAGCTTGTACAAGCACCCCAACCGGTGCTGTATGCCAAATCGTGGCATATTAATATATGAATACTCAGACACAGACCAACAACGCTTTTGCGATCCGTTCTTTCCTTTCACTTGCCGGTGGAGTAATTTTATTCCAAGCCGGAAATCTACTAGGGAAAGGCTCGTCGTATCAAATGAACTGGTATTTTATTGCCTTATGCGCCTTGTATGCACTGGTTCCGATTGCCATCCTTCGAGCTATTCAGCGCCGCCCGAGTTTTTCTAGGCGGCGCTATTCGATAACTCTAAGTACGCTAGCGCTATTAGCAGTCGCCGGGGGAATTGCCTTTTCGCTGATTCCCTTACCTAGCCCTTAGCGCCCAGCAACAGCAAACCGCCTTTTTAATCAGCACCGATGCAGGCTCATGCCTGCATCGGTTCCAATTCACAAGCAACCTTAGACGTTGAGCTTTGCCGGTTAACGCTTCGGCTACCCTGCCGAGTGCCGCTGACGCACTTCGGCTTCCACCGTCCTCTGGGCCTGTATTGCACCACTGTCGAGGGCACAAGGCCTCGAAGGCGGCGAGGAGTCATCGTACTGGTCCTTCCAGTACGCCTAGACGGCCATCGCCCAGAGCAACTCTAGGGCCGCTGCATGCTCGCTATCTCAGCCGCCGCCTCAAAGGCCTCGGCAAGCAACATGGAGACCGGCGGCGCCTTAACCTGCCTCGACTGTTATTTGATCGTGAGCCGGGCACCCTGCTCACCGTTCCCAATGAGATGAATCGTGACTATGGTATGGGGATCGATCGAACTTGATCGATACAACTTCCACTCGTCCCGCACGTAGTCCAGGCCGCGCACAGCATAGCGCCACCCATTTCGTGGGGCAGCTCCGGTAGTGCAGGACCTTCCTGAGCGATGACGCGCTAGGTTCGTTAGATCGCCGCAGTGCTGCGCGATGTGCAGATCGTGATGGCATGACGATCTATCTTGGTTGTGGCTGCTTCTGGTCAAGCCGCCAGCCGGTGCTCGTAGTAAGGGTGCCGCTTGTCTTCGAAGATCGTGTAAAGCGCATCCGGGTCGCGCGGATCTGGATTGAGCCAGGCGTCGAAGTGTTCGGGCTTGATGTTGATAATCTTCGGGTCATGGCCAGCTGCAGTGACCTCCGGCTCTGGTTCGTCGGTGATCGCAGCGAACGACAGAAGGTCGGGCTCGATGCCGACGGGATCGCGCCAGTGCGACCAGAGGCACGCCACTAGCATCGGCTCGCCGTTGCGCGGCACGAACTCTATCCGCTGATTCTGCCCTCTAGGCCTTCGACGTTCTCGTAGAAGCGGTCGGAAACCATCAGCCCATGGGTGTAGCCGAACTGCCGGCGCCAAAACCCTTCCAAGTTGTCCCGACGAGCGTTGTAGGTACCAGGTAATTTACGGTCGTACATTCCCGGCGTGCCGGCCGGACGGCACTGGTAGCGCATAGACTTCATGACCCGCTGACCGTTTTCGACCACCAGCACCGGGCAGTAGACGCCGGGGAATATCCGGCTGTCGTACTGGCCGCGCGTGCCTCCGCCGCTGGTCAAGCTCGATACCCACACACCGCCCGAATGCGCGACGGCATACTTGCGCCCGCCGGGGTACGCGCGTGTGGTGCCCTGCTCTCCTGGAAGCATGAAGCTATCCACGACACGCTGCGGCTTGCGCAATGCATCGAAGATGAGCTGGTTCTGCAGGTTTCGAATCTGCAGGCCATGCGGGGAAGCGTCGCTATCGCGCAACGTGTCGAATGCGTACCACTCGAACGACAAACCCGTAGAGCCCTGCAGCGTGAAGGTCGCGCGCCAAGTTGTTGCATCCACCTGTGTAAGCGCCCCAATGCGCCCCACCCAATTGGGGCTATGGACGGCGACGGTGGGCATCACCACACAATTGCTGATGATGAAGGCACCGGCCGACACACCCTACTGCGAAGACACCACGGTGTCAGTTTGCCCGACGCCTCGTTGGCGGAGGAACAGCCCTCTGTATTCGCCGTCGATCATCAACAAGTTGCTACCGTCCATGCTGCGGACACTGAAAAATGCATCAACTGGCTCGACCAAGCTGGCCTGGTTCAGTTCGACGACCCGCAGTTCCCGAACGTCATCACCTTCAACACGCGCGGCATCACCTACGCCGAGCAGCTGCTGCGCGACGAACCCGCTGCGCGTGGCAAGGCAGGTGGGCAATGAGCGCCTTCGCCCAATCCACCGTCCGTCACAAAGACCGCGAACGCGCCGAACTGGCCGCGCACCTCAAGGCCTTCGCCAAGCGCGGCGGCAAGGTGCAGAAGCTGGGTGCTAAGTCGATGCGTAAAAATTTGTCGCGGCGTGAGGTCAACGATGCGCGAATCCAAAGCGTGAACACCCGATGATGGCGCTAGACGTAACGTTACTTACTTATCGAGACCGGAGAAGGCTTAGTTCCCTCTTGATCAGAGGTAACGCATTTGTCTTTTCCGCGTCTGTCTTTAAGCACATCGACTGTTGTCAGAAAAACTACCGCCATCATAAAAACTGTAAGACAGTAAACAACGAAAGCTATCCATCTTTTCTTGACCTTTCTAGAACGCGTCACGAAGACAGGCCGCAGAAAAATAGCCGCCGCTATGACCATAATCGTGATTGCCCCCAAGAAACTAAAGACTACTGCTGCAAGGCGGTAACCGAGATAAAGCCCCGAAGTCCAGATAGTGTCTGCAGCAGCGACAAGAGTTGCAGTGAGAGCCAAACATTTAATCAGCTCTATGAAAGGCTTGAACCACTCATGCTTCGCAGTCTCCACTACTTTGCAACGCCGCCGCCTCCTCCTCATTTCTAATCTTTTTGAGAAATCCTGGAATTCAATGCTGCCAGCCTTCGCGTTCATTACGGTCTCACCATTCCACTTCCCCTTACTTTATCGCACTCACTTCTCTTTTAATATGAATTAAATAGAGATCAAAGCCGCACTGTCGCACACTCACAATGGATATATACAGATTTAACAATTTGCACTAGCGGCAGAGTGATCAGTTTAACGCAAATAAAAATATCAGTGGCAATGATTGGCTAAATGTAGCGGAGGCGGCGCACTACTGTGGCGTCTCCGAATCCCAGTTCCGCAAGAACGCCCTTGCCTACGGCCTCGCGCCGCGGCGCTTCACGGGCAACCAATTTTACGAAAAGTCCGCGCTCTATGCGGCGATCCACGGCGCACATCAATTGCAACAGTCAAGATCTATTGGTGAGGCCCAAGCGCCTACCTCCTTTGGCACCAGGGCGGCGTACGTCGCCGCATCTCCCTCGGCCGCTTCGGCCCTCATGAGGCTGAAGAAATACGAGCAGCGAAAGAAGCTGAGCTAACCCACGGCGTTCGCATCCTCGCTCGCCTGCCGCTGGTGAGTGCCCACCTTGACTGGTACCTGGATTGGTACGCGGCCGAGCACCCCACCACGGCAGGAAAAGCGCGCAGCGAAGTGAAGCGCTTTATCGCAAAGTTCGGCCATCGCCCCGATCGACACCCTTCGTCCGATGGAGATGGAAGACTACAAACCCGATCGCTTGATCACCGATAAAGCAGCTCCTGAGACGGTGGGCAAAGAGATCCGCAGACTCCAGGCCGTCTTCCGCCGCGGAGTGAAATGGAAGGAGCTCGATGTTAAAAAGCCGGACAAAGTCAGGCAAATGGCGCGAGGTGCCGCTTAATCGCTATGCCAGATGGGCGCTGCGTCACCTGTTTGACCCCGTAGTGGATGTACACAGAGACACCATTAGTGATTGGTTTTCAGCGGACGCCGTCAACTCAGGCATCGGTAGGAGCCCTCATAGATTGCGCCACACCTTTTGTGCCCATTTGGTTATCGCAGGCATCCCGCTGCGGCGGGTGCAGATCATTGCTGGCTACTCTGATTACGCCACAACCGAAAAATACTACGTTCACCTTACGCCGGAGGGGAATGCGGCGGCGGCGGACAAAATCAAATTTTAGCTAGCCAACCACTTGTGCGAATGCATCACTGCAGTTGAAAATCACCTTAGGGATTTGATTCAGGGGCATTCACCAAGGCGTGACCGATAAACTTCTCCCCCGGAAATAACTGCTCCGAAAAAGCCTTAAGCTTTTCCATCATTTCGGGCAGCGACTTATCACTTGCTGCTGCATGGCGCCTCATGCTTGAAGTCAAGTTCACAGCTGTCTCAAACATGTATTCCCCCAAAGACTCCCTGAGAATTGCTTCATTCACATAGACATCCCGAAGGCGAAGCCTAGACATTTCAGGGTGCAATTCTCGAATCGCATGTTCGGCCCGAATCCTAATGGTGACTAGCACCTGGTCAAACCTCAGCTGCTCCGTGTGTAATTCAAGCAGGATATTTCTCTGCCGCGTCTTTAGAATAAAGTCCAAGTCATCTATTTTTTGAACAAGTCCGAAGGACTCGATGGGCAAAACCGCCGCCATGTTGAATACACAAAAGAGATCATTCGGATACTTTTCGAACTCAATCATGGTGGTCCGAATTTCGTTGTACTGAGCCAGGAGTACAAGTAGCGCACGATTGAGAGAGGCAATTTTCCGTGATCGCTCCGCATCCTCGTCCTTGGCCTGACCTAATCTATAAGCGAATTGTGCACCGAGGAAAGTGCTCAATAATGAGCCTAGCAATAACCCGAGCTCTTTGTTCGAGATTGAACCATTATTCTGGAGAAAAAATATTACTACCAGGCTTGCCAACACCGCCAAGATATATGGCCAAGACTTAGATCCGAACCTGAACATATCACCTCGATATTCTGCGAGCCGAGTGCGCTGTGGCAGCTGTGGCAAACGCTTGTGGATATGTATCAACATCTGCCGGAGGCAATGCTTGAACGCGCAACTAAACCATTGATTCCTGGTGACCCCGGCCCGATTCGAACGGGCGACCTTCCCCTTAGGAGGGGGACGCTCTATCCAGCTGAGCTACGGGGCCAAGGGCGGTATTGTCGCATGTTCAGCCAGCTTGCCAAGCCGGCCGGGGGTGGGTGGAGCCTGCTAAAATCGGCGGCTACCCGTGTCGCTGCCGGCCTTGGCTGCCGCGCGACCGCCACTGTTTCCAGGAGATTCCATGTCCGCTGACCTGCTCAAGGCGCTCGACCTCGCTGCGTCCAATTCCGGCACTTACCTCGGCGAGGCGACCTGGTCGCAGGCCACCGGCGCCGGCGTGCTGCAGCCGCTCAATCCGACCACCAACGTGGTCATCGCCGATGTGCAGGCGACCACGCCGGACGACTACGAGCTGATCGTGGCGCGCGCGCAGGCGGCCTTCAAGGTGTGGCGCACCACCCCGGCGCCGCGTCGCGGTGAGGCAGTGCGGTTGTGTGGCGAGGCGCTGCGCAAGCACAAGGATGCACTCGGTTCGCTGGTGGCCTTGGAAATGGGCAAGAGCAAACCCGAAGGCGATGGCGAAGTGCAGGAGATGATCGACATCGCCGACTTTGCCGTGGGCCAGAGCCGCATGCTCTACGGCTACACCATGCATTCGGAGCGTCCCGGTCACCGCATGTATGAGCAGTACCAGCCGCTGGGGCTGGTGGGCATCATCAGCGCGTTCAACTTCCCGGTGGCGGTGTGGGCGTGGAATGCGTTTTTGGCGGCGATTTGCGGCGATATCTGCATCTGGAAGCCGTCCAACAAGACCCCGCTGACCGCGATCGCCACGATGAAGATCTGCAATGCGGCATTGAAAGACGCCGGCTTTCCGGACATCTTCTTCCTGATCAACGATGCCGGCACTTCCTTGTCGGAAAAGCTGGTCGAAGACACCCGCATCCCGCTGATCAGCTTCACCGGCTCGACCCAGATCGGTCGTGTGGTGGCCGAGAAGGTTGCGCACCGCCTGGGCCGTTGCCTGCTGGAGCTGGGCGGCAACAACGCCATCATCCTGGACGACACCGCCGACCTGAAGCTGGCGATCCCCGGCATCGTATTCGGCGCGGTCGGCACCGCCGGGCAGCGCTGCACCACCACGCGCCGCTTGATCGTGCATGCGTCCATCTACGACAACGTGCTGGCGACGCTGGTCAAGGCGTACAAGCAGCTCGACAGCAAGATCGGCGACCCCACCGACCCGGCAAACCTGATGGGCCCACTCAACAGCCGCGGTGCGGTGGAGCAGTTCCTGGCCTCGATCGCCAAGGCCAAGGCGGCCGGCGGCACGGTGGAAGTGGGCGGCACCGCGATCGATCGCCCGGGCAACTTCGTGCTGCCGGCGATTGTCACCGGGCTGCAGAACAGCGACGCGGTGGTGCAGCACGAGACCTTCGCACCCATCCTGTACGTGATGAAGTACAGCACGCTGGATGAGGCGATCGACCTGCAGAACGGCGTGCCGCAGGGCCTGTCGTCGTCGATCTTTACCCAGGACCTGAAAGCGGCCGAGAAGTTCCTGTCTGCTGCGGGCAGCGATTGCGGCATTGCCAACGTCAACATCGGTACCTCCGGTGCGGAGATCGGCGGCGCGTTCGGTGGCGAGAAGGAAACCGGCGGCGGTCGCGAGTCCGGCTCGGATGCGTGGAAGGTCTACATGCGTCGCCAGACCAACACCATCAATTACTCCGACTCGCTGCCGCTGGCACAGGGCATCAAGTTCGATCTGTAATCGATGGCATCGCAGCGCGCCCGGCCATGGCCGGCGCGCTGTAGGTGTCGCATGGCCACCCTGCTACGGGCGGCCTGCAATCGCGATAGAGACAACGGCACGCGCCACCCCGCAGCGGTTCGCCAAGGGCCGATGACGTCTCGGCCGGGACCGGAGACCGTCGGTAACGCCTCCCTGCCCCACGCAATCAGACAGTTCAGGCCCCTCTCCCCGGCCACTGAGGGCCCGGCGATCGCGTTTCCGCCGCAGACGGCACGCCATTCGGGCGGCCGCTCTGGGATAATCGGGCCACGCCAGCCCTCTGCTGCCGCCAATCTCTAGGAGTTCATGATGAACGTTGTCGTTCGACAGACCAGTGCCATGGCGATCGTCAGCCTGGTCGCAGGCATTCTCGGCTGGACGCTGATCCCATTCCTCGGCAGCGTGTGCGCCATCATCACCGGCCACCTGGCGCGCGCAGAAATCCGCCGCAACCCGCAGGGGCTGGAAGGCGACGGCTTGGCGATCGGCGGGCTGATCCTCGGCTGGTTGGCAGCCGCCATGTGGCTGATCGGCATTGCGATCTTCGTGCTGTTCTTTGGCGGCATGGCCTGGCTTGCGGCCGCAAACAGTTGAGCATGGCCGCGCCCTCCTCGGCCCAGCGTTTCAACGACCGCGTGGCGGCCTATGTGCGCTACCGGCCCAGTTATCCGCCGCAGCTGCTGCGCTGGTTGCATGACGAACTTGGCATCACCCCAGCGACCGCGGTGGCCGATATCGGCGCCGGCACCGGCATTTCCAGCCGGCTGTTTCTGGAAGCCGGCTATGCGGTCACGGCAGTGGAGCCGAATCCAGCCATGCGTGAGGCCGCGCAGCAATGGCTGGCGGGTTTCCCCAAGTTTCAGGCCATCGATGGCACGGCCGAAGCCACCGGGCTGGCCGATGCCAGCATGGGTCTGGTGTCTGCCGCGCAGGCCTTTCATTGGTTCGACACCCAGGCCATCCGTGCCGAATGGGCGCGCGTGCTGCGGCCCGACGGGCTGGCGGTGATCTACTGGAACTCGCGCGAGCTGGATACCACCGCCTTCTTGCGCGGCTATGAGCAACTATTGCTGGACTACGGCACCGACTACTCGGCAGTGGCAGAGCGCTACCAGGACGATGCGACCATGCAGGCCTGGTTCGGTGATGGGTTCCGTGCGATGGCGCGCTTTCCCAATGTGCAGCGACTGGATTTCGACGCACTGCGCGGCCGCCTGTTGTCGTCTTCGTACGCGCCGCTCGCACACGACCCACGCCATGCGCCGATGCTCGCCGCGCTGCGTACGCTGTTCGACGCGCACGCACAAGACGGGCAGATCGACTTCCAATACCAGACCCGCGTGTTCGCAGGAAAATTGAACTGACCCCATGTATTCGCTTGCCCGCCCCCTGCTGTTCACCCTCGATGCCGAGCGCGCGCATGCGCTGGCGCTGCGCTCCATCGACATCGCCTACCGCACCGGCACCACGTCGCTGCTGGCCAAGCAACCGGTCCCGCTGCCGACGCCGGCATTCGGCCTGATGTTCCCCAACCCGGTCGGCCTTGGCGCCGGCCTGGACAAGAACGGCGAACACATCGATGCACTGCTGGCGCTGGGCTTCGGCTTTATCGAGATCGGCACGGTGACCCCGCGGCCACAGGAAGGCAATCCCAAGCCGCGCATGTTCCGGTTGCCGGAGTACCAGGCGGTGATCAACCGCATGGGCTTCAACAATCTGGGCGTGGATGCGCTGGTGGCCAATGTGCAGCGTGCGCGCCGACGCGGCGGGCTGCTCGGCATCAACATCGGCAAGAACAAGGACACGCCTAACGAGGACGCGACCAGCGACTACCGCTATTGCATGGAGCGCGTGTATCCGCTGGCCGACTACATCACCGTCAACATTTCCTCGCCCAATACCGCCGGCTTGCGCGAGCTGCAGGAAGAACAGGCGCTGCGTCGACTGATTTCCGATCTGCGCGAAACCCAGGAAGCCTTGGCTGCGCAACATGGCAAGCGCGTGCCGATGCTGGTGAAGGTGGCGCCGGATCTCAACGACCGCGACATCGATGCCGCCGCACGCGTGTTGGCCGACTTGGCCGTAGATGGCGTGATCGCTACCAACACCACGGTGACGCGCACCTTGATCGCCAATCATCCGCTGGCTGGCGAGGCCGGCGGCTTGTCCGGCGCGCCGTTGCTGGGGCAATCCACCCTGGTGCTACGACGCCTGCGCGCACGCCTGCCCGAGTCGATTCCTTTGATCGGTGTGGGTGGCATCAATTCTGGCGCCGATGCGTTGGCCAAGATGGCGGCCGGTGCGAGCCTGGTGCAGTGCTATAGCGGCCTGGTGTATCGCGGTCCGCCACTGATCGGCGAGTGCGTCGACGCCATCCGTCGTCGTCGCGAAGCGCCCAGCGGTGGCGCGGTCTCGCCGCTATGAGCGATGCAGTGCAGACCGGCTGGAGCTTGAGCGCGCATGCGCCGCTGCGTGCGCTCAACACATTTCATGTAGACGCGACGGCTCGCTGGTTGCTCAGCATCCACACGCCCGAGGCATTGCCGCAGGCGCTGGCCGCGCCGGAGATCGCCGAGCTTCCATTGCTGGTGCTTGGCAGCGGCAGCAATGTGCTGTTGGCCGGCGACCCGCAAGGTTACGTGCTGTGTTTCGAAAACCGCGAGATCGCCATCATCGCGCACCATGCCGACCACGCCATCGTGCGCGCCGGGGCCGGTGTGAACTGGCATGCGTTGGTGCTGTATTCGTTGCAGCAAGGCTTGTCGGGTCTGGAAAATCTGGCATTGATCCCCGGCACTGTCGGCGCCAGCCCGATCCAGAACATCGGTGCCTACGGCGCGCAGGTGGGCGACTTCATCCACGTGGTGGAGGCGTTCGATCGGCTTAGCCAGCAGTTTGTGCGGATGACCCCACCTGAGTGTGCATTCGCCTACCGCGACAGCGTGTTCAAGCAGCAGCCAGAGCGTTATCTGATTGTGGCGGTGGAATTCAATCTGCCGTTGCTGCATGAGCTACGCCTGGATTACGCCGGCATTCGCGAAGAATTGGCCAGCATGGGCGCCGAACTGGCAGGCGCCGCCGACGTGGCGCAGGCGGTCATCAACATCCGTCGACGCAAGCTGCCGGACCCCGATGTGCTGGGCAATGCCGGCAGTTTCTTCAAGAACCCATTGCTGCCCAGCGAACAGATCGCCGCGTTGCAGGCCACCTTCGCCGACATGCCGGTGTATCCCGGCGAGCAGCCAGGCCAGGGCAAGTTATCGGCCGCGTGGTTGATCGAGCAATGCGGCTGGAAGGGCCAGCGCGAAGGCGATGCCGGCGTGTCCCCCGACCACGCGTTGGTGCTGGTCAACTACGGCACTGCCAGCGGCGCGCAGTTGCTCGACTTTGCGCGGCGCATCGCCGAATCGGTGCGCGAGCGTTACTCGGTGATCCTGGAACCGGAGCCGCGCATCATCGGAGCGCATTGGTGACTGCTGCATCGGCGCCCGTGCGCGCCGCCGTCTGGATGCTGATCAGCACACTCGCGTTCGGCCTGATGGCCATCACCATCCGGCTGGCATCGAAGAATATCGCCACTACCGAGATTGCATTCTTCCGCAATGCATTCGGGTTGCTGGCATTGCTGCCGTTGCTCATCGGCCCCGGCAAGACGCTGCCGCGTACACGCCAGCTGCCGCAGTATCTGGCACGCACGTTGATTGGCCTGGCCTCGATGCTGTGCGGGTTCTGGGCCATCGGACATCTACCGCTATCGCAGGCGATTTCGCTGTCCTATTCCACGCCCTTGTTCGTCACCGTGCTGGCGGTGGTGTGGCTGCACGAGCAGGTGCGCATGCGGCGCTGGCTGGCGGTGGCGGCCGGATTCATCGGTGTGCTGGTGATTTTGCGCCCGGGCTCATCCACCTTCAGTCCGGGGCTATTGATTGCATTGCTGGCGGCAGTGATCAGCGCCATCGTCGCGATCCAGATCAAGCAACTGTCGCGTAGCGACGACTCGGATACGGTGGTGTTCTACACCTATGTGTTCTGGGTGCCGATGTCGCTGATTCCGGCGCTATTTCAGTGGACCTTGCCGCACGGCATCGACTGGTTGTGGCTGGTGGCGACCGGCATCTTCGGCACTGTCGGGCAGTTGTTCTGGACGCGTGCGCTGAAGATGGGCGAAGTGTCCGCGCTGCAGCCGATCAGCTTCATGCAGCTACCGCTGGTGGCCTTGCTGGGCTGGTGGTTGTTTGGCGAGGCCATCGAGCGTCACACCTTGATTGGCGCGGCCATCATCATCGGTGCCAACGTCTACATCGCCCATCGCGAAGCGGTGCTGGCACGTCGTGCTGCCACGCATGCCCCGGTGGAGGGCGCAAAGCCGGGCGAGTGACGCGACAGCGATGGGCAGTACGCGCGCAGTGCGCTTGGTCTCACGCGTCATCATGTGCACCACACCCAAGGCAGTGACGTCGCGGCACACGAGCAGGTCCCGGCGGCCATCTGGCATTGCTGTCACGCGACTGAGGTCGTATGCGACCATGCAGGCGAACACGGTTGCGCCAGGACACTGCACGTGAAAACCATCGGGATGATCGGCGGCATGAGCTGGGAGTCCACCCTGCCCTACTACCGACATATCAATCAGGCCATTCGCCGCGAACGTGGCGGGCTGCATTCGGCCCGATTGTTGCTGTACAGCGTCGACTTCCACGACATCGAACGCCTGCAGCACGCCGGCGACTGGGAAGGCGCAGGACGCGAGATGGCGGCTGCCGCGCGTTCACTGCATGCTGGCGGCGCAGACTTCATCGTGCTGTGCACCAACACCATGCACTGCGTTGCCGATGCGATCACCACCGCAACGCCACTGCCGTTGTTGCACATCGCCGATGCCACCGCCGATGCCTTGCTCGCGGCAGGCATCACCCAGGTCGGCCTGCTCGGCACGCGCTTCACCATGGAACAACCGTTCTATCGTCAGCGTCTGGAAGCACGTGGGCTGACAGTGTCGACACCGCCTGCCGATGCACGTGCGGAACTGCATCGGGTGATTTACGAGGAGCTGTGCCAGGGCGTGATTAATGCCGGGTCGCGCACGTATTTTCGTCAGGTCATGGCCGACCTCGACCGGCAAGGCGCGCAAGCGATCGTGCTTGGCTGCACCGAGATTTCATTGCTGGTGGATGCCGACGATGCAGCGCGGCCGCTGTTCGATACCACCGTGCTGCATGCCGAAGCAGCGGCGTTGGCAAGTCTGCGCGCTTGATGCGTTACCACGGGCGCAGGCACCACGCGTTTACCGAAACTCGCATACGTGCCATCCACTACAAGCATGCAAGCTGGACTCTCTTGCCGCGCTAGCATTGCTACCTGCACTTGTACTGCTGCCCACACGCATGCGCCATCACCCGCTACAGGATGTCACGCCTTGAAGACCCAGCCATCCACAGGCATTGCACCGAAGCCGCACCTGAAACGCGGCGACTACAAAACGCTGGCCTTGTCTGCGCTGGGCGGCGCGCTGGAACTGTACGACTTCATCATCTTCATCTTTTTTGCCGCGGTGCTGGGCGAACTGTTCTTCCCTCCCGGCATCCCGGAGTGGATGCGCCAGTTGCAGACCTTCGGCATCTTTGCCGCCGGTTACCTGGTGCGTCCGCTCGGCGGCATGGTGATGGCCCATTTCGGCGACTTGCTCGGTCGCAAACGCATGTTCGGCCTGAGCCTGCTGCTGATGGCGCTGCCAACGCTGTGCATCGGCCTGTTGCCGACCTACGCGCAGATCGGCATCGCTGCGCCGCTGCTGCTGTTGGGCGCGCGCCTTTTGCAGGGCGCCGCGATCGGCGGTGAAGTGCCCAGCGCCTGGGTGTTCGTCGCCGAGCATGTCCCCGCGCACCGCACCGGACTCGCCTGCGGCACCCTGACCGCCGGCCTGGCCGGTGGCGTGTTGCTCGGCTCGCTGGGCGCCGGCGCCCTCAACCGCCACTTCAGCCCTGCCGAGATCGCCGACTATGCCTGGCGGCTGCCGTTCCTGGCGGGCGGCGTATTCGGGCTGGTATCGGTCTACTTGCGGCGCTGGCTGCACGAGACGCCGGTGTTCGCAGAACTGGTGGCCATGCGCGCGCTGGCACGCGAAACCCCGCTCAAGCTGGTGCTGCGCGATCATCGGCCTGGTGTGCTGCTGTCGTTGGCATTGACCTGGATGGTGGCAGGCGGCGTACTGGTGGTGTCGTTGATGACACCCGGCCTGTTGCAGAGCAGTTACCACTACCCGGCGGCAGTGGCGCTGCAGGCCAATAGTCTGGCGATCGTGCTGCAGGCTGCGGGGTCTGTGGTGGCCGGTGCGTTGGCCGACCGTTACGGCAATGGGCGCGTCCTGCTCATCGGCAGCGTCCTGCTGGGCGTTTCGGCATGGTTGTTCTACCGCCTGGCCGGCGATCCACAGCTGGTGTTTCCGTTGTATGCGCTGCTGGGCGCCGCACTGGGCGTGCTTGGGGTGATCCCGCGCATCATGGTCGGGGTGTTCCCGCCGGAAGTGCGCCTGTCCGGCGTGTCGTTCGCCTACAACCTGGGCTATGCCGTGTTTGGTGGGCTGACACCGCTGCTGGTGGTGATGCTGGCCAAGCAACATCCCATGGGACCGGGCTATTACATGGTGTTACTGGCAGTGATCGGTACGACGGTTGGATTGCTGCTATCGCGACGGGAACGTGCCGGCCATCCGTCTGCGTAGAACGGCATCTGACAGAACGAGCAATCGTTGACCGGGGCGGCCAGCGCGGAGCAACCGAATACAACGTGCACATGCCGCACCGAACATCAGCCGCGCATGCCTGCCCATTGCGCAGTCGCCTGGTTACCCTGGCTTAGCCCGACACGACCGGACGACGCCAATGCGGCCGCCGTGCGCCGCGGAACATCACCAGATACAGCCCCACCACCCATACCAGTGCGGCCGACCAGCCGCCGAGGATGTCGGAGGGGTAATGCACGCCTAGATAGATGCGCGAAATGCCCACCAACGCGGCGAACAGACTGGCGGCGATGGTCACCGGCCAACGCCAGCGCGTGCGCCATGCCAGCGCGATGACCACTGCGGCGAGCGTCATCGAGCCCATTGCGTGGCCACTGGGAAAGCTGAACGTGCTTTCCGGCGCGATCGACTCCCACAAACTGGGCCGATCGCGTTGGAAGAACTGCTTGGCGCCCATGTTCAACAACGCCGAACCAGCAAATCCCAGCGCCGCAAAGGTGCCCTCGCGCCAGCGCCGTAGCGCCAACAACACAAGCACGATCGCGATATCGATCGGGATCACGCCGTACTGGTAGCCCACCTTGGAAATCACGCCGAAAAACGCATCCAGCCCGGGCGTTGCGATGCTACGCATGCTCCACAGCAAGGGTTCGTCGAAATAGAAGTTTTCCAGCTCATGCACTTCATCGGCCAGGTCCACGAACAGACCCAGCGGCAGCAGGACCCCGGCAAACAACAGCGCCATGCGCCATGCATTGTTGCGCAGCCAGACGCTGAAACCGGCCGGCGATTCAGCCGGCGCGGCGGACATACGTGCGTTCGACGTACTGATCGATCAGATCGATGAATTCATACGCGATATTTTCACCACGCAAGGTGACGCTTTTTTCGCCATCGATAAACACCGGCGCCGACGGCGCTTCGCCCGTGCCCGGCAACGAGATGCCGATATTGGCGTGGCGCGATTCGCCCGGGCCGTTGACCACGCAGCCCATCACCGCCAGGGTCATGTTCTCGGCGCCGGGGTTGGAAATCTTCCACTCCGGCATCTTGGCGCGTACATGGTTCTGCACCACGCCGGCCAGCTCCTGGAAGAACTCGGAGGTGGTACGGCCGCAACCCGGGCACGCAGTGACCATCGGAGTGAAGGCGCGTTGGCCGGTGGTCTGCAGCAGCTCCTGTGCGACCACCACTTCCTGGGTGCGCGACTGGCCCGGCTCCGGCGTCAGCGAAATGCGGATGGTGTCGCCGATGCCTTCCTGCAGCAGCACGCTCAACGCCGCGGCCGAGGCCACGATGCCCTTGCTGCCGATGCCTGCCTCGGTCAGGCCCAGGTGCAGCGCAAAATCGCAGCGCGTCGCCATGTCCCGATACACCGCGATCAGTTCCTGCACGCCAGACACCTTGGCCGACAAGATAATGCGCTCGCGCGACAAGCCCAGCTCCACCGCACGCTCGGCCGAATCCACCGCAGACCGGATCAGCGCCTCACGCAATACGCGGCTGGCGTCCCACGGCGTGTCGCGCTTGGAATTTTCGTCCATCAGCTGCGCGGCCAGCGACTGGTCCAGCGAGCCCCAGTTGGCGCCGATGCGCACTGGCTTGTCGTATTTGATTGCGAATTCGATCAGCTGCGCGAATTGCAGATCCTTCTTCTTGCCGAACCCGACGTTGCCCGGATTGATGCGGTACTTGGCCAACGCTTCGGCACAGGCCGGCTCGGCAGCGAGCAGCTGGTGGCCGTTGTAATGGAAGTCGCCGATCAGCGGCACTTCGATCCCCATCATGCGCAGCTTGTCGACGATGCGCGGGATGGCGGCGGCGGACTCGGCGTTGTTGACGGTCAGACGCACCATCTCCGAGCCGGCGCGCCACAGTTCGGACACCTGTTTGACGCTACCGGCGATGTCGGCGGTATCGGTGTTGGTCATCGACTGGACGACCACCGGGTGGCCGCCGCCCACGATCACGCTGCCGATCTTGACGGCCTGGGTGATGCGGCGCGGCCAGGCGGTGGCGTCGGCGGGAGGGGTTGGGCGGGTCACGGCGTCATACATGGCGCTATTTTAGCCTGTCCGCCGTCCGCTCACAGCTGAAGCGTCGTGCGGGCCGCCATCCCGGCCGATGCGACGGTTTGTCGCAGGCCATCACGTCCCTGAGCGCATAGCATTGCCGAGATGAACAGCTCCGACGCTTCCTTCCTGCGGACCCTGTGCAGCCTGCGCTGGCTCGCCACCGCCGGCCAGGCCGCCACCATCCTGGTCGCCTCCGGCCTGATGGGCTTGCACCTGCCGCAACAACCGCTGTGGGCCGGCGTCGCCGCGCTGGCGGTGTTCAACCTGTATGCGCAGCTGCGCGTGGCGCATCGCGGCGCGGTGAGCCCGGCCACCGAGTTCGGCCACATCCTGGTCGATGTGACGGTGCTGACCTGGATGGTGGGCTGGAGCGGCGGCATCGCCAACCCGTTCGGCTCGCTGTTCCTGGTGCTGATCGCGCTGGCCGCGCTGGCCTTGCCGCTGAGCTGGGCGATGGCCGTGGCGGCGTCGTGCGTGGCCGGCTATGTGATCAGCGCCGCGTTCGGCCTGCCGTTGCCTTACGGCAGCTTCGACCCGCTCAGCCTGCACATGTGGGGCATGGCGGCCAACTTCCTGCTGTCCACGGTGGTGGTGCTGGCCTTCGCCACCCGGCTGGCGTTGTCGATGCGCGAGCGCGAGCGCGAAATCTCCACCCTGCGCGAGCGCTTCGCCCGTAATGAGGGCATCGTCGCGCTGGCCACGCATGCGGCGTCGGTGGCGCACGAACTCAACACGCCGCTGGCCACGATGACCCTGCTGGTCGACGACATTGCCGACCAATGCGATCAGAACGAACTGCGCGAAGATCTGGACACCTTGCGCGAGCTGTTGGTGCAATGCCACGAGCGCGTATTGGCGCTGGCCGCGCCGGCCGACAACGGCCATTTGAGCCGCGAAGTGGCAGTGAAGGATGTGCTGGAGCAGTGGCGGCTGGTGCGCCCTACCATCGAACTGCGTCGCAACGACGACGCACCGATGCGGCTGATGCTGCAGCCCGGCGTCAGCCATCTGCTGATGGTGCTGCTCAACAACGCTGCCGATGCCGGCGAACGCGCCGGGCGCCCGCAGATCGATCTAACCTTGCGGGTGGAACATGACCATCTCAGTGGCGAAGTCCGCGATTACGGGCCCGGCTTCGACACCGCGCAAGCCATGTTGCCGGGTACCTTGTTCAATAGTGGCAAGCACGATGGCATGGGTGTCGGTCTGGCGCTGTCGCACGCCACCGTCGAGCGTCTGCAGGGCGAGTTGTGGATGCTGCCCGCCGAAGGCAGCGGCGCCCGCGTCGGTTTCCGCCTGCCGCTTTCCGAACACGAGGCTTTGGCATGACAAGCACTCCGATCCGCACCGGTCTGTTGATCGACGACGACACCTTGTACCTGCGCACCTTGCAACGCAGCCTGGCGCGACGCGGCGTGGAAACCCTGACCGCCACCGATGCGGCAAGCGCGCTATCGATCGCGCGTAGCGCCTTGCCCGATTTCGCGCTGGTCGATCTCAAGCTCGGCCACGATTCCGGCCTGAGCCTGATCCAGCCGCTGCGCGAGATCCGCGCCGACATGCGCATCCTGCTGGTGACCGGCTACGCCAGCATTGCCACCGCAGTGGAAGCGATCAAACTCGGTGCCGACGACTACCTGCCCAAGCCGGCCAATATCCCCACCATCATGCGAGCGCTGGGCGAAGAAGACGACGACCTGCCCGAGCCGAACGAAGAAGAAACCGCGCAGGAAATGATGACCCCGCTCAGCCGCCTGCAGTGGGAACACATCCAGCAGGCGCTGCACGAAACCGGCGGCAACGTCTCCGCTGCCGCACGCTTGCTGGGCATGCATCGGCGCTCGCTGCAGCGCAAGCTGACCAAGCGGCCCAGCCCGGGACCATTACGCTGACCGGGCGCTGATGGCGCCCGGTCAAAGCGCACCCAGTCGCCGCGACCGGTGAGTCAGCGCTGCCTCGCGCCGAACACGCTGGCCCTGCGCGACGTTGCACGGATGCCGTCGGGGCCTTGAATGAGCGTGCGACCCCAGCTGCTAAGCCGCGTCGGGTCCCAGCCCAGCACGATATCCAGCGATTGCGTGCTGCTGTCGTTGCCCGACCACGACCAACCCATGTAGCCGACGTTGTACTCGCGCGCACGGCGCATGATCGCGGCTTCATCGACTTGCGCGCCGCGATGGTCGGCGCCGAATTCACCGACCACCAAGGCCAGTCCATTGCTGCGAAACGCACGCAGATAGCTGTCCACGGTCGCATCGTTAGCGAACACTTCGTACATGTGCACGCTGAAGACCAGATTGCGGCGGCTGTCGAGCGCCAGCAACGCCGCAGCGTTGTCGCGCATGTAGAACTGCCAGTCCTGGCCCCAGTTGGGGGCATCCACCATCAACGCGTGGGTGAGGCCGGCATTGCGCAGCGTGGCGATCGCACGCGCATGGCCGGTGACCCATTCGCTGGCACTGAGGCGGTTGCCGAACGGTTCGTTGCCGATATTGAGGATGACGTAGTTCTCCTGCCCCACCAGCGCGCCACGCACGCTGGTCCAGTAGTTGGCGGCATCGGCCAGGGTGCCTGCCGCGCCGTCTTCGCCGTAGCCGGTGGTGTCGTGCACTTCCAGGACGGCAATCAGGCCCAGTGCCTTGCAGCGCGCGATGATGCGCGCCACCTCCGCCTCCGGCGTGCGGTTCCAGCGGTGGCCGCTGCTGAGCACCACGCGCACGCTGTTGGCACCGGTGGCGGCAATCTGCGCCAGCGCAGCATCGGTGCGATCGGCAAACCAGGCATGCGGCAGGTTGATGCCACGCAGGACCAGCGTGTTGCCGTTGGTCTCTCGCAACTGTGTACCGGACACGGACAGGCCGGCGTGCGCGGCCGAGGCTAGCGCAAGACCGGCGACCAGCAGCACTAGGCGCTGCGCCAGACGATTGAAGATCTTCATGATCGGCTCCAGGAGTGGGTAGCGCGGGCACGCCGACACGCACTCGCATGCCCGGCCCACGTGCGCCCAACCGTGCCGGTGGCCAGCGGGCGCGATCTGCGGCTGGTTCACAGATCCGAAAAAATTGCGGGATGCAGACCGAGCGCGCAGACCAGGCACCAGCCCGCTGGTAACGTTAACTTCCGTGTGTTCAAGCACGTTGCGGTGTCGGCATGACGACGCGCCCAGCCTGACAGCGCAACGCACAGGTGACACGCGGCAGTGCGCACTCGCGTGCTGCAGCGCGAAAACCGGATCTGCCGCGTGAGCAGCAACAACACCGCGCGCGCTCCATCCGCCGCGCTGCAACATGCCGTTGCGCTGCTGGCAGCTGAATAAGCCAGCACGGTCACGTCAAGTGGATACGGCCGAGGCCGATAGAGCCACATGCAATCCGTGCCCACCTCCGATACTGAAGCGACCTCCATGTCCGACGAAGCCACCCGTCTGGCCGTTCTACGCGGCCTGTGCCTGCTGGATTCGCCGCCGGACCCGATGTTCGAAACCATTGCCGCGATGGCGGCGCGCAGCCTGGGCGCGGAGATCGCGCTGGTGTCGCTGGTGGACGAACATCGCCAGTGGTTCAAGGCGCGTGTCGGTCTGGACGCACCGGAAACTCCGCGCGACCAGGCGTTTTGCGCGCATGCGATCCGCTCGGACGAGGTGATGGTGGTACCGGATGCGCAGCTGGATCCGCGTTTCTGCGACAACCCGCTGGTGCTGGGCCCGCCCTTCATCCGCTTCTACGCAGGCGCGCCGTTGCGGCTGCGCGATGGTCACCGCATCGGCACCCTGTGCGTGATCGGCACCAGCCCGCGCGAAGGTCTGGATGCGGACGCCTTGACGCATCTGCAGGACTTGCGCGATCTGGCCGTGCTGCGGGTGGAAAATCTACGCAGCACCACCTATCGCGACGGGCCGACCGGGCTGCCGAATCGTTCGCGCTTTGGCGAAGATCTGGATGCCTGGCTGTTGCAGCGCGATACCGCATCGACCACGACTGCGGTGGCGGTGGACATCTGCGGCAGCGACTATTTCCGCGACATGGTCAAGGCGCTGGGCTGGGACTACGCCGACGGGTATGTCGCGCTGGCGCAGCGCCGCCTGGCCGCGTATCTGCCTGCCACCACGGTGCTGTACCGGCTGGACCCGACCACCTTCGGCTTCCTCACCCAGGCCGAAACCCAACGCCTGTCCAGCCTGTGCAACAAGGTGTCCAAGGCGTTTGCCGAGCCGCTGGATCACCAGGGAATCCCGCATACCGCGGTAGCCTCGATCGGCGCGGTGTCGTTGCAGACCAGCTACGGCGCGGCCGACACCATCCGCTCGCTGACCACCGCGGTGGACGTGTCGCGCGAACGCTGCTTGGCGTGGAGCATGTACGAGCGCAAGCACGATGTGGCACAGCGCAACACCTTTCGCCTGCTTGCCGCCCTGCCCGCCGCGCTGGACAGCGCCAGCCAGCTGCGCCTGCATTACCAGCCGCGCGTGGACTTGAACGATCACCGCTGCGTGGCGGTGGAAGCGCTGCTGCGCTGGCAGCACCCGATGATCGGCCCGGTGATGCCATCGGACTTCATACCGATGGCCGAAAAGACCGCGCTGATCAACCGCATCACCGCCTGGGTCATCGATAACGGCATCGCCCAGGCCGCGCGCTGGCAGCAGCAGGGCCTGGACTTCAACCTGGCCTTGAATGTGTCGGCGGCCGATCTGGACCGTCCTGGCTTTGCCGGCATGCTGCGACGCGGGCTGGAACGTCACAAGCTCGACCCGCGCCGGCTGGAAATCGAATTCACCGAAAGCGCGATGATCCGCCACCCCGACCATCTGGCCGAACAGCTGGCCGATGTGGCCGCGTTGGGCGTGCACATCGCCATTGACGATTTCGGCACCGGCTACAGCAATTTCAGCTATCTCAAGCAGCTGCCGGCCAGCTCGCTGAAGATCGATCAATCCTTCATCCGCTCGCTGCCGGACAACCGCACCGACCGCACCTTGGTGCCGGCGATGATCCAGCTCGGCCACAGCCTGGGCCAGCGCGTGGTGGCCGAAGGCATCGAGTCGGCCGAGGCGTATGCGCAGTTGCGCGCCTGGGGCTGCGACGAAGGCCAGGGTTACTGGATCGCCAAGCCGATGCCGGCCGCCGCCCTGGAAACCTGGCTGCAGACGCCGTGGCACGCGCAATTCAACGCGCCGGCAACGTTACTTGCAGCAAGCCTGGCCGCGGCGCGGGTGTAAGCAAGCGCAGCTGATGCCTGCACCATCGCGCGCTGCCGCTACGCAGCCGCTCGCCCTGCAAGCAACGTGACTGTCATTGGTTGCTACCCCGGCGACGAACGCTATAACGCAACGCGGCGCGACACCGAAGTGTCGCGCCGCGTTGTTTTTCAGTCCTGGAGCAGCCGACAGACGATGCGTCGGCAACTCCATACAACTCTCTGACTTACCAGAACACCGTGTACAGCACGATCAGGATCGCGATCACGCCGGCTGCGCCGATCTTGAAGCCCAGCGTGGTGCCGTAGGCCACATCGTCGGTACGGATCAGGTCGCGCGCCTGCGTGGGCGCGGTCATCAGCGACACCACCACCGCCAGCACCAGTGCGGCCAGGAACACCACGCCAATACGGTCCATGAACGGCAGTTCCGGCCAGGCGAATTTCAGCGCGAACGACAGCACCACCGAGCCGATCGCTGCGGTCAACGCGCCGGCTTCGTTGGCGCGCTTCCAGAACAGGCCGAGCATGAAGATCACCACCACGCCCGGCGTAAAGAAGCCGGTGAATTCCTGGATGAACTGAAAGCCCTGATCGAAGTTGCCCAGCAATGGACGCGCGGTGAGGATGCCGATCAGCACCGACACTGCGGCCACGATCCGGCCCACGCGTACCAGCTGCTTCTGCTCGGTCTGCGGGCGGAACTTGGCGTAGAAATCCAGGGTGAAGATGGTCGCCACCGAATTGATCTTCGATGCCAGCGACGCCACGATCGCTGCAACCAACGCCGCAAACACCAGACCCAGGATGCCGGTCGGCAGCAACTGCATCATGGTCGGATAGGCCTGATCGGGCTTGGCCAGATCCGGCGCCAGCACCACCGCGGCAATGCCCGGCACCACGATCACCAACGGCATCAACAGCTTCAAAAACGCCGCAAACACCATGCCCTTCTGCGCTTCGCCGATGTTCTTGGCGGCCAGCGCGCGCTGGATGATGTACTGGTTGAAGCCCCAGTAGCTGATGTTCATCACCCACAGCCCGCCGAGCAGCACGCTCAGGCCCGGCAGATCCTTGTAGAACGGGTTGTCCTTGGTCAGGATCATGTGGAAGTGCTCGGGGTGCGCGGCCCACAACTGCTTGAAGCCAGCCAGCACGCCGGCGCCATCGCCGATCCGCGCCAGCGTCAGCCCGGCCACCAGCAGCCCGCCCAGCACCAGCAGGGTGACCTGCACGATATCGGTCAGGGCAACCGCCTTCAGCCCGCCATACAGCTGATAGACCAGCGCAAACACGCCGATCAGCGTCAGCGCCAGGGTCTGGTCCATGCCGGTGACCTGGCTGACGGCGATCGAGCCCAGCCACAGGATCGAGGTCAGGTTGACGAACACGTACAGCAGCAGCCAGAACACCGCCATCAGCGTGCGTATCCACTTGCCGTAACGCTGCTCCAGGAACTGCGGCATGGTGTAGATGCCGTTGCGCAGGAAGATCGGCAGGAAGAACTTGCCGACGATCAGCAGCGTCAACGCCGCCATCCATTCGTAGGACGCAATCGCCAAGCCGATCGCATAGCCGGAGCCGGCCATGCCGATGATCTGTTCGGCAGAAATATTCGCAGCAATCAGCGAGGCGCCGATCGCCCACCACGGCAACGACTTGCTGGCCAGGAAGTAATCCTCGGCGCTCTTGCTGTGGCCTGCCTTCTCGCGCGACACCCACTGCGCGAGCACGAAGATGCCGGTCAGGTAGACCAGCACAATCACGATATCCAACGTCGCCAAACCCACTGCACTCTCCTGTCTGGCTCTGGGGTATGCGCCGACGATCAGGCAGGGCTGCAGAATGCCGCCGCCGCGCACCAGGTGCGCAATGGCAGCGCGGCGAACCGCGTCTGCAGGCCATCCCGGCCGATCGACAACACCGCCCCCGCGGCGGCTGATGGCACCACCGCGATCGGTGGCCGCTTTGAGACGTCGCCGGAAGCGGCGACGCACCTGTTTCGCTTGACCTGCACCGTGCCCGGAAGCGTGCCTCCGGGCATGGGGATTACTTGACCGCGCAGTCCACCGCGACGTCGGCTTCGTTGAGCGCGCCCAGCGCGATCTTCGACACCGCCAGATCCAGTGCCGCACCGCTTTCGATGCTGGCGACCTGGGTCAGTTTGGTGACGTCGGCACCTGCCTTGGCAAAGCACTTGAGCGGGATTCCGACCACCTTCCACTGGCCTTGCGGCAGTGCGGCCAGGGTCTTCTGCGCATCGACGCGACCGCCGCACTTGTCGCCACAGCCCACGCCCAGCCACACCGGCGCGGTCACTGCGCTGTCTCGGCGCATGGTCAGCTGCAGCTGCACATCGCCGTTGCTCTCACGCGAGACATCCACCGGCTTGCCGGACACCAGCAGCACGCTGGCGGTCTTGGCACCGGACCACACCAGACGCCGCGCATCTTCCTGCGCCTTGTGGTCGACCGCGCTCATCTTCAGGCTGCCATCGGACAGGCCCACCGGCAGCGTGGTCGCCGGCATGTTGGCCTGGCCCGCGTTGGACAGCTGCATCGCAATGCCGAGCGCCGGCTTGCCGCGCACGAAGTACACCCCGCCCACCGACTGCTCGCCGGACACGCCGGAGTCTTCCGGCAGTGCGGCCAGGTCGCCCTTGTCGGCATAGGTCAGGCCGAAACCGAACTTGAACTGCGGGTCGTAATCCTTCTGGCCCACGTTGTTGGCGAACTGCACTGCGGTCTTGGGCCAGGAGAAGCTCAGCTTGCCCTTGAAGTCGTTCTGCACGCTGCCATCGGCCTTGCGCAGCACCACGTCAGCCAGGCCTTCGCCTTCCGAACCCGGTAGCCACGCAGCGACGAACGCATCGGCCACGTTGATGTACTGGTTCATCCACAGCGGACGGCCGCTCAGGAACACCGCCACCACCGGAATGCCGTCGGCCTTGAACTTCTTCAGCAAGGCCAGCTCGCTGTCGTCGCCCGGCTTGTACAGCAACGTGGCGATGTCGCCCTGGAATTCGGCGTACGGATTCTCGCCGAACACCACCACCGCCACATCCGGCTTGGTCTTGTAGGCGCCATCCACGGCCAGCTCGGCGGTGCCGCCGGCGGCCTTGATCTGCTTGTCCAGACCTTCCCAGATGGTGTTGCCGTTGGGGTAGTCGCTGCGCTTGGTGCCGGTGCCCTGCCAGTTCAGCGTCCAACCACCGGACTGCTTGCCCATGTCGTTGGCGCCATCGCCGACCACCAGCACACGCTTTTTCGGATCCAGCGGCAGGATGCCGGCCTGGTTCTTCAGCAGCACCAGCGACTCGCGCACCGCCTGACGGGCGATGGCGCGATGTTCCGGCGCGCCCAGCAATTCGTACTTGCCGCCGAGCGGGCGCTTGGACGGCTTGCCGGCTTCGAACAGGCCCAGGCGCAGCTTGACGCGCAGGATGCGGCGCACCGCATCGTCCAGGCGCTCGGCCGAAATCTGGCCGGACTTCACTGCCGCCAGTTCGGTTTCGTAGATGCCCTTCCAGCTGTCGGCAGCCATCGCCATGTCGACACCGGCAATGAACGAGGCCGGGCAGTTGTCGTTGGTGCAGCCCTTGACCTGGCCCTGGCCGTTCCAGTCGCCAACCACGAAGCCACCGAAGTTCATGCGGCCCTTCAGCACGTCGGTCAGCATGACCTTGTTGCCGTGCATCTTTTCGCCGTTGAAGCTGTTGAACGAGGCCATCACCGTCTGCGCGCCGGCCGCAATCGCCGGCGGGTAACCGGCGGCGTGGATGTCGCGCATGGTGGCTTCGGACACCTTGGTGTCGCCCTGATCCTTGCCATCGGTGGTGCCGCCGTCGCCGACGAAGTGCTTCACCGACGAAATCACGTGGCTGCCGTCCAGAAACTGCGGAGTGCCCGGAATGCCCTGCACGCCTTCGGCCATCTTGCCGGCGAAGCTGGCCACCACATCCGGCGACTCGGAATAGCCTTCGTAACTGCGGCCCCAGCGGTCGTCCTGCGGTACTGCGACGGTGGGCGCGAAGGTCCACTCCATGCCGGTGACGCGGGTTTCGGCAGCGGTGACTTCGCCAATCTTCTTGATCAGCTCCGGGTTGCGCGTGGCCCCTAAGCCGATGTTGTGCGGGAACAGCGTGGCGCCGACGATGTTGCTCTGGCCGTGCACCGCATCGATCCCGAAGATGATCGGAATCGCGTTGCCGCCCTTGGAGGTGTCCATCGACGCCTCATAAAAGGCGTCGGCCAGCTTTAGCCACTCGGCCGGGCTGGCGTTGTACTTGCCGCCGGGATCGGAGTTGCCGCCGGCCAGCACCGAGCCGAGGCGGTACTTGCGCACATCGTCCGGGGTCAGGCTGGCGATGTCGCCCTGAATGGTCTGGGCGACCTTCTCTTCCACGCTCATCTTGGCCATCACGTCGGTGACGCGCTGCTCCAGCGCCGCATCCTGCGCGAACGGCCACTTCGGCGACGGCCACTGGTCCGGATGGATGGTGGTAGACGCTTCGGCAGGCGCTGCGGCCGGCGCGGTCTTGCTGGCCTCGGCGGTGGAATCCTTGCCTTGGCAGGCGGCCAGCATCAGCACCGCCGCAGCGGTAGCCAGAGAGAGGGCGCGGCGCGCGACGGGCGCGGCGGTACGGCGAAGCAGCATGTCCAAGATCCGGGTCTCCAGGGTGGTTCTCCCACGGCGATGCGTTACGCCGCAGGCCATTAGGCGGCGTACGCTTGCGTGATTCCCCTACCCTGTCAACAACGCTCTCCCGTATGCCGAATGACGGCCAACTTATTGGCCGGGGCTATAGCCTTGGAATACCGACAGCACCTGTCAAACCACGGAAAATCGCCAAATCCGGCGCGCCGCTTGGCCTTGGCCCATCTCGCACTTTGCTGCATCGCACCACCAGACTCAGCCCGCACTGCGCAGGCGCCACGCCTCTCAGCGGAATGGTCGCGCCCGCTTTGCGCGCGGCATCCGAACCGACGCCAACGGGTGAGCTCGCCGTCAAACAACTGTCATATCCCGGGCCTAGCGTGACCCGCTTGCCGATGCGCCACCGGCCATCGTTGATCGTTGTCTTTGCCTGGAGTTCCGATGTCTGCCTCCCCCGACCCCTCCCGTCGCCGCCTCATGCAACTGCTGGCGGCCGTTCCCCTGTTGCCGCTCGGCAGCGCCAGCGCCGCCGCGCTCCAGCAACTTGGCGGAGCCGCCATGGCCGCGCGTGGTTTGCGGCCATCGGAAAACCCCACCCGTCTGGTCTCGGCCACCTTCGATGGCATGCCTGCGCCCAGCCTGGCCAACCCGGCCGCGATGGCCACCACCACGGTGGGCTCGGCACTGACCGTGGCCCGCAGCGACGGCAGCACCCAGCGCTATGCATTGGCCTACCACCCGTTCTTCATCACCGGCGATCAAGTGCCCGACGGCAAGGGCGGCACCGTGCTGGCCGGCGGCTATTACGACATCCAGCATCGCCCCATCATCGACCGCTCCAAGCCCGGCGCCGAGCGCCCGTTTTTTTCCGACTGCCCGGACGGCTCGTCGCTGCTGACCCTGCCCAATGCCAAGGTGACCGGAGTCAAGGGCAATCACGTGTTTGCGGTGGTGCAGTTCGAATACACCACCCGCGACCAGGCCGGCAACGACACCAATCGCCATCTGCCTGCGCCGATCGCGGTGCTGACGCTGGACCAGGACCCAGCCACCGGCAAGCTGTCGCTGGTGAAGTACCACAACGTCGACACTGCGCCGGTGCACGGGCTATGGACTACCTGCGGCGCCAGCCTGTCGCCGTGGAATACCCACCTGTCCAGCGAAGAGTACGAACCCGACGCCACCGCGCTGGCCGGCAATACCCAGTTCCGCAGCTACAGCACGCATCTCTACGGCGACCCGACCAAGGCCAACCCGTATCACTACGGCCACCTGCCGGAGATCACCGTGCACCCGGATGGCACCGGGAGCGTGCGCAAGCACTACTGCCTGGGCCGCATCTCGCACGAACTGGTACAGGTGATGCCAGACCAACGCACCGTGCTGATGGGCGACGACGCCACCAACGGCGGGCTTTTCATGTTCATCGCCGACCGCAAGGCCGACCTGTCGGCTGGCACCTTGTATGTCGGCAAGTGGCACCAGACCTCGGGCATCGGCCCGGGTGCGGCCACACTGAGCTGGATCAAGTTGGGTCACGCTACCAGTGCCGAGATCCAGGCGATGGCCGACCGCCTCACCGCCGACGACATTCTCGACGTGCATCTGAGCGACCCAGGCGATGCCAGCTTCACCAAGATCCCGTTCAACGGCACCTTCAACTGGATCCGCATCAAGCCCGGCATGGAAAAGGCCGCCACGTATCTGGAAACCCACCGCTACGCGGCATTGGCCGGCGGCAGCCTGGGCTTTACCAAGCTCGAAGGCACCACCGTCAATGCAAAGGACAAGGTCGCCTACATGGCGATGTCCTACATCGTCACCAGCATGCTCAACGGCTCGGGCGACGTGAAAGTGCAAGGCCCGGAATCCGGCGCGGTGTACGCATTGAATCTACGCGGCGGGCAGCGCGACAGCCACGGTGCGACGATCCACAGCGACTGGGTGCCAATCGATATGGCCGCCCCGGCCGCGCTCACCGGCCATGACCTGGCCAGCGCCGATGCACTGGGCAATCTCGCCGACCCGGAACGCCTGGCCAACCCGGACAATCTCAAGTTTTCCGAAGCGCTGCGCACCTTGTTCATCGGCGAAGACAGCAGCCTGCACGTCAATAACTTCCTGTGGGCCTACAACGTGGACAGCGGCGCACTGACACGCGTGCTGTCGGTGCCGGCAGGCGCCGAATCCACCGGCCTGCATGCGGTCGACCAGATCCACGGCTGGACCTACGTGATGAGCAACTTCCAGCACCCCGGCGATTGGGAAACCCCGCTGCACGACACCGTCAAGGCCACCCTGGACCCGCTGGTGCGCGCCAATTACAAGAACCGCTTTGGCGCTGCAGTGGGGTATCTCACCGGCGACCCGGTGGCAGTGCAATTGAGCAAGGCGTAAGCGCAGGTTGTCGTCGCTCGCAGTGCTGGCAAAGCGCTGCGAGCGGCACCGTCTTTCTGTCGTTTCAACTGGGCGATGGACGACGGACGCTTGCGCGAGGGCGCGCTGGTGTACGGCTATCGCTGGTGTACGGCTATCTCATGCGGACAACTCAGTGCGTTGAATCCGATCCATCTGCATTTTTGTAATTCGGCAACCTGCATTTCTGCAATTCGGCAACGCGTTTGTTCTGCAACACCGATGCCTGCCGAGGCTCGGAGATCGGCGCCCGCCTGTGCAATCGCGGCCTGCCTGCGGCACAGATGTTGAGCGACTGACACAACGTAGCGAGCACTCGCCTAGTAATGAATGCAGTGGTGTTGCACGCTGCAGATCATTCGCTCTGTTTTTTGATCCATCCGACTGTCTCATTCCATCCAGACACAAGATGAAAAAGCAGCCACGGATCTAAGTGGTAGAGGCGTCTAGATACAGTCAAAAGCTGAGTGAGTCGAGGGCACGGTGCCCTCACCGCTCGCGAGACACGCCGTGAATCCGTCCGTGGAGGCTCGGTGGCGGCATCCATGCCGCCACACGGTCCCGCAAGCGGTGAGGACACCGCACCAGAAAATTAGTCGGTTGCTTCTTTAAAAGCTTATTGGTGGCTCGGCTTGCGTTGGAAAGCTAACCGAAACCACGGTGATCCAAACAACATACATCGCGCATTGCTTGCACCATGCGGACCGACATTCCCGACTGGTCCTTGCCCGCCCACCGTCGCGGGACCTTACGCGGCATGGATGCCGCGTAAGAGCCTCCAGGGACGGATTCACGGCGTGTCCCGCGATGGTGGGCGGGCAAGGGCCCTGCAGCCAGGCTGTAAATCATTCGCTCTGCATCTGATCTATCCGAAATATCTAATTCCATCCAGACACAAGATGCAAAAGCAGCAAAGGATTTGAGTCGTAAAGGCGTTTGGATACAGTCAGAAGCTGAGTGAGTCGGGCGCGCGGCGCCATAACCGCTCGCTGGACCGAGTGCACGCTTCAAGAACTACTCGCAGGACCGGATGCACGCTTCAAGACACGTGGCGCGTTTCCAGTGCTGCCATCACGATGGGCTTGGCCCATTCCGGTACCTGTGCCAGCTCTGCAGGCGTCTGCGGGTAATGCAGACCGCCCCGATCCAGTTCCAGTACCAGCAGCGGCTCGGCCTGCCCCGATGCATCGGCAGCGGCGCTGTTGTCGTAGACGTGCAGCACCGACAGATGCGGCAGCAAGGCGATCAGATTGGCGCGTGAGGCATCGAAGCGCTCGCGGATCTTGTGCTCGGCGATCGCATGGCCGCCGCCGGCAACCCGTGCTGCAACGCGTTCGATATGCAACTCCACCGTCGACAAGCCACAGAACCAGACTGCCACTGTGTGCCGTTCGCAGGCCTCGCGCAGCAAGCGCGGGATGGTGGTTGCGCCCAATGTTGTTTCGAAGGCGTAATCGCTGCCGTCGGCCATTGCCTGGCGCAGCCGTCGCACACCTTCCTGCCAAGCCTGGGCATTGGCCTCTTCCAGCGTCCAGCCCTGCTCCACCAGTTGCCGGGTGAAGGCATCCGGGTTGAACCAGGTGGCGCCGTCTTCCTGCAGCAAGGTGCCCAGCAGCGAACTCTTGCCGGCGCCGTTGACGCCGGCCAGTACCAGAATATGTCCCATCGATCAGAGCGACGGACCCAAGGGAATCTTGCGGCCACGGCGTGCGGGCTTGGCGATCACCTGTCCCAGCACCGCGCCATCGGTGACCGCGGCAAGATGCGCGTCGAATCTGGCCTGCAAGGCCTGCAGCGACTGCGCGCGCGTGGCCGCATCGGCAAGCGCGCTGGCCTGCCGCACCAGATGCCGGTATTCCTCCGCATCCACCACCACCGCTTCGGGGTGATTGTGATTGGTGATGACCACCGCGCCGTGGGTGCGCACCTTGCGCATCAGGCTGGGCCAGCCCTTGATCTTGATGTCGGCCGCTGGCGCTTTTTCGAGCTCGGGCAAGTCCTGATGACGGGACATGGGGCAGTCCTGCGATATGAGTGACCCCAAGCTACGCCAAAATACCCATTTTGGGAAATTTGTCCATTTTGGACTATTCCATGCCAAACCCTACACGAGAGCGGCTAAAAACCGTAGTGGACAGTCATCAGGTGGGTACAAACGGCGCACTCAGCACTAAGACATACGAGTAAATACGCTGCACCCAGCAGCGGCCGCGCCCACCTGGCGGCGAGCGCCGTCGTCTTGTTAGCCGCCCAAACTGAAACGGGGCCCGTAGGCCCCGTCGTTTGACGCTACAGCTGCGCAGTCGCTCAGCCGCGCAACTTGCTCAGCAGCTCGCGCGTCACCGGGTCGGCGACGTCGGCCGACTCGCCCTTCAGTGCCGGCAGCAACTGGCTAGCCAGCTGCTTGCCCAGCTCCACACCGAACTGGTCGAACGCGTTGATGCCCCACATCACCGATTGCACGTAGACGCTGTGCTCGTACATCGAGATCAATGCGCCCAGCGCCTGCGGAGTGAGCGCATCGAGCAGGATCACCGTGCTCGGACGGCCTCCCGGATAGCTACGGTGCGGGTCGCTGCTGTCCTGACCATTGGCCAACGCCTCGGTCTGCGCCAACACATTGGCCATCAGGGCCACGTGGTTCTCGGCATACGGGTCGTCGTTGTGCACGGTGCCGATGAAATCGGCCGGCACCACGCTGGTGCCCTGATGCAGCGCCTGGAAAAAGCTGTGCTGCACATCGGTGCCCGCGCCGCCCCACCACACCGCCACGGTGTCGCTGTCTACCGCCGAGCCATCGAGCTTGACGCGCTTGCCCAGGCTCTCCATCACCAGCTGTTGCAGATACGCCGGCAGCAGGGCCAGGCGCTGGTCGTAGGTCATCACCGCATGCGTGGCGGTGCCGAGCAGATTGCGGTTCCACACTGCAGTCAGGCCGTGCAGCACCGCGACGTTTTCTTCCAGCGGCGTGTTGAGCGCATGCGCATCGAACTGCGCGGCGCCTTCGAGCAGCTGTTCGAAACGTTCGAAGCCAATCGCCAGCGCAATCGGGAAACCGACCGCCGACCACAACGAATAGCGCCCGCCAACCCAATCCCACATCGGCAGCACGCGGCTCGGTGCGATGTCGAATGCCTTGGCCGCACGCTCGGGGTTGGCGCTCACTGCAAACAGGCGCTCACTGCCGCCCAACCAGGCATGCAGGATGCCGCCGTTGAGCAGGGTTTCCTGGGTGCCGAAGGTCTTGGAAATCAGGATGCCGGCGGTGCGTGCCGGGTCCAGCGTGGCCAGCGTGCGCTGCATGGCGGCGCCATCGACGTTGGACACGAAATGCACGCGGAAGCGTGCACCGGTCACCGGACGCAATGCATCGGCCACCAGACGCGGGCCCAAGTCCGACCCACCGATGCCGACACTGACGATATCGGTGACGTCGGTGGCTTCGAGTTGCTCGATCAACGCACCCATGCGCTGGCGCACTTCTGCAGCGGTGGCATAAGCCTCAGAGGCCACCGGCGCGTCGGTCAGATCGCCACGCAACGCGGTGTGCAATGCAGCGCGCTGTTCGGTGACATTGACCTGCTCGCCACGGAACAGGCGCTGGAATGCACCGGCCAGATCGCGCTCGCGCGCGATGGCGAACAGTGCGTCGAGCGCTGCGCGGTCGTACTTCTGGCGCGCGAAATTGAAGTACAACGGACCGACTTGCCTGGCGTACTGCGTCGGCCGTTCCGGCTCGGCGGCAAGCAATGCGGGGATGGCAGCGCCGCGCAGGCGCTGGGCGTGGGCGTGAAGCGCGTCGAATCCGTTGGTCTGTGTCATGCGGCCTGCGTGGGGATGCTGTGGTTGGTGTGGGAGATTGCGTTGTGCGCGTCCACATATACCAGATTGGGCTTGAAGGTCTTGGCTTCGTCTTCGCTCATGCTGGCGAACGCAGCCACGATGATCAGATCGCCCACTTGCACGTGACGCGCAGCACCGCCGTTGAGCGACAGGATGCCGCTACCCTCTTCGGCACGGATGGCGTAGGTGCTGAAGCGCGCACCGTTGGTGACGTCCCAGATGTGGACCTGTTCGAATTCGCGGATGCCGGTCGCTTCCAGCAGCAGGCCGTCGATGGCGATCGAGCCTTCGTAATTGAGCTCGGAGTGAGTGACGGTGGCGCGGTGGATCTTGGCTTTGAGCAGGGACAGGTGCATGGACGCAGGCAACAACGAAAGGAAAGATGGCATTTTAGCGGAAAGCGCCCGCGCTCACCCGGGTGCCGCGCGGCCGCTGGTGAGGGCTTCAGGCGGCGGTGAGGCAAGGTCTTTGGCCCTGACCTTTGGCCCTGGATCGCGCGCGTGCCGCCACCGCTCAGCGCGGCAGCACACGGCGATCCGGGCAGTCTCAGAATTCCAGGTTGTCGATCAGCCGCGTCGCGCCCAGACGCGCGGCGACCAAGGCCACACGCGCACCGGCATTGCTGTCGTCCGGCTCGTTCAGATCGGGCAGGCGCACCACCGCGTAATCGACCCGGAAACCGGCCTGTTCCAGCGCCTGCACGGCGCTTTCTTCAACCTGCGCGCGTGGCGTGCCGGCGGTGTACCTGTCGCGCATCTGCAGCAGCACCTTGCGGATCTGTGCCGACACGGGCCGATCCTCGGCCGACAGATACTGGTTACGCGAACTCATCGCCAGGCCGTCGGCTTCACGCACGATGCTGCCGCCCAGGATCTCGATCGGAAATGCCAGGTCGGCCGCCATCTGCCGGATCACCGCCAGCTGTTGGTAGTCCTTCTTGCCGAATGCGGCTACATCCGGCTGCACCTGGTTGAACAGACGCGCCACCACCGTGCAGACGCCATCGAAATGCCCCGGCCGGCACACGCCTTCCAGCACATCGCTGACGCCCGGTGCGTGGACCGGTGTGGCCAACGCGGTGCCGAGCGGATACATGGTGTCCACGTCCGGCAGCCACAGCGCATCGCAACCGGCGTCTTCCAACCCACGCAGGTCGGCTTCGGGCGTGCGCGGGTAGCGGGCGAAGTCTTCATTGGGCCCGAACTGGGTCGGGTTGACGAACACGCTCGACACCACGCGGTCGGCATACTGGCGCGCCAGCATCACCAGCGAATAATGCCCGGCGTGCAGGTTGCCCATGGTCGGCACCAGCGCCACGCGCAGGCCCTCGCGCTTCCAGCCGGTGACCAGAGCGCGCAAGGTGGAAAGATCGGTAATGGTCTGGATCATGCGGCGTACGCGTGCTCTGAATCGGGGAAGCTGCCATCGCGCACGGCCTGCGCATAGGCACGCACCGCGCCGGCCACCGAGCCGCCTTCGGCCAGGAAATCCTTGACGAACTTCGGCCGGCGATGGCCGCTGTCCAGGCCCAGCATGTCGTGCATCACCAGCACCTGGCCATCGCAGCCCGGGCCGGCACCGATGCCGATGGTGGGCACGCTGAGGTCGGCGCTGATCTGCGCGGCGATCGGCGTGGGCACGCATTCCAGCACCACCAGGCTGGCTCCTGCGTCGACCACCGCCTGCGCATCGCGGCGCAATTGCTCGCCGGCTTCGCCGCGGCCCTGCACCTTGTAGCCGCCAAACCGCAGCACCGATTGCGGGGTGAGCCCCAGGTGCGAACACACCGGAATCTCGCGCTCCACCAGGTAACGGATGACGTCGAGCTTGTGCCCGGCGCCTTCGATCTTGACCATCTCCGCACCGGCTTGCAGCAGTTGGGTGGCGGCATCGAGCGCACGCTCGGGCGTGGCATCGGCCTGGAACGACAGATCGGCCACCAGCAAGGCCCGCTCCAGCACGCGCGCGACCGCGGCGGTGTGGTAGACCATATCGGCGGTGGTCACCGGCAAGGTGGAATCGTGCCCCTGCACCACCATGCCGAGCGAGTCGCCGACCAGGATCAGGTCCACGCCATTGGCGTCGAAGCTGCGCGCAAACCCGGCGTCGTAGGCGGTCAACATCACCAGTTTTCGACCCGCCCGCTTGGCCTCGGCCAGGGCGGGCACGGTCCAGGGCTTGCTGTCGGCGTGGCTGCTCATGAAGTCATTACGTGGGGTGATAAGCCGGCCATTATCTACCCAATCGGCTCCAGCCCGCAGACATCGATGGCCTGCAATGCGTGCCGCACTGTTCCATGGCCTGGAATGATCGCCTCCGGCGCCAGCTCGGACAACGGCAGCAGCGCGAAGCCGCGCGCGTGCAGATGCGGGTGCGGCACCTGCAGCTGCGGCAGATCGATCACTTGATCGGCGTAGAGCAGCAGGTCCAGATCCAGCGTGCGCGGACCCCAGCGCTCGCCGGCGCGGCGCTCGCGGCCGAACGACTGCTCAATGCCCAGCAAGCCCTCCAGCAGCGGCAGCGGCGCCAGCTCGGTGCGCAGCTGCGCCACGGCATTGATGAAGTCGGGCTGGTCCTCGCGGCCCCAGGCCGGCGTGCGGTACAGGCGCGAAGCCGCAATCAGCGCGGACTGCGGCAGCGCGCCAAGCGCAGCGATGGCCTCGCGCACGCTGGCCTCGGCCGGGCCCAGGTTGGCACCCAGGCCGACAAAGGCGACATGCATGCCTTACTCGCCTGCCGACGCGCCGGTGCGACGACGACGACGGCGACGTTTGCGCGGTGCACCCTCGTCGCCGTCGTGATCGGCCTGCGCCGATTCGATCGCATCGACCAGCTCCTGGCCGGACGACTTTTGCGCCTCGCGCCAGAACTCCACATCGGCCGCATGATCGGCCGACGCGAACTGACGCAACACCAGAAAATCGAACGCCGCGCGGAAGCGCGGATGCGACAAGGTACGGAACACGCGCTTGCGTTGACGCGACGAGAAGCGCGTCTGCAGCAGCCAGATTTCCTGCATCGGCAGCGAGAAACGGCGCGGCAACGCCACCCGCTCAAGCTGGTGCAAGGTGACCCGGTCGGCGGCGCGCCGCTGCGCATCTTCCGGCTGCACGCCCTGCGCCTGCAGCCCCATCAAGGTGCGGCAGAACGCCGGCCACAGCAGCAACGCGAACAGGAAGGCCGGCGACACCGGCTCGTCGTTGGCCACGCGCGCATCGGTATTGCGCAAACCTTCCAGCACCATCGCGCGCAACGCGCCGCTACGGTTGGATTTGAGCGCCGCCGCACTCTCGGGGAACAACGCGCCGAGCAGGCCGTAACGCTCCAGGCCTTCGAAACTGGCCACGCCGTGCCCGGACAGGAACAGCTTGAGAATTTCTTCGAACAGGCGTGCCGGCGCAGCTTCGGACAACAGCCCGGCCAGGCGCGGGATCGGTTCGGCGCTGCCGGCTTCGATCTCGAAGTTCAACTTGGCCGCCAGGCGCACTGCACGCAGCATACGCACCGGATCTTCCTGGTAACGCAGCTCCGGGTCGCCGATCAACTTCATCAGGCGTGCCTGCACGTCTTCGAAGCCGCCGCAGTAATCGCGCACCGAAAAATCTTCGATCGCGTAGTACAAGGCGTTGCAGGTGAAGTCGCGACGGATCGCGTCGTCTTCGATGCTGCCGTAGACGTTGTCGCGCACCAGGCGGCCGTTATCCAGCTCGCGGTCGCCGCTGCCATCGTCGATGTTGGCGCGGAACGTGGCCACTTCGATGATCTCGCGGCCGAACACCACGTGCGCCAGACGAAAGCGACGGCCGATCAACCGGCAATTGCGGAACAGCGCCTTGACTTCTTCCGGCGTGGCGCTGGTCGCAACGTCGAAATCCTTGGGGTGGCCACCGACCAGCAGGTCGCGGACTGCGCCGCCGACCAGATAGGCACCAAAGCCGGACTCGCGCAGGCGATACAGCACGCGCAGCGCGTTGGGGCTGATGTCCTTACGCGAAATGGTGTGCTGATCGCGTGGGATGACGCGCAGCGTGAACGGGGATGTAACTGAGGGTTCGATGATGGCGCTTCCGTCTTGTGTTGCAGGATTGCCCAACGGCTATTACCTCACTATACTAGCGCGCTGCACAAGACGCGACAAAAACGCTCCCTTCGTCTAATGGTTAGGACGTGGCCCTCTCAAGGCTAAAACAGGGGTTCGAGTCCCCTAGGGAGCACCACGTTCGTCCTGCTGCAGACCACGCCAAAGCCCCGCATTGCGGGGTTTTTGCATTGTGGCGCAGGTAGTTTTAATGGGCAGTGCCGCTGCAGCGGCGGGCAGCGAGACCGCACAGGCCGTGACGTTCGGCAGTCCCCGTCCAGCACTCTTAGGCCAATCGAGTCATTTGGCCGAGTCCGGTTGAGCGCCACACCATTGGCCGACCTGGAAGCAATCGAGATCGCACCCCGCCGAGCGATCTGCTGCACTGCCCCGCGTGCGCGGCGTGATCCGCAGCCTTGTCGATCACAGCAACACGATGAGTGCCAGCAGCACAGACAGATCGATCCCTGGCGCGCAGCGTATGTTGTATCGCCCCTGCCCCATCGCGATAGCCGATATGCCGTACTTGCGCGCCATCCGCGCGACACGCCTTGGATATTTGCAGTGCATGGCCTCTCCTCAACTGGCAAACGGGGGTGTGCGATCTTCATCGCTGCCGGTTTCGGCAACGGCGTCATGGGCATGCAAACTTTCCAGGTGGCGCACTGCCACGTCGAAGGACGTGTAGCGCTCGGCCAACGCCATGCGCAAACGCCGCGCGGCATCTTCCACGTACATCAGGTTGGCGCCGTTCAAACGTGCGAATGCCTGCTCGTCGATCCGCCGCACCGCCGCCTGCACCGGCGTCGCCAATGCCTGTTCGCAGACGCCGATCAATGCACGGATATCCAGCCGCTGCAGGCAGGCCAACAGATCCACGCGCACCCGTGCCAGGCTGCGCTGACTGTGCGGTGTGGCGTACGAACCGTGCACCTGCAGCCACTGCGCAATGTCGTCCAACGGCACCGAAGCGCGACCGGCGTGCTGCTGCACAAATGCCTCGCTCAACAACTGCCGCGACAATGCCGCCGAACACGGGCAGGTCGAGGCATACAGCACGTCGATCTGCAGCTGGACCTGGCTGCGCCCTGCCCTGCACTGCGCATCGATGCGCACGGGGTATGCGCGCCAACCGGCCAGGCCTTCGCTGAGCAAAGCCGGCGTGCGCAGCATCACCTCGAACGACAGCGTCACCCGCGCCGCCCGGCTGCCGCAGTCGGCATGGCTGTCGATCAAGGCCTGCAGCAACTGCGACAACATCGCTGGCGAGACCGGCTGCTCCAGATATCGGTCCAAGAGGCGGTACAGCCGCGACATATGGATGCCCTTGATCTCGGGGCGCGGCAGATCGACCTGCACGCTGGCGCGAGCCGAGACGGTACCGCTGGGCTCGGCCTCATCCAGGCGTACGGGGATGGCAATATCGTGCATGCCCACCCAGCGCAGCGGTGCGCTCAACGCGGGCGGTTCGGTAACGGCAACATCGGGAAGCGTGGCGGACATCGGGAACTCGTTGATGATGAAGATGACAGCCGCGTATCAGGCGCGGCCAGGAAATGCCTGGAAGTAGTCGTCGATGCCCGCATGCAGGGTCTGCGCGAGCTCGTCCTGATGCGCATCGCCGCATAAGCGATAGCAATCGTCGCGGTTGCTCATGAAGCCGGTTTCCACCAGCAGCGAGGGAATGTCAGGCGACTTCAGCACCGCAAAACCGGCCTGCCCCACCTGAGGCTGATGCAGCCGGCTCACGTGCTGCAGGCGGCCCAGCATCAAGTTACCGAACGCAACGCTGCTGGCGATGGTTCCGCTCAGCGACAGATCGGCGAGTACCTGCGACAGCACCGGATTGCTCGGCACGCGTAGCCGGCGTGCGTTGTCGCCCATGTCGTCTGCGGCGTTCTCGCTGTCGGCAATCCAACGCGCCAACGCCGAGCTTGCACCATTTTCGGACAAGGCAAACACCGACGCGCCGCTGGCCTGCGTGTTGGGCGCGGCGTCGGCATGGATGGACACGAACAGATCGGCGTTGTGGCGATGGGCGATCAACACCCGTTCGTGCAACGGTACGAAACGGTCGTCGCTACGGATCATGGTCGGTCGATAGCGCGTGTCGGCAACGAGCCGCTGATGCAGACGCCCAGCCACCGCCATGGCGACATACTTCTCATAACGCGCATCGGCACTAACCGCACCGGGATCCTTGCCGCCATGGCCGGCGTCGATGGCGATCACGTACGGATGCAGGCGCGAGCGCATCGCGATGACCGGCGCGTCTGCAGCAACGACTGTCGGCAGCGGCACCGCGCTGGATGCGGCAACCAGGTCCAGTAACAAAACATTGCCGTCCCAGTGCTTAGTGACTGCGACCGGCTGGGCCAGATCGAGCACCACACGCATCCCATCGGCGTGTGGCCCGCTGCGGATGCGTGTGACCGCAACATCGTCAGCTGGCGGCACGATGTGGGGCGATTGTGCCGACACACCGGATAAATCGATCACCAAACGCTCAGGACCCGACAAGCCGAAACTGCGATAACCAGCCTGTCCACTCAAGGCCAGCCGAAGACGCAGTACATCGCCTTGCTGCTGCACGCTGCACTCAAGCAGGGAAGGAAGACCTTGCGTATAGCCGGCAACGGGCGACAGCAGCAACGCAGCGCTCGCGCCTTGCAACAGATGTCGCCGGTTCATCGTTGGCACCCGCGCCTGCCCGAGCCATCAGCTCGCCCGGACAGGGGAATCCGTGGAGGGTGACGCACGATCGAACAGCATTTAGACAGAGATAGGGGGTAAGACACGAGAGGCAGGAAGCGCGCGAAGATCCGTAATTGTTATAATATAACACAACGCTGTCGCAGCACTAGGGAACGTCCAACCCTGTGCCTCGACGTTCATCTAACAACCCGCCCTGGAGCCCGCCCGATGCCTGCCCACCTTCCTGATAGCTACTCTGCCTGGCGTCACTGCATCGAGATCGCCTGTGCCCAGCCGCTGACGCCGGTCTTCATTGCGCAGCGCCTCATCGAGCTGCGCGACACCGCCAACCACCACACCCAACAATTTCTGCGTCTTTGGGGTCTGGCACACCATCGGCAAGTGATTGATTGGTTCGAGCGTGCCGGCAGCGAGTGCTCGGCTAAGTAAGCACCTCTCAAAGCCGCGACGCTTGGTGAAGAAGATGGGTCTGGGATGCGTACCGTGGTTGACTACGCTTATTTATCACCTGTGATATCTGGCCGCGTTTTTATGCGACAAACAATCAACAAAACGTCTCTGTCAACACGTAACGTATAAGCGCCTGAATTGCAGGCGGAGTTGCCCCATGCAGGGGGAAGGCAAGATTATGAAAAACGCGAAAAACTGGCTTCAGATTCTTTGCGTAGTCGCTGGATTTTTGGCATCAGGCGCCACGATGGCTCAATGTTGTGGAAATGGCGGCGTCGGCATACATGCAACGACAGGACTTGGCGACAGCAATCCCAAGGCTGTCAATCTCGCCATGGATGCTTCGTTTGCTATCTATGAACTGCATCGCGACGGAGTAACCTATCTCCAGATCAATGACATAACTGGAGAAGTCCGCGCGGTCGTTGCCAGGGTAGACAATGCGCTTTGGACGTTACCAATGGGCAAAGACGTGGATAGGGTATCACTACCCTCAGTCAATAAAATCTCTTCAAGTGCGAACTCAGATAGCACGATCGCAGCTGATGCAGCCTACCGTGATCAAGCACGACTCGTTTATAAGACAAAGAACTTTACGGTATTGACCCGGCGGCAAGCAGCTGGGCAGCAGTGGATAGTCTCGCCCTGACTGCCACGGAGTTAGGTTCGGCCACCAGGAATGTCACAACCAACGCATGGCGGCGGCGAAAGATGCCGCCATGCGCTTTCAACCTTGATTTCAACTCCGCTTCCACATCGCTGAAATCGCGCTGAGCAAGCTCCGCGGACAAGGAGTCAGCGATCACCCGTACAGCAATACCCCTGGTCTCTGTTCCTCGCCATGCACGGGCTTGTATGAAATGCTTGCAGGACGAAGGTAAAACCTCCACACAATCAAGCACACTGCGATAAGCACTCAACTGAAGCTCCAATGACAAGCTCCTGCAGTCACCGCGAAGCACAAATTGAAACTGAGATTCGCAGAAACGCTCAAGTGCCGGCGAGCGCAACGCTTGATATAAACCATGCGTCTCAATTTCCAGTGGATATAGCGCGGCTACGTATTGCTGCAACAACTGCGATTCGAGGACACCAACGCGCGTCATCTCCATTGCAACTGAATGATGCCCCTTTGCTCTCAAATCAGCTATCACATCTTTGCGCATCTTGTTGATTTGCACATTGATATCGGAATATTCAAGCACACGATTGCGCAACATCCGCTCGGCGCTTGAATAGCTCGCTCGAGCAAACACAAAAGCATCTTCCTCCAACTTGGTCAAAAAACCATCGCCAACGGGTGCGCGCAGACGAGCATTGAAGACAAAAATAGCTGTCGTCGTGGCCGCATAAAGCAGCTGAATGTTGAAAACATCACGATCAAAGAACCCGATTTGGTAAACACGGGGCAGAGAGAACTCTAGCGCAAAACTTGCCAAAAGCGAGCCTAAAGCCGCCCCCTTCCATCCCTGCCTGAATGTCAATACCACCATCGGCATCAGCATTGCGATCATCAAAGGATTTCGGATTGACGAATCTCTTGAAATACTCAAAATGAAAAACAGACTTAAGATCACCACCACGGCGACGGCAACGTCTCGCGGAAGACTGGGATGGGTTGGATCATCGTTCCAGTTGGACCACAGCATTGCTGGAAGCAGTACGACCAGTACACCGAGGTAGCTGCCCGACCAATAGCGCAACAACAGATCAAGCACAGGATCGGCCGGTGGTCCACCAAGCATCCAATTCAATAAAAGGCTACATGCGCCATTCCAGAGCCCTATGGCCAAAGCAGCGGGTATAAGCCATTGCTGGCTTTTGACGATACGAGGAACATGGTGGCGCAGCAGGCCGATGGAGCAGGCAATCAGAGGCGCATGCAAAAATGGGCTCAGGTACGACCAGAGGGGACTAAATCCTTGCAGTTCGCCCAGGGGAATGCGCAGGAACAGCATGGCCCCAGCATCCCCTATCAACAGGAAAGGCCACTCTCGATACGGCCGAAATAGCAGCGTGACTACACGCAAGCCGACCGGGAGATACCACTGATCAATCGATAAGCGCCAGAGAATCAGAAACACCAAGCAGTAGGACACGCTGATAAGCGCGCCTCTGATGAGTTCCTTTGCTGCTGTCATGGACTACCACTCCCTGGCTTCACGATTCGCTCTAGTTTGTAGGGAACGGCGAAGCCAAGTCTAGTCGGAGCGCACAGATCGCAAGAGCAAAGGCTTGGAGAGATGTGCTGCTGTCCGCAACTATGCGGGAGTGGCACTGTTTTGGTGCTTTGGCAATGTAGTGGATCGGAATGTATGCATCTTTAGCTTTCTCAAGGCGAAATGCAGAAAGCCGCGCATTGCGCGGCTTTCTGCATTTCCCATGCTGATTTCAGCACAACGCGCTGGTCAACCCTCCATCTGCTCCAACTCCTTGCCCTTGGTCTCGTAGACGTACTTGAGCACGAAGAACACCGAGATGAAGGCGGCAACCGTGTAGATGCCGTAGGCGCCGGCGAGACCGATGCTGCCGAGCAGGATCGGGAAGCTGACGGTGATGGCGAAGTTGGAGGTCCACTGCGCGGCACCGGCAATGGCCAGGCCCGAGCCGCGGATCTGGTTGGGGAACATCTCGCCCAGCATCACCCACATCACCGGGCCCCACGAGGCGTTGAAGAACACCACGTAGACGTTGGCGGCCACCAGCGCCAGCATGCCCATGGCATCGGACATCGCCAGCTTGCCTGTGGCGTCCAGCGACGCGGTGGCGAACGCATAAGTCACCAAGGCCAGCGACACTGCCATGCCGACCGAGCCGATCCACAGCAGCGGCTTGCGGCCGATCTTGTCGACCAGCATCACCGTGACCAGGCAGGCGCCGATGCTCAGGCCGCCGGAGAGCACGTTGATCAGCAGTGCATCCTGTTCGGAGAAGCCCACCGCCTGCCACAACACTGCGCCGTAATAGAACACCACGTTGATGCCGACCAATTGCTGGAACACCGCCAGGCCGACGCCGATCCAGACGATGGGGCGAACCTTGCCGGTGGCCTTGCTGATCAGGTCGGAGAACTTGGGCTTGTGCTGGTCGGCCGACATGGACGCGGAGATTTCGGTCAGCTTGGTCTGCGCGGCAGCATTGCCGTACAGCCGCTTGAGCACCACCAGCGCCTGCTCGCGACGGCCCTTGACCACCAGGTAGCGCGGGCTTTCGGGGATGACCAGCAGCAACAGCAGGAACGCCAGCGACGGAATCGCCTGCATCCAGAACATCCAGCGCCAGGCGGCCTGCCCGGCCCACAACGGTTCGGTGGAGGCACCCGCCGCATTGGCGAGCAGATAGTTGCTCAGGAAGGCGCAAAACAGCCCGCTGATGATGGCGATCTGCTGCATGGTGGCGAGCCGGCCGCGATAGCGCGCGGAGGCGACCTCGGCGATGTAGGCCGGTGAAATGACGCTCGCCGCACCGACGGCAAAGCCGCCCATGACACGCGCGAAGATGAAAAAGCCGGAGCTGTGCGAGGCACCGGCACCGATGGCCGAGAGCAGGAACAGCGCCGCAGAAATGATCAGGACCGCGCGGCGGCCCCAACGGTCGGCCAGGCGGCCGGCGAAGAAGGCGCCGATGGCGCAACCCAGCAGCATCGAGGCGACTTCGAACCCGGTCTCGGCGGCGCTGGAATGGAAGGTCTGCTTCAGGCCATCGACAGTGCCGTTGATCACGCCGCTATCGAAACCGAACAAAAAACCGCCGATCGTTGCAACGCAACTGATCAGGACGATGAAACGGGTGTTCTCACCGGCATCGGGGGCGCCGTTTACGGAGACACTGGACATGGGTTCACCTGGAAACATGCAAGGGAGCGGTCACTGGTGTGGCCGCCGTCGGCCGGCGACGCGATGCGCCGCCGGCCACGGGACATCAACGCGTCAGGTACTGATTGATCAGGTTTTCGTAGGCTTCCTGGCGGCCGCTGATCTGGGTCGGCACATTGCCGGCGGCATGCTTGGCCACGTCCACCAGCGTGCTGGACCCATTGGCGAACGCCGCACCGGCGCCGCTGTCGAAGCTGGCGTAACGCTCGGCGCGCCAGGTTTCCAGCGGCGAGGACGTCAGCAGCGCATTGGCCACTTCCAGACCGCGTGCGAACGCGTCCATGCCGCCGATATGCGCCATGAACAGGTCCTGCGGATCGGACGATTCGCGACGCACCTTGGCATCGAAGTTCAAGCCGCCCGGTGCCAGCCCGCCCTGCCGCAGCACCACCAGCATCGCGCCGACGGTGTCGTACAGGTCGGTCGGGAACTGGTCGGTATCCCAGCCGTTCTGCGGGTTGCCGCGGTTGGCATCGATGCTGCCCAGCAGGCCGGCATCGGATGCCACCTGCAGGTCATGCTCGAAGCTGTGGCCCGACAACGTCGCGTGGTTGGCTTCGATATTGAGCTTGAAATCCTGGTCCAGGCCATGCTGACGCAGGAAGCCGATCACCGTGGCGCTGTCGAAGTCGTACTGGTGCTTCATCGGCTCCATGGGCTTGGGCTCGATCAGGAAATTGCCTTTGAAGCCGATCGCGCGGCCGTAGTCGCGTGCCAGGGTGAGGAAGCGCGCCATGTTGTCCTGCTCACGCTTCATCTGCGTGTTGTGCAGGCAGGCATAGCCTTCGCGGCCGCCCCAGAACACGTAGTTTTCGCCGCCCAATTCCACGGTGGCATCGATCGCAGCCTTGACCTGCACCGCCGCACGCGCGACCACATTGAAGTCCGGATTGGTGGATGCGCCATTCATGTAGCGCGGGTGCGAGAACAGGTTGGCAGTGCCCCACAGCAACTTGATGCCGGTGTCGGCCTGGCGCTGCTTGGCGATGCCGACCATGTGGGCGAGGTTGCTTTCGTATTCGCCGATGTCGTCGGCATCCGGCGACAGGTCGATGTCGTGGAAGCAGTAATACGGCACGCCGAGCTTGGTGAAGAATTCGAACGCGGCGTCGGCCTTGGCTTCGGCGCGACCCAGTGCGGTGTTGCCCGCATCCCACGGATACGCGCGCGTGCCCGGGCCGAACGGATCGGCGCCGTTGCCGCAGAAGCTGTGCCAGTAGGCCACGGCAAAGCGCAGATGCTCGGCCATGGTCTTGTCGCCGATTTTCTTGTTGGCGTCATAGACCTTGAACGCGAGCGGGTTGTCGGAGTCGCGGCCTTCGAAGCCGATCTTGCCGATGCCGGGGAAATATTCCTTCGCGCCGATGAAAACGGTGTTGCTCATGGGGTGTGATGTCCTTGGTTCTGGGGGAGTGGTGAATCAGTCAGCGTAAAGCGGGCTGACGACGTGCAGGTGCTTGAGGAAGGCTTGGTAGTGCTGCTGATACTGGGCTACGCGCTGCGGGTCGGGCTGTGCGGCGAGTGCGTCGTCTACCTGCAGGTGCTCCAGCACCACCTCCGACAACGCGGCATCGCCACCATCGTCGCGGTCGCAGGCCCACAACGCTTGCAGCGCGGCACCGAAGGCGGCGCCTTCGGGTTGGGTTGGCACCACGACGGGCAGATTGAAAACGTCGGCCACCATCTGCCGCCACTGCGCGCTCTTGCTGCCGCCGCCGGTGAGCAGGATGGTATCGAACTGCAGACCGGCAGCGACGAAGGCGTCGAAGCCATTGCGCAGACTGTAGGTCGCCCCTTCCATCGCGGCGCGATAGAAATGCGCAGCGGTGGTGTTGTGCAGATCCATGCCGAACAAACAGCCGCGTGCATCGGGCAAATTGGGTGTGCGCTCGCCGTTGAAGAACGGCAACAACACCAAGCCGTCGGCACCGGGTGCGGTGTCGGCAATCATCGCCTCGGTCTGCTCGCGGGTGATGGAGAACATGCGCATCACCGCTTCGGTGGCGACGGTGCAGTTCATGGTGCAGATCAGCGGCAACCAGCCGCCGCTGGACGAGCAGAACGCGGCCCAGCGTGCGTCGTCGTCCACCACCGGATGATCGGCGTAGGCGAACAAGGTGCCGCTGGTGCCCAGGCTCATCGTCAGCCGACCCGGCACCACATTGCCGGTGCCGATGGCCGCCATCATGTTGTCGCCACCACCGGTGGTGACGCGCACGCCGGCCGGTAATTTCAATGCATCGGCGGCCGCATCGGACAACGCATACACCGCGCCGGTTTCCACCAGCGGCGGCAACGCCGCGCGCAGGTCGCGCTGCGCATCGACGGCGCCGAGCATGCGCTCGGACCACTGACGCGTACGTACATCCAGCCAGCCGGTGCCGGAGGCATCGCCCACTTCGGCAAAGCGTTCGCCGGTGAGCCAGAAATTGATGTAATCGTGCGGCAGCATCACCGTGGTCATCGCCGCATACGCCTCAGGGCGATGCTTGCGCGTCCACGGCAGTTTGGATGCGGTGTAGCCGGCCAGGATCGGGTTGCCTGCGGCAGCCACGCTGCCCGCTGCGCCGCCCACCGCGTCCATGATTTCGTCGCATTCCAGCGCCGTGCTGGTATCGCACCACAGCTTGACCGGTGCGGTGACGCTGCCATCGGCGGCCACCGGCACGAAGCCGTGCTGCTGGCCCGACACCGAGATGCCGCGCACGCGCGCACGTTGTTCGCCATCGAGCTGCGCGAAGCAATGCGCGATGCCGTCGACCCACCACTGCGCCTGCTGCTCGCGGGTGCCGTCATCGCGGCTGATCAGCTCCATCGGTGCGGCGATGGTGGCGATCACGGCGCGCTCCTGCGCGTCGTAGGCCACCAGCTTGACGCTCTGCGTGCCCACGTCCAGTCCTACGTACAAGCTCATTGCTTCACCAATCGGTTGTTGTTGAGTCCCACCTGCTGGGTGCGGCCCGCGCCCAGTTCCAGGTCCAGGGTCTGCCCTGCATAGGACAGTTGATAGCGCCCGCCACGATCGCTGTGCAGGCATGCCTGCTGCAAGCGACCGCCATCCCATTCCAGATCGATGCTGGCGCCGCCACGTACGCGCACGCCGCGCAGGCTGCCGCGCGCCCAGGCAGCGGGCAAGGCGGGTAGCAAAAACACACTGCCGCCCCAGCTTTGCAACAGCATTTCGGTGATGCCGGCGGTGCCGCCGAAGTTGCCGTCGATCTGGAACGGCGGATGTGCGTCGAACAGGTTCGGGTAGGTGCGATCGGGCGAAATCAGCAGTTGCAGGATGCGATACGCATGCTCGCCATCGGCCAGCCGTGCCCACAGATTCAGCCGCCAACCGATCCCCCAGCCGGTGGCGTTGTCGCCACGGATTTCCAGCGAACGCCTGGCGGCAGCGGCCAGCTCCGGCGTATCGCGCAGATTGATCTGGCTCGACGGATGCAGCGCGTAGAGATGCGAGACGTGACGGTGGTGGATCTCCGGCGCGTCCATATCCCAATCCTGCTGCCACTCCTGCAACTGCCCCGCCTTGCCGATGCGGTTGGGCGGCAGTTGCTCGCGCAGCGTGGCCAGCTGTTGCGCCAGCGCTGCATCCACGTTGAGCAACTTGCTCATCGCGATGCACTGCGCAAACAGGTCGCGCAACAGCTGTGCATCCATGGTCGGCCCGGCGCACACGGCAGCGCCGAACGGATGCTGGTTTTCCGGCGACATCGATGGATTGGTCACCATGGCGCCCGTTTGCGGGTCGCGCATCAAGGTGGCAACGAAGAACTCCGCCGCACCCTTGAACAACGGGTAGATCTTGCTCAGATACGCACGGTCGCGCCCGTAGTCCCAGCGGTCCCACAGCTGCTGCAACAACCACACCCCGCCCATCGGCCACAGGCTCCACTTGGCGCCATCGATCGGCCCGGCCTGACGCCAGAGATCGGTGTTGTTGTGCACCACCCAGCCGGGCGCGTCGTAGAGCGTACGTGCGGTATGCGCGCCGGTGGTGGCCAGGTCGAACAGCATGGATTCCAGCGGTTCCACGCACTCGTGCAATGCATTGGCCTCGCTGGGCCAGTAGTTCATCTCGGTGTTGATGTTGATGGTGTACTTGCTTTCCCACGGCGGCTGCATCAGGTCGTTCCAGATGCCCTGCAGGTTGGCCGGCTGGGAGCCGGGCCGCGAGCTGCAGATCAGCAGATAGCGGCCGTACTGATGGTAGAGCGCGGCCAATGCCGGGTCGTTGCCGCCGGCAAACCGCTGTACGCGTTGGTCGGTGGGTAGCGCTGCTGCGTCGCTGGTGCCCAGGTCGATCGCCACACGCCGGAACAGGCGTTGGTGATCGGCCAGATGCGCGCGCAGCAATGCGGCATAGTCCAACGTTTCGGCCTTGCGCAGGCTCGCTGCGGTGCGTGCGAGCGGGTCGCCATCCACCGCGTCGAAGCGTTGGTAACTGGTGGCTGCGGTGAGCAGCAAGACCACTTCATCGGCGCCTTCGATACGCAAGCGATCGCGCAACGCGGTCACCTTGCCGCCTTTCACCTGCGGCAGCACGCGCAACGCAAACCGCAACTTGCCGTCGATGCCGGCAAAGCTGCCGTTGCGGCCGGTGAACAGCAAACTGCCCTGCTCTGCCGTGACCTCGCCGTGTTGCGGGCTGTCGATGCCCACGCGCAAGGAAATCGCGCGCGGCCGCTCGCACGACAGACGCACCACGATGCACTGCGACTGCGCAGAGACGAACACCTCGCGCCGATGCAGCACGCCGCCAGAGCGGAAGCTGGTGGTGGCCACTGCGGTGTCCAGATCCAGCTGACGGCGATACTCACTGATGCCGTCGACACGATCGAAATCCAGCAACAGATCGCCCAGCGGTTGATACGGCATCTGCTTGAGCGGACGCGAGAGCAGCTTGGCATCGGCCAGTTGTTCGGCCTCGGCATAACGGCCGGCAAAGATCAGCGCACGTACCTGCGTCAACGCGGCCAATCCGTCCGGGCTGGTGGAATCGTAGGGCCCGCCAGCGTAGAGCGTGTCTTCATTGAGTTGCAGGCGCTCGTGGGCAATACCGCCCCACACCATCGCGCCGAGTCGGCCATTGCCGACCGGCAAGGCCTCCACCCATTCGTTGGCCGGTTCGCGGTACCACAGCTGCAATGCGTCAGCGGCCGCCACGGGCGGCAACGCGGCGTGTTTGGAAGACGCTGCGGCCTGTGCGGCAACCGGTGCGGCGCCCAGGACCGCCATCGCGGCCCCGGTTGCCTTGCACAGTTCCCGACGGGTCAGCACGGCCACCGCCGTGCTGCATCACCGGAACCGCCCGCGACTGCCTTGCGGCGTTCCGGCATCTGCTTGCTCATCGACTGAAGACAGCCTGCGATCATCGACGACGCGCTTTGCCGGACGCAATCTTGCGCTGCAACACGCTGACCGCCTTGCCGTCGTACTGGAGGCTGGTGTCGGTCTTGGGCTCGAGCGCACCGGCATCGTCGCGGGGTCCATCGACGAAGCGCACATTGATGGTGCGTTTGGCCTGCATGCCAGTCCAGCTGCCTTCGCGCTTGCCGATGCTCAGCTCACCCTTGGCCTGGTTCCACACCAGCGGAATGCGGCTGAACTCGCCCTTCTCGTAGCCATAGCCCTTGCCATCGTCTTCGTACAGCGAGAACTGGCCGTCGGCGCCGGTGTAGACCACCACGGTGAGCGGCGCGTCGGGTTTTTGGTCCACATATTCCTGCACCGGGCCGGTCGGCACGATGGAGCCGGCACGCACGAACAGCGGCATGCGTTCGATCGGCGCGGCCGCCTCGATGGTCTGGCCGCCGTCGTAACGCTTGCCGGTGGCGAAATCGAGCCAGCTGGTGCCGGCCGGCAGATACACCTGACGCGAGGTGGCGCCGAAGCGGGTCACCGGTGCGACCAGAAACGCCGGGCCGAACAGATACTGGTCGTTGATGTCGCGCGTTTTCGCATCATCCGGGAAGTCCATCATCATGCCGCGCATGATCACGCCATCGCGCTGATAGGTATCGCCGGCCAGGCTGTAGATATACGGCAGCAACGCGTAACGCAGGCGGTTGTAGTAGGCCATGCTGTCGTAGAACGGCGTGCCTTCCGGGGCGATGTTCCAGATTTCGCGGTACGGGAACTGGCCGTGCGAGCGGAAGATCGGCACGAACGCACCGAACTGGAACCAGCGCGTGTTGAGCTCGCGCCATTCCGGCAGATGCGCCGGGTCCTGGTTCTCGTAGCGCTTCTCCACCGCAAACCCGCCGATGTCGAAGGTCCAGTTGGGCAGGCCCGACAGCGCCATGTTGACGCCGGCGGAAATCTGGTCGTGCATGTCGTCCCAACGCGACACGATATCGCCGCTCCACACCGCCACCGCATTGCGCTGGGTGCCGGCATAGCCCTTGCGCGAGAGGATGAACACGCGCTTGTCGTCAGCTGCACGGTCGCCTTCGTAGACGCCATGGGTGTGCGGCAGCGGGTAGGAATTGAAGTACTCGGTGGACGAGCCCAGCGCGGTCGGCGTGGTGCGTGCCTTGCGCTCGCCGATGTCCAGGTTGGAGTGCACGTCCGGCTCGTCGGCGTCCATCCACCACGCATCGAAGCCCTTGCTGTTGAGCTTCTCGTTGACCTGGCGCCAATAGATCGCCTGCGCCTTCTCCGAGTACGGGTCGTAGAACGAGTTCTTGTAGCCCTTGGCGATCCAGTCCAGCTCACCCACTTCCACGTTGCGCTTGTACATGAAACCGGCAGCATCCAGTTCCTTGTAGTTGGCGGTGGTGGGATAGAACTTGGGCCAGATCGAAATCATGATCTGCGCGTGCATGTCGTGCACGGACTTGACCATGCCATCCGGATCCGGGAAGTGCTTCGGGTCGAAATCATGCGAACCCCAGGCATTTTCCGGCCAGTACGACCAGTCGAGCACGATGTTGTCCAGCGACAGCTTGCGCTTGCGGTACTCGGCCAGCACGCCGACCAACTCATCCTGGCTTTTGTAACGCTCGCGGCTCTGCCAGAAACCATAGGCCCACTTGGGCAGCATCACCGACTTGCCGGTGAGTTCGCGGTAGCCGGCCACGGCCTGGTCGTAGGAATCGGCCGAGACGAAGTAGTAGTCGATCATCTGGCCGGCTTCGGACCACAGCGAGAGATCTTTCGCTTCCGCTGCCGGCAGCGGGTCGCGATGCAGCAGCGCGATGTAGCTGGGGTCGATCAGATCCCATTCGACCTTGACGGTGTGGCGCTTGCCCGGCTCCAGGTCCAGCTTGAACTCGTGATTCCACGGGTTCCAGTTCTGGCGCCAGCGATCGATCACCAGCTTGCCGTCGACGTACAACTTGGCGTATTCGCTCGAATACAGCGAGAAGGTGTGCTCGCCACCGGTGAGCGCTTCGATCTCGCCCTCCCAGGTGACCTGCATGCGGCTGTCCTTGTCCTTGGTGATGGCCTTCTTCGGGAACTTGGTCAGGTCGCTGAGGTACTGGTAGTTCACCTCGCTCTCGCGACGCTCCAGCACCTGCTTGCCGTTGATGGCATAGCGTGCGGTCAGTGCGCCGGCCTTGCCCTTGGCGTCGTACAACTTGAGCGTCTTGGGCAGCGGCTGCAGACCGCGCGGGTCGCCCAGGCGGCTGATCGAGTTGTTGTCCCACAGCAGGCCGTAGTTGCGGCTAGACACCAGGTACGGCACCGCCATGTCGATGTTGTTCTGCTGCAATTCGACGTTGCGGCCCTTTTGATTCATCCAGCCCTGCTGGTGCTGGCCGAAGCCGTACAACGCTTCGTCATCGGGCGACTGGAAGCGCTGGCGCACGCTCAGGTACTGCTTGCCTTCGACCTTGAGCGGGGCAAAGCTGCGCCCGCCGGCCACTTCGGACAGCACCGGCTTGCCATTGGCATCGGCGAAGCTGACATGGCCGTCGACGGTAGACACCGTGGCGGTCACCTTGCCGGTCTTCAGCTGCACGCTGTCGGCCTGCTCGGCCACCTGGAAGGCGCTATCGCCCTGCACCGGCACGCGCATCAGGCTGGGACTGCGTGCGAAGTCGCCGTCCGGATCGGCACTGACGCGGATGATGCCGGCATCGACCACCTGCAGGCGCACCGGTGCGGCGCCCTTGGCGCTCGGCACCACGGTGACGCCATCGGCGGCCTTGCGCACTTCCTGCGCATGCGCGGCATTGGCCAGCAGGGCCAGCGACAACGCCAGGCAATGGGCAAGCGGTGTACGTCGGTTGGCAGGCGCGGTGCCGGCGGAACGGTTGGTGGTTTGCATGGTCACTCCCTTTGAATTTCGAAACGCTGCCGCGGGGGCGGCAGCGCATGGGTTGCTGATTATTTGTAGGTGGCGAGCTTGATCTTGAGCAGCTGTGGCACGCTGGAAAAATTGACGCCGTAATCGGTCTGGTCGCCGTTCCAGTTGCGCTGGAACTTCCACTGGGTGTCTTCGTACACGCCTTCCTCGACACGGTCGTAGAACATGTTTGCGGTGGCGTCGCTGGCCGGGTGCAAGGTCACGCGCACGTGGTAACCGGTGACCAGAAATTCATCCGGGCCCAACTCGGCGATCAACGCCGCGCCGATCGGCTCCGGGTTGCCCGGCGGCTCGCCCTTGAACCAGAACTGTGGCACGCCGTAGGTGATGGTGGCGCTCCAGCGGTCGTTGAGCTTGAGCTCCTGCACGGCCTGGCCGGGCTCTTCGGCGGTGCCGTGCAGCTTGCCTTCGGAGGCGGCCTTGGCGAACGGGCGCATGCCCATGCTGACCGCCTGGAAGCCGAGCGCGAACGGTGCCAGCGTTTCTTCGTTGACGTGCTTGGCGCCCAGCGGATAGTTGGAATAGCGCGTGTAGTCCATGCCGAACGCCGACCAGCCGATGCCGTTGTGGCCCAGCGTGGGATACAGGTAACGCGCGTATTCCTGTCGGTTGCCGGTTTCGGCCACGAACAAGGCATTGTCCGGGCGCGCGTAACGCTCCAGCACGGTGGTGTACATGCGGTATTCGGGCATGTAGATATCCGGCGCCAGCAGATCGATATGCGGGCCGGCCGCCTTCCAGACATCGAGCACGTTGTCGGTGGGGCCACCGCTGGCGTACTGGCCGGGCTGTCCTGGATTGAACGGGCCACGCAGCGCGGCATTGACGTACATCGGCAACGGATACTCGGCCTTGCCGGCTTCGGCGACCTGATCGATGTAACGACCGATCGACCACGCATGGAAGATTTCATCGGCATCGGCGCCGAACACCTGCGCCCAGCTGCCCGGCTGCTTGTTCAAGCGCTTGAGCAGTGGGTCCGGTACCGGACCGTCGAAGAGTTTTTGCGCCATCGGCGAAAAGTCGCGCACGCTGCCGTAGGTGCCCGGCTCGTTTTCCGGCTGGATCATGATCACGGTGTGTTGCGGGTCGACCTTTTTCAGGTGCTGCATGAAGGCGACAAACGCCTTGCGATCGGCATCCAGCGTGGCCTGCGCATGCGGCGACAGAGACCCGATCGCCTTGCCCTCGCGAGTGATCACACGCGGGAAGCGCTGGTTGTCGGCCTTGACCCACAACGGTGCATAGGCCGGGCCATTGTTCTTCCAGGTCGCAAACCACAGCAGCACCAGCCGCACCTTGTGCTCGCGCGCTTGGCTCAGCAGCGTGTCGACGAAGGAGAAATCGAACTTGCCTTCTTCCGGCTCGACCTGCTCCCAGGCGATCGGCACCTGCACGGTGTTGGGGCCCAGCACCTGCATGGCCGGCCACACCTTGTCCATCACGCCGGGATAGTTGCTGGAGTTGTTGACCTGCGCGCCCAGGATCAGGAACGGCGCGCCATCGACCATCAAGGCATGCTTGCCGTCCTTGCTGACGAACTGCGGCATCGCTGTCTGCGCTGCCGGGGTCTGTGCGCTGGCCGGCGTTGCCGCTGCGGTGCTTGCAGCCGGCGTGGAGGCGGCAGGCTTAGCTGCATCGCCCTGCTCGCCGGACTGGCACGCGGCCAAGGCCAGCGTCAGCGCGGACAGCAGCAGCGGACGCAGGCAACGCCGCGCGTTGGAATACGTGATGGCATGTGCAACGGGGGAATACATGGACATAAGGCTCCGTGTCACCAGGTATCGGTGCGGAAGGGGGAAACAGGAAGGGCGTCGCGATTGATCAGGTTGGCGTCGTCGGGGTTCTCGCTCCAGCCGTAGCGCACTGCAACCGGTGCAGGCACCGCATCGCTCTGCACGCTCACCTGATCGCCGTCGATGCGCGCGGTGGCCGGATGGAACTGCTTGTCGGCACCAGCGACACGCAAGCCCTGCACTGCACCGCCGCCCCGTACCTGCAGCGCACTGCCCTGCAGGTCGAATGTCAGCACCGCCTTGCCACCTTCAAACCTTGCCCGCTTGAACACCGGCGCGCTGTACACCAGCGTTTCGCCGTACGCCACGTGCCGCGCCGCCAGCGCCAGACGATGGCCGACATCGCGCTTGTTGGTGGGATGGATGTCGGTGGGGTTGCCGATATCGATGATCACCGCCTGCCCGGTCGCCGGCAGCGCCAGCGTCTTGGACTGCGACTCGCGCAACAGCGCCCACGGGCTCAGCTCGCCCTTGTCGTCACCCGCTTTGAAGTTGGCCAATTGCACCCACAAAAACGGCAGCGTCTTGGCACCGCGTTCGGCACGCCATTGCTGGATCATCGCGGCGAACTGCTCGCGATACGCCACTGCTCCGCTGCCGGTGGCGTTGGTTTCACCCTGGTACCAGATCACGCCCTTGACCGGGAACGGCTGCAGCGGGTGGATCATCTGGTTGTAGAGCAGCGTGGGCAGTTGGTTCTTGTTGTCGACCAACGACACGCGCACTGCGGCGGGGCGGAATTTCCAGCCGCTCAGCGCGCGCTTGGCGCCATCGTTGGTCTGCACGAAGCGTTGCTCGTCCGGGCCATGCATGCCGCCACCGCCGCTGAGGTCTTCCACCCGCACGGCGATATGATTGACGCCGGCATGCAGTGCCGCCGCCGGCACGCTGTAGACGCGCGGCAGATTCCATTGCTTTTCGGTCGTGCCTACCTGCTGGCCGTTGACGTAAGTGATGTCCGAATCGTCGACCTGGCCTACGCCCAGGGTGATGCCGGCCTTGGCCTCGGCAGCGCTCAAGGTCAACGTAGTGCGGTACCAGGCAATGCCGTCCATGCCGTTGTAACCGTTGGACTCCCATTGCTGGGTGGTGGGGATGCTGTCCCAATCGCTGTCGTTGAAGTTGGAGTCGCGCCACTGCGGCATGTCGCCGTCGACCTTGGGCCAGCGCGCAATGCGCTTGCCGGTGGCGGCCTGTGCGGCAGCGTCGCGTTGCTTGATCGCCTCGATCGCGCCCTGGTTCTGCTCGGCATTCAAGCCCAGCGATGCGGCATCCATCCACGCCTCGATCGCACTGCCGCCCCAGGTGCTGTTGACGATGCCGATCGGCACGCCGGTGCTGGCGCGCAGCTCTTTGGCGAAGAAATACCCCACTGCGGTGAACTCGCCGGCAGTGGCCGGCGTGGCGGCCTTCCACTCGCCACCGGTCAGGCGCGCTTCCGGCTGCACCGACCACGACTTGGGCACCTTGAAATGGCGTAACTGCGGGTCGTTGGCGGCAGCGACCGCCTGCGGGCCATCGCTGGCCTGCGCCAGCGGCCATTCCATATTCGATTGCCCGCTGGCCAGCCATACATCGCCGACCAGCACGTCGCGCACCTGCAGCTGCCCACCATCGCCCTGCACGCTCAACACGTACGGGCCGCCCGCCTTGTGCGCGGGCAAGCTCACCTTCCAGGCGCCCTTTGCGTCGGCTTTGGCGGTGGCGCGCTTGCCATCGAAGCTGACCGTGATCGCGGCATTGGGCGATGCCCACCCCCACACCGGCATGGGCTGGTCGCGCTGCAACACCGCGCCATCGGCAAACAACAGCGGCAGGGTCGGCTGGGCCAGCGCGAGCGGGCTGGCCAGCACCAGACCCAGCAGGCAGGCGCGGCGAACGAGAGGTGCGGTCATGCGGTGATCTCCAGGAACAGCGCGGCCGGTCGGCGCGCAACGAGGCGATAGGGAATGCAGCGGGTCAAGGTACGGCAGCGCGATGCCGCGCGCAGGCACGCAGCGCTCATCGTGGATCACCGTAAAAAATGCCACGGCCACCGGTGGCGAAGTAGACGCGGCCAGGTCGTCGTGGGTCGCCGGTGACGCTGTAAGGCTTGCCGAAACGGTGCGCGTCGTCGTTGATGCGCAGCCACTGCGTGCCTTCATCGTCAGAGCGGAATACGCCATCTACACCGGCCACGCGCCCGGCCAGATACAGCGTTGGCGGTGCGCCATCGCGCAGTGGCTTGCCGATGCCCAGCGAGCGCGCTTCGTCCGGCCTGGAGAGGGTCTGCAAGCGTCCGTTCTGCCAGCGCATCACGCCCAGCGAAGGGCTGGCCAGATACACCACGCCGGCACGCCAGGGGTCGGGCCGCAGCTGCGGACGCACACGCTCATCGCGCGCAGGGTTGCCGACCTGGTGCCCGGTATCGCGGAAGCTGGCCGCGCCATCAGTACTTTCGTAAAAGTGTCCGCTGACGGTGTCGGCGGCATACCAGCGCTGCGCATCGACGCGGTCTGCCACCACCACTGCCGTGTCGGGCAGCCCCTGCACGCGCTGCCACTGCTTGCCGAAATCGCCCGTGCGCCAGTTGCCGCCGTTGTTGGGCGTCCAGACCACCTGCGATGCATCGGCCGCGATGGCAATGGTGCCCGCGCCCTGCCCGGCCGGTGGTTCACTGGCAAACGCGCTCCAGTGCGCGCCACCATCGCGCGACAGCAGCGCGCGGATCTCGTTGTTGCGACGGTCGCGCACAGTGCCGCTACGCACCACCGTCAGCGGCGCCTGTCCTGCAGCATCGATGCTCTCGCCGTTGGTCAGACGCGGGCCGACATACTGCAGCTGCGCGGTATCCAGAGTGTCATGGCGAAACCCATCGATATCGCCCAGCGCGCTGAGCAGAGGCGCGCCGGCCATCGGGCTGAGCAAGTCCAACGGCACGGTCTCTTCCAGCCCCCGGTCCTGGAACCACCACTGCAACGGCTGCCGCGTGTCGGCGAAATCGCGCAGATTGCGCGAGGCCCAGATGCCGTAGCCGGTGACGAACAGCGCATGGTTGCTGTCGAACGGATCGATCGCCAGCGCGCCGATCCAGTGCGGTGTCGCCTGCGCGGTCCACGGCGCGGCGCTGTGATCGAACACCGCATCGGCCAACAACGGCGTCCAGTGCTTGCCGCCGTCGACGCTGCGAAACAGCTCATCGCGCGGCGTCCGCCGGCGAAAGGTACTGGCCAGCAGCACCTGTGGATCGTGCGGGTCCACCGCCACCGCGCCCCAGCCAAAACCATCGCCAGTGGCCGGCTGCGGAATCGGGCTGATCTCGCTCCAGCGCCCCTGCGCCGGGCTGTACTTCCACAGCGCACCACCGGCCATCAAGTCCGGGCCGGGCTGATCGCCGTAGCTGAGATACCACTGCCCATCGCGGCCGCCGTCCATATGGTTGGGGCGCAAGCCGTGCGGCTGCCCGGCCACCGCCGACCACGTGCGACCGGCGTCGTCGGACACATACAGGCTGGTGTGTGCGGTGGAAACGCCAACGTAGATCCGTGGCGTGGGACTGCCAGCGTGGCCGCTGGCGGCGTCGAACACGACAAAGGCAATCCCCACCGCCTGGTCGCGTCCGACATGGTTGCGCGCGGTGGCACCGGCCAATACCTCGGCAGGAAATCCGTCCACCCGCGCCCAGTGCGCGCCGCGATCGTCGCTGCGCCAAAGGCCTGCATCGCGTGCGCCCAGCAACAGCACACGACCATCGTGCGGGTCCACCGCCAGCCGTTCGCCGTTGGCGCGGCCCAGTTGATTGCTGCCCAGTTTGAACGGCAGATCGGCGCGCTCGAAGCTGCGGCCGCGATCGAACGAACGCAGCACCGCGGCATTGCCGGCGCGCGCGTGCATATAGGTCCCGGCCGCCAGATAGATGGCGGCGGGATTGGCAGGGTCGATGGCAAACGCATCGATGCCCATCAGATTCCAGTCGTCGGCGCCCAACCAATCGGTCAGTGCCACCCACTGTTGCGCACGCGCATCCCAGCGATACGCGCCACCGACATCGGTGCGCGCATAGGCAAGATCGCGTTCGGCGGGATGAAACAGCACACCGGTGACAAAGCCGCCACCGCCAATGGCCACGCTGCGCCACTGGTAAGGCCCCTGCGTGACGGGCTCGGCCGCGTGCACGTGAGACGTCATGAAGAGCAACACCAGCGTCAGGCAAACAGCAGTCAGCCACGCATGTGCTGCGAAAAGGCGGCGCTTAGTAGGCGGATCGATCATGGCGATCATTCCTCCGGCTCCCTTCGCGATCGACGGCAGCGCCATCGATAGGAAAAACACCGGTCCAACGAGCTGCCTGCACAGCTCGCCGGACCGGAGACGCACTTCCTACGGCGCGTTCTACAGGCTGGCCCGCAATGTCAGGCCATACCGACGATCGTTGATCACAAAGTCGCGGTAGCGCGACTCGTTACCCAGGTAGCTTTCGCGACGGGTATCGAGCAGATTCACGCCGTCCAGCGAAATCGACCACACAGCATTGATGTTGAAACGCAGCGAGGCATCCAGCTGGCCGAAGCCCTTGTTGTAGACCGGCAGATTGCCGGTGCCATTGCCTGCGGTGGTCACCAGCCAGTCGCTGCGCCAGTTGTAGGCCACACGGCCCTGGAAACGCGAGGTTTCGTAGCTGAGGATCGCGTTGTAGCTGTTCTTGGACAAGCCTTCCAGCGGCACCGTCAACGACTGGCCGTTGGTGTCGGTGGCAGTCGGGCTCGGGGCCTCGCTGTCGACGTAGGTGTAGTTGGTCTGCACGCCGAAGCCGCTCAACCAGCCCGGCAGGAAGTCGAAGAACTGCGTGTAGCCCAGTTCCGCGCCGCGGATCTTGCCCGAGTCGCCATTGACCGGACGGGTGATCTGCCACACCTGGCCGTCGTACACCTCGTTGAAGACGGCGTTGGCGATGAAGCCTTCCACCTTCTTGTAGAACAAGGTGCCGTACATCATCGAGCCCTGGCCGAAGTACCACTCCAGCGCGGTGTCGAACTGGTCGGCCTTGACCGCTTCCAGACTCGGATTACCTGCGGCACCGGTGAAGGTCGACGCACCATTGGAGGTACCGGTGCTCAGGCTCAGGTTCGGATTGAGGCGATCGAAGGTCGGGCGCGAAATGCCGCGCGAGGCCGCAAAACGCCACTGCAGCTGATCGCTCAGCATCCAACGCAGGTTCAAGCTCGGCAGCACGTCGGTGTAGGTCTGCTGTGCATCGACCGGAATCAGACCGCCGCCTTCAGCGTCGGTGCCGGTCCGCACGCCCTGCGAGCCGACTTCGGTCCGCACCACGCGCACACCGATGTTGCCGTCGAACGGGATGTCGCCATCCACGCCGAAGCGCAGCACGCCGTAGGCGGCGTAGGTCTTCTCGTTCTGCGTGTTGATGTTGTTGGGCGCAAATACCAGCGGGGTGCCGCCAAAGGTCGCAAGCGTCTGCTCGTAGTTACCCACGGCAACATCGGATGCGGTCAAGGTCGGGCCGAAGGTGCTGCTCTTGCCACGGAAGAAGTCGGTGATCGGGTTGGTCACGACGCCCACGGTGGGGAACTGCGAGAACGGTGTGCCGGCGCATCCGTTGATGCACATGAAACGGAACACGTTGCCCTTGGTCTCGGCATCGCGGTCGGTGTAACGCACGCCGGCCTTGAAGCTGCGCACGAAATCGCTGTCGAACGCCAGATCCATATCCGAACGCCAGGCGAATTCGGTGCCCTTGTTGTCGTCCTTGTTATCCAGGTGCCAGCGCCAGCCGTTGTAGTTGTCCTGGTTGGCCAGGAAACCTTCGGCACCGCTTGCATCGGTCACCGACAACTTGGGCAGGTCGCCGCGGAAATCGATATTGAAGAACGGCGTGTTGTTCAAGCCGGTCGCCACGATGTAACGCGTGCCGGTGGTGGTGGCATCGACATACTGGAAGTCGGTGCTCAGGGTCAGCTTTTCGTTGACCGTCCACTTGGCGCCCAGCGAGTAATCGGTGGTCACCGAATGCCGCTCGGTCAGGCTGGTGTTGGAGTCGGCCGGCACGTTCTGGAAGGTGCCGTTGACGAACTCGTTGCGGTCGTTGATCTGGATGCCCGGCGTGCCCTGCATCGGGTTGGCACCGGTCAACGCGAAGAACGAATAGTCGTGCCAGCTGAAGTCGTAGTCCGAACGCAGCACCTGCGTATAGACCTCGACCGCATCGTTGGGACGCCACTGCATCGCAAACGCGCCGGTCTTGCGCTCGCGCTCGCCGACGGTGGTGTTGATACCGGCGCCGTGCGGCACCGAGATCTGCTGACCTTCATAGCCCGGCAGATCGGTTTGGGTGTACCAGGGCTCGATAGAAATGGTGTCCTGGCGGAACGGGCTCTTCTGCTGCGAGTAGTTCACCAGGATACCGATCTCGCCGATCCCGGTCTGCCAGCGATCGCTGAACAGTCCAGAGAACGCCGGCTTGCCGTCGTCGGCCAGGTCGTAATGGTTGTACTGCACGCTACCGGCGATCTTGCGGCCGTCGTAATCGAACGGCAGACGCGTGCGCAGGTCGACGGTGCCGCCCAGGCCACCTTCGATCATGTCGGCAGACGGGTTCTTGTACACGTTGACGCCGCCAAGCAGCTCGGCCGACACGTCTTCGAAGCTCAGGCCGCGACCATCGTTGGCGGTGAAGATGTCACGGCCATTGAGTTCGGTGCGCACCTGGGTCAGACCACGGATGGCGATCGAGCTGCCTTCGCCGTAGTTGCGCGAAATCTGGATACCGGAGATGCGCTGCAACGCCTCGGCGACGTTGTTGTCGGGCAGCTTGCCGATGTCTTCGGCGACGATCGAATCGACGATCTGCTCGGCGTTCTGCTTGACCAGCTGCGCCTTGGTGACGCTGCTGCGCGTGCCGGTGACCTGCACGGTGTCCAGCTGCTGGGTGGTGGCGTCCGATGCGGGCGCGGCAGTGGTGGTCGCATCCTGCGCGTAGGCCTGCGCGCTCAGCAGCGTGGCCACACTGATGGCCATCACGGAGCGGCGGAAATCACGGATCGAACGCTGGCCCACAGTCCGGCCTGCCGGAATGTGGCGATATTGCACTGACATGGTGCTCCCTCCCAGGACGCATGTACTACTCGTTTTAGCGGGCCGGTGCGCGAACGCCCTGCCCGTCGTTGTTGCTGGCCCGCATCTGCTACCCGGACAAGACCGGAGGCGCGGATGCGTGGTCGCCCTGGCGGGCAGACCTGCGGCTGCGGCGGGAGCATAGGGCGCGGCCGTCATGCCACACCAATGAAATATTCCTGGAAAGGTATTCGTTAAAACTATAGCAAGCCCGGCAAACCCGATTGCTCCGGCATCGGCAGGCAGGGTAAGTGGCTCGGCAGAAGCGGACTCGACTCTGCGAGTCCGCTCACAGTGGATCCGTGATCGACGTCGCTTACCAGTTCATGCGCAGCACCAGCGAGTAGCGCCGGTCGTTAACGAAGGACGAGCGCGTGTACAGGCGCGGGTCCACTTCGCCGTCCGCATACGAGGTCGGGCCCATCAGCACCTTGGTCACGGTGTTGGTCAGGTTGTTGGCCTGCACGCCCAGCTGCAGATGGTCGTTGAAGCGGTAGAAGAACGAGCCGTCGAGCTGGCCGTAGTCGTCGGCCCAGGTCGGCAGGCGCGTGGCCGCATCGCTGGTGGTCAACAGATAACGCGAGCGCCAGTTGTAGGCCAGGCGCAGCGACAGCGGGCCCTTCTCGTAGATGCCGGCCAGGTTGTAGCTGCGCCGCGACAAGCCTTCCAGCGGCAGCTCGACACCGGTCACCGTGGTGCGGGTGTACGGGTCGATGGCGGTATTGGCGCCGCCCTTGCTGTCGACGAAGGTGAAGTTGGCGTTGATGCCGAACCCGCTCATCCAGCCCGGCAGTTCGTCGAAGAACTGCGTGTAGCCCACTTCGGCGCCACGGATGGTGCCTTCGTCGGTGTTGTACGGCCGGGTCACCAGCCACTCGCGGTTGTCGTAGGTCTCGCTGCGGGTCTGGGTGGAGAAGTAATCCTTGACCTTCTTGTAGAACAGCGTGGTGTACAGCATGTCGCTGCTGTCGAAGTACCACTCCAGCGCGGTGTCGAACTGGTTGGCGGTCATCGGCTTGAGGGTCGGGTTGCCCGCAGTGCCGACGAAGTTGGTCGCATTGCCGGCGTCGTCGGTTTCCACGTTGAGCAGCACGTACGGCTGCAACTGGGTGTAATCCGGGCGCGCCATCGCCTTGGACGCAGCGATACGCCACTGCAAGGTGTCGGTGAAGCGGAAGCGCATGTTCAAGCTCGGCAGCACATTGGTGTAGCTGCCCTGCGCGTTGTTGTCGAAGTACTGGCCGGTGTAACGGGCCTGCAGCTCCGGCGACACGTTCAACCCGGACAGGTCCTGAAACTGACCGAAGCCTTCGGCCTGGGTCTTGGTCTGCACGATGCGTACGCCGATATTGCCGTCCACCGGAACACCCCATGCCTCGTCGTTGCCGAAGTACAGCGCCGCGTACGCGGCCTGAGTCCGCTCGAACTGGCGATTGGTGTCCTGCGGCTGATAGGTATCCGGCGCCCAGCCGTAGCCACGCAATGCCACGATCTGCTGTTGCAGCAGGTCCGACGCGCGCCGGTAGTTCTTGACCAGCCCACCGTTGGGTACCACAAGGGTGGTGGGCACGTTCACACCGCCACGGAAGAAATTGGAGAAGGTGAACCGCGACGACTCGTCGGGCAGGTATTGCGACATGTCCGCCAGGCCGGTCGCGCTGCCGGGGATCGCCGCCCAGTTGTCCGACAACACGCCCCAGTTGTACCCGGAGTTCTTGTTGGTCTGGTTACGGTCGGTGGCGCGCATGCCAAAGCGCATGAAACGCAGCCAGCTGCTGTCCTGGAAGGTGTATTCCAGGTCCACGCGGGTGGACAGCTGCCGTCCGCGATTCTTGCCCAGGTGATCCATCGCCGCCGCCCAGAAATAATTGGACGGGTCCTGGGTGAAGCCCTGGTTGGCGATCTGCACGGTCGGATACTTGCCCGACACGTCATAGGTCAAGCCAGGCAGATAGGTCGCGCTGAACACGGTGAAGTCCAGCTGGTCGTTCTCCGACTGCACCAGCTGCACATCGCCCTTGATCTGCAGGTTGTCGTTGAAATAGTGGCTGAAGCCCACCGACAGGTCCGAGGTGGTGGTGCGCTGCTCGGAATAGCGGTTGTCGGTATTGAAGCGCACGCCGTCGCCGGTCAGCACGCCGCGCCAGGAGTTGGACACCGGCGAGCCGCGCTGGAAGACGCCGTCCTGGTCGTACTCGAAGGTGGTGCCGGGCGCCGGGCTGATGCTGTTGTTGCTGTCGTTGAAGAACGCCGCGCGCTCCTGCCAGTTCATGTCGTAACGCGAGCGCAGGTATTGCGCGTAGATCTCGGTCTGGTCGCTGGGCTTCCACTGGAACGCTGCGGCAATCCCGTCGCGCTTGCGTTCGAAATCCAGCTGACGCCAATTGACGCCACCGGGCACGTACACCTCGCTGCGCCCGCTGCCGGCCAGTACCGCGTCGTCGGTGCGCCGCACATACGGCTCCACCTGGATGCCGTCCGAGCGTGTCGCCAGTTCCGAATGGGCGATATCGATCATGAAGCCCATTTCGCCGACACCGGTGTCCCAGCGATCGCTAAACAGGAACGACGCCGACGGCTTGTACTTCTTGCTCATGTCGCCGTAATTGACGTCGATATTGCCGCCAACGATGCGCCCCGGGTTGTCGAACGGCATGCGCGTGCGCAGGTTGACCGTGCCGCCCAGACCGCCTTCGATGATTTCTGCCGAGGGGTTTTTGTACACGTCCACGCCGGCCATCAACTCAGCCGGTACGTCTTCAAAGCTCAAGCCACGGCCGCTGGCGGCACTGAAGATGTCGCGGCCATTGAGTTCGCCGCGCACCTGGGTCAGGCCACGGATCATCACGCCACTGCCTTCGGCCGAAAAATGGTCCGGGTCGCTGCGCGCGGCAAAGTGGTCGATGGTCACGCCACTGACGCGCTGCAGGGTTTCGGTGACGCTGCGGTCGGGCAGCGCGCCGATGTCTTCGGCACTGACCGAATCCACGATCTGGGTGGAGTCGCGCTTGATCACCTGCGACTTGATCAGGCTGGCGCGCACACCGCGCACCTCCACCGTATCCAGGTCCACCGCGCTGGCGCCGGCCTTGTTCGAGGCAGCGCCCGGCGACGATTGCGCCTGTTGCGCATATACCGGTGCGGCAAGCAACACGCCGATGCTGACGGCCATGGCCGAGTGACGCAGATGTTGCAGACGACGGGCGCGCACGCCCGCACCTGCCGAGGCATGGCTTGAAAACTTGAACATCTGAATCCCTCCCAGGACGCAAGACGACTGAAGACTGGTTGTCGCGGCGCAAGACGCCCCGCGTGATCGGGTGGAAAAAGGCACTGATGCCGATCTCCACCGTTGCTTAACTTGGCGGCTTGGCCGCCGATCACCTGCCCGACTTCACGTGCGCTTCAGCGTGCGATCTGGCGCACAGATATAGGCGCACGGTCTAGCGCCAGCCAATGAAAAATTCACGGACTGGTATTACTTCACGGAATAGAAATGGAAGAGCCCGCTAGGTAAGGGATTCCGGCCCGCGCAGACCGGGGTACAAGCGGCGCGCCGTAGTCCGCAGCGCTTGCAGGATGCGCTCGGCACCCGGCGGCAGGATGTAATCGCGCCGACGGATGATGCCGAACGACTCCATCCGCACCCCCAGCTCGATCGGCAGCACCGTCAGCAACTTGGCCTGGATCAGCGGCGCCACCGATTCCACCGGCAATGCAGTCAGCATGTCGGTGCCGCGCAACAGGGTGGAAGTCACCGGCAACGACGAGGTTTCGATGGCGTTGGTCGGCGTCTGCACGCCGTGCTCCATGAACATCGAGTCCAGACGCGCGCGCAGCACGCTGTCGGCCGGCGGCAGGATCCAGCCATACCGCACCAGGTCCGCGTGCTGCAGGCCGACACGGCTGGCCAGCGGATGGCCGGCACGGGCGATCACCGAATGCGGCTCATCGGCCAGCGGCTCGAATTCCAGTTCGCCCACGCCTTCCGGACCGAGGATGCGGCCGATCACGATGTCCAGCTGACCATCCAGCAACTTGGCAACGAGCGGGCGGCTGTAGTCCATCTCCACCCGCACCAGGATGTCCGGAAACTCGCGTTTGACCTCGGCAATGGCCTGCGGCACCAGATTGGTTCCTGGATTGACCACGGTCCCGATCGAGGCCTGGCCCATACGGCCGGCCCGCAACGCAGCGATTTCTTCCTGCGCGCGGCCAATCTCCGACATCGCCGCACGGGCACGCCGGATCAGCACATGGCCGTACCAGGTGGGCTCCACGCCGCGGGCATGCCGCTCGAACAATTTGACCCCCAGCATGTCTTCCATCTCGGCCAGCAGCTTGGACGCGGCCGGCTGGGTCATGCTGGCGGCCTCGGCCGCACGTAATACCGAGCGCTGTTCGTGCAGATGCAGCAATAGCAGCAGTTGACGCGTCTTGAGGCGGGCTGCGTTGAACCAGGGAGTACCGGAATTTGCCATGGGGTGCGGTTGCGGCTGTGTATTCGTCGGAGGAATAGAATATGCCGAAAATTTCATTTGCAGCACATATCTCCCCAGGCGAGGCTAGCGCTCGCCGCAGCAGGAGCCCCTACCTCCCGGGCGCGGCCAGAACAGACGTGACCGCCTTTGATCAGGTGGCAGCACGCACGCCATGACCGCGGAGGTGGACGACGATGACGGCATCTTGCCGGCCACTTGCAGGCCGTAGCGGTAGACATGTCGCGCATCACGCGCGCATCGACCACCCGGGCGCCAGCCCACCCACGCTTCGTTTTCTTCTCCGGATTGCGCATCGGCAGCACCTGCTTGCCGCGCGCAGTCGCGCAAGCTCCCACGACGTTGCCGGCCATCTGGCCGCCAACGGCCGCTTTCCGCTCTATCGCGAGTAACACCATGACCTCAGACACCACCGCCAGCCTGTTCGCCTTGCCACTGATCGCCATCCTGCGTGGCATCACGCCGGAAGAAACGCTGGACCATGTCGGCGCACTGATCGACGCCGGCTTCGATGCGATCGAGATCCCGCTCAATTCGCCGCGTTGGCAGCAGAGCATCGCCCTCGCCCAGCAGACCTATGGCGAGCGCGCCTGGATCGGTGCCGGCACCGTGCTGCGTAATGAAGACGTCGACACCCTGGCCGACATCGGTGCGCGCTTCATCGTCACCCCCAACACGCGCCCCAGCCTGATCCGCCATGCGGTGTCGCGCGGGCTGACCGTGGTGGCCGGCTTCGCCACCGCCAGCGAGGCGTTCGACGCCATCGACGCCGGCGCAACGATCCTGAAACTGTTCCCGGCCGCGACCTATGGCGCTGCGCATGTGCGCGCGCTGCGCTCGGTGCTGCCCACCCACATCCCGGTCTACGTGGTCGGCGGCGTCAGCCCGCAGACCCTGGCCGGGTTCATCGCCCAGGGCGCCGCCGGCGCCGGCATCGGTGGCGAGCTGTACAAACCCGCGCAATCACTCGAAACGACCCAGACGCATGCACGCAACTTCGTGCAGGCCTACCAGGAACTGCAAGGATGAAGATCACCCGCCTCACCACCTACCACGCCGCACCGCGCTGGTTGTTCCTCAAGGTCGAGACCGACGAGGGCATCACCGGCTGGGGCGAGCCGGTCATCGAAGGCCGCGCGCGTAGCGTGGAAGCGGCCGTGCACGAACTGGCCGGCTATGTCGTCGGCAAGGACCCGGCGCGCATCAACGACTTGTGGCAGACCATGTACCGCGCCGGGTTCTACCGCGGCGGCGCCATCCTGATGAGCGCCATCGCCGGTATCGACCAGGCGCTGTGGGACATCAAGGGCAAGGCGCTGGGCGTGCCGGTGTACGAGCTGCTGGGCGGGCTGGTGCGCGATCGCATGAAGACCTACCGCTGGGTCGGCGGCGACCGCCCCGGCGCCATCATCCAGCAGATTACCGACTACCGCGCGCTGGGCTTTGACACCTTCAAGTTCAACGGCACCGAAGAAATGAAGCTGATCGACAGCGCGCGCGCCGTCGATGCCGCCGTGGTCAAGGTCGCCGAAATCCGCGAAGCCTTCGGCAACACCATCGACTTCGGCATCGACTTCCACGGCCGCGTCGGCGCACCGATGGCCAAGGCGTTGCTGCGCGAACTCGAACCGTTCAAGCCGCTGTTCGTCGAAGAACCGGTGCTGGCCGAACAGGCCGAGTACTACCCGCGCCTAGCCGCCAGCACCTCGATTCCGCTGGCTGCCGGCGAGCGCATGTTTTCGCGCTTCGAATTCAAGAACGTGCTGTGCGCCGGTGGCATCGGCATGGTGCAGCCGGACCTGTCGCATGCCGGCGGCATCACCGAGTGCGTCAAGATCGCCGCGATGGCCGAAGCTTACGACGTCGGCTTCGCCCCGCACTGCCCGCTCGGCCCGATTGCGCTGGCGGCGTGTCTGCATGTGGACTTCGTGTCGCACAACGCGGTGCTGCAGGAACAGAGCATCGGCATCCATTACAACGAAGGCGCCGACCTGCTCGATTACGTCATCAATAAAGACGATTTTCAGTGCGTGGATGGCAGTATCGCCGCACTGCCCAAGCCCGGGCTCGGTGTGGAGATCGACGAAGAGATGCTCAAGCGCGCAAACGAAAATCCGCCTGACTGGCGCAACCCGGTGTGGCGCCACGCCGACGGCAGCATCGCCGAATGGTGAGCATGCCCGAGCACACCGCCGTACTGGCGGTCGACAGCCGCTGCACGCATGGCGAAGGCGTGCTGTGGTGCGAACAGCGCGAGGCGTTGTACTGGGTCGACATCAGCGAAAAACGCCTGTGGCGGCATCATCCTGCCAGCGCGCAGACGCGCTACTGGACGCTGCCCGATCGCCCCGGCTGCCTCGGCCTGATGGACGATGGCCGCCTGCTGATCGCACTGGCCAAGGCCATCGGCATCGCCGACCCGGACAGCACCGAAGATGACGTGTTGCCCTTCGAAAAACTGGCCGATATCGAGGCAGACAACCCGCTGACGCGCAGCAACGATGGCCGCGCCGATCGGCACGGCAATCTGGTGTTCGGCACCATGGACGAACACGACAACAAGGCCGCGCGCGGCGCGATGTATCAGTTCTCGCTGGCACATGGCTTGCGCGCGTTGCCACTGCCGGGCGTGTCGATCCCCAACTCGATCTGCTTCAGCCTCGACGGCCGCACGTTGTATTACTGCGACTCGGTGCGCCCGCAGATCCTGTGCTGCGACTACGACCCGGAGACCGCACAGACCAGCAACACGCGCGTGTTCACCACCCTGGACCGCGACGACGCCGAGCCGGACGGCTCGATCATCGACAGCGAAGGCCATCTGTGGAATGCGCAATGGCGCGCCTCGCGCGTGGTGCGCTATCGCCCCGACGGCAGTGTCGAGCGCATCGTGCACCTGCCGGTCAAACACCCCACCTGCAGCGCCTTCGGTGGCGCGGCGCTGGATCGCCTGCACATGATCTCCTCGCGCCTGGACCATAGCGCCGAAGAACTCGCACGCATGCCCGAAGCCGGCGGCCTGTTCGTCTGCGACGTCGCCATCGCCGGCCTGCCCGAAAGCCGGGTGGCCAGCGCATGATCGCGGTCGATTGGGGTACCAGCAGCCTGCGCGCCTACCTGCTCGACGCCACCGGCGCCGTGCTCGATCAACGCCGCGGCAGCGACGGCATCCTCGCCTGCCAGGGCCGCTTCGGCGAGGTCCTGAACGCATTGATCGATGGCTGGGACGGCCCGGTCGTGCTGTCGGGCATGATCGGCAGCCGCAACGGCTGGGTCGAACAGGCCTACCTGCCCTGCCCGGCCGACACCGCCGCATTGACCGCTGCCATGCGCCGCTACGACGATCTGCTGCCCGGCCGCACGCTGTGGTTCGTCCCCGGAGTCAGCACCGGCGCGCAGCACGGCGTGCCGGATGTCATGCGCGGCGAAGAAACCCAACTGGTCGGCCTGTTCGCCGCACTTGGCGACGGCGACCACATCGCCTGCCTGCCCGGCACGCATAGCAAATGGGCGACGATCGCCAACGGCCAGCTGACCGACTTCGCCACCGTGATGACCGGCGAGCTGTACGCGGTGCTGCGCCAGCACAGCATCCTGGGCAAGCTGATGCCCAACGACCATGCCGATCTCGATGAGGCCGCATTCCTGTCAGGCGTGGATCGCAGCGCCGAACCCGGCGGTCTCAGCCACCACCTGTTCGGCACCCGCACGCTGGGCCTGTTCGACCGCCTCAGTGCACAGGCCCTGCCCTCGTACCTCTCGGGCCTGCTGATCGGCCACGAGCTCCGCGAGCATCGCGGCAGCCACGCCACTGTGCACCTGGTCGGCAGCCCCGCCCTGGCGCAGCGCTACGCCCTGGCGTTGACGCACCTGGGCGTCGCCACCCAACAACACCCGGAAGACCTGGCCGCCACCGGCCTGTTCGCGCTGGCCCGGCAACACGGCCTGACCTGAGTTCCCTGAAGGGGAGACAGGATGCAAAGCCCCTCTCTCCCCGTGGGGCGAGAAGGCACGGCTTGCGCGCAAGCGCGGGCCGGGACGCGGAGCGGAGGTTGGGGTGAGGGTACGGCGGAAGACAGCCAACCCACCCAGCGAGATCCAGGCATCACGACACCCCGCAGACCACGACCAATCCATCATCTGCGCGGCAAACAATCCCCGTCCCACCTCACACCCACCACCCGACTGCTTTAGAATTGCCAGGCTAAACGCCGGATTCCGCCATGCCTTTTGTTGTCACCGAAAACTGCATCAAGTGCAAATACACCGACTGCGTCGAGGTCTGCCCGGTGGATTGCTTCCACGTCGGCCCGAATTTCCTGGTCATCGACCCGGACGAGTGCATCGACTGCACCCTGTGCGAGCCCGAGTGCCCGGCTAACGCAATCTATCCGGAAGATGACGTGCCCGCGGGCCAGGAAGGCTTCGTCGCGCTCAACGCCGAACTGGCCAAGGCCTGGCCAGTGTTGACGGTGCGCCAGGAGCCCCTGCCCGATGCGGCAGACTGGGACGGCAAGCCGAACAAGCTACCGCTGCTGCAGCGCTAAGGCACTGTCCCGGCGCGCGACAGCATCGCTGCCCGCTAGCCACACCGCAACAACGCAAAACGGGCGCCCTGGGCGCCCGTTTTGCTGTCCGGCAATGGCCAAACCACTCAGCCGCCGAGCTTGCCCTTCAGCGCGCTGATCACCGCCACCGGTGCGGCAGCCGTGGCCGGCATGCCGCGCGGATCCACTGCCGACACGTAGCTGCCCGCCTCGACCTTGACCACGCGCACCAGGAAGCTGGAACCCTCGTAGCTCACGTCGTAGGAGCCCAGCATCTGCGCCTTGCTGGCGACGGTCAGGCCGGGAATCTCGGCCAGCGCCGTGCCGACCTTGGCAAACACTTCATCGCGCTCGCCCGGCACGGTGAAACCGCTGTTGGCGCTCGCCGACGGCGGCGTGTTGGTCTGCTGGGTGGTCGATGCCAGGGTCGGCACCTTCATCGCACCGGAGGTGTCGGGCAGGTTCAGATCCGGCGGCACTTCCAGCGGACGGGCTTCCGGGGCCAACGCATAGTCGCCGCGCGCGCCCTTGTGAAACCAGCTGCAACCACTCGTGGCGGCGACGGTGGCGGTCGCCAGCAACGCGAGCGACAGCACGCGGACGGGGGAAACGGAATGACGCATCGATAAATCTCCTGGGTCAGGCCGCGAGCATTTCGCGGCTGGAAAGTGCTTCCAACGCAACGGCGTCGGCGGCAAGGCGGTCGGCGGCAGGCTGATGCGCCGCAGAAAGTGGCAGCAGCGGCAAGCGCAGGCCGTGCCCGATCCCGGCGCGCTGCAGCAGCGCCTTGACCGGGATGGGATTGGATTCGATCCCGCAGAAGCTATGGTATTCGCTCAGGCGCGCATCCCATGCGAGGGCGGCATCGCGCTGGCCATCGCGGGCCAGATCGCACAAGCGACGGTACGCCGACGGCAACGCGTTGGACGCCACCGAGATCAGCCCCTGGGCGCCGGACAGCATCGATTGCGCGGCACTGCCGTCATCGCCACTGAGCACCACGAAGGAGTCGCTGCGCAACGCCACCAGCGCGGCGACGCGCTCGGGCTCGCTACGCGCTTCCTTGATGCCGACGATGTTGGGGTGATCGACCAACTCGGCCACCGTCTCCGGCAGCAGATCGCAGCCGGTGCGGCCGGGCACGTTGTACAACACCACCGGCAACCCGCCGCTGTCGGCCACGGCCACAAAATGCGCTTTCAACCCTGCCTGGGTCGGGCGCACGTACGGCGGCGTCACCACCAGCGCGTACTGCGCGCCCAGCGCGGCGGCGCGGCGCGTCTGCGCAATGGTTTTTGCGGTGCCGGACAGCCCGGTACCGGCCAGCACCGGCACCCGGCCAGCGACCTGGGCCACCGCGGCGCGCAGCAATGTGTCGTATTCGTCGTCGCTCAGCGCGGCGGCTTCGCCGGTGGAGCCGGCAACCACGATTCCCTGGACGCCACCGTGCAGCTGCTGCTCCAGCAGCCGCCGCCAGGCATCCAGGTCGAGTGCGCCGTCCGGCCCGAAGGGGGTCGCCAGCGCGGTGATGATGCCGGAAAGGGACAAGATTCTGCTGCTCTTACGTGACAAGGGGAGGCCCGCGCGCACGCGGGTTGCGACCGCCTGCATGTTACTTGCGGCGCGAAACCACGGGCAAGTATGCTGGTCACCGCCAGGGCGCCTGTCCGGGCGGCCATTCAGCCTGATGCAATGCCGGAAGCCCCTTTGACTGACTCTACACCCCGGCCCTCGCCGACCGAAAATCACCTCCTGATCAACGCCTACACGACGCATCCGGAGTCCCCCCTGTTGCCTGTCACCCGCCGCATCGCCGACAGCGGCTGCAATCTCGTGGACGCTCGCCTGGCCACGGTGGGGCGCGATGTCTCGGTCACCGCACTGGCCACCGGCTCCTGGGATTCGGTCGCCAAGCTCGAAGCGATGCTGACACGGCTCGAACGCGAGGAAGGCCTCAAGCTGGTCTGGTACCGCACCGGCCCCAAGCAGACCCAGTCCAACCTGTTGCCGTACATCGTCGAAGTGATCGCCGCCGACAAGCCGGGCATCCTGTTCCAGCTGGCCGATTTCTTCGACCGCCAGGGCATCACCATCGAAAACCTGCAGAGCACCCGCTACCGCGCCATGCAGACCGGTGCGGAGATGTTCTCGGCGCAGGTGACCATCGGGGTACCGGCCAACATGCACATCGCCGCGTTGCGCGATGATTTCCTGGAATTCTGTGATCACCTCAATCTCGACGCGATCATGGACCCGATGAAGTTCTAAGGCAGACGCACCGATGGCCATCGCCAAATCCGCGCTGAAACAGATGTTCGATCACATCCGCTCCGAGACCGACTGGAATCTCGACGGCCCGTTGCGCTGGGAATACTTTTTCGCCGACCCGGCGCAGCAGCCGCTGCAACAACTTTCCGAGCAGCTGACCCAGGACGGCTATCGCGTCATCGACATCTTTCTCGGCGAACGCGACGAAGACGACGGCGACGATGAGGAGTCATATTTCCTGCATGTGGACAAGCGCGAACACCACACCATTGAATCGCTGAATCAGCGCAATGCAGAGTTCGATGCACTCGCCAAACGTTTCCATGTAGCTGCTTATGATGGGATGGACGTCGGGCCGGCCTGATCGGCCGCCGACCGCCTCTCCCCTTCAGGCTGAGCAACGATGACCGACGCTGTACTGGAACTGCCCGCTACCACCCTCGACCTGCCGCTGGCGCTGTCCGGCGGCACCCAGACCACCCTGCGCGGCTATGCCGGCACGTGGGTGGTGCTGTACTTCTACCCGAAGGACAGCACGCCCGGCTGCACCACCGAAGGCCTGGACTTCAATGCCTTGCTGCCGGACTTCAAGAAAGCCGGCGCTGCCATCCTGGGCGTCTCGCGCGACTCGGTGAAGTCGCACGACAACTTCTGCGCCAAGCAAGGCTTCAACTTTCCCTTGATCAGCGATGGCGACGAAGCCTTGTGCCGCGCTTTCGACGTGATCAAGGAAAAGAACATGTACGGCAAGCAGGTGCTCGGCATCGAGCGCAGCACCTTCCTGCTGTCGCCCGAGGGGCGCATCGTGCAGGCCTGGCGCAAGGTCAAGGTCGCCGGCCATGCCGAGGCCGTGCTGGCTGCCGTGAAGGCGCACGCCAAACAGTGACGCCCCTCGTTTCCCCTGTCCTCCATCACCCTGCACACGCAGGCGTGATGGCTCGCCCCTGCTCCATCACTTGGAAGACCCAATGACCCGAGGCAAGCGCATCTACGTGCTGGACACCAACGTGCTGATGCACGATCCCACCTCGCTGTTCAAGTTCGAAGAACACGATGTGTTCCTTCCGATGCAGGTGATCGAAGAACTCGACAACGCCAAGAAGGGCACCTCCGAAGTCAGCCGCAACGCGCGCCAGGTCAGCCGCTTCCTGGACGAACTGCTGGAAAACACCAACGCCGAGCAGATTCAGGCCGGCATCCTGCTCAGTCACCCGCAGGGCATCCAGCTCAAGGGCCAGGCCGCGATCGGCCGGCTGTATTTCCAGATTCACCCGATCGACCCGGGCCGCACCTTCGGCGCGATGCTGCCGGACAACAAGATCCTGGCCTCGGTGCTGGCGCTGCGCGAAGAAAACCCGGATGTGCCGGTCATCCTGGTGTCCAAGGACATCAACCTGCGCATCAAGGCCTACATCAGCGGCCTGGTGGCAGAGGACTACCAGAACGACCGCGCGCTGGACGATTTCAGCCTGCTGTTCACCGGCGCCATCGAGTTGCCGGAAGACTTCTGGCAAAAGCACAACGAGGACCTGCGCAGCTGGAACGAGCGCGGCCGCACCCATTACGAGATCGTGCTGGCCGACGACGAAGATTGGTACCCCAACCAGTACCTGTATCTGCCGGGCGAAGACGACGTCGAACTGCGTGTGGCCAAGGTCGGTGGCGGCAAAGCCACGCTGTGCCTGGTGGATGATTTCCGCCACACCCAGCATGCGGTCTGGGGCATCGCCGCGCGCAACCGCGAGCAGAACTTCGCGCTCAACGCACTGATGGACCCGGAGATCGATTTCGTCACGTTGCTCGGCACCGCCGGTACCGGCAAGACCTTGCTCGCGCTGGCCGCGGGCCTGGCGCAGACGATGGATCAGCAGCGCTACCGCGAGATCATCATGACCCGCGCCACCGTCAGCGTGGGCGAAGACATCGGCTTTCTGCCCGGCACCGAAGAAGAAAAGATGACGCCGTGGATGGGCGCGCTCACCGACAACCTGGAAGTGCTCACCCACAACCAGGACGGCGGCTCATGGGGCCGCGCGGCCACCAACGACTTGCTCGCCAGCCGCATCAAGATCCGCTCGATGAACTTCATGCGCGGCCGCACCTTCCTGTCGCGGTATCTGATTCTGGACGAAGCGCAGAACCTCACGCCGAAGCAGATGAAGACGCTGATCACCCGCGCCGGCCCCGGCACCAAGATCGTCTGTCTGGGCAACGTCGAGCAGATCGATACGCCCTACCTCACCGAGACCACGTCCGGCCTGACCTACGCGGTGGATCGCTTCAAGGCCTGGCCGCACAGCGCGCATATCACGCTGCGCCGTGGCGAACGTTCGCGTCTGGCCGACTTCGCCTCGGAGGTGCTGTGATGCGAATGCTTCGCAGCGCTACTGCCCTTGCAGTGCTCGCGCTGGCCGGCTGTGCGACCACGCAGGCGCCCTCTACCGTACCGACCAACCTCAAAAGCGGGCAGTCGTGGATCATCACCCGCCAGAGCGTCGCCGAGCAGGTGCTGGACACCTGCTCGCGCGACAGTCCGGCGCGTCATCCAGGCCAGATCACCGGCTATTGGGAACCGAGCCATCAACAGATCGAGCAGCTCGAATCCCGGCAGGATGCGTTGACGCCAAGCATCGCCGAGCCGCGCGAGTTCGACCGGCAATATGTGGGCGTGGTGATCGAGGGCCAGCAACTGATCTACATCAACGCCTTCAAGCTGCCCAACGACCCGCCAGTGAAACCGGCCAGGGAAGCGATCAAGGTCTGCGACGGCGGTAGCGCCTTCTGGGGGGCGCTGTACGACCCGCAGACCGGCGGGTTTTCGCAGATCGCGGTCAACGGCACGCCCTGACGCGAGATGGGAATCCTGCTGCCGCGCTGGGTCTGGGTTGGCGCGGTGGCATTGTCGAGCGTGGCCGGCATGGTCAACGTGGTCGGCTACCTGGGCTCGGAGCACCAGGTGGTCAGCCACCTCACCGGCACGACCAGCCTGCTCGGCGTTGCTCTGGTGCAAAACACCGCGCCGGAAATCGGCTTTCTCTGGGGCATCCTCATTGCCTTCTGCGCAGGCGCCATGCTCAGCGGACTGATCATCCAGGACGATGTCTTGCGGCTTGGACAGCGCTACGGCGCGGCGCTGCTGATCGAGGCACTGCTGTTGCTGGCTGCGATTCCGCTGTTCAAACTGCATCATGTCGGCGGCGTGCTGTTCGCCGCTGGCGCCTGCGGCCTGCAGAATGCGATGGCGACCACCCTCAGTGGCGCAGCGGTCCGCACCACGCATTTGAGCGGCATGTTCACCGACCTGGGCATCGGCCTGGGGCACCTGCTGCGCGGGCGCCCGCTGCAAGTGCGTCGACTCACGTTGAGCGGGCTGATCATCAGTGGCTTTCTTGGCGGCAGCGTCCTGGGCACGTTGTTGTTCCAGCGCTGGCAGTACGACGCGCTCTACCTGCCAGCCAGCCTCACCGGATTGACCGGTGTCGGCTACGTCGCCTACCTGCAATGGCGTCGCTGGCGCACCTGATGATCCGCACATCCTCCAGGTAGCAGTGCAGAATCGGCGTATGACCACGCCCAGCACCCTGTCCGCATTGACCATCGCCGGCTCCGACTCCGGCGGTGGTGCCGGCATCCAGGCCGATCTCAAAACCTTCGCCGCGCATCGCGTGCACGGCTTGTCGGCGATTGCCGCATTGACCGCGCAGCACACGCGCGCCGTCACCGCTGTGCACATCCCGCCGGTTGAATTTCTGCGCGCACAAGTGGATGCCTGCTTCGCCGATTTCCAGATCCAGGCCGTCAAACTCGGCATGTTGGCCAATGCCGACGTCATCCACTGCGTGGCGGACCTGCTCGAAGCCCATCGCCCACCCTTCATCGTGCTGGACCCGGTCATGGTCGCCACCAGCGGCGCGCGCCTGCTCGAGGACGCGGCATTGGATGCGCTGCGCACCCGCCTGCTGCCGCTGGCAACCTTGATCACACCCAATACGCCGGAAGCCGAGCTGCTGACCGGCCGCCGCATCGACACGGCCGACGCCGCCGAACATGCGACCGCCGCGCTGCTGGAGCTGGGCGCGAACGCGGTGTTGCTCAAGGGCGGCCATCTGCATGAGGGCGCGCGCGTGATCGATCGCTTCGATGACGGCGTCACCCAGGACGTGTTCATGCATCCGCGTATCGATGTCGATGCGCACGGCACCGGCTGCAGTCTGTCGGCAGCGATTACCGCGCAATTGTGCCAGGGCCTGTCGCTGCTCAATGCCTGCGAAGCAGCGATTGATTACGTGGCGCGCGCCATCCGCCTGGGGCAGCGCCCAGGGCACAGCGAGGTACTGGTGCTCGACCACTTCGGCGCCGCCCCAGCGGTATGAGCGTGCATAGCGAATGCGTGCACAGCGACATGCTGCCCGCCAGCGCAGCCGATGGACATCGCTGGCAGGTGATTCGCAGTGCACCAGCGCAACCGATCGCCAGCTTGCTGTGGCTGCCGGCGTTGGGCGTGGCAGCGCGGCATTACCAGGCGTTTGCCGATGCATTGGCCGCTACCGGGATCGCGGTCTACCTGCACGAATGGCGCGGCAATGGCAGCAGCACGCTGCGCCCATCGCGCCAACACGACTGGGGCTATCGCGCATTGCTTGCCGACGACCTCCCTGCGAGCCAGGCGCTGATGGATCGGCACGACCCGCATCATCCGCGCATTGTCGGCGGGCACAGCCTGGGCGGGCAGCTGGCCTGCTGTCATGCCGCGTTGCAGGCGTCGCGAGTTCCTTCGCAACGCGACTCACCGCTGGCGCAGCTGTGGCTGGTTGCCGCCGGCTCGCCATACTGGCGCAACTTTCCGCGCCCGATGCGCTACGGACTGCCGCTGGCGTATCGCGCCCTGCCCTGGCTTGCACGCGTACAAGGCGTGCTGCACGGGCGATCGCTTGGCTTCGGCGGCACCGAGGCACGCAGCCTGATCGCCGACTGGGCGCAGGTCGGCCGCAGCAATCGCTATCGCGCTGCAGGCAGCACCTGGGATCTGGAGCGCGCACTGGGTGCGTTGACGGTACCGATCAAGGCGCTGACCTTCGACCACGATCACTTCGGCCCGGCTGCGGCGTTGCATGCACTGCTGCAGAAGATGCCGCAGGCGCATGCCGAGGTGCAGCAGTTGGACGATGCGCAACTGGGCGTGCGCAGCGATCACTTTGCATGGATGAAGGCACCCGCCGCCGTCGCGGCTGCGCTGCAACGCACGCGTGCCGATGCGGCCGGCGACAATCGAATTTCACAAAGGGATTGACGAGTACGTCGGGCATCCGCATAATTCCGCTCCTGACGAGGCGCCCGTAGCTCAGTTGGATAGAGTACCTGGCTACGAACCAGGCGGTCGGGAGTTCGAATCTCTCCGGGCGCACCATCTTCAGGAACAAAAAAGACAGCACTGAACCGCTGTTTTTTTAGTTAAAACGTCCGACTGCACTGCATCGGATGGCAAGTCAAACAAGATATGCGCCCGTAGCTCAGTTGGATAGAGTACCTGGCTACGAACCAGGCGGTCGGGAGTTCGAATCTCTCCGGGCGCACCAATCTTGAAGAAAACGACCAGCTTGCTGGTCTTTTTTTTGCCTGTCGTTTTTGTCCTGCATCGCCCGCGAATGCGGCTTGTGCAGCATATCGATACGAATGCGCTGCGATGCGCGTTAAAGCGCCCATCAAGACGTAGCGCGCGTTGCCGGATGGGTATGGAAGGCGCGCTCAGAACCACACTGCAAGCGACGCGGCAGCGAGCACCGGCCGCGCCCGCGCGCCAGGCAGGCAGGAAGGCAGGCAGGCAACTGCACAGTCGTTTGGTGAGCTGTTCTTATCGAACAGGACGCAGAACGCTCACGCGGTAGCGCCCACAGCATCCGACTGGCCGACCACCACCACCGGCAATAACGAGGTCACCGGATGCCCGGCATCGCGCCACGCATCCAGCCCGCCCAGCAACGGACGCACATCGCGATAGCCACGCTCGCGCATCCGACCTGCCAGCCACGCCGCAGACACTTCATCGGGACACGCGCAATAAATCACCACGCTGCGATCGCGCGGCACGCTGGCCAGAATCTGTGCAAGCTGGCGTTCGTCGGCAAACACCGCACCAGGAATCGTGTACGGCTGCAGGTCACGATATCCCGGCGCACGGATATCCAGCACCGTCGGCCGCAGGCTCTCGTCACCGTCCAGCAGCGGCACCAACTCGTCCACTGCAATACGCGCCTGTTCCAGCGAGCGCAGCAGCGTGTGGCGCCGCCACCAGCGCCACCCGACGTAGCAGGCCAGCAGCGCGGCCAACACCACCACCGCACCGGAACCGAGCTCGGACAAGAACACGAGCACGTCCTGCACCTGATGGGCGAACACCGCCCCAAGCCCCAATCCGACCAGCGCCCACAGCGAGGCGCCGAACGCGTCGTAACGCAGGAACGCGCCCGGCCGCACCCGCATCGCACCAGCCATCGGAACCGACACCATCGACAGGCCCGGCACGAACTTGGCCACTGCCAGCACGCGCACGCCCCAGCGCGAGAAAAAGCGCTCGGTCTGCTTCATGCAGGTATCGCGCGACAGCGACAGCCGGCACAGCGACTGCAAGGTGCGATTGCCAAAACGACGGCCTGCCAGATACCACACCAGGTCGCCAAGCAGACTCGCCAGCACCGACACGCCCCACGCGGCAAGACCCGCCAGCCACGCCTCGCTACCACCGCGCAGCGCGTAACCGGCGCCGACCAGCACCAGCGTCGGTAGCGCTGGCACCGGCAGCCCGAGCGACAACGCCAGCACGTTGGCAAACACCAGCGCCAATCCGTACTGTTCGATCAAGCCTTGCATGCGACGACCCTGCGCGACGGCGAACGGTCATTATCCGCTCTTGATCACGTTTGCGACTGCCCGGCGGCAGCGAAACGATACGTTTCGGCAAGCGCTTGCAACCATCGCTCGAACAGACCGTCGGCCCGCAACGCGCGCCGCCACCAGCCAAGCGCCTCGCCCTCTTCGCCCGGCCGCCACGCCAGGAAGAAGGTCTCGTCTGCCTTGTGCGTTTCCACCGGCACCTGGCGCAAACGGCCCTCCAGCAGCACGCCCTGCGCATACGGCTCAGGCAGAAACCCGTAGCCTGCCCCGGCCAATTGCAGCAGCAACTTGGTGTGCATGTCCGGCACGGTCAGCACATCGCGGCCGGACAACAGACCGACCGTGCGCGGCAGCAGACGCCGCGCCGAATCCGCCACGGCAATCGCGCGATGGTCGGCCAGCTCGGTCGCACCGAGCAGCTGAGCGCCGGCCAACGGATGCGTCGCGGCCACTGCGAACACAAAGCGCACGGTGCCGATCTGTTCGGCGACATAACCACCGCCACTTGGCCCCTCGCCCGCCGCCACAATCAAATCCACGCGCCGGTCCAGTAGCGCCTCCCAGCTGCCGGACAGCGACTCGCTGAGCACCCGCAGCCGGGTGCTGTCGGCCACGGCGTAGAAGTCCAGGATCTGCGCCTGCAGCAGCGCAGCCGGCAACATCGCATCCAGCCCGATCGCAAAGTCCGACTCCCAGCCCGAGGCGACGCGCCGCACGCGCACCTCCAACTCCTGCGCGGCACGCAGCAGGTTGCGTCCTTCGCGCAGCAGTTCGCGTCCGGCCTGGGTCGGCGTTGCCTTCGGCCCCACCCGCTCGAACAGCTGCACGCCTAGATCGTCTTCCAACTTGGAAACCGTGTACGAGATCGTCGAGGGCACCTTGAACAACACCTTGGCCGCTGCGGTGAACGAGCCACGACGGTCGATCGCATCCAGGATCTGTAGCGCTTCCAGGCTGATTTTCATTGTTCGAATTTTTCGATGGTAGCAGCCAAATCTACTCGCTTTTTCTCTGGCCGACAGAGGCGGAGACTACGCATCAAGCCGCAGGGACACCGATTCACCCCCGGCGCCAATTCGAATCTTTCAAGGAGAAGCAACATGTTGAATGTCCGCAAGAGCGAAACCCGTGGCCGTGCCGAGCATGGCTGGCTGTCTTCGCGCCACACCTTCTCCTTCGCCAGCTACCACGACCCGCGCCACATGGGCATCGGCCCGCTGCGGGTGATCAACGAAGACAAGGTGACCCCGGGCGAAGGCTTCGGCACCCACGCCCACCGCGACATGGAAATCATTTCCTACGTCCTGGACGGCGCGCTGGAGCACAAGGACAGCATGGGCACCGGTTCGGTGCTGCACTACGGCGATGTGCAGCGCATGAGCGCCGGCAGCGGCGTGACCCATAGCGAGTTCAATCATTCGTCCAGCGAGCCGGTGCACTTCCTGCAGATCTGGGTGATGCCCGAGCGCAACGGTATCGAGCCCAGCTACGAAGAAAAGCATTTCGATGCCGACAGCAAGCGCAACCAGCTGCGTCTGATCGCCTCGCCGGCTGGTGATGACGGCTCGCTGCGCCTGCACCAGGACGCACGGCTGTATGCATCGATCCTCGATGGCGACGTACGCCTGCAGCAGCCGCTGGCTGAAGGCCGCATCGGCTATGTGCAAGTGGCCCGCGGCAGCCTGAGCGTCAATGGACAGGCGTTGTCGGCTGGCGATGCGGTGCAGGTCATCGGCGAGCCGGAGATCGTGCTGGCCGATGCACGCGACGCCGAAGTACTGGTGTTTGATATGCCGAAGTAAGCCGGTTGGGAACCTTGCAGTGCATGCGACCTGCATATGCTGCAAGCGGCGCTACCCCCAACGCACAAGGCCCGCGCTAGCGGGCCTTGTGCTGCGCGCGAAAACCTGGGCGCGACGCTGTGCGTGTCATTCGTGCGCTTGCCTTACCTTGCCGCGACAACGCTTGGCTTACACGCACCGTGACACGACATGACATGACGTCCGTCTTCAGCGCCAAAGACGAAGGCTCCGACATCCGGCCACCGCGGTCGCAGTCTCAGCGATTGGCCGTTATGCGGCCTGCGATTTGAACGGCGTGTCGGACTGCGCAGCTCCGTCGGCATCGCCGTTGACCAGTGCGAACAATGCGTCCGCATCGGCTTCCAGCACGCGTGCCGACCGCGCCAGGTCATCGACCATTTGCGCCTGGTCGCGCGCCTGCACGCCGATGGAGTGCAGCGCCGTGTTCGCAGTCGAAATATCCAGCGCCTGCTCGTGACTGGCGGCGGCGATCTGCTCCACCGTCGCGGTGACACGCAGTACCGAGGCCACTACGTCCTGCATCACGACGCCGGCCTGTTCGGCCAGGCGCGAGCCATCGCCGACCTGGTTGGTCGCATTGTCGATCAGCGAACGAATCTCCCTGGCCGACACGCCGCAGCGCTGCGCCAGGCTGCGCACCTCGGTGGCGACCACCGCAAACCCGCGTCCCTGCTCGCCGGCGCGCGCCGCTTCCACCGCCGCGTTGAGCGCCAGAATATTGGTCTGAAATGCGATGCCGTCGATCACTTCGATGATTTGACCGATGCGGTCGGTTGCCGATCGAATGCCGGCGGTGGTCTTGACCACGTCGGCGATGACGCCCGCACCGCGCCGCGCCACCGTAGCCGAGTCCTCGGCCATGCGCCGGGCCGAGCCGGCGTTTTCGGAATTGGTGCGCACGGTGGCGGCCAGTTGATCGATCGTGCTCGAGGTCTGCGCCACGGCGCTGGACTGCGTGGACACCCGGCTGACCAGCTCCTGGTTGCTAGCAGAAATATGATGCGACTCGCGCTGCACGTTCTGCGCGATGCTCATGGTCTGCCGCATCAGGTCGCGCATGCGCTCGGCAGAGCGCACTTGGTCGGTCACGTCGGTGGCGTACTTGACCACCTTGTACGGGCGCCCGGAGACATCCAGGATCGGGTTGTAGGATGCCTGGATCCACACCGCGCTGCCATCCTTGCGCAACCGCCGATACCGCCCCGCGTCGAACTGGCCGCGTGCCAGCTTTGCCCAGAAATGCCGGTATTCGTCGGAGGCGCGGTAGGCCACATCGACGAACACCCCGTGATGCTGGCCAATGGCCTCGTTCGACGAGTAACCAAGAATCGCCAGGAAATTATCGTTGGCACTCAGCACTCGGCCGTGCAGATCGAACTCGATCACGCCCATCACCTTGTCGATGGCCTGTATGCGCCCATCCGCATCGGCCGAATCGATGACCTGACGGGTGACGTCGGTGGCGTACTTGACCACCTTGTAAGGGCGACCAAGTTCGTCGAGAACCGGGTTGTAGGACGCCTGGATCCACACCTCTCTGCCATCCTTGCCGATGCGCTTGTAGCGACCGGCATCGAATGCACCGCGCCCAAGCGAATCCCAGAACGCGCGATAGGACGCCGATTGACGCGTCTGCGCCTCCACGAACATGCCGTGGTGCTTGCCGCGGATCTCATCGAGCCGATAGCCCATGACCTGCAGGAAGTTCTGGTTGGCATCGAGCACCGTGCCATCCAGCGCAAATTCGATCACCGCCATCACCTTGTCGATCGCATCGATGCGCCCTTCGAAATCGGCGGTCTGACGGACCTGCTCGGTGATGTCGGTGGCGTACTTCACCACGCGGTAGGCCTTGCCCGCACGATCCAGCAGCGGGTTGTAGGAGGCATTGATCCAGACCTCGCGGCCCTGCTTGTCCAGCCGGCAAAAGCGCCCGGCATTGAAGTCGCCACGCCGTAACGCATCCCAGAACTGGCGATAGCTCTCGCTGTCGCGATCACTCGTCGTCACGAACATGCGGTGATGCTGGCCAACCACCTCGTCACGCCGGTATCCCATGAGCGTGAGGAAGTTCTGATTGGCATCCAGAATGCGGCCGTCCAGATCGAATTCGATCACCGCCATCACCCGATCCACTGCATTGGCCTTGTGCTGCAGCCCACGGCTCCAGGAAGAGAACAGGCGTCCAAGCAACGGTAGGCGCATCACGTCGAAATCCGAGATATGGGTCACGTCTTTAGCGACACGCACGCGCCGTACTTGACCCCCTTCGCTTGCCACAGAGTCGAGTGGTTCAGATGTCAGACGGTCTCTCTCTGATCGTCCTCTTCATGCCCCGGCATTCCCGAAGTCGAGGCCTCGTTTCCGGGCGTGCAAGGAAGACCAGACCCTTCTTCTCCGATTTGCAAAACTAAGTGCGCTGGCCGCCAAGGCGCGCGCAGCGCCAGCGTAGTGTCGAGGCCTTGTTTCCTGGCGTGCAAGGAAGACCAGACTTTCTTCTCCGATCTGCAACACAGTGGCTGATGCAGTACGTTGGCCGCCAAGGCGCGCGCAGCGCCAGCGTATCGGCGATCGCTCGCGATGGACCCTCCTCCGTCTTGCATCGTTGGAAAAAAGCACCCGTAAACGCCACTCACACCGACGGATGCGACCGGCTCTCCGGACCGCTGGCTTCTGTATTTTCGAGCGACCGACGACTTACCCGTTGCATAGCGACTCCGTCGACAGCGCCACACGCCCCACTGCATCTCTCGCCTCGCGGGGATCACTGCCGACATCACTGGCGGCGTCACCGACGCGGCAGCATGCGCTGGATCATCGGCAGAACGAGGCTCAGATAAAGATCGGCCACGTCCTCTCGCAGCATCGTCGTGCATCGGCGAGGAACGCGAACTGGAACACGTGTGCGGCAAAAAAGTTGCCGCTTTGATCAAGGAACCGGCAGCTAGCAGGAACAAGGGGGCGCCGGGCAAAACACGCCAGCAAGAAGGCAAACCCCGCAGCTTAAGAAAGGCCTGAACTACGCGCGGCAGGACAAGTGATCCGGGATATCGCTCAAACGCGGTGGTCTTCCATGCTGAATATCAGGCAGTTGCGCGTAGTGAAGATGCCCGGAGCGTTGATCGAAAACATACGGACGAATTGTTCAGAGTTTCCTTAGGCCTTAGGCCTTAGGTCTGCAGTTAGCGCAGTAGGTGGTCTGCGAAGTTGAACGCAGGAGATTGACCCTACAGTTTGCTGTTTGCTGTTTGCATGGCGGGAAATAGCGGCAAGCGGCAAGCGGCAAGCGGCAAGCGGCAAGCGAAGATGGTTTCGCAGTCCGCTAACTGCCCCCTCCAAGCGCGCCTATTTTTCGAACATCAAAAAGCATGAGGGCACGCAACAGGAGAAAAAGCCAAGAACAATGCGCCTACCGGGCCAGGTGGCAGGAGACCCGTTACATATCGCTTCAACAGCGACACTCGGTGACGAAATGGTCGACGACGCGACCGATACGGATGGCGGTTGGCGGTTGGCGGTTGGCGGTTGGCGGTTGGCGGATGGCGGATGGCGGACGACGGACGACGGACGGCGCCGATCAGACCCGGCAACTGCATGACGGTTGCGATTTATGGTGGTTGCGGCCTCACGCAGGGCGTAATGCCAGCACACCAGACCGATCATCCCGCGGCAATCCAACATCGCTTGAGCCACCAACCCGCGACGCACACTCACGAACGCGCGTCTGGCGCGGTAGCTGTCAGTTATCGGAAGCGATGGCGACAAGCCTTGACCAAGAAGCCAGCGCTGCCACGTGCAGTAGCAACGCCACCGCGCATGCTTCGCAAAATGTCTGAGCCTCCCGCAACACAGCTGCCGATCGCCTGTCCCACGCATCATCGACTCACACTCTCGCCTGTTGCAGGCATCGCGGATTCACGCCCTCGATGCGACACAGCTCGCACCACAGCGCCCTCAACAATGAGCGACGCAAAGATCCCCGGCGGCGGCCACGAAGAACGCAGCGATCGAAGAACAACAGCACAGGAAAGCATGAGCGCCGAGCAGTCACCCGAGCAAGAGCGAGCGCACGGCTCGCAATCCATCAAAGGCAGCGGAAGTGGCGATGGCGATGGCGATGGAATTTGACGTTACAGCTGGCGACCACCGCTGACCACACCCATCAACCCAAATAAAAACGCCCGCAAATCAAGGATTTGCGGGCGTCTAGAACACTGGCGGAGCGAGAGGGATTCGAACCCTCGATAGAGCTTTTGACCCTATACTCCCTTAGCAGGGGAGCCCCTTCAGCCGCTCGGGCATCGCTCCAGTTTTTGCGTCCTGCCGCGATGTCCGTGGCAGGCCGCGAAGAATACCGGGTAACAGGGGTTAACGTAAACCCTTTATTACGGGCAATTCGAAGAATCGTCGCCGTGATGTGCGCCAGAGGCCACCGGCTCGTCCCCACGTTGGATGCGCTGATAAATCTCTTCGCGATGCACAGCCACATCTTTCGGTGCGGTAATGCCAATACGCACCTGATTACCCTTGACGCCGAGCACGGTAACAGTGACCGAGTCGCCGATCATCAAGGTTTCGCCTACCCGGCGAGTGAGGATCAACATTTTGCAAATCTCCTGGAACCGGTGGATTTCCCACCAGCATCGACGGCCTCGTGAGTGAGACGCGCCCTAGGTAAAGGGAATAGACCAGAAATGGTAGCGGGACATCCTGCTAGCCAGCAAGGCATAGCAGGACAAGTGTTCAGCCCAAGTGTTGCTTGACCCAGGAGGGCACACCGTCGAGTGCGGTCGCAAGGGCGGGCCCGTCCTCGCCACCACCCTGGGCGAGATCCGGACGGCCACCGCCCTTGCCTCCGATCTGACTGGCGATATGGCCGAGGAGTTCCCCCGCCTTCACCTTGCCAGTTGGGCTGCCATTCACGCCGGCGACAAGCGCAACCTTGCCCGCCGATGCACCGGCCAGCACGATCACCGAATCGCCGAGTTGCTGCTTCAAGCGGTCCATCGCCTCGCGTAGCGCCTTTGCATCGAATCCTTCCAGACGTACGGCAACCACTTTGACCCCGTCCACGTCGACAGCACTGGCGCCAAGATCTGCGGTCGCGCCGGAGGCCAGCTTGGCCTTCAGCGATTCCAGCTCGCGCTCCAGGCGCTTCTGACGCTCGGTCAGTGCGCGCACCTTGTCGACCACCTCGGTGGTGTTGCCGCCGAGCAGGCTTGCCGCCTCGAACAGCCGGCGTTCTTCATCGGCAACGTAATCCAGCGCGCCCTGCCCGGTCACCGCCTCGATACGACGCACGCCCGACGACACGCCGCCTTCGGAGGTGATCTTGAACAGACCGATGTCGCCGGTGCGGCTGACATGGGTACCGCCACACAGCTCGGTGGAATAACCGCCCATCTTCAGCACGCGCACGTGCTCGCCATACTTCTCGCCGAACAAGGCCATCGCGCCGAAATCCAGCGCTTCCTGCATGGCCATGTTGTGCACTTCGACACTGTGGTTGGTGCGTACCTCGGCATTGACCTTGCGCTCGACCACTGCCAGTTCTTCCGCAGTGATGGGCTGGAAATGCGAGAAGTCGAAACGCAAGCGGTCGGGCGCCACAAGCGAGCCCTTCTGCTGCACATGCGTGCCCAGCACTTCGCGCAATGCGGCATGCAGCAAGTGCGTGGCCGAGTGGTTGAGGATGGTCTTGCCGCGGCGCTGCACGTCGATGCCGCCTGCCAGCACGTCACCCAGCGCCAGCGCGCCTTCGGTGATGCGTCCGACATGCCCATGAAACTGGCCGGCGAACTTCTGCGTGTCTGCGACCTCGATGGAAACATCGGTCGTGCTCAACTGCCCACTATCGCCGACCTGGCCGCCGGATTCGGCGTAGAACGGCGTGCGATCGGTGAACACGATGACCTCATCGCCGGCTTCGGCACGCTCCACGGGGCGGCCCTGCTTGAGCAGCGCGACAACCTTCAGCGCGTCGGCGTCATACGCCTCGTAGCCCAGAAATACGGTCGGCGACATGGTCGCAACCAGATCGGCCGGCAATGCGACGCCGCCGCCGAACTTGCCTGCCGCACGCGCGGTCTCGCGCTGACGCTCCATGGCGAAATCAAAGCCCTCCATGTCCACGCGCATACCGCGCTCGCGTGCAATGTCGGCGGTCAGATCGACTGGGAAGCCATAGGTGTCGTACAGACGGAATGCATCCGCGCCGGGAATCACGTCCTGCGAGCGCGATGCAACGTCGTCGAAGATCTTCATGCCGGCGTCCAGCGTCTCGGCGAAACGCTCCTCTTCCGCCAGCAGGGCGCGCGCCACTGTTTCCTGCGCCACCACCAGTTCCGGATAGGCCTCGCCCATCAGCTCGACCAGGGTGGGCACCATCTTGCTGAAGAACGGCTGGCGCACGCCCAGCATCCAGCCATGCCGCAGCGCACGCCGAATGATTCGGCGCAGCACATAGCCACGGCCTTCATTGGAAGGCAGCACGCCATCGACGATCAGGAACGAACAGGCGCGGATGTGATCGGCGATCACCCGCAGCGACTTGTTTTCCAGATCGGCGATGCCGGTCAGCGCACTGGCCTTGCCGATCAAGGCCTGGAACAGATCGATCTCGTAGTTGGTGTGGACGTGCTGCAGGATCGCCGCCAGACGCTCCAACCCCATGCCGGTATCCACGCACGGCGCCGGCAGCGGCACCAGGGTGCCGTCGGGCTGACGGTCGAACTGCATGAAGACCAGATTCCAGATCTCGATGAAGCGATCGCCATCTTCGTCCGGCGAACCGGGCGGACCGCCAGCGATGTGATCGCCATGGTCGAAGAAGATTTCGGTACACGGGCCGCACGGGCCGGTGTCGGCCATCTGCCAGAAATTATCGGACGCGTATGGCGCACCCTTGTTGTCGCCGATACGCACGATGCGGCTTTCGGGAATACCGATCATGTCGCGCCACAAGGCGACGGCTTCTTCGTCAGTGTGGTAAACGGTCACCAGCAGACGGTCGGCCGGCAGCTTCCAGACCTGGGTCAGCAGCTCCCATGCCCAGGCGATGGCGTCTTTCTTGAAGTAGTCGCCGAACGACCAGTTGCCCAGCATTTCGAAGAAAGTGTGGTGGCGTGCGGTGTAGCCCACCGAGTCCAGGTCGTTATGCTTGCCGCCGGCACGCAGGCAGCGCTGCACGTCCGCAGCACGCACGTAACTACGCTTTTCCGCGCCAAGGAAGACGTCCTTGAACTGGACCATGCCGGAATTGGTGAACAGCAAGGTTGGGTCGTTGCCCGGCACCAGCGGCGCGGACGGCACGATGGTGTGACCCTTCCCCTCGAAAAACGCGAGGAAGTCACTACGAATCTGGGAGGTGCTGAATTTGGCAGGTGCGTTCATGAGCTGGCATTGGGCGGGCGGCAGTCCCGATCACCCGATGAGATGTGGGCGCAGATGAGGGGAACAACCTGAAACCACGAAGGGTAGCAGGCCTGACGCCCTCAGTCCTCAAGGTCGAAGCGCGTGGCGCTACGAATACTGTTGCCGTCGAAACCGCGCCGGGCCAGCAGATCGGCGGCCTTGCGTCGCTGCGGCAGGTCCACCGGGCCTTGCTCGCCGAACCGGCGCCGGATCAGATCGCGTGCGTTCTCGGTCCAGTCACCTTCAAACGTCGCCATGGCGGCACTGATTGCCTCGCTATCCAGGCCATGGGTTCCGAGTTCGGCACGAATATGCAGGGGGCCGTAGCCGGAGCCGGCACGATTGCGCACCACCGCGGTAGCAAATCGAGTGTCGTCCTGCCAGCCCTCGCCAGCCAGCCGCTCCACCGCCGCCTGTGCGGCATCTGGCTCGATACCGCGCGCCAGCAGCTTGCGGTTTAATTCTTTGCGCGAGTGCTCGCGCCGCACCAGCAGACCAAGTGCGCGCTGGACCGGCGTCTGCTCTTTGAACCGCCGCCCCCGCTTTGGTGCGGGCTCTTGCTCGTCCATCGTGACGTGTCCCCGATCGCTGAATCAATGCGCCTTCCATGGCGCCTGCCCTCCTGGCCTTCGATAGATCTACCGCGAGAAGCAACGGCACTGACTCCGCCGTCCTCGCGATAGAAAAACTCCGCCTTACCGGTCGCTCAGCAGTGAGCTGTTGCCAGGCGCTTGAGTCCGTCATGTCCTGCGGGAACATGACGGGCTGTGCGCCATGCCGTCCCACTCGGACCGCAATCGCTTGCTGCCGGTAGCGCTTATTCCTTCTCGGCGTCGTCGCCCGCTTCGCGCGGCGCTTCTGCGGGCTGGAACTTCTCACGCAGCTCGGCTTCGAGCTTGGCCGCCACCTGTGGGTTGTCGCGCAGGTAGCCGCGTGCATTGTCCTTACCCTGACCGATGCGCTCGTCGCCATAGCTGTACCAGGCGCCTGCCTTGTCCACCAGTTTGGCTTCCACGCCCATGTCGATCAGTTCGCCCTCGCGGCTGATGCCTTCGCCGTAAAGGATTTCGGTCACGACCTGCTTGAACGGAGGCGCCAACTTGTTCTTGACCACCTTGATCTTGGTCTGGTTGCCGATGATCTCGTCACCTTTCTTGATCGCGCCGATACGACGGATGTCCAGACGCACCGAGGCGTAGAACTTCAACGCGTTACCGCCGGTGGTCACTTCCGGGCTCTGACCCGGCATCATGACGCCGATCTTGTGGCGCAACTGGTTGATGAAGACCACCAGGGTGTTGGAACGCTTGATGTTGCCCGTCAGCTTGCGCAGCGCTTGGCTCATCAGACGTGCCTGCAGACCTGGCAGCTGGTCGCCCATCTCGCCTTCGATTTCCGCCTTCGGCGTCAGTGCAGCCACCGAGTCGATCACCACGATGTCGACCGAGCTCGAGCGCACCAGCATGTCGGCGATTTCCAACGCCTGTTCGCCGGTGTCCGGCTGCGACAGCAGCAGATCGTCGACATTGACGCCCAGCTTGCCCGCGTAGATCGGGTCGAGCGCATGCTCGGCGTCGATGAACGCAGCGGTGCCACCCAATTTCTGGCACTGCGCAATGGCCTGCAGGGTCAAGGTGGTCTTGCCCGAGGATTCCGGTCCGTAGATTTCCACGACGCGGCCCTTCGGCAGGCCGCCGATCCCCAGTGCGATGTCCAACATCAGCGAACCGGTCGGAATGATTTCGACCGCCTCGATCACGCGATCGCCCATGCGCATCACGGAGCCTTTGCCGAATTGCTTTTCGATCTGGCTCAGTGCGGCGGAAAGGGCGCGCTTCTTGTTCTCATCCATCTGGGTGATCCTTGTCAGTGATTTCGGTGTGGAGCAAATGTAACGACGGTGTATCGCATAGGCTGAGACTGGCTGCGACACACTCAGATTAAGGTTGCGAACATTGCGCTGGCAGCGGCGAATCCTGCAATGCCGGCTGGGGAAAACGCCAGCACAGACATCAGTGCGGCCCTCAGCGATTGGGTCTCAGCAGCCCGCAGTACAGGCCTTCGATGGCGAAATCCTGATCTGGCAACACTTCGATCGGGGCGTAGTCCGGGTTGCGCGGCAGCAGCCGGATCCGGTCCTTGCCGATCTTGAGCAACTTGACGGTGATTTCTTCATCGATCCGGGCCACGACGATCTGCCCCGAGCGCGCGTCGCGGGTGCGGTGGACACCGATCAGGTCGCCGTTGAAGATCCCTTCGTCGCGCATCGAATCGCCCTGCACCTTGAGCAGATAGTCCGGCGACGGCGAGAAGAACACCCGATCGAGCACGACGAAGTCGTCGGACCCGATATCGGCGCCGATCGGCAGGCCCGCTGCGACGCGCCCTAGCACCGGCAGGCGCAGCACGTCGTCGCGCAGTGGCTCGGCGACCGGCGGCGTCCGCGAGTGCGCGCCCTGCCCGGCCAGCCGGATGCCGCGTGCCTGACCAGGCACGCGACGGATCGCGCCAGCCTGCTCCAATGCCTCCAGGTGGTACTGCGCGGCGCGCACGCCCTTGAAGCCGAAGGCACGGGCGATCTCGGTCTGCGAAGGCGGGACGCCGTCGGCGTCGATGCGCTCGGCGATCAAGGCCAGGATTGCTTGCTGGGTATCGGTCAGGTCCATGGTTAGTAGTATTACTACTAACAAGACCATGCGCAAGAGCTAGTTTCCCCTGTCGAGAAGGCCGGCAGCCCTGCCGATCGCTAGCGCCGGCTGCGCCAGATCGAAAACAGGATCCAGATGCCGCACAAGCCGGCACCGATAAATCCGCCAACGCCCAGCGCCAGCAGCCAGCGACTGGCGCTCCCGCCGACGCTGTTCATGACGATCGACGAACCGATCACCAGGGCAGCGGTCACGATGCCCATGGTGAGCCGATTGGCGGCGCGGTCGACCTGCTCGCCAAACTCGCGCAGGGCGCGCGTTTCCACGTGCAGCTGCAACTTGCCGCGCCGTGCGGCCTGGATCAGACGCTTGAGATCGCGTGGCAGATCGCCGATCAGATCGATCGCGCCGGTCACGGTGCGTCGACTGCGGCGCAACATGGCGCTGGGTGCGTACCGCTGCAACACCACGCGCTCCAGATACGGCCGCGCTTCGGTGGCCATGTCGAAATCCGGATCCAGCTGGCGCCCCATCCCTTCGAGAGTGAGAAAGGCCTTGATCATCAGCGCCAGATCCGACGGCAGCGTCAGTCCGTGATCGCGCAGGATGGCGGTGACGTCGCCGAGCATCGCGCCGATGCGTAGCTCTTTCAACGGCACGCCACGGTATTCGTCGACGAATGCACCGATGTCCTGTTGCAGCCGCGCCTCGTCGATATCCAGGCTGGTGCCGGCCCACTCCAGCAGCACATCGATGACCGCCTCGGCGTCGTAGCTGACCATGCCGTGCAGCAGCTGCGCGACCTGGAAACGGCGCTGTTCGGACACACGCCCCACCATGCCGAAATCGATGACGGCGATACGACCGTCGCGCAGATAGAAAATATTTCCCGGATGCGGGTCGGCGTGGAAGCAGCCGTCCTGCAGCACCATCTTGAGCACGATGCCGGCACCCGTGCGCGCAAGCGCCTTGCGATCCAGCCCCGCCGCATCGACCGACACCATGTCGCGCCCGGGGATGCCATCGATGAACTCCTGCACATTGAGCGACTCGCAGGTCCACTGCCAATACACCGCGGGCACCACCACCTGCGGGTCGTGCGCGAAGTTGGCGGCGATGCGCTCGGCATTGCGACACTCGGCGGCGAAGTCCAGCTCGCGCCGCAGCGAGACAGTGAATTGCTGCACCACTTCAGCCGGGCGATAGCGCTTGAGATCGGGTGCGCGCGTTTCGACGATGTCGGCCAGCCGCGCAAGCAGACGTAGATCCGCATCGATGGTGTCGCCGATGCCGGGACGACGGATCTTCAAGACCACCGGCGTGCCGTCGGCCAGCCAGGCGCGATGCGTTTGCGCCAGCGATGCAGCGGCCAGCGGTTGTTCGTCCAATCGCGCGAACACGCTTTCCGGCTCTGCGCCCAATGCGGCGACCAATTGCGGCCGGATCTGTTCGAACGGCAATGCAGGAACCGCATTTTGCAGTTCGCTCAGTTCTTCGATCCATTCCGGCGACAGCAAGTCGACACGCGTCGCCAGCACTTGCCCCAGCTTGACGAAGGTTGGCCCGAGTTCCTCCAGCGCACGACGCACACGCATGGCGGCGGACATCCGCAAGCGGCCCTCGGCGTTGTTCCAGTGCAGCAACCTGCCGGCACGTTCGAGCACATCAGCCAGCCCGATGCGGCGCACCACATCGCCAAAGCCGTATCGAATCAGGACCGAGGCGATTTCCTGCAGACGCCCCAGGTCACGCACGGTGCCAAGCGCTTCCCACATCAGTGCACCGCCTGCGCAGGTTCGAAACGGGTGGCTGGCTCGCTACACGCCTGCGCGCAGGCCCCAACGTGAGCGATCTCTCGGTGCGATAGCGATGCCTCGCGAAGCGACCGATCCACGACCACAGGCCTACCAGCATCACGTGCCGGCAAGACAGCCGCGTGACTTCCCGCCTCACGTCGCGCAAGCCGGCGCACCTGCGCAGCAATAACCGGCGACGCACCAGGCGGACTGCGCCGGATGAAGATGGATGGCAACGTATCGAACACAGCAGCGGAAAACCCGAACATCGGCACAGAGGTTGGCGAAGAGACTCTAGTTTGTAGCCGATCTCTCCGCCGCTGTCGCGCTTCTGTCCGCTGCGGGCTTAGCGCACAGTGTGCCGCGCGTGCTAGTTGACGCGTCGATCGCGCAACACGCAGTGCGGCCCAGCGGCTTCAATACCGAAGGCGCAAGGTCAACCCATAGGTCCGCGGCGCGCCGAGAAATGCATTCCAGGAACCGGCCTGCAGCGGCGCGTCGATGACAACCTGACGATAGGTTTCGTTGCCCAGATTCTCCGCCCAGGCTTCCACCATCCAGCGCTTGTCGTCTGCGCCGATACCGGCCCTGGCATTGACGATGGTGTAGGCCGGCTGCACCTTTTGCGGATCCAGGTCGGTGCCGGCGTTGAAGTCGGATGAGTATTTGGCGCCCAGATTGAAACGCGCCGTCAGCTGATTGCCCAGCGGGCGTTCGTAGGTAGCCGACAGATTGCCCGACCAACGCGGTGCGAAACTCATGCGGCTACCCGGCAACAGCGCAAGATCGGCGTCGGGCAAACGGTCATCACCATACGTGGTATCCGTGTAGCTGAGCCCACCTTGCAGCATCAAGCCACGCACGCCGGTTTGCCAGAGCAATTCGGTGTCGATTCCCTGCGAAATCACGGTAGGCACGGAGCGAACCACGAAACTGGTGCCGAGAAAATTGTTGAGCTGGAAATCGCTGACGTTCTGGTAGAACAGCGCCGCATTCAACAGCAGATTGCCGTCCATCCAGGTGGTCTTGGCACCCAATTCAAAACTGTTGACGAACTCGCCGGGAAACGCAGTGTCGTCTACCGGCACGATTCCTTGCGCGCCGCTGGACAGGCCATCGGCCGACTGCACCCGGTCCAGATTGAAGCCGCCCGCCTTGTAGCCACGGGCGGCCGAGGCATATGTCATCACCTCGTCGCTCCAGCGATAAGCCAATTTGACGGTCCCGGACCATTCGCGCTCGGTCAGTTCCTGGTGGGTCCTGCGGCCGTTGTGTGCCACGTTACTCCACGGCAGGCAGGTGAATCCGATCACCTGCGGCGCGATCAGCGGTACCGCCGTGGCAGGCACGCCACGCGCACCCAGGGCGGCGCCGATACGGCGCAATGCCGCAGGATTCAACTGCCCGTTGGCAGCGAAATAACTGGCGCACGCCGGGCTGCCGTCCGGATTGTCGTAGGTCGAGGCCAGCACCTTGTTTTCGTGCGTGTAGCGCAAACCCATCACCACATCCAATGCATCGGTCGCATGCCAGGTGTTGTTGGTGAACAGCGCCACGCTCTTGCCATCCTGACGATAACGATCCTGGCTACCAAGTCCGCGGAACAGCGAACCGGCCGGCACGCCGGTGGCATCGGCGAGAAAACGCGGTGCATCTGCACGCGTGGCCAAGGCCGGGTTGATCCGTGACAGAAGCGCTGTCGAAAGATAGGGTTCGTACGCGCTTCCGAAGCGATACGACTCGTTGCGTCGCAGCCTTTCGTCGGCATAGAAGAAGCCAATCATCCAGTCCACGCGTTCGGTGGAGCCGGCCAGGCGCAACTCCTGACTGAAGGTTCTGAAGCCGGTAAACGTCTCGTCCTTGCGCGGCTCGCGGTACAGCACATCGGCGGCGCTGTAGTCGAAGTCCATGCCGTTGACCGCCGTCCAGTCGCGCAGTGCGGTGATGGATGTCAGCGTCGCCTCGTTTAGCCAGGGCGTAGTCCAGTCGACCTGCGCGGATACGCCGCGATCGCGAATGTTCTGAACGGTGCCGCGATTGCTGTAGGCCAGCCGGCGCGACGGGTCGGCAATGGGAATACCCGCCTGACCTCCCGGAGCGACTGCATCCATGACCGCCGCCAGCGGCCCCCGTTCGGTGGTGACGGTGGCGCAGCAATTCTCCGCGCGGTTGGTGGCATCGGCAGAGAAGTTGATCGCCAGATCGTGAGACGGCTCCCAGAGCAGCTGGACGCGTCCGGTCTCAAGATTCTGATCGCCGTCGCGTGTATCGGTACGCGGGCCGTTACCGGTGACCACGTCTTCAAACCCATCGCGGCGACGCTTTGCCGCGTAGACGCGTAGCGCGGCGGTTTCACCCACCGCGTCATTGAACGCAGCAGCCAGCCCGAATGCGCCAAAATTACCGGCGGTGATTTCTGCGTCGGCACTGCGCGTGAAGCTGGGCCGCCGGGTCACCACGTTGACGACGCCAGCGGAGGTGTTCTTGCCAAATACCGTGCCCTGCGGGCCCTTGAGCACTTCGATGCGCTCCAGTTCGCCCAGATCGGAGAACGCCACACCATTGCGCGCACGCGCCACACCGTCGATGACCACGCCGACCGAGGCTTCCAGGCCCGCGTTGTCGCCCACGGTGCCGATGCCGCGAATGCGGATGCTGGTCTGTGCCGCACTCTGCGTACTGGTGACGATCAAGCCGGGCACCAGCACCTGCAAATCCTTGATGTCGTTCACGCCCGTGTCCAGCAGGAGTTGCTCGGGCAGCACCGACACGATCACAGGCACATCCTGCAGTTCTTCTTCGCGTTTTTGCGCGGTGACTTTCATCGCGGCCAGCGTTGCCGGCTCGGTGTGCTCGGCAGTTGCCTGCGTTTGCGCATGCAACAGCGGGGTCTGAATTGCGGCGATAACGGCAAGCGCAAGTGCAGTGCAATAGCAGCGTTCGATGCTCATCAACTTCCCCGGATGAAGAGACGCGTACATGCGCAAGCGCAGCAGATGGTACGAGCCGTGTGAGAAAGACGTTAACGCCAACGTGCAGTGAGCACGGACATCAATCCGAACACGGCGCTCCCTTAGCGAACTCTAGCGCTACACCGTGGAACTTGAGCGATCCCGGCGTGGGCACGCACATTGACCGCTGCCGGATGGATGTCATGGATGTCAGAGGTGAAACATCGGTGAGTGCAGCAGCTGCCGCACGTCCGCTATAGCAGCGCGCTCAAGCCACGCAGTGCCGCGACTACGGTTTGCCGACGGACTGCATCGCGGTCGCCGTCGAACTGGAACAACTGCGCCGTGGCGTAGCCGCCGCGTCGTTTCCATCCGATCCACACCGTGCCCACCGGTTTGTCTTCGCTGCCACCGCCCGGGCCGGCGATGCCGGTCACGGCGACGGCAATGCTGCCACCGGAGGTCACCAATGCACCGGATACCATTTCGATCACGGTTTCTCGGCTGACCGCGCCATGCACCTCCAGCGTCTGCGGCCTGACCCGCAGCAGCGCCTGTTTGGCCTCGTAGCTGTAAGCGACCATGCCGCAATCGAACCAGTCCGAAGAACCGGCAATGTCGGTCATTGCCTTGGCAATCCAGCCGCCGGTACAGCTCTCGGCGGTCACCAGCCGCTCGCGCGCCGCGCGTAATTGGGCGCTCAGCGACTCGGCGAGCTGCAGAAGATCGTGATCAGTGGGAGACGTCATTGCGGGGGTCAGGATTGAACAACGGTCACTTTTATCCGAATTTGCCCGCGCTGTCTTGCGCCAGCTGCCTGGTCAGCGATCGGTGTTTGGACCGCCCGCCTGTTTCGGCAAGTGCCCACGCAGTGCGGGACGCCGCTGATGGAGCTGCAGCCTGACATCGCACGTAGGTGACTGTTTCCCGCTGATCTGCGCAGCAACAGATGGTCAATCCAGGGAGCGCACACGACACTGAAGTCACGGCGGACCTGACGGTCCGCACCGACATGCATCGGGACGCGGCAGCCCGTGCGTGGTGACGCCTGCGATGGGTGAACGGGGCCTGCAATCTGCAGCTGGCGCGCAGCTGACTGCGGCCAGCCCCGTCGAATGCCGCGTCAGGTTTCCCAGTCTTCCCGACGGTCCGGCAGCATTGCGCGCAACGGCGCGCCGTCATCTCCGGCGGCAAGCCGTTCGGCTTCGACCATCGGCAGATCGACTTCCAGCAACCAACCGTCCTCGTCGGACTGCTCGTTGCGCACCACTTCCAGCTGATGCAGCTTGGAGCGCAGGCGGCCGGCCGACGACGGCAAGCGCAGCTGTCCGGTCAGATGACGCAGATCCAGGCGTTGACCGAGTGCGTGCTGCAGTTCCTGCAAGCCACGCCCGTCGCGCGCCGACACCCACACGCGTTCGCGCCGCGCCTGATCCGGAATGCCGTCCTGCGCATCGTGACGAACTTCGGCACCGTCAATCTTGTCGATCTTGTTGAACACCAGCAGCTGCGGCAGATCGCCAGCGCCCACCGCCTGCAACACTTCATCGACTTGCAGGATGCGTTCTTCGCGCAGCGGGTCGGCGGCATCGACGATGTGCAACAACAAATCGGCGTCGCGCGCTTCGGACAACGTCGAACGGAAGGCAGCAACCAATTGGTGCGGCAAATCGCGGACGAAGCCCACCGTATCGGCAAGAATCGCACTGCCGCCTGGCAATGCGATGCGGCGCACGGTGGGGTCCAGCGTGGCGAACAATTGATCCGCCACATAGGCTTGCGCACCGGTCAATGCATTGAACAGCGTCGACTTGCCCGCGTTGGTGTAGCCGACCAATGCAATGCGCGGCAATTCGCTGCGCATCCGCGCACGGCGCATCTGAGTGCGCTGCACCTCGACTTTTTCCAAGCGCTGCTGCAACTGCTCCACACGCTTCTGCAGCAGGCGGCGGTCGGTTTCCAGCTGGGTTTCGCCGGGGCCGCGCAGACCAATCGCACCGCCGCGCTGACGCTCCAGGTGGGTCCAGCCGCGTACCAGCCGTGTGGCCATATGCCGCAGCTGGGCAAGTTCCACCTGCAGCTTGCCTTCGTGGCTACGCGCGCGTTGCGCAAAGATGTCCAGGATCAGGCCGGTACGGTCGATCACGCGCCGCTCCAGGTAGCGCTCCAGATTGCGCTCCTGACCCGGCGACAAAGTGTGGTTGACCAAGACCAGATCTGCGCCAGTCGCCTCAGCGGCGGCCTTGATCTCTTCCAGCTTACCGCTGCCGATCAAGGTCGACGGGCTGGGTTTGTCGATGCGCGCGGTGAGCGTTGCCGCCACCGTGGCGCCCGCCGACCTTGCAAGGTCGGCGAACTCCTCCAGCACATCGTCTTCGGCAGGCCCACCTGCATGGGTCTGAATCAACAGCGCGTGCTCACCCTTGCGGGAACGATCAAACACGCGTTACTCCATTACTGCTCGACGTCGTCATCTTCCGCTTGATTACCTTCATTGGATTGCACATACCCACCACCCGGCCCCACGCGCACGTTGCGCGCCGGCACGACCGTGGAGATGGCGTGCTTGTAAACCATCTGACTCACGGTGTTGCGCAGCAGGACCACAAATTGGTCGAACGACTCGATGGTGCCCTGCAGCTTGATGCCGTTGACCAGATACACAGAGACCGGCACCCGCTCGCGCCGTAGCGCATTCAGGAATGGGTCCTGCAACGATTGCCCCTTAGCCATCGAAAAATCCTCTTCATTATTGTTCTTATTGTCCCGGTCGACACCTGCTATCCCCAGCCGGCCCCGGAAACGGGATGTTACACGCCTGAAGCCTGCTGCACAGTGGAACGATGAGCGAGGAAGCCGACAAGTGCGTCGTCCAATTGATGCCGATCACGCTCTGGGTCAAACCAACGTGTGTCGAGCTCGCCACGCAGCCAGGTGAGCTGCCGTTTGGCCAGTTGCCGGGTCGCCTGGATCGCCTTGTCGCGGAACTCGGCCAAGCTGCCGGCGCCGTCCAGATAGTCCCAGGCCTGGCGATACCCGACCGCGCGCACTGCCGGCAAATCCAGCGGCGCAGCCACGGCGCGCATCTGCGGCAACTCCCGCAATCGCTCCACTTCGGCCAGGAAATCCTGCGCCAGCATCGCGTCCAGGCGCTGCGCGATGCGTGTGTGCAGCACCGCTCTATCTTGCGGCGCCAGCACGATTTTCAAGACCCGCAGCGGCAGGCGCGGCCCTGACGGGAGCGCCTGCCAATAGCTGATCGGCCGCCCGCTGAGGCGGTACACCTCCAGCGCACGCTGGATGCGCTGCGGGTCGGTGGCATGGATGCGCGCCGCAGCGATCGGGTCGACCTGCGCCAGTTGCGCATGCAATGCGGCCCAGCCTATCTGTTCGGCCTCGGCGGCGATTGCGGCGCGCACGGTCGGATCGGCTTCGGGCAATTGCGACAGCCCTTCGAGCACGGCACGGAAATACAGCCCGGTGCCGCCGGCAAGGATCGGCAACTTGCCGCGCGCAACGATGTTGTCGATCGCCTTGCGTGCATCGGCGGCGAACTCAGCGGCCGAATAAATCTGCCAGGGGTCGCGCAGGTCGAGCAGATGGTGCGGTACTGCGGCGCGCATCGCGGCATCGGGCTTGGCCGCACCGATCTCCAGGCCGCGGTAGACCAGAGCCGAATCGACGCTGACGATCTCCCCGTTCCAGCGTTCCGCCGCCTCCAGGGCCAGCGCAGTCTTGCCGCTGGCGGTGGGGCCCATCAAGGCGATCGCCAGCGGGCGTCGGTCGGCCGGCATCAGTCCTCGTCCGGCCAGCGAATGGTCGGCGCCGCCGGCGCACTGACCCGCGGGGTAGGAATCGCCGCCACCGCGTTCCAGACCTTCAAGGCATCCACGGTCGCCGCCACATCGTGCACGCGCAGCAACAAGGCACCGTGTTGCGCGGCGATCAGATGCGCCGCGACCGAGCCATACACCCGCTCGGCGGCAACTTCGCGCCCGGTCAATTCGCCGATGCTGCGTTTACGCGACAGCCCCGCCAGCACCGGTAAGCCGAACTCCTGCAGGCGCTGCAACTGCGCAAGCACGGTCAGGTTATGCGCCGTAGTCTTGTCGAAGCCGAAGCCCGGGTCGAGGATCAACCGGCGCTTGTCGATGCCGGCCATCTCGGCGGCAAAAATGCGCTCGGCCAGGAAACGATGCACCTCCGCCACCACGTCGTCGTACTGCGGCGCGTCCTGCATCGCATGCGGTGAGCTGCGTGCGTGCATCAGCACCACCGGCACGCCCAGTTCCGATGCTGCGTCCAGCGCGCCCGGCGAACGCAACGCGTAGACATCGTTGATCATGCCGGCACCGGCAGCGACCGCTGCGCGCATCACCTCCGGTTTGAAGGTGTCCACGCTGATCGGCACGCTGGTCTGCTGCACCAATGCCTCGATCACCGGGATCACACGCTGCAATTCGTCTTCCAGCGATACCGCCGTGGCACCGGGACGGGTGGATTCGCCGCCGATGTCTAGCACTGCAGCGCCCTGCTCCACCAGCCGCAGCCCGTGCGCGATCGCTGCCTCGCAGGTCGCGTGCTGGCCGCCATCGGAAAACGAGTCCGGCGTGACGTTGACGATCCCCATCACCTGCGGCGCATCCAGTCGCAAGCTGCGACCAGCGCAATCCAGCTTGAGGGCGGTATCGAACATCAGTGGTTTCTCCTGAAGCGAGTGAGAGAGGGTGATCTGAGCCGGTGCGGCGTGAGCGGACAGCGCCTGCCGATTTGGCTATCGGCAGACAATCGCTACCGACTGCAGCGAGGACGCGCACCCGGGGAACGGCTGAGGCTAACGGATTCGGCTTGATGCAGGGTCGTCTGCTTGTTGCAGGGAGCGTTTGCCATTGTCGCGCAGCCCGCCCCGCGTCGCACCCTGTGCGTGGAGAACTCAGGGCTGCGCCCACACTGGAATGCAGCTTCGGTTGCATCGGAGACTGGAACGCAATGCGCTTCATCGCTCGCCGTCTGCCGATCGCTCACCGTCTCCAAACAGCACAACGCAGCGGGGCCAGGAATCGCTTCCTGGCCCCGCTGGATATCTGCAACTGCAAGCGCCTGACTTAGATCTGCTCGGCCGGTCCTGCAATTGGCGGCAACGGACGCGGGCTGCCCTTATCGTTGTTGTTGCCACCGTCCTTGTCGGACTTGGCCCAACCGGCCGGCGGCGGCGGCTCGCGGCCTTCCATGATGGCGTCGATCTGCGGCACGTCGATGGTTTCGTACTGCAGCAGCAATTGCGACATCGCGTGCAGCTTGTCCAGGTTCTCGGTGAGGATGGCTTTGGTCTTGCCGTAGGCCTTGTCCAGGATCGAACGCACGACTTCGTCGATCTTGCGCGCGGTTTCGTCCGAGACATTCTTGTGCTGAGTCACGGAGCGACCCAGGAACACCTCATCCTCTTCCTCGCCATAAGCGACCGGGCCAAGCTCGTCGGACAAGCCCCACTTGGTGACCATGTTGCGCGCCATCTTGGTCGCACGCTCGATATCGTTGGACGCACCGGTGGTGACCTTGTCGCCACCGAAGATCAGCTCTTCGGCAACACGGCCGCCATACAGCGAACACAGCTGCGATTCGATCGCGACACGGTTCATCGAATAACGGTCGCCTTCCGGCAGATACATGGTCACACCAAGTGCGCGGCCGCGCGGAATGATGGTGACCTTGTAGACCGGGTCGTGCTCCGGCACCAGCCGCCCGACGATGGCATGGCCCGCTTCGTGGTACGCGGTCAGCGTCTTCTCGTCTTCGCTCATGGCCATCGAACGGCGTTCGGCGCCCATCAGGATCTTGTCGCGGGCACGGTCGAAGTGGTCCATGCGGACCTCCTTCTCGCTGCCGCGCGCCGCAAACAATGCGGCCTCATTACAGAGATTGGCCAAGTCGGCACCGGAGAAGCCCGGGGTACCGCGTGCGATGACCATCGGCACCACGTCATCGGCCAGCGGCAGCTTGCGCATATGCACGCGCAGGATTTGCTCGCGACCCTTGACGTCCGGCAGCCCCACCACGACCTGGCGGTCGAAACGGCCCGGACGCAGCAGTGCCGGATCCAGCACGTCGGGACGGTTGGTAGCCGCGATCACGATCACGCCTTCGCCGCCTTCAAAGCCGTCCATTTCGACCAGCAACTGGTTCAAGGTCTGCTCGCGCTCGTCATGCCCGCCGCCGAGACCGGCGCCGCGATGACGACCCACTGCATCGATTTCGTCGATGAAGATGATGCACGGCGCGTGCTTCTTGGCCTGCTCGAACATGTCGCGCACGCGGCTCGCACCGACGCCAACGAACATTTCGACGAAATCCGAACCGGAAATACTGAAGAACGGCACCTTGGCTTCGCCTGCAATCGCCTTGGCGAGCAGGGTCTTACCGGTACCCGGCGGGCCGACCATCAACACGCCGCGCGGAATCTTGCCGCCCAGCTTGGTGAACTTGGTCGGGTCGCGCAGGAAGTCGACCAGCTCGCCGACTTCTTCCTTGGCCTCGTCGCAACCGGCAACGTCGGCAAAGGTGATCTTGACCTGGTCCTCGCCCTGCAGCTTGGCCCGCGACTTACCGAAGCTCATCGCACCCTTGGCACCGCCACCACCGCCCTGCATCTGGCGCATGATGAACAGCCAGAAGCCGATGATCAGGATGACCGGCAGGAAGTTGAGCACCAGCGACCAGAAACCCGGTCCGGTGGACGGCTTCTGGCGGGTCATTTCGATGTTCTTGCTATACAGCACGTCGACCAGCTTGTCGTCGCGCGGACCGTAGACGGTGGCTTCGCTGCCGTCGGTACGCTTGAAGCGGATCGCGTTGACCGCGAGGTTGGTCTCATCGGTGTAGTCCACCGATTTGACGCGCCCGGAGTCCACTTCTTTCAGAAACTGGGTATAGGTGATCGAGTCGGGGCCGACGCCGCCCGCCATCCGCGGCGAGAAGCTCTGGAAGACGACCATCAGCACAACCGCGACGACCACCCACAGCAGCAGATTCTTGGTCAAGTCGTTCATCCTCATTGGCTCCGGTGCCCTCTACTCTTCTATTCTTGAAATTCAGCGATCATTGGCAGCTTACTTGATCTGGGCACGCTTGCCCTGACCGAGCGCATAAACTTCCGGGGATCGCTTGCGCGAGGCCGCCGGTTTGCGAATCGTCACCTTGTCATAGCGGCGGCGAAGCTCGCGAATGTAGTCGTCGGACCCAACACCCTGGAACAGCTTGATCAAAAACGCCCCACCCGGCTTGAGGTGGGTGTCGGCAAATTCCATCGCCAGTTCCGCCAGGTGCATCATCCGCGGTTGGTCGACCGCATCCATGCCACTCTTATTGGGGGCCATATCGGACAGAACAAGGTCCACCGGCACATCGCCCAACATCGCTTCAAATTCCGATAGGACGGCTTGTTCCCTGAAGTCGCCATGAAGGAACTCCACCCCGGCCAGCGGGGGCATCTCCAGGATATCCAGCGCCAGCACCCGGCCGGTGTCGCCGAGCGACCTGCGCACCTGCTGGCACCAGCCACCGGGCGCGGCGCCCAGATCGACCACCACCATGTCCGGCTTGAGCAGGCGATCGCGCTGGAGCAATTCCTCCAGCTTGTAGGCGGCACGCGAGCGCATGCCTTCGGCCTGAGCCTTCTTCACGTAAGGGTCGGCGAAGTGTTCCTTGAGCCAGCGCTGGCTGCTTTTACTACGGGAAGGCATTGGCAACGGGGGTCCGAACGGGCCGCCATGATACCCTGAACACCCTTTGCTGCCTTTCGATCCTGCATGTCCATTGTTCTCACCTCCGCCCAGAACCGTTTCCTGCGCGGCCAGGCCCACGATCTCAAGGCGCTGCTGCAAACCGGCGGCAAAGGGGTCACGCCAGCATTTCTGGCCGAACTCGAGGAAGTGCTCGAGCGCCACGAACTGATCAAGGTGAAGGTGGCCTCCGAGGATCGTGAGACCCGTGACGCGCTGATCGCCGAACTGGTGGGGCAAACCGGTAGCGCCCTGGTGCAGCGGATCGGCCACGTCGCCATCCTGTACCGCCCCAGCAAGGAAAAGCGTCAGATCGTGCTGCCGCGCGGCTGATCAACCGAGTCTGTTATGCCTTTAAGCCAAGAACACCCCGATTACGCCTACGCGCTGCGCGCGGCCGACGGCCGCCATGCCAAGGTCAACGAGCAGATCCTGCAGCAGAGTTTCATCCTGATGCCGGATGAGTTGGTGGAACGCTGGCCAGTGCAGGATCTGGAACACCTGCAGGCAAGCCACATGGATGCGGTGCTGGCGCTGACGCCGGCGGTCATCCTGCTGGGCACCGGCGAGCGCCAGCGCTTTCCGAACGCACAGGTGCTTGCCGCCTGCCTGACCCGCGGCATCGGGCTGGAAGCGATGACCAATGCCGCTGCGGCGCGCACCTACAACGTGCTGGCCAGCGAAGGCCGCCGGGTGGCGCTGGCGATGGTCTTGCCTGGCTGATTGGTTGGGTCGGGAATCGGGAATCGGGAATCGGGAATCGGGAATCGGGAATCGGGAATCGGGAATCGGGAAAGCGTGTTTTCGCAGGCTTCACTGTCAAGCGAAAATTCCCCCAACTCCACAATCAGCCGGCCTTAGCGCGGCGATCCAGCCCATCCCGCAGCGCCAACAGCCCCAGGCTGTTACGAATCCCCAATCCCAACTCCCCAATCACTTCCGGGGCAAATACAGCAACGGATCGACCGGCTTGCCGTTGTAGCGAATCTCGAAGTGCAGCATGTCGCGGGCGGCGCCGCTGCGGCCCATCTCGGCGATCTGCTGTCCGGCCTTGACGCTCTGGCCTTCGTTGAGCAGACGCTTGCGGTTGTGGCCGTATGCCGACAACCACTGGTCGTTGTGCTTGATGATGATCAGCTCGCCATAGCCGACCAAGCCGGCGCCCGAATACACCACCACGCCATCGGCGGCTGCGCGCACGGCCTGGCCGCTGGCGCCGGCGATGTCCACGCCCTGCTTGGTGGTTTCGCCGGTCACGAAGGTACCGACCACCACGCCGTCGGCGGGCCAACGCCAGGAAAAGCCGCTACTGACAGGCGCGGCGACCGGCGTGGCCGGACGCGGCGGCACCACCGTGCCAGCCACCGGCGCGCTTGCTCCCGGCTTGCTGGTACCGGGCGGATACAGCTTCAAGGTCTGGCCGGGATAGATGGTGTTGGGCGAGGACAGGCCGTTCCACGCGGCCAGATCCGGCGCGGTGATATTGGTGCGGCGAGAAATCGCATACAGGGTGTCGCCGCGCTGCACGGTCACCGTCGCACCGGGGCGCGGCACCGACGGCCGTGGCGCTGCAGACGGTCGCGAGGATGACGAACCGCCACCGGCGCTAGGGGAACGCACCACTGTCGCGCTGCTGCAGGCGGTCAGCCCGATTGCCACTACGAGCACGACTGCTGTCTTGCGTACCGAATTCATCTGCGTCTTGCTCATCCGTTCGTTGTCTTCCACACCAGCCAAGCTGCGCCTGCTGCAAGCACCGCCATCGCGATCCAGCCCAGCGGCTCGATCCAGCGATGCAGCGCCGCTTCGGCCCGTGCGCCGCCGAGGCGGATCGCGCCGGCGACCAGATAGACGCGTTTGCCGCGCCCGACCAGCATGCTGGCGATAAAGGGCAGGATCGGCACGCCGACCACGCCCGAGGCCCAGGTAAAGATCTTCAGCGGGATCGGCGTGAAACCGACCAGCACCAGTGCCCAGAACGCCTTCCACGGCGACTCCGCCACCAGCGCGCGCAAGGTTTCGATCTGGGCCTGGATCTTCACGCTCCAGCCCAGCCATTCGATCAGCGGCTGCAGCGCGGCGAAGGCGAAATGCCCCAGCAGATAGCCGACCATTGCGCCGCACACCGAGCCCACCAGGCTCAAGGTGGCGAACCATAACGAGCGCTTGGGCTCGGCAAGCGACATCGGCGCCAGCATCACTTCCGGCGGCACCGGAAAGATGAAGCCCTCCACGAAGCTGAGGCCGGTCAGCAGCGCTGGCGCGCGGCGGTGGCGCGACCAACGGATGGCCACGTCGTACAACGGCCCGAAAATCTTCATCGAGTCACTCTCATCAGATCAATCCAGCATGCCCGACAACAGCGGGACGAACGTGACCGGCGCCAGAACCTGTTGCTCGATCTCGCCGTCGGCAGCGCGGGTGAGCTGCACCAGCGACTGCGAGGACGCGCCGCCAACCGGGGCCACCAGGCGCCCACCGACCGCGAGCTGATCGACCAGCGCATCTACCAAAGCCGGCGCTGCAGCAGTGACCACGATGGCATCGTACGGGCCGTGCTCGGGCCAGCCGATGCGGCCGTCGTCGTGCTTGCTGCGCACGTTCATGCCGAGATGGCGAAAGCGTTTGCGCGCCTGCCGCAGCAGGTCGCCGATGCGCTCGACGGTATAGACCTCCAGACCCAGCGCGGCGAGGATCGCGCCCTGATAGCCGGAGCCGGTGCCGACTTCCAGCACCTTGGTCGGCGCCACCTGCAGCACGGCCTCGGTCATGCGCGCGACCACCCAGGGCTGCGAGATGGTCTGGCCGTGGCCAATCGGCAGCGCGGTGTCTTCGTAGGCACGCGAGGCCAGCGCTTCGTCGATGAACAGATGCCGCGGGACAGTGCGCATGGCGTTGAGCGTGGCTTCGTCCTGGATGCCGGCCTCGCGCAGGCGCTCGACCAGACGGTCGCGCACCCGCTGCGAGGTCATGCCGATGCCGACCGATTCCGGTTGCAGCATGCGCAGCCTCGGCGTCATGCCGGGCCGTCCAGCGCAGCGGTCAGCCCGCCGACCCAGCCGGCCACCGTCTCCAGCGCCTGGTAGCGGGTGAGATCGACATGGATCGGCGTGATCGAGATATGCCCGGTGCGCACGGCATGGAAATCGGTGCCGGCGCCGGCGTCCTGTTCCGGACCGGCCGGGCCGATCCAATACACGGTGCGGCCGCGCGGGTCTTGCTGCGGCACGCAGGGCTCGGAGCGATGCCGGTTGCCGAGCCGGGTGACTTCGAAACCGAGCACATCCGACCAGGCCAGATCCGGCACATTGACGTTGAGGATGGTATCGGCCGGCAATGGGTCGGCCTTCAGCCGCGCGACGATTTCCACTGCGGCGCGCGCGGCGGTGTCGTAGTGATGGGCTTCGTGGTTATGCGTCACCAGCGACACCGCCACCGCGGGCAGGCCCAGGAAGCGGCCCTCCATCGCAGCAGAGACGGTGCCGGAATAGATCACGTCGTCGCCGAGATTGGCCGAGTTGTTGATGCCGGAGACCACGATGTCCGGGTCGTAATCCAGCATGCCGGTGAGCGCCAGATGCACGCAGTCGGTGGGCGTGCCGGCCACCGCGCAGGTTTGCGCGTCGATGCGGCGGGTGCGGATCGGCACATCCAGCGTCAGCGAATTGCTGGCGCCGGAGCGGTCGCGATCGGGCGCGACTACCATCACTTCATGACCGGCATGCCGCAGCGCCTCGGCCAGGATCTGGATGCCGGGGGCGTCGACACCGTCGTCGTTGCTAACCAGTACGCGCATGAGACTCCTCGGAAAACCCGGCCATGATACCGGATGCGTCCATGCGCTTGCCGCTTGATCTTCGCGTGTGTCTGAGGTTGGACCGGTTACGCTGTACCGATGTCACATCCTGAAGACGAAGACGACAGCGCGCTGTTCCGCGCGGCGATCGGCGCGGTGAAGCCGATCCGCGAAGTGGCGCCGCCGGCCAATGCCAAACCGCGCCCAAAACCCCGCGCGCGCATGGCCGAGCGCGACGAGGCGCAAGCGCACACCGAATTCGCCCGATTGCTACGCGACAGCGCACCGCTGGAAGCCGGCGACACGGCTAGTTATCGTCGCGAGAATCTTCCCACTCGTTTGTTTCAACGCCTCAAGCGCGGGCAATTTTCGGTGCAGGACGAGCTGGATCTGCATGGCGCCACCGCAGCCCAGGCCGAGGTGTTGCTGCGGCAGTTCCTGCTGGATGCGCATGCGCACGAACATGGCTGCGTGCGCATCATCCATGGCAAGGGCCTGCAATCGGACAATGGCGCGCCAGTGCTGAAGAACCTGATGGACCGCCTGCTGCGCCAGCGCAACGATGTGCTGGCATTTCATTCGGCGCCGCCGACGCAAGGCGGCACCGGTGCGTTATTGGTGTTGTTGGCGCGGCGATAGTGGGCTGATGCGTGGGTAGGTGCGGGTGTGTTTGCTGCCTGACAGGCAGACGCCGTGTTGGGATGAGTTGCGGTCTATGCGCATGCAGCCTGACGCTTGCGTTGCGCCACCCATAGTCAGTCCCGAGCATTAGTCTTCACTTCCGAGCATTCGCTGCGCCGGAGAGGCTGCTTCGCTTGCAACCGTGCTTCCGTGCGGCTGACAAGCGATCGGTGGTGCGGGTCGCGGCCGGGGCCGCTCCTACGAGAACGGAGCTCGTTGTTGTGCGTGCGGCAGCAGACGGCTTGCTTGATCCGCTCAGCCGCCTTCATTCCCGAGTATTCGCTGCGCCGGATAACTGCTTCGCTTGCAACCGTGCTTGCGTGCGGCTGACAAGCGATCGGTCGTGCGGGTCGCGGCCGGGGCCGCTCCTACGAGAACGGGACTCGCTGTTGTGCGTGTGTCAGCGGACGGCTTGCTTGATCCGCTCAGTCGCCTTCATTCCCGAGTATTCGCTGGGCCGGATAGCTGCTTCGCCTGTAGCCGCGCTTGCGTGCGGCTGACAAGCGATCGGTCGTGCGGGTCGCGGCCGGGGCCGCTCCTACGAGAACGGGACTCGTTTTTGTGCGTGTGTCAGCAGACGGCGTGCTTGATCCGCTCAGTCGCCTTCATTCCCGAGTATTCGCTGCGCCGGATAGCTGCTTCGCTTGCAACCGCGCTTGCGTGCGGCTGACAAGCGATCGGTGGTGCAGGTCGCGGCCGGGGCCGCTCCTACGAGACGGATGGCTGCGTGGGGCCTGGCATCTGCGGCATAGGGTGCTTTGATTGAGCACGCTCAGTCGTCGGAACGACTGGTTGCCGCTGCACGACCCGCATCGCTGACTTCCCCCAACTCCCACAGCACTGCAGTGGCGTAGCAGCCCGGTGGCAGCGCGAATTCCACCTGCAAGGTCTGCTCGTCCAGCCAGCGATACTGCAGCTCTTGCGGACGCAGGCGCAGCGCGCGGCGCTCCTGTTTCAATTCGGCAGCTTCCAGTCCCTGGCGCAATGCCTCCGATTGCGAATCCGCTAACGCGCCCTGCTCCACCGCAGCGGCCTGAGCGGTGGGACGCAGTTCGCCCACGCCCCACAGCGGACCGCTCGGATGGATGTCGAAGCGTGCCAGCCGCTCGGCCAACACCTCGCTCCACGGCTCGGGGCCGAATACGCTACGCGAGCCATCCAGCATCCACGCTTCGCCATCCAGCGCCGCATCCCAGCTGCCCTGCTCCACACGTGCGCTCAGCACGCGATTGAACAGCGACGAGCGCGCCGCAGATAGCAGGATCGAGCGTTGATCGTTACGCAGACGGCGCTTGGGGGCCGGCACCAGCGTGCCGTCGGCCTCTTGCAGGTAACCGAACATCGCCAGCGCAGACGCCACATTGCCGCCATCGCGACCGAAGCGCTGTTCGCCAAACCAGTTGGGGATGCCGCGCGCGGCGATTGCCTGCAAGCGTTGCTCGATGGCGTCGCGCTCGCCCTGCACCTGACGCAACGTCAGCACGAAGCGATTGCCCAGCAGCGCGCCGCGCTGCAGCTTGCGGTTATGCCAGGCGCTGTGGACCACCTGCATCTGCGCATCGTCGAGCGTTGCAAGGTCCGGCGCGATGCGCTTGGGCAGGTGCACACTGAAACGTTGCGTGGTCACTGCATGGCGATCCTTCAGCCCTGCATAGCTGACGCCCATCTCCGCGATGCCCGCCCATTTCGCAAGGTGTTTAGCGATGTAAGCCGTGTTCTGCCCACGCTTGCGAATGGTGAGCAACAGATGCTCGCCTTCGCCCGAGGGCTCGAACGACGGCAGCTCATCGACCTGGAAATCTTCCGGCGTGCTGCGCATTGCCGCGCTGAGGACCGCTGCGCCATGCGCGCGCGGAAGGGAGGAGGTCTCGCTCATGCTGTGGTTCGCCTTCGCGCCGACGGATCGTGCGCTGTTTGCCGAGCTCTCGGCGCGGAATGTCGTGGTGCATGCCAAAAACCCGGCATGCAGGAGTGCGTTGTAGAGCAGCTAACAAAACCACGGCGCTCATCGCCAGCCGGATGCGGCCGGTACTCGGTGCGGCATGTACGACTCATACACTGCAGTTCCGAGCGCGGCCGTCCACACCCGCTCGCTATGTGTGTTAGCCGCGCTTAGAGCGCGATCTTGCCCAGCAGCACCGCAGCCTGCGCGGCGATACCTTCGCCACGACCGGTGAAGCCGAGCTTCTCGCTGGTTGTCGCCTTGACGCTGACCGCATCGAGCTCGATGCCCAGCAGCCCGGCAATGCGTTCGCGCATGGCCAGCGCATGCGGGCCAACCTTGGGCCGCTCGCAGATGACGGTGATATCGGCATTGCCGACGCGCCAGCCACGCTCGCGCAGCAATTGATCGCAGTGCTGCAGAAACTGCGCGCTGTCGGCATCCTTCCAGCGCTCATCCGAGGGCGGGAAATGCTGGCCGATATCGCCCAGCGCCAACGCGCCCAGCATCGCATCGCAGAGTGCGTGCAACACCACATCGCCATCGCTGTGCGCGAGCACGCCGTGGCTATGCGCGACACGCACGCCGCCAAGCATCACATGGTCGCCATCGCCAAACGCATGTACGTCGTAGCCCTGGCCGATTCGGAAATTGAAGGACATGGAAAACCCGTGGTGATTAAGAGGCGTCGCTGCCGTCGCTGGCAACGATGCCCAGCCCGGCATCGCTGCGCGCGGGTAGCGCAACCTCGTAGGACGCAGCGGCCGGATCGGCGTCTACCGCAACGCCGCGGCGTACAAGTTCGAACTCGAAGCGTGCCAGATCCGCCGGCGTGGTGACCTTGAAATTGTCCTCGGCGCCTTCCACCAGCAACGGACGCAACCCAAGTCGCTCCATCGCCATGGCCTCGTCGGTGACGTCGACACCGGCAGCCGACGCGTCGGTGAGGCCCCGAATCAGTTGATGCCGCCGAAACAGCTGCGGTGTCAGCGCGCGCCACAGGCGCTCGCGTGGTTCGGTGCCATCGATACCGCCGTCGTCGCCGGCACGTTTAAGCGTGTCGCGCACCGGTGCGGCCAGGATCGCGCCGACCGGGTCGCCACGGCCGATTTCCAACAGCCGGTCCAGATCTGCCAATGCCAGATTCGGACGCGCGGCGTCGTGCACCAGCACGAAGTCGTCCGCACGCACGCTCTCGGGCAGGGCCAGCAAGCCGGCCAGTACCGAAGCTGCGCGTGTGGCACCGCCAACGCAGGTCAACACCGGCTTGGACTGCACCGCCGTCCAGCCCGGCCAGTCGGCATCGCCCGGCGCAATCGCCACCAGAATGCCGGCGACCGCCGGATGCGCGGCCAGCGCTGCCAAGGTGTAGGCCATCAGCGGTTGGCCCGCTGCTGGCAGGTATTGCTTGGGAAGCGCGCCGCCAAACCGCGTGCCGCGCCCTGCGGCCGGCACGATGGCCCAGATCGAGCCGGTCATGGATGCTGTTCCGTCGCAGATGCGGGCTCGGACGTGGCCGGCGCGGGCGCAGGTTCAGTGGTTGCGGCAGGCAGCAGTGGCGCATCTTCGACCACGCGATAGAACGTCTCGCCCGGTTTGATCATGCCCAGCTCGCTGCGTGCGCGCTCTTCGATTGCCGCCTCGCCGTCCTTCAAATCCTTCACCTCTGCTGCCAACGCCTGGTTGCGTTGGCGCAGACCTTCGTTGTCCTGTGTCTGATGCGCGACCTGGGCTTCCAGCATCATGACTTCACCGGAATTCCCAGGCCCGAACCAGAAGCGGTACTGCAGCCAAGCCAGCAGCACCGCCAGCACCAGCAGTAGCCAGCGCCAGTTGCGCACGGCTTATCGCTTGATCGAAACGAACGCGTCGCGGCCGGCGTAACGCGCGCCGGAGCCCAACGCCTGCTCGATGCGCAGCAGTTGGTTGTACTTGGCCACACGGTCGCTGCGGCACAGCGAGCCGGTCTTGATCTGGGTGGCGGTGGTGGCCACGGCGATGTCGGCGATGGTGGTGTCTTCGGTTTCGCCGGAACGGTGCGAGACGATGGACGCATAGTTGGCTGCGTGCGCCATGGCGATCGCTTCCAGCGTTTCGGTCAGCGTGCCGATCTGGTTGACCTTGATCAGTATCGCGTTGGCGGTGCCCGAGTCGATGCCCTGCTTGAAGATCTTCGGGTTGGTGACGAACAGATCGTCGCCCACCAGCTGCACCTTCTTGCCGACGCGGTCGGTCAGCAACTTCCAGCCGGCCCAATCGTCTTCGGCCAGGCCGTCTTCGATGCTGATGATCGGGTACTGCGCAACCCAGTCGGCCAGGAAGTCGACGAACTGCTCGCTGGTCAGGCGCTTGTTCTCGCCGACCAGATTGTACTTGCCGTTGTCGTAGAACTCGCTGGAGGCCACGTCCAGGCCCAGCAGCACGTCTTCGCCGGCGGTGTAACCAGCCTTGCCGATCGCTTCGAGAATGGTGTCCAGCGCTTCGACGTTGCTGCGGAAGTCCGGCGCAAAGCCGCCTTCATCGCCCACCGCCGTGCTCAGACCGTGGCCCTTGAGCACCGACTTGAGCGAATGGAAGATTTCGGTGCCGGCGCGCAGCGCTTCGGAGAACGAGCTGCAACCGACCGGCAGCACCATGAATTCCTGGAAGTCGACGTTGTTGTCGGCATGCGCGCCGCCGTTGATGATGTTCATCATCGGCACCGGCAATTGCACATCGGATTCGGTGATGGTGGACAGGTACTGCCACAGCGGCTGCTTGCGCGAGGCGGCAACCGCATGCGCGGCGGCCAGCGAAACACCCAGCAGCGCGTTGGCGCCCAGGCGGCCCTTGTTCTCGGTGCCATCCAGGTCGATCAGGCGACGGTCCAGACCCTGCTGGTCGGCCGCGTCGAAATCCTTGAGCGTCTCGGCAATGGTGCCGTTGACGTTGTCCACCGCGTGGCGCACGCCCTTGCCCATGTAACGGGTCTTGTCGCCGTCGCGCAGCTCCACCGCTTCCTTGGTGCCGGTCGAGGCGCCCGAGGGCACGGCCGCGCGGCCGAACGAGCCGTCTGCCAGCGTGACTTCGGCCTCCAGCGTGGGATTGCCGCGGGAATCGAGGATTTCGCGGGCGAGGATCTTGGCGATAGTGGTCATAGGTCGATCGGTTACCAGTAAGGGGGAAGTACACCGGAAACAAGCTGCCGGATTATCGCTGCACACCGGTCCATTGCCAAATCGCATGGGGCTGGATGCGTGCCAGACCGGCAAGCCGGCAAGACTGCGCGACTAGGCTCTCAGGGACAGCAGCGACAAACAAAACAGCAGTAGCAAGAGCAGCAGCGCCAGGCCCATGGCTGCAGCGCCCGGCTGGCGACGCTGCGAGAACGCGACCGGGCTGGCGACAAGACCGCCCAGCGTGACCAGCGCGCCTACCAGCAGCGTGACAAACATTGGAATGCGCGTGGCCTGCATCGCATGGCTGCCGTCGCCCGGCATGCCGATGCTGGCGGTCACCAGGAAGGCCATCACGGCCAGACAGGCCCATGCCGCGAGCGACATCCCCAACGCCATCCAGCCCCAGGGCCATTGCCGCCAGTGCCGGCGTTGGCGACGCGCTGCCGCCAACGCCCATGGGTCGGAACTCATACGACGTCAGAACTCATGCGAAGCGCGCGAACCCGTGCTTCTTGGTCACTGCATCCAGTTCCATCAGCGTTTCGAGAAGTTCTTCCATGCGGTCCAGCGGCCAGGCATTGGGGCCATCGGAGAGCGCTTTGGACGGGTCCGGATGGGTTTCGGCGAACAGGCCTGAAATGCCCACGGCCACCGCAGCACGCGCCAGCACCGGTACGAACTCGCGCTGGCCACCGGAGCTGCTGCCCTGCCCGCCCGGCAACTGCACCGAATGCGTGGCATCGAACACCACCGGGCAGCCGGTGTCGCGCATCACGCTGAGCGAGCGCATGTCGCTGACCAGATTGTTGTAGCCGAACGAGGCGCCACGCTCGCAGACCATGATCTGCTCGTTGCCGGTCGACTTGGCTTTTTCGACCACCGGCTTCATGTCCCACGGCGCCAGGAACTGACCCTTCTTGATGTTGACCGGCTTGCCGGCGGCGCAGACGTTCTTGATGAAGTCAGTCTGGCGCACCAGAAACGCCGGGGTCTGCAACACGTCGACGACGGCGGCGACTTCGTTCATCGGGGTGTATTCGTGCACGTCGGTGAGCACCGGCACGCCGATCTGCTTTTTCACCGCGTCCAGCACCTTCAATCCTTCTTCCAGGCCGGGGCCGCGGAAGCTGGTGCCCGAGGTGCGGTTGGCCTTGTCGAAGCTCGACTTGAAGATGAAGTTGACCCCGAGCTTGCCGGTGATCTCCTTGAGCTTGCCGGCGACGTCGAGCTGCAACTGCATCGACTCGATCACGCACGGGCCTGCAATCAGAAACAACGGCTGGTCGAGGCCGACTTCAAAGTCACACAGTTTCATCAGGTCACCTTATTTCGATTGAAGCCCCTCTCCCGTCGGGAGAGAGGCTGGGGTGCGGGTACGGTTGCGAAGCGCTTGCGAAGCCCGATGGTTTGCCCTGGCTGCGCGTGGCGACGCGTCCATCAGGACCGCCATCTTCCGGTGTATTGCGGCGCTCCGGCGCTTGGAGCCACCTTCTCCCGAGGGGAGAAGGCACTGCTCACGCACGCGCTTCCTTGAGCAGCTTGCCGCCGGCCTTCTTCTCGCGCGCGGCGCGCACGAAGCCGATGAACAACGGGTGCCCGTCGCGCGGGGTGGACAGGAACTCCGGATGCGCCTGGCAGGCCAGGAACCACGGGTGTGCATCGCGCGACAGCTCGACCACTTCCACCAGCGTGTCGTCCATCGACTTGCCGGAGATCACCAGGCCGGCATCTTCCAGCTGGGTACGGTAGCGGTTGTTGAACTCGTAGCGATGGCGATGACGCTCGGCCACCACGTCCTTGCCATACACCTCGCGCGCCAGCGTGCCCGGCTTGAGTCGCTGCTCCTGCAAGCCCAGCCGCATGGTGCCGCCCAGATCGGATTTTTCGTCGCGCTTTTCGACTTCGCCGGTGGCGGTGCGCCATTCGGTGATCAGGCCGATCACCGGATGCGGCGACTGGCGATCGTTTTCGGTACTGTTGGCCGCGTCCAGATCGGCGACATGGCGCGCATAGTCCACCACCGCGGCCTGCATGCCGTAGCAGATGCCGAAATACGGCACCTTGTGCTCGCGCGCGAACTTGGAGGTCTGCACCTTGCCTTCGAACCCGCGATCGCCGAAGCCGCCCGGCACCAGAATGCCGTCGATGTCCTGCAAGGCCGCCATGTCGCTGCCTTCCAGATCCTGCGCTTCCAGCCACTTCAAGTTGACCTTGGTGCGCTGGCGCAGACCGCCGTGACGCAGCGCCTCGGCCACCGACTTGTAGGCGTCCTGGTGATCGACGTACTTGCCGACCACCGCGATGGTGACTTCGTCGAGCGGATGCTTGACCGCATCCACCACCGCCGCCCATTCGGACAGATCGGCTGCGGCGACCTTGTCGCGCAGCTTGAACTGATCGATGACCAGCTCGTCCAGGCCCTGGCGCAGCAATTCCAGCGGCATGCCGTAGAGCACGTCGATATCCGGGCAGCTGATCACCGCGCGCTCGGAGACGTTGGTGAACAAGGCGATCTTGCGACGCTCCGAATCCGGCACCGCCTGCTCGGAGCGGCACAGCAGCACGTCCGGCTGGATGCCGATCGAGCGCAGTTCCTTGACCGAGTGCTGGGTCGGCTTGGTCTTCAACTCACCGGCCGCGGCGATGTACGGCACCAGGGTGAGGTGCATGAACATGGCTTTTTCCGCGCCGCGCTCGGTGCGGACCTGGCGAATGGCTTCCAGGAACGGCAGCGACTCGATATCGCCGACGGTGCCGCCGATCTCGATCAGCGCCACATCGAAGCCGGCCGTAGCCTCGTCGATGCAACGGCGGATTTCGTCGGTGATGTGCGGGATCACCTGCACGGTGGCGCCCAGGTAATCGCCGCGGCGCTCCTTGCGGATCACGTTCTCGTAGATCCGGCCGGTGGTGACCGAATTCTTGCGCGACAGCCGCGTGCGCACGTAGCGCTCGTAGTGGCCCAGGTCCAGGTCGGTTTCGGCACCGTCGTCGGTGACGTAGACCTCGCCATGCTGGAACGGGCTCATCGTGCCCGGGTCCACATTGATGTACGGGTCCAGCTTCATCATCGTGACCTTGAGGCCACGCGCTTCCAGAATGGAGGCAAGCGAAGCGGCGGCAATGCCCTTGCCTAGCGAGGACACTACGCCGCCGGTAACAAAAATCAGGGGGGTCATGGGGCTTGAAGCCTCCCGGAAAGCCATAGTTTAGCGGGTGACGGGCGAATGCCCAAGGGTTGTGTGACGCCCGGGGCGTCGCACGCGGCAAATGCGCGCCACGGCGCGCAAATGCAGACGCCCCGGCCGAAGCCGGGGCGTCCGTGGAACACGTCGCGCTGCGCAGATGCGTCAGCGTGCGGGCTTCTCTTCTTCCTCTTCCTCACGCGGCGCGTTGTCGGCCTTGGGCTTCTGCGCGGCAGCGGCGGCGCGGCGCTCGGCCTTGCGCTCAGCGTCGGTCTTGGCCTTGGCATCGTCGGCCTTTTGCGCGGTGGCGCCCTGCCCGGTCTGCTGCGGAGCCGCCTGGGCCAGGGCAGGAAGTGCTGCGACCGCGGCCGCACCGAGGGTGAGCATCAGGATGTGCTTGAACTTCATGGCGTCCTCTTTGGCGTCGGTGACATCCTCAGGTGGGGACGTTTGGTTCCGAAACCAACGCCAGGGTAGCCAGTGGTACCCGGCCGCGCACTGAATGCCGGTCGCGTGCAAAAAAACGCCCCAGCCGCCACACTTGCGCGTCGTTTCACGTGCCAGCGAGATGCATGAACACCCGTTATAACGCCGCCGATATTGAAGTGCTGTCGGGCCTGGACCCGGTCAAACGCCGCCCGGGCATGTATACCGACACCGCGCGCCCGAACCATTTGGCGCAGGAGGTGATCGACAACTCCGTCGATGAAGCGCTGGCCGGCCACGCCCGGCAGGTCGAAGTCACCTTGTATAAGGACGGCAGCTGCGAAGTGTCCGATGACGGGCGCGGCATGCCGGTGGACATGCATCCGGAAGAGAAGATTCCCGGTGTCGAACTGATCCTGACCCGCCTGCACGCCGGCGGCAAGTTCAATAACCGCAACTACACCTTCTCTGGCGGCCTGCACGGCGTGGGCGTGAGCGTGGTCAATGCGCTCTCGACCAAGGTCGAGCTGTTCATCAAGCGCGAAGGCAGCGAGCACCGCATGGAGTTCCACGACGGCATCGCCGCCTCCAAGCTGGAGGTCGTCGGCACGGTCGGCAAGAAGAACACTGGTACGCGGCTGCGCTTCTGGGCCGACCCGAAGTACTTCGACACACCCAAATTCAATGTGCGTGCGCTGCGCCATCTGCTGCGCGCCAAGGCGGTGCTGTGCCCTGGCCTGACCGTCAAGCTGCATGACGAGGCCACCGGCGAGCAGGACAGCTGGTACTTCGAAAACGGCCTGCGCGATTATTTGAAGGGCGAGATGGCCGAGCACGAGATGCTGCCGGCCGACCTGTTCGCAGGCAGCCTGAAGAAAGACACCGAGATCGTCGACTGGGCCGCAGCCTGGGTACCCGAAGGCGAGCTGGTACAGGAAAGCTACGTCAACCTGATCCCGACCGCGCAGCACGGCACCCACGTCAACGGCCTGCGTTCGGGCCTGACCGATGCGCTGCGCGAGTTCTGCGACTTCCGCAATCTGCTGCCGCGCGGCGTCAAGCTGGCGCCGGAAGACGTGTGGGACCGGGTCACCTTCGTGCTCAGCCTGAAGATGACCGACCCGCAGTTCTCCGGGCAGACCAAGGAACGGCTGTCCTCGCGCCAGGCGGCCGGCTTCATCGAAGGCGCCGCGCACGATGCCTTCAGCCTGTATCTCAATCAGAACGTGGACATCGGCGAGAAGATCGCGCAGATCGCCATCGACCGCGCCAGTGCGCGGCTGAAGACCGAAAAGCAGATCGTCCGCAAGAAGGTCACCCAGGGCCCCGCCCTGCCCGGCAAGCTGGCCGACTGCATCAGCCAGGATCTGTCGCGCACCGAACTGTTCCTGGTCGAAGGCGACTCGGCCGGCGGCTCGGCCAAGCAGGCGCGCGACAAGGATTTCCAGGCGATCCTGCCGCTGCGCGGCAAGATCCTCAACACCTGGGAAGTGGCATCGGGTAGCGTGCTGGCGTCTGAAGAAGTGCACAACCTGGCCATTGCGATTGGCTGCGACCCGGGCAAGGACGACATCACCGGGCTGCGCTACGGCAAGGTGGTGATCCTGGCCGATGCGGACTCCGACGGCCTGCATATCGCCACGTTGTTGACGGCCCTGTTCCTGCAGCATTTCCCCGCGCTGGTGGCCGCCGGACATGTGTTCGTGGCGATGCCGCCGCTGTTCCGCGTGGACGTGGGCAAGCAGGTGTTCTACGCGCTGGATGAAGAAGAAAAGACCACGCTGCTGGACAAGATCGCGCGCGAGAAAATGAAGGGCCAGATCAGCGTCACCCGCTTCAAGGGCCTGGGCGAGATGAACCCGCAGCAGCTACGCGAATCCACCATCCATCCGGACACGCGCCGGCTGGTGCAGTTGACCATCGACGACGGCGAGCAGACCCGCTCGTTGATGGACATGCTGCTGGCAAAAAAACGCGCGGGCGACCGCAAGCAGTGGCTGGAAACCAAGGGCGACCTGGCGTCGCTGGAAGTCTAAAGCCCTGCAAAAACGCCCTCTCTCAACACAGAGAGGGCAACGCACACGCGTACGCTTCTTGCACGCGTGTGCGTGGTTAAGCGCTCACTCTGCGTAGAGAGGACGCAGCACACGCGCTTACTGCTGGTGCGCGTGCGCGTGCCGCCAAGCACCTTGCCAAAGGCATAGTTGCGCAGGCAAAGCAGATACAGCGATGACCGTGTGCGGTACTGACTTTCGCCACCTACCGGCAGCGATCCGTCTACTTGAACTGCAACGCATCGCGCTTAATAACCAGGGCGCGCTGACGAGCCGGTCTAACACCACCTCAACGTACGCCCGGCAACACCTGCGTTGCACCGGTCACCAGACCGCAGGCGTGGTCCTGCACTTCTTCGCCACTGGCACGGTTACCGCTGGGTGCATCCTGCCGTGTCGCCAGTAGAACGAACCCCGGTCGCCCGTCCTGCAGTTGCGCGCCGGCGACCACCAGCGAGTAATCGCGCAAGCTGGCATCGGCAGGAAGCGCGTCTGCGAGCAGGCGAATCGGATCTTGCTCCAGCGCAGTGCCTTCCAGCGTCCTGGCCAGATACACATGCCCCAGCAGCGGCTCGGCCAGGGCACGCCATTCCGGGCCGATCTCAGTGCGCTGACGCTGTAGCGCTGCGTATACGTCCGGACGCAGGCAATCGATGTGGATATGCAGCTGCTCCTGCGAGCGCCCGTGCGGCGAGTTCAACGCAAGGCTCACGTATTGCCTTGGCAGCGGACGTTGCAGCGCCTGCGCCACGAAGCTGCGCGCGTCCCAGGCAGTGGCGAAATAATTCGGCGCGTCGGCGCGCAGCAACGCGGGGTCTTCGATTCCACTGACCCGCACGCTGGGCACCAACAAATACTGGAAGCTGCCGTGACGGTCTTTCAACAGCACCGCCCGGCGCGCCGGATCCGACCACACGGCGGCGCAGTCGGGCGGCCGCGGCGCCTCTGCCAGGCATCGGGTCGAGACGATGCGCCACAACGCATCCGGGTCGCTGGGATGGCGTACCGGTGCAGGTGGCGCTGCCGCACAGCCAGCCAACAGCAGCAACACGGCACACGCATGTCGAACGGCGCCAGGTCTCATCTGCAGCTCGATTACCAGGGCGCGCGATGATAGCGACCCGCTCGGAATCGGTCAGCGCGACAGGCATGCCTTTTTGCACATCCACCGCGTGGTGCCGCAGCCTAGCATCAGCGTTCTTCCGTTCGACTGCCGATTGCCCATGCCCTCCTTGTTCCATACCGGCCTGCTGGCCTGCCTGCTGTTCGGCGTCCCGGCATTCGCCGCCGCGCAGGACAGCAAGACCGATTCCAAGCCTGACGCCAAGGCCGATGCCGCTGCGAGCAAACCCGCACCGCTGCCGGCCGATGTCAGCGTGCGCCAAAGTACGCGCCTTGCCGGGCGAACGCTGAGTTACACCGCCACCGTCGGCACGCTGCCGGTGCGCGATGCGCAGGGCAAGACCACCGGCGAGGTGGTATTCACCGCCTACACCGTGGACGGCAAGGACCGCCCGGTGACCTTTGCCTTGAACGGCGGACCAGGCGCGGCGTCGGTGTATCTGAACATGGGCGCAATCGGGCCGAAGGTGGTCGGCTTCGGCGCCGAAGGCGACAGTGCATCTGCGCCGGCGACCTTGCGCGACAATCCTGGCACCTGGCTGGACTTTACTGATCTGGTGTTCATCGACCCGGTCGGCACCGGCTTCAGCCGCGCACTGATCGGCGATGACGAAGCCAAGAAGCAGTTCTACAACCCGCAGGCCGACGTCGAATATCTTTCGCGCGTGATCTACGACTGGCTGCTGAAGAATCGCCGCCTGCAGACGCGCAAGTATCTGGTCGGCGAAAGCTATGGCGGTTTCCGCGGCCCGCGCATCACCCAGTATCTGCAGACCCGCCTTGGCGTGGCGATGAACGGCGTGGTGCTGGTCTCGCCGTTCCTCAACCCGACCCTGGACGACAACAGTGACGTCTCGCCGCTGGCGTGGATGCTGACCCTGCCCTCGATCGCCGCTGCGCATCTGGAACGCCAGGGCCAACTCAGCGACAGCGCGATGCGCCAGGTGATCGACTACACCCGCAGCGACTACGCGGTGGCGCTGATGAAAGGCCGCACCGACCCGCAGGCTACGGAGGCGATGCTGCAACAGGTCACCCGCATGACCGGGCTGGATCCGGCCTATGTGCGCCGCTCCGGTGGACGGCTGGAAACCCAGGCGTATCTACGCGAAGTGTTTCGCGACAAGGGCGAGCTGGGCAGCCGCTACGACGCCAACGTGACCGCCTTCGACCCGTTCCCCAACGACCCCACGCAGCGCGCCAGCGACCCGCTGCTGGACAGCATCATCGCCCCGACCACCACCGCGATGGTGGACTTCGTCACCCGGATCGTCGGCTGGAAAGTCGATGCGCGCTATCAGGCGATCAATTACGAGGTCAATACGGCGTGGGAATGGGGCGATGAGCTGCGCAAGGGTGCGGTGACGCAGCTGCGTCAGTCGGTGGCAATCGACCCCAAGCTGCGGGTGCTGATCGCACATGGCTGGAACGACCTCTCCTGCCCGTTCATGGGCTCGGTGCTCACCGTGGATCAGATGCCGGCGATGGGCGACCCCAACCGCGTGCAGGTACACGAATATCCGGGCGGCCACATGTTCTACAACCGCGCCGATAGCCAGGCCGCGTTCCGTCGCGACGTCAAGGCGATGTACGAAACGCGCTGAGCGCATGCAGTGCCGGGCGTGCGACTTACGTCCGGCGATGAATCAACCGCGTCGTGACGCTTTAGACCGCGCCAGGCGCGGTCGCTTTCACGTTCCAGCCCATCCATTGGTAAAGCCGGTACCGCGCGATGCCCAGGTATTCGTGCAAGGCGACATCGGCCAGGGTGAAGTTGTAGCTCTGCGGCAGGATCGACCAGGACGCGGTGAGCCAGTCGGCGCGCACCGGAATGGCATCGATCCCGAAATGGCGGAAGTACAGCTCGGCGCGGCGCAGATGCGTGGCCGAGGACACCAGCACGACGCGATCGGGCCGGTGCGCGCGCAGCAAGGGCTGACTGAATTGCGCGTTCTGCCAGGTGTTCATGCTGGACGGCTCCATGATCAGGTCTGTCCGATCGATCCCCAGCCCGATCAACACGCGCTGATACACCACCGCCTCCGACAGGCCCAGGCCGCGTGCGTCGCCGCCGCTGATCTCGATCTTGCAATCGCCGCCGCTGTGCCGGCATTGCCGATACAGCCGCGCCGATTCGACGATGCGGCCATAGGCGAACATATTGGCCTCGGCCACCGCATCGCGGCCTTGCGGGCGCACGGTGCCGGCGCCCAGCAGCACGATGACGTTGCGCGCGCCCCATGCATTGAAATCGTTGAGGCCGGTGTGTTGCAGGTTCTGCAGCATCCACGATGGCAGCGGCCCGCAACCGACCGCGAACACCAGCGCCAGGCTGGCCCCGGCCAGCACGCGCGACAACCGCCGCGATCCGCGACGGTCGATCAACCAGGCCAAGCCGAACAACACGCACACCAGGGCAAGCATCATCGCGGAAGGTTCTCACTCAGGACGCGCAGGCACCCCCGGTCACGGCAGATCCCTTGCGCAATAACAGCGCAGCGTGACGGCGGTGCGTGACCGCTCCGCGACATCGCATCAGGTCCAGCCAAACAGCTCGAACAGCGTCAGGATCAGATACGCCACACCGCCCGCGGCTGGGATGGTGAGGATCCACGCCCAGACGATGCGCTCGATCACGCCCAGCCGCAGCGAACGCGGGTTCTTGGCAAACCCCACGCCCATGATCGCGGTCGAAATGCTGTGCGTGGTCGACACCGGCATGCCGAAATGCGCAGCCACGGTGAGCACGGTGGCCGAGCTGGTTTCGGCGGCAAAGCCGTGGATGGGATGCAGCTTGACCATCTTGTGGCCGAGCGTCTTGATGATCTTCCAGCCACCTGACGCGGTGCCGGCCGCCATCACCACCGCGCAGGTCAGCACGATCCACATCGGGATGCCGTCACCGGCGGCCAGGCCGGTACCCGGATGCAGAAATGCCAGCCAGCTCGGCAGATTGTCCAGCGCACCGGCCGACTGCGCACCTATCAGGGTCATCGCAATGATGCCCATGGTCTTCTGCGCATCGTTATGGCCGTGGGCGTAGCCCATGTACGCGGCCGAGGCGATCTGCGCCTTGCCGAAGAACGCATTGACCCAGCGCGGCCGCGCCAGCCGCCCGATCCGCCCACCGAGCCGCGACATGCCGGCGATGATGGCCCACAGCAGCATCATCACCACGATACCGAGCAGGAAGCCGGCGATCGGCGAGGTGATCATCGGCACAAACACCTTCCACAACAGGCCCTTGTTCTTGGCCCAGTTGCCGACGCTTTCCGACCAGATCAACGCGTCCCAATTGTTGTGCGCGGCGGCCAGACCGGCGCCGCACAGGCCACCGATCAGCGCATGCGAGGACGACGACGGCAGGCCCTTCCACCAGGTGATCAGGTTCCAGATGATGCCGCCCAGCAGCGCGCACAAAATCACCTGCGGGGTGACCTCGACCACGTTGGTGTTGAGCAGGCCAGACGCAATCGTCAAGGCCACCGCAGTGCCGGTCAGGGCGCCGATCAAATTCATGCCGGCGGCCAGCATCACCGCCCAACCCGGCGACAACACCTTGGTGGCGACAACAGTGGCGATGGAATTGGCAGTGTCGTGGAAGCCGTTGATGAACTCGAACACCAACGCGGCCAGGATCACCACCAGAACAAGGGTAAGCACGCGGCGACCTCAGCTGTTCTTCAATACGATCTGGTACACCACCACCCCTGCCTCGCGGCAACGGTCGATGGCTTTCTCCAGGATCTCGAAGAACTCCTTGAGCAGGAACATCTGCAGCGTGTCCAGGCGGCCGGAATAGATGTCGCGGTACAACTCGAGCATCAGGCGGTCGGCCTCGTTTTCCAGCGTGCGCAGCTTGTCGTTGAGCGCAGTCATGCGATCGATGTTCATCTGCGGCAGGTCGGTGACCATCTCCACCACCACCGCGGCGGCCTGCTCCAGCATCGCCGCGCGCGGAGCGAAGTCGATGTGTTCCAGGTGCTTGGTGGCCAGCGAATAGCGGTCGGCGAATTTTTCGACCTGCTTGGGAATCTTGTACAACGCCGAGCCCAGCGCTTCGATGTCTTCGCGCTCGATCGGGGTCATGAAGCTGTCCACCAGCGCCTGGCCGATCTTGTCGGAGGCGGCGCGTTCGCGCAGGCGGGCCAGCTTGAAGGCGTCCAGCGCGGGCTGCCGGTCGGACGTGCGCATCATGGCGTGCAACGCCTTGGTGCTGTCGTAGGCGGCCTGCGCCGCTTCGTTCAGAAGCGAATAGAACTGCTTGCCGGAACCGAAGATGGTCTGCAACGAGAACATGGGTGGAGAACTTCCTGCCGTCGAGGGAGAGACGGGCGCCAAGGACGAATTATGACCGTTCCATGACCTGTCTGGGTACATCGGCGCCGCGCACGGCCTTCACATCGGCATTTCCCGGCTCGAATCACCCTGTAATTTGCTAACATGCCTCCGCGCTTTCGGGCGCACCCTATGGAAGACGACCCTATATTTCCCCGTTGCCGCCCCGCCCCTGTGCGCGCCGGCCAACCCCGCGCTTGCCCGCCCTCCCCTTCACTGACCGGGGAAGACGCCCGTGGTTGAGTTTCTGATCGTCATCGCACTGATCGTGTTGAACGGCTTCTTCGCCATGTCGGAGATGTCGTTGATGACCTCGCGCAAGAGCCGCCTGAAGCAGATGGCTGGCTCCAGCAAGCGCGCCGCGCGGGCGCTGGCCTTGGCCGAGAGCCCCGAGAACTTCCTGTCCACGGTCCAGATCGGTATCACCTCGATCGGCATCCTGACCGGCCTGTTCGGCGGCGAAGCCATCGGCGAGGCCATCGGCGAGCGGCTGCAGCTGGCCTTCCCTGCGCTGTCGGCCACCTTCTCGCTGGTCGGCGATCCTAAACCGTATTCAGTGGTGATCGGCAGCACGCTGGCAGTGGCGCTGATCACCTTTTTGACGCTGATCTTCGGCGAGTTGGTGCCCAAGCGGCTGGCATTGCGCAATTCCGAAGATATCGCCGGCTTTGTCGCGGTGCCGATGACCTGGCTGGCCAAGATCGCCGCGCCCGGGGTGTGGGTGCTGGCGCGCTCCACGCGGTTGGTGCTGCGCATGCTGGGCATGGGCAAGGACGAATCGGCATCGATCACCGAAGAAGAAATCCGCATGCTGGTGGCCGAAAGCCACGAAGCCGGCGTGATCGACGCGCACGAGCGCGACATGATGAACCGGGTGATGCGCCTGGGCGACCGCACCGCCGACAGCCTGATGACGCCGCGCAACCGCATCGCCTGGCTGGATGCCAATGCCGAACCGGAACGCAACCTGCAGATGATGCGCGAGCACGAGTTCTCGCGTTACCCGGTGTATCGCGGCAGCGACCAGGACATTGCCGGGGTGCTGGAGGTCAAATCGCTGGTCACCCGCCTGGGCGGGCATGGCGAGCACCTGTTCCAGGCACTGCGCGATACCTTGTTCGTGTCCGAGTCCACGCATGCGATGAAGCTGCTGGAGATCTTTCGCGAAGAACAGCAGTCGATGGCGCTGGTGGTCGACGAATACGGCGAAATCCGCGGACTGGTCACCATCAGCGACTTGATGGGCGCAGTGGTGGGACGCCTGCAGGCGGTGGAAAACACCGACGAAGACGCCCTGGTGATCACCCGTGCGGATGGCTCGCTGCTGATCGACGGTTCGCTGCCGGTGGAAGAATTGCGCGAAGTGCTGGGCGCCGAACTTCCGGAAGCCGACGAGGGCGATTACCACACGCTGGCCGGGCTGTGCATTTACTACTTCGGGCGCATTCCGCAGGCCGGCGAATTCTTCGATTGGGCCGGCTGGCGCATCGAGATCGTGGATCTGGATGGTGCGCGCGTGGACAAGCTGTTGCTGAGCCGCGTCGGCGACGAGGACAGCGATGACATCGTCGGATAACGGCGCGCCGCCATCCGACGACTCCGGCGGCGAGCAGATGCGCTACCGCAATGAAGGTATCCGCAGTTTGTTGGCGGCCTTCAGCGACGGCGACCCGGAGCAGGTGCTGCGGGTGCGCGAGATTCTGGCCGACCTGCAGCAGAGCGCATTCGGGGTATTTTTATTTCTGGCGATCCTACCGTCGTTCATCCCGATTCCGGGCGTGGCCGGCGGCATCAGCGGGCCGCTGACGGTGCTGATCGGAGTGCAGATGATGTGCTGCCTGCGCAAGCCGTGGGTGCCGGCTTTTATCGGCAACCGTGGGCCGCGGCGACGCACCAGCCAGCGTTTCGTGGCGAAACTGGCGCCGACGCTGCAGCGGTTGGACCGCCTGCTCAAGCCGCGTTTGCACGGGGTGCTCGATCGGATACCGGCGCAGGTGTTCACCGGGTTGCTGCTGGTGCTGGTCGGCATTTTACTGACGCTGCCGATCCCGTTTACCAACTATCTGTTCGGCTTGATCCTGCTGCTGTTTGCGCTGGCCTTGCTGGAGCGCGACGGCGCGCTGATGCTGGTCGGCTGGGCCGCGGCGCTGGTGTCGATCGCGGTGTTCGGCATCACCTCGGATCAGTTGCTGGATCTGATTCGTGGGTGGTGGCCGGTGGCGTGGCGTTGAGTTCTACCGTCGAGTGCGCGCCGGATTGGGCTTTTTGGCGCTGACGGATCACCTCTGATGCTGGAATGGGCGACACTTTTTCGCTGGCGAAGGCTAGTTGGGATGTTCGTTCAACGTCGAGGTTGCTGGCAGACCTACCCTCACCCCAACCCCTCTCCCGCAGGAGAGGGGCTAAAGCGCTTGGCGGGCGGTTGAGCGATCTTGGGTTGCGGTGGTGTCGCGTACGCACCATGCGGATAACGTTGCGTTATGGAACCCAGACGGCCCGTGCGGCGATTGGTTTTCGCCGCCTTTAGAAGGACCGATCGCCTGGAACGCCCGATCGTCGTACTAAAGCCAAACCTTGGTCATTAGATCGGGACTTGTCGGTTACGTCAGGTCCTGGTGCTCCGATCAGGGCTTGGCGCTTACGTCAGGTCTTGCTTACTTCAGATCGACCACGCGGTTATCCGAGAGGCTGGCGGTATCGTCGGTGACGGCGGCCATGACGAAATACAGCGCCTTGCCCAGCAGGCCGCTGGGGCCGTCCCAATACTCTGCCGACTCGGCGCGCACATGGATCAAGCGCAGGTTGGGGTCGTCCTTGCCGCCGGGGAAAAACACTTTCATTGCCGGCGACCACAACGCATCGATCTTGGCGCGGTCGTGCACCACGCGCGCAGTGCCTGCGACCGACACGTAGGTGTTCTTGGATGCCGAGGCGTAGGCCACGTTGACGCGTGGGTCGGCAGCGATTTCCGCCACTTTCGGGCTGTCGGCGGCGGTGGCGAACCACAGGTCGCCGTCGAATTCGACTTCCTGCGTGCCCAGCGGGCGGCTCACCAGCTTGCCGTCCGCCGAGACGGTCGTGAACATCGCAATGTCCACGCCGCGAATCAATTCCGCCAACTGCTTGATGCTCTCGCTACGTTCCTGAAGTTGCATGCGTGTGTTCCCAATGGAGATGCATGCATCTGAGCGGATCGACGCGCAAAGCGACGTGAATCACGCAGTGGTCACGTCCAACTCGCGGACCGCTTCTGCCGCGATCTCGAACGAACGCAGGCGCGCGGCGTGATCGTAGATGTTGGCGGTGAACAACAACTCGTCCGGGCCGTGGCGATCGATAAAGGCGGCCACGCCCTGCGCAACCTGGTCGGTATCGCCGAGCACGGTGCATGCCAGGGCACGCTCCACACCGACACGCTCATGCGGCTGCCAGAAGCTGTCGATATCGTCGATGGGCGGCGGGATCTTGCTGAGCTTGCCGCGACGCAGATTGACGAAACTCTGCTGCTGGGTAGTGAACAACCGACGCGCCTGCGCTTCGGTCTCGGCAGCCACCACGTTCAGGGCGAGCATGACGTGCGGCTTGGCCAACTGCGCGGACGGACGGAATTCGCGGCGGTAGATCGCCACCGCCTCGTCCATCGCATCGGGCGCGAAGTGCGAGGCGAACGCGAACGACAACCCCATCGCGGCAGCCAGCCGCGCACTGAACAGGCTGGATCCCAGCAGCCACACCGGCACATGGATCCCGGCGCCGGGGACGGCCTGCACCAACTGCCCCGGCACCGCGGGGGCGAAGTAACGCAGCAACTCCGCCACGTCCTGCGGGAACTGGTCGGCACCGTCGAAATAGCGGCGCAAGGCGCGTGCGGTGGGTTGATCGGTTCCGGGGGCGCGGCCCAGGCCCAGATCGATGCGCTGCGGGTACAGCGACGCCAGCGTGCCGAACTGTTCGGCCACCTGCAGGGGGGCATGGTTGGGCAGCATGATGCCGCCGGAACCGACGCGGATGGTCTTGGTGCCGCCGGCGACGTGGCCGATCAATACTGCGGTGGCGGCGCTGGCAATGCCGGGCATGTTGTGGTGCTCGGCCAGCCAGTACCGGTGATAGCCCCAGCGCTCGGCGTGTTGCGCCAGATCGAGCATGTTGGCGAAGGCGTGTGTTGTGTCGCTGTCTTCGCAGACGGGCGCCAGGTCGAGCACGGAAATGGGCGTCATCGGACGGCTCCGGAACTAAGTGATGTGCAAGAGATGGGGCTGCCCGGGCGGCATTGCCAGTCGGTTGTCTGGCGCTGAGGGGATTACAGCATTCCAGCAGCCGAACACCGGATACGGGTGCGCGGCCTGCGTCATCAACAGTGGCCGACACCCCATCGTCTGCAGTCGTGAGGCAGGTGTGGCCGGCGCGCAAGAACGGGAGTGCACGAGCGGTACATGCCCCGCCGGACACCGGGCACCGGCCGCGCCCGCCTGGCGGCTACACAGTCATTGTATCGACCGCTCTATGGACAGATGACCGCGTCGCTGCAGCAGATGCAGCGACCTAAGCGCGAACCCATCGACCGCGCGACGAAGGGCCGGCGCGGCCGGATCAGGCCGCTGGCTATGATGCGGATTGCCTTGCAATGCGACACCACGATGACCATGCCCCCCCCGCCTGCCCATGACTCCGGTGCCGCTCAGATTTCCGCGCGCATCGACCGACTGCCGGCCAGCGCCACGCTGTGGCGGCTGGTCGGCCTGCTGGCGTTGGGCGGGTTCTTCGAGCTGTACGACCTGTTCCAGACCGCCTACATCAGCCCGGGGCTGATTGCCGACGGCATTTTTGCCAAGGGTGCCGATGGCGTCTTCGGGATGTCGGATCAGGCCGCATTCGCCGCAGCGACGTTTCTTGGGCTGTTCGTCGGCGCCGCGCTGTTGAGTCCGTTCGCTGACCGCTTCGGCCGCCGCCTGGTGTTCACCTTCGCGCTGGTCTGGTACACCGCCGCCACCGTGGCGATGGGCCTGCAGAGCACGGCTACCGGGGTCATCGTGCTGCGCTTTGTGGTGGGGATCGGGCTGGGCATCGAACTGGTGACCATCGATACCTATCTGTCCGAGCTGGTCCCGCGGCACATGCGCAGCGCGGCGTTCGCGTTTGCCTTCTTCGTGCAGTTTCTGGCGGTGCCCGCAGTGGCGCTGGCCGCGTGGCTGCTGGTGCCGCATGCGCCACTGGGAGTGAGCGGCTGGCGTTGGGTCGTGCTGCTGAGCGGTGTGTTTGCGTTGGCGATCTGGTGGTTGCGCAGCCGCTTGCCTGAATCGGCGCGCTGGCTGGCAGCGCAGGGCCGCCATGCCGAAGCGGACGCGGTGCTGAATCAACTGGAAGCGCGCTGCGTGCGCGACATCGGCGCGCCGTTGCCCGAGCCGCAACTGGCCACCACAGCGCCCGCCAGCCAGGCGCGGGTGTCGGCCTTGTGGCGGGCACCGTATCGCGGGCGCATCGGCATGTTGGTGGTGTTCCACATTTTTCAGGCCATCGGTTTCTTCGGCTTCGGCAACTGGTTGCCAGCCTTGATTGCAGCGCAAGGCACCGGTGTCACCAAGAGCCTGGGCTATTCGTTTGCGATTTCGCTGGCCTACCCGCTTGCGCCGCTGCTGTTGCTGCGCTTTGCGCAGCGCTGGGAAAACAAGTGGCAGATCACCGCGTCGGCGCTGGGCGCGGTGCTGTTTGGCGTGCTGTTTTTGCTGCAGCATGACGCCATCGGCATGGTGCTGTGCGGGGCGATGATCGCGTTCTGCAATGCCTGGATGAGTTTTGCCTACCACGGTTATCAGGCCGAACTGTTCCCCACCGGATTGCGTGCGCGGGCGGTCGGGTTTTGCTACTCGTTCAGCCGTCTGTCGACGGCGGTGAGCAGCGTATTGATCGGCTGGCTGCTTGCCCAGGTCGGCAGCCATGGCGTGCTGACGTTTATCGTGATCAGCATGTCGATCGTGGCGAGCGTGATCGCCGTGTTCGGGCCGCGCACGCGTAATCGTGCGCTGGAAGAGATTGCGGGCTAGCGCCTGCGCAGTGGTGTGACAGCTCGGCGATGCACGCGGCTCACGTCATGCGCCGTGGCGTTTCACCAAGGCCGCGCTCTTACCCTGCGGCTGCAAACCCGGTGTCTGTCCAAGTGCGACGGTGCGGTCGGCCACCGAGGCCAGGCTGGTGCGATGCGAAACCACCACCAGCACGGTATGCGGCAGACGCTGTCGCAGCGTGCACAGCAGCTGATGTTCGGCCTGCGCGTCGAGTGCGCTGGTCGCCTCGTCCAGCACCGCCAGGGTCGGCGCGCGCAGCAACACCTGCGCCAACAGCAGACGTTGCAACTCGCCACCGGACAGGCGGCTTTCCGGGCCATTGATCGCGGTGAGCAAGCCGTGGCCGTCGCGCTGCAACCGCGCGTGCAAACCGACCTCGGCCAGGACCTGCCACATGCGGGTCTCGGTGGTGCCCGGCAACGCCCACTCCAGGCAATCGCGCACGCTGCGCTGCCAGGGCCGCACGCCCTGGCCGATGTAGGCGCTGTGCCGGATCAGTTGCCCGTAAGCGGCGAAATCCAGCCGACGCCCGCCCATATGCGCATCGAACGCTACGGGCGGCGCCTGCCCGGAGAGCACATCCATCAAGCTGCTCTTGCCGACGCCGGAAGGGCCGACGATCAAGGTCATCTCGCCGGGCACCAGCAACAGCGGGCCGATATCCAGCGCAGGCAGCGGCGCAGCCAATTCGATGCGCTCGACATGTAACGCGGCCGGCAGCGGCTGCGCTGCATCGGCCGATGCCTGCATGCGCGGTGCACCCAGATCCACATGGCGCCGCCATAACTGCAGCGCTGGCCACGCAGAACGGAACTGCTGCACGCTCTGCCGCGTCGTTACCAGATACGGCAGCAAGCGGCCAAGCAGCAGACTGACGGTGATCAGCGCGGCGCGGTCGGCGCCTTGCCATAGATTGGCCAGCACCAGGATGCCGGCAATTGCGGCTACAGCGGTGAGTTCCAGGACCAACCGACTGCTGGCCACCAGTTCCTGTTGCTGCGCGTAGCCCTGCCCCAACCGCGTTGAAATGCGTTCGTAGTGCTGTGCTTCGACCTCTTCGCGCTGGAACGAGCGCACATGGCGCAGGCGACGCGGAAAATCTTCGCTCAACCAGAACAGCTGCGTCATGTCGGCCACATAGTCGCGACTGATGCGTGCCTGCGCATCGCTGCTGGACAGCCGCACACCCAGCCAGGCCAGCACCAACAATAACGGCGTGGCAAACAGCAACGCAGGTGCGATCAACACCGCGATGCACACGCTGACCACTGCAGTGATGCCCGCCACCAGCAACTGCAGCACGGCGCTGAAGCCTTGCGTTGCGATCTCGATGTTGTAGGTGAGCACGTTGGCGATCTCGGCCGAGCTGGCGCCAGCCAGTGCCGGCAACGGCGCATCGATCAAGGCGGCATGCACGCGCCGACGCAGGCCCACTGCATAGCGGCTGGTCAGGCGTGCGGCCAGGCGCGCCCCGCACCAACGCAGCGTGGCGAACAACAAGCTCACCACCACGAACAGGCTCGCCTGCGTCGGCAGGCCACCCGGCAATGCGAGTTGGTAGCCAGCCAACTGCACGCTGTGACCGGGTTGCACCAGCGGCACCAGACACACTGCGACGATGCTGCCCACGCACGCGGCCGCCAGAGACAGCGCGACGTACAACCCGACAGCCGGCAGGTCGGCGGGCACCAGCGTGTCGATGAAGCTGCGTAGCGCTGCTTGATTCCGGCCGCCGTGTGCGGGCTTATGCATCGGCGCCGCCGCGGGCATGCCGTGCCGCTCGGCGCGTGCCATCCAGCGCATTGCACGCGCTTTCGATCGTGCAGGCCGTCATCGCAACACCCGCAGCACTGCCTCGACCGAGGCGTGCGGATGCGCGCCGCGACGCAGGGTAAACATCCCGACGCGCTGCACCTGCGCGACAAACCGCTGCCAGCCGGGCTGACCGGCAGCGTACGGCTGATCGCGCGCCAGGGATTCGGCAATCTGCGTGACCGGTACCGGCACCAGGCCCGGTGCGGAGCCATCGGCAGACTGGCTGGACAGCATCAATACCGCGCTTAGCTGCAACGGCGTTGGCGCAAGGGTGGCATGACCGTGGCGAATATCGACCTCGTACTTTTCCACACCGCTGCGGCGACGAATGGTGGGCGCTGCGCCGATCCATGCGCGCGTGTGCGCATCGAGCAGGCCGAGCGATTCAGGCCGCAGATGCAGAAAGTTGGCAACCCCGGTGGTCAGCAGACTCTCCGGCGCCACGAACACGCCATCTTCGGCGATGAACTCCAGGCCATGCAGCAGACCGTGCAGCGCCAGCGTGGATTTGCCCGCACCGCTGGCGCCAAGCAACAGCACACAGCGACCGTGCCGGCCCACGCAGGCACCATGCAAGGGCACCAGCCCGATGCCACGCGCGGCAAGCAGGAACACCGCAAATTCGATGAGTTCATAGCGCACGTGATAGGCATGCGCCAGCATGTCTTCGGATACCACCAGCATCGCGCGGCGCTCCGGCACCGAGAGCATCAGGTAATTGCAGGCATCCATGACGCCGCACACCAGCCCACCAACCGCATGCGTGCGCACCGGCGGCGGCGTATCGACCATGGCGGCCGGCGCGCGTGGCACCAGATCCAGGGTGAGATGAAACTGCGGCGCGGCAGGCAAGCAGTGCGCCGGCAGGCCTGCGTAGGCGGCATCGACCAACGCCAGCAAGGCTTCGCTATCGCTGTGAAAGTGGAAGAGCGCGCCGAGAATCTGTCGCTGTACGCTGAAACGACGCGCACGCTGCTCGCCGAACGGGTCTGCCGCGAGAGTGTCCGGTGCAAAAGTGTTCGGCGGAACCACGCATGCGCGTTCGCTCACCGGCGTGTGTTGCGCCAACGCAGCCGACTGCGGCATGCCTGTCATCCATTGCATCGATCAGCCGGTGTGTGCTGATTCGCCAAAGAAAGGTTGCATCGTCGAATGCGATGTACCGCCGCCTTCCATCGACGCTGCGACGCATCGCAACAGCGCAACCAAAGGCGCCTGCGTGCGCACCTACTGCCGAGCCGAATGCCGGTGTCTGCGCACGCCACCGCTGCGCGTCATCTGGCGACAGAACGAGAGCCTTGTGCAGATGCTAAAGATCCAGGTCAGTCATTCGTATTTCTTGCGTTACGACCCAAAACAATGGGAGCGCGGCAAGCCGTATCCGCCGTTGGCCACCCTGCAGATTGCCGCATTGCTGCGCGAGCGTGGGCATGCGCTGAGCCTGTTCGACGCCATGCTGGCCGACGACGTGGAGGACTATGCCGGCGCGCTGCACGAGGCGCAGCCGGACCTGGTGGTGTTCTACGAAGACAACTTCAACTTTCTGACCAAGATGTGCCTGAGCCGGATGCGCGAGGCCGCCTGCCACATGATCGGGCAGGCGCGCGCCGCCGGTTGCCGGGTGCTGGTGGCGGGCTCGGATGCCTCCGACAACCCGGACGTGTTTCTGGCCGCCGGCGCACATGCGACCTTGATCGGTGAAGGCATCGCGCCGTTGATCGAACTGATCGAACGCGTCGAGGCCAATCCGCAGATCGATGACCAGGCCTGGCTGGCCGGCGTTGCACGCATTGCCACCAGCGACCCTGCAGCAGTCCGCGCACATCCCGGTGCACAGCCACCGGATGCGCGTCTGAGCGGGCTGCCTGCCTGGGACCTGGTCGACATGCCGCGCTATCGGAAGTTCTGGCAGCAACGGCATGGCTATTTCAGCTTGAACATGGCGGCCTCGCGTGGCTGCCCGTTCCGTTGCAACTGGTGCGCCAAACCGATCTGGGGCAACCATTACAAACGCCGCGGCGCCGAAGATGTGGCCGCAGAGATGATCCATCTCAAACGCAACTTCCAGCCCGACCACCTGTGGATGGCCGACGATATCTTCGGCTTCCATATCGATTGGGTCGAGACGTTTGCGCAGCGTTTGAGCGAGGACGACGGCGCGATTCCCTTCACCATCCAGACCCGTGCCGATCTGGCCAGCGAACGCATGGCTGCCGCCCTAGCGCGTGCCGGTTGCGCGGAGGCCTGGATCGGCGCGGAAAGCGGCAGCCAGCGCATCCTCGACAAGATGACCAAGGGCACACAGGTGGCCGAGGTGATCGCAGCACGCGAACGGCTGGGCGCACATGGCATCCGCGTGGGCTTCTTCATCCAGTTGGGATATCTGGGCGAAGAGCTCGAGGACATTCTGGCCACGCGCGCACTGGTGACACAGGCCAACCCGGACATCATCGGCGTCAGCGTGTCTTATCCCCTGCCCGGCACCAAGTTCTATGAAGAAGTGAAGAACCAGTTGGGCGGCAAGACGCATTGGCAGGACAGCGACGACCTGGCCATGATGTTCCATGGTGCCTACGACTCGGAGTTCTACCGCAGCGTGCGCAATCTGCTGCATACCCAGGTCGACCTGCAACAGGCACGCGCAACGATGACGACCGACGCCCTTTCGCAAGCGTCAGAGCAACTGGAAGCGCGTTGGGCCGCACTGATCGCATCGGAACATCTCCACCGTACCGAGCCGCTTGCCACCCTGGCGACGCGGCAGCCACGCCAGCTGGAAACGCTGCTGGTGGGCTGATCAAACACGGCAGCAAGCGGCCGCCCGATCATCATCATGTGGTATGCGCGGAAGCCCCATTGCAGCACTGCTGCAATAGCGTTACGCCCTGCCAGCAACACCACTCACAATCAGCATCGCTATCCCGTTCGCCAACCTGTTCGACTTTCCGGATCACCTGCATGCAGCCTTCGCTTCGCACCATCAGACATGGCCTGCACACTGCCACCGAGCAGCTGGCGCACGAGCTGGCGCAGCCTGGCGACAACGCGCCGCAGTGGGACCGGCTGCAGTGGCAGCTGGCCGCGGCGGCTGCGGCGGCGCATGGCGTGTCGCCGTTGCTGCAGCGGCGCTCGTTGTGGCAGAACGCCGAATGGACGGCCTTCCTGAGCGAGCAGCGCAGCCATGTCGAAGACCGGCATCGGCGTATCGCGCTGCTGCTGACGCAGATCGACGCGGCTGCACGCAGCGCCGGCATTGCGCTGGTGGGACTGAAGGGCAGCGCCTTGCATCGGCTTGGCGTGTATCTGCCCGGCGATCGTCCGATGGCCGACATCGACTTGCTGGTGCAACCAGAGGACGCGGCTGCGGCGGCAGCGCTGCTGTGCGAACTTGGCTATGTGGCGTCGTTCGAACAATGGAAGCACCAGGTGTTCAAACCGCTGCACGGCGATGCCGTTGCGGGCCTGGGCGAGCACCGCGACGCACCGATCAACATCGAGCTGCATACGCGCATCCAGGAACGCCTGCCGGTGCGTAGCGTGGACATCACCGCGCTGGTCTGGCCGGAGCGCGCGCAGCCGGGACTGAACTCGTACCCCTCCATCGGCGCCTTGATGTGTCACCTGCTGCTGCATGCCGCTGGCGGCATCTGCCATCGCAGCATCCGGCTGATGCATCTGCACGATCTGGCACTGTTGGCCACACGCATGGGGCCACGCGATTGGCAGGAGCTGTGGGAAGACCCGGCGATCTCGCCATGGTGGGCACTGCCTCCACTGTTGTTGTTGCAGCGCTACTACCGCGCAGTGGTGCCAGCGACGGTGATGGCGCGCCTGCATGCGCAGTGTCCGCGACTGCTGCGCATGCGCGCCGCGCGGCAAACGCTCACCACCGCCTCGTGCTCGAACCTGTGGTTGTCTGCACTACCCGGCATCGAGTGGTCGGGTTCGCTGCGGGAGGCGCGCCAGTATCTGCGTCAACGCGTGGTGCCGTCGGCAGAGAGCCGCAAGGAGCGGGCCGACATGTTGCAGACGCAGTTGTGGCTGCAAGGCCAGCCGTGGGTGCGCCAGACCCAGGCACGTCGTCTGATGACTAGGCTGACCCGGCCTGTCCCGCGCACCGACATGCTGTATGTGGTGCGTGCCGCGCTCGATGGATATCTGCAGCCTGCGTAAGGCTGCGTTGGTGTCCTATGGAATGCGGTGCTGGCGTCTGATGTCTGCGTTGGCGCGGAACATGCGCCGACACTCCGACTTTGCATGCTGCGTTGATTGCCGCGTTCAAATTGGCTTACCAAAACAGCGATCAGTGGATGCTTCGTGCTTAGCCACGCTACATGGCCGCTGGACTACAGCGTGCGTACTGGCTGCGCACCATGTGTCGTTGAATCGCGCCCTCAAGCGCGATCAAAACAACGTGGCGAGCAGTCGCTAGGTGGATATGGGCGGCGCGCGCAACACCGCCGTGTCCGCGTGCCACATGCCGCACCGAGTACCAGCTTTTCCCGCCTAGTAGCTGCGCAGGAGGTTTGAGGGTCGCTCTAGTTTGTTGGGCCCAGCGGCCGGCGCTCGCATAACTGACGGTAGATCTGCTCGAACAGACGCGTGGTCATGGCCGCGTCTTCGCGCAACGCGCGGCACTGCGCCGCCCATGCCAGACGCAGACGCAGCTCGTCATCGCCGAGCACCTGCCGGATCGCCTCGGCCATCCCCGCCCAATCGCCCGGCGGCACCGCCAGCGCTGCGATCGGCGCCCATTCCACTAAGTGCCCGACGGCCGTACCGACGGTCGGAACACCGGCCACGCCCGCTTCCAGCAGCACCATCGGCCCGGCTTCGTGCAGGGACGACATCACCAGCAGATCGGCTGCCAGCATGATCGGGCGCAACTCGCGCTGGGTTTTGAAACCCAGAAAACGCACCTGCTCCTGCAGGCCCAGCTGCTGCACCAGGTGCTGCATGGCACCGTCCAGCGTGTCGACACCGACCATGTCCAGCGTAAAAGCCACACCGGCCCGTTTGAGTGCGGCCATCGCGCGCAGCAAGGTGCTCTGGTCCTTGACCGGATTGAGGCTGGCCACGTGCAGCAAACGGGCAACCGCGCCTTCGCGCGGGCGCGGTGGGACGGGCTGCCAGGCACGCAGATCCACCCCTAACGGCACGCGTTGCGCGCCGATACCGAGCGCTTGCAACGAATCGATGATCGGCGCGCTGGCAGCGGTAACACGATCGGCCAAGCGCAGGATCACTGCTTCGCGCAGGCGTCCGCGCCACCGCCGCCGGCCGCCATAACCGATGGCATCCAGCGCGACCAGCTCACCGCCGGCGATATGCACCACGCTCGGACGTCGCAGCAGCCTTGCCGCACTCACCGCGATCAGGCTGCAATAGCCGGAAAAGATTGCCTGGATCACCGCAAACGGCGCACGCCGATGTTCTTCGACAATGGCGCCGATGGCACGCAGGCGCGTGCGTCGCGCGCCGATGTTGTGCACCTTGGCGCCGCGCAGCATCCAGGTATCGGGCAAGGGCTCCTGATGCAGCACGAACACGTGCACTTCGTGGCTGCGTGCCAGCCATTCGATCAAGGTCAGAAACACCGGAATCACACGCACATCGCCGCTGCGATCCACCCCGCCCGGTACCACCAGCGCCAACTTCATCGCGTGTGCGCTCGCAGTGATTTCAGCAGGCTCGCATACGCCTGCGCCCAGCGCTGCCCCACTGCCGCGAACGACAGCCGCGCATCGAAGTGCGCCCGCACCTGCGCACGGCTGGGCCGCTGCCGCGCTACGCGCAACAACAACTCCGACAATGCACTGGCGTCGCCCACCGGCCAGAGTTCGCCGACCGCGCCGTCATCGCTGAGAGCGCGGAATGCCGGAATATCGGTCAATAACGGCAGGGCGCCGCAGGCATAGGCTTCCAGCGCGGCATAGCCGCAACTCTCGGCATGGCTGGCGGACACGAAGACATCGCTCGCCTGCAACAGCGTCTGCACGCGCGCATGCTCGACCTTGCCCAACAGCTGCACGCACCCCGCCAGACGCGCATCGTCGCGCAGCCGCTGCTGCACCTGTTCCAGCAAGGGCGCCTGGTCGAACACGCACCATAGCCGCAGACCGGGCAACAGGCGCGCCGCCAAGGCAACCGCATCGAGCACGCACAGCGGGTCCTTGGCTGCGCTCAGATGGCCCACCCATAGCACACATGGGTCGCCATGCAGTTGCGTGTGCTCGCGTGCCAGCAGGCGATCGCCCGGCATAAAGCGGCTGCTGGATTCGGGAATCGCAAACAGCTGCGTGCGGCGTTGAAACAGACGCGCGCGCAGAAACGGCTGTGCCATGTCCAGCGAGGTAAACGCGATGCCGGCAGCGGCACGATAGCGAGCCCGCCACACCGCCCTGCTCCACCACCGCGGCGGGCGATTGGCATGATCCTGCAGCAAGATCGGGATATGCGGCAGCAGGCGCGCAAGCCTGCGCGCATCACCGGCGAATTCCAGGCCATGCACATGGATCACGTCAGCGTCGATTTCGCGCAAGAGCGCCGACAACGTGGTTGCACGCGCGGCGCTTCCGCGTAAGCCAAGATCGACAAAGCGATAGTCCACACCCTGCCGTGCGATGCGCACATTCAACGCAGAGGCCTGGATCACCGAAACGCGTACATCTGCGCTGGCCACCGCCTCGGCGATGTCGGCAAGCGAAGGCCATTGCGCAAACACCTGGTCGGCGCTAAGGCCAGCGGGCGTCGGCACCAGATTGAGCTGTGCGACATGTCGTGTCACGGTGCGATTGCCGATGGGCTGGCGCGCTGTGCGGAGTGAACATCGCCGCCCTCCACGCAGCACCACAGCAGATCCTGCTGAGGGCCTATGCCGCGCGTATTGCGGTGGGACAGCGCCAGCGCGACGCTCACGCGAGACGCCGCAGCCGCAGCACCAGCGCCACCGGTACCTGCAGCGCCGCCTGGTCGAAGCGTGCGCCAGCGGGGATATCGGCCGGGTCCAGCATCGGCTCGGCGACCGCTTCGATCGCGAAGCCCAAGGCCACGCATGCCGAATGCCAATGGCTGTACAGATGCTGGGTGTGGCGCACCGCATAGTGCTGGCCATCGGCCTTGAAATCGCGGCGCCAACCCAATGCATGGCCGATCGGATGCACGTCGCTGCACAACACGATGCCGCCGATGCGGGTGACGCGATGCAATTCTTCCAGCGCCGGCCACAGCCGCTGCAGGTGCCCGACCACCAGGCCGCACACACTGAGGTCGGCAACCGCATCGGCAAGCGGCAACTGGTCCAGACTGCCCTGCTGCAGCTGCACCCGCGCAGCTGGCCAATGCTGCGACAGTTCGGTTTGGGCGCGCGCGAGCATCTGCGGCGACAGATCGACACCAGTGACATGGCGTGCGCCACGGCGTAACGCATGCAGCATGTAGCGGCCGCTGCCGCAGCCGGCATCCACGACATGCTGGTTCTGCAAGGTAGCGGGCATCAAGCCAAGCATTGCGCGCTCTTCGGCCTGCATCACCGGGTTGTGCGCGTGCGGCGGATACGCCTGGGCCCACAACGCATACGCCGCGTCAGGCTCGAGTACCGGAACCGCGCTCACGACGCGACGCCCATCGCTGCCATTGCGCTCGACGCTTGCTGGAGGTCCTGCACCCGTTGCAGGCCGGGTTCGAGCGCTAGTACTGCCGGGTCGGCCAATGTGGCGTCCAGCAACTTGGGGCGTCCATCCAGCACCACCGGAATGGTCTGGATGCCGGCGGCGTCGAACCACGACGCAAAATCCGGATCGGCGATGCGCGGTTTGCCATCGCGAATCACCGCACGCAACTCGCTGCGTTCGCAGCCGATCACGCTGCTGGCGGGTTCGCCGTCGCGGTCGCGCACGATCACCAGATCTGCAGCAGCGCCAGGCGCGATGCGTCCACGTGTTGGCATGCGCAGAATGCGTGCCGATTGCTCGGTCGCCAGGCCCAAAAGCAGGTCCGGCGCCAGCCCGCTGCGGGCGGCAATGCGCAGTTCTTCGAGCAGATCGCGCGCGCCACTGACGCGCGAATCGCTGCCCAGCGCCAGCCGCCCGGCCTTGCACAACTGCCATGGATCGAGCGTGCGCCCCAGCAGCGCCAGATTGCTCGACGGGCACCACACCACCGCCGCGCCACGCGCGATTACCCGCTCGATATCCTGCTCGCCCATGCCCACGCCGTGGATCAGCACCGTGTTGGACGCCAGGCAACCGAGCCTATCCAGATCGTCGAGTTCGGCACGCGCCACTGCGTCGGTGCCTTCGGCCAGATGGATCATCCACGGGTGCGCCGCCGGCGTTGCCGCAAAGCTGCCCTGCACCGGCGGACCGTAGCCGGTCCAACCCAATGCATAACTCCAACCGAATTCGTGCAGCACGCTGACCGGAAAATCGACCTCATCCAGCGTGGCATGCCAGGGGTCGTGCTGCGCCACGCAGGTCACGCCGGCGAGCAGATTCTTCAGGCCGCCATGGCGCAAGCGCACCGCTTTGGGCACGCGCAATGCCGCAGCCACTTCCGGATGTTGAAAGTGCGCCTGAAACGCTTCGATCCATGCGTAGCTGTTGGCGAACGGCGCACCCTGCGGCAGCGGCGGCACACAGTTCACCTGCAAGTGCTCGTGCGCGTTGATCAGGCCCGGCGCCAGCACATGCCCCTGCAGATCCAGACGCAAGGTCCCGGTGCCCAGCGTGCCACCAAAGCGGCCCGCGCGCAGGTTCACCGCTGCGCGCGACGGGCCCGCGAGCGTGATCGATCGCGCGCCCTGCAGACAGACATCGGCCATGGACATCGGCATCTCCACTCAGCGCTTGCGCATCACGATCAGGAAGTGATCGCCCATGTCGCGCAACAGCGGCAACCCACCGAAACGGTCGTCCAGCCGACCCAGGCGCTCTGAGAGGCGCGGATGGCGATCACAAAACTCCACCAGATACGGCGGCGGCAGGAACAGGCTCAGGGCACGGTAGCTGTCCAGCACGAAGTGCTTTTCGAACGCGCGATAGAACTCGAGCGGCAGGTGGTACCAGGTCCAGATGGTGTGGCCGTTCATGCCCACCGCGGTTGCACCCTTGGCCGCACGCACCGCCGCACGCTTGAAGCGCCTGCGCAAGGCGTAATGGCCGATTTCCCAGGGGCAGATGCGCCCGATCACCGAAAACACCAGGCAACCGTCGGCACGCAGCAGACGCGCGCATTCGGCGGCCACCGCCGGCAGATCCGGCGCGCAGTTGAGCGGACCGAAGTTGGAATACATGCCGTCGAAGGTGCCCTCGAGCTGGTCGAGCTGTTGGATGCCTACATGCGCGGCCGCCAGACGCTCCTCCAGACCCTGCGTCACCGCGCGGTGGCGGGTGCGCTCGATCATGGCCGGCGACCAATCGGTGGCCAGCACGTTGTAGCCACGGCGCGCGAACTCGCCCGCATCCAGACCGGTACCGCAGCCCAGATCCACCAAGCGCGAGCCGACCGGCAACTCGGCAGCCACGGTGTCCCACAGCGTGGTGCGCATGCGCTGGATCAGCGCGTTGTTGCCGCGCGGACCGTCGTAATCGGGGGCGACGCTGTCGAACGCGCGCTGCGTCTCCAGCAACTGCTCCGGCGCGACCGTCCCGCCGCGCGCGGCATGCTCACTGACCACTGACATGCATCGCCTCCCCCACCCGTCCTGCTGATTTCACGACACTCTCCAGACGCGGTACCGCCAACGCGGTATCGCTTGATAGACCCGTGAGTGCCAGCACTAGTCGGTTTGGTTGCAGTCCGACCGCGCGCACGAGCAGTGCCTGGATGGACGAGAGACAGATCCAGCGGTGACAAAACCCCGCTGGCAGCGCTGCGCGTATCAATCACGACGTGCCGCGCATGCGCGTGCCAACGGCGCTGTCAAGGATCGGCCCGCCACTTCTGACGCACGCGCAGTGGACGGCGGCGAGCGCTTGTCATGGAGCGGCTAATAGAACTTTGGGATTAGTCTGCACGGCGCACCCAACGCCGGAGCGAACGCATGGTCCATGCCGCACCGGCATGCGGCTGCGCCCGCATGCCGGTGCGCGCAGTCGCGTTTGTCAGCTCTTAAGCGATGGCACCGGCGCCTTCAGCACGGCGGCGACGCCAGGCATTGCGCACCACCGCCACAAGCACGCCCAAGCCCGCTCCACCGAGCAGACCGACCGCCCAGACCATCACCGCATTCGGAAACGCCCGCTGCTCGGGCACATACAACGGCCACGCAAGCGAGGTTTGATAGGTGTAACGCGCGGTCAGCCGCGCGATCAGATCGTCGCGCTCGCTCTTGATCGCGCGGATGGTGGCGGTGTTGTCGGTCAGCAACACTCCGGCCAGCACCTGCGCCGGACTTGCTGCGGTGCCGGCTTGCAGTTGCTGTTGCAGCTGCTCACGATTGAGCATGGCAACGCGCAGATCCTCGTCAAGCCCCTGCAGGCGAGTACGCGCCAGCGCGAGCGCAGCGGTATTGGTGTCGCCATGCAAGCTCTGCAATGCAGCAACGGTGGCCATCGCCAACGTGCGCGCCTGCTGCACCGACTCGGCACGAATGGTCACACCGATGAGATTGGCATATGGGTCCGGATCCGGCTTCAGGCTACCGCGATACAGCTGCGCGGCACGGCTCTTGAGCGGCACCCCGGCCTGGTGCAGGACAGCGTCCTGAAACAGCCGCGTCTTCATGCGATCGATCACCCGCTGGAACGGCTCGACCTTGGGGTCGCGGCCGGCAGGCGTGGGGCCGATCTCGCCCACCTGGATCCACGCGGTGGCGTCCCACTGCGGCTTTGCCACGCGCAGGAAGACGAACGTCATGCCTAGCACCAGCACCAACGCAGCCAGCGCCCAACGCCATTCGCGCCGCAGGATGCGCCACAGATCGATCAGATAGATTTCGTCGTGTTGATTCATGGTACGCAGGCTCTGATACGTGACAGTGGGTTGCCGCGCTTACGCGACAGATGGGGGTACTGCATGGCGGGTGGGCAACAACACGGTGCAGGCGTGCAGCACCAAACACAGCGCAATGAAACCAAAGTTGGTCCAGGTGAACGCCTGAGGCGCGAATGGCGACATCAGGCAGGCGTAGGCGATACGCAAGAAAATCAGCACGTGGAAAATCGACAGCGAGCCATTGAGGCGGCGGACGCTCCACACCAGGCCGGCATACAACGCCAACAGCGCCAGCAACGCCCCCGGCGCGCCCCAGGCCATCAGAAACGGAAAGAACTCCGTGCCCACATTGATGTTGGGCGCATCCAGTGGAATGCTGGTATCGGCGGTGGCAATCGAACCACTGAACGGCACCAGCTGGTTGATCAGAAAACTGGCGTTTTCGTAGCCCTTGGCCAGGATGGCGCCAAAGTTGTACGGCCCGGCACTGATGTACAGCAGCAGCCACTGCACGCCCTGCGGCATGGCACGGTAGAACGCGCTGAACGGCAATGCCACGGTCGCCAGCGAGCCGGAGCGCAAGGCACCGAGCACCGAGAACACGCCGCCACCTGCCAGCACCAGCACACCGATGGTCTTCCACGGCAACGTGCGCGCCGGGTCCCGCCGCAACACCATCACCAGCACGAACGAGAACAGACCGGCAAAGATCCGATTGCGGTCGATCACCATGATCGGGAACACAAATCCAAACGTCACCATTGCCGCGCGCAAGCCGCGATGGCGTACGCAGAGCAACGCAATCGGCGGCAGGATCCAGCACATGTTGGAGATATGTCGCACGTGCGAACGCAACGGGCTCAAGGTGGCATACGACGATGGATCGCTGAATAAGGGAATCGGAAACACCACCACATCGACAATGCAAAACACCGTGACCACGGTTGCCAGCGTCATCGCCAGAAACGCATCGCGGGTTCCGGCGTAGCGATGGCGACGGAAACGTTCGAAGCTCGGTAACTTGGTTCCAACCACCAAGTCCAGAACGAACACGCCAATCGCCGCCGCAAGTAGCCAGACGAGTCCTTGCGAGTATCCACGTGGAAGTTCGTAAGTGACAGCTGTGATGAAACAGCTGATGACGATGGGGATAGCCAAGTACGTGTAAGGCCTCCGCATCAACGATCCAACCGTGATGGTCACCCCAACACCCCTGTCTTCGAACTGCACAGAGCAATGAAATTCCTGACCGAATGTGCCGCGAGGTGCCAAAGGACGGAGGGGTATCTTCTTCTCAGAAAAGAGATCTTTGCGTGTATCAAACTCAACTTGGCACGCAGCATCCACGACTCGACACCCGTGAATAGGTCACAGCTGCGCGCTGCAACCCTTGCAAACTCACTCAGATTTTCCAATCGCCTCTCGACATCTCGCGTCTTACTCACATTGGTCTCATGCAACCGATATGCACACACGGCAACGTCAATAAACCCTAGATGATCGCCGGCAACCAATCGAAGAAAGAAATCCCAATCCTCGATCCTGAGCGTCTCATCCCACGTCATCCCTTTATCGAAAGCGCTACGCCTGAGCATCATGACGGCGCCACTCACCGCCCATTCGCTGATAACAGCTCGACGGATCCCTGCATCGGATCCGTACAATTTCTTGTTAGCCAAGTGAAGGTCACGCATCGCACTTTGGTGCAATTGCCTGCCCTCCGCATCGACAACGATCGCATCGCCAATGACAGCGGATTTACGGAAATTTTCCTCAAGATAAGCGACCTGCCTGCCGAGACCGTCTCGAATCAGATAGTCGTCACTTGCAACGATGCGCAGATAGTCACCCCGCGCACATCGCGCAGCCTCATTCAGCGTCGCTGTCACACCGCGATTCGCGCGCTGCACGAACTGCACCGGCAGCCGATGCCCGTGAGCGGCGATCCACTGGGCGATCTTTTCGCCGGTGGCATCGCTGGAGCCATCGTCGATGATGACGATCTCCTTGCACGGGTACGGGTCCTCCAACACGCTGTCCAGGCAACGCTGCACGAAACGCTCATGGTTGAACGCGGGGATCAGCACCGACACCAACGGCCCGCGCGCGCGCCCTGCCGGCTGCGTGCAGTCGTTCATGCCGGCTGCACCAGATAGCGCCGTACCACCACGATATTGAACAGCAGATACAGCACGTAGTTGGCGACAAAGGCGTACATCGCACCGATCAGCCCGAAGTACCCGGTAAACAGGTACACCAACCCCAGATAGCTGGCGGCAAACACGCATTCGGACACCACGAACAAGCGCGTCATGGCCTTGGCCAACATCACATACGACAACACGAAGGCGGCGATCTTGACCACATCGCCCACCAGCTGCGGGCCGTACAGCGCTCTGGCCGCATCAAACTGCGGGTCGAATAACAGCCAGGTCACCCAATCGCGGCAGACATACACACCCAACGCCATCGCGATCACCGCCGGCATGACGTAACGATACGCAGCGCGCAGCTCGCGCCCCAATGCGGCACGCGCATGCAGCGAGGCCAGCTTGGGCAGGTAATACACATTGATGGCGGTAGTGAAAAACAGCAGGTAGGCATCCGACACCCGGCTCACTGCCTGCCAGTAGCCCACCTGCTCCCACCCGAACCGGGCAACAAGATGATCGCGCACCAGAATGATCACCAGCTGCGGCACCAAGGTGGAGGTAAGCGTCATCACCGAAAAGGCCGCCAGCCTGCGTGTCATCACCGCATCGAAGCGTGGGCGCAACATCTCGCGCCGAAAATATGGGCTGCACCGCAGCGCCGGCACCCCCGCCAACAGCCACACCACCTGCCCCAGCACCAGTGCGAGCAATGCACCCTGCAGCTGCGCCATGCTGGACAGCCATGTAACCAGCGCAACGCTGATTACTGCGCCGCTCACCTGCACGATGGCCAGGCGGCGCACATCCATGAACCCGTTGATCACTGCGAGAATGTAATTGACCAGCGCGATGCCCAACTGCGCGACTGCCAGCACGCAAATCAGCGGTTGGTAGCTGGCATCGCCCAACAGCCGCTCGGCAAGCAACCCGCTGAACGCCACCGCCAGCGCCGCGAGCACGCAAGACGCACAGAACGCGTACCACAACGCCGCGCTGAGCAAGCGCGCCTGCGCCGGCGGGTCGTCGCGGTACTCGGCGACGTATTTGACGATACCGGCGCTGATGCCACCACCCGCCAACACCGCCAGCACCGACATCACATTGAGAAACTGGCCGAGTCGCCCCACGCCCTGCGGCCCGGCGTAGACGGCCACCAACTTGACCACCACCAGCGCAGCGAGCAACTTCGCCAGCGTCGCGACGCCGGTGTAGGCGCTGCTGCGCACCAGATTCATGCGCCGGTGCCGAACGATTGGCAGGCGGCGATCACGCGTTCCACCGACGCTGTATCCAGCGCGGGGCCCATCGGCAGACTCAGCACTTCGGCGTGCAGGCGCTCACTCACCGGCAAACAGGCATCACCGAGCGTTACGTAGGCCGGCTGCCGATGCGGCGGCACCGGGTAATGAATCTGGGTGTGGATGCCATGGCGCAACAGATGCGCCTGCAAGGCATCGCGCTGTGGGCTGCGCACCACGAATAGATGCCAGACATGCTGTTCGTCGGAGACCACTGTCGGCAAGACGATCAAGGGGTTGTCGATACCTTGCAGGTAACGCCGCGCCACTGCGCGCCGCAGCGCGATCTCTTCGTCCAGATAGCCCAACTTGACGCGCAGCAAGGCGGCCTGCAGCTCGTCCAAGCGCGAGTTCACACCCTGGTAGAGATGGTGGTACTTCACCTCCGAGCCGTAATTGCGTAGCGCGCGGATGCGCTCGGCCAATCGCGTATCGGAAGTCACGACTGCGCCGCCATCGCCCAGCGCACCAAGATTTTTCGTCGGAAAGAAACTGAACGCGGCTGCATCGCCGAAAGCACCTGCGCGCTTGCCCTGCACCGTTGCACCATGCGCTTGCGCAGCGTCTTCGATCAGCAGTAATCCGTAGCGATGCGCCAGCGTCTGCAGCGCCGCCATGTCGGCCAGCTGACCGTACAGGTGCACCGCCATGATGGCGCGGGTGCGTGGCCCGATCGCCTTTTCCACACTGGCCGTGTCCATATTGAAGGTGACCGGGTCCGGCTCCACCGGCACCAGCACCAGATGGTTCTGGCTGATCGCCAGAAACGTCGCGATGAAGGTATTGGCTGGCACGATGATCTCATCGCCCTCGCGTAGCACGCCCAGTTCGCGGTAGCCGCGCAGGATCAGCGACAACGCGTCCAGCCCATTACCCACCCCGACCGCATGCGCCGCGCCGCAGTAACTGGCGAACTCCTCTTCGAACGCAGCCAGCTCCTGGCCGAGCACATACCAGCCAGCATCGATCACCCGCGCGGCAGCGGCTTTGAGTTCATCCGCGTAGCGTGCGTTGACCGCGCGCAGATCCAGGAACGGCACATCCATCAAGCCGACCATTTACGACTGCGCTCCCAGCAGTGCGATCCTGCCCGCGACAATGCTGGCGTGTGCACTCAACTGTTCCTGTTCCCCACGCGCTTGTTCCTGCTCCCCACGCACTTCGCCCAGAAATTCGTCGTAATCCAGGATGTAATCGCCCGGGTCGTAGAGCTGGTCGGCCAGCACCATCAGCACGCAGTCGGGGCTGAAATGGTGCAGGTCGCGCCACACCATGCGGCCCAGCAGCAGGCCTTGCGAGGGGTCGTTCAAGGTCACCTCGGTCGGGCCATCGCCCTTGCCTTCGTCCAGCAGGATCGTCACCGAGCCATGCAGGGCCACCGCCAGCTGATTGAGCTGGCGATGCGCGTGCTGGCCGCGGTGGACGCCGCTGCGGGTACCGAACAGGTAATACACGCGGCGTATCTCGAACGGGACATTGCGCTGCTGCTCCAATGAAATGAGCAGGCCACGATCGTCGCCGTGGGTATGCAACTGGATGGGTTCGAAGGCCATGATCCGGGGCGTAAGCGCTGACTGCACGTAGTGCGACATGCCTGAGTGCGCCGGGATGCGCGAAAGGTTGCGCGACGTCACGACCCTGCGAAGCCACGTACGCGCAAGCGCAGCTTCGCCTTCGAGCGTATTCCGGAACGATAAAAATTCGTTGTGGCGACGCAACCTTTCATCGGTAGCTCCGCACATATCGGTGCACGTTCACCTGGCCGCAGTTCCGGCCGGCGTGGGGAGCCAGGCCTGGCAGCGCAGCACGCACTGCCGGAACCAACGACCACCACCGGTGAGGACACCAACCAGATGCATCCATCCCCCCAGGCGCCCGACACGGCAGCCACCGGCAGCGCCACAGCGCGGCCCTCCTCGACACAGGCGGCGCCTACGGCGGGCGTGACGCCTTTACCCAAACCGATGCGGGTGCTGCACTGGCTCACCGTGCTGTGCCTGGTGATGGCGGCCAGCCTGATTCTGCTGCGCGCCGAGCTCGATGGACGCGCATTGCGTCAATGGCTGCTCGAAGGCCACCGCCATTTCGGCCTGATGGTGCTGCTGTTGTTCGTGCTGCGCGTCGGCCTGCGGCTGCGTTTGCGCACGCTGCCACCCGGCCCGCCCGCATCCTTGATCACGCGCCTGGCCGCAGGCGGCACCCATCTGGCGATGTACGGGCTGATGCTTGCGTTGCCGTTGATCGGTTGGTCGCTGAGCAACGCATTCGGCAAGACCGTCTATCTGTTCGGACTGGCGCTGCCGAATCTCATCGAGGCAGACCCGGATCTGGGCGACACCCTGGGCGTGTGGCATTTGAATGCCGCCTGGGCGTTGCTGGCATTAGTGACCCTGCATATCGGCGCTGCGCTCTGGCATCACCTGGTGCTGCGCGATGGCCTGCTGTACCGCGTGCTGCCGGGCAAGCGCGCATGAGTCGCCGCACCTCCCTCGCCCTCGTCCGCTCTCTCTCCGTTGAACCCCGCACCGTCGAACAAGGACTTTCCATGCCTATCTCCCAGCCTGCTCCGCGCCGTGCCAGCGCATCGCGCACCGCTTCTCTGACGTCCTTGTTATGCGTGTCCGGCCCGTTGTTGCTGCTGGCCAGCACGCAGGCACAGGCGATCCCCTCGTTCGCCCGGCAGACCGGTTCTTCGTGCGCGGATTGCCATATCGGCTCCTATGGTCCGTCGCTGACGCCCTACGGCATGCGCTTCAAGCTGGGCGGTTTCACCGATACCAATGGCGAAGGCACCAAGATTCCGGTGTCCGGTCAGCTCACCTGGGCGCGCAGCAATCCCAGCCGCGGCGACAGCACCGCACGCCTGACCCAGGCCGATCTGTATCTGGCCGGCCGCGTCAACGACAACATCGGCGGCTACTCCAAGATCCGCTCCAACAACAGCGGCAACGCCACTTTCGATACGCGCCTGGACGATGTGGATCTGCGCTTTGTCAGCAAGCCGTTCCAGATGGCCGGCAAGGACACCATGATCGGCGTCAGCGTCAACAACAATCCGGGTATCTCCGACCCGATCCATGTGTTGCCCAATGCTTCCACCCTGACGCCGGCCTCCAACGGCGGCGCGTCCACCATGCTCAGCTCCTCGTCGCTGTCCAACCGCGTCATCGGTGCCAGCGTGTACGGGTTGTACGACCGCAACTGGTACGGCGAAGTGGGCAGCTACAGCGCGTTGTCGCCGTCTGTGCAGGATCGCCTCGGCTGGCCGATCAACGGCGACCCGGGCAAGCTCAGCGATACCAGCTATGCGCGTCTTGCCTATATGAAGGACATGAAGCGGCAGTTCTTCTCGGTCGGCCTGACTGCGCTCAACACGCGCCGCCAGCGTCCGCGCAACGGGCCCAGCGACGACCTCACCGACTTCGGCTACGACCTGACCTATCAGTTCCTGGGCACCCGCGAGCACGTGATGTCGCTGGCCTACGTCAACATCTACGAGCGCCGCAAATACGGCACCCCGCTGATGTCGGCCGACCCGACCATGCCCGCGCTGGAGCGCGGCAACGTGCGCGATCAGACCATCAGCATGAACTACGCGTTCAAGCAGACCTACGGCGTGCTGGCCGCGCACATGATCAACACCGGCTCGTTCGATGCGGCGCGTTATTCGCCGGTGGGCATTCCGGACACCACCAGCAACCTGATCCTTCTGTACTGGACCCCGTTCGGCAAGGAAGGCACCTACACCACGATCGCCAACCTGCGTCTGTCGGCGGGCTGGTTCCGGTTCGACAAGTTCAACGGCAGCACCTCCAACGTGTTCCGCGGCCCGCCGATCACCAACCCGCGTGATCTGGACAGCTTCACCATGTCGGTCAATCTGACGTTCTGATCCCCCCACACGTAAGGACCCCCATGAAGTCATTCCACCCAACCCTGTTTTGCGCGTCGCTGGCCGGCCTGTTGCTGGCCGGCGCACTGCTGCCTGGCTCGGCACGCGCCGCCGATGGCAAGAGTGTGTTCATTAGCGAATGCGCCGAGTGCCACAGCGCGACGCAGGGCAAGAACAAGAAAGGCCCGTCGCTGTTCGGCATCGTCAATCGTCCCGCAGCCACCGTGGCGGACTTCAGCGGCTACTCGGCCGATCTCAAGGCAAGCAAGCGCACCTGGGATACCGCCAGCCTCAAGGACTTCCTCAAAAAAGATTCCAAGGCCACGCTGCCGAATACGAAGATGAAGTACGAAGGGCTTGAAGACGACAAGGAACTCGACGCCCTGGTCACCTACCTCAGCACCCTGCGTTGAGAGTGTGCCGGCCCGCCTTGGCACCACTGGCCGGGCCGGCACGCATGGCGCAAGCGCAATCGGCGCGGTCAGAAGTGACGTGCCGGTGTGCGGTATCGCCCGCGCAGGCCTGAACGCGACGCGTGCCATTGTGAGGATCGCTTCAAGCCCGGTACAGCGTGCCGGCCGCAGTGTCCGCGGCCTGCATGCGGGTCACCGCTGCACCTGCACAGGTGCACGGCCCGCGTTGCCTGACACGAACCCTTCGCGTATACGGACGGAACCGCCACAGACACGGCGGTCTCGCCCCGCGTGATGGGTCACCATCGCGCACCGCTACGGTCCACGTCCCACGCCCTTGCCGAACGTTTCGCCCGCCAAGCCGTCCCCTTGCCGACCGCGACGCCACACCGTCTGCGACGGGCAGCCATTGCCCGCGGGCGGCTCGGCACGACAGCCGCGCCGTCCCATCCTGCCGAGGGTGCCTTGCCAGTTACAGCGGTGCCGGCAGCTGGGGTTGCGTCGCGCGTTGCTGCTTGCGCTGGTCATGGGCCCCTGCGGCACTGCAGTGGCAGACAACGTCGGCGGCGCAGTGGCGGTGGCGTCCACCTTGATCGACCGCGGCATCTCCATCGCACCCAACCGCGTCACCTTGCAGGCAGCCAGCTATTGGCTGCCCTCGCCCGGCTGGTCGATATCGGCCTCCGCGGCGCTGCAGTCGCCCTCCTTTAGCGACCCGGTGGCGCTCACGTTCCAGGGCGCGCGTGGCTGGATGCTGGGCGATCGCTGGCAGATGCAGGCCAGCCTGCTGTATTACGCCTATCCGGCCGACCGCCAGTCGCGCAGCTTCGACCGCCAGGAAGCCAGCCTGGCCTGGTCCTACCGCGACACGCTCACCTTCTCGCTCTCCAGCTTCAATTTCCCGCGCGCGCAACGCTCGCCCTGGAACATGGTGGTCGACGTCACCGCCAACGTGCCGCTGACGGGGGATTTCAGCCTCTCGGCCGGTGCCGGCATCTCGGACTTTCCGGCGATGTCCTACGGCGCCCAGAGTTCCGGCCGCTATCGGTATGGGCAAGTTGGCCTGAAGTGGAGCCGCGCGGCATGGACAGTGAAGCTGGACCGGGTCGTCACCAGCAACAACACCCCGCGCGCGCAAGGCGGGCCCGGCGAAACGCCGTGGGTGGGCATGGTGTCCCGCAGTTTCTGATTCAACCGCAACCTTTCGCCCGCCTGCGGGCACCTAGAGGTGTCCTACCCCATGCCTGCTTCGATGAATGAGTCCGACACCCTTGGCGATGCCACCGACCGCATGCTGTTGCGCCGCATGGCTGCGGGCGATCGTGACGCACTGGCGAGCATGTACCACAGCTACCACGGCCGCTTGTGCCGGTTTTTGTCGCGCCTGACGCGCCGCCCGGACATCATCGAAGAGGCCATCAACGACTGCTTCTGGATTGCCTGGCAAAAAGCGGGCGATTTCCGTGGCGACTCGCAAGTGTCGACCTGGATCATGGGCATCGCTTACCGCTGCGGGCTCAAATGCCTGCGCCAGCACGATGGCGAGTCCATCGACGATACCGTTTTGGTGGAAGACCACGCCCCCAGCACCGACGACAACGACGACCGCGAGCTACGCGACTGGCTGGACAAGGGCATGGAACGGCTGTCGCCGGATCAGCGCCTGGTGATCGAACTGGTCTACGGCGTCGGCCACAAGCTGGAAGAAGTCGCCGAAATCATGCAGTGCCCAGTGGGCACGATCAAAGCCCGGCTGTTTCATGCGCGGGTCAAATTACGCAATGTGCTGCCCGGCCTAGCCGGCAACACCCCTTACACGGAGACCCTGCAATGAAGACGTTTTTCATCGCGCCTGGCAAGGAATGCTCGCACGCCTGGGAACTGATGCCGGCCGTTCTGCTGGATAGCGCGACCGAGGAAGAAAACACCTGGCTGATCGCGCACGTGGCCAAATGCACCTCGTGCAGCGCCGAGTTCGCCCAGCAAAATCGCCTGCGTCAGGCGCTGGCGCTACCGCCGGCGGTCAAGCTGGACGCCAACGCCGGCCTGCAACGCCTGCTCGGTCGCCTGGATGCACCCGAGGTCCGCATCGCACCGGCACCGGCCGTGCGTCGCTCCGGCAGCTGGACCGTGCGTGCGCTGGCCGCGGCCGCGCTGGTACAGGCCATCGGCCTGGGTGTCATGGGCGTTAAGCTGGCCTCGCCGGCACCGTCGCACGACTACCGCACACTCAGCAGCGCCACTGCGCTGCCGGTGCCGCAAGGCGCCATCCGCGTGGTGCCGGATGCCAGCATGACCGTGGCCGACTGGGATCGACTGCTGCATGCGCAGCAGTTGCAGGTCATCGGTGGGCCCAACGACATGGGTGCCTACACCGTGGTGCCTGCTGCGCCGCAGCCGCCGGCCCAGCCGCAACGGACCGTGCAGCAACTACGCGCCAATCCGGGTATCCGGCTGGCCGAGATCGTCTCCGCCCCATGAGCCGTTTCTTCGCCATCGGCCTGGTCGCCGCGCTGCTCAGCATGGGCGTGCATGGCAATGCGCATGCCGCGGCGTTGCAGAACACTGCTGAGGATGTGGCCAGCGCCAACGCGACGTCCGCCGATGCGCATACGCCCGACAGCAGCCGCGACATCCTGCTGGCGGTGGCCAATCCGCTCAGCGCGCCGCCGGCCCGTGCCGGCTCCAGCCTGATCGGCTACGCCTCCAGCTATTACGGCGCCGGCCAGAAGGCCGCCGTGCGCATGGAAGCCATCAAGCAGCGTTACAAGCTGCGCGAAGTGTCCGGCTGGCCGATCACCTCGCTGGGCCTGTATTGCGCGGTGCTGCAGCCGCCACCGGGCGTGTCGCGCGATGAGCTGGTCACCGCGCTGGCTGACGACGAGGGCGTGGAGCTGGTGCAGCCGGTGCAGGATTTCTCGGTGTTTTCTACCGATGCGGCGGAAAAGACCACACCGTTGTCCGGCTACAACGACCCATACGTAGACATGCAGCGTGGCTTCATCGATACCGATGCCGCCAGCGCGCAGGCCATCACCCAGGGCCGTGGTGTACTGGTGGCGGTGGTCGATACCGGCGTGGACATCAACCACCCCGATCTGAAATCGCGCATCCGCGACGTGCACGACCTGGTCGACGACAAGCCGGGCATGACCAGCAGCGATTCGCACGGCACCGAGGTGGCCGGGATCATTGCGGCCGGCAGCAACAACCATCAAGGCATCGTCGGCATGGCGCCCAAGGCCATGCTGAGCGTCTACAAGGCGTGCTGGTATGCGCCCACGGTCGGCGCCACCGCACGCTGCAATACCTTCACCCTGGCCAAGGCGCTGGCGGCGATCAACAACAGCTCCGCACGCGTGGTCAACCTGAGCCTGGGCGGCCCGGCCGACCCGCTGCTGAGCAAGATGCTGCTGCATCTGGTGCAGCAAGGCCGCATCGTGGTCGCGGCAATGCCGCCGAACGGGCGGCTGGATGGCTTTCCCAATGATGTGCCCGGCGTGCTGGTGGTTCGCAGCAGCAGCGCCACCACCGCCATGCCCGGCGTGCTCAGCGCACCCGGCAAGGACATCCTGACCACCCAGCCGAACGGCCGTTACGACTTCACCTCCGGCTCGTCGATGGCCACCGCGCATGTCAGCGGCATGGCCGCACTGCTGTTGTCGCTGTCGCCGTCGATGGATGCCACTGCGCTGCGCGACCTGTTGCAACGCACCAGCAAGGTCTCCGACGGCCAGTTGCAAGTCAATGCAGGCGCCGCCGTCGATGCGCTGTCGCCTTCCAAACATTCCAACTGACGACACCGGCATGGCCAAGTGGATTCCCTTGTGGCTGCATAAACTCAGCTCGCCGCCGACGTTCTACCGCTTCGCCGGACGCGTGCGCCCGTGGGCGCTGGGCCTGGCCTTGCTGCTCGGCGCGGTGGCCGCCTACGGCGGGCTGGTGCTGGCGCCGCCGGATTATCAGCAGCACGATGCCTACCGCATCATCTTCATCCACGTGCCCAGTGCCTGGATGAGTCTTTTCATCTACGCAGCGATGGGCGTGTCGGCGTTTATCGCGCTGGTGTGGCGGATCAAGCTGGCCGAAGTGGTGACCATGGCATCGGCACCGATCGGTGCGGCGTTCACCTTCATCACCTTGTGCACCGGCTCGCTGTGGGGCAAGCCGATGTGGGGCACCTGGTGGACCTGGGACGCGCGACTGACCTCGGAGTTGCTGCTGCTGTTTCTGTATCTGGGCGTGCTGGGCCTGTACCACGCGGTGGAAGACCGTCGTCAGGCGATGCGTGCCGCCGGCTTGCTTGCCCTGGTCGGCCTGGTGAATCTGCCCATCGTGCATTACTCGGTGGTGTGGTGGAACACGCTGCACCAGGGCTCCACCGTGCGCCTGCTCGGCCCCTCAAAGATGGGCGCGGACATGCTGTGGCCGTTGCTGACGATGATGCTGGCCACCAAGTGCTACTACGTCGCCAGCCTGTTCGGCCGCGTGCGCGTGGACCTGTTGGCGCTGGAAAGCGGCAAGGACTGGGCACGCCGCATCGTATTGACGGAGCGCACCGCATGAATACGTTTTTGGCGATGGGCGGCTACGGCCAATACGTGTGGACGTCCTACGCGTTGTTCATGCTGGTGCTGTTAGCCGACCTGGCCGCGCCGTGGTTGCGACGCCGACGCCTGCCGCGCGAACTGCGTGGCCAGTTGCAACGGCAAACTCCGCGTCGTGCGCGCGATCAACCGGCGCCAACGTTGGAGCGCGACGCGCCATGAATGCCACGCGCAAACAACGTCTGTGGCTGGTGCTTGGCGTCATCGCCGCCGCCGCGCTCGCGGTGACGCTGATTGTGTTCGCGCTGCAGCGGAACATGAGCTACCTGTTCACGCCCAGCCAGGTGCACGCCGGCGAAGCGGCCAGCTATCAACAGTTCCGTCTCGGCGGCATGGTCAAGGCCGGCTCGATCCAGCGCGCCAGCGACTCGCTGAAAGTCAGCTTCACCGTCATCGATAAACATGCGGCCACCCAAGTCGAGTACACCGGCATCCTGCCGGACCTGTTCCGCGACAACCAATCGGTGATCGCCAACGGGCGCATGCAGGGCGAACGCTTTGTCGCCAACGAAGTGCTGGCCAAGCACGACGAAACCTACATGCCGAAAGAACTCAAGGACGCGATGGCCGAAGGCCATGTCGGCAAGCCGATCCCCGCGACCGCCGTGCCGCTGGCCGCGCCGCGTTGAGGCGGCGTTGGCTGCGCGCCGCTCACTCGCCAATCTCTTTTTGCCGCACGCTGCGACCCACTCATGACGCCTGAACTCGGCCAGATCGCACTGATCCTGGCGCTGCTGCTTTCGCTTGCCCAGGGCGTGTTGCCGCTGATCGGTGCCTGGCGCAGCAACACCGCTTTGATGGGCGTCGCGCGGCCGGCAGCGGTGGGTCAGGCCGTGTTCGTGTGGATGGCGTTCGGCCTGCTCGCCTGGTCGCTGCTGTCGCTGGATTTTTCGGTCGGCTATGTCGCCGCCAACGCCAACATCGCCCTGCCCTGGTACTACCGCTTCGCCGCGGTGTGGGGCGCGCACGAAGGCTCGTTGCTGCTGTGGATCGCCATCCTTGCCACCTGGACGGTGTTGCTGGCCGCTTTCAGCCGGCATCTGCCGCAGTATTTCGCTGCACGCGTGTTGGCGGTGCTGGGCCTGGTGTCGGTGGGCTTTCTGGCTTTCATCCTGCTGACCTCCAATCCGTTCGGGCGGCTGTCGCCGATTCCGCTGGACGGCAACGAGCTCAATCCGGTGTTGCAGGACCCGGGCATGACCTTCCACCCGCCGGTGCTCTACACCGGCTATGTCGGTTTCTCGGTGGCCTTTGCGTTCGCGGTGGCGGCCCTGCTGGGCGGCGAACTGGAACAGGCCTGGGTGCGCTGGGCGCGGCCATGGACCAATGTGGCCTGGGCCTGCCTCACCGCCGGCATCGTGGCCGGTAGCTGGTGGGCGTATGCAGAACTGGGCTGGGGCGGCTGGTGGTTCTGGGACCCGGTGGAAAATGCCAGTTTCATGCCGTGGCTGGTGGGCACCGCGTTGATCCATACCCAGGCGGTGACCGAAAAACGCGGCAGCTTGCGTGCATGGACCATCCTGCTATCGATCCTGGCGTTCTCGCTGTCGCTGCTGGGCACCTTCCTGGTGCGCTCGGGCGTGCTGACGTCGGTACATGCGTTCGCCGCCGACCCGCGCCGCGGGCTGTACATCCTGATCTTCCTGGTCGCAGTGGTCGGTGGTTCGTTACTGCTCTACGCCTTGCGCGCACCCAGAATCGCCAGCGGCAAACCGTTTGCCGCCGCCTCGCGCGAAACTGGGATTCTGATCGGCAATCTATTGCTCACCGTCGCCGCAGCGATGGTGTTGCTGGGCACCTTATTCCCCCTGATTGCCGATGCCTTCGGCCTGGGCAAGGTGTCGGTGGGGCCGCCGTATTTCGGCCTGCTGTTCCCGTTGCTGATGTTGCCGGTAGTGCTGTTGCTGCCGTTCGGCCCCTACCTGCGTTGGGGCCAGGCCGACGCCGCCCCCTTGAAGGCGCTGGGTGCCCGCGCCGGTATCGCTGCAATCGCCTGCGCGCTGGTCGGCAGCCTGTTTGCCGAGGGCCAGGCCAAGGCCATCGCCGGCATTGGCGTGGCGGCATGGGTGGCCACCGGCACGGCGCTGTACGTCTATAAACGGTGGCGCGAGATGCCGCGTGGGCGGCGCTTTCCGGCAGAGATGGCCGGCATGTTGATCGCGCATGCGGGGGTGGCGGTGTTCGTCGCCGGCGTGCTGATCTCCGACAGCCTGTCGGTCGAACGCGATGTACGGCTGTCGCCCGGCCAGAGCGCGGATATTGCCGGCTATGCGTTCCGCTTCGACGGTGTGCAGCTGGTCGACGGGCCGAACTGGAAGGCCGAACAAGGCAGCGTCCAGGTCAGCCGCGATGGCAAGGTCATTGCGCAATTGCATCCGCAAAAACGCCTGTACAGCAGCGAACGCATCCAGACCGAATCGGCGATCGATCCCGGCATCACCCGCGATCTCTATGTCGCGCTCGGCGAGCCACTGGACGACCAGCACATCGAACACGATTGGACCTTGCGGCTGTACTACAAGCCCTTCATCCGCTGGATCTGGGCCGGCGGCCTGTTGATGATGCTGGGCGGCTTCGTCAGCGCCTGCGCACGACGCTTCCGCGCGCCGGTCTCCGCAGCCAAGGCGGCTGCATCGCCCGCATACCAAGCGCCCATCATCGCGCAGGAGTCGCACCCGTGAAGCGCATGCTACCCCTGCTGGGGTTCTTGTTGATCGCCGCCCTGTTCGGCTTCGGCATCTACTGGACCATGCAGCACAACCCGCGCGATGTGCCCTCCCCATTGATCGGCAAACCGGCACCGGCCTTCTCGCTGCCGCGGCTGGATGCGCCCGACCAGCTTGTCACCCGTGAGCAGCTGCTGGGCAAGCCGTATGTGCTCAACGTGTTCGGCAGTTGGTGCGCCGAATGCGTGCACGAGCATCCAGTGCTGATGGCGCAGGCCAGCAGGCTCGGTGTGCCGTTGATCGGCTACAACTACAAGGACGCGCCGGCCGATGCGACCGCCTGGCTGGCACGCTTGGGCAATCCGTACGCGGTGGTCATCGCCGATGAAGCCGGGCAGACCGCCATCGATTTCGGCGTCTACGGCGCACCGGAAAGCTTCCTGATCGATGCGCAGGGCATGATCCGCTACAAGCACATCGGCGTGCTCACCCCCGATGTCATCAACGATGAGCTGCTGCCCGCCATCGCCGCACTGCCCAAGGGCGCACCGTGATGCTGGGATATGGCGTCTTTCAGGCGCACCGGCGTGAACAGGCGCGCAAACTGCGCCTGTTGCTGGTGCTGCTGTTGGCAATAGTGCTCGCGCCCTGCGTGCAGGCGCAGGCGGTGGACCCGTTGCCGTTCAAGAACCGCAGCGAAGAAGCGCGGTATCAACAACTGACCGCGCAACTGCGTTGCCTGGTGTGCCAGAACGAGAACCTGGCCGATTCCAATGCCACCCTGGCGCGCGATCTGCGTCATCAGGTGTTCGCGCAACTGCAGGCCGGCAAGAGCGATGCGCAGATCAAGCAGTACATGGTCGACCGTTATTCGGATTTTGTGTTGTACGACCCGCCGGTCAAACGCGGCACCTGGCTGTTGTGGTTCGGGCCGCTGCTGATGTTGGGCGCCGGCGCTGCGGTGGTGATTCACACCGTGCGTAAACGCGCACGTGTCGGCACTGCGGTGGCACCGCAGGCAGAGGAAGAATGGTGATGACGGGTTTTTATTTTTTGAGCGCTGCGCTGGTGGTGGTTGCGCTACTGCTGTTACTGCTGCCGCTGATGCGCACACCCACGCGCAATGGCAATGCACGTTACACGCTGCCGATTCTGCTGGTACTGGGCCTGCCCATCGCCACCGCCGGCCTGTATCGGCTGGTTGGCGCACCCGATGCGATCGCACATGCGGTCTACGTGACGGCACCCCAGACGGCGCCCATCGCAACGGCTGCTGCAGCCGATGCGGTACCACCACAACCTAGCGCTGCCGAACAGGCGCAACTGGCAGCGCTCACCTCGTGGATGGAACAGGCCAAAGCGCATGAGCAGAACAACCGCTCCGCCGAGGCGCGCGATGCCTACGCGCAGGCACTGAAGATCGCGCCAGACACCAGCGCGGCCATCGTCGGCTGGATCGCCGCCGACATGGCAACACACAGCGATTTCGCCATCGATGCGGCCTCGCGGACGCGGTTGCAGCAGCTGATCGCGCGCGAGCCGGACAATCAGCGTGGGCTGTGGCTGATGGGCATCAGCGATTTCCAGCAGCACGACTACGCCGCAGCCACCACCCATTGGCGCCATCTGCATGGCTTGCTGGAAACCGGCTCGCCAATGCAGAACGCGGTGGCGGACAAGATTGCCGTGGCCGAATCGATGGCGGGCGCGCGGCAATCCGGGCGTGCTGCACGCTGAAGACAGCAGCGCAAAACACGTGCAGGCGTGCCTGAGGCGGCGACGTCAGCCCGCTAGGCGCATTGCCGGGTGTCATGGTGCGCAGCGGCGGTAGGTAGACGCAGAGACACAGGCTGAAGCGGACCACGCGAGGTTGCGTGGACAGCCCGCACTTGTTCCTGGATGAAGGCAGTCGACGCAGCTGCCAAGAGGCATTAAGCAAGCAATGCGGCAGATCCCACATCTGCCTTGCTCAGGACGACGGCCCCAACACCTCGTGCAATTTTCCGCTGAACTCGCCCAGCGTAAAGGGCTTGGCGATCATGCTCATGCCCTCGGCAAGAAATTCGCCGCGATCGCGTGCGGTCTCGGCGTAGCCGGTCATGAAGATCACCGGCAGATCGCGGCGCGACTGTCGCGCAATCTCTGCCAACTGGCGTCCGTTGAGCCCGGGCAACCCGACATCGGTCACCAGCAGATCGATCCGTCGCTGCGAGGCAAGGATCGGCAGCGCGGCGTCGGCATCGGCCACCACCTCGGCCTCGTAGCCCAACTCGCCGAGCAGTTCGGTCACCAGCAGACGCACTTGTTCGTCGTCTTCCACCACCAGCACCTGCTGTCCCTGCCCGGCCACCACCGCTCCGCCTTGCGGCCCCATCGCCACGCTCTGCACGGCGACACCGGCGGGCAGATACAGGCTCACCGTGGTGCCCACGCCCACTTCCGACTCCACCCAGACTTGCCCGTTGGACTGCTGCATGAAGCCGTAAATCATCGACATGCCCAGGCCAGTGCCCTGCCCGATCGGCTTGGTGGTGTAAAACGGCTCGAACACGCGCTCCAGCACATCGGCCGGCATGCCGGTGCCTGTGTCGGCCACCGAGACCACGGCGTAGTCGCCCGGCGCCAGGCTGATGCCACGGCCAAGTTCAAGACGGTGTTCGTCGACATGCAAATGCCGGGTCGAAATGCGCAACTGGCCGCCGTCCGGCATGGCGTCGCGGGCGTTGATGGCCAGATTGATCAACGCGCTTTCCAGCTGGTTTTCGTCAACATACGCATGCGGTAGCGCATCGCAAAGATCGGCTTCCATGCGTACCGACTCGCCCAGGGTGCGCGCCAGCAATTCCTGCAGCGACACCACCAGATCGTTCAACTGCAGATGCCGCGCCTGCAGCGATTGCCTGCGCGAAAACGCCAGCAGGCGCTGGGTCAATGCGGCCGCGCGCAAAGCCGAGGCCGACGCCACATCCAGAAACCGCCCCAGTCCCTCGGTCCGCCCCTGATCGATGCGCAGACGCGCCAGATCCAACGCCGACAGGATGCCGGTCAACATATTGTTGAAGTCGTGCGCAATGCCGCCAGTCAACTGGCCCACCGCTTCCATCTTTTGCGCTTGACGCAGCGCGGCCTCACTGGATTCGCGCGCCAGCATCTGTTGCTGCAACTCGGCCGTGCGTTCGGCCACCTTGGCCTCCAGCAGGTTGGCCTGCTCCTGGATCGACTCCAGCGCCAGCGCACGTGCGGTGATGTCGGTCGCAAACACGTGGAAGCCATCCACCTTGCCATCTGCATCGAAGCGCGGCATGTAGCGGATCTCGGCATCGCGGCGGCGCCCATCGGCATGCGGCCAGCTCGCTTCCACCGTCAGCGCCTGACCGGACAGCGCGGCCTCGATCCAGGCGCGCCGCTCAGCCACCACCGCAGGCCCCATCACATCCACCAGCGGACGTCCGATCACCTCTTGCGGCGGAATACCGATCCAGTCTTCGTACGAGCGATTGGCGAAGCGATACACCAGGTGTTTGTCGATGAAGGCGATCAACACCGGCAACGCATCAGTGACGCGGCGCAACTCGGCTTCGCTCAATGCCAGCGCAGCACGCCCTTCGGCCAATTCGGCCATCTGGTCGCGGATCACAAACTGTTTTTGTCGCGACCTCAATGCGTTGGAAATCGCGCTCAACAGCGACGAGGAGCTCAATGGCCGCTCCAGCTCGATGACGTTGGTCATCTCGGCAGGCAGGCTCGCGTGGCGACCGTGCTGGCTGCCACGCGGCGCGCGCAACAGCACGAACGGAATATCCGACCATGCCGCCTGGCCTTGCAGAATCTGCTGCAGCTGCTGCAAATCTCCGCCGACGGCCTCTTCGGTCAGCACCACCACGCCGGAACTATCGAGCAGGTCGCCGGACAATGCCGCCAACGCACCGTAGACCCGGCGCGTCAGTCCACGCTCACCGACAATGCTTGCAATACTTTCCGCATCGCGGCCGAACGGCGCAATGATGTGGACCACCGACCCATCTGCTTCACAGTTGGTCAAGTGCACGATCCAGCAAGGGCGTGCTGTCCCCAACAAACTGTGGGGTGCCGGTCAGCACGCCATGGAACCTTTCCAGCGGTTCGCTCAAATGCAGACCGCCGCTGCTGATGCGCATCTCGCGAATCGAATCTTCATGCGCGCCACTGCGGTTCTTGATGACCGACAAGGCCTTGCGGATCCGTCCCTGCGCTTCAAAGAAGCGAAACAAAATGACGGTGTCGGCCATGTAGGAGATATTGAGATTGCCGGTCGACATCGTCCCCACCAGACCATGCTGTGGGTTGATCAGGAACGTGGTCACGCCGCTCTGGTTGAGGTAAGACAACAGCTCGTGCATCTGCAGCATCAGCTGCTTTTCTTGCGGCATCGACGACAGATAGCCGTTGAGGCTGTCGATCACCAGGATGCGGCAGTTCCGCGCCTCCACGCTTTCGCGCACTGCCCAGGAGAACTCGCCGGGCGTCAGTTCCGCAGGGTCCATCTGGTGCAGTTCCAACATGCCCGAGGCCAGATGCTTGCGTAAATCCATGCCCAGGTTTTCGGCACGCGTCAGCAAGGTGCCGGTGCGCTCGTCGAACTGCAGTACGCAGCAATGCTCACCACGTTCGCAGGCCGCACTGACATATTGCAAAGCGACATTGGTCTTGCCCGACCCGGCCGGCCCGGTCAGCAAGGTGCTGGTGCCGCGCAGCGGGCCACCATGCAGCAGTGCATCGATGCGCTCCACCCCGCTGGACACCGCATCGCCAACAAACGGCACGTGATGATTGGAGGCGATCAGGCGCGGATAGATCCGCATGCCGCCCGTCACGATGGTGATGTCGTGGTAGCCTGCAGTAAAGTTGACCCCGCGCAATTTCTGCACCTGCATGCGTCGCCGCGCTGCGCCGAAGTCCAGCGTCATACGCTCCAGCGAAATCACGCCATGACACAGGCTATGCAGATGCGCATCGCGCTGGCCATTCTCATCGGTGAGGTCATCGACCAGAAACACGGTGATGTTGCGCGGCGCGAAGAACTGCTTCAGCGCCAACACCTGCCGTCGGTAACGCAGCGAGTCTTGCGCCAACAGACGCAGCTCGGACAACGAGTCGAAGACAACGCGCGTCGGCTTGACCCGATCGACTTCGGCCTGGATCAACTTGATCGTGCCATCCAGTTCCATTTCCCAAGGATGCAGAATGGACTGCTGGCGCCCGTCGCCCAGAAACGCCTCTGCCGAGGCCAGCTCGAAGATATGCAAAGGTTCCAGCGACCATTCGTGCGACGCGGCAACTTCGTTGAGCTCGTCGATGGTTTCCGACAGCGTGACGTACAGGCAGCTCTCGCCCCTGGCTGCGCCATCGAGCAAGAATTGCAGGGACAACGTGGTCTTGCCGGAGCCGGGCTGGCCTTCGAGCAGATAGAGCCGATTGGCCGGCAGTCCTCCGCGGAGGATGGTGTCAAGCCCCGTCGTCCCGGTCGTGATGCGGTTTGCGATCATCGGCTTTACATTTTTCATGCCATTCACGTTAACACGCGCGCGTGATTGTCCGTTGCCACAGACTGAATTGATCAGCTTGCCTGGCTTGACGCGCTGCGCGTTCTGCCCATCTTTTGCCGTGACCGCAGTGGCGGATTTTCGCTGCTTTGAGGTGTCGCAGGACTGGCAATCTGCGGCATGCCCCGGGCTTTTGTGATGCGCTGCGTGACAACTCCGACACATTCGTCACGGGCGCGCGCATAGCCTTGGAAGTGAAGCAGGTCGCGTTGTTGCGATCGCTTGAGGACAGCGGTGAACGACGCATCATGTAATGCACGCATTCTGTTGGTGGAAGACGACGACGCCATTCGCGCAATGACCGCGGATATTCTGTGCGAAGAGGGCTATCAGGTCGTCGTGTCTGCAGATGCAGAACAGGCACTGGAGCAGCTCGTCACGGCCTGTCCGTTCGACCTGCTGCTGTCGGATATCTGCCTGCCGGGCATGAACGGACGCGACCTGGCCGACAATGCGCGGCGGTTGTACCCCGCACTCCCGATCATCTTCATGACCGGCTACGCAGGCGCCAGCGCCCAACGGGCAGACTTCCTGGACACCGGCATGCGTTTGCTCACCAAGCCATTCTCGTTACGTGACTTGCTGGGTATCGTGCAGACAACGCTGTAACCGAGCGCAACCAAGGCACTCTCACGCATCTCACGCCTCGCAGGCCAGGCGTACGCAGCGTTTTGCACAGGTGACTGCAGCCGCCGTGTTGCGTCCTCAAGCTGCAGCGTGAACGCGCCCAACGCCGACGACTCGAGCGCGACGATGGCTCCGCTACCCGCACAACAGCCACGGTCATTGCAAACGCCGCTCCAGCAACTGCATCACGCGCAGCTTCAGGTCGGCCGCCAGAAACGGCTTGGTCAACACTTCCATGCCATCGTCCAGCTGTCCGGCGCCGACGGCCGCGGTTGCCGCGTAGCCGGTCACGAACAGCACCGGTAGCGTGGGTCGGTATTGCCGGCCCGCATCGGCCACCTGGCGCCCGTTCAAGCCACCGGTCAGGCCGACATCGGTCACCAACACATCGATTGGCTCTAACGAGCGCAAGCGCTCCACCGCAGCGCTGCCTTCGGCCGCTTCGATGACGCGGTAACCGGCCTCGGTGAGCACTTCCGAGATCAAGATGCGGATTGCGGTTTCATCCTCTACCAGCAAGATGGTGCAGCTCTGCGCTGCTGCGCGCTGCGGCTGTTGCGGTGTGGCGACTGCCTCGTCCTGCGCATCTGTCCCGCTGAAACGTGGCAGATACAGTGCCATGGTGGTGCCCAGACCCACTTCCGAATCGATGCGCACGTGCCCGCCGGACTGCCGGGTAAACCCGTAGATCATCGATAGGCCCAGACCGGTGCCCTGCCCGATCGGCTTGGTGGTGAAAAACGGCTCGAACACCTTGGACATGACCTCGTCCGTCATGCCGGTACCGGTGTCCTGCACGCTCAGGCACACATAATCGCCAGGCGGCAGATCCAACTGCTGGGCCGCCACCGGATCCAGCGAGCGGTTGTGCAGCCGGATGGTGAGTACGCCGCCATCGGGCATGGCATCGCGCGCATTGAGGCACAAATTGAGCAGCGCGTTTTCCAACTGCGGCGCGTCTACCAGCACCTTCCACGGCTGCGGCGCCGGCGTCACCTGCAACGTGATCGATGGCCCCAAGGTCCGCGAGATGATTTCGCGCATGCCGTGCACTAGCGCGTCCACTTCCAACGCGCTGGGGGCCAGCGTCTGCCGGCGCGAGAATGCCAGCAGGCGTTGCGTCAACGCAGCGGCACGCGCGGCGCTGGTCTGCGCCATTTCCACATAGCGTTCCAAGCGGTCGTACTTGCCTTGCTCGACTCGCGCCTGCAGCAGCTCCAGGCCCACCGTGATGGAGGTCAGCAGATTGTTGAAGTCGTGCGCCAGGCCGCCGGTGAGCTGCCCGACCGCCTCCATCTTTTGACTCTGGCGCAGTTTTTCTTCGGCCAGTAGCAACGCCGCGCTCCGTTCTCGGACGCGTTGTTCCAGGGTTTCGGTCAGCACGCGCAATTGCTCTTCGGCCTCGCGTCTGTCGCTGACGTCCGAGGCCGTACCGAACCACTCCTCGATCTGGCCCTCTGCATCGAGCAAGGGCACTGCGCGCAGCAGCGTCCAGCGCACCTGCTGTCTGTCCAGCACGCGAAGCTCAAGCTCCAGCGCAGCCTTCTCGTCGATCGCAGCATGGATGGCCGCTAGCAACGGCGCACGATCATCCGGATAAATCCATTCCTGCTGCCAGCGCGCATTGGCCGCACGACCATCGTCCAACAAGCCATCGCCGGCATGCAGGCGCAACGCACTCCAGTTCGCAGTGGCAGAAAAGATCGCTTGCGACGACGCGCGCACCAAGGCGTCCAGCCGGCGCTCGCTTTTGATCAACGCTTGGCCGGCCAAGCGCTCGGCGGTGCGATCGCGCAAGACTTTGACAAAGCCAATCGCTACGCCAGTTTCTTCGCGCAGCACCATCAACGATCCATTGGCCCAGAACCGCTCGCCGGATTTACGCATATGCCAGCGCTCATCCATGCCGCTACCGCTTTCCAACGCTGCGGCGGCTTCAATCAGAAGCTGTCGATGCGCCACATCTTCCGGGGTAAACATGCGCTCCAGCGATTGCCCGAGCATCTCGGCCTCGCTCCAGCCCAGAATGCGGCGCGCGCCTTCGTTCCATGAGGTCACCTGGCCGCGCATGTCGGTCGCGATGATCGCGTAGTCCATGACGCTATCGAGGATCTGCCGGTTGCGCACTTCTGCCTCGCGCACCGCGCGTTCCAGGCTGATGCGATCGGTGATATCCAACCCTTGCACGAAGATGCCGGAGACCGTGCCATCGGCACCGGCAATCGGCTGATACACCAGGTCCAGCATATGCCGCTCGGTCGGCCCGCCCGGCACTGCCTGGACGTCGTACACCAGCGCATTGGCCGTATAGGCGCGCCCGGAGCGATACACCTCATCCAGATGGCGCAGATGCCCTTGCTCAAGCGCGTCCGGCAGCGCTTCGGCGAGCGGCCGCCCAATCACGTCGCGGTGGCCGACCAAGCGCGAGTAGCACGGGTTGGCGAACTCGACACGGTGCTGCGGCCCGCTCAAAAACGCCATAAACATCGGCGCCTGCTCGAACAGGCGGATCAAGCGCTCGTGCTCGTCCGCTAACCGCGCCTGCGCCAGCTTGCGCGCGGTAACCTCATTGGTCACGCAGAACGCGCCACCGATGCTGCCATCGTCCAGATAGATGGGCGAAAACGAAAACGTCCACCAAGTCTCTTCCGGCGTGCCGTAGCGGTTCATACCAATCGGCACTTCTTCAAAGCGCGAGGCGCTCCCGGCAAATGCTGCCTCGATCGGCGCACGTACCGCCTCCCACGCATCGGCCCACAGCTCGCGCAGCGGCGCACCCAGTGCCTGCGGCCGACGCGGCCCCAGAATCGGCGCGTACGCATCGTTATAGAAAAACGTCAGCGCCTCGCCCCACACCACATACATGCTCTCCGGCGAGGTGAGCATCAAGCTGACCGCATTGCGCAGTGGCGACGGCCACTGCGCGCTCGGCCCCAATGGCGTAGCAGCCCAGTCGTATGCACGCACCGCCTGCGCCATGGCGCTGTCGCCATGCGGAAATGCAGTGGTCATGCCGCGCGCATCCGCACGATCACGCCATGCCGCAGATCGCCTGCACGACACCACCGCATCGCTTCACCGCCTGCGCCCTTATGACTGTTCACCCATCCGTGCATCTGTGCCAAACCATTAGAAGAGAGCCCAAGACCGCGCGACGCATCGCCAACAGGCACGATCGACCGCTCACACCACCGTCATCACCCAACCTGCGGCAGGAGATGTATATCCAGCCGTCGGTGCTGCCGCTGCGCCACGGTACTGCGCCGCGTGTGAGGACATGTGCTAACCAACAGCGATATGGCGCGTCACTGCCGGTTGGGCCGTGCGATGGGCGTGTTCGCGGTGTAGATCGCGTACATGCGCTCTCGCGTTCTCAGTTCATCTTTATCGGCCCATGGCTCGCGACTTTTTTCGGCGTCTTCAAGAACAGAAGCTCACGGTTGCCTTGGGCGTGACTGGCTGCTCTGCATGCGTTAGTGGGGAGCCGCTGATCTGCGCGCCGGCTGCATCGCCCTTGCCCGCCTGCCGCCGCGGGACACGGCGTGAATCCGTCCATGCAGGCTCTAATTCGGTTGCTTTCGGTGTGCTTGGCTGCTTTGCATTTGCTGGTGGAGAGCTGCTGATCTGCGCGGCGGCAGGCGGGTAAGGACCAGTCGTGATGGTCGGTAGGCGCGGTTTTCAATAAAGCTGCTTACAAACTCTGTAGCGCGACCTCCGCTCACCGCGCGGCATACCGATGTTCCCAGCTCAGCGTGCACAAGGAACACCGCTGTCACGCGGTTGGCGCCATCGAACAAGGCAGCCAATCCATGGCGCCAAGATTGGCAGACAGCTGACGCCACGCAAGGCCGCGATGCAGCAGCGTGCGGGCGACGCCGATGCAACGCGTTGTCGATGTCAGTTGCGGCCAGCCATCACACCGCCATCGACGTCCCACACGGCACCGGTGACCCAAGCGGCCTTGTCTGACAGCAGGAATGCGATCACCTCGGCCACGTCCTGCGCAGTGCCGACACGGCCGATGGGGTGGAACCCATTGAAGCCTTGCAGTGCTGCATGCACGTCCGCTTTCGGGATGAACCCCTCGTAGATCGGCGTGTCCACCACCGCCGGGGAGACGGCATTGACGCGAATGCCCTTCGGCGCCAGTTCCATCGCCAGATGCTGGGTCAACGCATGCAGACCGGCCTTGGCCATCGAATAGGCCGATGACGGCGTGGCCGCAATCGCCTGCTTGCCCCACATCGAGCCGATATTGACGATCGCACCGCTGCGGCCGTGCGCGACCAGATTGGCGGCGACCTTCTGCGTGATGAAGAAAAACGCCTTGTTGAGCGCCATGTAGCGGTCGTAGTCGTCCTGCTGGTGCTCCAGAAACGGCTTGGGGAAAAACACGCCCGCTGCATTGACCAGCAGATCGATCTGCTGATGCGACTGATCGATCGCCGCCAGCAACTCGGCAATGCCTTGCTGGCTGGTCAGATCGGCATTCAATGCCTCCACCGATCCGAGTGCGGCAAGCGCCTGGCGGGCTGCTTCGGTCTTCTCGGCGCGCTGGCCGACGATCACCGCATGCCCACCACCAAGCAGGATGTGTCGGGCCACTGCATACCCCATGCCGCTGGTGCCACCGACGACCAATAGCTTCTTACCGTTGAATTGCGTGTCCATGATAAAACCTCGAAGTGTCTACCGTCAGGCAGGTCAGAAAGACAGCCAGCGAACTGGTCGCCGGGATGAGCCAACACCACTCACCTGCATCGCCAACGAAGGCGCGGCGGGCAGGCCGTGGAGTGGCGGACATTGTTCGGCTGGGGCGGCATGGCCACAAACCAGTTAATGTGTCCCGACCTGAAAGAAAATCTTTATCGTGAAAAAGTCGCCCGTCCATCTCAATGCACTGCGTGCCTTCGAAGCCAGCGCTCGCCATCAGAGTTTTTCGGCGGCTGCGGCCGAGCTGCATGTCACACCGGCGGCGGTCGGCCAGCTGGTACGAACACTGGAAGACTGGGTAGGCACCCCCTTGTTTCATCGCAGCCAGGCTGGCCGCGCCCGTTTGCTGCCCACGCCCGCCGCCGAGCAGGCGTTGCCCGATGTACGTGCTGGGCTGGACCGCCTGACCCTTGGGCTGGAACGGCTGAAGGAACAGTCCGGCGGCACCATGCTGACCATGACCGTCAGCCCGGCCTTTGCAGCCAAGTGGCTGCTCCCGCGCATCGATCGCTTCCAGACAGCGCATCCCGATATCGACATCCGGCTTGAGACCAGCCTCAAACCTGTGGATTTCCTAACGCAACGGATAGACATCGGCGTGCGCTATGGCGCTGGCCAGTGGCCGGGCCTGGTGGCCCTCAAGCTGATGGACGAGGAGGTCTATCCGGTCTGCTCGCCAGCGCTGATCGACCGGCTACGCGCACCGGCGCAGCTGACAGGCGAGACGCTGATCCACGACCTCTCGATGGAGACGCATCCCAACTTCCCTTCATGGACCGCGTGGCTCGATAAGGCAGGTATCGTCGGCATGGATGCGATCCGGGGCCTGAAGATCAACAATGCAGCCGCCGTACTGCAGGCCGCCATCGAGGGACACGGCATCGCGCTGGCGCGCAGCGTGATGGCGCATGACGACATCGCCACAGGCCGGCTGATCCGTTTGTTCCCGGAGCTGCAGTTCCTCTCGCCCCTGGCCTATTACCTCGTCAACCGCCAAGAGAGCTCTCACCTGCCGCGGATTGCCGCTTTCCGGCAGTGGATCTGCGAAGAAGCCAGCGCAAACAGCGCACTCGCGGCTACGCGCTAGACCCGCGACGATCGCACCACCGTATCGGTGCGTGCCGACCAACGCACACCACGTCGCTGCATCGGAAAATCAAAGTACGCATATCAAATATGCGCGCACTGCATGCAGCAGCCACTCGCGCAAGCAATGCCTGCGTCGCTGACCACACCGCATCGGCACTCTGCCGCAAGCCCATCGCCATCTCGCGGCTGCGCAGAATCCAACATCGCCGGTTCGATCGTCCGCATTGCCGATGCAGCGCGATCCAACCGCGCCTGAATATCGGATGCCCGATGCGTACAGTTCCAATAGTTGAGGTCGCTAACGAACGAGGCGAGACACGATCGGGGTAGCAACGCCGCCCTCTCGACGATCTGCTCCTGCCCCCGCATCCCTGCCCATGCCGGGATTCCCCAGCGCTCCGTTTCTCCGGATCACCGATCTCCCCCTATGCACACCCTCTCCGATCTCCGCATTGGTCAACGCCTGTCCCTCGGCTTTCTCGCGATCATCGTCCTGATGGTGATCCTCACCGTGGTGGGCATCCAGCGCGTACGCAGCATCGATCGGCAATTGACCGCGATCAATGAAGTCAACAGCGTCAAACAAAGGTATGCGATCAACTTCCGCGGCAGTGTGCATGACCGCGCAATCGCCTTGCGCGATGTCGTGCTGATGGACGCGCCGGCCGACCGCCACGCTGCGGAGCAATTGATCGACAAACTCACCGCCGACTATGCGCGCTCCGCGCAGCCGCTCGACACCATGATCGCCGCCTCGACCGACGCGCGGGAAAAAACGATTCTGCAGCAAATCAAATCCATCGAGCAGCGCACCCTGCCATTGATCGCACAGGTGCGCGCGTTCCGCGACGCATCGGACCGGTCGCATGCCGAGCAACGCCTGCTACAGGAAGCACGTCCGGCCTTCATCGATTGGCTAGCCAGCATCAATGCCTTCATCGATCTGCAAGAGCAGAAGAACCGCCAAGCCGCCCAGCAGGCCGTCGCCACCGCACGTGGCTTTGCCATGCTGATGGTGATCTCCACCGTGATCGCGCTACTGCTGGGCGCAACGATTGCCTTGCTGCTCACTCGCAGCGTGGTGCTGCCCCTGCGCCTGTCGCTGCAACTGGCCGAGCGCATCAGCGCAGGCGACCTCGGCACTCCTGATACCGCGGCAAGCAAGGACGAATCCGGCCAGCTCCTGCGAGCCATGCAGCAGATGCAACGCCGCTTGCGCGATGTCATCTCGGCGCAGCGCACCATGGCAGCGCGTCACGACGCCGGCCAGATCAGCTATCGCACCGACGCGCAGCAATTTCCTGGCGAGTACGCACACATGGTGCAGGACACCAACGCGCTGGTGCACGCGCATGTGCAGACCCAGTTGCGCATGACCGAGGTCATGGGACGCTATGCAGTTGGCGACCTGACCCCGGAAATCGAGCACTACCCCGGCGAAAAAGCCGCCATCACCACCACCATGCAGCAGGTCAAACAAAACCTGCGCGCCATCAACGCACAGATCCACACACTGACCCAAGCCGCCTGCGCGGGCGACTTCGCGCTGCGCGGCCAACCGGAAAAGTTCGAGCACGACTTCCGCCTGATGGTGGAGAACCTCAACACCATGATGGCCACGGCAGACAGCAACCTGGCCAAGTTCTCGCAGCTGCTACGCGCCATCGCCGACGGCGACCTGACCGTGCGCATGTCGGGCAACTTCCACGGCGTATTCGCTGCCATGCGCGACGATGCCAACAGTACCGTGCATCGCCTCACCGACATCGTCAGCCAGATACAAACAACCTCCAACAGTATTGGTTTTGCCGCCGAAGACATCGCCAGCGGCAATCAGGAACTGGCACGCCGCAGCGAACAACAGGCTGCCAATCTCGAAGAAACCGCAGCCTCGATGGAAGAGCTGACCTCCACCGTCAAGCAGAACGCCGAGCACGCCGGTCGCGCCAACCAGCTCGCACGCGGTGCCGCCACTATCGCCTCGGAAGGACGCGATGTGGTCGGCCAGGTGATCGACACCATGTCTGGCATCGAAGCGTCATCAAGGCGCATCGCCGACATCATCTCGGTCATCGACGGCATCGCCTTCCAGACCAATATCCTGGCGTTGAATGCCGCCGTCGAAGCCGCACGCGCAGGCGAACAAGGCCGCGGCTTTGCCGTCGTCGCCTTGGAGGTACGTACCCTCTCGCACCGCTCATCCGATGCCGCCAAGGAAATCAAACGCCTGATCGACGACTCGGTACAGCGCGTGGCCGATGGCTCGGCCTTGGTGCAAAAAGCCGGTACCACCATGGGCGAAGTCGTTACCAGCGTGCAGCACGTCACCGACATCATGGGCCACATCTCCGCCGCCTCGCAGGAACAGGCCGGCGGCATCGAACAGGTCAATCACACCATCGCCCAGATGGACGAAACCACCCAGCAGAACGTCCGCCTGGTCGAAGCCGCCAGCACCGCCGCACGTGCGCTGGAGGACCATTCCGTGCAGCTGATCCGTGCTGTGGAAGTGTTTAAGGTCAAGGCTGCGGTGATCTGAGCCTTTGATGTGCTCTGATGGTCAACTATTTGTTGGCGGCGCTATCGCTCGCAGAAAGACTGCTTGCTGCCCTGACCTACTCGACAACAAAAACGCCAGCGTTGTTTCGGCAGGTAGATCAGGCCGCGCCCATCGCAGACGCTTACAACGGCGTCTGAGGTAATTTTGCCGATGCACTGCCAAGAATGCGGCAACCGGCGACTGCGAGGCGGTGGCAGACCGCAATGAGCAATGGCTGGCTTCGCGATCTTCTTTGTATGAGGCTGGGTTTGCGGGGCGTAACTTTTCTGCAAGCAGTAACAAACTACCTACTGCACCCTTAGCGAAAAAAGCGTTTTAAACCTTGAACTTCAACCGCCTCCGTCGCCACCGGACGCGTCCGACATCACGTGCTGCTGAGAGCGCGCAGCAAGCGTCATCACTGGGCCCGTTGGGTTCTTGTCGATCTCTTCGCGCTCGCGCTGGAATTGCACCATTTCCTGCACCCGCTGTTGATCCAATGTCTCTGTTTTCTGCAAAGTCTCATTGATGCCAGGCGATGGCGTGTTGAGTGCGACTTCCGAATGGAACCCCGGCGTTTTGCCAAAGACAAAAGCAACATCCTGGTGGATGGTCACTTTCCGCAGTTCATCCGCGCGCTCAATCCCTGACTCTTTGACGGCATGCAGCACTTCGACCGTTTTCTCATCAGACGTGCCCTTTGGGAGCTGCGCCTGGATGGCAGAGAACAGCGCGTAATCCCGATTATTAAAAGGAACCGCCTGTTGAGCGACATCTTGCGAGGGCCTCGCTTGCTCGACGCGACCCTCTTCTTGTTCACCTGCGCTTGAACGCGCGGTTGTCCCACCAAAGCCAGGCGATGACGCATAGGAGGAGGACGTGCGCTCAGGCAAGACGGTCTGTGCCGGCACTTCGCTCTGGGTTGGGATTGCCGGCGACGAGGTTCGCATGGCCTCTTGCTGATCCGCCTGCAATGGAACAGCCGATGGCGCATCGTTCTGTGTCGTAGCTACTCGGGCTTGCTGCTCACCGCCCTGCTCCACCGCCGCATTCACCGATGTTGGCTCTGTGGGCTTCAAAGCTTCTCGGCGCGTGTGTTGTGCCTGGGACAACGCTGCATCCATGTCTTGGCCGGCAATGCCCGTTGCCGGCAAACCTTGGTCTTGCTGGAACTGCCTTACCGCGTGTTCGGTCTCCGGACCGTAGTGCCCGTCTTGCGGCGCGGCCTGACCATTGGGACCGCGCGCATCAACTTGCTGCAATCGATACTGCAAGAACTCGACCTCTTGCCCCCGATCGCCGAGGCGAAGCCCTTCCACGTCACTTGATGCCGGCTGCGTCGGTGCATTGGCCTGAGTAGACGCTTGAACGGGAGAGGTCGAAGCGAATGATGCTGATCCCACGCTCGGCGCAGACGCGCTCGCCATCGTTGGAACCAATGCCTCCGCCTTAGACTGGGCCGGGAATGGCGTAGAGGGTGCAGCAACAACAGGTGTGTGGGTCTCTTGGGGTTCGCGTTGTGGGACAGGTTCGGGCTTCGGCTCAGCAGGCTTGGCGACCGGGCGCGGCTCTTCCTGCGCTTGCGCATTGACGGGTGCAGGAATCACGGCCGGGGCCGGCGTTGCCGTCTCCGCAACAGCAGGCTGCTCAGCAGCGCGTGCAACGTCTCGATCCCGCTGCGCATCAATGGCTGCCTGAGGCGCTTGGGTTTCATCCACACGGGGAGCGGTAACGGTCGTAGCCGCAAAGCTTGCGACCTGTTGCGCTTCTTGCGTGGACACACCTTGCCGATTGGCCTCGCGCAACGCTTGCTCGTAGGCATCGCGTTCTTGGGGCGATTGCGCATCAATGCGCAGCTCTGGTGCACTGGCCGAAGGCGGTTGTTCCTGCCGAAGCGACTGCACCTGGCCAAGCGCCTGATGGATATCGGCGGCGCTGGTGGTTGCTGCAACGCGCACCACACCGTCAGCGCCACGGCTCAGATGCTGGATGGGGCTGTCCACCGAGTATTGCCCGGTCGCATCATGCTCCAGTGCCAGAGAACTGGTCGCTGCATCAATCCCGTTTGCCTCGCGCGTCTTCTGCACCGCAAGCTGGATCGCCCCTGCGGTCTGGGCATTCGGCGCAACGCCATAGGCAGCATAAGTCGCCTCGGTATTGGCCTGATCCTGCTGCTGCAGCGTTGGTGCTTGCCGCGCGGGCATCTGTGCCATTGCCTGCGCGTGCTGCTCCAATGCCGGCTGCAAGCGTTCGCGCGTCGCGTTGAGTTCCAACGACACATTGCCTTCGGCAGCAACGCCGTCATGCCGCCACTGGCCCTGCGTATCGCGCTGGTACTGCTTGCCGTCCGATGCTTGCAGCGATTCTGGGTTCAAGGCTGCTTGCACCGCAGCTGGCACGGGACCGAAGTCGTCCCAGCCATTGCGCTGGTGGGCAGCTTGATAGGTTGCCGCAATTGCAGCTGGGCCACGGGCGATGTTGGCGTCTACCACCTGAGCTGCCTGCTGATCCAACGCAGCATTGCGCTCAGGACTTGCTGGATCCACTGTCCAGATGGGCCGATCGTTCCGATCCATGTCGTCGGCGATCATCCGTGACCACTGGCCACTTGACGGATCGTGCCGCCAATCCCGTGCGTAAAGATGCGCAGCATCTGCGTCACTGGATGGCTGCTCATAGGGATTACTGGGTTGCACCTTGCCCAGCGCCTGCTCGGTCGCTTCGCCACTAGCGTGATAGTTCAGCTCGCGCGCCTTTTCAGGCAGTGCGAACATGGCCTCCTTCTGCAGCGCACCGACGCCATCGTTGGGCAGATCGGCTTTTTCTTGGCGAAGCCACTGGTTGCCGTTGAACTCCCAGCTCACACCCTGCTTGTCGGTCTGTGCATAGATCTGACGGTTGTCCCACAGGGTAGCGGCCTTGTCAGCAGCGGCACTGAACAGATAACCATCGGCCACCACCAGCGCGACCGGACCGGCGCCGGTTGTGCCAACAACGGCAGCGGCAGCAGCACCTCCGGCCCAGCCGCCAGCGCCTCGGGCAGCAAAATGCAACGCTTCTGAGCGCGCAGCGGTGAGGTTGTCTTGTGCCAACAGCGTACTCACGCGCTCGCCGGTCTGCACCGCATCGAAGGCACCTGCCGCAACTCCCACACCCGCCAGGCCGGCCGTCATGCCGGCACGACGCAGCCCCGGAATCTCCGGCTCCGGCACGGGTGCGCGCGCAGGCGGAGCACCTGGACGCACCAGCTCGTCGATGGTGGCGATGCCTTCCAGACGACTAGCGACTCCATCGCTTACCTTGAGCTCGGCGTGCTCTGCGAGCAATTGCTCCTGAATCGCAGCGTTGGAATTCGGGATTTCTCGCGCATGCTCCGGCAAATCACGGTGCCAATTAGCTTGTTGCTGCCAGCGCTCGCGTAGCTGCTGTGTAAAAGCAGGATCCTTGAACCACGCATTACGTGCCTGCTCCAGGACCTGTCCTGGTGGTCGTGCATCGGTGCGGCTGTCGTAGAGTTCTGCACCCTGGCGGTTGAAGATGCGGATTGGCGCGCTGGTCTGCGCGTGCACGGTGTCCAGACTGACCGGTAGCTTGGTGTAAATGTCCTCACGCGTACCTTCAGGCACATAGCGGCCGTAACCTTCTTGATCCAGTTGCCGAGAAAATCTGGCGTCAACACCATGCTCGCTTTCCAGCTTGTGCGCGGCCATGACGCGCACCTCGACGTCGTAGCCTCTGGATTGCAAATCTTTGATCAGACTCGCGCTTGAGTCGCCCTTGCTGAGCGTGGTGTCGAAGATCAGGTTCTTCTTGCCTTCGATAGTGGTCTGCAGCAGTTCCTTGGCCCAGCGACTGGCATCGGGGTGGGTATAGTCGGACCAGGTATAAGGGTGGGCGTTGCGAAGGATTTCTACCTGGGGATGTGATTTACGCAATTCATCGGCATCAATCGAAACGGCATCCCTGCCCAGCTCATTATCTGCGATTCTTGCAAGGCCTCCCTTCCCAGAGCCAGGCTGACCCGCGAGGATGATTGCCTTTGGTTTTTCAAAAGATGACTTTGTCTCCAGCGCCGCATCATCGAGAATTTTCTGCTCAAATACTTTACGATGCTCGGCGTCACTGAGGCGAGATTCCTCTTCATTCATATCAGAGACTCCTTATGGGCTTCCATGTAGTCCCAGATCTCATTTAAGTCTGACATGCCGCGATTTTTTGAACTCGCATGACGCGTAGCGCGCTCTTTTTCTTCCGCGTATCTTATCGCGTCAGGATCACCACTAGCTTGTGCTTTCTCGAGCTCCTCGCGAGTCTCGGATATAAAAGATTCCAACCTACCCTCAAGAGCCCAAATAGCGCCCTCAAACGGCATTAAATTATATGGCTTCTCGACATAAGCATCCAATACTTCCTGAACGCGCTCAATTAGATCCGGATAGTCCTTTAGTATTTCGCGCATCCTCTGCGGCACCGGAGGAGGAGGCAGCGAAATTTTCATGGATGGATTTTTGATTTTTACCATGTCAGCGGTTTCCCTATTAGAAGCGGATTACTGAGACGCAATAGGCACATCAGTATCCAGCGTAAGCGCATCCTGCACAGGTTGCTCCCACGGCGTACGCCTAGGCTTATGCGTGACCTGCCGGGAAGCCCATTGCCTGACGGGATTCGGGAGCATCGCTCATCTACGGATCGTCCCACCATCCATGAGAATGATAGTGATTGAATATAGCGACACGCATTGTTCCATCTTCGCTGCGCCTGGTGAGTGATGCCAAGCTTAAGGCAGCAGTTGATGATTCTAACGTCTTCGCACATCTCAACCATCGCGGCGATGACATCCGTTGACCAGCCCCCCTTCGCCGCCGGACCGCTATAAAGAACCGTCACACGGCCTCGTGCATCTGCATCTACCTGTGCTGCAAGTGTGCGCAGATCCTCGCCTGAACGATACGCATCCGGTCGCTCCCTCAGTAAAGTAATGGCTTCTTCCGCACTCAATGCATTTTTCATATCACACAGCCTTCCGATATCTCGATCTTGGCGTTGTAATCGATATAATTTGAGTGAACCCCTCCAAATCCTTTATGTGCCGTCAGCGCCACGCCTAAGTCTTCAATGATTTGTGGTGCATCTGACTTGAGATGAGCCGGGAGGCCTTTCCCGCCATTGATCAAAACTAGCATCCAACGAGACCAGCCAGCCCCTTTTCTTTCTCCTCCACTTTCAAGCATATCAAGTCGCAGCGTCAGTAATTCGCCACGCCAATAAAATGTCCAGTGCGCTTGATTACGAATTTCGGGCTCACTACCCCCGCCATGCGCCACGTTTCGCAAGTATATTTCACGCTCACGATCAATGACCCAATCCCTGGAGTTGGTTCCTCCAATCAGAAATTTACGATCAATCGATAAAATATCGTATCTAGCGACATCATCTGGGGAAATAAAATCGCTTACGAATGCCATGGTGACACCATACTTTATGACAGAATTATATCTTGGAAAATAAATTATCATTGACTTCAAGAACGATGTGATAGTCCGTGTTCCTGGAATGGACGCCAAAATCCTTGTATGTGAGCAAGGCCTCTTTGAGGCCAGCTATGAATTGGTCTTTGTCAGCCTTGAGATGCTCAGGCAGTCCATCCCCACCATTGATCCACATCAGTCTCCAATGAGACCAACCGGGCTGACCTCGCGCACCTCCACCGCCGATCAAATCCAGCCTCAGCGTCAGGAGTTCGCCATGCCAATAAAATGAAAACTTCGTCTGATTTCTGACTTCAATTTCGGTGCCGCCACCGTTTGCGACATTGCGCAGATACAGGTCGCGATCACGATCAATTGTCCAGTCTCTTGCATTGGCGCCACCGACCACGAAGTCTCTGTCGATCGCTTCCAAGTGGTATTTCACAACATCCGACTCAGGAATAAATTCATTTACAAATGGCATATAGATTTCCCGGCAATATTTTGAAATTTTTTTCAGCTGCTAATTTCATGAGATCGAGAAAGCGGCAGACAGCTTCTTCACTTCGGCTTTGGGTAGTAGTCGTTTGGTGAAATACGCATCTTCGTAATACTTGATCTTCTCGCAGAGCACCGGGCTTGGGATGCCTTCATAGAGGAAGACTTCCTTGTCAAAGCCCATCGCCTTCAACTCTTGCGGCAGCATCAATGCGCGGCGTTGCTCGGCCTCAGAGTAGGACACACTGCTTTGCTTACCGCTGGTGTGCGATTTGTTCTTCTTGCGCACCGTGGTGTAGCCGAGCATGTCCGAGTAGTCGTTGGCGTCTTGCTGCTCCCGTGGGGCGTAGACGATTTGCAAGGCATGGTTGGTGATGATGGTGCGCGAGACATCCTTGCCGTAAGTCGCGTCGAGCTGCGCCATGCTCTGGATGATCGGTAGCAGGCGGATGTTGTAGCCGGCCATGTAGCTCACTGCACTTGCAATGATGTCGACCCGGCCGATGGACGTGAACTCGTCCATCAATAGCAAGCACTGGTGTTTGAGCGCCGGGTTGTTCTGCGGCAACTCTTTGGTGTTGAGGTTGATGAGCTGACTAAACAGCAGGTTGATCAACAAGCGGCTTTCGGCCAGCTTGTTCGGCTGGATGCCGATGTAGATGCTCATCTTCTTCTTGCGCACATCGGTTAGCAAAAAATCGTTGTCACTGGTTGATGCATCCAGGATCGGGTTGATGAACTGGTTGAGCGGCTCTTTGAACGTGCCCATGATCGAGGCGAAGGTTTCTTCGGCTTGCGAGAGCAAATTATCGAACGCCGTCTTGGCGTCGCGGCCCAGGAAGTCGCGCTGCGAAAGCTTCTTGAGGTAGCCCTTTAAGTCGCTTCCATCGCCCGATGACACGCGATAGAGCATCCCAAGGGTTGGGAACATCCAGGTCTCTTTCGGATGCTTGCGCTTGATCTGATCGTCCAGGCTATCGAACAGATAGAGCGTAACTGCCATGAAGGCGTTGCGCGCCTGGCTCACCCAGAACTTCTGCGCGTCGGAGCCATCCGGGTAGAGCATCGCCGCCACGCTCATCAGGTCAGAGACGCGAAACGCGGGATCCGGTGAAATGTAGCTGAGCGGGTTCCAGCGGTGGGTCCGCCCGTCTTCGGCAAAGGGATTGAACAAGAAAACCTCTTGGCCCTGACTCTTGCGCCAGCCGGACGTAAGGTCGAAATTCTCCTGCTTGATATCCAGGACCACTACGGAGCCTTGGTAGTCGAGCAAATTGGGAATGACGATACCCACCCCCTTGCCCGAGCGCGTCGGCGCGGCCAGGATCACAAACTGCTGACCAGGCAGACGCACCAACTTGCCACCGTGCTTGCCAACCACAATGCCGGTTGGCGACGGTGTGAGCATGTCCTTCTTGGCCAGATCACTGCCGGAAGCAAAGCGTGCGTCGCCATGCAAGGCAGCGGTTTTCGGTTTGAATAGCGGGATCAGCAGTGCGATCCAGGCCAGGAGCGGCACCCCGAAGCCGAGGAAGCCAGCCAGCTTGATCTTGCTGGCATAGGGCGCGAACTGCGGGAGGTCGAGCGCTTTGAAATATGACCAGTAGGTGCCGACGTTAAGCGGCCCAGCCACCTTCAACAGCATCAAAATCAACTGACCGGAAAGGTAGACCCCTGCGATAAGGGCAAGGAGCAAGAGCGCGATGGCGACGCTAAGCTTGATCTTGCCGGTCATGACGCGCTGCCTTCCATCTGTGATCCCTGGCTTGTTTGAGACGACCGTCCGCTCGCAAGATTACAGGATCAGGCCAACTGCTCAGATCGGATGGGCATTGGCATCTGTGTAGGAATTGTCTGATCTGCAGTCACGCTAAGAATGAGATCTCCGACTCTCCTTGCCTGTTACTTTATCAGCAACATGGTTCCGCTCGCCAATCAACCGGGATTGCTGACCCACCCCCACAAAGCTTGCGGACTAAACAGCGTTCGGGTGGACGGGACAGAGGTATGTCCGCAGCGATTGCTGGGCTCTGTGACCCGTAATGCGGCGTTTTCGGACAAGTGCTTGCCTAACGCTCGCGTCGCTGCGCGTGGAAAGCACACAGCCATCGGGATGGCTGAGCTGTGACAACACATTGCTCGACTCAGGTCTGGCCTTCGGCTTCTTTCAATCCGTGCCAAGCCAAAATCTCGTCGATGCGCCGTGCAACGAACTCAGCGTCCTTTGATGTGATTGCTCTCGCTTCAATGAGCTGCGCCATGCCCGCGAACGCGCGCAAGAAATGGCTCCGATCAGGACTCGAAGCCCGCAGTGCTGGCACTGCATCGTCCAGATGATTGAGGTGGATGCGCAACTCGGCTCTGTCCATTGCATTGAGTATCGACAGCACCGTCGCATCGCATGAGACGTCCCTCACCGGACGGGTGAAGAAGCTCCATGTTGGCTGGCCAATAACGCAAGGAGCTAGATGCCTGTCGAGTCGCGGCTGCGGCTGGACTCACCTGCAACATTCGGCACAGCGACCGCCAGCCGCCGAGACGCAGGCACCTGTCGTATCCAAGGTGTGTGCCGGTAAGACGCTGCTCACGCCTCCCGCAGAGTGAGCAACCTTCGGTCTTGCGTCCAGCAGAGTCGGATTAGGCCTCAGCAGACTCAAACGCGGTAAGCATCACATCTCCCGTGCTGTCCGGAGGTGATGAAACAGCCGTTATCCGAGCCGAGGGAAACTCTCCTGCACCCTTGCTCGACAAGCACATGGAACCTGATTTCCCTGTGTTGAGCCAGACCTTCATGAGCGCTTAGGCCTAAGTCGGCGCGACCCATCGTGCAAAAAAACGGCCGCAGGCTTAGTGCCGCACTCGGCATGCTCAACGAAGTCCAATGGTGCCACTGATGCGCTGGGTCACGGAATCCCAGTCGGCTTGGTCACGCATTGCCATTCCCGGGCGCACTGAGCAATTGACTCGCCTCAGGGCCAGGCATATACGTCGATGCTATCGCCTAAATCTTCAAAGGGTCTCAGGAAACCAAAAGAGCGCCCTTGATCTCCAGGTGTGCCTAGACGCAAGGACTGCGCGAACAGCTGCGGTTCTCGTCGCCACTGGGACGGATGGATGCGCTTCACACGCATGCAATCTCGCCACCCAGCCGAATGCTAGGACATCCATGGAGAAGGTTTGTATGAGCGCGACCGAAACGCACGCCGTCTTAGGCAGCATCCCCAGAGCACCTCGTCAGATCGTCAATCAGCCGATCGCCAATCTCGCTGCCGATAAGGCCGCGTTGCAGGCGTTAGTCCAAGCGGCCGTCAATGTAGAGCTGTTCACCATCCCGCTCTACATGTGCACGATGAAGTCGATACAAGGCACGCATGCGATCAATGCCAATGGCATTTCCTACTACAAGGGCCGCCGCTGGCCGGGCATGGCCACCGGGACGCTGCCATTGGGCGCCCCACCCGAAAAGACCGCACCGCAGCGCGCCTACAATCTGCTGTTCTCGGTCTTCATCGACGAGATGCTGCATCTTCAGATGGCTGCCAACCTGTGTGGCGCGGTCGGTGTCACCCCGAGCTTCAACAGCCCGCTGCTGCAGGACGCCAACTACAACTGGATCTGCTACGGCCCCACGCAAACCGTCATTCCGCACATCATCGATCTGCAAGACCTGGAAGAAGGCACGGTGGGCAGCGGGTTGACGGTCGACCTTGCAGGACTGACAGACGCACAAGTGGCGCTGTTCACGGTGATCGAGGAAAACCACGACACCGCACGTGCCAAGATCAAGCCATCGGTGCTGGAAACAGCCTACTTCCCGACCGTGCCGTTCAACGGCTGGACTGCGACAGATACGGAAGTGGATCTGCCGAAATTCGGCACCATTGGCTGGATGTATTTTTGCATCTTCCAATACATCACGCTCAAATACGAAGACAACCAGACCTTGTGGGAAAAGGTGTTTGCCGGCCCAACAGGTCAACGCGATTTGTTCAATGGCGTCACCGACAAGATCCAAAAAGAATACCCGCAGCTCAACACCCAGATCACCGAAACCCATCCCCTGGCTGCGGCAGCGCAGGCCATCTACATGATGTATGCCATCTGCGATCAAGGCGAAGGCGGGATCGACTGGCAGACCACCAGCGCGTTCCTGGGCATGATCCACGAGCGCGCACTGGAAACGGGAGCCACGCTTGTGACCCTCAACAGCGTGATCGTGCAGTTCCAGCCCGACGAGGCGGCGTTGGCCAACAACTATCCGTCCTACACCGACGCGGGCGACCCCGCGCCCTCGGCAGATGCAGCCGCGCGATCGAGCAATGGCGGACAGGATCATTACGAGCGCTTCGAGGAGCTGCTTGGTCTGGTCGATCAGGTGGAGACGTGGAGTGAGTGGCACGCAGTCTCCGGCAACGTCTGGACAGAGGCGTTGCTCACCAGTGCCGATTTCGACCCTGCCACGGCACCGACCAGCATTCCCAAGCCGTCCGAAGTAGCGACTGCGCTCAACAACTTGAAGCTGGTCGATCCGGTCGGATTGGACAACGTCGCACAAGGCTCACTAGCCGGCATCACCACCGTGCTGACCAAATCCTGGGGCGATCTATCCGTGCAGTTCCCGTTCCCCTCCATGGTTGGCTCGGGTGATCGCATGGGGTTGTATTGGGCCGTCTACGGCAGCGCGCCAACCTTGCGGCAAGGAGTTGCGCCAGAACCCACGAGCGCTTTGCAACACGCCTGCCAGGGCCTGGCACTGGATGCATCCGGCGGCAACTGTGCGGCACCCGCCATCTATCACAGCTGCAAGGGCTCCAACACCTGCGCCACCCAAGGAGGCTGCGGCTTTGCTCATGGGGTGAGTGGAGGTGGCAATTGTTCGCAGTCGCTCGGAGGACGCGGCGGGTGTGGCCAATCTGCGCCGCGTGCTTCGGCGGTAGGTGGCACTTGCGGCCTGCCGGACTTCTTCAGCGCGCCAGCAGACAACAAATGCGGAGGATTGGGTGGATGCGCCGTGCCCATCTCCGCCTCGCAGTTGTATCCCACCGCCGGCACGATGGAGCTGTTCGATTTCACCGGTTCGGACAACACGCCCACGCCGATAGCGAAACTGCCCTTCGCTGTGGGCGACTCTGTCTATGACATCGCATGGCAAGCTTTCGAACAGGTGATGGCGAACCGCAAATTGCCGCCTGGCACCAAACCCAGTCCAACCGATCTGCGTAGCGCCCTGCCTCCGTCCACCTGACGGGCTGCCAAGGTGATGCACTCAGGCCTTACCCAAGCACGACCTCCCCACGAGGCAGCGGAAGAAGGTGCTCCGCTGCCACGCCTGGGGCTGCCCAATCTTGGATTCGGTGTCGGACTCCGTCCCCAGCATCTCCCGGCCATCCTGGCCGGGGGAGCGCGGGTGGATTGGTTCGAAATCATTTCCGAGAACTATCTCGATGACGCCGGCTACCAGCGCGCCATGTTGAGCAAGCTGGCGGCCGAGATCCCCATCGTCATGCATGGCGTCAGCTTGTCGATCGGCTCGGACACACCGCTCGACACCGCTTACCTGCACAAGCTCAAACGGTTGGCGGAAGACATCAATGCCGTCTGGGTGTCAGATCATCTGTGCTGGACCGGACTCGGTTCGCACAACTCGCACGACCTCCTCCCCCTGCCCTTCAATGCAGAGTCGCTCGCTCACGTACGCGATCGCGTCCTGCGCGTGCAGGACGTGCTGGGCAGAGCGCTGGTGCTGGAAAACCCGTCGAGCTACCTGCAGTTTCAGACATCGACCATGCCGGAGTGGGAATTCCTGGCGCGGCTGGCCGAAAGCACCGGCTGCGGCATCTTGCTGGACGTCAACAACGTCTATGTGAGTGCCCACAACCACCGTTTTGACCCCGAAGTGTATTTGCGTGCCTTGCCGCATCGGCAAGTGGTGCAGCTCCATCTGGCAGGGCCGACCCAATATGGCGATTGCTTGGTCGACACGCATGACCAACCCGTGCCTGGCCGCGTCTGGGAGTTGTATGCACTGGCGCAACAATTGACCGGTGGCGTGTCGACGTTGCTGGAATGGGATGCCAACCTCCCCGATTACGCCGACCTCCTGGACGAATTGAACAAGGCGCGCCAAGTGATGGCGGGCAACATGCCTGCCACGTTGCCTCTCGCCGTGGCCGAGCATGCGCTTTCCACGCCCCTCCACCATCCGCAGGCGGAACCTCTGGATGTTTAGCTCCTCAACAGGCGCTCCCGTCGAGACGCCGCTTGGCGACGTGCAGCGCTGGATGCTGACGGCAACCACGCATCCAGCGGGGCTAAGAGAAGGCCTCAGGGCTGCGCATGCCGGTCAGGGCCTGGATATCCACACACTCGTTGCCTCGCCCGCTGGTGTCGACCCACACGCGCGCCTGGCGATTTATGCCAACGGGTATTGGCTCAGGCTGATCGAATGCCTGCAGGCCGAGTATCCAGCACTGTCACGTCTGCTCGGCCCGGACCTGTTTGCATTCTTTGCCCGTGCGTATCTGAGTGAGCACCCGTCAAGGTCGCCCACCTTGCATGCGCTGGGCGCATGCTTCCCCCGCTTTCTCCGCATCTCGCAACGGGCTCGCCTTGGACAACACCGCCAGCGCTTCCCTCTCGAGCTGGCGTGGGTCGAGCGCGCACTGTCCGAGGCCAGTCGCGCAAAGGGCCTGGAAGAGGCAGTCATCGATCCACGAATGGATGCAGCCGCGCTGGCGCTTGGGTGGCCCTGCATCGTGCAACTTCCCGCAACCACCAGGTTGTCCATTGGGTCGCACACCTCGGAGAGTTTTCGCGACTGGCTGTCGGGCGCAAGCCCGAGTGAGCCCCCGACTGCTGGCCGGACGTTCCTGGTAGTTCGGCGACACCGCTACCGGGTGGGGATTGAGCCGTTAGCCGACTGGCAATTCTTCGCCTTGCGCCATGCCGCGCGTCGACCACGCACGCTTCTCTCATGCGCGCAGGCGGCGGCACGTCGCACCGGACGAGCAGCAGGCGAGGTGCAGGCGCTCCTCACCTTGTGGCTACCCACCGCCCAGGCATCAAGCATGGCCTTGCTGGCGTCTCCATAGCCACCCGCACCTCCACAGAAACGCACGCACGCCCACCAACCGACCAGGATCACCACCGTGACTGACATCACCACACCAGTGTTGGACGCGCACTACCGACGCGCTTTGGCGCGATGGCCGGATATCTTCCGCAGGATCGCAGTGGGCTGGCCACATGGCATGCCGCCATTCGGGAGAAAGCTGCAACGTTGAGCAACGCGCAGGAGCCTGGCTACGCCAACCAGGCGGTGCAGGATCTGGCCAACCTGATCGACACCAACGGCATCGTGCGCATGTATGTTACCGAGGCCATCGACCAAACCAGCGCTTTTACAAAAAACATTGCCTCCATCCAGGACATGCTGGCCCAGCTCGATGTCATCTGCACCACGGCGCCCGAATACAACGTCGACAAGAACGCTCGGGTGCTGTTCCCGATGTCTGCGCTGTTTGTCGACATGATGGCAACGCCGGCGGGCAAGGCCCTCTTCCGCCTCGACGCGTTCAATGAGGCGCTCAGGGCCATTTTGAAAACATGGTCCAACTATCTCGACCGCCCGGCCAGCTGCTGGGTGCTGAACCGGGACGCCGACAAAGGCTGGCTAGGCACCGCCGCCATCCACGAATTCAAACTCGCCGACTTTGTTATCGACTGGGACGCCGAACACGGTGGCTTCCAGTCCTACAACGCCTTCTTTCATCGCGAAATTCAGGCCAGCTGCCGCCCACTTGCAGGAGAAGGCGATGCCAACATCATCACTTCACCCAACGATGGCACGGTCTATCGCATCGCCACCAATGTGCAGCAAAGCGCGGTGTTCTGGATCAAGGAGCAGAACTACTCGCTGCAAGACATGCTCGCCAATCCAGGCCAAGACGTATTGCAGCGTTTTGTGGGAGGCACGGTGGTGCAAATCTTCCTGAGCGGCGCGGACTATCACCGCTGGCACGCGCCCGTGGACGGCGTGGTCACCTATGAGGATGTCGACGGACTGCTTTTCAGCGAGAACGAAGACAACAGCTTCGATCCTGACGCAGGTGTGACATCGCAGGTCTATGGAGCGGCGGTCAACAACCGCGGCATCGTCTCCATTGCTGCCGACGATGCGCGCCTTGGCACCGTATTCGTGATGCCGATCGGCATCACGGAAATTTCTTCGCTGACGCAGACCGCGGCTAATGGCCAGCACGTCAGCAAAGGCGATGAGCTTGGCTATTTCAACTACGGCGGCTCAACGCTGTGCTTAGTGTTCGAGAAAAATGTGCAGCTGGATTTCGGCACCCTGCAAAGCGGTCAAACCATTGAGGTCAACGCGCAGCTTGCCAAATTGAACACGCCTGGCGGACGGTGAGTTTAAGAGCCAAGTGCATGCCGACACCCCTTCAGGCAACCGTATTCCGTTTTCCGTCGCGGTCGTAAAACCGCGCTCGATTAGGCACATTATTCTCATTCAATTGGCCGCACGGGCAACGTCTCACTGCTTCCGACAGTCGCACGCCGCGCCCTTCCGTCGCTTTCACGGGCATCATGGGTCTATACCGCCCCAACGCGTTCCAGTTGCGGCTTAATCACGCCCCGCAGACCTTGCGGAAGGTTCCCCTCGCTTGGGTGGCCCATGCTAACGCGCTAGACTTGGACGCTTTCATTCGCAATATGGAGGCCACAAGACACTATCGTGAAGGTATTCCCCCTGATTCTCTTCTGTGGTGCCGCAACGGCCACAGACACAATCCATGCTCAAGAAGCACCCAACACTCAGGTTGAACCGTTTGTCGATGTGGGTGGCGCCGTCCGGTTCAACTATGGCTGGCTGGACTACGGCCCCACAAGCCGCTTGCAACTTGAACTGCTCCGCGCAGACGTCGAAGCCGGAGCTGGACCCATGTTCTTCTCGGCCCAGTATCGTTGGTATGACGGTTTCGACGCCGTCCACCATGCCTATGCCGGATGGAATTTCAACGACGCAACGCAGCTTAAAGCAGGCATCCAGCAGGTCCCTTTCGGACTCTTGCCTACTGTCTCTCAGAGCTTTTGGTTTGGCTCAGGCTACTACCTTGGCATTGAAGACGATTACGATCCGGGTGTGACGTTTAGCCATAAAAGTGGCGACCATCACTGGATAGCCGGCTGGTTCTCAGGGGATGAATACGGAAGCGGATCTCGCTACGACCGCTACTCCTTTGATGTGGCACAGACCGCTGATTTGCCATACAAGGAACAGGAGCGTGTTCATTTCCGATACGAACATACGAGCTTCTTCAATGCCGGTGAGCTGCTGCTCGGGGCCTCTGCATTCAGCGGTCAGGTTCAGAACACCACTACCCGCCGTCACTATGGTCACCAGGGTGCGGCGCTGCATGCCCAGTGGAAACGGGATGGCTGGACGACTCAGCTGCAATGGGCTCGCTACCGTTACAGCGTGCCGGGCGACCGAATTGCGATGTCGGCGTTTCTTGCCCCGTTCGAGATCGCGTCAGAAGCCGATGTACCCAGTGTCAACGTGGCTTACTCCTTCGGCGAAAAGCATTGGCTCGATGACATCACCTGCTACAACAACCTCAGCATGACCCTCCCAGCCGGGCGCAGTCAGGGCGTGAGGGAGTCATGGCAAAACGTCACCGGATGCAGCCTACAAAAGGGGATCATGTTGACCTACGTGGACTGGATTGCCGGCAAGAACATGTGGTTTGCAGGCGGCGACGGCATCGGAATCAACGACGGTGGTCCAGCCCGCTGGCATAGCCGGTTGAACCTCAACATCGGGTTCTATTTCTAAGCGCAAGCCGCATTTTCGCTTCAACGATCATCAACCGGAGGAACTTATGCAGAGCTCAGCTCCGCCATCCACTCCTGTTCGCCAGCGCATCTTGCCGCAGGTGTTCATTCCTACTGCGGCCATCGTGCTTCTACTGTTGGCGCTATCCATCTTCGTTCCAGAAAAAGCAACGACTTGGTTCACAGCAGCCAAAAACTGGACCGCCAATGACGCAGGCTGGTTCACCATCCTATCGGTCGCAGGCTTTCTGGTCTTTGTGGTCGGTGTCGCAATCAGTGGTTACGGGCGGATCAAGCTCGGCCCAGACCACAGCCGCCCTGATTACAGCTATGCCTCGTGGTTTGCCATGCTCTTTGCCGCAGGCATGGGCATTGGCCTGATGTTCTTCGGCGTAGCTGAGCCAATCATGCACTACGCCACTCCGCCGACAGGCACGCCCGAGTCTGCCGAGGCGGCTCGTCAGGCGATGCGTATCACCTTCTTCCATTGGGGCGTGCACGCCTGGGCCATCTACGCGGTTGTTGCGTTGGCGCTGGCCTACTTTGCCTATCGCCACAACCTGCCCCTGCGGGTGCGATCGGCTCTCTATCCGCTCATTGGAGAACGCATCCACGGACCTATCGGTCACGCGGTCGATACGTTTGCAGCCCTTGGCACCATCTTTGGCCTAGCCACCTCGCTTGGCCTCGGGGTCATGCAGATCAACTCCGGACTGAATTACCTGTTCGGCCTGGAAGTGAGCACCCTCGTGCAGGTGTCGTTGATCGGCATCATCATCCTGGTGGCGACAGGGTCTGTGGTCGCGGGTCTCGACAGCGGTGTGCGTCGCCTGTCTGAGATCAACATGATCATGGCCGTCGCACTGCTTGCATTCGTACTTGTCTGCGGCCCCACCGTCCACTTGATGCAGGCATTTGTGCAGAACACCGGCATGTATGCCTCTCAGCTTTTCTCAATGACATTCAATCTATATGCCTATGAGCCAAGCGGCTGGCTTGGCGGCTGGACCTTGTTCTATTGGGGCTGGTGGATTGCGTGGTCGCCCTTCGTTGGCATGTTCATCGCCCGTATTTCGCGAGGCCGCACGGTGCGTGAATTTGTGGTTGGCGTCTTGCTCGTGCCGATCGGGTTTACGTTTCTTTGGATGACGATCTATGGCAACTCCGCCTTGTTCATGGTGCGCTCCGAAGGTGTTCAAGAGCTCGTGAAGGCAGTTTCGGATGACAGCTCGATGGCGTTGTTTGAGTTTCTGCGCCACCTTCCGCTGACAATGTTCACCTCCTCGCTTGCCGTTGTGCTCGTCGCGCTGTTCTTTGTCACATCCGCTGACTCCGGCGCGTTGGTGATCGACATGCTGACTTCCAAGGGTGAGGAGGAATCGCCCGTCTGGCAACGCATTTTCTGGGCGCTTCTGGTCGGCGGCATTGCCGTTGCCCTGCTCATTGCAGGCGGCCTTGAATCACTCCAAGCTGCGACCATCGCTAGCGCCCTTCCCTTCACGATCGTCATGATCTTGATGTGTTGGGGGCTACTCAAAGCCATGCATCTGGACGCAACGAAGCGCTCGATCTCTCGTGATGCACGATTGCTTCCAGGCACCAGCGAGGACTGGCGCGCCAGGCTCAAGCTGCTCGCGCACAACCCCGTCAAGATGGAGGTGGTTGCCTTTATCAAAGATCAGGTGCTGCCCGCACTCCAAGAGGTTGCCGTGGAGCTGCGCAAGCAGGATCTTCCGGTTGAAGTCACCGAGGGAGAAGATGGGCGCGCTTGGCTTCGCGTAGGCCATGGCGAAGAAATGGACTTCTTCTACTCCGTGCGTCCTCAACCTTACGAACCGCCCACCTTCGCGTTGCAGGACCCACGCCGCCCCGTGAGCGAGGGCACCCGTCACTATCGGGCTGAGGTCTACCTGCGCGAAGGCGGACAGGACTACGACGTCATGGGGTGGCCAAAAGTGCAATTGATCCATGATGTGCTCGACCAATACGAGCGCCACCGCCAGTTCCTGGATCACGTTCGCTGATCAATGTCCCGGCCAACCGAAACCGGTTGGTCGGGACTTCGACCAAGATGCCTTGCACCCAGCCAAGCAGCCTGCTCTAGGTTCTGGGCGCAAACCTCAATACGACCGCTTCCAGCAACGCAGGAAGTAGCGATCCCGGCAAGATGCCGACCTTGGCATTCTCAACGAACACAGGATCCGAAGGGAACGCGAGCGAGCTGATGAAAAGGTGCATCGTGAAGTCAATGCCGCAAAGCAAACTCACCTCGTAGATTTGCAGCCACGATGCACTGGACGTCGGCTCCACGGTCGATCTGCCAGCGCTCCGTGAGCGTGCCACATGCCGCCTGCGTCCGAGGAAGACGTGAGATGGCGCCGATCTGCACGCTGCTTAGGCGATCAACGAGCGCTTCCAGATCCTTCTCGCTAAACCGATCTACCCGTCGATCCCTCAACACGTCATACGTGTGAGCCTAGCCTGATGCCAAGACAACCGCTCGCAACCTGGCTGAGGCGACGTTCGCAGTCCGACGTGTTTGTTTGATGACCTTGCGGCCGATGATGACCCGTAATCGCAGGGCACACACTGACGAAAAGCGTAGTTGCCGGCGGGGGGGTGCGAACAAAATGACGGGGCGTGCGCATTCGGGAGATGTTTCCCGATCTACATTTCGCTGGCAGACTCAGCTATCCACAATAAGTTCAACTAAATAAATGACTTAGATGGATATTGGCGGAGAGAGTGGGATTCGAACCCACGGAAGGTTTGACCCTTCGCCGGTTTTCAAGACCGGTGCCTTAAACCGCTCGGCCATCTCTCCGATGCTGCTGCGCGTGATCGCCGAAAGTATCGGTTGTCACGTGGGCGATCCGCATTGCGCGGGTGGCGCCCGACAGGGCCGCACGGTCATCGAGTGCGGTTCTGCCAATCCCAGGATCGCTCCCGGGCGCGCATTCTCGCATGCCCGGGCGTGCTTTGCTAAGCAGCATCGCTAGCCTTACGCGCCCGGCTTGCCGGGCGGCGCGTCAACCAGTGGGCTAACCCTACGCAGCGAAAGGTACCGACTCGCCAGTGAGGGGCACCGACGCAATCAGCAGTGCATCGCTCAGCCTGCTTCAGCCACCAGGCGCGGTGCGCTGGCAGTGCCTGCTGCACGCTTGAGCTTTTCGGCCAGTTCGGCGCAATTGCCACCGCAGTCCAGGCGCGAGCGTTCGATTTCCTGCGGCAGGTGTTCGGCCAGGAAGTCGATGAACACCCGCACCGCCGGCAGCAGGCCGCGGCGCGAGGCGAACACGGCATGGCAGATGCCCTGTGGCAGTGACCAGTGCGGCAGCACCACTTCCAGTTCGCCGCTGCGCACTGCTTCGGCGCAGACGGTTTCCGGCAGCATGGTGATGCCGAAGCCGTCGCGCGCCATCGATTGCAGCAGCGGGAAATCGAAACCGGCCAGACGCGGCTGCAGGTCCACGCGGCGCATTTCGCCGTTGGGGCCGTGCAGTTCCCAGCGCTGATGCGCTTCGTCTTCGCTGGTGCTCATGGTGGTGTGGTTGGCCAGCTCGCTCGGGTCTTTCGGGCGGCCGGCGCGGTCCAGATACTTGGGACTGGCGACCAGCAATTCCTGCACCTGGCCGAAGCTGCGCATCACCAGGCTGCCGTCGTCGTCCAGGCGCGAACGCACGCGTAGCGCGATGTCGTAGCCCTCGTTGATGACGTCAACGCGGCGGTTGCTGATGTTGAGCTGCAACCGCACCTTGGGGTACTTGGCCAGAAATTCAGGTAGCAGCTTGGGCAATTGAATTTGCGCGAGCGAGACAGGAACGCTCACACGTACAAGACCGCGTGGCTCCGCACTGAGACGATCCACCACCTCGCGCGCGGCCTGGGCCTCGGCAAGCATGGTCTGGGCGTGTCGGTGCACGCTGGTACCGACGTCAGTGACGGCGAAGCGCCGCGTAGAGCGTTGCAGCAAGCGCACGCCCAGGTCGGTTTCAAGTTGGCTGATACGGCGGCTCAGGCGCGACTTGGGAATCCCCAGCGCACGCTCGGCAGCAGCGAAGCCGCCGTGGTCCACCACCATCGCAAAGTAGTACAGGTCATTCAGGTCGTGCATGGCGCAGGTATCCATGGATAGAACGATAAGTGATATTTAACCACCTTTATCCCAACAGAGCAACGACCTAATCTGCGCCACTCCGCGGCGTTGCCGCTTGCCATAGGTCTTTGCCATGAAGCTGCTCCATCTCGATTCCAGCGCCCTGGGCGCCAACTCCATCAGCCGTGAACTCAGTGCCGCCGCCGTCGCCCAGCAGCGCCTGCTGCACCCGCAGCTGCAGGTGACCTATCGCGATCTGGACCTGGAGCCGCTTCCGCACCTGACCGGGCAGTCGCTGGCGCAGGCCGACGCAACCGAAGCGGCGGCGGCCGAACAGGCGATGCAGCAGTTTCTGGACGCCGACGTCATCGTGATTGGCGCGCCGATGTACAACTTCGCGATCCCCTCCACGCTCAAGGCGTGGATCGACCGCATTGCGGTTGCCGGGCGCACCTTCCGCTACACCGCAACGGGCCCGGAAGGACTGGCCGGCGGCAAGCGCATCATCATCGCCAGCGCGCGCGGCGGCATCTATGCCGACCCGACCAACGATTTTCAGGAGCCGTATCTGCGCCAGTTGTTCGGCTTTCTGGGCATCGACGACATCACCTTCGTGCGCGCCGAGGGCGTGGCGTATTCGCCAGAGCATCGCAGCAATGCGCTTGCGCAGGCGCTGGCCGAGTTGCAGCAACCGGCAGAAGCGGCAGCCTGAGCGCCCAGCCCTTGTGCGGCTGAGATTAGGGAGTCGGAAGTGGGGATTGGTAATAGCCGATTCCCGATAAACCATCGGATCTGTTGTGACACATCTTCCAGCAAGGCACGTCGCGCAAGTTGTCGTTCTGCTACTGCGCAGTGATGGCGTGCGTGTTCGTGCACCACGCTGGCATTGTGCCCTTGCACGCGATGCGCGTTGTGCGCCTTAGCCGGTGTGGGCTACTCGTGGGGATAGTGCCGCCTGCATAAAAAAACGGGACCATCGCTGGTCCCGTTTTTTGTGCGTTTGTATTGCCTGCGGCGGCGACATGGGGCGCTACTCGCGCGGCAAGGTCAAGAAACCAGACTCCGCCTGAGAGCGCAGCGCTGGTGCCCAAAACCATGCGACACATGACGCATGTTCTTCGGCTGACGCCGAGCGCTGCAAGCCCAATGCAGGCGTTTCAGCCGATGCGTTCCAGCCCGCCCATGTACGGGCGTAGCACCTGCGGTACGTCGATCGAGCCATCGGCGTTCTGGTAGTTTTCCATCACCGCGATCATCGCGCGGCCGACCGCAGTGCCGGAGCCGTTGAGCGTATGCAGCAGCTCCGGCTTGCCGCTGGTCGGGTTGCGCCAGCGCGCCTGCATGCGGCGGGCCTGGAAATCGCCGCAATTGGAGCAGGACGAAATCTCGCGGTAGGTATCCTGCGACGGCAGCCAGACTTCCAGATCGTAGGTCTTGATCGCGGAAAAACCCATATCTCCGGTGCACAGCAGCACCTTGCGGTACGGCAGGCCGAGTTGTTCCAGCACCACCTCAGCGCAGCGCGTCATGCGCTGATGCTCGGCATCGCTGTCTTCCGGCGCGCAGGCAGTGACCAACTCCACTTTCTCGAACTGGTGCTGGCGGATCATGCCGCGCGTATCGCGACCACCGCTGCCGGCTTCGGCACGAAAGCACATCGAATGGGCGGTCATGCGCAGCGGCAGGCGCTCGGCATCGACGATGTCGTCGCGCACGATATTGGTGAGCGGCACTTCGGAGGTCGGGATCAGATAGCGGCGCGATTCGCCCACTTCGGTCTGGAATAAATCGTCTTCGAACTTCGGCAGCTGGCCGGTGCCGCGCATCGACTCGGCATTGACCAGCAACGGCACATTGGTTTCTTCGTAGCCGTGCGTGCCGACATGCAAATCGAGCATGAACTGCGCCAGCGCGCGATGCAGGCGCGCGATCGGCCCGCGTAGCACGGTGAAACGGGCGCCCGACAACTTGGCGGCGGTTTCGCCATCCAGCCAACCGTGCGGCGCGCCGAGTTCCACATGGTCCTTGACCGCGAAATCGAAACTGCGCGGCGTGCCCCATCGCGACTGCTCGACATTTTCACTCTCGTCCTTGCCCAGCGGCACATCGTCGGCCGGCAGATTGGGCAGCCCGAGCGCGATGGTTTCGAGCTTTGCGCGGATCACGTCCAGCGCGTCTTCCGAGGCCTTGAGCTCATCGCCGAAACCGGCCACTTCAGCCATCAGCACGGCGACATCTTCGCCCTTGGCCTTGGCCTGCCCGATCGCCTTTGACTTGGAATTGCGCATGCTCTGCAATTCCTGCGTGCGCACCTGAATCCGCTTGCGCTCGCTCTCCAGCGACTCCAGTTCCGCAGTGTCCAGGGAGAAACTGCGCGTGCTGCGCAGGCGCTCGGCAAGGTCGGCGGGATGTTGGCGAAGCAGGGCCGGATCTAGCATCGGAAGTCTGTGTGTCGGTAGGAAGCACAAGATTATCGCCTGTTCCGCCATCTGCTGCGATCGATTCACCGGGGCTATGCCAGAATTACCGCGATCCTTCAGGTGAGCCCTATGCCCGCGCCCCGCCCTGCGTCCGATCGCCAGATCGTCCTGCGTCTGCCCCGCCACACCCTGAAAATTGCCGGTATCGCCTTCGGCGCCGGTCTGCTGCTGTTCCTGCTGGTGTGGGCAACTGGCCGCAAGGACGACTTTTACAAAGCCTCCCCGGCACAGCCGACGGCCGGCACGCCGGCCGCAGACGACACCATTCAACCGTTGCCGGCACCGCTGCCCGCCCAGGACGGCGCCAGCGACATGCCGCAGGCCAAGCCGCCCGAAGAGACGCCAACCCTGGTGGAGACCGCACCACCGGCCCCACCCGCGCCGGCTCCGTTGCCTGAAAACGCCGCGCCCGGTGCGCCCGGCACTGCAGCGCCCTCCAACGCGCCTGTGGCAGGCGGCAACCGCCCGGTCCCCATGCAGGGCCAGATGCCGCCGCCGCGCTATCCGTCGGCAGCACTGCGCCGTGGCGATGCCGGCGATGTAGTGGTGCGTGTGGATGTCGATGCCGCCGGCAATCCGGGCGGTGTGACCCTGGTCCAGCGCAGCGGCTCGCGCGATCTGGACCGCGCAGCAATGGAGGCGGTACGCCATTGGCGCTTTCACCCGGCGCAGCAAAACGGCCAGCCGGTGGCCGGCAACCTGGATATCCCCTTCGAGTTCAAGCCGGCGCAGTAAGCGCGGCTGACGCGTTGGATGACGACCGAGACGCACGCAACCGCAGGCACATGCAATTGATTGCGATGTAAGGGAATGCATGCCACTGCTTGCGCAAACGGCGGCAGCGCAACAGCGCTATCGTCGTCGCAAAGCTGAACACCTACAGCGCGATGACCGCCTGGCAGACTCCCGCCTTAGCTGCGCCTCAGGCAGCGCCGACCAGACTGATCGCGTCATCCCAAAGATGCGCCAGGAGGCCGGCCATGTCCTTCATCTCCAATCCCTCTTCACACCACGCGCCGTCGCTGTCTCGCCGCACCGCTGCAGCGTCCGGACGCGGGCAGGACGTGGAGCATGACGGCGCCTCGCCCTGGCTGTGGGCGACGCTGATCGCCTTGTTGGTGGTCGTCCCTACGTGGTGGTGGGCTCGCCATGGCGACGAGTCGTTCGCCACCAATACCCGCGTCGCGCCTGTCACCAGCCGGCAAATTCTGCCCAGCACCGATGGCCCACGCGCGATGACCATGATTCCGCATCAGCCGGTGCGCGCGGCGGTCAGCAGCGTGGATGCGAAGCCGCTGCCGGGCAACGCGATGCCCAGCTACCCGGCGGCAATTGCACGCGCCGGCATTCAGGGCAGTCGCACCGCCCGCCTGCAGCTCGACATCCAGGGGGAGGTGCGCCAGGTAACCATCGTCGACCGCAGTGGCAGCAACGACCCGCGACTGGACGCAGCGGTGACCGACAGCCTGCGCCAGTGGCGCTTCGAACCGGCCACGCGCGACGGCCACGCGGTGGTCAGCAGCGTGCAGGTGCCGGTCGAGTTCAGCCCAGAGCGCTAAGAGCAGCGAACAAAAACGACGGTGCTCAGCGCCAGACGGGCGCGGCCGGTGATCGGTTCGGCATGCGCCGTTCGTCCACTGCGGTTCCTCCGCGCCGTCCACACCCAGCTGACAACTGCTCGCTACGTTTTGTTTTCAGCGCTAAGCGCAAAACCGGCGCCCTGCGCCAGGGTGTCGAAATCCGGGAACGAGGTGGCGACGTTGGCGATGTCGTTCACCTGCACGGTGCCGGTCGAACGCTGCCCGGCGATGGCGAACGCCATCGCAATGCGGTGATCGCCGTGGCTTTCGATCACGCCACTGCCAATCGCGCCGCCGTGAATCGTGGCGCCATCCGGGGTTTCATCGACCTGCACGCCGAGCGTGCGCAGGCCGGTCGCCATGGCGGCCAGGCGATCCGACTCCTTGACCCGCAGTTCTGCCGCGCCGGTAACCACGGTCTTGCCGTTTGCAGCCGCAGCGGCGACGAACAAGGCAGGGAACTCATCGATCATGTCCGGCACCAGCGCTTCGGGGATCTGCGCACCGTGTAATGGCGCATAGCGCACGCGCAGATCGGCCACCGGTTCACCACCGTGTTCGGCATGGTTTTCCTCGGTGATGTCCGCGCCCATCAAGCGCAGCGCGGCCAGCAGCCCGGTACGACGCGGATTCAAGCCCACTGCGCGCAGCACGACTTCCGAATCGGGAATGATGCTGGCAGCCACGATGAAAAACGCTGCCGACGAAAAATCCGCAGGCACTGCGATGTCGGTCGCACGCAAGCGCTGGCCGCCGCGCAGGCGCGCCTTTCCCGGCGAGAACGCGATCTCCACGCCAAACGCAGACAACATGCGCTCGGTGTAGTCGCGCGTGGGGTGCGGCTCGGTCACCGAGGTCTCGCCTTGCGCATACAGGCCTGCCAGCAGCACCGCCGACTTGACCTGCGCACTGGCGACCGGCGACACAAAGTCGATGCCGTGCAATGCCTGACCGCCGTGCACGTGCAAGGGCGGCGTGCCATCGTCCTGCGTCTCGATCTTCGCGCCCATCTGCGCCAACGGGCCGGTCACGCGCCGCATCGGCCGCTTGGACAAGGACGCATCGCCGACCAGCACACTGTCGAAGCGCTGCGCGGCCAGCAGGCCGGCGAGCAGGCGCATACCGGTGCCGGCGTTGCCGCAATCCAGTGCCTCGGTGGGCGGCTGCAAGCCGTCCACGCCAACGCCATGCACGATGCGCTGCGATGCCGACGGCGTTTCGATCCGCACGCCCAGCGTGGCGAAAATGGCTGCGGTGGAGCGCGTGTCTTCGCCTTCGAGAAACCCGTCGATCTGCGAGATGCCATCGGCCAGTGCGGCAAACATCACCGCACGATGCGACACCGACTTGTCGCCGGGAATGGCCAACGTACCGCGCAATGCGCTGCCCTGCTGCGCGATCCAGTATTGCGTGCTGCTACTCATGCGAATGATCCGATTGCTGCGCCGCCGCCATGCAGGCGATGCGCTTGGTATAGAGATGGCAGCGCCGTCATCGCCAGAGCGGCGGCGCGCCAGTTGGGCAGGTGATCGAGCGCTTAGGGAATCGCGACCGGATACGAACCCAGCACCTTGATCTGCGCCGAATGCGCTTCCAGCTCGGCCAGTGCCTGCTTCATCGCCTCGTCTTCCACATGGCCGACCAGATCGATGAAGAACCCGTATTCCCACTTGGCCTGGTGCGAGGGTCGCGACTCGATGCGATTCATGCTGATGCCGTGCCGCGCGAACGGGCTGAGTACATCGAATAGCGCGCCCGGCTTGTCGTGGATGAACACCAGCACCGACGTGCGGTCGTGCCCGGACGACGGGAAGATCTGCCGGCCAATCACCAAAAAGCGCGTGGTGTTGTCGTCGTCGTCTTCGATCGACTTCATGATGACTTTCTTCAAGCCATACACATGCGCCGCACTCTCGCCGCCGATGGCTGCAGCATCTTCGGCATTGCGTGCGCGCCGCGCGCCTTCGGCATTGCTGGACACCGCAAGCTTCTCGACCTTGGGCAGGTGCGAGCGCAGCCAACCGGCGGTCTGCGCGAAGGATTGCGAATGCGCGTAGATGCGCTCGATGTCTTCCAGCCGGCCGTTGCGCGAGAGCAGATACTGATGCACGCGCAGTTCGACTTCGCCGCAGATTTTCAGGTTGGAAGTCAGAAACATATCCAGCGTGACCTGGATGGTGCCCTGCCCCGAATTTTCTACCGGCACCACGCCGAAATCGGCGTTGCCGGCTTCCACTTCCTGGAACACTTCTTCGATGGTCGCCATCGGCAAGCCCACTGCCGAGCGACCGAAATGCTTGAGCACGGCTTGCTGGCTGAAAGTGCCTTCCGGGCCGAGGTAACCGATCTTCAAAGGCTCCTGCTGGGCCAGACACGCCGACATGATTTCGCGATACACGTGCACCAGCACTTCATCGCTGAGCGGGCCTTCGTTGCGGTCCACCACCATGCGCAGCACCTGCGCTTCGCGCTCGGGGCGGTAGTAATCCACCGCTGCGGCGAGCTTGCCCTTGGCCTTGCCGACCTGATGGGCAAAGTTGGCGCGCTCGGCGATCAATTCCTGGATGTTGCGGTCGATCGCGTCGATCTTGGCGCGCACATCGGCCAGCACCGGTGCGGCGGCGGCCGGCTTGCCGATGGCCTTGTCCGGTTTGGTCGCGGGCTTGGCCACCTGCTTGGTTGCCGATGTGTCCGCAGACGTGCTCGCTGCTTTGGTCTTGCTGCCCTTGGCAGCAGTGGGTTTATTGGACTTGGGAGCCATCGCTGGGCATTCCTTGAGAAACGGCGCAAGCGCCTGCGCGGCCTGCGCCGCGGTCGAAGTTGGAACTCAGCCGTGACGCTGCTGAAAATCGTGCATGAAAGCCGCCAGCGCTTGCGCGCCGGCCACCGGCATGGCGTTGTAAAGCGAGGCGCGGATGCCGCCGACGGCTTTGTGGCCCTTCAGTGCCAACAAACCGGCGGCCATGGATTCGCTGACGAACAACGCGTCCAGCTGCTCATTCGGCAGAAAGAACGGGATGTTCATGCGCGAGCGCACCGCCGGCTTGATCAGGTTGCGATAGAAGCCGCCGGAACCATCGATGGCGCCGTACACCAACGCGGCTTTCTCGGCGTTGCGACGCGCGAACTCTTCCACGCCGCCCTGTTCCAGCATCCACTTCACGGTGAGCCCGAGTAGGTACCAGTTCCAGGTCGGCGGGGTGTTGAGCATTGAATCGCGCGCGGCATGCGAGGCGTAGTTGAAGATGTCCGCACGCGATTGGCCGGCGCGCTCCAGCAGATCGCGGCGCACGATCAGCACCGAAATACCGACCGGGCCCAGATTCTTTTGCGCACCGGCGTAGATCAGCCCGTAGCGCGAAATGTCCAGCGGCTCGGACGCAATCGACGAGCTGAAATCGGCAAACAGCGGCAAGGTGCCGACATCCGGCGTGTCGCGAAACTCCACGCCATGGATGGTCTCGTTGGCGGTGATGTGCACGTAGGCCGAGTGCGGCGACAAGGTCCAGCTGGCCACCGGCGGGATGTCGATAAACCCATCTGCCTGCGCGTCTGCGGCAATGCGCGCATCCACGTACGGCGCCGCCTGCTTGATCGCGGTCTTGCCCCAGTGCCCGGTGATCACATAATCGGCAGCCTGCCCGGGCGCGGCAAAATTCAGCGGCAACAGTGCCTGGATGGTGGTGGCGCCACCGGCGGTAAACAGCACCGCGTAGTCGTCGGGAATCGACAACAAACTGCGCAGATCCGCTTCGGCCGCGGCCGCTACCGCCATGAAATCGGCGCTGCGGTGGCTGATTTCCACGATCGAGGCGCCAACGCCGTTCCACTCGACCATCTCCGCCTGCGCCTGCCGCAGGACCGATTCCGGCAATGTCGCAGGGCCGGCACTGAAATTGAACGCGCGTGTCATGGCACACCTTGTCGAGCTAGCCTTCTAGTATGCCGCAGCGCATCGGGCTTGGCAGCGGGCAAAGAAGTTGCAGCTGCATCCTTTTGGCTGAGCATCACGTAACGTGGTAACTGCCACGGGACGAACTTCCGCCCCGGTGGGCTACTCTCACGCTGCAGCCACTGCCGGAGCCTGCCATGTCGTTTCGCGATGCTTTCAAACTGCCGTCCAGCGAGATCACCGATGAGTCCGTCTACCGCGACCGGCGCCGGCTGCTGCAGCTGTTTGCGCTGACCCCGGCACTGGGCATTGCCGGGTGCGCCGAGGCCGACCCGCCGCCGCCACCCAAGACGGTGGTGACGCCGGCGCAGGCGCGTAGTGGCTTCCGCACGGCCGAAGAATTGACCAAGCTGGAAGACGTCACCAGCTACAACAATTTCTATGAGTTCGGCACCGACAAGACCGACCCATCGAAGGCCGCCAAGACGCTCAAGCTGTCGCCGTGGTCGGTGAAGGTGAGCGGCGAATGCGAAAAACCCGGCAGCCTGTCGCTGGACGAAGTGCTCAAGGGCATCACGCCGGAAGAGCGCATCTACCGGCTGCGCTGCGTGGAAGGCTGGTCGATGGTGATCCCGTGGACCGGCGTGCCGCTGGGCGAGGTGCTCAAGCGTTTTGCGCCGACCTCCAAGGCCAAGTATGTGTCCTTCACCACCCTGGCCGACCCGCAGCAGATGCCAGGCGTGCGCTATCGCTCGATCGACTGGCCTTATCGCGAAGGCTTGCGCATCGATGAAGCGATGCATCCGCTGACCTTGCTGGCCACCGGTCTGTACGGCAAGCCGCTGCCACAGCAGAACGGTGCGCCGTTGCGTCTGGTGGTGCCGTGGAAATACGGCTTCAAGAGCATCAAGTCGATCGTGGAAATTCGCTTCGTCGAAAAGATGCCCGAGACCGCCTGGCACGATCTGCAGCCGTCCGAATACGGCTTCTTTTCCAACGTCAATCCGGCGGTGGACCATCCGCGCTGGAGCCAAAAGACCGAGCGCCGCATCGCCGGTACCGCCAGCAAATTGTTTGCCGAGCGCATTGCGACCAAGCCGTTCAATGGCTATGCCGATCAGGTGGCATCGTTGTATGCGGGCATGGACCTGAAGAAGTGGTTCTAGTGCGGAAACCCTCAGCGTGACATCCACCGCGTAGGAGCGCACCCGGGCGCGACGGGCATTACCAGGAAAGCCCGTCGCGCCCAGATGTGCTCCTACGTTTCATGCACGCGCGTGCTTCATGCCCGCGCGGCATCGCTTCCCTCTTCGAGATCGCATGGCCAAGACCTCTGCTTCCCTGATTGCCGCCAAGGTGGCGGTGCATGCCGCCGCATTGACGCCGATCGCCTTGCTGGCCTGGCAGTTCTGGCAGGTGTGGCAGACCGGCAGCGATGCACTGGGCGCCGACCCGGTGGCCGAGATCGAGCACCGCACCGGGTTGTGGGCGCTGCGCTTTCTGTTGATTACCCTGGCGATCACGCCGCTACGCCAGCTCACCGGCCAGGCCGTGCTGATCCGCTTCCGGCGCATGCTGGGGCTGTACGCCTTTTTCTACGCCAGCGTGCACCTGACGGTGTACCTGAGCCTGGACCTGCGCGGCTTCTGGACGCAGATCTTTGAAGAGATTCTCAAGCGCCCCTACATCACCGTGGGCTTTGCGGCGTGGCTGCTGTTGCTGCCGCTGGCGATCACCTCGACCCAGGGCTGGATGCGTCGACTCAAGCGCAACTGGGGCCGGCTGCATCAGCTGATCTATCCGATCGGCGTGCTGGCCGTGCTGCACTTCTGGTGGCTGGTGAAGTCCGATATCCGCGAGCCGGCGCTGTATGCCGGCATCCTCGCAGTCCTGCTGGGCTGGCGGATCTGGAAGAAACTCAGCGCGCGCCGAACCACAGCAAGGCGCTCAGCGCCGCCGCCAGCAACACCGCACTGAGCAGCAACCACGGCCAACGCGCCACCTTCATTGGCGCGCGTGCCGGCTCGCTGGTGGCACGCGGTGGCAGCGGCGGTTCGGAATCGGGAATGTCCCAGGTGGTGCCGTGGTGGATGCGCGGCACTTCCACCACGAAGCGGTGGCGAGCATCGAACACGACCTGGTCGCCGGCTTGCAGCCAGCCATCGCGCACCTGCACGCCGTTGATCCAGCTGCCCTCTTCCGACCCCAGATCGCGGATCAGCACACGGTCGCCGTGACGCTCGAGGCGCGCGTGCTGCGCGGCAAAGGCAGGGTCGTCGATAACGATGTCAGACGCCGGGTCGCTGCCGACCAGGCGCGAGCGGTCCAGGGTGAAGCTGCGCCCGTGGTGACGGCCGCCCAGCCCACGTAACAGCAAGCAGACTTCGCTCAGGCCGGCATCGTCTTCCGGCACATCGTTGGCCGGTGCGCTGGAGGGCGCACTGCGCAACAGCATCTCTACGCCGTCGGCATAGATCGCATCGCCGGGGCGCAGCAACGCCATGCGCCGCACCGGGCGCCCGTTAACGTGGATGCCGCGGATCCCGTTGGCCACCTGCAACCACAGCCCGCGCTGATCCAGGCAGAACTGCGCCAACAACAGCGCCCCCTGGGCGTCAGCCACCACCCGCACGCTGCCGGAGGCATGACGGACGATCCGGTGGACGCCGGGCTTGAGGGAATGATCCGGCTGCTGCCGGTGAGTGAAATGAACTTGCAGGTCGCGCACCCGCCGCAGCCTAGCAGGTTTGCTCGCGCCAGCGGCCAACAACCGCGGCCTCATGCGTTGGATGCCAGCACGCTGCGCCGTCGGTGCCCGGCTTATAGAGATCACATGCCCAAGCGTTCGAGGTGCAGGCATCGCCGCTCACCGCGCGTCGCCGCGCAGTCGCTCTGGTCGCCAATGTGGCTTCGTTGCGCACCGCCGCACTTGGAGCCAGGCGCGCGCATGCGCACAATGCGCGACTCCTTATCGTCTTACCCAGGCAGCTCATGTCCAGCATCGATATCCGCCACGACCATTCCCTGCCGCCGGCACAGGCCCGCGCGGCGATCGACGAGGCGGCACGCAAGCTGACCGATCGCTACGGAGTTGCCTCGCATTGGGAAGGCGACACCTTGCGCATCTCCCGCGCCGGCGTGGATGGCGCAATCGCGCTGCTGCCGCAGCAGGTGCATGTGACGGCCGAGCTTGGCTTTCTGCTGTCGGCCGTGCAGCCGATGGTGGAATCGGAAATTCGTCGCCTGCTCTCCGAAAAGCTCGCCTGAGCGAGCGCGGTTGCGGTTGCTGCTTCAGCGCCAAGTCACCCGCCCCGCACGCGATGGGCGGATGCTTGGGCCAGGCCGGCCGGGCGTCGCTTCACCTGCCCGATGCAGGGCCGGCACTAGGGTGAACGCAACGTCACTTTGGCAATCGACAGGAGCATCGCATGACGACCGGATACGATCAGAACGGTAACCGCGACACCAGCGCGTCGGGCTTCCAGGCCCAGGCAGAGCAGATTTCGCGGCGGCTTGGCGAGTCGGCGCAGACCGTGTGGCTGGCCGGACTCGGCGCACTGGGCCGCGTGCAGAGCGAAGGCGGCAAGTTGTTCGACTCGCTGGTGCGCGAAGGCGCCGCCTATGAGCGCACCGGGCAGCGCAAGGCCGCCGACAGCGTGGACGAGCTGCGCGAGGAAGTGGAAACCCAGTTCGAGCAGGCCCGCGATACCGCCGTGCGCGGCTGGGACAAGCTGGGCAAGGCGTTCGACGACCGCGTCAAAGGTGTGCTGCGTACACTCAACATTCCCGAGCAGGACGAACTGGAAAACCTGCGTCGTGAAGTCGAATCGTTGAAGGCGCAGGTACGGGCCAACACCGCCGCCACCAAGCGGGCCAACCGCACCGCCAACCAGGCCGCGCAGGCCGCCAGCAGCGACGCGAGCGGTCCAGGCGCATCGACAGGCCACACGTCAGCGACCGGCAATCCTGCTGCGTTCGACGGGGAATAAGCCCCACCGCCGCAGGTGGTAGCGAAATCTGACGCGTTCCAGCGGCGGATGTATCCCGGTCGCAATCGGGTCTGCACGTGGGTTGCCCGTGCAGACCTTCAGATGTGGACTGTCTGTGGGCCGTTAGCACCACTGAGACCCCTTCACGCATTCTTGGGGCGACGTTGACGGGCTCCAAAGCGGGATGCCCCCATTGCACACGATGTTGTGCTGGCAGCGTCAGTTCGACGACGTTAGACACGCTTGCACGCTATTGGTTGGTCAATCGCCACACCCAGGCCCGATGTTGCAAAGCAACATTATTTTTCAGACAATCGGGATGGACCCGCCAGTCCTGTACCACGAAGTCCGTTTGCTCCCCTCCCCTCACGGCTTCGGACTGGCGGGTCTTTCGTTGTCTGGGTCACGCCTCGCGACATCCCCGCCTGCGATCCATTGACGAAACCTGCGCGAAGGATTCTTCTAGGCGTACCGATTCGTTATACGCGCCATACCTTCGCTTGATGCTTATGCCTTCCTGGATCTTGGCGCTCCTGGCTGCACTGCTGCTCTGGCTTGCGGTGTCCGCTTACTTCTGGCTGGTGCGACGCCGCGCCAACGAAACCGACGCTGGCATACGCGCCCTCGCGGCCATGCATTGGCGCGATTTTTCCGCCGTGGTGCTGCGGGTTCTGCAGGACCAGCGCGGCTGGCAACCGACCCAGCTGCCGCAGGATGGCCTGCCCACCGCCGACTTCATGATGCAGACCGATCAAGGCACCCGCCTGGTGGCCTGCAAGCATGGCCGCGGCTATCGCATCGGCGTGGCGGCGGTCAACGAATTGGGGGCGATGGCGCGGCTGGCCGGTGCGGGCGGCGGCATGATGGTGACCGAGGGCCGCATGGAGCGCGAAGGCCTGGCGGCCGCAGAAAAACAGTCCATCGAAGTCCTGGATGGCACGCGGCTATGGCCCTTGCTCAAGCCGTATCTGCCCGGCGATGTGGAAACCGGCGTGGTCAACACGGCACGGCGACGGGCGATCCGCCACAGCATCATTGCCGGAGCGGCACTGGCTACACTGGCGCTGGTAGCGGTGCTGGCGTTGCGCCCGCCCGAGCCTGCACCGGTACCGGCGCAGACCGTTGCTGCTCCGCGTGCACGTGCTGCTGCGGAACCGAGCACGCCATCGGCGGCCACCTTGCCAGGGAGCGCGTCGCAGCAGACGCCAGCTGCAGCGCCGACTGTCGCCACAACACCGTCGGCAAATACGGCAGAGCCGGACGACGCAACGCTTCAAGGCTATCGACGCGAGGTGTCTAAAACCTTGGCGCAAACACCGGGCTTGGTACGTGGCATCTGGATCACCCAGGCAACGCTGGCGGTGGATCGCACTGTGGAAGACAGCGCGGCGTGGCCATTGATCTGCAAAGAGCTTGAGCGCTACCCCTACCTGCGCACGGTCCGCGTGCAGCTCAATCCCCGCCCGGGTGTGGACGAGCCGGTGCGCTGGCGGCAATGCACCACGATCTGATGCGTTGTGCCTGATGGTGGGTGACGACGAGCGAACTGCGTCGCGCGACTGAACACGGCGGTTTACTGCCGGCTCGACTGGGTCGAGACGACACTCGTGTTCATGATCAGCTGCAAGCGCGCGATGGCTGCCGCAGATGTGCCGGCTGACTACCTGCAGCCGTTAAAGGCGCGACTCTTAACTAGCCGATCAAGCCGAGACAGCAGTCGTATGCACGATGAGCCGCAAGTCTGCGGTGTCCTGAAACAGATGTAGCGGCCGACTGTGTGCAGCCATCGCAGTCACGATCTTGCATAAGCCCGATGGTGCGATACACGGATTCCCCGGCCGACGACGCGCAGTATTTCGCGTCCGATTTGCCTGCGTGATGGCAGCCGCTTAACAGCGCTGGTAACCATGCCTGCTACACGTCGCTATCGATCTCGCCACCATCAGCAACAGCACCGTTACCGACGTCCAACCCAACCTTTCCAGCGCCAGCGCTCAGCGCATTCCGGGCGCGAACCGCGCCACCAGATCGTACGAGCCACCCAGAAACAACTGGCGAACGTAGGTCACCGGTTGATCTCCACGCCAGGTGTGGCGGTCGATCACCAGGCACGCCGCACCTTCGTTGACCTGCAGGCACTTGGCTTGCGCTGCGTCGACGCTGACCGCGCTGATGCGGTGCTCGGCGCGCGTCCACGGCACGTTGCGCAATAGCCAGCTTCCGGGCGCCACATCGGTGAACGTCTGCGCCAACGCATCGGGCACGGTGGTCACATCGATCACGCGCTGCTCCAACGCGAACGGGTTGCCGTCGGCCAGATGCACGCTATCGAGCGCCAGCAGCTTGCCGGTGCTGCCCAACGCGCGCTCCTGCGGCACGCGCTGGCGCACGTTGCGCAGCCGGCGCGATAGCAGCGAAAACGTGTAGAGATGACCGCGCGTGGTCATTTCCACTTCGATATCCGGGATCGAGAGCGCCACCTGCTCCAGATGCGGATGCGGCCGGGCGACGAACGAGCCAGTGCGGCGGCGGCGCTCGATCATGCCGGCATCGGCGAGCAGGCCGAGCACTTTGTTGACGGTCATACGCGAGCAGCCGTACTGCGTCATCAACTCGTGTTCGGGCGGGATGCGATGGCCGGGCGGCCAGTCGCCGCTATGAATCCGTTGTTCGATATCCTGCCGGATGCGGTGATGCAAGGTACCGGGCGCGGCGATGGGGGTAGCGGTCAAAGCTGCGGTCTCCGGTCAGACCTGCATTGTGCGCGCATCGGCTCAATTGCCGAGCACTGTTCGCAAGACTCCGGCAAAACGCGAGGCAATCCGTGCGCGATCGACATGCTGCCCATCGCGCACCACATGGCGCCCGCCACGCCAGGCGTGCCGCACCGCAGTGGCGCGTGCGGCAAACAGCCAGCTGTCCAGCACTGCGTTGTCGCTGCGTGCGAGCAAGGCCGGATGGCTGGTGTCCAGTTCCACCAGATCGGCCACGGCGCCAACCCGGATCCCGTGCTGCGCGACACCCAGCGCCTGCGCCGCGCCGTCGCTTGCCTTTTCGTACAACCAGCGCCCGCTCGAAACGTCGGCAGGCGCCAGCACATTGCGCGCCTGCAGGCGCAGCCGCTGGCCGTATTCGAGCAGGCGCAGTTCTTCGGCCGCATCGATCAGCACGTTCGAATCCGAACCCACGCCAAAGCGCCCGCCAGCCGCAGCGAATGCCTGCATCGGGAACAGCCCGTCGCCCAGATTGGCCTCGGTGATCGGGCACAACCCGACCACCGCGCCACTGTCGGCGATCGCCCGCAGCTCGCTGGCATCCACATGCGTGGCGTGCACCAGACACCAGCGCGCCGCCACCGGCGCGTTGGCCAGCAGCCATTGCACCGGACGCTGGCCCGACCAGGCCAGGCAGGCGTCGACTTCGCGCTGCTGCTCGGCGATATGGATGTGGATCGGGCCATCGGTGAGTGGCACCAGTGCCGCCAGTTGCTGCGGCGTGACCGCGCGCAAACTGTGCGGTGCCAGCCCGAGCACGGCATCCGGCAACGTCTTGAGGCTGTGCCTGCAGTCGTCGAGCAGGCGCGCAAACCCATCGATGTCGTGGATCAGGCGCTTTTGCGCGGCGCTCGGTGCAGCCCCGCCGAAATCCGAGTGCGCGTAGAACACCGGCAACAAGGTCAACCCGATGCCGGTACTGGCGGCCGCAGCGGCGATGCGCTCGGACATCTCACCGGCATGCGCGTACGGCGCACCGCTGACGGTGTGGTGCAGATAATGAAATTCGCCAACGCGGGTGAAGCCGCTCTCCAGCATTTCCACATACGCCTGCTCGGCGATTGCCTGCAGGCTGTCCGGGTCCAGCCGGTCGACGAAGCGGTACATCAGTTCGCGCCAGCTCCAGAAACTGTCGCCGCTGCGTCCGCCCACTTCGGTCAGGCCGGCCATACCGCGCTGAAACGCATGGCTGTGCAGGTTGCCCAGGCCAGGCACCAGCACATCGGCACGCGTATCGGTGGCGGCCGCGGCCGCATCGGTCTGCACGGTGGCGATACGCCCCTGCTCCAGCGTGATCCGCACACCGCCCGCCCAGCCACTCGGCAACAGGGCCCGCGCTGCCCACAAGGCTTGTACCGGTTGATCTGCCACTGGACACCCTCGATTGACGAATCTATTGTATATACATATCAGACACCACGAGCCTGCGCCATGCATTGCGACGTTCTCTGGCACAACGCGCAGCTGATGACCCTGGACGCCGCCGACGGCGGGCTGGGCATCGTGACCGATGGCATGATCGCCTGTCGGGACGGCCGTATCGTGTATGCCGGCCCGGCAGCGCAGGCACCGGCGTTCGAAGCCGACAGCACTTACGATTGCCAGCGGCGCTGGATCAGCCCGGGCCTGATCGATTGCCACACCCATCTGGTGTATGCGGGCAATCGCGCCAACGAATTCGAACAACGCCTGCGCGGCGCCAGCTATGCGCAGATCGCCGCGGCCGGTGGCGGCATCGTGGCGACCGTGCGCGCCACCCGCGCCGCAGACGATGCCGCATTGCTCGCCGCCAGCCTGCCGCGCCTGGATGCCATGCTCGCCGAGGGCGTGACCACGTTGGAAATCAAATCCGGCTACGGGCTCACGCTGGAGGACGAGACCAAGCAACTGCGCGTGGCGCGCCAGCTCGCAACCCTGCGTCAGGTGGAAGTGGTGCCGACATTTCTAGGCGCGCACGCGGTGCCGCCGGGGAGCGATGCGCAGCAGTACATCGACGCCGTCTGCACGCAGATGATTCCGGCGATTGCCGCGCAAGGGCTTGCCGAAGCGGTCGACGTCTTCTGCGAACACCTGGCGTTTTCGCCGGCGCAGGCCGAACAGGTGTTCGTCGCCGCACAGGCACAGGGCTTGCGCGTCAAGATCCATGCCGAGCAATTGAGCAACCAGCACGGCGCGGCACTGGCGGCACGCCATGGTGCGTTGTCGGCCGACCATATCGAGTACCTGGACCAGGCCGGCGTCGATGCGATGGCCAGCGCCGGCACCGTGGCGGTGTTGCTGCCAGGCGCGTTCTATTTCACCCGCGATACCCAACTGCCACCGATCGATGCGCTGCGCGCGGCCGGTGTGCCGCTGGCGCTGGCTACAGATTGCAATCCGGGCACTTCACCGCTGACCAGCCCGTTGCTGGCGATGAACATGGCGGCCACGTTGTTCCGCATGACGGTGGACGAATGCATCGCCGGGTTCACCCGCGAAGCGGCGGGTGCGCTGGGCCGCAGTGCGCGACTTGGCCGGCTGCGCGCCGGCATGGAGTGCGACCTGGCGATCTGGGACATCGACGCGCCGGCCGACCTGGTCTATCGCATGGGCTTCAACCCTCTTCATGCCCGCATCTGGCGCGGGCATTCGACCTGATCGACTCTGGAGTTGTCATGAGTGTTTCTGTTGTCTTGCAACCCGGCCAGGTAACGCTGGCGCAATGGCGTGCGCTGTATCGCGGCGCCGATGTGGCGCTGGACGCCGCCTGTGCGGCCGCAGTGCTGCGCAGCGCGCAGACGGTGGAGGCGATCGTCGCACGCGGCGAGCCGGTCTATGGGGTCAACACCGGCTTCGGCAAGCTGGCCAGCGTGCGCATCGAGCGCGAAGACCTGCAGACTCTGCAGCGCAATATCGTGTTGTCGCATGCGGCCGGCGTCGGCGAGCCCACGCCGGTGCCGGTGGTGCGGCTGATGATGGCGCTCAAACTCACCAGCCTTGCCCAGGGCGCTTCCGGCGTGCAACCGGGCACGCTGGCGTTGCTGGAAGCGATGCTGCGTGCGGGCATCACGCCGGTGGTGCCGTGCCAGGGATCGGTCGGCGCCTCCGGCGATCTGGCACCGCTGTCGCATCTGGCCGCGGTAATGATTGGCGTTGGCGAAGCCTTCGTCGGCGACAAGCGCCTGCCAGCCGCCGACGCACTTGCACATGCGCAGTTGCAGCCACGCGTGCTCGGCGCAAAAGAAGGGCTGGCGCTGCTCAATGGCACGCAATTTTCCACTGCCTGCGCGCTGGCCGGCTTGTTCGAGATCGAAACCGTATTGCAGGCCGCCCTGGTGACCGGCGCGCTGTCGGTGGAAGCGGCAAAAGGCTCGGATACGCCATTCGATGCGCGCATCCATGCGCTGCGCGGGCAACCGGGGCAGATTGCAACCGCTGCGGCGCTGCGGGCGTTGATGGCCAACTCGGCGATTCGCGAATCGCATCGCCTCGGCGATGTGCGCATACAGGATCCGTATTGCCTGCGTTGCCAACCGCAGGTGATGGGTGCGGCGCTGGACATCATGCGGCAGGCCGCGCGCACGCTGGACATCGAAGCCAATGGCGTCACCGATAATCCGTTGGTCTTCAGCGATACCGGCGAGGCCTTGTCTGGCGGCAATTTCCACGCTGAGCCGGTAGCGTTTGCTGCCGACATGCTGGCGATGGCGGTGTGCGAAATCGGCTCGATCAGCGAACGCCGCACCGCGATGCTGGTCGACCCGGCACTGTCTGGTCTGCCGGCGTTTCTCACCCCTCGCCCAGGCCTCAATTCCGGCTTCATGATTCCGCAGGTCACCGCTGCGGCGTTGGTGTCGGAAAACAAACAGCGCGCGTATCCGGCCAGCGTCGATTCGATTCCGACCTCGGCCAATCAGGAAGATCATGTGTCGATGGCGGCGCATGGCGCGCGACGTCTGCTGGCCATGGCAGAAAATGCCGCGCACGTGATCGGCATCGAGTTGTTGGCGGCGGTGCAAGGCTGCGATTTCCATGCACCGCTGCGCTCCAGCACTGCGCTGGAAGCGGCACGCGCGCTGTTGCGTGCGCAGGTCGCAACGCTACAGGACGACCGCTATTTCCATCCCGATATGCTGGCTGCAAGCGCGCTGGTACGGTCAGGCGCATTGGCCAACGCAGTGGCGATCGCACTGCCGGGTGTGGAGCAGGACGCATGATGCGGCGGGTTGCACATCACCTGCGCAGCGTCCTAGCACCACGCTTTGCATTGTGTGGTATTGCCGCACCAGCAACGGCTGCATGTCGCGCTCAACACGATGATGGCGTTTATGCGTATCGCCAACACGACGTGCTCGCCACTGTGCACGTAACCGGAGCGCAGCGATGAACACCCTGCCCGATTGGTTGGAAGTGCATCGCGGCGACGCGCCGTTGCTTGTCAGCTTCCCGCACACTGGCACCGAGCTGCCCGACACGGTGGCCGACCAGTTCGTGTCGCCGTGGCTGGCGCGCCGCGACGCCGATTGGTGGGTGCACCAGGTCTACGACTTCGCACAGTCGCTGGGTGCCACCACGGTGCGCACCGCCATCTCGCGCTCGGTCGTCGACGTCAACCGCGACCCAAGCGGCGTTTCGCTGTATCCGGGCCAGAACACCACCGGCCTGTGTCCGTTGACCACCTTCGACAATCAGCCGCTGTATGCCGATGGGCAGGCGCCGGATCAGGCGCAGATCGATCTGCGCCGCACGCACTGGTTCGACCCGTATCACGCCGCACTCGCCGCCGAGATTGCGCGCCTGCGTCAGCAACACGCAACCATCGTGGTGTACGACGCGCATTCGATCCGCTCTTTCATCCCGCACCTGTTCGAAGGTGAGTTGCCGCAGTTCAACATCGGCAGCAACGACGATCGCAGCTGCGATCCGGCCCTGGCCGACGCCGTCGAACAGCTGTGCCGCAGCAGTGGCTCCAGCACCGTGCGCAACGGGCGCTTCAAGGGCGGCTGGATCACCCGCCACTACGCGCAACCCGACCAGGGCGTGCACACCCTGCAGATGGAACTGGCCTGCCGCGGCTACATGCGCGAGCCGGACACCATCACCCCCGACAACTGGCCTACGCCGTGGCAGCCGGTGCACGCCGCCGCGTTACGCGCAGTGCTGCGGCATGTGCTGCTGGCCTGCCTGCAGTTCGCCACTGCGCCCTTATCCGACACCACGCCGCACGCGGCCAACCGTTGATTGCAAGGAACCCGGCATGACCCGTCACGATGCAACCCGCGTCATCCGCGCCGCCACCGGCACCACGCTCACCGCCAAGAGCTGGCTCACCGAAGCGCCGCTGCGCATGTTGATGAACAACCTGGACCCGGATGTAGCCGAGCGCCCGCAGGAACTGGTGGTGTATGGCGGCATCGGCCGTGCCGCGCGCGACTGGGAATCCTTCGATGCGATCGTCGCCGCACTCACTCGGCTGGACGACGACCAAACCTTGCTGGTGCAATCTGGCAAGCCGGTCGGCGTGTTCCGCACCCATGTCGACGCACCGCGCGTACTGATCGCCAATTCCAATCTGGTGCCGCGCTGGGCCACCTGGGACCACTTCAACGAACTCGATAAAAAGGGTCTGGCGATGTATGGCCAGATGACCGCCGGCAGCTGGATCTACATCGGCGCGCAAGGCATCGTGCAAGGCACCTACGAAACCTTCGTGGAGATGGGCCGCCAGCATTACGGCGGCAGCCTGGCCGGCAAGTGGCTGTTCACCGGCGGCCTTGGCGGCATGGGTGGCGCGCAGCCGCTGGCCGCGGTGATGGCCGGCGCCTCGTGCCTGGCGGTGGAGTGCCGCCGTTCCAGCATCGACATGCGCCTGCGCACCGGCTATCTGGACACCTGGACCGACTCGCTGGACGAAGCGCTGCGCCTGATCGAGGAATCCTGCACGGCGAAGAAGCCGCTGTCGGTCGGCCTGCTCGGCAATGTCGCCGACGTGCTGGACGAACTGCTGCTACGCGGGATCAAGCCAGACCTGCTGACCGACCAGACCTCCGCGCACGACCCGGTCAACGGCTATTTGCCGCAGGGCTGGAGCGTGGAAGAGTGGGACGCAAAACGCGAGAGCGCGCCCAAGGAAGTAGAAGCCGCCGCACGCGAGGCAATGGCCAACCACATCCGCGCCATGCTCACCTTCCACGCGCTCGGCGTGCCCACCGTGGACTACGGCAATAACCTGCGCCAGATGGCGCTGGAGCAAGGCGTGGCCGACGCGTTCGACTTCCCCGGCTTCGTACCCGCCTACATCCGCCCGCTGTTCTGTCGCGGCATCGGCCCGTTCCGCTGGGTCGCGCTCAGCGGCGACCCGGAAGACATCGCCAAGACCGATGCCAAGGTCAAGGAATTGATTCCCGACGATGCGCATCTGCATCGCTGGCTGGACATGGCCGCCGAAAAAATCGCCTTCCAGGGCCTGCCCGCGCGCATCTGCTGGGTCGGTCTGGGCGACCGCCATCGGCTCGGCCTGGCCTTCAACGCGATGGTGCGCAGCGGCGAGTTGAAAGCGCCGGTAGTGATCGGCCGCGACCATCTGGATTCGGGCAGCGTCGCCTCGCCGAACCGCGAGACCGAAGCGATGGCCGACGGCTCCGATGCGGTGTCCGACTGGCCGTTGCTCAATGCCCTGCTCAATACCGCCAGCGGCGCAACCTGGGTCTCGCTGCACCACGGCGGCGGCGTCGGCATGGGCTTCTCGCAACACGCCGGCATGGTCATCGTCTGCGATGGCAGCGAAGCAGCCGACAAGCGTATCGAACGCGTGCTCTGGAACGACCCCGCCACCGGCGTGATGCGCCACGCCGATGCCGGGTATGCGATCGCAACCGAGTGCGCGCGTGAGAAAGGATTGGATTTACCGGCAATTCTGATCTGAAGTTGCGCGACCAAGGGAGTGCGGCGTGCTGATTGGGCGAATGCACGCGTTAGAAACCGAATGCGCCTGCCACCCTGTGGCGGCGCCAGCGCTTGAGCCTGCATGCCAAATCTGCATATCCCGGCTCCGGTCTCCTGTGCGGAACGGCTTCCCGAGCGAGCAACGTTCGGCGCCCTTCACTCCGCACGTTGATGGAAGCTTGCATGTCGTGCATGCAGCGCCCTGGCTGACACGGGGCGATCTTGCATTCATTGATCAGCCACCAATCTCGCCCTGCGTCGCCGGTGTTTAGCTCGACACATATAGTGACTTCTGTCACGATTGATACAGAGCTGAAATGAAGCGATGACGCGCAATGCGCCGATCGGCTAGGCTTGCAGCTGGTCAGATGCTGGGGGGGAGGCTCTGACCATGGCAACTTCGCATCACACAGCAACATCGCGCCAGTTCAGGCGCGGGGTTTTTTCGCATGGATCACACTGAGAGCCCCCCTCATGCAGCAGGAACAGCGCATCGATTCGTTGACCGGTATTCGCGGCCTTGCCGCCTTGCTGGTGGTCTACGCACATCTGGCTGAAGAAAAATTCTTCGCCGACACCCACCTTTATCCCGGTGAGATGGGCGTCATGGTGTTCTTTACCTTGAGCGGATTTTTGATGGCGTTTCTTTATGGCGAAAAAGAAGCCAATTACGGCTCGGTGGCCCGTTATGCGATTTCGAGATTCTCGCGCATTGCACCGGCATATCTCACTGTTGTGCTGGCTTCGTACCTGATCTACAACCTGATCGACCCGCAGTTTGTGTATGCCATCAGCCACAGCAACCTGCTCCGTCACCTTTTGTTTTCAGGCAATGTCTCCGCGCTATGGAGCATTCCGCCAGAAGTTCAGTTCTACGTGATCTTCGTCGGCATCTGGTTCTCGTTGCGTGCTTTCCACAACAAGAACAATGTTGCTTTAATGGTGGCGGTGCTCGGCACCATCATGGTGCTTATCACCTATCGACAGGAACTTCCCGGCACGTTTGTCGGATCGAAAATTCATTATTTTCTGGCAGGCGTGGTGTCTGGGCTGATACGCAGCCGCGTGAGTGCAAGTGTCAACAACATGACCACGCTCGCAATCCTGCAGGCAGCAGTGATCGGACTGATATCGCTGGTGATCCTCGGTGTAATCGATGTGGATTTGGGCTCCAAACGCGAACTCTATCTCACGCTCGAAACGGCGGGTTTCTCCGGCATCTTTGTCTTCCTGTTCTCCTTCGATACCGGCCTCAGCAAGCGTCTGCTCGGCAACCGCTTCATGATGCTCAGCGGCGAATGCAGCTTTTCGATGTACCTGCTGAACATTCCGATCATCTATGCCGCGCTGGCGGTAATGGATGGCGTGCCACCGAGGCCGGTCCTGGCGATACCCATCATTGCGATCACGATCGCTGCGGCATGGGCCATGTATCGACTGGTCGAAATGCCCGGGAACACCTTGCTGCGCCGGCTGGGCACTCGCCTGCTGCTGCGCCCCGCGTCCGCGCCAGTGCTGCCGCCTAATCCTCCCACGACACTGGCAACACGGACGTCGCCAGGTACATCCACGCAGCCCTGACACTCGCGCCTTGTTTGCCGACCTACGACGTACGCCTTCTGAACGGAGGCGTTTACGTTTAGAGCGGTTGACAAACGACGGCGTTACCAGATCGCGGGCACAGCCAGTGCCCGGAAGGGGCATATCCCTTCCGTCTACCGCGGTTGCGTTGCGCCCTCCACATCTGCCTGACAGCCGACCGCCAGGTGGTAGCGCTGACAACCGACGCGGCCAGATGGTGGCAATTGGGGCAATGAACCGGTTGTCTGTCCACGATTGCCCTCAAGAACATCGTTGCCAAGCCGACAAGGTATGCAACGTTTCGAGGAATCCTCATGGGCATCCTGATCTACCTGGTGCCTGCCTTCGCACTCTGGGCGCTCATCGCCACGGGGTTGGCGTTCGTGCGTGGGCGCCAGCTCAATGCCGAGTACGGGCAGCACGCCAGTACACAGGACAGTCTTGCGCGCTATCAGGCGGCGCTGTCGCAGCTCAAGGCACGCGCCGCGGCCACCACGCTAGAGCTGGAATCGCTGCAGCGCAGCTACACCGTGCTCAAGCAGTCGCTGGAGCAGCATGAACAAAACGCCGTAGAACAGCAGCACCCAGAGGTCCCCGAGCAAGTGATTCCGATGGTCATGGTGCAGCGCCTGGATATCGCCAACGAGATCGGCACGCTGTTTGCCCATGTCGCCCGTGTGGCACGCAGCCTGCGCCGCTACAGCGCCTATAGCCGCGGGCACAATGCGCCCGAGCCCAGCACGGCACGCTACGACCTGCATTGGCTGGCCGACTGCCTGCACAGCTTCGACCAGGTGGGTCACGCGTTGGTGCGCGGCAATATCGCGGCATTGATCACCGCCTGCCAGGATCTGCTGTCGATGTACGAGCACTATCTGAAGGACGGCTCCGGCTATAACAGCCGCGACACCTTCCAGCGCCTGAGCAGCGATGTGCCACTGTCGGAGGCCACCGACGCCATCCGCTCGATCATCGTCAAGGCGACGCTGGCGCAGGATGTGCAGGACGCGGTGCAGGACGATGAAGCGGCCGTGGCGGTGGCAGCGGAGCAGTGATTCGGGAATCGGGAATCGGGAATCGGGAATCGCAAAAGCGTGTGATCGGGGAGCTATTGGGTCAACTCGCCTGCATGCATTCAAAGCATTGAAACTGCGCTTCGCTAGCGCAAAAAAACGCGCCGTTCTCGGCGCGTTTTTGTTTCCACCTCCAGCACTAATGCTGCGGTAATGCGTAGGCGATCAACGCATCGCCGGCCGGGGTTTCCATGAAGTGGTGGCCGCCGGCCATGATCACCAGGTACTCGCGGCCGCCGTAGGAATACACCATCGGGTTGGCCTGCCCGCCGGCCGGCAGCTTGGCGTGCCAGAGCTCCTTGCCGGTGGCCAGATCGATGGCGCGGATCAGGTCGTCGGTGGCTGCCGCGATGAAGATCAAACCACCGGCCGTCACCACCGAACCACCGTTGTTCGGTGTGCCGATCTCGATCGGCAGGCCGGAGCGGATGCCGAACGGGCCATTGCCGCGCGCACTGCCGAACGGCCGGTCCCACAGCGTCTTGCCGCTGGCCAGATCGATGGCGCGGATGCCGCCATACGGCGGTTCCTTGCACAACAGCTTGGTAAACGGCAGCCGCCAGCCGGCATTGACGTTGATCGCATACGGCGTGCCGGCCTGCGGGTCGCCCGCGCCTTCTGCGCCGCCTGCATCGCCGCGCACTTGATCGCGCGGCGCCCAGCCCAGCTTGTCGGCCTTGGCACGCGGTACCAACAGGTTGTAGTTCGGCATGTCGTTGTAATTGGCCACGATCACGCCGTGCTGCGGATCCACCGCCACGCTGCCCCAATCCGAGCCGCCGTTGTAACCGGGATACTCGATCGAATGCCGATCGGCTTCCGGTGGCGTGTAGATGCCCTTGTAGCTGGCCTTGCGGAACTGGAGACGACACACCAATTGGTCGATCGGGGTCATGCCCCACATATCGCGCTCGGTCAAATCCGGCTTGCGCAACGTGTGATACAGCGAAAACGGCTGGGTCTTGGCGCGCATCTGCGGCTCCACGCCACCACCGGGCACCGCACGTTCTTCCACGCCGACCAGCGGCTTGCCGGTGCGCCGATCCAGCACATACAACTCGCCCTGCTTGCTCGGCAGCAACACCGCCGGCACGTTGACGCCATCCTTGGGGAAGTCGATCAGGCTCGGCTGCGAACCCAGGTCGTAATCCCACGCGTCGATATGCGTGGTCTGGAAATTCCACACCGGCTTGCCGGTGCTGACGTCCAGCGCCACCAGCGAGGTGGCGTAGCGATTCTCCGGAGGCGTGCGCGAGCTGCTCCAGTAATCGGCAGTGGAATTACCCATCGGCAGGTACACATACCCTAACTGCTCGTCCGCAGCCGCGGTAGTCCACATATTGGGCGTGCCAGGCGTCCAATTCTGGCCCGGTGGCGGTGCGCCATCCCAGTCCGGATGCGTCATGTCCCAGGCCCAGCGCAATTTACCGGTCACCGCATCGAAACCTTCGATCACACCGGACGGCTCGTACCGCTTCTGCCCATCCAGCACCTGATGACCGGTGACGACCACACCGCGCACGATCGCCGGCGGTGAATTGATCGACACATAGCCGGGCGGCGTCTCGCCCATGCCCACTGTGATATCGACCTGCCCATTGCTGCCGAAGTCCTGGCACAGCTGACCGCTGCGTGCATCCAGCGCAATCAGGCGCCCATCCAGCGTACCCTCGATCACCCGCGTGCGGCACAGCGCTGAGCCATTGGATGCCACTTCGGCAGCGCCGGCGTTGGCTGCCGCTGGCACCTCGTAATACGACACGCCACGGCACGCGGCGGTATACGGAATCGCCTCGTCCTTGACCTTGGGGTCGTAGCGCCAACGCTGCTTGCCGCTGGACGCATCCAGCGCAATCACCTGGTTGCGCGCAGTGCACAGGTACAGGCTGTCGCCCACCTTCAACGGTGTGGTTTCCGCGCCCCAGCGCTTGCTCGGCAGATCGCCGGTATGAAAAACCCAGGCCTGCTGCAGCTGTGCGACGTTGTCGCGGTTGATCTGTTGCAGCGGCGAATAGCGCTGACCTGCCTGGCTACGCCCGTACGCCGCCCAATCGCCATCTGCCGGCGCGTTGGCCGGTTGCACATCGGTCGTTGCAGATGCTGCCGGTGCACTGCGATTGACCAGACCACCGGCCATCCCGGCGGCATGCGCCAGCGCGCCATCGGCCTCGGTGACGCCGTGCGGAATGAACGCCAGCACGAACGCGACCACAAACACGGCCGCCAATACACCCGCCACGCTGCGCGACAGCGCGCGCGATACCGGGCGTTGCAGTTTTGGCAACAGCAGTGCAAGCACGAACGCGAGGCACACGATCAGACCCAGGCGCGGCACCCAACGCCAGTAATCGCTGCCCGACTCCCACCACGTCCACAGCACCGAGCCGGCCACCACGGCTGCAAACCACCACGCGCCCGCGTTGCGGCCACGGAACAGCAACACGCCAGCGATCAGCATCGCCGCACCGGCTGGTGCGTAATACCAGGAGCCATCCAGCGCGGCCAACCACACGCCACCGGCCAGCAACACCGCACCCAGCACGGCAATCACGCCTCCCAAGATCGCAAGCGCCCAATGGCCGCGACCGGAAGGACGATCCACATTCGTCATCAGTTGTTCCTCTTCGACACAGCGGCGACGCAACGCCGCCGCACCGCCAATCACCTTCGACCTGCGCCGGTGAAAGCACTGCGTTTTTCGCAGTGGGGGCGCTTAAACACTGCGTTGCACATGTCATGGCCTGCAATAAACCAAGCGCGCAAGAAAACACATGCAATAAAAAACGCCGGCATTGCCGGCGTTTTCGTTCAACTGCAGCGATGACGCTAGCCGATCATTCTTCGGTTGCCGGCGGCAGCGCGACGGACTCGATGGTTGCGCTCGTTTCTTCCACCACGTCGTCCACTTCATCCAGCGATGCGTCCAGGCGTTCGACCGCCTGCAACTTCTCGCCCTTGGACAGACGGATCAACGTCACACCCTGCGTGTTGCGGCCCACGCGCGAAATTTCCGAACCGCGTGTGCGCACCAGGGTGCCGCCATCGGAGATCAGCAGCACTTCGTCGGTGGCGCCCAGCAGTACCGCACGCACCAACTTGCCGTTGCGCTCGCTGGTCTGGATACCGATCACGCCCTGCGTGCCGCGTCCCTTGCGTGGGTATTCGGACAGCGGAGTGCGCTTGCCGTAGCCCTTCTCGGTGGCGGTGAGGATGTAGGCCATATCGTCGCTCTCGACGACGTCGATCACCGCCGCATCGGCGCCGTCTGCGCTATCGACGACGTCGTCCGCAGCGTCTTCATCGGACTCGATCTCGATCCCACCCGCCGGGTCGGACACGATCAGGCTGACCACTTCCTCGCCCTTGGGCATGCGGATACCACGCACGCCGGTGGCGGTACGGCCCATCGAACGCACGGTGGATTCGCCAAAGCGCACGGTCTTGCCGTTGGAGGCGAACAACAATACGTCGCGATCGCCATCGGTCAGCGCAACGCCGACCAGCGCGTCGCCATCGTCCAGATTGATCGCGATCTTGCCGCGTGCCAGACGGAAGGCGAATTCGCTGAGCGGGGTCTTCTTGACGGTACCGTTGCGGGTGGCGAAGAACACATAGCGGTTGTCGGCGTATTCGCGCACCGGCAACACCGCTTGCACCCGCTCGCCGGATTCCAGCGGAATCCAGTTGATGATCGGGCGGCCACGCGCATTGGAGCCGGCTTCCGGCAACTGATGTACCGGCAGCCAGAACACCTTGCCGCTGCTGGTGAAGGTCAGCAACGTGTCGTGCGTGTTGACCAGCCACAGCTGATCGATGAAATCTTCTTCCTTGGTCGCTGCGGCAGAACGGCCACGCCCACCACGCCGCTGCGCGCGATACGCGCTCACTGGCTGACGCTTGGCATAACCGGCGTGCGACAAGGTCACCACCACGTCCTCCGGCGCGATCAGATCGAGAATATCCAGATCTTCTTCGCTGTGACGGATCTCGGTGCGGCGCTCGTCGCCGTACTCTTCGCGGATGTTGATCAGCTCGTCGCGGATCACCTGCAGCAATACGTCGGGGTTTTCCAGGATGCGGATCAGGCCCTGGATGACCTCGAGCAACTGCTTGTACTCATCGGTCAGCTTTTCCTGCTCCAACCCGGTCAGGCGATGCAGACGCATTTCCAGGATCTGCGAGGCCTGCACTTCGCTCAGCTGATAGAAGCCATTGGCCAAGCCCACGCCCGGCGCCAGGTCTTCCGGCTTGGACGCTTCGGCACCGGCGGCACCCAGCAGCGCACCGACCAGACCGGGTTCCCAGGTCTTGGCCAGCATGCGCTCGCGCGCTTCCTGCGGGTTGGCCGAGGTCTTGATCAACTCGATCATTTCATCGATGTTGGCCAACGCAACAGTGAGGCCTTCCAACACGTGCGCACGCGCACGCGCCTTGCGCAGTTCGTAGATGGTGCGGCGGGTGACCACTTCGCGGCGGTGGCGGATGAACGCCTGCAGCATCTGCTTGAGATTCATCAACTGCGGGCGGCCGTCGATCAGCGCCACCATGTTGATGCCGAACACCGACTCCATCTGGGTCTGCTGGTACAGGTTGTTGAGCACAACCTCGGCCGACTCGCCGCGCTTGATTTCGATGTAGATGCGCATGCCGTCCTTGTCGGACTCATCGCGCAGCTCGCTGATGCCTTCGAGCTTCTTTTCCTTGACCAGCTCGGCGATCTTTTCGATCAACCGCGCCTTGTTGACCTGGTACGGGATCTCGGTGACGACAATCGCCTCGCGGCCGTTGTCGGCCACTTCCACATCGGCCTTGGCGCGGATGCGCACGCGGCCACGGCCGGTGCGGTAGCCCGCGGCAATGCCGGCGGTGCCGTTGATGATGCCGGCAGTGGGGAAATCCGGGCCTGGGATGTACTCCATCAAGCCTTCGACATCCAGCTCGGGCGTATCGATCAACGCGATGCAGGCGTTGATCGCCTCGGTCAGATTGTGCGGCGGGATGTTGGTGGCCATGCCCACCGCGATACCGGCAGAACCGTTGACCAACAGGCTCGGGAACCGGGTCGGCATGACCGTCGGTTCCAGTTCCTTTTCATCGTAATTGGGCTGGAAATCGACGGTTTCCTTGTCGATATCGGCCATCAGCTCATGCGCCAGCCGCGACATGCGCGACTCGGTGTAACGCATCGCCGCGGCGGAGTCGCCGTCGACCGAACCGAAGTTACCCTGGCCGTCCACCATCATGTAGCGCAGCGAGAACGGCTGCGCCATGCGTACCAGCGTGTCGTACACCGACTGGTCGCCGTGCGGATGGTATTTACCGATGACGTCGCCGACGATACGCGCCGACTTGAAATAGGCCTTGTTGCTGTGGGCGCCCAGCTCGTGCATCGCGAACAGCACGCGGCGGTGCACAGGCTTGAGGCCGTCACGGGCATCGGGGAGTGCGCGGCCAACGATCACGCTCATGGCGTAATCGAGATAGCTCTTGCGCATCTCGTCTTCCAGGTTGACCTGGATGATTTCCTTGGCGGTTTCTGCCATTCGGGTTCCGTAAGTGAGGTGGCGGGCGAGCCGGAAAGCCGCGTCGGGGGCGCCTCAGTCACAGGCTGCCGACCCCACGCTCCCGCCGATCGATTCAAGCCCCAGATTGTACCACGAAGGGGCTTCCCGATACCGTCGCTTTACGGCCAGAAACAAGCACTTGCAGGGATTTTGGCGGGATGTTGGCTGCAATCTTGCCGCCGGTCCGGCTCAGGCGCCGAAGGCGGCCTGCATTCGCGCCGGATCGGGCTGCTCGATCACCCCACGTTCGGTGACGATGGCATCGATCAGCGCGCCGGGGGTGACGTCGAACACCGGGTTCCAGGCATGGATACCCTCAGCCACCGTCCGCACCCCGCCCACGCCGAACAACTCGCCCGGATCGCGCTGCTCGATCTCGATCTGATCGCCATCGCTGGTGGCCATGTCCACCGTCGACGACGGCGCCACCACCATGAACTTGACCCCGTGGTGGCGTGCGGCAATGGCCAGCTGGTAGGTGCCGATCTTGTTGGCGGTGTCGCCGTTGGCGCAGATGCGGTCGGCGCCGACGATCACCCACTGCACCAGGCCGGATTTCATCAGATGCGCCGCAGCCGAGTCGGCGATCAGGGTCGCATCGATGCCGTCCTGCTGCAGCTCCCACACGGTCAGGCGCGCGCCCTGCAACCACGGCCGGGTTTCGCCGGCGAACACCTTGGCGATGCGTTGCTGCGCCATGCCGGCACGGATCACGCCCAGCGCGGTGCCGAAGCCGGCGGTGGCCAGCGAGCCGGTATTGCAGTGAGTGAGCACGCCGCTGCCCGGGGCGATCAGCCCGGCACCCAGCGCGCCCATGTGACGATTGGCGGCCAGATCCTCATCGGCGATGGCCTGCGCCTCGCGCGCAATCACCTCGCGCCAGTCTGCACCGGCCGCGCCCAGCACCCGGCGCATGCGCATCAACGCCCAGGCCAGGTTGACCGCGGTCGGGCGCGCGGCATTGAGCCGCAACAGCGCCGGTTCGAGTTTCTGCAAGGCAGCACTGCCATCGTCGGCAGCGATATCGCGCGCAGCCAACACCACGCCCCAGCCGGCCGCGATACCGATCGCCGGCGCCCCACGCACGGCCAACGAATGGATGGCCTCGGCCACCGCATCGCTGCTCTCGCAGCACACATGCTCCACCACGAAAGGCAGCTTGCGTTGGTCGAGCAATTCCAGGGCATCGCCGGTCCACAGCAGGGGGCGGATGTGGTCGTAGCGGGCGTAATCGATATGGGCGCTGTCGTTCATCGCCCTATTGTAAGGCGCGCGCGTAGCTCAGTCAGTGACCGGCGATGCTCAGCCCGTCGTGCTAGCGCAGCAGTGCATCAAGCGCAAAAGCCTGGTTGGTCGAGGGTGCGGTGCCCTCGCCGCTCGCGGGACACGCCGCAAGTACGTCCCTGTAGGCTCGGTAGCGGCATCCATGCCGCCACACGGTCCCGCGATCGGCGAGGACACCGCACCAGACGGTTTGCTGATTGCTTTGGAAGGAAGTTTGCCGGTTGCTTTGTTGAAGCCTGCCAGTCGATCGCGCTGCGCTGCGAAGCTGATCCGACCCGGCGTTATCCGGACAACACACCACGCCTTGCTTGCAGCCGTGCACACCGACCGTCGCGACTGGTCCTTGCCCGCCCACCCTCGCGGGACCTTACGCGGCATGGATGCCGCGTAAGAGCTTACAAGGACGTACTTGCAGCGTGTCCGGCGAGGGTGGGCGGGCAAGGGCCCAGCAGCCAAACCGCAGATCAGCCACCCTGTGCAGCGAAAGCATGTGCGCAGCAGCTGGCGATATACGTGGCCAAGATTCTTCGCCAGCAATAGACCACGCGGCAGGTTCGTCAGCCGCTCAGTCGACGATGAATTCCGCGCGGCAACCATCGTTGACCCACACCCCGTCGCGACTCCAGCCCCAGGTCTGGCCTTCCACGCACGCCGTCCTGGACAGTTGCCGGCCCAGGCGCACCTTGCGCTCCACCGACACCCCGCATGTGCGACGCGCGCTCTTTTTCGATTCGCACGTGACCATGCGCGGCACCGCCACGAAACCGGACCCATCTTCGGCGCCGACTTCGAACTCGCCATCGCAACCACGCGACACCCAGATTTCGTTACGGCGCGTTCCCCAGGTACGGTTTTCCTTGCACGGCCACATCGAGCGTTGCCGCAACAGGCGTACCGGCGCGCCGCGCAAGACCACCGGGCACACCACCTTGCCGCCGTTGGAATCGCAACGCACCACACGCCGCATCAGCGGTGTGGCCGGCACGGTGGCGGCGAATTCGGCACGACAGCCTTGCTCGACCCAGACCCCGTCGCGGTCGACATCCCATTCGCTACCGCGGATACAGCTGGTTTCGGAGAGCTGGCGTACCAGTTGCACGCCGCTGGCGACATCCATCGCGCAATGCACGCGCGCCATGTCCTTGGATTCGCAACGCACCACGCCGGAGCCGCGCTCAGCGGCGCGCGCATCGGCGAGCATCAGCAGCGGCAAGCACCACAAACCGCATAAGCTGATCAGCCACTTCATGCCAGCAATCCTCACCCCGAAACGATAAACGTCGCGCCCCCGTGGACGTGAAGATGAGAGCATCATCGATGTGAAGATAGCAATACGGCGGCGATGACAACGGCATGGCAGCGCAAGCCACGCTTGCTTGCCGCACAACCAAATGCGTGCAGAATCGCCTACAGGCATTGGGCTGCGCGGGTCCGGATCTGCGCTGTGATCAACTCCAGCCCACCACGGCCAATCGCGATGCGGGGACCGCACTCGGGTACCGCATTGAACGCAGCTGAGAAAACCGAGCGCGCAGTCGTCATGTGAGTGCGGATGGCGCACTGAGAACCGACGTGCACACGTAGTCCATGGCACACCGCGCACCAGCGACGTAGGCGCGGCGATGAGCACAGCAGGGTTGTTGGCCGCTGCCAGTGCCTGGCGCATCGCCCGATCCCGCTGGTCGCAACTCAGGCGCGGGCGAAGTCGAACGCCAGCACGTCGGCAATCTGCGCGGTGCCGCGCAAGGCCATCAATAGCCGATCCACACCCACCGCCACGCCTGCGCAATCGGGCAGCTGCGACAGCACCGCCAGCAGGTGTTCATCCAGCGGCAGCTGCGGCAATCCGCGCGCCGCACGCACGGTATTGTCGCGGGTGAAGCGTGCCCGTTGCTCCTGCGCATCGTTCAATTCATGGTAGCCGTTGGCCACTTCATAGCCGCCCAGATACAGCTCGAAGCGCTCGGCGACCGGCGGGCTGTCGTGACGGATGCGCGCCAGCGCGCATTGGCTGGCAGGCCAGTCGTGCACCACGGTCAGCGTCTCGCTGGCAAAGCCGGGCTGGATGCGATGGGTCATCAGCAGGTCCAGCCAATCGTCGCGTGTCAGTCCCTGCGGATCGATGGCAACGTCATGCAGTGCTGCACGCAGCGTGTCGACCGGGTCCAGCAGCGGGTCGATGCCCAGGCGTTGCACGAACAGCTCGCGATACGTAAGCACCTGCACGCTCGCCTCGCGCTGCACCAGGGCAAGCGCGCGCTGCACCAGTGCGACGGTTTCTTGCGCCAACTTACGGTCGTCCCAACCCACCCGATACCACTCGAGCATGCTGAATTCCGGATTGTGCCGGCCGCCGGCTTCGCCGTTGCGGAACACGCGCCCCAGTTCGTAGCAATCGCCCAGGCCGGCGGCGAGCAGGCGTTTGAGCGGATATTCCGGCGAGGTGCGCAACCAGCGCAGTGGCGCACCAGCATCCACATGTCCGCTGAAGCGGGTGCTGAAACTTTCGATATTCGGCTCGGTGTTGCCGGCCTGCGACAGCACCGGCGTTTCCACTTCCAGCACGCTGCGCTCGGCAAAAAAGGCGCGAATCGCGGCATTGAGCTGGGCGCGCAATCGTAACCCGGCCAGATCGAGTTGCGCTGCGGTCATGGCTGTTGGCCGTGCTCGCCCAGGAAGGCCAGCAGCCGCGCTTCGTCCCAGATGTCCACACCCAGCGATTGCGCCTTGTCGAGCTTGGAGCCGGCCTCCTCACCGGCCACCAGGAACGCGGTTTTCTTCGAGACACTGCCGGCCACCTTGGCGCCTAATGCTTCGAGCCGCTGTTTGGCGGCATCGCGCGTCAAGGCGGCCAAGGTGCCGGTGATCACGACCGTCTGGCCGTCCAAGGGGCCGGCCTGCACGGCCTCGACGTCCGGCAGGCGCGCCAGCACCGTTTCCATCGCCTGTTGTGCCGATGTGGCGAGTGCCGCATTTTCCGGGCGATCCAGCCATTGCAGCAGCGCGGCGACCACCGGTGCGGGCACGCCGGCTTGCAATAACGCGTCGCTGCCGGCAGTGCGCAGCGCATCGAACGACGGTACCGCCGCCGCCAGTTGCTGCGCGCGCACCGGCGTCACCTTGGGAATGTCCATGTCTTCCAGCACGCTGGCAAAACTCAAGGCATCGCGCAGCTTGGGCGATGGCGGGTGTGCATCGCCGATGCGCACGCCACGTTGCAGCAAATCGTCGATGGCCTGCTGGTTGCCCGGCTGATCGAGAAAGTGCCCGAGCGAACGCGCCACTTCGCCACCGATATCGGGCACACGTTTGAACAGCGGCCACGGCAGATGGCGGATCAGCTCCAGATCGCCGAACCACGCCGCCAAGGCCTTGGCCGTGCTCTCGCCCACATGCTCGATGCCCAGCGCGAACAGAAACCGCTCCAGCGTGGTGTCGCGCGATGTTTCGATCGCCTCGATCAGGTTCTCCGCCCATTTGGTGGCGATCTTGCGGCGGTTCCAATCGAAGCTCGGCAGCCCTGCACGCAGCAGATCGGCCTGCCAGGTCTGCGGCGCCTCATGTTCGCCGGCCAGATCCACGCCGATGCTCGCCACGGTGGTTTCGAGCTGCGCATACGCACCGGTTGCCAAATGCTCGCGCGCCTCGCGCAAGAACGCATGTGGGCTGTCGGCGGTGCTGATCAGGCGCAGTTGCAGCAGTTGATCGACGGTGAGCAGATACAGATCGGCCACACCTTGCACCAGTCCGCTATCGACCAGCACTTCGATGAATTTCTCGCCCAGACCGTCGACATCCATCGCACGCCGCGACACGAAATGCCGAAACGCCTCCTTGCGCTGCGCTGGGCAGGTCAACTCGCCCGAGCACCGCCACACCGCCTGGCCTTCTTCGCGCACGATCTCCGACCCGCACACCGGGCACTGGGTAGGCATGCGCCATTCCTGCGTGCCCGGCGGGCGCTGGTCGGCGACCACGCCGGCGACTTCCGGAATCACATCGCCGGCACGCCGCACGATCACCGTATCGCCCACGCGCACATCCAGCCGCGCGATCTGGTCGGCGTTATGCAGCGTGGCATTGGTGACGATCACGCCAGCCACATGTACCGGCTTCAGTCGCGCCACTGGCGTCGCCGCACCGGTACGGCCGATTTGGATCTCGATCGCCTCCACCGTGGTGGATTGCTCCTGCGCCGGGAATTTGTGCGCAATCGCCCAGCGCGGCGCGCGCGAAACGAACCCCATCTCCCGCTGGCCGGCCAGATCGTCGAGCTTGTACACCACGCCATCGATATCGAAGGCCAGCCCGTCGCGCGCCGCGCCAATGCGTTGGTAGTACGCCAACAGGCCCTCGCTGCCCTGCACCACATCGACCAGCTGGCTGACCGGAAATCCCCAGTCGCGCAATTGCGCCAGGATGGCCGAATGCGTCTGCGGCAAGGCGCCGTCGCGCACCTCGCCTATGCCGTACGCAAAAAAACTGAGTGGGCGCTGCGCGGTGATGCGCGCGTCCAGCTGCCGCAGCGAGCCGGCCGCACCATTGCGCGGATTGGCCAGCACCTTGCCACCCTGCGCACGCATCTGCGCGTTGTACGCCTCGAACGCGGCGCGCGGCATGTAGACCTCGCCGCGCACTTCCAGCACCTTCGGCCAACCCTGCCCACGCAAACGCAGCGGAATCGCCTTGACCGTGCGCAGATTGGCGCTGACATCCTCGCCCGCGGCGCCATCGCCACGGGTCGCACCTTGCACGAACTCGCCATCTTCGTAGCGCAGACTGATCGCCAGGCCATCGAGTTTGGGTTCGGCCGAGAACACCGGTTGTTTGAGCTCCAGCCGCTCGCTGATGCGACGGACGAACTCGCTCACTTCCTCATCGCTGAAGGCATTGCCCAACGACAACATCGGCAGCGCATGCCGCACTTCGGCAAAGCGCGACGCGGCCAGATACCCCACCCGTTGCGTCGGCGAATCGGCAGTGGCCAGTGCCGGGTGCTCGGCTTCCAGCGCCTCCAGCTCACGCATCAGGCGGTCGTAATCGACGTCGGCCATCTGCGGCTCGTCGAGCACGTGATAGCGGTAGTTCGCGTCTTCGATTCGGCGACGCAGGGCATCGATGCGCTGAGCGGGATCCGGGCTGACAGTCATACGATCGCTGGGCTGGCACTGGGCCGCCCATTCTAACGGGCCATGCCGATGCGCAAGCGATGACCCGCCCTGACGTCGATCCCCGGTCCGATGTCGCTGACCGCATCAACAGCGGCAGGCAAGCGCGCAAGGCCAAACGTAATGATGCCGGCAGCGCCTCGCTCGCACCCCGGCAGCAAGCCCGGCAGGATTTGCCGTCACGCGGACAGGCGCGACTGGCTTCCTGGACCGCCGGATCTGTCCGCTGACGGCCAACAGCGTGCCGCCCGGGGATTTCCCGATAGGCAGACCGGCACAAACCCGCTAGCGTGGCGACCTCTTTGCCCTGCTCGTCTGGAGCTCACCCGTGTCGTTGCCCGTTTCGCGCCGTTCGTTTCTCAGCCTTGCCACCACTGGCGTGGCAGTTTCCGCATTGGGGCTGGCACCCGCGGCTGAGGCGGCCCGCAAGCGCGCAGCCGCGGCCGCAGCGCCGGGCGTCGCACCGGCAGCAGGCACGGTGCTGCTCAACCTCAACGAACATCCGCTTGGCCCCGCTCCGGCAGCGCTGGATGCCGCAACGCGGTCGCTGGCGCGTTCGGGCCGCTACCTGCAGGAGATGGAGCAGGACCTGCGCAATTTGATGACCGGCGAGTTGCAGCTGCCCAACGACCATCTGGCGTTGTTTCCCGGCTCCAGGGACGCACTGAATCGCGCCAGCAACCTGTTCACCTCGGCGCGCGCCGGCCTGGTGGTGGCAGACCCGAGCTTCGACCCGGTCATCGACAGCGCCACTGCCCGCGGCGTGCAGGTGCGCAAGGTGCCGCTGCGTGCCGATGGCGCGCACGACGTCAAGGCGATGGCCAAGGCCGACCCGACCGCCGGCCTGATCTATCTGTGCAATCCCGGCAATGCCACCGGCAGCATCACCCCGCGCAGCGACATCGAATGGCTGCTGGCCAACAAGCCGGCCAGCGCGGTGCTGGTGGTCGACGAGGCTTACATCCACTACAGCAACGAGCCGTCGATGGTCGACCTGGTGCGTCAGCGCCAGGACCTGATCGTGCTGCGCAGCTTCTCCAAACTCTACGGCATGGCCGGCCTGCGCCTGGGCGCAGCGCTTGCCCCGCCGGGCCTGCAGACCAAGCTCGCCAGCTTCGGCAGCAACCCGTTGCCGGTCCCGGCCATGGCGGCCGGTATCGCCAGCCTGCGCGACCCGCAACTGGTGCAGACCCGGCGCGCGGACAACGCACGCGTGCGCGATGAGACCGTCGCCTGGCTCAAAAGCAAGGGTTACACCTGCCTGCCCACGCAAGCGAACTGCTTCATGCTGGACGTCAAGCGCGAGGCCGGCGTATTCGCCGATTCGATGCAGAAGCAGGGCGTGATCGTCGGCCGCAGCTGGCCGATCTGGCCCAAGCGCGTGCGCGTGACCGTTGGCACCGAGGCAGAGATGATGCGGTTCCGCGAGGCGTTTACCAAAGCCAAGCGCTGAGGGCCGACGCCTGCCACGCGCCCTGCCCGACCAGCGGATCTAGGGATCCAGTTCCGCTGTGGCGGGTGTGCGCAAGGTGCGCCGGATCCACAGATAGCTGATGACAAAGGTCAGCAGCATCGAGCCTGCATTCCACAGCAAGAGCTCGCGCAGCATCGGCGGGCCTTGCAGAATGTGCGCGTAGTAACGGCGATCGAACAACGCGATCGCATGCGGCAGGAACACGCTGATGAAGGGCGTCGGCACCGGCGCCACCAACAAGGTGATGGCAGCGGCGAAACTGCCCACCACCCACGGCGAATTTCGCGGGCGTTTGCGCAGGCGCGCGGTGATCAACGAAAAGATCCACAACAGCGGCATTGCCAGAATCGCCCACAGCACCAGCAGTAAGGCCACCGCCAACACGCCCTGCAGACTCAACATCGCTCAACTCACCAGCGTGGGGACTTGGTCAGCGGCGGTGCCTGGTGCTGACGATCGTAGGCACGAAGTTCGTCGCGGATATGCGCCACACGCTGGCGACCCAGCGCATTGCGGCTGTCGTCCAGCACCACGCCGTCCAGCAACTCGGCCATGCGTTGCACGGTCGGCAGCATTTTTTCCCAGGCATCCAGCGCGGTCATCGGCGCCGGCAAGGTCAGGAAGAACGCGATCGCTGGGGTCTGCATCTCGCGGATGTTGGCCATGTCGAAACTGCCCGGCTTGAGGATGCTGGCCATGCTGAAAATCGGCCCACGCTCCGGATGCCCTTCCACCAGGCGGTGGAACACATTCATATGGCCGAACACCAGGCCGGTCTTTTCTGCGGCAACCACCACATCTTCGCCACGCAGGATCTGGCCGGCCTTGGCCGCCACGAACAACGACACGATCTTGTCGAAATCCTGGTTGGGGCGTTTGCCGACGTCGTTACCGCCGGCCCCATCCTGGTCGTCCAGGTTGAGTTCGCTCTGTTCGGCACTGCCTTCGCTGCGTTCGAACGTTTCGCCATCGGCACCCGCATCGCCGGAAATCACCGGCTCGCGGCGTTCGCGCGGTTGACCGTCGTCCTTGTCGACGCGACGCCCCTGTGGCGATTTCTTCGGGCGGCCGAACAGAAAAATTGCAGCGACCAGCAGCAATCCCGCGATCAGGATCCCGATCCGGATCATGGCCATGTCGGACATTCAGCGTGCCTCCGCATAAGAGTGACAGGTGTCATCATTCCAGCAAGCATGGCACGTCATGCCGCACCCGCCAAACGTGCCGCCTCTTCCAGGTCCACGCTGACCAGACGGCTGACGCCCGGCTCGCGCATGGTCACGCCGGACAACTGGCGCGCCGCTTCCATGGTCGCCTTGTTATGGCTGACGAACAGGAACTGCACCTTCTCGCTCATCTCGCGCACCATATTGGCCAGGCGGCCGACATTGGCTTCGTCCAGCGGCGCGTCCACCTCGTCCAACAGACAGAACGGCGCAGGATTGAGCTGGAAGATCGCAAACACCAGCGCCACCGCGGTCATCGCCTTTTCGCCACCGGACAGCAGCGAAATGCTGGACACACGCTTGCCCGGCGGACGCGCCATGATGGTCACGCCGGTGTCGAGCAGGTCTTCGCCGGTGAGTTCCAGATACGCGTGCCCACCGCCGAACAGACGCGGATACAGCGCCTGCACGCCGGAGTTGACGCGATCAAAGGTGTCCTTGAAACGGCCGCGGGTTTCGCGGTCGATCTTGCGGATGGCTTCTTCCAGCGTTTCCAGTGCGGTATTGAGGTCCAGGTTCTGCGCTTCCAGATATTCCGAGCGCTGCGCAGCCTCACCGTATTCCTGGATCGCAGCCAGATTCACCGGCTCCAGGCGCCGCATGCGCCCGTCGATCTGGTTCACCGCCGCTTCCCATTCGGGCGCGTTGGCAGACTCGGACAGGCCGTTGACCACGTCTTCCAGCACGAAACCGGCTTTGACCACCGCGGCAGACAACTGCTCGGCGTTGAGCACCAGCGCCTGTTGATCGAGCTTGCGCTGGCTGATGCGCTCGCGCTGCGCCAGCGCCTGTTCGTCGCGCTGCTGACGGGTCTGCTCGAAGCTGCGCAGCTCACCGTCGATGCTGTCGAGCAACGTCCGCGTTTCGCTGAGCACGCGCTCGGTGCGGACGCGCTCGCTCAGTGCGGCCTGATGTTCGTGCTCGAGCGTTTCCACCGGCGAATCGCCGTCGCTGAGCTGGGAGACAAGATCTTCCAGGCGCGTATCGAGCTGGCCGCGCTGGCTGTCCATGCGCTCCAGGGTCTGGCTGAGCGAGGTGATCTGAGTGCGCTGCGATTCCAGCGTCAGCGCCAGGGCATGCATCGCATCGCGCACGCCGCGCGCGGCATCGCGCGCCTGGTCGCGCGCATCGGTGAGCTGGCGACGTTCGTTTTCCAGCGCCTGCCGCGTGCCTTGCAGATCGCCCATCAGGGTGACCGCATCTTCGAGCTTCGCGCGGGCCTCGCGGGCTTGTTCGCGGCTGGTATCCAGCGTTTCCAGCAACTGCGACAACTCGTTTTCGATGCGCTCGATGCGCGTGCGCGCTGCATCGACCTTGCCCTGCTGGCTCTGCAACTGGCCAGCCAGTTCGGACACGCTGCGGTGCGCCATGTATAGCTGACGCTGCGCATCTTCGCGCTGCTGTTCGGCGGCCAGCGATTGCTCGCGGAAGCTGGTGAGCCGCTGTTCGAGCTCGGCTTCGCGCTCCTGCAGGGTGTCGATCTGCGTGCGCAGTTCCTGGATGTCGCGTTCGCGCAGCAAGGCGCCCTGCTTGGCCGCGCCAGAGCGCGATACGCGCACCCAGCCCTCGCCCAAGCGCTCGCCATTGCGGGTGATGACCGAGTCGCCTTCCGGCAACGCGGCTTGCAACGCGCGTGCGGCCTGCAGATCGTCGGCCGCATGCAGCCGCGCCAGCAACCGACGAATCGCGATCGGCCCCTGCACTTTCGCTGCCAATGAGGTCGGTGCAAACGTGGCGGCATCGGTGGCGTTGGACACCAGCGCGATGCGGCCTTCGCCCAACTCACCCAGCGCGTCGACCAGCTGTTCGGGCGCCTCCACCAATACGCCTTCGATCAACTGCCCCAGCGCGCTTTCGACGGTGTTTTCCCAGCCACTTTCCACCGTGATGCGCTCGCCCACACGTGCCGCCGAATCCAGCCCGCGCGACTTCAGCCACGCCACCGCCGCGCCCTGCTCCTGGCCGAGGGCGGCCTGCTGCAGGGTTTCCAGTGACGACAGCCGACCGCGCGCGGCCTGTGCGTGCTTGCGCACCTCGGCCAGTTCGCCCTGGCTGGCCCGCTGCTGTTCCTGCAGACCGCCCAACGCGTGCTTGCGCGCTTCGACTTGCTCGGTCAGCCCGTCCAGCGACGCCTTCTGGGTTTCATGGCGCAGCTCGACCTGCTCGAACGCCTCGGCCAGCGCATCCAGATCCAGCCCGGCACGTTCGTTGACCAGCGCTTCGCGGCGGCGGTCGGCCTCCAGCGATTGGCGGTCCAGATAATCGACACGCGTGCGCTCCACTTCGCCAGCGCGCGAGGCTTCGCCGGTGTCACGGTTATGGGTTTCCCAGCGCTGCTGCCAGTCGGCCAGCCGCGCCTCGGCTTCGCGCAGCGATTCCTGGCGGAACTCATGGTCCTCGCGCAGCTGTTCCAGCTGCGGTTCGGCCGCATCCACCGCCTCGCGCAGCACGGCCAGTTTTGAGGAGTCGCCACTGATGTGCTGGGTCAATTCCTGCAGCTGGCTCTGCGCCTCATCGCGCGCCTTGTGCAAGCGATGCGAGAGTTCGCGTTGATGCTGGATCTGCTGTTCAATGCGCGCCAGCGCGCTGCCCACCTGGTAGACGTCGGCCTGCGCCTTGGCCACCGCTTCGGCCGCCTCTTCGCGGCGCACGCGCCCGGTTTCGATCCGCGCCTCGGCATCGCGCTGGTCGGCGATCAGCTGCTGCAGGCGGGTTTCTTCCTGATTCAACTTTTCGCGCAGGCCCTGCAATTGCCCATCCAGGCCGCGGTACTCCAGCGCCTTCCACTCGGCATCCTTGATCCGGCGCTCTTCCTGCAAGGCCTGGTATTGCTCGGCCTGACGCGCCTGGCGCTGCAGATGCGCCAGCTGCTTGGTGATCTCTTCGCGCAGGTCGCCCAGGCGGTCGAGGTTTTCGCGGGTATGGCGGATGCGGGTTTCGGTTTCCTTGCGGCGTTCCTTGTACTTGGAAATGCCGGCGGCCTCTTCCAGATACACGCGCAGATCTTCCGGGCGCGCCTCGATGATCTGGCTGATCATGCCCTGCTCGATGATCGAGTAGCTGCGCGGCCCCAGGCCGGTGCCCAGGAACAGATCGGTGATGTCGCGACGCCGGCACTTGGTGCCGTTGAGGTAATAGGCGCTGTTGCCGTCGCGGCTGACCAGGCGCTTGACCGAGATCTCGTTGAACGAGGCGAACTCACCGGTGATGGTGTGATCGGAGTTGTCGAAGATCAGTTCCACCGTCGCCTGCGACACCGGCTTGCGCGCCGAGGAGCCGGAAAAGATCACGTCGGTCAGCGAGTCGCCACGCAGCCGGCTGGCCGAGCTTTCGCCCATCACCCAGCGCACCGCATCGATGATGTTGGACTTGCCGCAACCATTGGGGCCGACGATGCCGGTCATGTTGGTGGGCAGGTGCAACGTGGTCGGGTCGACGAACGACTTGAAACCGGACAGCTTGATCGTGGACAGGCGCATGGGACGGACGGGTTCCGGGCACCGCGCGGACACAGCCGGCAGGCGCTTTTCCTGTGGAGCCGGCACCTAAGCCCTTGATCGGCAAGATCTGCAGGCCGTGGAACCGACAATGGGGCATGAGTATAACGGTGCCGTCGCTACGCTGCGGCTGGCCGTAAAAGACGAAGGGCGCCTAACAAGGCGCCCTTCGGTTCACACATGCAGCAAGGATCAGGCGTCGGATTCGACGATGACCTTGACCGAGGTTTCCACATCGGCGTGCAGGTGCAGCACAACGTCGTACTCGCCGACATTGCGGAATGCGCCTTCGCCCAGGATCACTTCGCTCTTTTCCAGCGGCAGGCCGGCAGCGGTGAACGCCTCGGCGATGTCGCGCGGGCCAACCGAGCCGTACAGCTTGCCTTCGGTGGAAGCGTGCGCGCCGATGGTGACGCTGGCGCCTTCGAACTTGGTGGCGCGAGTCTGCGCATCGGCCAGGATGGTGTTGGCCTTGGCTTCGTAATCGGCGCGCTTGGTTTCAAACGCTTCGACGTTGGCAGCGGTGGCCGGAACGGCCTTACCCTGCGGCACGAGGAAGTTACGGCCGTAGCCCGGCTTGACGCTGACCTTGTCGCCCAGGTTGCCCAGGTTGGTCACTTTCTGCAGAAGAATCAGATCCATGGTGGTGCTCCGTTATTCGTTAGCGCTGGCACTTTGGCCGACGCAACGGGTGCTGTCCGAAAAGACGGGATTCGGGAATCGGGATTTGGGAATCGCAAGAGCACGATCAACACCGCATCTCGAATGACCGGTCTCTATCAATTTGATAACCCGCACAGGGATGTGCGGGCTGTTGTGAGAACTCGCATGCAGCCGCATGGGCTCTTGCGAGGACTCACTGCATTCGTGCGGGCCGCTTTGAGCGCCCCGCAACGAACGACCAATCAAACGTCGTGGTTGTCCGTGTACGGGATCAGCGCCAGGAAACGCGAGCGCTTGACGGCCGTCGCCAGCTGACGCTGGTACTTGGACTTGGTACCGGTCACGCGGCTCGGCACGATCTTGCCGTTCTCGGTGAGGTACTGACGCAGGGTGTTGAGATCCTTGTAATCGATCTCTTTGACGCCCTCGGCGGTGAACTTGCAGAACTTGCGACGACGGAAGAACTTGGACATGACAGCGCTCCTTAAGCGGCTTCGGCGTTGTCGCCGTCGGTATCGGTGGCGGCAGGTGCAGCATCGCCTTCCTCGTCGTCACGACGACGACGCTCGCTACGCTCGGGCTTGTCGCCCTTCTCGTCCTTGCTCTTCATGATCAGCGACTGCTCGGTGTCCGGGCCATCGCGCTTGACGACCAGGTGACGCAGCACCGCATCGTTGAAGCGGAAGCTTTCCACCAGCTCGCTCAGCACGGCCTGGTCGACTTCGATGTTGAGCAGCACGTAATGCGCCTTCACCAGGTTCTGGATCGGGTAGGCCAGCTGACGACGGCCCCAGTCTTCCAGACGGTGGATGGTGCCGTTACCGCCCTCGATCAGCGACTTGTAGCGCTCGATCATGGCCGGGACCTGCTCGCTCTGGTCCGGATGGACCAGGAACACGACTTCGTAATGACGACTCATGTTGTTTTACCTTTCGGATGTGGCCACGTGGGCCGGACAGCTCCCCGGTGGTCCGCGCGAGGCGGCCGGTGGAGCAAGGGTTCCCGCCCAGAACCGGGCAGGAAGCCGGAAAGTATGGCAGTTCAAGCGCTTAGCCGCAACCGGCTAGCTTGGGAGCGGAACTCTAAAGCCCCTCTCCCGCCGGGAGAGGGGTTGGGGTGAGGGTACGGAGGCGATGCCCTACCGGCGATTAGACCGCGCTTGGCTTGGCTTGGCTTCGCCCCGCACCCTCATCCGCCCCTTCGGGGCACCGTCTCCCGACGGGAGAAGGAAGCAAACGCATGGCGCAATGCTAAGCCCCTTCTCCCGCCAGAGAGGGGCTGGGGTGAGGGTATGGGGGCGACGCTTGCAATACATCCACCAACCCGAGACTTCTCAACAACGCAAGGCATCGCCCGCGCCCTCATCCGCCCTGCGGAGGCTTTCCTCTCGGAGGGAGAAGGCAACAGCTCAGCGGTGCTCGGCTTCGGTGGTGAAGCTTTCACCGCAACCGCACTCGGCGGTGGCGTTGGGGTTGCTGAAGGTAAACGTCTCACTCAGCCCGTGCTTGCCGAAGTCGATGCAGGTGCCGTCCACCAGCGGCAGGCTGGTCGGGTCGACGAAGATGCACACCCCGCCCTGCTCGAACACCGCATCGTCGTCGCGCTTCTCGCGCGCCAAGTCAGTGATGTGGCCCCAACCGGAGCAACCGGTCTTGGTCACGCCAAAGCGCAGGCCCAATGCACCCGGGGTCTGCTGCACGAAACGCTGCACGCGCTCCAGCGCGGCGGGGGTGAGGCTGATGGTCATGCGGGCACTCCAACACAATGGCGTCAAGTATAGGGGCCGACCGGTGGATCGGCATGCAGTCCAGATGGGGCCGGCCACGCGGGCACGCAAGCCGCTGCGCCACCACGCCTGTTCAGGTGCTCGCGCCAGCGCGGTCGCAGCCAGTAAACTCGCAGACCATTCAAGGTCGCTACGGCGAGGAACAGTCATGACGGTGGTCAGCGTTGAACATGCGCTTGCGGGCAAGCTCCCCGACGGCGGCGAAGTCACGGTACGGGGGTGGGTGCGCACGCTGCGCGGATCTGCCGGACTGGCCTTCATCAACGTGACCGATGGCTCGTGCTTCGCTCCGATCCAGGTGGTGGCCAACGACACGCTGCCCAATTTCGACGAGATCAAGCGCCTGACCAGCGGCTGCTCGCTGATCGCCAAGGGTGTGCTGGTGAAGTCGCAGGGCAAGGGCCAGTCGTTCGAGATCCAGGCCAGCGCTGTCGAAATCGTGGGCTGGGTCGAAGACCCGCTCACCTACCCGATCCAGCCCAAGCCGATGACGCCGGAATTCCTGCGTGAAGTGGCGCACCTGCGCCCGCGCACCAATCTGTTCGGCGCGGTGACACGCATCCGCAACTGCCTGGCGCAAGCGGTGCACCGCTTCTTCCACCAGAACGGCTTCAACTGGATCAGCACGCCGATCATCACCACCTCCGATGCCGAAGGCGCCGGGCAGATGTTCCGCGTCTCCACGCTGGACATGGTCAACCTGCCGCGCGATGCCACGGGCAACGTGGATTTCAGCCGCGATTTCTTCGGCAAGGAAACCTTCCTCACCGTGTCCGGCCAGCTCAACGTGGAGGCGTACTGCCTGGCGCTAAGCAAGGTCTACACCTTCGGGCCGACGTTCCGTGCAGAAAACAGCCACACCACGCGCCACCTGGCCGAGTTCTGGATGATCGAGCCGGAAATCGCCTTCGCCGACCTGGCCGAAGATGCGCGGCTGGCCGAGCAGTTCCTGAAGTACCTGTTCCGCGCGGTGCTGGACGAGCGCGGCGACGATCTGGCCTTCCTGGCCGAGCGCGTGGACAAGAACGCGATCAGCAAGCTGGAAGCCTTCATCAATGCGCCGTTCGAGCAGATCGATTACACCGAGGCGGTGAAGCTGTTGCAGAACTCCGGCAAGAAGTTCGACTTCCCGGTCGAATGGGGCCTGGACCTTCAGACCGAGCACGAACGCTGGCTCACCGAAGAGCACATCGGCCGCCCGGTGGTGGTGACCAATTATCCCGAGCACATCAAGGCGTTCTACATGCGCCTGAACGACGACGGCAAGACCGTGGCGGCAATGGATGTGCTGGCGCCGGGCATCGGCGAAATCATTGGCGGCAGCCAGCGCGAAGAACGCCTGGATGTGCTGGATGCGCGCATGGCGCAGTTCGGTCTGGATAAGGACCACTACAGCTGGTACCGCGATTTCCGTCGCTACGGTTCGGTGCCGCATGCCGGTTTTGGTCTGGGGTTCGAGCGCCTGGTGGTGTACGTGTGCGGGCTGAGCAACATCCGCGACGCAATCCCCTACCCGCGCGCGCCGGGCAGCGCGGAGTTCTGAGTGAGCACGGAGGCGGCCACCGTCACGATGTATCGCCCGTTGGGGCCGGAGGAATACGCCCTGGTGCGTGACTCCGGCTTCCGACGCTGGCCACCGCGATTGCCGGAGCAGCCGATCTTCTATCCGGTCACCAATCAGCGCTATGCCGAAGAAATCGCATCGCGCTGGAACGTCAAGGACAGCGGTGTCGGCTATGTGGCGCAGTTCGATGTGCTCGCCGCGGTCGTCGACCAGTACGCCATTCAAAAAGTCGGCGGCGCCCATCACACCGAGTGGTGGATTCCGGCCGAAGACCTGGACACATTCAACGAGGCGATCGTCGGCCTCATCACGATCATTGCCCGCTTCGATGCTCCGCCTGCCGAGTCCCGCACATGACCCTGTTCTTCGCGCTGTGTTTTGTCGGTGTCGCCGTTGCCGGGCTGACCGCGCTGCTGATCTTCTGGCCGCTGACCCTGGTGCACCTGCGCGACCGACACTCTGATGTGTTGGCCAGCTTCGGCGACCCGGCCTTCATCAGCCCGACCGCGTGGCGCTGGTTGTTGGCGCGCCGCTACCGCAGCTACCGCGACAGTGCGCTGTCGGGTCTGGCCACACCCGCCTGGCTGTCGCTGCTGACCATTTTTTTCGGCCTGGGCATGGCGGCCCTGCTCGGGCTGCTTTCCAAGGTACTGGCATGAATATCATCGACATCGACGCAGCACACAGCTCCGACGGCCGCGATCAGTGGTGGCTGGCCACCATCGGCCGCACGCTGATCTGGGCGCGCCTGCGCATCAAGGAAGCCGGCACTGCCGAAGTGCTGGACAGCGATGGCAAGACGTTGGCCTACGACAGCGAAGACACCGCACGCGCGGCCTTGTTCGATGCCGAATTCGTGGCATTGGACGGGCTGGACGAAGAAGATGCGCTGATCCGCGGCTTTTCGTTGCATGAGGTGTCGCCACCGCGCGGCGATAACGATGCCGACCTGCGCGAGCGCATGGTGGTGAGCATGGGCGGCCGCGCCTGAGATGTACGCACCGCGCGCGTTCGCACAGACCGATCTGGCGCTGCTGGACTGGCTGCTGGCGCGTGACCCGTTCGTCACCCTGATCAGTCAGAGCGACGACGGACAACCAGCCATCTCGCACCTACCGGTGCTGTATCGGCGCGACGACCAGCAGGTGCTCATCGAAGGCCACTGGGCACGCCCCAATCCGCAAGCGTGCCATGCGGGCGATGCAGTGATCGTCGTGCAGGGGCCGCATGCCTATGTGTCGCCGGGCTGGTATCTGGACAAGGAAGCGGCCGCGCGCGTGCCGACCTGGAATTACGCCATCGCGCATCTGCATGGGCAATGCACCGAGCTTGCCGATGAAGACGCGGTGGGCGAGTTGATCGGCCGGATGAGCACGCACTTCGAGCAACGCGTCGGCAGCGACTGGCAGTTCGAGATGGAGCGCGACAGCCATCGTCGGCAATTGCGTGGGCTGATCGGCTTCCGCTTCGTGCCAAGCCGCATCGAACTCACCTTCAAGCTCAGCCAGAACCACCCGGCCGGCAATGTTGCAGCGGTAGCCGATGCGCTGGAGCAGCAACGTTCAAGCGATGCGCAGGACGTGGCCGCACTGATGCGCAATGCGTTGCGTGCGCGCCAGAGCTGATCGCCTTGTCATTGCGTTCGCGTTCCTGCACCACCGCTTTATGACCCGCCTCTGGCTTGTTTCCTCCCCGTCGTCATCTGGAATACTGCGCGCATGAACGAGCTCAACCATTTACTCGAAAACAACCGTGCCTGGTCCGAGCGTATCCGTCGCGAAGACCCGGAATTCTTCTCCAAACTGTCGACGCAGCAGACTCCGGAATATCTGTGGATCGGCTGCTCCGACTCGCGCGTGCCGGCCAATCAGATCATCGATATGGCACCGGGCGAAGTGTTCGTGCACCGCAATATCGCCAATGTGGTGGTGCATAGCGATTTGAACTGCCTGTCGGTGATCCAGTTCGCCGTCGACGTGCTCAAGGTCAAGCACATTCTGGTGGTGGGCCATTACGGGTGCGGCGGCGTGTTCGCCAGCCTGACCCAGAAGCGCATGGGCCTGGTCGACAACTGGATCCGCCACGTCACCGATGTGGCCGACAAGCACGAAGCCTGCCTGCACGATGCCGGCGATCTGCCGGTGCAGCATGCGCGGCTGTGCGAGCTCAACGTGCTGGAACAGGTGGTCAACGTTTGCCGCACCACCATCGTGCGCGATGCGTGGGAGCGTGGGCAGGAGTTGTGCGTGCATGGGTGGGTCTACAGCCTGCGCGACGGCCATGCGCACGATCTGGGCATGTCCATCGACCGCGCCGACCTGCTGCAGGAACGTTACGACGCGGCACTGACGAAAATTCAGGCCGATCACGCCGAACGCTGAGTCGGCGCTGCATGTTTGACCGACCGCGGCGCCCATCGGCGTCGCGGTTGGCTATGCTGCAGGCCTTCTTCGCCGAGGAATGTCGATGCTGGTCCCGCCGATCAACCTGCATGCCTGGATCGAGCAATACCGCCACCTGCTCAAACCGCCGGTCGGCAACAAGTGCATCCAGCAGGATGGCTTCATCATCATGATTGTCGGCGGGCCCAACGCGCGCACTGACTATCACTACGACGAAGGCCCGGAGTGGTTTTTCCAGCTCGAAGGCGAGATGGTGCTGAAGGTGCAGGATGCGGGCGTGCAACGCGACATCCCGATCCGCGCCGGCGAGATCTTTCTGCTGCCGCCGAAGGTGCCGCATTCGCCGCAGCGCGCCGCCGGTTCGATCGGCCTGGTCATCGAGCGCGAACGCCTGCCGCACGAACAGGACGGGCTGCAGTGGTACTGCCCGCAGTGCAATCACAAGCTGTATGAGGCGATGTTTCCGCTAGGCAATATCGAAACCGACTTCCCGCCGGTGTTCGATCACTTCTATCGCTCGCTGGCACTGCGGACCTGCACGCAGTGCGGGCACCTGCATCCTGCGCCGGAGCGCTATGTTGCAGTCGATGCCTGAGTTGCGCTGGCGCCAGCGCATGCAATGCACACGCCGGTCGCACCCACACGAGCACGCAGCATGCTGCGCGCACTGATCGACCTCAAGCCGCGCGATGTGCCGCTACGCGTGGCCTTGCGCAACACCGCAGCGGTCGTACTGCCGCTGGCAATTGGCGTGGCCACCGGGCATGTCGCCGCAGGCTTGGCGGTCTGCAGCGGCGCGCTCAACACCATGTTTTCCGATCAACCCGGGCCCTACCGCGCGCGCTTGCAACGCATGTTGATGGCGGCCCTGGCCGCTGGCCTGGCGGCCTTGTTGGGCGTGTGGGTCGGCCACAACACGCCTGCCCTGGTGATCGCCGGGCTACTGCTCGGCCTGGGTGGTGGCCTGCTGGTGGCGCTGGGCCCGGTTGCGGCGCGGGTCGGCCTGACCAGCATGATCCTGCTGGTGGTGAGTGCGGACATGCGGCTGCCGGTGGAACAGGCGCCCGGCGTGGCCGCCCTCATCTTTGCCGGTGGCCTGTTGCAGGTGTTGCTGGCCTTGGCGGCCTGGCCCTTGCAACGGTATCGCCCGGAACGCTTTGCGCTCGCCGACCTGATGCGCCAGCTGGCAGCAATCGCACGGCAACGCCCGGAAGCCAGCGCAGCACCGCCCGCAACGCAGGAAGTGCTGGATGCCATGGTGATGCTGCACGGCGAACACCGCTCGCGCGCGATCGCGGTGCAGAGCTTTCGCATCATTGCCGAGCTCTGCGACCGCGTGCGGCTGGAGCTGCTGTCGTTGGCCGATGCGGACACCCGCCTGACCGACTCGCAGGCACGCCCGGCGATCGAGCGCGTGCTCGAACGCAGTGCCATCGTGCTGGAGCAGCTGGCCCACACCATGACGGTAGGCGAGGATCCGGTGGCGGCCAACGCGTCGATGACCGGCTTCGACGATCTGGTCGGCGCGCTGGCACAGTTTCAGCACGACAACGCCGATACCCGCGAGCGCCGGCTGGTGCGGGTGGCGGTGGCCCGCGCGCAGGGGTTGGGCGGGCAGTTGCGCGCGTTGATCCGCAACGCGCACTGGGCCAGCAGCCGCGGCGAAATCCAGGCGCAATTAGCCGAAGCGCGGCTACCGGCAGCGCTGCGCCCGGCCGCGACCTGGGCGACGTTGCGGGCAAACCTGGATCTGTCGTCGGTGGCGTTCCGGCATGCGCTGCGTTGCGGCGTGTGTCTGGCACTGGCCATCGCCTTCCAACGCTGGCAGCAGATTCCGCACGGTTTCTGGATCCCGATGACCACCGCCATCGTGCTCAAACCGGATTTCGGCGGCACCTTCAGCTTCGGCGCCTTGCGCGTGGCCGGCACCTTCATCGGTTTGTTGGTGGCCACACTGCTGGCCCATTTTGCGATGGATGGCGCCGGTATCCGCATGGCCTTGCTGGCACTGTTCTGCCTGGGCTTTCGCTTATTGACTCAAGTGAACTACGGCATCGGTGTGGCGTTTCTCACCGGCATGCTGGTGCTGCTGCTGTCCTTCGAAGGCATGACGCCCGGTGAGGCGGTCGGTGCGCGGCTGCAGGCCACCGTGGCCGGCAGCGCGCTGGCACTGATCGCCTACGCGCTATGGCCGACGCGCGAGCGCCGGCATATCCGCGCCTCGCTGGCGCAGTTGCTCACGGCCTATCGCGAGCATCTGCACAACCTGTTGCTGGGCCAGATGGATCGGCTGAGCGACAGCCGCGCTGCCGCACGCGTGGCGCGCACCAATGCGCAGGCGTCGATCGAACGCCTGCGCGGCGAGCCGCGCAGCCGCCGCAATCTGCACGAGCTCAAGCTGGCCGAATCGCTGCTGGCCAATGGCAACCGGCTGATCCGCGCCACGCTGCTGTTGGAGGCGGTGCTGCGCGATGGTCACCCGCTGCCGTCGCTGGACGCACTGCCCGCCTTCGCCGATGACGCCGACCAGGCGTTGGCCGAGCTGATCGCGTGCCTGAGCAACGGCGGCACGCCGGCTGCGGCCACGCTACGCAGCGCCGAGCGCAAACTCTCCGACGCGTTGGCCGCGCTGCCGGATGGTTCGCCGACCACCGCCGCGCTTGCCGACACCATCGACCGCGTCACCGACAGCATCGGCACGCTCACCCATCTGTTACGCCCTGCCCGACCGGCCTCGACCGAGACGCCCGCGGTGCATGACGGCGCGCAAGGTGCCGGAAGGTAAACTGCGGCATCGATCCAAAGCACGCGAGCCCGATGACCACCGACCCGCTGTCCCGTTCCCACGCCGTGGCGCTGGATGCCGCCGACCCGCTGCGCAGCCTGCGCGACGCCTTTGTGTTCCCGCAGCACGATGGCCGGGATCAGACCTATTTCGTCGGCAATTCGCTGGGCCTGCAACCGCGTCAGGCACGCGCGATGGTGAGCGAAGTGCTCGATCACTGGGGCGCGCTTGCGGTGGAAGGCCACTTCACCGGCCCCACCCAATGGCTGACCTATCACCAACTGGTGCGCGACGCTCTGGCGCGCGTGGTCGGCGCGCAACCGGGCGAAGTGGTGGCGATGAACACCCTCAGCGTCAATCTGCATCTAATGATGGCGAGCTTTTATCGCCCCACGCCCGAGCGCGGCGCGATCCTGATCGAAGCCGGTGCATTTCCGTCCGACCGCCATGCGGTGGAATCGCAGTTGCGCCTGCACGGGCTGGATCCGGCCACGCAGTTGATCGAAGTGGACGCCGATGAGCCCAACGGCACGTTGTCGATGGCCGCCATTGCCGATGCCATCGCCACGCACGGTTCGCGTCTGGCATTGGTGCTGTGGCCCGGCATCCAGTACCGCACCGGCCAGGCCTTCGATCTAGGCGAAATTGCGCGACTGGCACGCGCGCAAGGCGCTGCGGTGGGCTTCGATCTGGCGCATGCGGTCGGCAACATCCCGCTGACCCTGCACGACGATGGCGTCGACTTCGCAGTGTGGTGCCATTACAAATATCTCAATGCCGGACCCGGCGCGGTGGGCGGCTGTTTCGTGCACGCACGCCATGCCACCAGCGATCTGCCGCGCATGGCTGGCTGGTGGGGACACGAGCAGCAGACCCGCTTCCGCATGGATCCGCAGTTCGTGCCCTCGCCGGGCGCCGAAGGCTGGCAGCTGAGCAACCCACCGGTGCTGGCGCTGGCACCGCTGCGTGCATCGCTGGACCTGTTCGACCAGGCCGGCATGGCTGCGCTGCGCGCCAAGTCCGAGCAGCTCACCGGACATCTGGAACAGCTGATCCACGCACGCGTGCCACAGGTGTTGCAGATCGTCACCCCGGCGCAACCCGAGCAGCGCGGCTGCCAGCTGTCGTTGCGGGTGACCGGCGGACGCGCGCAAGGGCGCGCGCTGTTCGAGCATCTGCATGCGGCCGGCGTACTTGGCGACTGGCGCGAACCGGACGTGATTCGCATCGCGCCGGTGCCGCTGTACAACCGTTTCAGCGATCTGCACACCTTTGTGGAACAGGTGGAAGCCTGGGCCGCCGGTTGAGCGCCGCACGCTGACTGCATCGCTACCGGTCACGTGGCAGGCACACGCGAAACCCGCAGACGCCCACGTACACTCCGAGCGCGCCTTCGGCAACGCAGGCGCGCTATAGCCAACTGCTTCTTTCCTCACTTTTGCCGGCTCCCGCGTCCGGCCGCTGCCGGACATTGCATTGAGCCCCGTCTCCCCTCGCTCCCTGACCCTGATCGGCGCCGGCCTTGCCGGTTGCCTGCTTGCCATCCTGCTGTCGCGTCGCGGCTGGCAGGTCACCGTGTACGAACGGCGTGGCGACCCGCGCATCAAGGGCTACGAGTCCGGCCGCTCGATCAACCTGGCGCTGGCCGAACGCGGACGCCACGCATTGCGTCAGGCCGGTGCCGAAGAGGCGGTGATGGCCAAGGCGGTGATGATGCGCGGCCGCATGGTGCACCCGATCGAAGGCGAACCGCAGCTGCAGCGCTACGGCCGCGACGACAGCGAAGTGATCTGGTCGATCCACCGTGCCGCGTTGAATATCGCCTTGCTGGATCTGGCCGAACAGGCCGGCGCATCGGTGCATTTCTATCGCCGGCTGCACACGGTCGATTTCGACGCCGGCTACGCGCGCTTTATCGATGACCGCGACGATCAGCCGCACGAGATTCACTTCCAGAGCCTGATCGGCAGCGACGGTGCCGGCTCGGCGCTGCGCGCGGCCATGCAGCGCAAATCGCCGTTGGGCGAGCGCACCGAGTTTCTGGATCATTCGTACAAGGAACTGGAAATCCCGCCACTGCCCGGCGGCGGCTTCCGCATCGAGCGCAATGCGCTGCATATCTGGCCGCGTGGGCGCTACATGTGCATTGCGCTGCCCAACGATGGCGGAACCTTCACCGTCACCCTGTTCCTGCCCAACGCAGGCAACCCGAGCTTTGCCACCACCCGCACCGGCGAAGAAGCGCATGCGCTGTTCGCACGCGATTTTCCGGATGCGCTGCCGCTGATTCCGCAGCTCGAAGAACACTGGGAAGAACATCCGCCCGGCCTGCTCGGCACCCTCACCCTGGAGCGCTGGCACCTGGATAACCGCGCCTTGCTGATCGGCGATGCCGCACACGCGATGGTGCCGTTCCACGGCCAGGGCATGAATTGCGCCTTCGAAGATTGCGTGGCGTTGGCCGAGCAGATGGACGCGCACGATGACATCGGCAGCGCGTTCGCTGCGTTCGAAGCTGCGCGCCGCGACGATGCCGCCGCGATCCAGCAAATGGCGCTGGAAAACTATCTGGAAATGCGCGACCGCGTCGGCGATGCCGACTTCCTGCTGCAGCGCGAACTCGAGCAGCAATTGCAGGCGCGCTGGCCTACCCGCTTCGTGCCGCATTACACGATGGTGACCTTCCTGCGCACGCGCTATTCGATTGCGTTGGCGCGCAGCGACATCCAGCGCGAGATTCTGGTCGAGGCAACGCGCGGGCACAGCGATCTGTCGCGTATCGATTGGGTGGCGCTGGAAGCGGTGGTGCACGCACGTCTGGAGCCGCTGGAAGGCGCGCACTGAGAGCGGCCAAGACAACGGCTGCGCTCACCGCCAGGCGGGCGCGGCCAGTGCTCGGTGCGGTATGGACCATTCGTACCCGCTGGTCCTGAGCGGGACGTCCACATCCACCTGACGACTGCTCGCCCCGTGGTGTTAGCCGCGCCAAGATCTTGCTCAGGTTTGCGCACTGTGCGCAGACGCTCACGCTGTGCTCGCAACACACGCCAAACGCGGACCCCACACAGCAAGCGCCTGCCCCAGCGCACAGCAGCGCCTCAGCGCGCCGGCGCTGCGATGAGAGATACTAGCGGCCAATGGCGGCGCATACGCCGTGCGCCGCGGATCTGGATCTCGCACCCGCATGCCTGACAGCTTTCTCTTCTACGACCTGGAAACCTTCGGCCAGGACCCGCGCCGCACGCGCATCGCGCAGTTCGCCGCCGTGCGCACCGACGCGCAACTGCGCGTGATCGACGAGCCGATCAGTTTCTTCGTGCAACCGGCCGACGACCTGCTGCCCTCGCCGTACGCCACCATGGTCACCGGCATCACCCCGCAGCACGCGCTGCGCGAAGGCGTGATCGAAGCCGAAGCGTTTGCGCGCATCGCCGAGCAGATGAGCCGCCCGCAGACCTGCACGCTGGGCTACAACTCGATCCGCTTCGACGACGAATTCGTGCGCTGCGGGCTGTTCCGCAATTTCTACGACCCCTACGAGCGCGAGTGGCGAGGCGGCAATTCGCGCTGGGATCTGCTCGATGTGCTGCGCCTGGTACACGCATTGCGCCCGGACGGCATCACCTGGCCGCAGCGCGAAGACGGCGCCACCTCGTTCAAGCTCGAACATCTGGCCGATGCCAACGCAGTGCGCGAAGGCGATGCGCATGAGGCCTTGTCCGACGTGTACGCCACCATCGGCATGGCGCGCAAATTTCAGCAGCATCAACCCAAGCTGTGGGAGTACGCGCTGCGCCTGCGCGACAAGCGCTTTGCCGCCACCTTGCTCGATGTGATTGCGATGGAACCGGTGCTGCACATTTCGCAGCGCTACCCGGCCTCGCGCATGTGCGCCGCCGCCGTGCTGCCACTGACGCGACATCCGCGCATCGACAGCCGCGTGATCGTTTTCGATCTGGACGGCGACCCGGAAGTGCTGTTGCGGCTGAGCCCGGACGAGATCGCCGACCGGCTGTATATCCGCGCCGCCGATCTACCCGAAGGTGAGCAGCGCATCCCGCTCAAGGAAGTACATCTGAACAAGTCGCCGGCGCTGGTGGCCTGGCAGCATCTGCGCGCGCCGGATTTCCAGCGCCTGGGCGTGGACCCCGATGCGGTGCTTGCCAAGGCCGCCCGGCTGCGCGAACTGGGCCCGCAGCTGGCGGAGAAGGTGCGCCAGGTCTACGGCAACGAACGTGCCGCGGCCGCCGCGGTCAACGATGCCGATGCCTCGCTCTATGACGGTTTTCTGGCCGAAGGCGACAAGCGCCTGCTTGCACAGGTGCGCGCCAGCGCGCCGGACGAACTGGGCGCGCTGGAAACGCGGTTTCGCGACTCACGTCTGATCGAGCTGCTGTTTCGCTATCGCGCACGTAACTGGCCGCAGACGCTGTCGTTCGACGAGCAGGAACGCTGGAACCAGTACCGCCGCAAGCGCCTGCTCGAAGACCATGGGTTGGGCGAAGTCACCCTGGACCAGTACAACGCGCAGATTGCGGATTTACGGCTCGCTCACCCCGACGATGCTACCAAGCAAGACCTGCTCGACCAGCTCGCCGCCTGGGGTTCGGATCTCCAACGCACGCTATGACCACCTATTTTTCAGACGCCAGCTTCAAGTTCCTGCGCGCCCTGGCCCGCCACAACGACAAGACCTGGTTCGCCGATCATCGCCACCAGTACGAGGCGCATGTGCGTCAGCCGTTTCTGCAGCTGATCACCGATCTGCAGCCGGCGCTTGCCGAGGTCAGCGAACACTATCGTGCCGACCCCAAGACCCAGGGCGGCTCGCTGTTTCGGATCTATCGTGATGCGCGCTTTTCCAACGACAAATCGCCCTACAAGAACTGGCAGGGTGCGCGCCTGTTCCATGAGCGCCGCCGGCAGATGCCGGCACCGTCGTTCTACATTCATCTGCAGCCGGGCGAGAGCTTTGTCGGTGCAGGCCTGTGGCACCCGGAGCCGGACACGCAACGCAAGCTGCGGCAGTTCATCTTCGAAAATCCGGGCAGCTGGAAGACGGCAGCATACGATCCCAAATTGCGGCGCAAGTTCGCCCTGGACGACAGCGAAAAACTGGTGCGCGCACCACGCGGGTTTCCCAACGATTTCGAGTTCATCGACGATCTCAAGCACCGCAACTGGGCGTACCTGCGTCATCTGGACGACGCCATCATGACCGGGCCGCGCCTACGCCAGACCATCGAGGCAGACCTGGTGACGCTGGCGCCGTTTGTGGATTATCTATGCGCCGCCCTGGACCTGGAATTTTGAGGCGAGCTGCGGCGCAGGTATATCGCGCCACGGCGTTGCCGCACCATCGGCGGCCTGGTGCTACCGTCTGGATGCAGTCGAGCACCCTCCCCTCACCGCGCATGGCAACGGAGTGCGAACGATGAAAAAGCGCTGGTGGATCGTGCCGCTGCTGGCCGTGGTACTGCTGGCGAGTTATGTGGTGGCGGGGCCGTATCTGGCCATCCGCGGCATCAGTCAGGCCGTTGCCGATCGCGATGCCGCGCAGCTGGAAAGCTACGTGGATTTCCCCAGCCTGCGCGTCAACCTGAAGGCGCAACTGGACGATTATCTGATCCGTCAGGCCGGCAGCAGCATGCAATCGAGCCTGCTCGGCGGCTTTGCGTTGCAACTGGCCAGCGGCATCAGCGGCGCCGGCGTGGATACCTTGGTCACCCCGCTGGGCATCGGTGCCCTGCTGCAAGGCCACAGCGTGTGGAACCGCGTCATCGGCGACACCGTCAGCGCCGATACCTATGCGGCGCCGGCACCGGCGCGCCCGCTGCAAGGCGCGACGCAGCGCTTCGAATCCACCCGCCGCTTCACCGCCACCACGCAGACCGCCAACGGTACACCGGTGACCTTCGTGCTGACCCGCCAGGGCCTGCGCTGGCGATTGACCGATATCCAGTTGCCGTTGCCGACCGCACCGAGCGAGCAAATGCCGTAATCGCGTAGCGTGAAGGCCCAGATGCGGCGATGCACACCTGCGCATCCCTGACGCGGCCAATCAAACGCCTGCGTCGCCGCAGGCGGACGCGGCCGGTGGACGACATTGGTATGCCGCACGCGTGCAATCCGGTTCTGAGCGCGCCGTCCACATCCAGCTGACGGCTGCTCGCGACGTTGCGTTAGCCGCTGTTGGCCGGACCTGCAGGACGCAATGCCTCAGGAAAACCGCCAGGCCCGTTCCTGCCACGCCGCCTGCAAGCGCAGCATCGACGGCCGCAATTGCCGGCGTGCCGACCATGCCAACCCGGCCAGCGCGGCGTCCGGCGTCCCCGGTGTGCGTCGGTTGTTCCAGGCGAACACCACCTGGTTGCGCAGATCCGGTTCGGGCAGCAGCAGCACCAACCCATCGAACAGCTCTCGCAGCTGCGCCAGATGCTCGACCATCGGCACCTGAAAGAGATTCAGCGCCAACACCCCGCCCTCGCGCAAGGCCGCGCGACAATCGGCGTAGAACTGAGGCGTGCACAAAGCCGGCGGAATGCCATCGGCGTCGTAAGCATCCAGCAACAACAGGTCGTAGCGTCCGGCGCGGTTGCCGATCCAGTCGGCGCCATCCCCCAGCGTGATCTCCAGCCGCGCGTCGTCGCGCGGAATGGCGAATGCATCGCGCAACGCCAGCACCTGCGGGTCCGCTTCCACCGCTTCCAGACGCGTGCTGCGCAGGTAGCGATGACAGAACTTCACCTGCGCACCGCCACCCACGCCGATCAGCCCAATGCATTCCGGGCGCGGTTGCAGCCACAGCGCAGCCAGCATGCTGCGCGTATACGGCAACATCAGCCGATGCGGTGCCCAACGCGACATGCGGGTCTGCACCGTGTCGTCGGTGAAGGTCAGTTCCAGCGTGCGCCAGGTCCGCAGTAGCCCAGCACGCGCTGGCGACTGCGGCGACTCGCTCATCGGCTCGGCGGATCGTTGGCCACGCCGTGCGGCACGTGGCCGGCCGCCACATGCTGATGCTGGCGTGCGCTGTCGATGTTGTGCTGCGAGTCGTCGAAGAAGATATCTGCGCCAAACGCTTCCAGAAACGGCCCCTTGTGCCGGCCGCCGAGAAACAGCGCTTCGTCCAGGCGCACGCCCCACTCGCGCAAGGTCCGGATCACCCGCTCATGCGCAGGCGCCGAACGCGCGGTGACCAACGCCGTGCGGATCGGCGACGCTTCGCCCGGCGGGAACGCCGCCTGCAGCGCATGCAACGCCGACAGGAAATTGCGGAACGGCCCAACCGACAGCGGTTCGCGTGCGCGCTCGCGCTCATGGCGCCCGAACGCTTCCACACCCTGCTCGCGCGAGATGCGTTCGCTCTCGTCGCCGAAGATCACCGCGTCGCCGTCGAAGGCGATGCGCAGCTGCGTGGGCAGGCGGCTCTCATCGTTGTCCACGATCGCTGCAGCCGCTTCGGCACGCTCGCCCGGCGCGCGCGGCATGATGGTGGCCGCGGCAATGCCGTGAGTGAGCGCACGCCGTACCGATTCCGGATTGGCCGACAGAAACAGATCGGTACCAAACGGTTTCACGTACGGCCAGGTCGGCTGACCAGACGTGAAAGTCGCGCGCACGATGCCCAGGTTGTAGTGCTGGATCGAATTGAAGATGCGCAACCCGGTATCGGCAGAATTGCGCGACAGCAGAATCACCTCCACGCGCGGGGTTTCTTCGGGCACATCGTGGTTGAGCGCCAACAGCTTGCGCACCACCGGAAACGCGACGCCCGGCTGCAGGATGTCGTCTTCGTGCTCGCGCTGGAACGCCGAATACGCCTCCACCCCGTTCGCCTCGAACAGCGCATGGCCTTCTTCAAGATCGAACAGCGCGCGCGAGGTCACCGCGATGGTCAATAACCTGGGGGAGTTGTCAGCCATTTGGGTGCCGGGAATGGGGAATGGAGAATGGGGAATCGGTAGAAGCATGAACGGGCGAGCGGAATTGCATCGGGCATCCGTGCAGCATCGTAGCGTGTGCGGACACGTTTAAAACGCTCTTGCGGCGCCCTTGCCGTTGCCAATCCCGAATGCCCCTCACACCGCAAACTGTTCGCTGAAGATGCGCTCTTCCAGATTGTGTTCCGGATCGAACAGCAACGTGACGCGGCGCTCGGTGGATTCGCGGATGGTGACTTCCACCACGTCGCGAATCTCGTGCGAGTCGGCGGTGACGCTGACCGGGCGCTTGTACGGGTCGAGCACGCGAAAGCGCACTTCGGTATCGGCCTTGAGGATGGCGCCACGCCAACGGCGCGGGCGGTACGGCGCAATCGGCGTCAGTGCCAGCGTGTGCGAGCCCAGCGGCAGAATCGGCCCGTGCGCCGAATAGTTGTAAGCGGTACTGCCGGCCGGCGTTGCGACCATGACGCCGTCGCCGATCAGTTCGGCGATGCGGGTCTGGCCATTGAGATCCACGCTCAGATGCGCGGCCTGGCGGGTCTGCCGCAACAGCGAGACTTCGTTGTACGCCAGCGAGCCGGCACTGGTGCCGGATTCGGTCTGCACCAGCATTTCCAGCGGCCGCAGATGCGCAGGTTCGGCACGTTGCAGGCGGACCAGCAAGTCGTCTTCGTCGTCGCGGTACTGGTTCATCAAAAACCCGACCGAGCCCAGCTTCATGCCGAACACCGGCTTGTCGGCGGCACCATGGCGATGCAGGGTCTGCAGCATGAAGCCATCCCCACCCAGGGCACAGACGATCTCGGCGGTCTCCAGCGGATGATCGCCGTAACGCTGCACCAGACGCGCCCGCGCGTTCACGGCGGGCTCGGTGTGACTGGCCACAAAGGCAATGCGGGGTGATGCGGTCATCGTTGACTCCAAAGCATGCGAATCAGCATACCGCAGCGCTGTGGTGGGCTTGTTGGCGACGCGCCCTGCCCTCGCACGCGCGGCCGCCGCTGCGCAGTGGCCGCCGCGACGCACGCAGCGGGCGCCACGGCACACCGCCACATCGGCCGGCCTCGGCTCAGGCCGTCAACCGCCAGGCGCGATGGATGCGCGCATGGCGTTCGAAATCCGGGTCGATGGTGCGCGGGCTGATTTCCTCGCATTGCGCGAACTCGGCCACCGCTTCTTCATCCAGCTTGAAACGGCGGAAGTTGTTGGAGAAATACAGCACGCCGCCCGGCGCCAGGCGCGCCACCGCCGCGCGCAGCAAGCGCACATGCTCGCGCTGGATATCGAAATCCTCGGCGCGCGCGGAGTTGGAGAAGGTCGGCGGGTCGCAGAAGATCACGTCGAAGTGCGCGCGCTCGGCTTCCAGCCAGGCTAGCGCATCGGCCTGCACCAGCTTGTGCTTGCTGCCGGCCTGGCCGTTCAAGGCCAGGTTGTCGGCGCACCACTGCAGATAGGTGCCGGACAGATCCACGCTGGTCGTGGCGCTGGCGCCAGCCACCGCCGCCTGCACACTGGCCACGCCGGTGTAGCAGAACAGGTTGAGGAAGCGCCGCCCCTTGGACTGCTGCGCCATGGTGCCGCGCAACGGGCGGTGATCCAGGAACAGACCGGTGTCCAGATAATCGAACAGGTTCACCCGCAGCAGCGCGCCATGCTCGCGCACGTTGACGATTTCGTTGCGCTGCTCGAAGCGGCCGTACTTGCTGCCACCCTTGCCACGCTCGCGCGACTTCAGTGCAACGCGCTCGGCCGGCACCTCGAACACCTCGCGCGCAGCAGCCAACAACTCGCCCAGACGCCGGCGCACATCCGCCTCGGGAATGGTCGCCGGCGCGGCGTATTCCTGCACATGCAGGAAGCTGCGCCGGTCGCCATCGGCTTGCTGATACACGTCGATGGCAGCGGAATATTCCGGCAGGTCGGCATCGTAGACGCGGAAGCACTCGATGCCTTCGCGGGCGCGCCACTTCTTGAACTTCTGCAGGTTCTTGCGCAGGCGGTTGGCCACCATCTGCGCGCCTTCGCTGAGCGCGGTGGGCGCTGCCAACGGGGTACGCCGCGGCACTGCAATCGGGTCGCAGACGATCAACGCGCACTCGATCGCGCCATTGAACAACTGGTATTTCTTGCCCGCGCGCAAGCCGGTGGCGTAGGCCAGCTCGGCATTGCCGCACAGCAGGCTCGCGCGCCACTGCGGCACCACGCGCTGCAAGGTATCGCCAAGCTTGCGATACAAGGCCGCATCGGCGGCCAGACGTTCGTCGTAGGGCGGGTTGCAGACCACCACGCCGGTAGCCTGCGGCGGGGTCTGCAGGTCGCCGACCTCGCGCACGCCGAACCAGATCGCCTCGGCCACACCGGCCACCTGCGCGTTCTCCTTGGCGGCGCGGATCGCATGCGGGTCCATGTCGCTGCCATGGATCACCTGCTTCAGCGCGGCACGGCCGGCGCTGTCGCGTTCGCGCGCTTCGTCGACCAGCTGCTGCCAGACCGCACGGTCGAACCCACGCCAACGGCTGGGCACATCGCTGCCGTAGCGCTGCAGACCCGGCGCGACGTCGGCGGCCATCAAGGCGCCTTCGATCAACAGCGTGCCGCTGCCGCACATCGGGTCCAGCAAGCCGCCGCCATCGGCATATGCGCGCGGCCAGCCGGCGCGCAGCAGGACGGCGGCAGCCAGGTTTTCCTTCAGCGGCGCTTCGTTCTGCGCCATGCGCCAACCGCGCCGGTGCAACGGGCCGCCGCCCAGGTCGATCGAGATGGTGGCGCGGCCCTTGCGCAGCGACAGGTTCAACCGCAGGTCGGGGCTTTCCACATCCACCGACGGGCGTTCCAGCCCCTGCCGGCGCATGGTGTCGACCACCGCATCCTTGATGCGCTGTGCGGCATAGCGCGCGTGCGTGATCGCCGTGCCGGAGACGTGCGCATCCACCGACAAGGTGTGGCCCACCGACAGGTGCTCGTCCCACGGCAACTCGGACACACCGGCATACAGCGCGTCCTCGTCCGGGCAGTCGAACTCGGTGAGCGGCCACAGCACCCGGCTGGCCAGGCGCGACCACATGACGGCGCGCAGCGCGTCGCGCGGTTCACCCTCGACATTGACGCCGGAGATGGTGGCGGTGGCCTTGCTGGCACCGAGCGCAAGCAGCTCGTCGGCAAGCAGGTATTCCAGGCCTTTGGCACAGGATGCGAAGAATTTCACGTAGGCAGGTATCGATAAAGACGCTGGCGCGGCGGCGAGCGTGGGAGCAGGACAGCGGGCCGGCGCCCGGGTGGGCAGTGCCGTGGACGCCGTGGATTGGCCGCAAATGGTCGGCCATCGCGGCCGGCATTACCACCCCCGCCGGCTGCAGGGCCCGCCGCACGGTTCACCAGGGCGCCAGCCGCCACTGCGCCTGCCCGGTATCCAGCCGCTGCTGCAGGCCCAAGCGGTCCAGGAAGGCGGCATCGTGCGAAGCCACCAGCAGCGCGCCGCTGTAGCTGCGCAGCAGCGTCTCGACCGCCTCGACGGCGGCCAGATCCAGATGATTAGTGGGTTCGTCCAGCAACAGCAGCTGCGCCGGCTGGGCCCGATACAGCGCGCAGGCTAGCGCTGCCTTGAGCCGCTGGCCGCCGCTGAGCTGGCCAGTGGGCAGGTCGGCACGCTGGTGGTCTAGCCCCAGCAACGCCAGGCGCAGCCGCTGGGCGTGCTCGGCGGCGGCGGGGTCGGCATCGCACAGCTGCGCGGCAGCCGAGCGCGCCGGGTCGAGCATGCCCAGATCCTGATCCAGATAGGCCACCGGCACATGCACCTCGCACTTGCCCGCCTGTGCCGCCAGGCGCCCGCCCAACAGCTGCAGCAGCGAGGATTTACCGCTGCCGTTCGGGCCGACCAGCCCGATGCGGGGCTGGCCGTGCAGCAGCAGATCTACGCGTCGCCCACCCAGCCGCCCATCCGCCAGCTCCACCTGCTGCAAGGTCGCCAGGCGTTGCGACGCGCCTGCCGTCGTCGCTGGTGCCAGCAACGCAATGGCCGGTGGGGCCTCCACCTGGGCTGCGGCCTGCGTCACCGCCTCCGACAAGCGCGTTTGTTCGGCCTGACGGTGCTGCTGCAGCCGGCCGGCGCTGACCTCGCTGCGCTGCCGCTGGCCCCCGAGCAGGATCGGCGCCTGATTGGCCTGCGCCGCCGCGCGCGCGCCACGCGCCTGGCGTTGCTGCTGGCGCATGTGCTGCTCGCGCAATGCCTGTTCGCCGTGCGCACGTGCCTGTTTGCGCTGCGCAAGCAGCTCGCCGGCCGCCTGCTGCTCGCGTGCGTGCTGTTGCGCGTAGTGGGTGTAGTTGCCGCCATAACTGCGCACCCCGTGCGCGGATAACGCCAGGATGCGCTGCATGCCATCCAGCAGCAGCCGGTCATGACTGATGATCAGCAATCCACCCTTCCAAGCCTGCAACTGCGCCAGCAGCCGCTGTCGCTGCGGGCCGTCCAGATGGTTGCTGGGCTCATCCAGGATCAGCAGGTCCGGCTGCGTCAGCCAGGCGCCGGCAAGCGCCACCCGCATGGCTTCGCCGCCACTGAGATGCGCGGCAGGGCCATGCGGATCGCGGCCCCCCAGCCCTTGCTGCTCGAGCGCTGCAGCGAACTCGGCGTGGGCATTCCAGCGCTCGCCCACCCGCTCGAAATCGGCGGGCGCCACGCTCCCGGCGGCGATCCGGTCCAGCGCGTCCAGCAACGGCGCCGCACCTGCCAGATCGGCGATGCGCTGCCCAGGCATCGCGCTCACGCGCTGCGGCAGGTAATGCACGCTGCCACGGCGTACGCAGCGGCCGCTGCTGGGTGCCAGCTGGCCGGCCAGCAGACGGCCGAGCACACTCTTGCCCACGCCATTGCGACCGACCAGGCCGGTGCGGCGCTGATCGATGTGCAAGGTGAGATCGGAAAACAGCGTGCTGCCATCGGGCAGCACAAACGCGACGCTTTCCAGCGTCAACGACGGACAGGTCATCAGTGCCTCCATTGCATGCCAGGACACGTCGCGTTCCAGACGGAACGGCAACGGGTATGGCCGTCATCACGACGGCGGCATCAATGGCGCATTGGACCAATCCTCGAACGGTGGGTGCAGCACAAGTGTAGGCCGGTCTGCGGCTGCACCGAAACCCCTGAACATCACTGCGCCGAACAATCCGCTCAACGACTGCGAGATATCCGCAGAAAAACGTACGCCTGCACGCTTGTAGTGCGCCCTGCCGCTTGGAGCGGCTAACAAGACATAACGCGCAGTCGTCAGGTGGGTACGGACGGCGCGCTCAGAACCACAGTGCACGCATGGCACTTGCCGCACCGAGCACCGGCCGTGTTCGCCTGGCGGTGAGTACAGTCGTTTTGTTAGCTGCTCTTCGCCGACGCGCGTGCCTGGCGTTATCGGTATACGCAATCGCGCGCCAACGCAGCGGACACTCGCAGGCAACGCACCGACACTCCATGCCGCGAGAGAGTCGCTGCGTCGTCGTTACCCTCAGGCATGCATCGGCTTTTGCGCGATCACAGTGGGAAAAATGCTGGCGCGATCGTCGATGAAACGCACGCTTGCAAAGCCGGCACTCTCCAGCTGTGCGCGCGTTTGCGCATGGGTGCGAAACGATGCCCAGCGCGCCTGGACGATATCGATGAAGACCTGGCTCTGCAGCACCAGCGATGCCTGGTCGATCAGCGCCAGCTTCCACGTGGATTCCGCACACAGGCTGGGCGGAGGCGTCAGGAAACTCGCCACCAACGTGCCGCCCGGCCGCAGCCTGTGGAAGAACGCGCGATAGAGCGCGACCACGCGCGCATCGTCCGGCTCATAGAGATTAAGGCCGTTGCTGGTCACCACGTCCGCACTGTCTGCATCGCCCTGCGCCCAGGCATCTTCCAGCCGCAGCGACAGCTGCTGCTCCAGCCCGTAGCGACGTGCCAGCTGCAGCGCACCGTCCAGCGCTTGCGGGTCCAGATCGATCCCGATCAAGCGCACATCCGGGCACTGCCGGTAATCCAGGCTCAACACATCGCCCATCCATCCGCACGGCACCGACGCGATCGTCATGCCGGGCCGCAACAAGGCCTGCAATTGCGCACGGAAGATGCCGAACCGCTCGCGGGTTGCGAGCACGGCCGGCGTCTTCTCGAAAATTTCGTACTCCAGTGCCGGCGTGGTGTTTTGCGGCAGGGTCCCCGCCTCGTAGGTGACCAACCGATGCGTCCACTCGGCATTGAGCCCACGATTGCGCAGCAGGAACCGCCCCAGCTCCATCGCCCACAGCGCATCGACCAGTTGCAGCAAACGCTCCACTTCGGCAGCAGAACGGCTGGCGTCCTGCCGCAGTCGCGACCTGATCGATGCCAGCAAGGTCGCATCATCCTGCAAGGTATCGCCCGCATGCGAAATCAGGCCGGCACGCGGTTCACTGGGCGGCATCGGTCGCACGTCACGTTGCATCTTTTTTCACCTTGGCAAGCGTCAATCGCTGTTGCCGACCATGGTGACGAACGCGGCAATGCGCTGCGGCCGAAAGCGCGATGCAGGGTGCCGGTGAGCGAACGGGCGCCACCTGTGCGCAGGATCACAACTGCATCCGTTCACGCATGTGCAGCGCTGCGCGCGACTCAGCCCAGACCGAATGCCGGGTGATAGGCCACATCGGCCAGTGGCAACAGCCGGTCGCCGAACGCCAACGCCTGCAATTCCGATACCGGTGCATCGGGCACGCTCAGCCCCGGCTCGACGGCGAACCCAAACCGCCGGAAAAAACCGGGTTCGCCAAAGGCAACGCATCCCGCCGCGCCGCGTTCGCGCAAGGTCGCCAGGGCTGCGTGCACCAGACGGCTACCCAGGCCCTGGCGTTGGTGGCCCGGGCCCACCGCCAACGGCCCCAGTGCAAACCAGCCCGACGAGCCGTCGGACAAGCTCACCGGCGACACTGCCAGATGGCCGACCACGTAACCGTCGTGGTCGGCGACCAATGACAGTGCCAGCGCATCGTCATGACGCAGCGCGGCGATCACATGCTGTTCGTCATGACGGCTGTGCTCGGCGCGCATGAACGCCACCATGGTCAATATCTCGATGGCGGCTGCGTCGCCATCGCTGGCCTCGCGAATCAGCACCGCCGTCGCCGGCTCGGCCGGTGTGGGCGGCATGTCGTCAGCCTCGTGCATCACAGGCGCTGCAACAGTTCGGCGAACGCGTTCGCTGCCGTGTCCACATGCGCGGCGAGATCGTGCTCATCGTCGACCAGCAACAGCCGCGCCCGACGTGCCTGCGCCCAGGCGATCACATCGGCGGCAGGGATCAGCGCATCGCGCCAGGCATGCACCACCGAGATCGGCACCGGCGCAGCATCCAGCGCCGGCAGCGGGCCCATCGTGGTTGGCGGCACCATCAAAAACAGCCCACGCGTCGGCACCTGCAGCGACACTTGCGCCGCGATATAGGCGCCCAGACTGGAGCCGACCAGTACCAGCGGCCCCTTGCCTGCAGCGTCGCGCGCGATCTGCAGCAATCGCTGCAGGCGTCCGCGCACGTCGCCGAGCGGGCTGACATCGCGCTGCGCATCAAGATCGGTGAAATCCGGGCGTTCATGGGTCCACCCCAGGCGATCGGCAACCTCGGCCAAGGCGCTGACCTTGCGCGCCGCAGGGCCGCTTTCGAACCCATGCGCCAGAATGCAATGGCCGCGGCTCATAGCGCCTGCACCGTATCGCCAATACGCAGCACGCCGCCGCGCAGGACACGCGCGCACAGCCCACCGTGTCCACGCATCGCGTTGTAGCCGCCCGCGCCCAGCGCGTCTTCCATGCGCGAACACGGGTCGCACGGGTCGGTGCCTTCCAGCTCGACATCGCCAATGCGGAAGCGCCGCCCTTTCAACGCGATCAGCGGAATGCCGGCGATCACCAGATTGCGTCGCAGCGTGGCCGGCGCGATCGTCGCATGCCCTGCCAGCGCCGCGATCACCGGCAGATGCTCGGCCTGGATCAAGGTGATCCCACGCTTGCCGCTGCCGCCCTTGTAGCGATCGCCCACCAGCCCGATGCCGGTGGTGGCCTGCGCGGCGTCCACCTCCAGCATCTCCACATCACGCGCCGGACGCACGCCGATCCAGGTCACCTGACCGGTCTGCGGCAGCGTCGCCATCAATTTGCCCAAAGGGCTGTCGGGATTCAAAGCCATCGGCGAATGCTAGCATTCGCTTCATGTCCGATGCCGTCCTGCCGTCGCCACCGATCACCTACGCGCCGTTGTCTTACGAATCGCGACTGGCACGCCGCCGGCTCGAGCACATCGACATGGTGGTCATCCACTGCACCGAATTGCCCGACATGGCCATGGCGCGCGACTACGGCGAGCGCGTGCTCTACGACAGCGGCACCGGCAACAGCGGGCATTACTACATCGATCGCAACGGCAGCATCCAGCAGTACGTGGCGCTGGACCGCGTCGCGCATCACGTGCGCGGCCACAATCCGCATACCTTGGGCATCGAGCTGGTCAACAGCGGCCGCTATCCGCACTGGCTCGACTCGCGCCATCAAGCGATGCGCGAAGCGTATCCGGACGTGCAGATCGCCACGCTAATCACCTTGCTGCAATGGCTGCAGCAGCAGCTGCCATCGGTGCGCCGCATCGCCGGTCATCAGGAACTGGACACCACCCAGGAAGCGGCCAGCGACGATCCGGCACGCAAGATCCAGCGCAAACTCGACCCCGGCCCGTTGTTTCCATGGCCCCGTATCGAAGCGGCGGTTGGCTGGGCGCATGCATTGCGTTGAGCGCACCGGGCACGCGTAGGCACCACATGCGCGATCCGCGCTATCAAGGATCCACGGCGCGATAGGTTTTTTCGCCCGCATTCACCGCCACCGCCAGCCGGTTTTCCGGCGGCGCGATCGGGCAGACCACATGCGGGGTGAACGCGCAGGGCGGATTTTCGGCGAGATTGAAATCGAGTAGCACACGGCCATCTCGCGGCATCGCGGTGAACAGATAGCGCGCGCCGCCATAACTTTCCTTGCCACTGGTGCGATCGGTGAACAGAAAAAACAGACCGCTGCCATCGTCCTGCGCGAGCGGCTGCAGATGGTATTCCTGCCCGCCGCGCGTAAACACCGCCTCGCCCGGAACCTCCGCCGTCAATGGCGTGCCGATCGAGGTCAGCAAGGTCACCGACCGTGGCGTGGCATACGGCTGCCAGCGTGCATCGACCCGCCATTGCGGGTCGATCGGAAAATACTCGAAGCCCTGAAATGCGGTCAACGCCGGCGCTGCCGGGTCACGAAAACGCCAGCCAAACAACGTGCCGGTCTGCACCAGATAGAACTGCCGGTTGTCCACATCGAGCCGGTCGCCACGCCGCTCAGCCCGCTCCGGCTCCAGGCTGACGTCATCGACAGCCTGTCCGTTCAAGCTCACCGCCGCACCGGCAGCCGCCTTGAAGCGCACGTGGCCCTCGGCATCCAGGCTGAGCTGGCCCAGCTGTGCAGGGCCGGCAGGCAACACGACATCGCTGTGCGGATCGCTGCCGACCTGATACCGACCTGCACGCACGCGACCGGAGGCGGTATAGCTCAGCCAGCCATCGGGCGCGCGCACGTGTGCCAGCCGTTGCGCGCGAACACGTTCCAGCGCGACCTGATACACCTGCTGCTCATCGGCATTCGAACGATTGGCGGCGCGCACAGCGCCGGCACCGCCAGACTCAGCCGAACACGCAACCATCGCCATCACCGCGACGCACAAGGCGCCCACCTGCAACTGCAACCGCATGCATCCACCCACCACTGCAAGAAACTGCGCTCCGCGCAGTGAGCCTGCGTCCCCACAGACCACCCTTCCTGCGGCTATTGTGCATGCATCAGGCAGCAGTCGCGACCGGACGCGACGGATCCTGCAACCAGCCGCTCCAGGAACCGGCATAGACGCGCGCGCCGGACAGACCGGCCACTTCCAACGCCAACAGCAGATGGCAGGCCGTCACGCCCGATCCGCACATCACCACGGCCTGCTCGGGCCGATACGTGCCCAGCAATGCAGATAGCTCGGCACGCAATTCATCGGCCGGCTTGAAGCGGCCATCGCGGAGGCTCAGACCCAGCGGACGGTTCAACGCACCCGGCACATGCCCGGCGATCGGATCGATCGGCTCCACCTCACCGCGAAACCGCTCGCCTGCGCGCGCATCCAGCAGCCAACCCGGGGCCTGCTCCAGCCGCGCCAGGATCTGTTCGGCGTCCACCACAGCATCGGTGTCGAAACTGCCGGGATACGCGGCGCCATCGCGCACTGCCGGCAGCTCGGTGGTCTCGGCCAAGCCAGCGGCGCGCCACGCGGCCAGGCCGCCATCCAGCACCGCCACGCGGCGATGCCCCATCAGCCGCAGCATCCACCACGCGCGTGCGGCGGCCATGCTGCCATCGCCCGCGTCGTAGACCACCACCTGGCTCTGCGGATCGATGCCCCACGCGCCCAGGCGCCTGGCAAAGTCGGCGCTCTGCGGCAACGGATGCCGCCCTTGATCGGCACGCGACAGGTCGGCCAGGTCATGATCGAGATCGACGTGATGCGCGCCGGGCAGATGTCCCTGCGCGTATGCCTTGCGTGCCGCCTGCGGATCAGGTGCGGTTGGTGGCGTGGCACGCGCATCCAGCAGCCGCAGCTGTGGGTGCGGCAATGCCGCCACCAGGGTGGCGCTATCGACCAGCGTGGTCCAGTTCGGATCGGCACTCATGCAACCTGCTCCAGGCGACGACGAAGATTGAGGAGAATGGCCGCAGTGGCGCCCCAGATGCGCTGCCCTGGCCAATCGTATTCGAGCACGCGACGCTGGCGGCCGCGAAATTCCAGCTCCACGCTGCGCAGATTGTCCGGGTCCATCAGATAGGCCAGCGGCACTTCGAAGACCTCGGCCACCTCTTCCGGCTGCGGCACCGCCACGAACGCGGGGTCGATCACCGCCACCACTGGCGTGACCCGAAACCCGCTCACGGTTAAAAACGGATCCAGATATCCCAGCGCGTGCACCTGCTGCGCACCCAGCGCAATCTCCTCGCAGCTCTCGCGCAAGGCCGCCGCTGCCGCATCGGCATCGGCAGGCTCCATCCGCCCGCCCGGGAAGCTGACCTGCCCGGCATGGTGGCGCAGGCTATCGGTGCGCCGGGTCAGCAGCACCATCGTGCCCTGCTCGCGCGGCACCAGGCCGCATAGCACCGCCGCTTCGGCGGACGCACCGCCCTCGCTCAGATCGATCAGTTCGGCATGGTTCCAGCCCGGCCCGTCGGGTGCGGTGTCCAGCGAGTACAGCGCCCGGCGCAACTGCGCGTATTCGGGCAGCGCCGCCATAAGCCCACGAGCAGGCAACACGGTATGCAACAACTCCTGGCGTTCGGCGTCACTCATGCTCATCCAGCGTGCAATTTCATCCAGGCTGCGCAGGCAGCCGACACAGTGCGACTGCGCGTCCAACGAACATACACCGATACACGGGCTGGGCAGATCCCCGCAATTGGAATCGGTGTCGCTCATCGCGCGTTTCCGCAGCCGCGGCGTGGGTGTTTCATCGCTCTCTTCAGCAAGGTTGGGACGCCAAAACGACAACGCCGGCCTGGTGGCCGGCGTTGTCAGTGCAACAGCAAACGCAATTACTTGACGCTGACCAGCTTGATCTCGAACTGCACGGCCACGTTCGGCGGGAACGGCGTACGCGGGTCGGCGCCATAGGCCTGATCCGACGGCAACGTCACTTCCCACTTGGAGCCGGCCGGCATCTGCAGCAGGGTCTCGCGCATGGCCTTCATTTCGACTTCGCTGACCTTGATGGCCGGGATCTGCTGCGCCGGACGCGCCTTCTCACGGTCGCCGAAGGGGAACGGACCGGCCACTTCCAGCTGCACAGTGCTGGCCTGGGTCGGCTTGGCGCCCTTGCCCGCTTCGATCACGCGGTACTGCACGCCGCTCGGCAGGGTCTGCACGCCAGCGGTGCCCTTGTTCTTGGCCAGGAACTGCTCGCTCTTGGTCTTGTTGGCAGCAGCGGCCTTGTCGTACTCGGCCTTGGCCTGCTGGGCACGGCCCTGCTCACGCTTCTGGAACGCTTCGACCGCCGGCTTCAGCTGGTCGGCGGTGATCGCCGGCTGCTTCTTGGCATAGGCGTCCTGCAGACCCTTTACCACCGCGTTGATGTCGAGCTGCTCGCCGCGACCGGTGAGCTCGGCAAGGTTATTGCCATAGTCGTAACCGAAGTAATAGCTCAACTTGCCCTTTTCGGACGTTGTGTCCTGGGCCAGTGCATTGCCCGTCAGGGCCAGGGCCGCCACAGCGACCGCGATAGAACGCAACTTCATCAAACAATTCTCCAGGGTGGTGGCACAGGACGGGTCTGCCGCCTGAGATGACGCGCTAGGATAGCGGCCGCGATACCGAACCGCTACTTATCACGAAAGCTATGACCAGCAAGGCTTTCGGAAGTTCCGTATTTACTATTTTTTTACGTTCGCAAAGGTTTGCCATGTCCAATGACGTCATTCTGATCGCCGATCACGCCAGTGTCCGGACCATTACGGTCAATCGGCCGGACAAACTGAACGCATTGAACCGCGACACCATGCTGGCGCTGGACCAGGCGTTCGTGGACGCGGCAAGCGCCGACGACGTGCGCGTGGTGGTCCTCACTGGCGCCGGGCCCAAATCCTTCGTGGCCGGCGCGGACATCGCCGAAATGAGCGCGTTGTCGGCGATGGACGGCCGCGAATTTTCGCTGGTCGGGCAGCGCTTGATGCGCCGGATCGAACGCATGCCCAAGCCGGTGATCGGCATGATCAACGGATTTGCACTCGGCGGCGGGCTGGAGCTGGCAATGGCCTGCCATCTGCGCATCGCCGCATCCACCGCACGGCTGGGGCAGCCAGAAATCAATCTCGGCCTGATACCCGGCTTCGGCGGCACCCAGCGCCTGTTGCGCCTGACCGGCCGTGCCGCGGCACTGGAACTGTGCCTGCTCGGCATGCCGATCGATGCAGCGCGCGCACTGCAACTGGGCCTGGTCAATCGCGTGGTCGAGCCCGATGCCTTGCAGGAAGAAACCCAGACCCTGGCCCAACGCCTGGCGAGCGCAGCGCCGCTGGCATTGCGCGGCATTCTGGATGCGGTCGTGTTCGGCGGCGAATGCGGCATCGAAGAAGGCCTGCAGCTGGAAACCGCACAATTTGCGCTGCTGTTCGCCAGCGAGGACATGCGCGAAGGCACCCGCGCGTTCCTCGACAAGCGCCCCGCACAGTTTCACAACCGCTGAGCACCGTGATGCCGCACGCCACCCTACCGGCACCGCGCGCACTGGCCATGCGCTTGTTCGACTGCGTGCAAGCAGACGATCTCGATCGCGCACTGCAACTGGGCCTGATGGACTACCGGCCGGCCCCGCACCTCGATGCAGCGGATGCGCCGGTCGTTGCAGCCCTGCTCGCCGCACAACAGCGCCTGCGCGCTGCGTGGGCGGCGCGCGAACGCTATCGCGCACGTGCGGCTCGGCTGCAACGCCGCGCCGCCGAACGTGACGCGCGGCGTACGCCCGCACCTGCACCCAGCCAGCCGGCAGCGGCCGCGTTGCCGCCGTTGGCCGCGGCGATCCTGGCGCGTGCCAAAGCCAAGGCAGCGGGAGGAACGCCGTCTTGAACGCTGCACGCCCTGCACCGCCAGCGCGCCGCAGCAGCGGCATGCGCAAGCCTGAAATACAGGAAATGTTCGAGCGTCTGCGCGAACTCAATCCACACCCGACCACCGAACTGGAATACACCACGCCATTCGAGCTGTTGATCGCGGTATTGCTGTCCGCGCAAGCCACCGATGTCGGCGTCAACAAGGCCACCCGTAAGTTGTATCCGGTCGCCAATACCCCGCGCGACATTCTCGATCTTGGCGAAGAAGGACTGAAGCGCTACATCGCCACCATCGGCCTATTCAACGCCAAGGCCAAGAACGTCATCGCCACCTGCCGCATTCTGCTCGAGCAATACGGCGGCGAGGTGCCGCACGATCGTGCAGCACTGGAAGCCTTACCCGGCGTCGGCCGCAAGACCGCCAATGTGGTGCTCAATACCGCATTCGGCGAACCGACGATGGCCGTGGACACGCATATCTTTCGCGTCTCCAACCGCACTGGCCTTGCACCGGGCAAGGACGTGCGCGCGGTCGAAGACAAACTGGTCAAGGTCATCCCTGCAGAATTCCTGCATGACGCACACCACTGGCTGATTTTGCATGGACGCTACGTCTGCAAGGCCCGCAAACCCGATTGTCCGGGCTGCGTGATCCATGACCTGTGCCGCTACCGCGACAAGACCCCGGCGGCAGCCGAACGGCCGGCAGCGCCGAAGCGTTGACCGGGCCTAGCGGCAGCTAAAGAAACAACTGCGCTCACCGCCCGGCGGGCGCGGCCGCTGCTCGGTGCGGCATGGACCACGCATACACGCCGGTTCTAAGCGTGCCGTCCACACCTACCTGACGACTGCTCGCTGCGTTTTGTGAGCCTCTCCAAGGCGATATGGCTGACACGCACTAGCCATCAGACCCGGACCGGGCCAGCTGCATGCCGCCACCGCTGCTCAACGCAATCGCGTTGCCGGCAATCGCACCGCTGGTGGAGAGATGGCCGCCATCAGTAGGTTGGCGTTAGGCGCCTCGTGTCATCAGCCCACACACACGCCGTCACGCATCCCCAATCCCAATCCCGGCGCAAAAAAAATCGCGACCGGATGATGCGTCTTTCGGCGCCATGCATCATCCGGTCACGACAGATGTCACCCGGCGCGAACGCCGGGCGTTTGTCACTGACTTATGCCGCTTTGCGCGGTTCGCCCACCAACGTTCTTTCCACGGTCGGCTGACCTTCGACGCGGCGGTCCAGCTCCTTCCAATCCACCACCAGCTCGCATCCGCGCGAAGCCGCATTCCGGCTCCAATCGCGCAGCAACTCGATGCAGGCATGGTCGACGTGATGCAGCTTGGCCACGTCCAGATGCAGCGCGGTGTTCGGCGGCACGCTTTCCAGCGTCCGCGCCATTGCCGGCACTTTCAGGAACGTTGCCGACCCCTGCAGGGTCAGATGCATTTCGTCCTTCTTGTCGGCGTGCTCGCGCACCTCGACCTTCAGACGCGACGAATGCAGGGCCAGACGGAACAGCGACAGGCCGAAGCCGATCAACACGCCGGTCAGCAGGTCGGTCGCCACGATCGCGAAGGTGGTCGCCAGGTAGATGGCCGCAGTTCCACGACCGTAGGTCGCCAACTCCTTGACCTGCCCGATCTTGATCATCTTCACGCCCGTATAGACCAGGATGCCGGCCAGACATGCCACCGGCGTCATCCGCAACAACCACGGCAGCAGCATTGCGAAGACCAGCAACCAACCGCCATGCAGGATGGTCGAGGTCCGCGTGGCCGCACCGGCCTGGACATTGGCCGCACTACGCACGATCACGCCAGTCATCGGCAATGCGCCCAGGAAGCCGCACAGCATATTGCCAACGCCCTGCGCCGCCAGCTCACGGTCGTACTGCGTCCGTGCGCCCTGGTGCATGCGATCTACCGCCGCCGCCGACAGCAACGTTTCGGCGCTGGCGATAAAGGCAAAGGTCACCGCCGATACCAGCAAGGTGTGGTTGAACACGCCAAAGATGTCGGAGAAGCTGGGGATGGTGATCGCCGAGAACAGGTTGGTCGGAACGTCGACACGATTGACGTCCAGACCCTGCAGCTGCGCCGTCGCGGTCACCGCGACCACCGCGATCAACGCACCCGGCAGGAAGCGCAGACGCGTCGGACGCAGCTTGTCCCAGGCCAGGATGATGCCGATCGTCGCCAGACCCACGAACAATGCGGTGCGGCCGGTGCCTGCACTGATCGCCTGCCACAACACGGCAGGCAATGCAGCGAAGTTTTCCAGACCACGCGCCTTGGGCGCGGCATCCATCAGCACATGCGCCTGCGATGCCACGATCAAGATGCCGATGCCCGACAACATGCCGGCCACCACGGCCGGCGATGTCATGCGGAACCACACACCCGCGCGGCACAGACCGGCAACCAGCTGAATCGCACCGGCCACCAGGATCACCGGACCAAGCGCGGCAACGCCGTGCTCACGCACCAGTTCGAACACCAACACAGCCAGGCCGGCGGCCGGACCGCTCACCTGCAAAGGAGAGCCTGCCAGAAAGCCAACGACCAGCCCGCCGATGATGCCGGTGATCAGACCTGTGGCCGGAGGCATTCCGGACGCGATCGCAATACCCATGCACAACGGCAGCGCAACAAGAAAGACCACGACAGACGACAACAAATCACGCCCGAACAGTCCCTGACGGAAATATCCGCCGATACCTGATGTGTTCATGATCGACTCCGTCAGACGAGTTCAGCGCGGACGACTTGCTGCAGTCGCGGACGCGGAGTGGCTTCTGGAGTGCTTTCGGCCAACAACGGGCGGAAGCCGCCCTTCTCGGCATCGAAGGCGCGGATCTCCCCGTGGGCGATATCGTAGATCCAGCCATGGATCCGCAAGGTGCCAGCCGCCAGACGGGCTGCAACCACCGGCTGCGTGCGCAGGTGATCGAGCTGCGAGACCACGTTCTCTTCGGTCATGCAGGTCAACGCGTCCTGGCTGTGCGGATCGTGGCCGTGATGTGCGGTGACGTGACGTGCCGCATCGGTGTGCTTGAGCCACGCCGCCACGGACGGAACATCTTCCAGCGATTCCGGCTTGAGCACTGCCTTCATCGCGCCGCAGTCGGTATGGCCGCAGATCACAATGTGACGCACGCCCAGAACGGCGATGGCGTACTCGATCGCCGCAACCACGCCGCTGACGTGCTGGGAGTAAGGCGGCACCACGTTACCGATGTTGCGATAGACGAACAATTCACCGGGCTGCGCGGAGAAGATCAGCTCCGGCATAACGCGCGAGTCGGCGCAGGTAATGAACAACGTATGCGGGCTTTGGCCGCCGGCCAGTTCCTGAAAGCGCGCACTCTGGCGCGGATACACTTCTTTACGGAAATGACGAAAACCTTCTAGCAAACTTTCCATGGGAGATTCCTCTAGGCAACGAATAGCCGTCCGCGGCGCAAACCGCGAATTGCAAAGACAAACAAATCAATAAGAAATCCGGCGCGCAGTGCACCGGGTACAGCGACAGCGGGGATCAGCCAAGCAGCGCGTTTGGAGGACGCAGTTGCGGGATCAGGTCGCGTTTATGATTTGCCGGCGCATGATGCGCGTGCCAAGAAGGGGAATACCGCGCCAGCATCGGCCAAGCTTGGGAGAGCAAGGGGATATCGTCTGCAGGCTGTGTGTCGACTTGGCTTTGTGTATCGCCATCGTCCTGCGGATCTTCTGCTGCATCGCGTTCTTCGCCAGCTTCCACCATTACCGCAACGCCGTCGCCCACCAACGCATCGTAGATGCGCGTGTGTGCATTGGCTGCCGACCACGCGGTGAGCGCGAGCAGACAGACCAACAGCAGTTGGAGGAATCGAGGAAACATGGCCTCGAAACTAACAATTTAGAACCTGCCTGCGCAAGTGGTGCGTTGCACAACCTGACATATATGTTCAGTTGGTAAGGGTTCCGGTTCAGGTCGCCTGGTCAGGCAGCCTCTACTGCTACCGGCCCAGCGTGATGCAGTGCACTGTCACATGACGAGTACGTTCAGATTTTTGACACACGATGGCACAGTACAAACAAGCGTAAATCCTTGTCTTTATTGGCAAAAATCATTTATTACGTTTCAGTGTTTTTGTCACATTAACGCAACTTTCACGCCATAGCCTGCGCCCACTTTCTCAGGTCGCAAGGCATCTATGAAACTCGCTCCCACCCTGCTTGGCGCAGCACTACTCCTGGCACTTGCCGCACCGGCCGCGCATGCCGAAATCGCCATCGATGTGATCGGCGGTTCCGAAGTCTCGCTGGAAGGCCTGGTCCAGGCCGACGGCAACTGGTTCCATAACGATGTGCAGGACCTCAACGGTCCGATCGGCGCCAATGGCGACAGTTCCGAGTTCAGCATCCGTCGCGCTGAGCTGGTGCTCAAGGGCAAGGGCCCGGGCAACATCGAATGGGTGGCCGGGTACGACCCGAGCGTGCTGAAGGAAGTGACCATCCGCGGCACCACCATCCGCAGCACCGGCCGTTTTCTGGACAACAACGTCAAGTACAAGTTTGGCGGCAACGCCAACAACTACCTGCAGATCGGTCAGTTCAAGCAGCCCAACAGCCTGGAAGAACTGTCCAGCACCAAGAACAACGACTTCGTGTCCAAGGCGTCGGTGACCAATACCTACGGCATCTCGCGCCGGCTGGGCGTGGCGTACGGCATGGGCGACAACAACTGGAGCGTGACTGCCAGCGCATTCGGCCGCGAACTGACCCGCAACCAGGCCCATGGCAGCGGCTATGGCGCGCGTGGCACCTGGGCGCCGATCAACGAAAGCGGCAACGTGCTGCATTTCGGCCTGAGCTACCTGGGTTACGACACCGACGACGACACCCTGCGTCTGCGCGCACGTCCGGACGCCGACCTCACCACCATCCGTCTGATCGACAGCGGCGCCATCACCAATGTGGATCGCGTGGGCGTGGCCGGTGCCGAAGCGATGTGGGTCACCGGGCCGTTCAAGCTGCAGAGCGAATACTTCCAGGAGACCGCCAAGCGCATCGGCAACAACGCGCAGGATTACAAGAGCGACGGTTGGTACGTCAGCGGCGTGTGGAACATCACTGGCGAAACCTGGGGCTACAAGGCCGGCGTGCCGACCACCCCGCTGCCGAACGAGCCGGCATCGGGCCTGTGGCAGCTGGCCGTGCGCTACGACACGCTGGACCTCAACGATGGCCACCTGATCGCCAACGGCAACACTCCATTCGTGGACGGCGTGCTGGGCGGCAAGATGAACGTGTGGACGATCGGTGCCAACTGGTATTGGCGCTCCAACTTCAAGTTCGCACTCGACTACGCGAAGGTGGAAAGCACCCGTTACAGCGGCGCCACGCGTGGTCTGGTCGACGACAACCCGTCGATCATCGAAGCACGCGCACAGTTCTATTGGTAAGTGTCCGCAACGTTGGCCACCGTGCACGCGCTTGAGCGGACGCGGTGGCCAAGTGCACCTCGGCGTGACCCGGCATTCCCCGGCGTGCGTTGGATAACGCCATCTTCTTTCTGTCATCTCTTCGACACCTCACGGTCATGCCGCTGCCCTGCAATGGCGCGACTGCGGGACGTCGTGATCCCTACCCTCTCTGGAGCTGTTCCGTGACCCACTCCTTCAAGACCCGTCTGGCCGTCGGCGTGCTCGCCGCCTCGCTGGCACTGTGCGCCCAGGCTGCCGATGTCACCGGCGCCGGTGCGTCCTTTATTTACCCGGTGATGTCCAAGTGGTCTGCCGACTACAACGCCGCCACCAAGAAGCAGGTCAACTATCAATCGATCGGCTCGGGCGGCGGCATTGCCCAGATCAAGGCGGCCAGTGTGGACTTCGGTTCCTCCGACGCCCCGTTGAAGCCGGAAGAACTGGCCGCTGCCGGCCTGGCCCAGTTTCCGTCGGTGATCGGCGGCGTGGTGCCGGTGGTCAACGTGGCCGGTATCGCACCGGGCGCGCTCAAGCTCGACGGCAAGACCCTGGGCGACATCTTCCTGGGCAAGATCAGCACCTGGAACGATCCGGCCATTGCCGCGCTCAACCCGGGCGTGAAGCTCCCCGAAGGCAAGATCACCGTGGTGCATCGCTCCGATGGGTCGGGCACCAGCTTCAACTTCACCAACTATCTGTCCAAGGTCAATCCGGACTGGAAGAGCAAGGTGGGCGAAGGCACCGCCGTGCAGTGGCCGAGCGGCATCGGCGGCAAGGGCAACGAAGGCGTGGCTGCCTATGTGAAGCAGATCAAGGGCGGCATCGGCTACGTCGAGCTGTCGTATGCGCTGCAGAACAAGATGTCCTACACCGCGATGAAGAACGCTGCCGGCAAGTTCGTGCAGCCGTCCGATGAAACCTTTGCCGCCGCGGCCAACAGCGCCGACTGGGGCAATAGCAAGGACTTCTACCTGGTGATGACCAATGCCGCAGGCGACAACGCCTGGCCGATCACGGCCACCAACTTCATCCTGGTGCAGAAGAAGCCCAAGAACGCCGCTGGCCTCAAGAACACGCTGGAGTTCTTCCGCTGGGTCTACAGCAAGGGCGATGCCCAGGCCAAGCAGCTGGACTATGTGCCGCTGCCGGACAGCCTGGTGACGCAGATCGAAGCGTATTGGGCCAAGAACCTGCCGCGCTAAACGCGTGCATCGACGCAGTTGCGCACATCGTCAGGTGTGCGCAACTGCCGTTGACGACAGCGGTGACGCGCGAGCACGGGCTTGGCGCGCACTGGCCGGGCCTGCCTGACACCTGCATGTCACGTTGACTGGTCACTCTCAACAGAACAGGAACGACGCCGTCTCTCTCCCCGGCGTCGGGACCGGGACGCGGATCCCGGGGGGTGCGATGCCCTCCGCGGTCCGCGTCTTTTTTTTGTGATGCCTCTCCCGAAGGCACTGTCATGAGCGTGTAACAAAAACATCATTTCATAGCGTGGTCTGCCGGACACCCGGCCAATCCAGCCTCGGAGCTTCCATGAAATTGCAGTCGGCCAGTCTGACCGCCCTGTCCCTCACCATCGCCCTTGCCCTGGCTGCGTGTTCGCCCGGCAAGGACGCGCAGTCCGGCGATGCCGCCAAGGGCGCTCCCAGCGCAGGCGCCACCGCAAGCGACAGCAAGGTTGCGGAAATCTCCGGCGCCGGTGCGTCCTTCATCTATCCGCTGGTGTCCAAGTGGTCGGCCGACTACAACGCCGCCACCGGCAACAAGGTCAACTACCAGTCGATCGGTTCCGGCGGCGGCATTGCCCAGATCAAGGCCGGCACGGTGGATTTCGGCTCGACCGACAAGCCGCTCGATAGCGCCGAGCTGCAACAGGCCGGCCTGGGCCAGTTCCCGTCCGCCATCGGCGGCGTGGTGCCGGTGGTCAATCTGGAAGGCATCGCCCCGGGCAAGCTGCGCCTGACCGGCGCGCTGTTGGGCGATATCTTCCTGGGCAAGGTCAGCATGTGGAACGACGCGGCGATTGTCGCGGCCAATCCCGGCGTGACCCTGCCGGCGACCAAGATCAATCTGGTACACCGCTCCGATGGGTCGGGTACCACCTTCAACTTCTCCAACTACCTGTCCAAGGTCAGCCCGGAGTGGAAGAGCAAGGTCGGCGAAGGCACCTCGGTGCAGTGGCCCGGTGGCGTCGGCGGCAAGGGCAACGAAGGCGTGGCCTCGTATGTGCAGCAGATCAAGGGGTCGATCGGCTACGTCGAACTGGCCTACGCGCTGCAGAACAAGATGCCGTACACCTCGCTGCAGAACGCCACCGGCCAGTGGGTCGAGCCGAATGCAGACAGCTTTGCCGCCGCTGCTGCCAGCGCCGACTGGGCCAATGCCAAGGACTTCAATCTGGTGATCACCAATGCGCCGGGCGAGAAGGCTTGGCCGATCACCGCCACCAACTTCATGCTGATGCACAAGCAGGCCAAGGATGCCGAGCGCAGCAAGGCGACACTGGACTTCTTCAAGTGGGCATTGGAAAACGGCCAGGCCCAGGCCAGCGAGCTGCATTACGTGCCGCTGCCGCCGGAGCTGGTGAAGCAGATCCAAGCCTATTGGGGCAGCGAGTTCAAGTAATGCCTGCATCCCGCCTGCACGGCGGGCTGCGCGGCGGTGAGGTGCCTGCGGGCGCCTCACCGTTCCTGATGTCTCACGCTCCCGCCAATGCGCGGGTGACGAGTTCAATCGAATGAATGCCACCGCCCTTACCGAAGCGATGACCGCCCCCCGCGGCCGCGACCTGCGCGACGCGCGCGCCGACCGCCTGTTCAAGCTTGCGCTGGCCGCCACCGTGGTGTTTGTGCTGTTGGCGCTCGGCAGCGCAGCGCTGTCGATGTTGTGGGGCGGACGCCACGCACTGCAGATGCAGGGCCTGAGCTTTTTCTATTCCGCCGACTGGAATCCGGTCGAAAACAAGTACGGTGCGCTGGCGCCGATCTACGGCACCTTGGTCACCGCCTTGATCGCGATGGTGATTGCGGTACCGGTGAGTTTTGGCATCGCGTTCTTTCTCACCGAAGTGGCGCCGCGCTGGTTGCGCGGGCCGGTAGGCACCGCAATCGAATTGCTGGCCGGCATTCCGTCGATCATCTACGGCATGTGGGGCCTGTTCGTGCTGGTTCCGGTGATGACCGAACACGTGACGCCGTGGCTCAACGATCACCTGGGCACATTGCCGGTGATCGGCCCGTTGTTTCAGGGCCCGCCGCTGGGCATCGGCTTGCTCACCGCAGGATTCGTGTTGGCGATCATGGTGATCCCGTTTATCTCCTCGGTGATGCGCGAAGTGTTTCTGACCGTGCCAACGCGCCTCAAGGAATCGGCGTACGCGCTGGGCTCGACCAAGTGGGAAGTCAGCTGGGACATCGTGCTGCCGTACACGCGCTCTGCGGTGATCGGCGGCGTGTTTCTGGGGCTGGGACGCGCGTTGGGCGAAACCATGGCGGTGGCCTTTGTGGTCGGCAACACGGTGCGCCTGTCGCCGTCGCTGCTGGAACCCGGCACCACCATCGCCGCATTGATCGCCAATGACTTCGGCGAGGCCACCGAAACCTATCGCTCGGCCTTGCTGCTGCTGGGCTTTGTGTTGTTCATCGTGACCTTCATCGTGCTGGCGATCGCGCGCTTCATGCTGATGCAGCTGTCGCGTCGGGAGGGCAACTGATGTCCGCTTCCTCTGTCTCGCAATCGCTGTACAACCGGCGCCGCGTCACCAATGTGGTGGCACTGTTGTTGTCGTGCGTCACTGCATTGTTCGGGTTGTTCTTCCTGGCCTGGATTCTGTGGACGCTGCTGTCCAAGGGCGTGCCCGGCATCGACCTCAATCTGTTTACCAAGATGACACCGCCGCCGATGCAGGAAGGCGGCCTGCTCAACGCCTTCTTCGGCAGTGCGGTGATGTGCGGGCTGGCGCTGGCGATCGGCACGCCGTTGGGCGTGGCGGCTGGTACCTGGCTGGCCGAGTATGGCAATGCGCGCAAGGCGGGCATCGTGGTGCGCTTCGTCAACGACATCCTGTTGTCTGCGCCGTCGATCGTGCTCGGCCTGTTCGTCTACACCTTGTATGTGATGCAGACCGGCGGGCGGTTCTCCGCGTTTGCGGGCGCACTCTCGCTGGCCTTCATTGTGCTGCCGGTGGTGGTGCGTACCACCGACGAGATGCTGCGGCTGGTGCCGGCGCAGATGCGCGAAGCGGCCTTGTCGCTGGGCATTCCGCAGTGGAAGGTCACCGTGCAGGTGCTGTACCGCGCGGCATCGGCCGGCATTCTCACCGGCGTGCTGCTGGCGCTGGCACGCATCAGCGGCGAAACCGCACCGCTGCTGTTCACTGCATTCGGCAATCAATACTGGAACAGCAACATTTTCCAACCGATGGCCAGCGTGCCGGTGATCATGAACCAGTTTGCGGGCAGCCCGTACGAATCCTGGCAGACCCTGGCTTGGTCCGGCGCACTGGTGCTGACCGTGTTCGTGTTGTTGGTGAGCCTGGGCGCACGTGCGCTGCTGTTGCGTAACAAGATTTCCAATGACTGACCTTTCTTTCCGGACACCCGACATGAACGATCTCCAAAACGCCAAGCCGATGCATCGCATCGCTGTTCCGGCCGCCAAGGGGGCGCCGACGGCGCAGGCGCCGGTCAAGGTGGCCGCACGCAATCTGGATTTCTATTACGACAAGTACCACGCGCTCAAAAGCATCGACATCGAGATTCCGGAAAAGCGCGTCACCGCGCTGATCGGCCCCTCCGGCTGCGGCAAATCGACCCTGCTGCGCATCTTCAACCGCATCTACGCGCTATACCCGAAGATGGAAGCGCGCGGCGAAGTACTGCTGGATGGCGAAAACATCCTGTCGCCGAAGTACCCGATGAATCGCCTGCGCAGCAAGGTGGGCATGGTGTTTCAGAAGCCGGTGCCGTTTCCGATGACCATCTTCGAAAACGTCGCCTACGGCATCCGCCACCACGAAAAACTGTCCAAGCCCGACATGCAGAACCGCGTGGAACAGGCATTGCGTCAGGGCGCATTGTGGGACGAGGTCAAGGACAAGCTGGGGCAAAGCGCGCTCGGCCTGTCTGGCGGTCAGCAGCAACGCCTGTGCATCGCACGCGCAGTGGCGCTGCGGCCGGACGTGTTGCTGCTGGACGAACCCACCTCGGCGCTGGATCCGATTTCCACCAGCCGTATCGAACAGTTGGTGGAAGAACTCAAGCGCGACTACACCATCGTGATCGTGACCCACAACATGCAGCAGGCCGCGCGCGTCTCCGATTACACCGCCTTCATGTATCTGGGCGATCTGATCGAGCACGACCGCACCGAAACGATTTTTTCCCAGCCGTCCAAGCAGCAGACCGAGGACTACATCACCGGCCGTTTCGGTTGATGTAAGGCGACGCACCGCAACGCCCGCACTGAAGCAGCTCCGTCGCCCTGCCCTGCACGTCATTCGGCGCGGCTGACGGACATCCACTACTGCCACGAATCGAGATCACGATGAACCAGCACCTCAACGACCATATCGTCAAAAGCTACGACGAGGAGCAGCACCGTCTTGTCGCCGAGATCGTGCGCATGGGCGACACGGCAGTGGCGCAGCTGGAAGCGGCGCTGGATGTGGTGGAGCGTCGCGACGACAACGCCGCGCATCGCATCGTGGTCAACGACGAAGCGATCGACGCACTGGAACACGCGATCAGCCACGACGTGATGCGTCTGGCCTTGCGCGGCCCGATGGCGCGCGATCTGCGCGAGATTCTGGCCGGCCTGCGAATTCCTGCGGATATCGAACGCATCGGCGATTACGCGGCGAACGTGGCCAAGCGCTCGATCGCACTCAACTCCGCGCCGCCGCTGCCGCAGACGGTGGGCCTGCGTGCGCTGGGTCAGATGGCCGCCGATGCGGTCCGCGAGGCGGTGCAGGCGTACCGCGACAAGGATGCCGATGCGGCGATCCGCGTGCGCGACGAAGATGCACGCCTGGATGCGCAGTACACCGCGCTATTCCGCGAGCTACTGACCTACATGATGGAAGACCCGCGCAACATTACGCCGTGCACGCACTTGCTGTTCATGGCCAAGAACCTGGAACGCATCGGCGACCATGCGACCAACATCGCCGAGAACGTGTGGTTCCTGGTGCATGGCGAACAGCCGCTGCCGCCGCGCCTGAAGCGCGACGACACCAGCACCACCGGCGTGATCTGATCGCCGTTGGGTACCGGCACGCGTTGTCGATAAATATCGCAAAGCCTTATTTCATTACGTATTCAGCTAAAAATCCCTACGGTGTGATTGCACACAGGCCGTTCCTGTGACGCAGGAGTACGCAGATGAAACGTCTCATCGGATCTTTCATGGTTGTGTCGCTGCTGACCTCGGGAGCCGCGATCGCCGCGCCCCAGCAGCACGACGATCGCGATCGCATCGCACAGCAGCGTCACGACGATCGCGGTCCGAACCGGCATGACGAGCATCGCAACGACAAGCACGACGATCGGCGCAGCGCACATCACGACGATCACCGCAACGATCGCCATGGCCCGCCCTTCCGTCGCGGCGAGCGCCTGGCACCAGACCATCGCGGTAACCGCGTCGCCGATTACCGCAAGCATCACCTCAAGCAACCGCCGCGCGGACATGAGTGGCGTCGCGTGGATAACCAATACGTGCTGATTGCCATCGCGACCGGCCTGATCGCCAGCGTCGTCGGCGGGGGTTGATCCCGAGACATCCGTGTCATTAGGCAGGCCCGGTCCGTGGCAACGCGGATCGGGCCTTCTTTTGCGTGACATCGTGGCCGGTAGACAGCGGAGTACAGCCGGAGCGGCCCGTGGCGCCCCGCACGAAAGCTTTGTGCATTGCGCTTGATCGATGCCGGTTTATTGGCGGGAACGCGTGCGGATGAGGTTCTGACAGGCGACTCTCTGGTGAGGACGCGGCTTGCTCTTGGAGCGACTACGCGCCGCCGGGTGGGCGCGGCATGTGCTCAGTGACGCGCAGACCACGCGTGCACTCAGGGTCTGTGCAGCCCCTCCCCTACTGACGACTGCTCACCCGGTCTTGTTCGCCGTTCTGAGCTGCACCGCTGGCCGTCATCGGCCCACTGCTTTGCGGTCCATTCGCTTGGTCATTCGCACACCCAAGCCCGTCGTCTCGGCAGCGCCGTGGCGGTGACAAGTAGTGCTTTGCCTGCCGACCAGATGCGCCAGACCAAAGGCGGATACACCGAGGGCGGGTGCACCGGTCGGGCCCAGGGTGCGACCTGCTAGGCTATGCGGATGAACGAACCGGTCGACCCGCAGCCTGCCCCCTCCTTTCTGCCCATGTCGCGGCGTTTCCGCGGCTATCTGCCCGTCGTGGTGGATGTAGAAACCGGAGGGTTCGACTGGAATAAACACGCATTGCTGGAAATCGCCTGCGTGCCGATCGAAATGGATGCCGACGGGCGCTTTTTTCCCGGCGAAACCGCCAGCGCGCACCTGGTCCCGGCCCCAGGACTGGAGATCGACCCCAAGTCGCTGGAGATTACCGGCATCGTGCTCGATCACCCGTTCCGTTTTGCCAAACAGGAAAAGGACGCGCTGGACCATGTGTTCGCACCGGTGCGCGCCGCGGTGAAGAAATATGGGTGCCAGCGCGCCATCCTGGTTGGCCACAACGCGCATTTCGATTTGAACTTCCTCAACGCCGCCGTTGCGCGCGTGGAGCACAAGCGCAATCCATTTCATCCCTTCAGCGTTTTCGACACGGTGACCTTGGCTGGTGTGGCGTACGGGCAAACCGTGTTAGCCCGTGCTGCACAGGCGGCCGGTCTGGACTGGAACACCGCCGATGCGCACAGCGCGGTCTACGACACCGAACAGACCGCACGGCTGTTCTGCACCATCCTTAATGCCTGGCCCGGGCCTGTTTAGGGCTGGGATTGGGGATTTGGGATTCGGGATTGGCAAAAGCGGGGCGTTTGTGCGGCTGAAAAATCAGCCGGGTGCGGCAGCGACAGAGCAACTACTGCTCACTGCATGACCGCATGTGGCGTTGCCGGGGCGTGCGGTTAAGGCCTTCGTACTTCCTAACCGCCCTACAGGAGCAGAAAAGCGCCAGCCACCGCGCTTTTCCGATTCCCGATTCCCGACTCCCAGCCTTTAACCAGCACAGATCCGGTCGCGCCCTGCGCTCTTGGCTTCGTACAACGCGTGATCGGCGCGCTGCATCAACGATGAGCCGGTGTCGTCATCGCGCAACTCGGCCAGGCCGGCGCTGAAGGTCACCTGCAACCCTTCCACATCGCCCCAGTCGGCGCGCGCATGGAACAGCATGCGAATGCGCTCGCACAGCAGCTGTGCATCGCTCAGCGCGGTCTCGCACAACAGCAGCGCGAATTCTTCGCCGCCCAGACGCGCGGGCAGATCCGAGGCACGTGCGGCTGCGGTCAGCAGCTCGCCGACATCGTGCAGTACCGCGTCGCCAATGGCGTGCGAGTAACGGTCGTTGATGCGCTTGAAATGATCGATGTCCAGGATCGCCAGCACCAGCGGCCGACCACTGCGACGTGCGCGGCTGATGTCGCGCGCCAGCGCTTCGTCGAAGTGGCGACGGTTGGGCAACCCGGTCAGTGCGTCCTCGTGCGCCTGGCGCTCGAACACATCGGACTTGATGCGCAGCCGCGTCAACAACTCGCTCTTTTCCTGATTGGCCTGCAGCAGGCGCTGCGCCTGCTGCTGCAGATCCTGCGTACGCTTGCGCACCAGTTCGGCCAGGCGGGCGCTGTGGGTTCTGTAGCGATGCAGCAGCGCCCGATACAGCAAGGCCAGGGCAAGAATCGCGCCCAGCACCGCAGCAAACCGCACATCGTGGCGTTGCCACCACAGCGGCAGCACATCGAAAGTCCAGCGCGCCTCCTGCGGGCTCCAGGCACCGCCCGGGTGACGGGCCGCCACCCGCAGGGTGTAATGCCCCGGCGGCAGGCCGATGAATTCCACGCTGCGCTGTCGCCCACGCGCAATCCACACGTTGTCCAGGCCTTCCAGACGGGTGCGGTATTCGATACGTTCGGACAGCAGAAAACTCATGCCCACATACGAGACATTGAGCCGGTCGCCGCCGGGTAGTTGCGCTTGTTGGCGCCAGGCCAGCGGGCGGCCGTCCTGTTGCACGCTTTCGATCAGCGGCGGCGGTGGGCGTCGCTCGCGAAACCGCTGCAGGCGCGCCGGGTCCACCGTGCTCACACCGCCGGCGGTGACCACCCAAACCGAGCCATCGGCACGCGCGATCATGCTGGGGCCGGAGCTGCCATTGGCCTGCGCGTTGCCCATGCCGTCGATCTCGCCGTAGCGCTCGATGTCCAGCGTGCCGCGTCCATCGGCCACCGCATCGAGCGCAGCGAACGCGGTGCGCAGCACGCCGCGATTGCTGCTGACCCATGCGTTGCCCCGCCGATCGTCGACGAGCTGGAACACCGTATCCACCGGCATGCCCTGCTCCAGGCCCACACGCGCAAGCGTGCCGCCGCGCACGCGATACAGACCGCGATCGGTGGAGATCCACACCGCATCGCCAATCGGCTGGAAGCCGAACACGCTGCGCGCACCACCCAAGCGTTCCAGGTCCAGTTGCTGCACCGTGCCGTCGCGCAACACCGCCGCGCCATCGACCGAGCCGATCCACAGCGCGCCGTCGATGCTGGCCAAGGCAGTCACCACGCCACCGGGCAGGCCATCGATCGCCACCGGCACGCGCTTGCCGTCCACCAGCTGCACCACGCCGCGCTGAGTGGCCAGCCACACCGCAGCGTGCGCATCGATCACGATGGCGCGGATATGGCCACTGGGGATGCCATCCGCCTCGCCGTAGTGCTGCAGCACGCGGCCATCGCGCAGCACGAACACACCGTCGGCATAGGTGCCCACCCATAGGTCGCCATGCCGATCCAGCGCCAGACTGAGCACCGACAGCCGACGTCCCGACGGGGTCGCCACAGGAACCGGCATGATCCGGCCGTCCGGCAGCATGCGGTCCAGACCGGCGGTGCTGGCGATCCACAGACTGCCGTCGCGATCTTCGAGTACTGCGCGGGCATAGTCGCCGCTCAACCCGTCGCGCTGGCTGTAGCTGCTGAACAAGGTCTCGCGCAATCGGAACAGGCCACCATTGGCACCGACCCAGATGCTGCCTTCCGCATCTTCGCGCAGGCTGACGATGCGCCCGGTGGGCAGGCTGCGGCCTGCCGGCAAATGCTCTACCCCGTGGCTGCCGATCCGTAACAGGCCCTGGTTTTCGCTACCCAGCCAAAGATCGCCATTGCGATCCTGCAGCATCGCAGTGAAGTGGCCCTGCCCCGGCAGCCGATGCACCAGCTCAGCGCGCTCGTCGTGCAAGCGATACAGCTGCTCGCCTGCGACCACCCACACCGTGCCGTCCGGGGCGCGATACGGCCACGCCAGGCCCGGCGGCAGGCCGAATGACGCCGGCGCACGATGCATGCGCCCATCCGGCTCTCGATAGATCAGCCCGTCCAGCGTACCGATCAGCAAGCGGCCCTGCCCGTCGAACACCATGCGCGGGAAACTGCTCTGCAGCGGCACGCCATCGCGCGGCGGAAAATACTCGAAACGTCCATCCGGCCACAGGCACCCCAGCCCGTGACCTTCGAATAGCAGCCACATCCGGCCGTCCGCATCCATGGTCATCGCGTGGATCAACGCCTGCGGCCACTGGCCCTTGCGTTGCCACTGCCGCCACTGCCCATCGGCGCCGTGACGCACCAGATTGCCGCGCGCATCGCTGAGCCACAGTGCGCCATCGCGATCCACGTACAAGGCGCCGACGCCGTTATCGGGCAGACCCGGGCGCGTACTGCGATCGATGACGTTGAATTCCAGGCCGTTGTAGCGCACCAGGCCTTCCCAGGTGGCGAACCACAGGTAGCCATCGCGGGTCTGGGCGATATCGCGCAGCGAGTTGTGCGGCAGGCCGCTGCGCGAACTCCAGCTGTCGATGGCGTAGTCGCGTAATCGCGCGGTCCCGATAGGTGCGGCGATCGCCGTCAGCGAACACAACGCCAACAGCATGCAGACGCCAGCGCCGAGCCAGCGCCGCCACTGCCCATGCCATCGTGCCGACGCCTTGCCGGCGTCTCTGTTCTCGCCCGTACCGCAGGCGCCCACCCCAAGTTTCATCAGACACGACACGCCGTTTGCTGACGATATGGTAGGCAAAAAGTGCCGCGGGCGCTGCGCGTTCGCGCTGGCTGACGCCGAAAGCCTTGCAGCTGCGGCGTCGTACGCGCCATCGACAACACCTCGTTGCCAAGCGCAGCGTCGCAATCTGCGCAGATTGCGCTATGCCTGCATGTACGAAACGTGCCTATTGCATACTGGAGGCAGCGCGTGATCGCGCGCCTCCATACCGCATCGCTCAGGCACCCAGGCGCTGGCGCACGGCCTCGAACAGGGTCACGCCGGTTGCGACCGACACGTTGAGGCTTTCGATATCACCCGGCATCGGAATCTTGACCAGACCATCGCAATGCTCGCGGGTCAGACGGCGCAGGCCGTCGGCCTCACCGCCCAGCACCAGCCCGACATTGCCGCGCAGATCCACGCTGTACAACGACGCCTCGGCCTCGCCTGCCAGGCCGTACAACCACACACCCTGCTTCTGCAGGTCGCGCAGGCAGCGCGCCAGATTGGTCACCGCCACCACCGGGATGCGGTCGGCGGCGCCGGCCGAGGTCTTGCGCACGGTCGCATTCACCGTGGCCGACTTGTCCTTGGGGATGACCACCGCAGTGGCGCCTGCGGCCGCCGCGCTGCGCAGACACGCACCGAGGTTGTGCGGGTCCTGCACGCCGTCGAGCACCAGCACCAGCGCGCGACCTTGCGCAGCCTCGACCAGGCCTTCCAGTTCGTTCTCCGCCCACAGCCGTGCGGCGGCGTAGCGTGCGGCAACACCTTGGTGGCGTACCTGCCCGCCCACACCGTCCAGTGCCTGGGTGTTGACCCGGCGCACGTCGATCCCCTTGCGGCGCGCCTGTTCTTCGATCTCGGTCAGACGCGGGTTCTTGCTACCGGCCTCGATCAAGACCTCGCGCACGTTGTCGGCGTCGTTCTCGACGGACGAGGCGACAGCGTTGACGCCGACGATCCACTGGTTTTGCTTGCTCATTGCGCGGGCATACGAAGAAATGAGGGGGAATGGTAGGGCCTGCGGCCTGCTACGTCACGGCCGGGACAAGGATCGCCTGAGAAATCGGGCCAAGGTCATGCCGCAATGCCACGGGCAGCTACCGGAGTCATGCGCCGCTGGCTGCAGTGGACATGCCGCAAATGTATCTGTACGCCGGATGTCTTCGCGCTGCGTGAACTGCTATGGACAGGTCCTTGACCGCGTATCGCGCCGACGTCGGCAACACGCCGCAACGCACCGACATCAACATGATTGAAGACAGCAATGACCTGCATTGCGGAGCCACATCACGGCTTACGCCGGCCACCGCTCGGTGTCGTGGTCCGGATGCTGATGCGAGACGAGCGCGGCCTGAAACGCCAATGCAGCAGCGTCATTCTCGCTCGGACGTGTCGGCAGCTGCGCCAGGGTATCGGCGAACGGCAACTTGCGCTCCACCGCGTACTGAATGTGCGGATGCAACCGCTCCGGTGTATCGAATGCACCTGCCGCAATTGCCATGCCGTCAGGCGCTTCATAGGTCAATGGCGTCCCGCACTCGGCGCAAAAGCCGCGCTGTACCACTGACGAGGAGGCAAAGCGCTTGGGCTCGCCACGGGTCCAGCGGAACTCGGTGCCACGCACCGACACCAGCGGCGCGTAATACGCCCCGAAGGCTTTCTGACACATGCGGCAATGACAGATCGATGCGTCATCCAGCACGCCGCGCACATGAAAGCGCACGGCGCCGCATTGGCAGCCACCGCTGTATTCGGAAGATGCGTGCATGGTTTGCCTCACAGATCAGCGTGTTATGCAAGCCACCGCATCATCACGGTATGCGGCGGCACTCACGACGCACTTGCCGACGCAATGTACTGCGGGCAGCCATTCCGGCCGCCCGCAACACCATGCATCCAGTATCAATACGACTTTTTCTTGCGCTTGGTCGGCTTCTCGCGCGGCGGCAGCGGTGCTTCGGCAGGCGCACCATCCTCTGCCAAACGGAAGTCGATCTTGCGTTCTTCCATGCTGGCCTTGAGCACCAGCACGCGTACCGGGTCGCCCAGACGGAACTCGCGACCACGGCGCTCGCCGCTGAGCGTTTTACGGATCGGGTCGAACTGGTAATAGTCCTGCGGCAACTGGGTGACATGCACCAGGCCATTGACCTTGGACTGGGTCAGCTCCACGAACAGGCCGAAGCCGGTCACGCCACTGATCACGCCATCGAACTGGCCGCCGACATGCTTTTCCATCCAGGCGGCGCGATAACGCTCGTCCACTTCGCGCTCGGCTTCATCGGCACGGCGCCCACGCTCGGAGCATTGCAGCGACAAGGCCGACATTTGCCGCGGCGTGTAGATGAATTTCTCCGGGCTGGCGCCGGTCAGGGCGTGCTTGATCGCGCGATGCACCAGCAGATCCGGATAGCGGCGGATCGGCGAGGTGAAGTGCGCATACGCCTCCAACGCCAGACCGAAGTGACCGTTGTTATCGGGCGAATACACCGCCAGGCTCTGGCTGCGCAGCAGCACCGATTCCAGCAGCGCGGCATCCGGGCGCGCACGCACTTTCTTCAGCAGCTTGGTGTAATCGCCCGGGCGCACCTTGCTCCACGCCGGCAGGCTGAGCTGGAATTCCTTGAGGAACTCCAGCAGGTCTTCGTACTTGCTCTCCGGCGGCCGCTCGTGCACGCGATACGGCGCAGGTACATGCACACCCAGCAGATAGCGCGCGGCTTCCACGTTGGCGGCGATCATGCATTCTTCGATCAGCTTGTGCGCGTCGTTACGCACCAGCATGCCGGCCTGGGTGACCTCACCGGTGTTGTCGAGCACAAAGCGCACTTCGGAGGTTTCGAACTCGATTGCACCGCGATGCGTCCGCGCCTTCGACAACACGTTATACAGCTGATGCAGACGCTGCACCTGCGGCAACAACGGGCCGATGAACGCCTTGGTATCGGCATCGTCTTCGCCAACCGCCTTCCAGACCTGGTTATAGGTCAGGCGCGCATGCGAGTTCATCACCGCTTCGTAAAAACGCGAGCCGGTCACTTCGCCATCGCGGCCCACCTGCATGTCGCAGACAAAGCACATGCGGTCGACCTTGGGCATCAGCGAGCAGATGCCGTTGGACAGGGTTTCCGGCAGCATCGGCACCACAAATCCCGGGAAATACACCGAGGTGGCGCGCTTCTGCGCTTCGTCGTCCAGCGGCGTGCCGGGACGCACATAGTTGGACACGTCGGCGATCGCCACCACCAGACGGAAACCGTCGGCATTGGGTTCGCAATACACCGCGTCGTCGAAATCCTTGGCGTCTTCGCCATCGATGGTGACCAGCGGCATCTGCCGCAGATCCACACGCCCACCGATCATCTGCGGCTCGACCACCAACGGCACGGCGGCCGCTTGGTCCAGCACTTCCTGCGGGAATTCATGCGGCAATTCATGGCCATGGATGGCCATCTCCACCACCAACGACGGCGTCAGCTTGTCGCCCAGCACCGCGATGATCTTGCCGATGGCCGGGCGGCGGGCGTCCGGTGGGGCGATCAGCTCGCACACCACCAACTGCCCCTCGCGCGCCTCGCCAATGCCGTCCGGCGCAATCTGCACGTTGCGTTGCACGCGCTTGTCGTCCGGGTCGACGTAAGCCACGCCGTGCTCGTAGAAGAAGCGCCCGATCATGCGCGACATGCGCCGTTCGAGCACGCGTGCGATGGCGCCTTCGCGGCGGCCACGGCGGTCGATGCCGGTGACGTTGGCCAATGCACGGTCGCCGTGCATCACCTTGCGCATTTCGAACGGCGGCAGGAACAGGTCGTCACCACCCTCGTCCGGCTTGAGGAAACCGAAGCCTTCCGGATTGGCGATCACCACGCCGGCGATCAGGCTGGTCTGCTGTACCGGCGCGTAGCCGCCACGGCGGTTCTGCACCAACTGCGCTTCGCGCACCATTGCCGCCAGGCGCTTGCCCAGCGCGTCGATGCGGTCGCTCAGGCCGAGCTGCTCGGCGATCTCTTCGGCGGTCTGCGGGCCGTCGCAGGCTTCCAGCAGTTGCAGGATGGCCTCGCGGCTGGCGATCGGCTCGGCGTAGCGCAATGCCTCGCGGTCGGCATGCGGATCCTTGAATCCGGTGTCGGCGACGGCGACGGTCTCGGCGACGGCCTGGACGGTGTCTTTCTGAAAACGTTCCGGCGGCGGCGCGGGCGGCCCGCTCTTGCGTGGATGCGGCGCGCGGGGCGCAGCAGGCTCGACCGGAGGTGCCGGCTGATCGGACGACGCCTTTGCCGCAGCGCGCTTGTTGGCGGATTTGGTGGACGCACCTGCCGCAGCGCGGACCAGGAAGTCCGGCATCCAGCCTGGCAGTTTCTGTTGCTCGGCGGTGGTGGACTCGCCCGGGCTGGCGGATTTGCGGCGGCTGGGCCGGTCGGAATCGGGGGTATTTTTCTTTGTCATTACCCTAATGGTAACCCCTGCGGTCCTGACATGGGCGGCAAGGCCAGCCAGGCCGTTGGCGATTGCTACACATCACCCGTTGACAACCCCGCCAGGAGTCTGCAAAATTCGCGGCTCACCTGCCCAGGTGGCGGAATTGGTAGACGCACTAGCTTCAGGTGCTAGCGGGGGCAACTTCGTGGAGGTTCGAGTCCTCTTCTGGGCACCAGTTTAAAAAGACCTCCGAGCAATCGGGGGTCTTCTGGTTTCTGGGGTTTGAAAATGCGGGCGCTGCGGTTGAGCGCCGATGCCGATCAGCGCCTGAGGGCCGATGATGTGCTTCAGAGCCGCTAAGAAAACTTAGCGAGCAGTCGGCGGCCGGATGTGGATGGCGCGCTCAAAATCGCAGTGGACGATTGCTAAGTGCCAGCTCCGGGCACCGGCCGCGCCCGCCGGGTGGTGAGCGCGGTCGCTTGATTAGCTGCGCTCCGCCGATTGATCCATCGACGTGATCGGATGATCGCGACGCCTATGCGGCCTTGCGCTCCACCCCATCACGACCGCCGATCAGCGCGACGACCAACTCGTCTCTGCCCAGACTTACGGCGCACGCTGCACCACGGTCGAATACCAAGACTTCGAAACGACACGACAGCGCCCACCTGCCTGGCGGGCGCCGCCGTGGTGGCCGTCCTACGGAGCGGCCGTTATTCCAGCATCGCGCAGTGCCTGCGCCCAGATCCTGTAACCGGCCTCGCTGGGATGCGTGCCGTCGGGCATCAGCGCCGCCGGCAGGCTGCCATCGGGCTGCAGCAGCTGCTTGCCGATATCGACCAGACGCACCGATGGGTCGGCCGCATAGCGTGCGCGCAGCAGGCGGTTGGTTTCGGCAATCGGGCCGCGCTGTGGATCGCTAGCAGTGCGGCCGCGCGGCATGATCGCCATCAAAATCAACTTGCTGTTGGGCATGCGTGTGCGTACTTCGCGCACGATGGCATCGACGCCCTGCGCGGTTTCGGCCGGCGTGCTCGCACGCGATTGCGCAGTGCCGGTGAGGTTGTTGGTGCCGATGTGCAGCACCACCCAACGCGGCTCCAGGCCGTCGAGCTCGCCCTGGCGGATGCGCCACAACACGTTCTGCGTGCGGTCCCAACCAAAGCCCAGATTCAACACCGGCCGCTGGCCGTACAGCCACTGCCAGGACTGCGGCCCACTGACGCGCGTGGCATGCGGCAGGCCCGACCAGAAGTGGGTGATCGAATCGCCAATCATCACCACCTCCGGCTTCAAACTGCGCGCGACAGCAAGCGCGGCATGATGGCGTGCGTACCAATCGTAGGAATCCTGCTCCAGCCAATCCACCGGCATCAACGCGGTGGCGGCATCGCGGCCGAGTTCGGCCACCGGCTTGACCGGCGCTTCACCCAGCAGGCGCGCCAGGGTCGGCTCGATCGCCTCGGCCAGCATGCGCTGGCCCTGCGTATCCGGATGCAATGCAGCGGCCGCCGGACGAAAGCGCGTGTCGTAGAACAACTCGGTGCGCAGCTTGCCGTCGCGCTGGAACACCGAGCTCACATCCAGATAGGTCACACGCGGGTTGTCGCCGTAGCGCACTGCCAGACCCTGGTTGATCTGCGCATCGCGACGCGATTTTTCGCCGGAAATCGCGCTGGGCAGCACACTCAACAGCAGGATGTGCGTGCGCGGCAGCTTCTGTTCGATCGCCGCGACTACCGCGTCGATGCCGAGCTGGGTCTGCTCCGCGGTCTGGCCGAGGTGGCCGGTGTTATTGGTGCCAATCAGCACCAGCGCAACCTTGGGCTGCAGGCCATCCACTTCGCCATTGGCCAGCCGCCACAGCACGTTTTCGGTGCCATCGCCGCTGAAGCCCAAGTTGAGCGCGCCGCGGCTGCCGTAGAAGGTCTGCCAGGTGGGCTGAAAGTCTTCGTCGGGCGCCTTGGCTTTTTCATAGTTCTGCGTGATGGAATCACCGATCAACAGCAGCTTCGTCTCAGGATGCTGTTTGACCTGTTCCAGCACCTGCGCGTGGCGCTGGGCCCACCACGGCTCCTGCAGGCGGTCGGTGGGCACGATCGAGGGCGATGGCATTTGCGCAAGCGCAGGCAGCATCAGCAGGCACCACGACATGCCAAGGCCGATCGCGGCAAGCGGCCGGATACGACCGCGAAACAGGGAGGGAAACGTGAGCATGCGTGACAGAAAAGATCGGAGGAATTCCGATTGTGGGCTGCGCCGTTGGCACCTCACAAGCTAATCCGACAAGCGCGCGCCCTTTCCGCCCCACTGTCGAGGCAGGACCAACGATGCAACGACTAGACGATGCAACGACGCGACACTCCCTTCTCCCGCCTGCGGGAGAAGGTGGCGCGCAGCGCCGGATGAGGGCCCCATGCGGACCCATCCGCCTACGAGGCGTACCTCCGCGCAAGCAAGTGAAGGCAGATGGATCTGCACGTCGCCTGGATAGATCTTGCTGCTCTCGATAGCGCAGAGCCGCATCGCGCACTTGCCGCACGCGTCCGCGCCGGCTTCAGCGCAGCCCGGTTTCACCACGCGCAATCACCACGCGTTGAATCTCGGAGGCATCTTCGTAGATCTCGGTGATCTTGGCATCACGGAGAGCGCTCCAGCGTTGCCGCACCTGCGGCAGCGCTGGAGTGCGGACGACCTCAGCGCAGCCCGGTTTCCCCGCGCGCGATCACCAGGCGTTGAATTTCAGACGTTCCTTCGTAGATTTCCGTGATCTTGGCATCGCGAAAGTAGCGCTCCAGCGGCATCTCTTTCGAGTAACCCATGCCGCCGTGGATCTGCACTGCCTGGTGGGTGATCCACATTGCCGCCTCCGAGGCGGTGAGCTTGGCGACCGCCGCTTCGGTGCCGAACTTCTTGCCTTGCCCCTTGAGCCAGGCCGCACGCAGCGTCAACAACAACGCCGCATCCAACTTGCACTTCATGTCGGCGATCTTGGCCTGGGTCATCTGGAAGGTGCCGATGGCCGCGCCGAAGGCCTTACGTTCCTTGACGTACGCAAGCGTGGCTTCATACGCGGCGCGCGCAATGCCAACCGCTTGCGAGGCAATCCCGATGCGCCCGGCATCGAGCACGCTCATCGCGGTCTTGAAGCCCTCGCCTTCCACGCCCAGCACGTCGTCGGCCTGTGCAACGTAATCGGCGAACTCGATCTCGCAGGTGGCCGAGGCGCGAATGCCCAGCTTGGGCTCGGTCTTGCCGCGATGAAAGCCCGGCTTGTCGGTGTCGACCATAAAAGCGGTAATGCCGCGCGAGCCCTTTTCAGGCTCGGTCACCGCAAACAACACGATGTACTTGGCCACCGGGCCGGAGGTGATCCAGCTCTTCTTGCCGTTGATGACAAAGCTGCCATCGGCCTGCTTGACCGCGCGGCAGCGCATCGCCGATGCATCCGAGCCGGACTGCGGTTCGGTCAGCGCAAATGCGCCGATATGCGTGCCTTCGGCAATCGCACGCACGTACAGCTGCTTCTGCGCCTCGCTGCCGTTTTTTAAGATGCCGGTGCAGAACAGCGAGTTGTTGACCGACATGATGGTGGAGTGCGCGCCGTCGCCGGCCGCGATCTCGATCATCGCCAGCGCGTAGCTGATCGGGTCCATGCCGGCACCGCCGTACTCGGCCGGCACTTCGATGCCCATCAGGCCGTTTTCGCCCAGCAGCCGGATGTTTTCCAGCGGGAACTCGCCACTGCGATCGAACTGTTCGGCGCTGGGGGCGATCTTTTCCTGGGCGATCCGGCGGGCCACGTCCTGGATCATCAGTTGCTCTTCGGTAAAGCTGAAATCCACGTTCGACCCCTTCCGGTTATTGACTGAGCGGCCATTGTAGCCACAACCATTCGCATGCGTATGTAGTTGACCCCACACCCCACCGGGCCGAAAATATCTCCATATCGCGATATAGAGATATTCATGGATCTGGAAGACTGGTCGGCGCGCCTGAAAGTGTTTGCCGACGCCACCCGGGTACGCCTGCTGGCGCTGCTGGAACAGGAAGAACTCACCGTGGCCGAACTGTCGGCCATCACCCGTCTGGCCCAGCCGCGCGTGTCCACCCATCTGGCCAAGCTCAAGGAAGCCGGGCTGGTGCGCGACCGCCGCGCCGGCGTGTCGGCGTACTACCGCTTCGACGAAGTGTCGCTGGACCCGGCCCAGCGGGCGCTGTGGCTGGCGCTGAGCACCGGTAGCGATGACCCGCTGCTGCGCCAGGATGCCGAGCGCGTGGCGGCCGTGTTGGCCAACCGCGCCGCCGACCAGAACTGGGCCGATTCGGTGGCCGGCGACATGGAGCGGCACTACTCGCCCGGTCGCACCTGGGAAGCGCTGGCGCGCACCGCCCTGCCCTTGCTGGAAACCGGCGACGTGCTCGACATCGCCTCCGGCGACGGCGTGCTGGCCGAACTGGTCGCCCCGCACGCCACCCGCTACATCTGTATCGACACCAGCGCACGCGTGGTCGCCGCTGCCAGCGAGCGCCTGCGCAAACTGCGCAACGTGGAAGTGCGCGAAGGCGACATGCATGCGCTGCCCTTCCCCGATGCCAGCTTCGACCTGGTGGTCCTGATGCACGCGCTGACGTATGCCGCAAAACCGGCGCAAGCGGTGGCCGAATCCGCACGCGTGTTGCGCCCCGGCGGGCGCTTGCTGCTGTGCAGCCTGGCCAAACACGAACACCGCGCGGCCGTGCACGCCTATGGCCACGTCAATCTCGGGTTTGCCGCCAAGGAACTGCGCAAGTTCGTCGAAAAAGCCGGGCTGGATGTGTCCAGCCTGGAGACGGTGACGCGCGAAAAACGCCCGCCCCATTTCGAAGTGATCTCGTTGATTGCGATGAAACCGGGAGTCGGAAGTCGGGAATCGGGATTGGTTGAAAACAACAGCACGAGTGCGCGGAGAACTGGCTGATGACATCCCTGCCAATCGCAAATTCCGAACCCCTAATCCCGTTCTCGTTGCCGTGGCTGCGCCCGGACCGTGCAGCCAAGCTCACTGCCGCGCTGCGCGAACGCATCCTCATCATCGATGGCGCGATGGGCACCATGATCCAGCGCCACGATCTGCAGGAAACCGACTATCGCGGCACGCGGTTTGCCGAGGGCTACGACAGCGCGCATGTGCATGGCCCGGGCTGCGATCACGCCCACACGCAGGAAGGCCACGATCTGAAGGGCAACAACGATCTACTGTTGCTGACCCGCCCCGAGATCATCGCCGGCATCCACCGCGCCTATCTGGATGCCGGTGCCGACCTGCTGGAAACCAACACGTTCAACGCCACCTCGGTCAGCCAGGCCGACTATCACCTGGAACACGTGGTGTACGAATTGAACAAGGCCGGCGCGCAAGTGGCGCGCGAATGCTGCGATGCCGTCGAAGCGCTCACGCCGCACAAACCGCGCTTTGTGATCGGCGTGCTCGGCCCCACCAGCCGCACGGCGTCGATCAGCCCGGACGTCAACGATCCCGGCTACCGCAACACCAGTTTCGATGCATTGCGCGAGACCTACCGCGAGGCTGTCGAAGGCTTGATCGACGGCGGCGCCGACACGCTGATGGTGGAGACCATCTTCGACACGCTCAATGCCAAGGCCGCGCTGTACGCGATCGAAGAAGTCTTCGAAGCACGCGGCGGGCGCTTGCCGGTGATGGTCTCCGGCACCATTACCGATGCGTCCGGTCGCACGCTGTCCGGGCAGACTGCCGAAGCGTTCTACGCCTCGGTTGCGCACGGGCGGCCGCTGTCGGTGGGCCTGAATTGCGCGCTGGGCGCCAAGGATCTGCGCCCACATGTGGAAACGCTGGCGCAGATCGCCGACGCCTATGTCAGCGCGCATCCGAACGCCGGGTTGCCGAATGCATTCGGCGAATACGACGAAACGCCCGAGGAAATGGCCGAGACGCTGCGCGAATTTGCCCAGTCCGGCTTGCTGAATCTGGTTGGCGGTTGCTGCGGTACATCGCCGGACCACATCCGCGCAATTGCCGAAGCGGTAGCGGATCTGCCGCCGCGGCAGTTGCCGGGTGCGCAGGAGCTGGCAGCGTGATGCAGCACGTGGGCCCTCATCCGGCGCTGCGCGCCACCTTCTCACGCACGCGGGAGAAGGACAGCACATCGCTCCGCACGTGGACGAAAGCTCCCTTCTCCCGCACGCGGGAGAAGCACGGCACATTGCTCTGCACATGGACGAAAGCTCCCTTCTCCCGCACGCCGGAGAAGGACAGCACATCGCTCGGTACGTGGACGAAAGCTCCCTTCTCTCGCACGCCGGAGAAGCACGACACATTGCTCCGCACGTGGATGAAAGCTCCCTTCTCCCGCGCGCGGGAGAAGGACAGCACATTACTCCGCACATGGATGAAAGCTCCCTTCTCCCGCGCGCGGGAGAAGGTGCCCGAAGGGCGGATGAGGGCCATCTCGGTCCGCGCCCTGCCAACCGCCAACCATCATCGCCTCGCCTGGACATTCGCCCCGTCCGACGCCCGCCAGAGCATCGCATGAGCACTCCCCGCTACACCCGCCTGTCGGGCCTGGAACCGCTGGTCATCACGCCGGACCTGTTGTTCGTCAACGTCGGCGAGCGCACCAACGTCACCGGCAGCGCGCAATTCCGCAAGCTGATCAAGGAAGAGCGTTACGAAGAAGCCGTGGACGTGGCGCGCCAGCAGGTTGCCAATGGCGCGCAGATCCTCGACGTCAACATGGACGAGGGCCTGATCGATTCCGAAAAAGCGATGACGCGCTTTCTCAATCTGATCATGTCCGAGCCGGATATCGCGCGTATTCCGGTGATGGTGGATTCGTCCAAATGGACGGTGATCGAAGCCGGCTTGAAATGCCTGCAAGGCAAGAGCGTGGTCAACTCGATTTCGTTGAAAGAAGGCGAAGCGCTCTTTATCGAACAGGCGCGCAAGGTGCTGCGTTATGGCGCTGCCGCCGTGGTCATGGCCTTCGATGAAGTGGGCCAGGCCGACACCTGCGCACGCAAGGTGGAAATCTGCACGCGCGCCTACAAGGTGCTGACCGAGCAAGTGGGTTTTCCGCCGGAAGACATCATCTTCGACCCGAACATCTTTGCCGTGGCCACCGGCATCGAGGAGCACGATAACTACGCAGTGGACTTCATCGAGGCGACCCGCGAGATCAAACGCACGCTGCCGCATTGCCACATCTCCGGCGGCGTATCGAATGTGTCGTTCTCCTTCCGCGGCAACGAGATGGTGCGTCAGGCGATTCACTCGGTGTTTCTGTTCCATGCGATCAAGGCCGGCATGGACATGGGCATCGTCAATGCCGGTGGCATGCCGATCTACGATGAGCTGGACCCGGACCTGCGCGAGCGCGTGGAAGACGTCATCCTCAATCGCCGCAAGGACGGTACCGAGCGGCTGCTGGAAATCGCCGAACGCTACAAAGGCAGCAAGGGTGCGGCCAAGGTCGAAGACCTGGCGTGGCGCGAAAAACCGGTGCGTGCACGCCTGGCGCATGCGCTGGTGCACGGCATTGATGCCTATGTGGAAACCGACACCGAAGAAGCGCGCCAGCAATCGACACGCCCGCTGGATGTGATCGAAGGCCCGCTGATGGACGGCATGAATGTGGTCGGCGACCTGTTCGGTGCCGGCAAGATGTTCCTGCCGCAGGTGGTCAAATCCGCGCGCGTGATGAAAAAGGCCGTGGCCTATCTGCTGCCGTACATCGAAGCTGAAAAACTGCGCACCGGCGACGTTGGTAAATCCAACGGCAAGATCATCATGGCCACCGTGAAAGGCGATGTGCACGACATCGGCAAGAACATCGTTGGCGTGGTGTTGGCGTGCAACAACTTCGATGTGGTGGACCTGGGCGTGATGGTGTCTGCGCAGGTGATCCTGGACCGTGCGCGCGAAGAAAATGCAGATCTGATCGGGTTGTCCGGCTTGATTACGCCCTCGCTGGAAGAGATGTCGCATGTGGCGCGCGAAATGCAGCGACAGGGTTTTGAGATTCCGTTGTTGATCGGTGGCGCCACCACCTCGCGCGCGCACACCGCGCTGAAAATCGACCCGCATTACGCCGCACCCACGGTCTGGGTGAAGGATGCCTCGCGTGCGGTAGGCGTTGCGCAATCGTTGATTTCGCGCGACCTGCGTCAGGCCTTCGTAGCTGCCAACGAGGCGGACTACGCCGAGATCCGCGCACGCCACCGCAACCGTGGCGATGCAAAACGGCTGGTGTCGTTGGAAAAGGCACGCGCACAGCGTTTCGATGGCGATTGGGCTAACTACACACCGCCCACTCCGCGTCAGCCTGGCCTGCACGTATTCGACGATTACCCGCTGCAAGAGTTGATCGAGCTGATCGACTGGACGCCGTTCTTCCAGGCCTGGGAGCTGGCCGGCAAATTTCCGGCCATCCTCAGCGACGAGATCGTCGGCACCCAGGCCAGCGAGCTGTATCGCGACGCGCGACGTATGCTTAAGCAGATCGTCGACGAAAAATGGCTCACGGCCAAGGCGGTGTTTGGGCTGTGGCCGGCCAATGCAGTAGGCGATGATGTTGTTATGCTGACTGAGCCTGCGGAATCGGGAATCGGGAATCGGGAATCGCAAGGCGATGCATCGGCGCCCGACCATTCCCGATTCTCCATTCCCCATTCCCTGCATTTTTTGCGTCAGCAAGTCGACAAACCCGTCGACCGTCCCGACTTCTGCCTGGCTGATTTCATCGCGCCCAAGCACAGCGGCAAGCAGGACTGGATCGGTGGGTTTGCGGTCACTGCCGGCATCGGCATCGACCCGCATGTTGCACGTTTTGAAGCGGCGCACGACGACTACAACTCAATCCTGCTCAAGGCATTGGCCGATCGCCTGGCCGAGGCACTGGCCGAGCGCCTGCATCAGCGTGTGCGCACCGAGTTCTGGGGATACATCGACAACGAAGAGCTCGACAACGAGGCCTTGATTGCCGAACGCTATCGCGGCATTCGCCCGGCACCCGGTTACCCCGCATGCCCGGAACACAGCGAAAAACGCACGCTGTTCGATCTACTCAATGCCGAACGCAACACGGACATGTCGCTCACCGAGAGCTTTGCGATGCTGCCCACTGCAGCGGTGTCCGGGTATTACTTCAGCCATCCCAAGAGCCAGTATTTCGTGGTCGGGCGGCTGGGCAAGGAACAGGTCGCCGACTACGCCAAGCGCAAGGGCATCACCCTGGCATTGGCCGAGCGCTGGCTGGCATCGAATCTAGATTACGACCCGGAATGACACCGGGCCGGCATCACCGCAAGCAGCGACCAATCAACTTAGGAGCGCACCCGGGCGCGATGCGGCCTTACCGATAAAGCCCCATCGCGCCCAGGTGCGCTGCTACATCACGGCGCGGCCGCACATAGACGGCCGCGCCCTGTTACACCCGCATCAAGCTGCTGGACGCAACACATACAACACGTTGTAGGACGCACGCATGGTGCGGCACCCGAATGACGCCGGGCCAGCATCACCGCAAGCTGCGACCAACCCAACGTAGGAGCGCACCCGGGCGCGACAGGGCGTTACCGATAAAGCCCCATCGCGTCCGGATGCGCTCCTACATCACGGCGCGACCGCACATAGACGGCCGCGCCCTGTTACACCCGCATCAAACTGCTGGACGCAACACGTTCAACACTTCGTAGCACGCGCCCATGGTGTGGTAATCGGTCTTGCCGGCCGGGCTCTTCTCGTCGCTGTACTTGCGGTTATCCGCATCCAGAATGCGATACCACGCGCCGTAGCGGTGGTCGACCATGTGGGTCCAGGAGTACTCCCACAGCTTGTCGTACCACTGCCAGTAGCGCGCATCGCCACTGCGCTGCGCCAACAAGGCCGCTGCAGCCAACGACTCGGCCTGCACCCAGAAATACTTGTCGTCATCGCACACCTGCCCGTCAGGTGCGAAGCCGTAATACAGCCCGCCGCGCTGTGCATCCCAGGAGCGATCCACCGCAACATCGAACAGATGTTGCGCAGTCGGCAACAACCAGTCTGTCGGCGCGTAGCGATCCAGCAGCATCAGCAGCTTGGCCCACTCGGTCTGGTGACCCGGCTGGAACCCCCAGGGGCGGAACAAATGCTTGGGGTTATCGCGGTTGTAGTCCCAGTCGATGTTCCACTGCGGGTCGTAGTGCTCCCACACCAACCCATCGGCCTTGGCCGCCTGGCGCCGGGTCATGGTGTCGGCCAGCTGCAACGCACGATCGAGATAGCGCTGCTCGCCGCTGGCCTCGTAGGCGGCGATCATCGCCTCGCACATGTGCATGTTGGCGTTCTGGCCGCGATAGCGGGTGAAGTTGAACTGCGCATCGGCCTCATCGCGATACAGGCCGAATTCTGCTTCCCAGAAGTACTTTTCCAGCAGCTGCCAGGTTTCGTCCATCCATTCGCGCGCTTCGGCAATACCGGCTTTCAGGCCGCACGAATACGCCAGCAGCACGAACGCCACACCGTAGCAGTGGTTCATGTCGTCTTCGACCACGCCATCGCGCAGCGTCCACGCATACCCGCCAGTGGCAGCATTGCGGTGCACGTTGCGCAGATACTCCAGGCCATGACGCACCGCTTGCAGATACTCGGCATTGCCGAATTCGCGATAGGCCATCGCATAGTTGAAGACGAAGCGCGTGCTGCTCACCAGATGCCGGTGGCCGGCATCGTAGATGCTGCCGTCATCCTTGAAATACTGGAAGAAGCCACCGGCCGGGTCGATCGCGCGCGGGTGATAGAACGCCATGGTGTCGGCAATATGCTGGCGCAACACATCGGCCGAGCGGAAATCGGGAGCGGGAGATGCGGGCAACGGGCTCATGCTTGTTCCTGGATCAGAGAATGGACTTCATCGATGCTGGGCATCGCGGCGAACGCGCCCTTGCGCGTCACTGCCAGCGCACCGACAGCGGCCGCGAAACGAATCACCTGCGTCATCGCCGCAGCATCGCCGCACAGGTGTTCAAGCGTGCTCGCACGTGCGGCCAGCTGATACAGCAGACCACCGACGAACGCATCGCCAGCCGCGGTGCTGTCGCGCACCTGCACAGTGAACGCCGGCACCTGGCCGGAATCCACCCGTGTCTGCCAATGCACCGGGCCACCGCCGTCGGTGACCAGCAGCCAGCGCGCGTTGCCCTGCCACAACTTCTGCGTCACCGCGCTGGCGTCGCTATGCAAGGTGCCGGCCAGATACTCCAGTTCTTCGCGCGAGAGCTTGACCACATCGGCCAGCGCCAACGCTTCCCACAGCAACGCAGCCGGGTCCACATCCTGCGGCCACAGCATCGGGCGCAGATTGAGGTCCAGGCTGACGATGGCGCCGTCGGCACGCGCGCGGCGCATGCCGTCCAGCGTGCATTGCGCGACCGCATCCTCGGTCATGCTGTTGGAGCACACGTGCAGCACCGCTGCCTGCGCAAACCCATCGGCGGCAAAGTGCTCCGGACGGAACAGCAGGTCCGCTGCCGGTGGCCGGTAGAAGCTGAAACTGCGCTCGCCGGCGTCGTCCAGCGCCACAAACGCCAGCGCGGTCTTGGCTTCATCGGTGCGCACGATGCCATCGGTGGCAACGCCGGCCTGCTGCAGACTCTGCAACAGGAAATCGCCAAACATGTCACGCCCGAGCATGCCCACAAAATGCGCAGCGCCGCCGAGCTTTGCCACCGCAACCGCCACATTGGCCGGCGCACCGCCGGCATATTGCGCGAAGGTGCGCGCGTCATCGGCGCTGGCCTGCGGCAAGGCCAGCATGTCGATCAAGGCTTCACCGAAACAGACCACCTGGTTCTTGGCAGCACTCATGCGCGCGCCTCCGCCAGTGCGCCGCGCAAACGCGAGCCCCAGATGCCGTAAAACACGATGTACAGGTAGCACACCAGCGGCAGCACGAACGACTCATGCAGGCCGATGCGATCCGCCAGCAAGCCCTGCAGATACGGCACGATCGCGCCACCCACAATGGCCATGATCAACAGGCTGGATGCGCGCCCGGTCAGTGGACCGAGCCGCTCGATGCCCAGGGTAAAGATGGTCGGGAACATGATCGAGTTGAACAGTCCGATCGCCACCAGCGCATACACCGCCAGCATGCCGCCACTGGCCATGGTCAGGCCCAGCAGCAAGGCGTTGATCCCCGCAAATACCGACAGCAGCACGCGTGGCGACAGCTTGGCCAACAACGCCGAACCGATGAAGCGGCCGATCATCGCCAAGGTCCAGTACGCCGACACATAGGTGGTCGCCTCGCGCTCGGTGAACCCGCCGATCTCAGGCAACGAGAAGTAATTGACCATCAGGCTGCCGATCGCCACTTCTGCGCCGACATAGAAGAAGATCGCCAGCACACCGAAACGCACATGCGGGTGACGCAGCGCATCCAGTAGCGAATGCTTGCTCTCTTCCTTTTGCGCGCCGGCATCGGTCAACGCGGGCAGACGGAACAGAAACACGAAGATCGCCAGCAAAAACAGCACCACGCCCAGCCCGATGTAGGGGCCTTGCACGGCCTGCGCTTCCTGCACGCGATAGGCCAGCTGCTCGGCGTCCGGCAACGCCTTGAGCTGGTCGCCGCTCATCACCGTGTTGGAGAGGATCAACCAGCCGCCCAGCAGCGGCGCAATCGCGGTCCCCAGCGAATTGAGCGCCTGCGCCAAGGTCAGCCGGCTGGAGGCACTGCGCTCCGGACCCAGCAACGCGACATACGGATTTGCCGCCACCTGCAGGATGGTGATGCCGGTGGCAAGTACGAACAACGCTCCCAGAAATGCGCCATATACGCGCAGTTCCGCCGCAGGCCAGAAACCCAGCGCACCGACCGCTGCCACCGCCAGCCCAGCGACAATGCCCTGCTTGTAGCCCAGGCGATTCACCAGCCAACCGGCCGGCAACGACATCAGGAAGTACGCACCGAAGAAGGTGAACTGCACCAGCATCGCCTGCGCAAAGTTCAGCTCGAACACCGCCTTCAGATGCGGAATCAGGATGTCGTTGAGGCAGGTGAGAAAGCCCCACATGAAAAAGATCGTGGTGACCACCGACAACGCGACGCCGTTGTTGACGGGCGCCTTGTTGCCGCTTGGCACAGTGGATTGCGTGGAAAGGGAAACCATAGGAGTTGCCTGGTCAGCGGCCTGAGGCCTTGGTGGGGGAATGGGCGGGAGAATCGCTTAAGGGATGTTGCGAAGACACAGAGAGGTGTGAGGGCGCGCAGGCGCTACTCGCGCGGACCTTCAGCGCCACTGCAGCGGTCAGCCGCTGCGACGCCAGGTCCGGGCTGCCGATGCGCTGCAGCACCAGCTGCGCCGCTTGCCGGCCGCGCGCACGTGGATCGGCCGCCAGCGTGGTCAACGCCGGGGTAAACAACGCAGCTTCGGCAATATCGTCGAAGCCAGTCACCGCGAAGTCGCGGCCCGGAACGATCCCATGCATCGCCAGCGCGGCCATCAGGCCAAGCGCAACGCTGTCGTTGTAGCAAACCGCCGCGGTCGCGGCCTGGTCGGCGTTGTCGAGCATGCGCGTGCCACACAGTGCGGCGTCCTGACGATTGGGTGCCGACTCGACATACTGCAGAGCCAGACCCTCGCCGGACATCGCCCGCGTATAACCGGCGCGGCGCTGCCGGCACGAGCTGGATTCGGCATGCCCGCCGAAAAACACGATGTGCCGATGACCTTGTTCAATCAGATGCGTGCAGGCCAGAAACGCGCCCTGTTCGTTGTCCAGCGCCAACAGGTCCCAGCCAGCGCCTTCCACCTCGCGATTGAACAGCACCACATTGCGCTGGCGGCCCAGCACCTGCGCCAGCGCCTGCGCCTGGCTGCCCTCGGCCGGCGACAGGATGATCCCGGCCGGCGTGTGCTCCATCAACGAAGTCAACACCGCCTGCTGCCGCTGTGTGGACTCCCCGGTACTGCCCAGCAGCGTGACGTAGCCGGCCGCACCCAACGCTTCGTCGACGCCAGCTGCAAACTCCGCGAAAAACGGGTTGGACAGATCATTGATGACCAGCGCGATGCTGGACGAGGTGCGCTGGCGCAGATTGGCCGCGGCCCGGTTGTAGACGTAGTTTTGCCGATCCAGCTCGGCTTCCACCCGCGCGCGCGTGCTGGCATGCACCAGCGGGCTGCCGCGCAGCACCAGCGACACGGTTGCGCGCGAGACGCCGATTGCGCCTGCGATGTCGCGCAGCGTCACCGCGCCACGCCGCGCCAGACGTACTTCGCCAGCCGCCGGCGCAGCCGAGGCCTGCTTGGGACGCGTCAAGCGCTGAGACCCGCTGAGTGAAAAACGCGCATGTAATGGACTGGAATTGGATCGATCCAATTAAGCCTTTTCCCGCCATTCAATGCATGCGGCAGTGCAGCATGAGCGGAACAAAATCCAGCGGCGCAACTGTGGCGGTCATTGGCACAGAGCCGCATCGGTCGAGATAAACAGCTTACTGCAGCTTCTGGACGCCGCGGCGTGCCGTTACGATCTGTGGGCCGCGGCGTGCCGTTACGATCTGTGGGCCGCGGCGTGCCGTTACGATCTGTGGATGGCACGCGCGTTGCCGTGCGCCCGCCCCGCTCCACGCACGTCGATTGATCACCCACACGTCTGACAGACCGCCGTAACGTGCAGCCAAGCGATCTGCTGCGGTCACGCAAGCGTCTGAAATCCAAGCGACCGGCCATTGCCCCAGCAAGGCCCATGGAGGGCGCCACAACGCCAGAGCTCGCGCCTCGCTGTCGCACGCGTGTCCGGGCTGCTATTGACCTGTTACTGAAACGCGATCGACAAGCCGATTCCGCCCTGCCAATCCGGGCTTTCCGAGGTCAGCCCGCGCAGCACCGAAACATCCAGCTGCATTGCGTGCGGCAGTTGCCAGGCACCGCCGGCGCCCGCCACACGCGAATGCTCGCTGCCGGTATCCAGGCCAGCTTCCACATAACTGCTGAAATGCTCGCCCGAAAAAAACGTGTAGTTGGGCGAAAACGTCCAGGTGTGCCCGTCGTTATCGCGTGCGTAATTGACGTACAACGCCAGCGCGCGCTGCTGCGAAAGATCCCACGATGCAGTCACCCCGAGCTCGCGCGAATAGCCATCGCTGAAGGCAGGGCTGCCGGTCGGCACGTGATAGGTGCCCAGTGCCGCCCAATGGAAACTCTCCGATCGCGACGGCAAGGCGACCTTCAACCCGACATGGCTGTCGCCACCGCCGTGCGTGCGCGCATCACCACCGTGCTGCCAGTTGTAACTGTCGCTGCCCAGTTGCAGCTCCACATGCTCGGATACCCCAAGACGCAGCACCGTGTCGGCGGTGTACAGCGTCGTGCGCTGACCATCGGCACGATCGGTACTGGCATCCGGCAAGCCCTGCTCCCAGGCGAACGCGCCAGGCTGCAGCACTTCGGCAGCGAACGGGATACCAGGACGGTCGAACGCCGGGGCGTCTTCCGACTGCGCAAATGCCTGCGCACTGGTCAGGCATAGCGCCAACACCGCTCCGGCCAATGCCAGGTGTCGCCCTGCCTGCAGGCGCAAAACGTTGAACGCAGCAGCGGGCATCAACGACGCCTGCAAAATGGCGCGAGCTTGCGAGGAGTTTGGAGACATGGACATATGCGGCACCATCGGCAGGAAGTGAGCGACAACGCAGCTGACCTTATGCCCGACTGCGTCGACCGGCAACGGCGTACATGGTGCCGTGCCTTCCGTGACCGGCCTGTCTATCGCTGCCTGATCCGGTTAGTGCGTTGGCGCCTGCTCCGGTAAGCCACGCAGATGCGCAGCGAAGCTGGGCAGCAGCACACGATTGCCGTAGCCGCTCAGGTGGTCTGCATCGAAGAACAGCGGTCGGCCATGCCGGGTCGGCGCGCACGTCTGCGCATCGCACAGCAGTGGCAGCGGGTCCCAGACACTGGCGCCGCCCAGCGCTGCGGCAATGCGATGCACACCGTCCAGTGCCGGCGCGCGGTACCGCTCCATGACGGCTCGCTCAATCTGCATGCCGTTGGCGCATACCGCGTTGTGGCGATTGAACCAATCCGAGCATCGGTACGGCGGTGCCCTGAGCACAGGCTTGGGCGCCTCGAACACGATCCGCACGCCCCGCGCCTGCACCGGCGCCAGCAGAGCGATGGTTGCGGCAACACTCGCATCACGCTCGCGTTGCGCCTGTTCGCTCTGCAACGTAGCGACATTGGCATCCAGATCGAACAGGGCGTCCTGCTCGGCCAGACGCGGCACACGCAACCCTGGCAGAAACAGCACATCGCCAGGATGTACGTTGGCGATCACATCTTCCAGCGCGGCGTGCACGAACTCCTCGCACCCGGGCACTTTCACGCCAGGTTGCATCGAAGCGACCGAACAACCGGCGACCCCGTATATGCGGACGCTGCCACCTTCGACCACTGGAAAGCGTCGCAGCATTTCGTTGTAGGCCAGCGCATGCGAATCGCCTATCACAAAGACCTGCCGTCCCGTCTTAGCCGGTCGCGTGCACTGCCCGCGCGCGAAAATCCGCACCGGCTGCCCGTTGACCAATGCATTGCTCGCCAGCAGGCGGCAGTCCGGAAATTCCTTGCGCAGGCCACGGGCATAGGCATACCAATCCTGCGGATGCCTGCTGACCACACTCCACGAGGCGTACGGCGCGGACTTGATCAGCAGCGATTGCACGCCAGCGGCCAGCACCAGCGCGCCGATGCCGATCGCCACAACGCGCATGTTCGAGCGACCGCTCAGACGACGTGTGCGCCACGGCAACTCCACCCAACGATACGACGCCACCGCACATGCGAACGTCAAGGCTAGCGCCGCAAGTTTGGCGCTGGCCGATTCCAACCCGACGGTCCACCGCAACAGCACCAGAACCGGCCAGTGCCACAGATACAGCGAATACGAGATGCGGCCGATCGCCACCATTGGCCTGGCGGACAGGACGCGCCCCGCCCAGCCGTCGGCGTGTCGATGCAACAACGCCAGCAAGGCCAGCGTGCCCAGCACCGGCCAAAGCCCGTCGCTCCACGGCGAATGGCCGGGGCGCGCATTCCACAAGCCATTTCCGATGCTGGCCAACGCCAGCACCAACAGCAGCGTGCGCAGTGCAGCCGGCATCGCGATGCCGGTGGCAAACAGATGGCGTCCTTCGCGGCGCCCGAGAAGTGTCATGCCTTGATACAACAGCACGCCCGCACCCAGTTGCCAGAAACGCGCAGTCGTCAGATAAAACGATGTGACTTCATGCCCCGGCACATGCGTGCGCTGCCACGCGTACCCGAGCGAGGCCGCACTGGCGAGCGCGAACACGCCCAGCGACCAGAAGCGCCCTGCACCGCCGCGCATCCACGCCAGAAACATCCACGGAAACAGCAGATAGAACTGCTCTTCGACGCCGAGCGACCATGTTTGCGTGTACGGATTGAACTCTGCGCGCGGCGAAAAATAATCCTGCCCCACGCTGGCAAGCACCCAGTTGCTCAAACCGAACAGGGCCATGATCCCGGTCTTGGTGCTGGATTCGCTTAGCCACGACTCGGGGATGAACACCATCGAGAACAGCGCAGTGGTCACCAGACATGCCAGCAGCGCGGGCGCGATACGCCGCAAGCGACGCGCATAGAAGCGGACAAGTTCTGCCGCAACCGACACGCGAGGCAGCCGATCGACCGAGGCGCTGACCACAAACCCGGAGATAACGAAGAAGATGTCGACACCGGTGAAGCCACCGGGCAACCAGGTCGCGTCCAGGTGGTAGGCGATGACCGACAGCACGGCCAGCGCACGTAAGCCGTCGATATGTGCGAAATAACCGTTCCCTATCTGCGCGCGCATCATCCTGATTCCTGAAAAGCGGTGCCAGGCCATATTGCCGGGCAAATTTATGAGCGACCGCTCAGTGGGAACGCAGCCGCAGGCAGATCGGTGACCGCGCCATGCGTCGCGACGACGATGTCGTGTATGCGATCAGATATCAGCTGTGCTCATTTCGTCACACTGCAGCAACTTGGTCGCACTCAACACAGGGGCACCCGAAAGGTGTCCGATTTTTCAAACCACAAGTGGATTGCGGTGTTACCAGACCAGATCGTCGGGCACTTGATATTGGGGATCGGCGTACGGGTCGTCGCCTGCCGGCGCATTCGGGTCCACCTTCAGGGCGAGCGACGGTGCGAACACGGATTCGGCCTCGGCGAGCACCTCGGCCGTCACCAGCAGATAGCGCCCATTGAGTTGCAGCACGCCCAGCTCGCCGGCATTGAGTGCCTTGAGCTGATCGGCGGTGACGTAGATGCGTTTGATCTTGCCGCCATACGGGAAATGCCGCGCGATGTCGGCATCGGCATGGTTCAAGCCCTTGTCCTTGAGCAGCTCCTCGAGCTTGGCCTTGGCTTCGCGACGCAGGCGTGCTTCTTCCTGCTTTAGGCGCTCGGCTTCGATGCGCTCGTCTTTTTCGCGCTGCGCACGGATCGCATAGGCCTTGGCCAGGTCGATGTCCTCGCGCGTACGCGCCGGCCTGGGGCCACGTCGTTCGGCATTGGAATGTTGGGGGCGTGGCGACGCTGCCGGCTTGCCATCGTGGCGCCGGTCGGGCCTGCCATCGCTTTTGCGTTCGCTGGTTGCATCGGTCGCCGCAGCGGCGTGTGGCCGCTGCGGTCCCCTGCCCTGGCCACCCGGCCTGTTGCCGCCGGGTGCGGGCTTGCCACCGTTGCCATGGTGACGCGCGGCAGGCCGTGCGTCGGGTTTGCGTTCGGGCTTGGGGGCGGACTTGAAGCCCAGGCCAAGCAACTGGTCACGTAAGGTATCGCTCATGGCGGTGGCAATCTGCAATCAATAGTGCGGAGGCGGCGGTTCGTCCGCTGCATCGGCAAACAACGTGGAGCGCACCTTGCCCAGATCCTCGAGCAGGTGGCGGATCAGCTCAGCATTGCGGGCACCCGTCAAACGGGCGTCCGCAAGTGCTTCACTCAGTTCATTGAGCGCCAGCTCCTGGAAGGAGAGGCGCGTTTCCAGTTCCACCAACCGCGCGTCCAGTTCCTGGTCGCGCGGCGAGAGTTGCTCATGCATGCAACGAACGGCCTCGTCCGATGGCGTAGTAAGCAAGACCGGCGGCTTCGATTTCCTGCGGGTCATACAGGTTGCGTCCGTCGAACACGACGTCGTCCTTCAATGCCTGCTTGATCTTGCCGAAATCCGGGCTACGGAACTGCTTCCACTCGGTGACAACAACCAGTGCGTCGGCGCCTTCCAGTGCAGCAAAGGCTTCGTCGCAGAAGGTCAGGTCGTCGCGCTCGCCGAAGATGCGCTTGGCCTCGTGCGTGGCTTCCGGGTCGTAGGCACGCACGGTGGCACCGGCTTCCCACAACTGCGCCATCAGACGACGGCTGGAAGCCGCACGCATGTCGTCGGTATTGGGCTTGAACGCCAGGCCCCACACCGCGAAGGTCTTGCCGGCGATGCTGCCGCCTTCGCCACCGTAATGACGCTGCACCAGTTCGAACAGATGACCCTTCTGCGCGTTGTTGACGCTTTCCACCGCGTTGAGCAGGGTCGGCTGCATGCCGTACTGCTCTGCCGTCTTGGCAAGTGCCTGCACGTCCTTGGGGAAGCACGAGCCGCCGTAACCGGCACCGGGATAGATGAAGTGCCAGCCAATGCGCGGATCGGAGCCGATCCCGTTACGCACGTGCTCGACGTCCGCACCGACACGCTCGGCAATATTGGCGATCTCGTTCATGAAACTGATCTTGGTCGCCAGCATCGCGTTGGCCGCGTACTTGGTGAGCTCGGCCGAGCGCACGTCCATTTCCACGATGCGATCGCGGTTGCGATTGAACGGGGCATACAGACGACGCATGCGTGCGATCGCAGCCGGCTTCTTGGCGCCGATCACGATCCGGTCCGGACGCATGCAGTCGGCCACCGCATCGCCTTCCTTCAGGAACTCGGGGTTGGAAACCACATCGAATTCGTGGTCCACGCCACGTGCGTCCAGCTCTTCCTGGATCGCCGCGCGCACCTTGTCGGCGGTCCCGACCGGCACCGTGGATTTATTGACCACGACCGACGGGCCGTCGATATGGCGACCGACAGTGCGCGCAACCGCCAGCACGTACTGCAGGTCGGCACTGCCATCTTCGTCCGGCGGCGTGCCCACGGCGATAAAGGTGATTTCGCCGTGCGCAATCGCCTCGGCGGCGTCGCTGGTGAAGCGCAACCGGCCAGAGGCGTGGTTGGCTTTCACCATCGGCTCCAAGCCGGGTTCGTAGATGGGAATCACCCCACGATTGAGACCATCAACTTTCGCCTGGTCGATATCCACGCAGATAACGTGATGACCTACTTCCGCCAGACAGGTACCGGTGACAAGACCAACATAGCCGGTACCAAAGATCGCAACTCGCATGGGTGGGGGTACTCCTGTGGGGGATCAGGGAAGGATACCCATCAGTTCGACATCGAACGTCAACGTTGCGTCCGGTCCGATCGGCCCCCCTTGCGTGCCGTTCGGGCCATAGGCCAAGTTGGATGGAATCCAGAAACGATATTTCGAACCGACCGGCATCAATGCGACGCCCTCGGTCCAACCGGGAATGACTTGATCCAGACCAAACTCGGCCGGCTGGCCGCGCTGGTACGAACTGTCGAAGACCTGCCCGTCGAGCAGCTTGCCTTCGTAGTTCACACGCACCTTGTTGGTCCGCATCGGGCGCTCGCCGCTGCCCTGGCGCAGCACCATGTACTGCAGGCCGGACGCGGTGGTGATCACGCCTTTCTCGGTTTTATTCTTGGCGAGGAAGGCATTGCCGTCTTCGCGATTCTTGGCGCCGGCAGCGCCCTGCTTGGCAGAGGCGAAGGCCTGCATGGTGGCGGCCGCTTCCTGCTGGGTCAGACGCGTGGTGCCCTTGGAGAACACGGTACGCACCGCTTCCATCAGCGTCGACAGATCGATCTCGTCCTTGATGCCGGCGAGCGACGGACCAACCGCACGGTCGCCCAGCATCAAACCGACATTTTCCTTGGACGGGGTGGCCGGCGCGGAGCCTGGCGCCATGCCCGGCACCTGCTGACCATTGCGGGCAGCCAGCGCGGTGCGCAATGCGGTATCGGTCGCCTGAGTCTGCTCATCGGACAACAGCGGCTTGCCACCCTTGAATGCATTTTCGATAGCGCGTTGCATCGCGCTCAGATCGATGTCCTGGGCAATCGGCTCGAACGAGCGCGCTACATCCATACCGATGGCGTAGCTGACGTTGTCGCGCGTGCTTTTCTCAGACGATGCATTCAAAACTGGCTTCTCCTTGGTGGCCGCTGCGGCCGGTTGCTGCGACATCGCCGGCATCGAAGCCGTCATTGCCACCATCAGTAGCGACGCCGCCGCGCCGCGCTTTCCCATCTTCATTCGATGCACTTCCCGAAAGTGAAAAGACACGCCACCGACGGCGCTGAACACGCATTGTCGCATGCGCACGCGGCGTTGCGAGAGCCGCGCTCAGCGCGACGGCGCAGTGAGCTCGCGCTCGATCGCTGCGAGCACGCTCGGATCGTCCGGTTTGATCTTGCTGGGGAACTGCGCTACCACGCGCCCGTCGCGTGCAATCAAATACTTGTGGAAGTTCCAACCCGGCGCCACGCCCGTTGCCTGCGTCAAGCGCTGATACAGCGGCGTCGCTTCTTTGCCCAGCACGTGCACCTTCTCAAACATCGGGAACTTGACGCCATAGGTCAGCGTGCAGAATTCCTGGATCTGCCTCTCAGATCCGGGTTCCTGTCCCTGGAAATCGTTGGATGGAAAGCCCAGCACCGCAAACCCGCGGCTGGCGAAGCGCTGGTTGAGTGCTTCCAGACCTTCGTACTGCGGTGTGTAGCCGCATTTGCTGGCGGTATTGACCACCATCACTACCTTGCCGCCGTAACTCCGGTTCAGGTTGATTGGCGCTTTGCCGGCCAACGGGCGGTACTCCAGATCCAGCAGCGGCGCCCCAGCGGCCATTGCCGAGCTTGCAAAAAAGCCAGCGAATACAACGACCAATAGACGTTTCAGCAGCATTGGAAGTTCCTCGAAGGTGATTTGGCACCCCGGTCTGCGTGGGGTGCCATCAGTTGGGTATGACAGACAGTTGACTGCCTGCGTGTCGGTGTTATAGTTGAATACAACACCAGTCATCCAACGCAGGGGGAAAGCATGAACAGCACACGTGTCACGCGACCAGTTCCGCTGTTGCTGTTCGGCAGCACCCTGTTTGCCATTGGTTGGCTGGGAGCCGCTTCCAGTCAGGTCACGGAGTCCGGCGCCGATTATGGCGTGTCGGAGGCGGTTACGGAAAACGCGACAACTCCCCCCGAGGAGCGCACCCGGCCTGGCCGGCACCTGCGCGCTTCGCTGTCGATGCCCTATTTCTCCTTCGCGCAGGTTCTGCGCCCACGGAGCTGATCATGAACGACATCCAATGGAGCGACGGCGCTCCCATCTACCGCCAACTCAAGGAACGGGTCATTGCCATGATGCTCGATGGAATCCTCAAACCTGGCGACGCACTGCCTTCGGTGCGCCAGGTCGCGGCGGACTATCAACTCAATCCCATCACCGTCTCGCGCGCCTACCAGGAGTTGGCCGACGAGAACCTGGTGGAAAAACGCCGCGGCCTGGGCATGTTCATGACCCCGGAAGCTGCACAGAAGCTGCGCGGAAGCGAACGCGACCGCTTCTTGAATGAAGAATGGCCGGCGGTGCTGGAACGCATCCAGCGCCTGGGCCTGTCCATCGACGATCTGTTGCCACAGGGGAAAACACCATGACCGCCGTCTCCACCGACCATGTCGTCGACGCACGTGGGCTACGCAAGACCTACAAACATCGGCTGGCGCTGGACAACACCAGCTTCACCATCGCCGCCGGCCGCATCGTCGGATTGATCGGCCCCAACGGCGCCGGCAAGACCACCGCGCTCAAGGCCGTGCTAGGGCTGACCGACTTCGACGGCGACTTGAAGGTGCTGGGCATGGACCCGCGCACCGAGCGCAACGCGCTGATGAACGAAGTCTGCTTTATCGCCGACGTGGCGGTGTTGCCACGCTGGCTACGGGTGGGCGAAGCGATCGACTTCGTGGCGGGGGTGCATCCGCGCTTCGATCGCGCCAAGTGCGAGCGTTTTTTGGCCAACACCCAGCTCAATCGCAAATCGCGGGTCCGCGAATTGTCCAAGGGCATGATCGTGCAGCTGCATCTGGCGCTGGTGATGGCCATCGACGCGCGCATTCTGGTGCTGGACGAGCCCACGCTGGGCCTGGACATCCTGTATCGCAAGCAGTTCTACCAGCGTTTGCTGGAGGATTACTTCGACGAGCAGAAGACCATCATCGTCACTACCCACCAGGTCGAAGAGATCGAACACATCCTCACCGATGTGATGTTCATCCGCGACGGCCGCATCGTGCTCACCGCCGACATGGAAGACGTGGCGCAGCGCTACACCGAAGTGCTGGTCGGTGCCGAACACCTGGAGACTGCGCGCGCCCTGACCCCGATCGACGAACGCGCCCTGCCCTTCGGCAAGACCGTGATGCTGTTCGATGGCGTGCCCAAGGATCAGCTCGCCCGCTTCGGCGAAACCCGCAATCCCGGCCTGGCCGACCTGTTTGTTGCCGTCATGAAGGGGACCTACGCATGAATGCCATGACCAACCACGCATCGCCTGCCCGTACCTTCGGCTGGCTACTCAAACGCGAATACTGGGAACACCGTGGCGGCTTCGTCTGGGCGCAGGTGATCACCGGCGGCATCGCGGTGTTCTTTGCGCTGCTGGGCGCGGTGATCGGTGCGATCAGTGCGCGCCGCAACATGACCGGCGACAGCATCCGGATGGACGATCTGGCCGAATACACGCGCACCCTGGGTCAGGTCGGCGATGGACTGCTGCTCGGCGGCGTCGGCATCGCCTCGGTGGTCCTGGCGTTCGTGGTGTTCTTCTATGCGCTTGGCAGCCTCTACGACGATCGCCGCGACCGCAGCGTGCTGTTCTGGAAGTCGTTGCCGGTCTCCGACGTACAGACCGTATTGTCCAAGGCCGCCTGGGCCTTGCTGCTGGCGCCGCTGATTTCCATCGTGATCGGTACGGTGGTCGGCCTGGCGTTATGGTTGATCGCCATCGTTGGCGCCTCGATCGCAGGCGTGCCCAGCCCCTGGGCGTTGGCTACTCACTCGCACCCGTTCGCATTGTTGTGGCTGCTGTTGAAGACCGTGCCGATGAGCCTGTTGTGGTCGCTGCCGACCGTCGGCTGGCTGATGTTCTGCTCGGCGTGGGCCGGCAGCAAGCCGTTCCTGTGGGCGGCGCTGTTCCCACTGCTGGCCTGCGTGATGTTGAGCATCCTGTCGGCGATGCCGGGCGTGTCGCTGCCGATCGGCGGGATCTGGTACGTGGTCGGCTATCGCGGCCTGCTCAGCGCCTTGCCTGGTACGTGGTCGCCGCTTGCCGTCAGCGGCAACCTGGACAGCAGTGCGCTGCAAAACCCCAGCGACCTGGTGCAATGGGCCTTGCAGCACACCGACAGTTCGCGTGTTTATGGCGACCCGGACATCTGGATCGGTGCCGCCATCGGCATCGCGCTGATCGCCGCTTCCATCTATCTGCGCCGTCGGCGCTCCGAAGCCTGAGGACACCCCATGCGCCTGCCTTTGACCCTGGCCATCCTGTTCGCATTGCCCGGCACCGCAGTGGCCGAGGAGCAGTGCAAATTCTCCGAGCCACGCAGCCTGGAACTGCAGCTGGCGGGAGTGAAATCGGTGTTGTTCGAGGTCGGTTCCAGCGACCTGCATCTGGAAGCATTGCCCGGCAATGGCGGTCGTCTGCACGGCCGCGCCTGTGCAGCCAAGGCCGACGTACTCAAGGGCCTGACGGTCACCCAGAAGCGGGTGGGCGACCGGCTGGTGGTGACGCTGACGGACGACCGCCTGCTGCGTATGTCCGTCGGCGAAAACTATTCGTATCTGGACCTGCACGGCAGCGTGCCGAGTAACTTACTGGTGCAGTTGGATGTGGGCTCCGGCGATGCCGACATCACCGGCGCCGCTGCGGTGAGTGCCGATGTCGGTTCCGGCGATGTGGCGATTCGCAAGAGCAAGGGGCGTGTCACCGTCAAGGTGGGCTCGGGCGATGTCGAACTGGAAGACATCGGCACGCTCCGCGTGCTGGCTGTGGGCTCAGGCGATCTGAAGGCCAAGCAGATCCATGGCGCGGCGGAGATCGGCAAGGTGGGCTCGGGCGACGTCACGCTGCGCGACGTGGCCGGCAGCATCAAGGTCGGCACGATCGGGTCCGGCGATATGGAGCTCAACGACGTGCGGGGAAACATCACCGTCGAGGCGATCAATTCCGGCGCGCTCAACGTGCGCAAGGTGAGCGGCGATGTGAGCGTTGCGCGCAAGGGCAGCGGCGATATCAATGTCAAGGACGTCGCGGGCACCACGCGCGTGCCGGCCGAGCGCTGATCACTTCATCCACGATTCGAAGGGGACTGCTGATGAAATCATTTCTCTCTGCGGTGCTGGTCGGTGCGCTGCTGGTTGGCTGCGGCAAGCCAGAGGTCGCCGTCGACGGCTCCGCGCACATCCAGGGCAGCGGCGTGACGTTCGATGGCAAGAGCCTGACCCTCAAACGCGACACCTTGCCTGCTGCCACCATCGGCATGGATGGCACGCTCAGCATCGGGGGCAAGCCGGTGGCCCTAAACGATGCACAGCGCCAGGCAATGCGCGGTTATTACGCGCAGGTGCAGGCGGTGGCCAACAAGGGCATCGATATCGGCACCCAAGGCGCCGCATTCGGTGCCCATGCGGCCGGTGAAGCGCTCAAGGGTGTGCTCAGTGGCAACGTGGAGAAGATGGGTGACAAGATCCAGGCCGACGGCGAAGCCTTCAAGCAAAACGCCCTGCGCATCTGCGACCAGTTGGGCAAGCTACGCACCGCCCAGGACGCCGCCGTGCAGCTGGTGCCGGCGTTTGCGCCTTACTCCACCCTCACCCAGCACGACGTCGACGATTGCCGTAAAAAATGACGGGGGCCACAGCAGCTGCGTCGTCGCCGACAAGCGCAGCGGCTGTCAGCAACCCAAAGGCGCGCGGGACCATGCGGTTTTTGGGCGCACGCCATGGCGCGGAGGCGGGACCTGCGACATTTTGTCAGCCGGTCCAGCTGGCCGCCGCGCTGATCGACAGCGTGGGCGCGGATTACACTAGACGCTTCCCACGACAGATTGACCCCATGAACAAGTTCGTGATGCTCTGCATGGCGCTGCTGCTGTGCACCCTTGCCGCCTGTGGCGACCAGTCGTCCCGTCGTGCCGAACGTGGCAAGCCGCGCGTTGCCATCACCACCCAATCGGTGATGATCCGCCGCCCGCCGGCTGCCAATGCGGAAATCACGCCCGATGGCACGCTCAAAATCGATGACATCGCGCTACCGCAGAAGGAGCCGACCCGCGCCAAGTTGCAGTTGCTGTTCGGGCATCTGCAGATGCTGCGCCAGCAGGCCGTCAACGCCGCTGGCGCGGACACGGAGTACAAGTCGATCAAGCTGACCGCCACGCCGGAGATCCAAACGCTCAGCGGCGAATTGCTGGATGAAATCCCGTCGCTGCAGCCGTATCGCGAGAGCTTCGGCAACGTGCAGGCCGAGCGGCACTGAGTATTGGCGAAGCCGCGCGGAAACGCTGATTCGCGAGAACGGAATGCTAGAACCCAGGATAGGAGCGCGCCCGAGCGCGACGGGGCTTTATCGACAACGCCCCATCGCGCCCAGGTGCGCTCCTACGCACACACGCACATTGCGGTGATCAGCCACCGCCGCCACTGCTGCCGGCCTGGATGCCACCACGCGTCAGTGCAGCAGGATCCAGCAAACGGCGCAGGTCCGCTTCGCTGAGCCCACTGTCTTCCAGGGCTACCTCCAGCACCGGGCGCTGCTCCTTGTAGGCGCGCTTGGCGATCGCTGCGGCTTTCTCGTAACCGATGATCGGGTTGAGTGCAGTCACCAGAATCGGATTGCGGTCCAGCGCCTCGCGCACGCGGTCCTGACGCACCTTCAATCCGGCAATGGCGGTATCGGCCAACAGACGCGACACATTGCCCAGCAAGGTGATCGAATCCAGCAGATTGTAGGCGATCAACGGCAGCGTCACGTTCAATTGGAAGTTGCCGGTCTGCCCCGCCACGGTGATCGCAGTGTGGTGGCCGATGACCTGCGCGCAGGCCATCACGGTCGCCTCAGGAATCACCGGGTTGACCTTGCCCGGCATGATCGAGCTGCCCGGTTGCAGCGCCGGCAATTCGATCTCGCCCAGGCCCGCCAACGGGCCGGCATTCATCCAGCGCAGATCATTGGCGATCTTGATCAGCGCCACCGCCAGCGCGTTGAGCTGGCCGGACAATTCCACCGCATCATCCTGCGCGGCCAGACCTTCGAACTTGTTTTCCGCGCTCTCGAACTTGGCGCCACTCAGGCTCGACAGGGCCTTGGCCACCTTGCCGCCGAAGCGTGGGTCGGCGTTGATGCCGGTCCCGATCGCGGTGCCGCCCAGCGGCAGGCGGCGCAGCCGCTTGAGCGCATCGTCGAGCCGGTCTTGCGCCGAACTCAATTGCGCAGACCAGGCCCCAAATTCCTGCCCGAACGTCAGCGGCATCGCATCCATCAAATGCGTGCGACCGGTCTTGACGATCTTGTCCAGCGACCTGGCGCGCTTGTCGATGGTCTTGCGCAGATGCTTGAGCGCTGGCTGCAGGTGTTCCTGCACCGCAAGCAACGCCGACACACGGATCGCGGTGGGCACCACATCGTTGGAACTCTGCCCGAGATTGACGTGATCGTTGGGATGCACCGCGTCCTTGCCGGCGCGCGTGGCCAGCGTGGCAATCACCTCGTTGGCATTCATGTTGGACGAGGTGCCCGAGCCGGTCTGGTACACATCGATCGGAAACTGCGCGTCATGGGTGCCGTCGGCCACCTGCAATGCCGCGGCCTGCACGGTCTTGCTGATCGACTTTGGCAGCAGCCCGAGCTCGGCATTGACACCGGCGGCGGCGGCCTTGATCAAGCCCAGCGCGCGGATGAAACCGCGTGGCATCGGCTGGCCGGATATCGGAAAATTCTGCACGGCACGCTGGGTCTGCGCGCCCCACAATGCATCGGCGGGCACCTGCAATTCGCCCATGCTGTCGTGTTCGGTCCTGAAACGTTCGCTCATCTGCCTTCTCCGCACAGTGTTGGATTGTGGTGACGCAATGGCTGGCAGCGGGCGCACCCACGCTGACGAGGGTCATTACGATACTCGCTGGCAGCGTTGCAACGATGTCATCGCAGTGCGTGGACTAGACTCAGCATTGATCCATACGAGGTACCACGCCGCCATGGGCGACGACCCTGACTGTAGAAACGCACTGCCCGCGTTCTGCTTCGATGCACCCCGCACCACTACGCACACGCCTGCGTTGATGCATCCATCCGCCGCCCCTGCACCGCGCGGAGGCGAACATGCTCGGTAATGTGATGCTGTTGATCGTCGCGCTGTTTCTGGTGCTGTTGAACGGCTTTTTCGTTGCTGCCGAATTCGCCCTGGTCAAACTGCGGCACACCCAGGCGGTGGGGCTGGCCCAGACCCATGGCTGGCGCGGGCGTCTGCTGCTGGGGGTGCACGCGCATCTGGATGCGTATCTGTCGGCATGCCAGCTAGGCATCACCCTGGCATCGCTGGGATTGGGCTGGGTCGGCGAACCTGCATTCGCGCATCTGCTGCAGCCGTTGTTCGATGTGCTGGGCATGTCCGAAGACGCTGCGCAGTTCACCGCCTTGGCAATTGCCTTCAGCCTGATTTCGTTCCTGCACATCGTGCTGGGCGAACTGGCCCCGAAAACCATGGCGATCCGGCGCCCGGAGCGCATGTCGTTGTGGACCGCCGCGCCGTTGTACGTTTTTTACTGGGCCATGTACCCGGCAATCTGGGTGCTCAATACCAGCGCCAACCGGCTGCTGCGCCTGCTGGGCTGGGGCGATGTGGAGCACCAGTCGCACCGCTATTCGCGCGAAGAACTCAAGCTGATCGTCGGCCGCCAGGACCCCAACGCGCCTACCGCCGACCATGGGCTGGCGCTGATGAGCCATGCGCTGGAACTGCCGGATCTGGTGGCCGGCGACCTGATGCGCCCCCGCGAGCACATGCGCAGCCTGCGCGAGGGCATGAACCTGGAAGCGGTGCTGGCCGAGTTCAGCGAGTCGCGCTACAGCCGCTACCCCTGGTTCGACGTCGATGGCGAACAGGTGCTGGGCATCCTGCATACCAAGGATCTGCTGGTGGCGATGGCACGCGGCCAGGACCTGGACGACCTGCGTCCGTTGCTGCGCCCACCCACCCTGCTGTCTCTGGAAACCCCCATTCCCAGCGCGCTGGAGCAGTTCCGCAGCGGCACCACCCATCTGGCGCTGTGCGTGGAGGACGAAGGCCGCATCCTGGGCTTCTTCACCCTGGAGGACCTGCTGGAAGTGGTGGTCGGCGAGATCGAGGACGAGCACCGTCACGTGGTGCGCGACGCCCCGGTCCGCAGCCAGGACGGCTCGCTGCTGGTGGCCGGCAGCACCTCGATCTTCCGGCTGGAACGCTTGCTGGGCCAGGATCTGAGCGCCCCGGACCATGTCAATTCGGTCGGTGGGCTGATCGTGCATCAGCTGCAGCGGCTGCCCGAAGAAGGCGAAACCCTGGAACTGGACGGCCACGCGCTGACCGTTCGGCGCATGGCCGGCCACCGCATCCAGGCGGTGACGGTGCGGCCGGTGGGCGAAGCGGGCGTCGGGGCGGCGTAGAATACCGGCCCCGCCAGCTTCCCAGTGCCCTCCCCATGTCGGATTCCGCCCTGCTCGCCCTGTCCCCGCTCGACGGCCGCTACGCCTCCAAGGTGGATGCGCTGCGTCCGATCTTTTCCGAATACGGCCTGATCCGGGCACGGGTCAAGGTCGAGATCGAATGGCTGCTGGCCCTGGCCGCCGAGCCGGGCATCGCCGAGCTGGCGCCATTTTCGGCCGCCGCCAGCCAGCGTCTGCGTGCGCTGGCCGACGACTTCAGCGTGACCCATGCCGGGCGGGTGAAGGAGATCGAACGCACCACCAACCATGACGTCAAGGCGGTGGAGTACTTCATCAAGGAACAGCTCAAGGACGATGCCGAACTGGGCCCGGCACTGGAGTTCGTGCACTTCGCCTGCACCAGCGAAGACATCAACAACCTCAGCTACGGCTTGATGCTGGAGCAGGCGCGCCGCGACGTGCTGCTGCCCACGCTGGACGGCATCACCGCCTCGCTGCGCGCACTGGCGCATGCGCAGGCCGCACAACCGATGCTGTCGCGCACGCACGGCCAGACCGCCTCGCCCACCACGCTGGGCAAGGAAATCGCCAACGTGGTCGCGCGCCTGGAGCGCCAGCGCAAGCAGATCGCCGCGGTGGAACTCACCGGCAAGATCAACGGCGCGGTCGGCAACTACAACGCGCATCTGGTGTCGTACCCGCAACTGGACTGGGCTGCGTTTGCGCAGCGGTTTGTGGAGAGCCTGGGCCTGGTGTTCAACCCCTACACCACCCAGATCGAGCCGCATGACAACGTGGCCGAAATCGGCGACGCCACGCGTCGCGCCAACACCATCCTGATCGACCTGTCGCGCGATATCTGGGGTTACATCTCGCTGGGGTATTTCAAGCAAAAGTTGAAAGAAGGCGAAGTCGGCTCGTCCACGATGCCGCACAAGGTCAACCCGATCGACTTTGAAAATGCCGAAGGCAATTTCGGCGTGGCCAATGCGTTGTTCGAGCACTTTTCCGCCAAGCTGCCGATCAGCCGCTGGCAGCGCGACCTCACCGATTCCACCGTCCTGCGTGCACTGGGCACCGCGTTCGGTCACACCCAAGTGGCGCTGGATTCGCTGGCCAAGGGCCTGGGCAAGCTGACCGTCAATCCGCAGCGCCTGGATGCCGATCTGGACGCCGCCTGGGAAGTACTGGCTGAAGCCGTGCAGACGGTGATGCGTCGCCACGGCCTGCCCAACCCGTACGAACAATTGAAGGCACTGACGCGCGGCCACGGCATCACCGCCGCCTCGATGCAGGCCTTCGTGGAAAGCCTGGAGCTGCCCGAAGAAGACAAGCAGCGCCTGCGTACGCTCACCCCGGGCGGCTACACCGGCCTGGCCGAGCAGCTGGCGCGCGCGATCTAAGAAAGCGCTCAACAACGCCAGGCGTGACGAATGAACCCGGGATTTCGCCCACATGCGGCGGCCTCCCACGCTGAAGATCAAGCACGTGCGCGTAGTGAAGAGTGCTTCGGTTGCTGATCGACAGCACGTGGAAAAGGCGTTCAACGCTGGCCTAGGCGAGAACACCATCGGCCGCGCCGCGCCAGACGGGCGCGGCCATTGCCGGGGTGCGATAGGTCCTGGGCGGGTGCGGTAGATCCTGGCGTGTCGACCGACGTGACGGAACGGCTGCTTCGCCGGGTGTGTCGGCAACGCCCAAGCGTCGAGCCGGCGTCAACGGCGCTCCCCGATGCGGCTGCTATGGTGCCGGCCTCATCCAAGCGAGGGATCACCCATGCATGCAGCCCGGACTATCGCGTCGCTGTTCGCCCTGTCCAGCATCGCCGCACTGAGCGGATGCGGCGCCGACGGCCCTGCGGCCCAGGCGCTGTCGGCCGTCTCGTCCACCGTGACCGACCCGGCCAGCGGCGCCGATTGCGACGGCAAGGATGTACGCCTGACCCGCGACGACAGCGAGTGGATCCTGCATGGCAACTGCGGCACGGTGACCATCACCGCCTCACGCGGCGCGATGAATCTGGACAATGCACGTAGCATCCGCGTGGAAGGCAGCAACTTCACCGTGCTCAACAAACAGCTCGGCCAGCTCAGCGTCTCCGGCCACGACAACACGCTCAATCTGACCAATGTCGACAGCGTGGACATCCAGGGCAACAAGAATCTGGTGCTGGCGCGCGAGGTCAAGCAGGTCCGTTTTTCCGGCAACGACAACACGGTCAACCCATCCAGCAAGCCCACGCTGGAGGATCGCGGGAGCGGCAACAAGGTGATGTAACTCGGTGGCCGCGACGGCGCGCTGGCGCAGCCTTCGCCTCGCAAGGCAGCAAGATTGCAAATGACGTACGCATGCTGCGCCGTGCGTGCCGAGCACTCGGTTTTCTTGCCAGCCAGCTTGGGCCGCGAATGCTCCTACCCCGGATGCCATTCGCGGCCCGATGCCATTCGCGGCCCTGGATTGCAGCACTTACGGCCGCCACGCCGCCAACAGCACTACCTCGCGTGGCTTAGCGGCGCCAAGTACGATCGCAAAACGCAGCGCGTCGCCAGCGCAAACGTATTGCGGGCCGCACAGCGAGAGCGCAAGTCGATGGCGGTATCGCCAGCAACAGCAGCCTGCCGGGCCGCGCACAGCAAGCAGCTGTGAACGTGGCGAGACCCGCAACGTGTAGCTTTCACCACCAATGGCTCAGCGCGCCCTACTTTTGTAGGAGCGGCCCTGGCCGCGAAGCCGTCCACGCACCCCATCAGGCTTCACGGCAAGCACGCTGTACCGCCCGAACACCGCTGCAGCACGTCTTGACGTGATCGCCAGCCAGGCGCAGTCGCCGGCAGCGCGCAGACCGAACCACCACGTCCCTGAAGCATTGCCTGTTGCCAGCCCCGCGCGCAGGTGCAGATCCGGCGCAGGCATCGGACAATGGGACATCTGCGCCGGCCCTGCCCGCGCCCCAGTATTCCATCGACACCTGCAAGGACTCCCCATGGCTGCACGCAAGGCAAACCCTCCCGTCATCGAAGTCCAGGCCCGTCCAGGCCAGCCGTTGGGCATGCCGGTGGAGCGCTTTCTGCGCACCTACTGGCACAAGCACCCGCTGCTGATCCGCAATGCCTTCGCAGATTTCGCCTCGCCGCTGCAGCCGGAAGATCTGGCTGGCCTGGCCTGCGAAGACGGCGTGCTGGCACGCCTGATCAGCCACGACCGCGCCACCGACGGCTGGAGCGTGCGTACCGGCCCGTTCCAGGAAACCGACTTCCCCGGCCTGCCTGATCACGATTGGACGCTGCTGGTGCAGGACGTGGACAAGTGGGACGCCGACGTGCGCGCACTGCTGGAGCAGTTCCGCTTTCTGCCGCGCTGGCGCATCGACGACATCATGATCAGCTTCGCTGCCACCGGCGGCTCGGTCGGCGCGCATGTCGACCATTACGACGTGTTCCTGCTGCAGGGCCAGGGCCACCGCCGCTGGCAGATCGACGCACGCACCTCGCAAGGCCGCAAGCCCACGCCGCTGGCGTTCCGCGACGACGTCGACATCAAGCTGCTGCGCGAGTTCAAGCCGACCCACGACTGGGTGCTGGGTCCGGGCGACATGTTGTATCTGCCGCCGCTGGTGCCGCATCACGGCGTGGCCGAAGACGCCTGCCTGACCTTCTCGATCGGCACCCGCGCACCGTCCTCGGCCGAATTGATCGGCGATTACCTGGACACCCTGATCGCCGATGCCGACGAGTCGGTGCGCTATCACGACGAAGACCTCAAGGTGCCGGCCGACCCGTACGAGATCGACGTCACCGCGATGAACCGCGTGGTCGAAGCGCTCAATGCGCTGCGCATGAACGACCCGGATCGCCTGGGCGACTGGTTCGGCCGTTTCATGACCACCTATCGCGCCTCCGGCGACGTGGTGCCGGCGCCCGAGCCGATCCCGCGCGAAGCGGTCGAACAGGCGCTGGAAGAAGGCGTGGTGCTGTATCGCCACCCCTGGTCGCGGCTGGCCTGGCGGCGTGCCAAGCGCGGCGCCACGCTGTTCTGCAGCGGCCTGGAATTTGCGTTATCGGCCAAGGACGCGGCGCGTCTGGCAGCGGCCGAAGAAATCGATGGCGGGCTTTACGCGCAGCTGAGCGCACGCGGCCGCGAGGTGGTGTTGGAGCTGCTGGCGCAAGGCCATTACCAACGCGCCCATGACGACGCGCACGAAGACATCGACGACGATCAGGCGCACATGCTCACCGTGTCGGCCGACCACGACGACACTCAGGACGACGCCGACAGCGCCGACGCAGACGACGCCATCGATGCCGACGCCGATGTCGAAGCGGTGGCGGACGACGCAGATAGCCCGGCCGACATCGCCGACACCGCGCAGAGCGAAGATGGCAGCACAGACGCTTCGGACATCGGCGAAGACGGCAACAACGACGAGACCCCGGAGCGCGCATGAGCCCGCACGGCAGGCCGCAAACCGTGTCGCTCGACCCGGCATCCGATGCCGCGGCCCTGCGTGCGCTGCGGCAGGCCTGCACGACCGACATCGCGGGCAACGCCCACGATGCCGAGTGGGATGCGCTGGACCCGCTCAGCCTGCACTTGGCCGCGCGCACCGATGACGGCCAACTGGTCGGCTCGGTACGCGTGACGCCGGATCGCCGCATCGACCGGCTCGGCCTGCTGCCGGACTGGCGGCGTCGCGGGCTGTCGGACCAGCTGCTCGCCGCAGCGGTGGATGCCGCAACTCAACGTGGCTGGCCCAGCCTGCACGCCCGCGTCACCGCAAACGCCGAGGCCGTGTTCGCACGGCTCGGCTTTTTACCCGAACTCCCCCCGCATTCTCCTCACGAGCGCACCGCCGATGCCGGCGTTGTGCCCGGCACGCCCCTGCATCGCCGGCTCGACGGCCCGATGGCAGTGGACGACCTCGCCGCGGCCCTGGCTGCCACTACCGGCCTGCTGTGCAGCGCACGTCGGCAGGTGCTGATCTACACCCGCGCGCTGGATCCGCAATTGTTCGACAACGCTGCCGTGCTCGAGGCACTGCGCCGTTTCGCCACCGCCCGCCACGACAAACGCGTGCAGGTGCTGGTGCAGGACACTGCCAGCGCCGCCGCCAGCAGCAGTGCGATGTTGCGCTTGGCCCAGCGCCTGCCCAGTGTGTTCCGGTTCCGCGCGGTCAGCGATCCGGTAGATACCAGCTATGCGTCGGCCTATGTGATCGGCGACGACGCCTACTACTTTCGTCCAACGGGTCACCGCTTCGACGATGGCGAAACCTGGCTGTCCGGTGCGGCGCGCAGCCGCCAGCTAACGCGCGAATTCGCGCAGATATGGGAGCGCAGCGCGCTTTGGAACGAACCACGCGCGCTTGGCATCTGACACCGCAACGCCCCTCGCACGTAGGCGCCCGACCAATTGGTCTACCCCGCCGGTCAGCTCGCAGACGCCCCCTCACAAGCACAAGGGGGTATAATTTTTTGAGATTTGAGACCGACCGATAGGGCAACTCGCCCTGCCGCTTCCGCACAATCATCCCCACAGCAGACCCGACTTACCATCGTGGATAATCTCCTAAAGCAGTTCGCGCAGTCATCGCAGCTCGCCGGCGGCAACGCCGCCTATATCGAGGATCTGTACGAGCAGTACCTCGTCGCCCCGGACAGTGTCGATCCGAAGTGGAAGAGTTATTTCGACGGCTTCCAAGGTCGCGATGCCGGTGATGTACCGCATTCGGCGGCCATTGCCCACATTCTCAGCGCGTCCAAACAGGCCGCCAATGCCGGTACCGGCGCGGGCGCCAGCGACGAGCGCGAGCGCAATGTCGGCCGTCTGATCACCGCCTACCGTGCACGCGGCCACCTCGGTGCGCAGCTCGACCCGCTGGGGCTTACCCCGCCGGTCAACCCGCCCGATCTGGACCTGCCCTTCCACAGCCTGTCGCAGGCTGACATGGACAGCGAGTTCAGCACCGGCGGTGTCGGTGGCCAGCCGCGGATGAAGCTGAAAGATCTGCTGGCCCGCCTGAAGGCGACCTACGCCAGCAGCATCGGCGCAGAATTCATGCACATCCAGGAATTCGACCAGCGCCAGTGGATCTACAAGCGCCTGGAAGATGCCGGCGGCAAGATCGCAGGCGATGCGGCCAGCCGTAAGCGCACGCTGGAGCGGCTCACCGCCGCCGAAGGCCTGGAGCGCTACCTGCACACCAAGTACGTCGGCCAGAAGCGCTTCTCGCTGGAAGGCGGCGATGCGCTGATTCCGATGATGGACGCGATCATCCACCAGTCCGGCAAGGACCAGGTCAAGGACATCGTGATCGGCATGGCTCACCGCGGCCGCCTCAACGTGTTGGTCAATACGTTGGGCAAGAACCCGCGCAAGCTGTTCGACGAGTTCGAAGGCAAGTTCGAGCATGCCCACGACGACCGCGCGCACACCGGCGACGTCAAGTACCACATGGGCTTCTCGGCCGATATCGCGGTGGGCGACAGCAACCAGGTGCATCTGGCGCTGGCGTTCAACCCCTCGCACCTGGAAATCGTCGACCCGGTCGTGGTCGGCAGCGTGCGTTCGCGTCAGGAACGCTTCGGCGATGCCGAACGCAAGACCGTGCTGCCAATCCTGATCCACGGCGATGCCGCATTCGCCGGCCAGGGCGTGGTGATGGAGCTGTTCCAGATGTCGCAGGCGCGCGGTTTCGCGGTCGGCGGCACGGTGCATATCGTCATCAACAACCAGATCGGCTTCACCACCAGTACGCGTGACGATGCCCGCTCCACGCTGTACTGCACGGACGTGGCCAAGATGATCGGCGCGCCGGTGTTCCATGTGAATGGCGACGACCCGGACGCGGTGATGTTCGTGTCCAAGTTGGCCTACGAATTCCGTCAGCAGTTCAAGAAAGACGTGGTCATCGACCTGGTCTGCTACCGCCGTTGGGGCCATAACGAAGCCGACGAACCGGCAGCGACCCAGCCGGTGATGTACCAGACCATCCGCAAGCACAAGACCACCCGCGAGCTGTATGCGACCAAGCTGGAAAGCGACGGTGTGCTGAGCGCCGACGAGGCCAAGGCGCTGGTGGACGGCTACCGCAACAAGCTGGATTCGGGCGAATACACCACCGAACTGGCCACGCGCAAGCCGGACGAATTCGCCATCGATTGGTCCAAGTACCTGGTCGGCACTGCTGCCGATCCGGTGGATACGCGCGTCAAGCGCGACCAGCTGGATCGTCTGGCCAAGTTGATCACCACCATTCCCGAAGGCGTGGAGCTGCATGCCCGCGTCGCCAAGATCTATGACGACCGCGTCAAGATGGCCGCCGGCGATCAGCTAGGCGACTGGGGCTTTGCCGAAAACCTGGCGTACGCCACGCTGCTGGCCGAAGGCCACAAGCTGCGTCTGGTCGGCCAGGATGCCGGTCGCGGTACGTTCTTCCACCGTCACGCGATCCTGCATGACCAGAAGAACGACAACTACTACCTGCCGCTGCGTCAGCTGGTCGAGAACCCGGAAGACGCCACCATCATCGATTCGCTGCTCAGCGAAGAAGCGGTGATGGGCTTCGAATACGGCTACTCCACCACCGACCCGAACGCGCTGTGCGTGTGGGAAGCGCAGTTCGGCGACTTTGCCAACGGCGCGCAGGTGGTGATCGACCAGTTCATCGCTGCCGGTGAAGCCAAGTGGGGCCGCATCGCGGGCCTGTCGCTGTTCCTGCCGCATGGTTACGAAGGCCAGGGCCCGGAGCACAGCTCCGCGCGTCTGGAGCGTTTCCTGCAGCTGTGCGCGCTGGAGAACATGCTGGTCTGTGTACCGACCACACCGGCGCAGTGCTTCCACATGATCCGTCGTCAGATGCGCATGACTACCCGCAAGCCGCTGGTAGTGATGACGCCCAAGTCGCTGCTACGTCACAAGCTGGCGGTGTCGAGCCTGGAAGAATTGGCCGATGGCGAGTTCCAGCATCTGATTCCCGATGCCAAAGCCGATGCCGGCAAGGTCAAGCGCGTGGTGCTGTGCTCGGGCAAGGTCTATTACGACCTGCTCGAAGACCAGACCAAGCGCGGCCAGGACGATGTCGCGATCCTGCGCGTGGAGCAGCTGTATCCGTTCCCGCGTGCGCAGCTGGCCGCCGAACTCAAGGCCTATGCCAACGCCACCGACGTGGTGTGGTGTCAGGAAGAGCCGCAGAACCAGGGTGCGTGGTACCAGATCCGCCATCACCTCAATTTCTGCCTGGCCGGCGGTCAAAGCCTGCATTACGCCGGCCGTGTCCGTTCGCCCTCGCCTGCCGCCGGCCACATGGCCGACCACATCGTCGAACAGCAAACGCTGGTTGCCGATGCGCTCCTCAATCCGTTCAACGACCAAGTCGCTGAATAACTCCTCTTCCCCAAAGAACGAAAACCCTAGGACGCTCCCCGAATGGCCACCGAAGTCAAAGTTCCGGTACTGCCCGAATCCGTTTCCGACGCCACCATCGCCAGCTGGCACAAGAAGGCCGGTGAAGCGGTCAAGCGCGACGAGAATCTGGTCGACCTGGAAACCGACAAGGTCGTGTTGGAAGTTCCTTCGCCTGTCGACGGCGTGTTGAAGGAAATCAAGTTCGAAGCCGGCAGCACGGTCACCAGCAACCAGCTTCTAGCGATCATCGAAGAAGGCGCCGTTGCTGCCGCGGCTCCGGCCGAAGAGAAGAAGGCCGACGCACCGGCCGCCGCTGCAGCAGCTCCCGCTGCCGCCCCGGTACCGGCTGCTGCCGCTGCGCCGAGCGCGTCGAAGTCCGCTGCCGATTCGCTTCCCCCGGGTGCGCGTTTTTCCGCGATCACCCAGGGCGTGGATCCGTCGCAGGTCGACGGTACCGGCCGCCGCGGCGCGGTGACCAAGGAAGACATCGTCAACTTTGCCAAAGCCGGCGGCGTGGGCAAGGCCTCTGGCGCCCGTCCGGAAGAGCGCGTGGCGATGACCCGCGTGCGCAAGACCATCGCCAAGCGTCTGATGGAGTCCAAGAACTCCACCGCGATGCTGACCACCTTCAACGAGGTCAATCTCGCCAAGGTTTCGGCCGCGCGCAAGGAACTGCAGGACGAGTTCCAGAAGGCCCACGGCATCAAGCTTGGTTTCATGAGCTTCTTCGTCAAGGCCGCCGCCAACGCGCTGCAGCGCTTCCCGCTGGTCAACGCCTCGATCGACGGCGATGACATCATCTATCACGGCTACAGCGATATCTCGATCGCCGTGTCCACCGAGAAGGGCCTGGTCACGCCGGTGCTGCGTAACGTCGAGCGCCAGTCGTTCGCTGAAGTCGAACAGGGCATCGCCGATTACGCCGCCAAAGCACGCGCCGGCAAGCTGGGCCTGGACGATCTGCAAGGCGGTACGTTCACCATCACCAACGGCGGCACCTTCGGCTCGCTGCTGTCCACCCCAATCATCAATCCGCCGCAGAGTGCCATCCTGGGCATGCACGCGATCAAGGAACGTCCGATCGCCGAGAACGGCCAGGTCGTGATCGCGCCGATGATGTACCTGGCGCTGTCTTACGACCACCGCATCATCGACGGCAAGGATTCGGTGCAGTTCCTGGTCGACATCAAGAATCAGCTGGAAAACCCGGGCCGGATGCTGTTCGGCCTTTAAGAGCCGGGAATCGGGAATGGAGATTCGGGAATGGGACAAGCGCCCATCGACCGCTCCATTCCCGCCTGGACCTGGATGGGACGCAGCAGGCGCATGCGCTTTTGCCATTCCCCATTCCCTATTCCCCATTCCCGTGAGCAAATGAAATGAGCGAACAATTCGACGTCGTCGTCATCGGTGCCGGCCCGGCCGGCTATCACGCGGCGATTCGCGCGGCCCAGCTGGGCATGAAGGTCGCCTGCATCGACGCGGCACTCGGCAAGGACGGCAAGCCCGCCCTGGGCGGTACCTGCCTGCGCGTGGGCTGCATTCCGTCCAAGGCGCTGCTGGATTCCTCGCGCCAGTTCTGGAACATGGGTCACCTGTTCGGCGACCACGGCATCAGCTTCAACGATGCCAAGATGGACGTGCCCACCATGATCGGTCGCAAAGACAAGATCGTGAAGCAGTTCACCGGCGGCATCGCGATGCTGTTCAAGGCCAACAAGATCACCCCGTACTACGGCTTCGGCCAGTTGCTGCCGGGCAATATCGTCAAGGTCGCCCAGCACGAAGGCGGCGAGATCGAGCTCAAGGGCACCAACGTGATCCTGGCGGCCGGTTCGGAATCGATCGAACTGCCGTTCGCCAAGTTTGACGGCGACACCATCGTCGACAACGTCGGCGGCCTGGATTTCACCGCTGTGCCCGAGCGCATGGCAGTGATCGGTGCCGGCGTGATCGGCCTGGAACTGGGCAGCGTGTGGAAGCGCCTGGGCGCCGAAGTCACCATCCTCGAAGCGCTGCCGGACTTCCTGGCACTGGCCGATGCCGAAGTGGCCAAGACCGCGCTGAAGGAATTCAAGAAGCAGGGCCTGGACATCAAGCTGGGTGCCAAGGTCGGCAAGACCGAGATCACCGGCAGCGGCGATGCCAAGCAGGTGGTGCTCAGCTACACCGACGCCGCGGGCGAGCAGACCCTCACCGTGGACAAGTTGCTGGTGGCCGTGGGCCGCAAGGCCGCGACCAAGAACCTGCTGGCCGACGGCACCGGCGTCAAGATGACCGACCGCGGCCAGATCGAGGTCGATGGTCATTGCCACACCGGCGTCGACGGCGTGTGGGCCATCGGCGACTGCGTGCGCGGGCCGATGCTGGCGCACAAGGGCTTCGAAGAAGGCATCGCGGTGGCTGAACTGATCGCCGGCCTGCCGGGTCACGTCAACTTCGACACCATTCCGTGGGTCATCTACACCGAGCCGGAGATTGCCTGGGTCGGCAAGACCGAGCAGCAGCTCAAGGCCGAGGGCGTGGCCTACAAGGCTGGCAGCTTCCCGTTCGCGGCGATCGGCCGTGCGGTGGCCATGGGCGAGCCGGCCGGCTTCGTCAAAGTGATCGCCGATGCCGAAACCGACCGCGTGCTGGGCATGCACCTGGTGGGCGTGGGCGTCTCCGAGCTGGTGCACGAAGGTGTGCTGACGATGGAATTCAACGGCTCGGCCGATGACCTGGCGCGTATCTGCCACGCGCATCCGACCCTGTCCGAAGCGATCCACGACGCCGCGATGGCGGTGAGCAAGCGCGCGATCCATAAGGCCAATTAAGCCGGGAATCGGGAGTTGGGAATCGGGAATCGTAAAAGCGGTCCCATCACCTCACTCCTCATGCTGACGCCGGACCTAGGTCCGGCGTCATGCGTTCTGGCTTCTATATTTGCTTTGACCCATTCCCTATTCCCGATTCCCGAATCCCCGATGAAATCAATCTGCGTCTACTGCGGCTCCAATGCCGGCAACAAGCCTGTCTATGTCGAGCGCGCCATGGCGCTGGGCGATCGCATCGCCAAACAGGGCCTGCGTCTGGTCTATGGCGGCGGCAACGTCGGCTTGATGGGCACGGTGGCCAACGCGGTGCTGGCCGCCGGCGGCGAAGTCACCGGCGTGATTCCGCAGCAGCTGGCCGATTGGGAAGTGGCGCATCGCGGGCTGACCACACTGGAAGTGGTCGGCTCGATGCATGAGCGCAAGATGCGCATGTTCGAGCTGTCCGATGCCTTCGTCGCCCTGCCCGGCGGCTTCGGCACCATGGAAGAGATTTTCGAGATGCTCACCTGGCGCCAGCTCGGCATCGGCAACAAGCCGTGCGCGTTTCTGGATAGCGCGGGCTTCTATGCACCGCTGATCGGCATGATCGATCGCATGGTGGAAGAACGTTTCCTGCATCCGGATCAGCGCGCCGACCTGTGGTACGGCGACGACATGGAGCAGATGCTGGAGTGGATGCAGCACTACACCCCGGCGCAGGCGTCCAAGTGGATCGACGAGAAGCGCCGCTCCACGCTGGTGTAATCGAAGACACCCCTTGGCCCACGCGGCCGCAACGCGCGTCGCTTTCTACAGGCGCGCGCGGCAGTAACGCGCATCGACTCAGCGAACGCATGCTCACGCTAATACCGGGCAAACGCGTGCGCCCTGACATCCGCCAAGCGCGACGTCGGCCGCCAACGACCGACGCACAGCAACGGTGCATCGCTAAGACACCGCCTCGCTCCAATCGCCCCGGTCTGCCAGCTTGCAACGGCAGTCACGCTGACTGCAGCAACCGACATCGCCGCCTCGCATAGAATGGCGACGATGCTCGATACCCTCGCCGCTGACGCGCACCACAGCCTGGACATCAAGCACAGTCGCTTTCTGGCCCATGCTGCTGCACTCGATTCTTCCGCGCAGGCGCTGGAGATCGTGCAGCGCGTGTCTGTGCCGGATGCCACGCACAACTGCTGGGCCTACCGGTTCGGGCAGGAGTACCGTTCCAGCGACGATGGCGAGCCCAGCGGCACGGCGGGGCGGCCGATTCTGGCGGCCATCGATGGCCAAGGCTTCGATCGCGTGGTGGTGGTGGTGACGCGCTGGTATGGCGGGATCAAGCTCGGTGCCGGTGGGCTGGTACGTGCTTACGGCGGCACGGCCGCCGAATGCCTGCGCCTGGCCACGCGGCGGCCGCTGGTTGCGCTGACCCTGCTCGACCTGCAATGCCAGTTCGACGATCTGGGGCTGGTGCACGCGGCGCTTGTCGCGTTCCATGTCGACAAGCTGGATGAACACTTCGACGCCCAAGGCGCAGCGTTACGCGTGCAACTGCCTGCAGATCAGCTGGCTGGCTTGAAAACCCGCCTGTGCGACGCCACTCGCAATCGTGTCCATCTCTCAACACCGGAAGCCGCATGACTCAGCCAGCCGCCGCCAGGCCCAACCCATTGCGGAAGCTTGGCAGCCTGCGCACCTTGTGGCCGTTCGTGCAACGCCAGCGCGGCCTGTTCGCCGCCTGGCTGATCGCACTCGCGGTGTCCTCCGCGGCCACGTTGAGCCTGCCGGCAGCGGTCAAGCGCATGATCGACCACGGCTTCTCCGGCGGCACGCAGATCAACCAGGCCTTCGCATTGTTGTTTGTGGTGGCCGTGGTGCTGGCCCTGGCGACCGCAGCGCGTTTTTACTTCGTGGCGTTGCTGGGCGAGAAAGTCGTCGCAGATCTGCGCGGCCGTCTGTATGCGCACCTGATCAGCCTGGACGCCGGTTTTCATGATCGCAGCCGCAGCGGCGAGCTGGTGTCGCGGCTGTCGGCCGACAGCGAGCTGTTGCGCGGGCTGATCGCCAACACCATGTCGGTGGCGTTGCGCAGCTCGGTGACGGTGATCGGCAGCATGGTGATGTTGTTCGTCACCAGCCCGCGCCTGGCCGGATTCACGCTGATCGGCATTCCGTTGGCGGTGCTGCCGATCGTGCTGGGCGCGCGCCGGCTGCAAAAGATTTCGCGCGCCAGCCAGGATCGCGTGGCCGACGCCAATACGCTGGCGGCCGAAACGCTCGGCGCGGTCCGCACCGTGCAGGCGCATGCGCGCGAGCGCTACGAGAGTCAGCGTTTCAGCCAGGCGTTGTTTGCGGCGATCGATACTGCGCGGCTGCGCATCCGCACCCAGGCCGGCGTCACCGCCATTGCGATCATGCTGATCTTCGGTGCCATTGTCGGTGTGCTGTGGTTGGGCGCGCACGACGTGGTGTCCGGGCGCATGACCCCCGGCACGCTGGGCCAGTTCGTGCTGTATGCGTTGATCGGCGGCGGTTCGGTCGGCGCGCTGGCCGAGGTGTGGAACGAGTTGCAGCGCGCCGCCGGCGGCATGGGCCGGGTTGGCGAACTGCTCGACGAACAGTCGGCGATCGTGGTGCCGGCCACGCCCATGCGCTTGCCGCAGCCGCTGCGCGGGGCGATTCATTTCGACCAGGTGATGTTTCATTATCCGCAGCGCCCCGACGCACCGGCGCTGGATGGATTCGACTTGCATGTCAGCCCCGGCGAAACCGTTGCCCTGGTCGGCCCGTCCGGCGCCGGCAAGAGCACGGTGCTGGCGATGCTGCTGCGCTTCCACGACCCCGCCAGCGGCAGCGTGCGCATCGACGAGGTGGACCTGCGCCAGACCGACCCGGTGCGCCTGCGCGAGCACATCGCACTGGTCCCGCAACAACCGACCCTGTTCGCCGCCAGTGCCGCCGACAACATTCGCTACGGCCGCCTGGAGGCCAGCGATGCCGAGGTGGAAGCGGCAGCGGCCGCAGCAGAGGCCGATGTCTTCATCCGCGCCCTGCCCCAAGGCTATGCCAGCGAACTGGGCGAGCGTGGTACGCGTCTGTCCGGCGGCCAGCAGCAACGTGTGGCAATCGCACGTGCCTTGCTCAAGGACGCACCCATCCTGCTGCTGGACGAAGCCACCAGCGCACTGGATGCCCAGAGCGAGCGCGCCGTGCAGCAGGCACTGGACCGACTGATGCAGGGCCGCACCACCCTGGTCATCGCGCACCGCCTGGCAACCGTGCTCAAGGCCGACCGTATCGTGGTCATGGATGCCGGCCGTATCGTGGCGCAGGGCACGCATGCGCAGTTGATCGCCGAAGGTGGCCTGTACGCCGAGCTGGCGCGGCTGCAATTCATCGATCAATGACGCCAGGTTGATGCCCACTGCGGGCCACACGCTCGCTCACCGGCCTCGCCGGCAGTGCGACTCCGAGCGACCCGACGTACCGATGCGACCATGCCCCGCCCCAAGACCACTCTTCGCCAACTCAGTTACTTCGTCGCGCTGGCAGATACCGGCAGCTTCACCCGTGCTGCCGAGCAGATGGGCGTGTCGCAGCCCTCGCTGTCGCAACAGATCCGCGCACTGGAAACCATCATCGGTGCGCCGTTGTTCGAGCGCGGCGTCCCGGCCATCCTGACCCCGCTCGGGCGCGACCTGCTCGACCGCGCGCGCAGCATCCTGCTCGATGTGACCGATCTGGAAGAAGTACGCACGACCTCGACCGACACGCTGATCGGCACCATCCGGCTAGGTGTCTCGCCCACGCTGGGCGCCTACCTGATGCCCAGCCTGGTCGCACGACTGCACCGCGAGCACCCGGCGCTGCGCGTGCACGTGCGCGAGGGCCTGCCGACCGTGCTCGCCCGCGACCTGGCCAACGGCGTGCACGATCTGATCCTGGCGCAATTGCCGGTGGCCGGGAGCAGCCTGCACAGCGAGCGGCTGTTCCGCGAACCGCTGCACGTGACCATGGCCGCCGATCACCCGCTGCGCAGCAAACGCTACATCACCCCTGCCGATCTGCGCGGTGCCAACCTGCTGACCTTGATGCCGGAATACCGATTGGCCGAACAGGTGGCCGCCATCGCGATGGAAGTCGGCGCCCATGTGTTGCGCGATTACGAAGGAACGAGTCTGGATGCGATCCGACAGATGGCCGGCATGGGCATGGGTCTGGCCCTGCTGCCGGAGCTTTACGTGCGTCAGGAAATCCGCGAAGGCGACGATGTAGTGGTGCGCCCGATCAAGGGCGGCCGCTATTACCGCGAGATCGGGCTGCTGTGGCGGCAAGGTGCAGGACGTGCGCCAGCGTTCGGTTTGATCGCAGATCTGCTGCGCGCGGCAGCCGCATAGGAAAATCCTATACAACGGATAAGCGCTCCGGCCTTGTCCTATAGCGACAACTCGTCAATGCTTCACTGAACTCATCAATGGAAGTTCAATGGCGGCAAAGCGGATCGGATGGCGGGAAGCGGTGGGCTGGCTGGCGGAAATCGTCGGGCCGGACATGCCGTATGTGCGTTTGGCCCTGGTGTACGGCGTGGCGATCAGCCTGCTGTCGCTGGCCACGCCCATCTCGGTGCAGCTGCTGATCAACAGCGTCGCCAATACCGCGCTGCCTGCGCCGCTGTGGACGTTGTCGGGCCTGCTGCTGGGGCTACTGCTGCTGGTGGCGTGCCTGAGCGCAATGCGGGTGTGGGTGATGGCGCTGTTCGAGCGCCGCCTGTTCGCGCGCGTGGTGGCCGAGATCACGGTGCGCGCGGTGCATGCGCAGAATCCCTTCTTCGCCGACCAGAACCGTGGCGATGTGTTCAATCGCTACTTCGATCTAGTGGTGGTGCAAAAAGCGGTGCCCAGCCTGGCGATCGGCGCCTTCACCATCGTGCTGCAATCGGCGGTCGGCTTGATCCTCACCAGCTTCTACCACCCGTTTTTCCTGGCCTTCAACGCCTTGTTGCTGTTGATCATCTTTGCGATCTGGATGATCTGGTCGCGCGGCTCGATCCGCACCGCGGTCGAACTCAGCCACGCCAAGCACAATGCCGCGCACTGGCTGGAAAGCGTCGGCGGCTCCAACGGCTTCTACAAATCCAGCCGCCATCTCAACTTTGCGATGGATCGCTCCGAGGCCGTGACTGCCGCCTACGTCGACCGGCACCGGCGCCATTTCCGCTATAGCTTCACCCAGACCGTGGCCTTCCTGCTGGTGTACGCGGTCGCCAGCGCGGCGCTGTTGGCCCTGGGCGGCAGCCTGATCCTGCGCGGCGAGTTGTCGATTGGTCAACTGGTGGCCGCCGAGCTGATCCTGAGCGCGGTGTTCTATGGCATCGCACAGCTCGGCGCCTATCTGGACACCTTCTACGATCTGGTTGCCAGCGCGGAAGAATTGTCGCTGCTGTACGCCATTCCGCAGGAACGCGCTGTGGTGGCGGCCGGCAAGATCCCCGGCAACAGCGCGGTGCGGCTGGATGGAGTGATGATCGAAGGGGCGCGTTTCGATTTCGCCCTGGAAGCCGGCGAGCAGCTGGTGACGCTGGCCGATGGCGGCGCCGAGCGGCTGCTGGCGATGGTACTCAAGCGCCACGTGGTGCCGGATCGCGGCCTGGTAATGGTGGGTGGCGCAGACCTGGCCACCTTCGACATGTACCTGTTGCGCTCGGAAGTCACCGTGCTCGACCGACCGACGATTGTCGAAGTCACCATCCGCGAGTATCTGTCCATGGCCTCGGCCGACGTGAGCTCCGAAGCGATGCTGGAAGCCATCGACACGGTGGGGCTGCGCGCGCGCATCGCCGCGCTGCCGCAGGGCCTGGACACGCGACTTGCCGCGTCCGGCTACCCGCTGTGGATCGGCGACGTGATGGCCTTGAAGCTGGCTAACGCCTTGCTGGTGCGCCCCCGCGTGCTGATGTTGTCGCAGCTCTACGATCTGCTGCCCGCAGAACGCCTGACCCGCGTGCTGGGGCGCTTGAAGGAGGCCGGCACCACGGTGCTGCTGTGCACCGGCAGGCCCGAAGACATCGCCCTGGATGGTTGGTTCCGTCTGGAACCCGAGCGCCAGCAACGCTACGCCACCCGCGCCGAACTCATCGCATCCACCCAGGAGGCAACCAATGCAGCACGCCCCTGATCGGATCGCGCACTTCCCCACTTTGGCCTCGATGCGGCCACCGAGCATCGCCAAGGTACTGGCGTGGATGCTGTTGCTCAGCGTCGCCATCGCAGGCGCCATCCTGGCGTTTGCGCCGTGGGTGCAGACTGCCAGCGGCAAAGGCCAGGTGGTCTCGCTCGACCCAGGCGATCGCCAGCAGCAGGTCACCGCCTTCGTGCCCGGCCGCGTCGAGCGCTGGTATGTGCACGACGGCCAGCACGTGTCCAAGGGCGATCCGATCGCGCGCGTCGGTGACCTCGACCCGGATCTGCTGACCCGACTGGCCAGCGAGCGGGCGCAGGTCGCGGCGGAAATTACCGCCATCCAGCAATCGCGCGCGGTCGCCGGCATCGACGTCGAACGCAGCCGGCAATTGCTTGCCGAAGGGCTGGCCGGCCGCCGTGATTACGAGCTGACCCAGATCAAGGTGGCCGAAGCAGATGCCAAGTTGGCCGAATCGCGCGCCAAGTTGACCCGCATCGACATCCAGTTGAACCGTCAGTCCGCGCAGCTGGTGCGCGCGCCGCGCGATGGCCGTGTGCAGCAACTCAACGCCGCCAGCGGCAGCGCCATGGTCTCGCCGGGCACGGTGTTGGCAGTGATCGCGCCGGAACGCGTGGAGCGTGCCGTGGAGCTGTACATCGATGGCCGCGACGTGCCGTTGATTCGTCCCGGCCGCCCGGTGCGGCTGGAGTTCGAAGGCTGGCCGGCGATCCAGTTCAGCGGCTGGCCGTCGGTGGCGCACGGCATGTTCGATGGCCGCGTGCGCGCGATCGACCCCAACGCCGCGCCGGATGGGCTGTTCCGCATCCTGGTCGAACCTGCACCGGGCAAACCGGCGTGGCCGGCACAGGAATTCGCCCGCCAAGGCGGCAAGGTGCGCGGCTGGGTGCTGGGCGAGACGGTGCGGGTGGGCTACGAACTGTGGCGCCAGCTCAACAACTTCCCACTGGAATTCGGCCGGCGCCCCGCCGCGACCACGCAGGGCGATGGCAAGCCCAAGCCCGCCGGCGACAAGTCCGAAGACGACGCGACGGGCAAGAAATGATGCGCGGTCTGGTTGTCCTGCTGATCGCACTGTGTCCCGGTGCGGCCTTCGCCCAAGCCGCGCCACTGAGCCTGGACGAAGTGCTGCAGTCCTCGGCCCGCTCTGCGCCGCAGATCGTCGAAGCGCTGGCGAAAGTCCGCCAGGCCGAAGGCAAGGGAGTCTCGGCCGACGGCGCGTTCGACACCGTGTTCGACATCGAAGGCCGCTCGCGCGAGGCCGGCTACTACGACGGCAGCAGCATCGAAAGCGGCGTCAAGCGGCCGTTCGAGAACAACGGCGGCTATTACTACGGCGGCTACCGGTCCTCGCGAGGGTCGTTCCCGGTGTACGAAGACAAGTCGTATACCGACCGCGGCGGCGAAGTGAAGGTCGGCGCGCTGTACGCGCTGTTGCGCGATCGCGTGGTCGATGAGCGCCGTACCCGCCGCAACGTTGCCAGCGCCGACATCAACGTGGCGCAGTATGAAGCGGAGATGGTGGCGATCGGCGTGCAGCGGCGCGCCGTAGACGCCTATCAAAACTGGGTGGCGGCCGGTTTGAAGCTGCGTGCATACAACGACCTGCTGGCGTTGGCAGAGCAGCGCCGCAACGCGATTTCGCGGCAGGTGACGCTTGGTGCGCGCCCCACCATTCTGCTGACCGAAAACGACCAGAACCTGGTGCGCCGGCGCGCGCTGGTGGTGCGTTCCGAGCAAGACTTCGCCAACGCGGCCAATGCCTTGTCGCTGTATCTGCGCGACGACGCCGGCATGCCGCTGATCGTCTCCACCGAGCGCCTGCCGGCCGACACCTCGGCGCTGGAAGGACTGGCCGGTGCCAACAAGATCACCGCGCCGGTGGAGCGGCCCGATTACCGCGCCGTGCTGACCCGCATCGATCAGGCCACTGCGCGGCTGATGCTGGCGCAGAACGACCTGAAGCCGCGGCTGGATGTGAGTTTCGAAGTCAGCAAAGACCTGGGCGACCCCGGCGTGGGCGGGCCGAACCGCTCGCCGACCGATGCAATCATCGGCTTTCGTTTCAGCGTGCCGCTGGAGAACCGTTCCGCCAAAGGCCGCGTTGCCGAGGCGCGTGCCGAAATCGAAGCGCTGGATCAGCGCAGCCGCTTTCTGCGCGACCAGATCTCGGTGGAGGTGGAGTCCATCGTGATCTCGCTCAACGCTGCCGAGCGGCTGGCCAAGATGGCCGACGAAGAACGCGGCCTCGCCGATCGCCTGGCCGTCGCCGAACGGCGACGCTTCGAGCTGGGATCGGGCGACTTCTTCCTGGTCAACCAGCGCGAAGAAACCGCCAACGATGCACGCGTGCGTTTGATCGATGCGCAGGCGCGGATTGCGTCGGCGCGCGCAGAGTTGGCAGCGGCTACCGCTGACCGGGATGCGTTGCAGTTAAGTCGTTAAATCGTTGACGCGTTGCATCTGCACTAGTCCACACCTACACATGTCGATCCTGCGCCGCAGCGAGTGCATCGCGTGCAGGCCCAGGAGGTTTCAACCCGCATCCTTGGCGATGCGACAAGCTGGGCGGGGGCCGTTGCTGACTACTTGTTGCGGGTATTCAGACCGACATCGGCAGAAACGTGCACGACTTTCAGCGTGCTGCTGCGCTGCCGAGTGTGATGCTGCGTCGCTTGCGGGCATCGAGCGGCCGTGACCTTGCGAACGACTGCGCTGCATTGCGAGCGATCACTGAAATCGGAGGATCGACGCCGCATGGCGAACTCGACCTGAGGCTGTCTCCCTCATCGCACGATGACGCCTGAGTAACATCTGCGTGCGCATGCTCGGTATGTCAGCCAACTGCTGGCGGTGCGGGCATGATGACCCGCAAGGCAACCTTGGAATCCTTCGGAGGTGCATATGTCTTTTCGGCAATTTCCCGCGATCGGCGCAGATGGCGAGCCATACGTCGTCATCGAATTCCGCGACGAGCAGTCAACTGGCCCGGGCACGCATCCTGCGCCGCGTTATGAACTCCCGGATGGCCGTCACCTGCAACGGCAAGGCCAGCGCTTCGTCACCGAAGGCGGCGATCTGCGACTTTCCACGCCCTGAGCCGCACCTGGTCATTTTTTGACCACCCAGACACCAGCCCTTGCCTTGCAAGGGCTGCGCCCGGTTATCCACATGCTTGTGCAACTTTCATCCACACCCCGTGTGGATGAAATTCTGATCCCGTTCCGACGCCGGGCTTCGAGTGCGCCACGCGGGCGGCTCACATTACAAAGCGCGGCGGTACGCCACTGCTGCTCTGCAGAGCAACATGCAGACCACGCCGTTTTGCTGGCACAGCTTGCAGGTCAACCGGTGCGTCAGCCTGCGACGCGATCCGACCGCTCCAGCACCCGCCCGATCCCGCTGAGGTCGATCTCGCTTGCCGCACGCGCCAATGCTGCACGATCACTATCAGCTTCGAACCCGATCCGGAAATGCAGCTCGCCTACCGGGGTGCGCGAGGAATGGATCGACGACAGATTCACTCCGTGCCGTTCGAAGACATGTAACAGCGCGCGTAGCGAACCGGGCTGGTCTTCCGGCAGATACACGCTCAAGGTCAGCGGTTCGGTGAGATCGGCCAGCAAATAGCCAACGCGCTCGTAGGTGTAGTTGCCCGCGGCCAGTGCGGTGTGTTGCAGGGCCTGCACGTTAGCGCCCAGGAACTCACTGCGGAACTGCGCACGCGCCGCGTCGTCGCCTTGCGCCACCAGCGCGCGTAACTGCTGCAGCTGCGACAGCAGGCGGTCGAGCATTTCGCCGACGTAGGGGTTACCGAACTGGATGTCTTCATAGATCGATGGATTGAGCGAGAGGATGCGCGCGATCACTGCCGTGTCGAGTTCGAACGACGCGGAGCGATACGGCATCAATGCCTGCAATTCGCCCAGCAGCGGCGCGTAGTCGCGCAAGGTGCCGGCCTGCGCCAAATGAGTGGCATGCACCATCGCCTGCACCAAGGCCATCACCCGGTCGTGGTGCTCGGGCGTGGCGTAAACGCACTCTGCCTGGAGTGCCACGTACAAGGTCTGCACCCACGCCGACCAATGCTGCAGGCGCGCTTCGCAGACCACCATCACCCGCCCCTTCAAGGTTGGCGATTTTGGCGGCGCGGTCATCGGATGCAGGCCGACCACGTCTGCCTGCGACGCCAGCATCGCAGCGACCGGCGCCTGCTTGATCGAGGTGACGTCCATCCACAGCTGCGATGCAGCGCGTGCACCGGCCAGTTCCACATAGCGTTGGATCAACGCGGCGGTGTGGCGAATCGGCGCAGAAAAAATCAGCACATCCGCACGCTGCGCCAGGGTGGCTTCATCGATGTCGCCGCTGACTGCAGGATCGAAGCCGATCACCTCCAGCTGCATGCGGGTGCGCAAAAACTGCGCCAGCCAGCGCCCGTAGGCGCCGGCAATGCCGACGATGCCGACCACCGGCTGCGCACTCATGCCAAGCGCTCAGCGGCAAAGCGCGGCAGTGCCGCAAGCGCAGCCGGAGCGGCGGCGAGCACATCGAACTCTTCGTAACCTGCCGCCAGCGTAGCCTCCAGCGCGCTGTGCACACCGGTGAGCGCGTGTCCCACCGCCTGCTCAAACGGCACATCGCGCAGCAGAAAGCCGATCAACAGCGCCATCAACACATCGCCGGTGCCGGCCACGTCGACCGGCAGATGCGGGCTGGCCCAGCGATACACCGCATCAGTGCTGACCGCCAAGGTCACCAATTCGCCTGCTGCGCCGGCAACGCTGTGCGCAAGCACCCATTGCGGGCCGCGTGCGAGCAGGACGCGTGCCGCAGCGATGGCGTCGTCCTGCTCCAGGCTGGGCATACCGGTCAAGCGTCCCAGCTCGAACGCATTCGGCGTGACCAGCCAGGCATGCGGTAGCAGCCGTTCGGCGAACACGCGCTCCAGGCCCGGCTCGACGTAGGGGCCGGTGTGCGTGTCGCCGATCACCGGATCCAGGCAATAGCGCAGCTGCGGCGCCTGCGGCAGCGTCTGCTCCAGCCAATCGGCGAATGCTTCGCCGTTGGCCAGGCTGCCGAAATAGCCGGAGACCAGCATGCGCGCCCGCTGCGGCAGGCCGCGTTCGGTGGCGCCGAGCAACAGATCGGCCAGCCAGTCGGCCGGCAAGATACGGCCGCGCAAGGTCGCGTAGAACGGCGCGTTACTGAGCAAGGTGGTCGGCACTTCGGCCACACGTAATCCGAGCGCGCGCAGCGGCGGCACAGCAGCGCTATTGCCGGCATGGCCGTAGACCAGCTGCGACTGCACCGAAATCACATCGATCGGCGAAGGACCATCCGGGCGCTGGCGGCGACCGTGGACGAGATGACTGTCGGTTGCATCGCTCATGGGAGGCGCCGTCGTGAGAGGAGAGCCCCATTATCTGCCGCAATGCGTGAGCGCGTGGCGTGTTTGGAGCCGAGCGATGTGCAGTGCGACGTGCGTTGACTGGATGCGAGCTGGATGGCGCTGACATTCATGCCGTTTGGTGACGCAGACATCGGAGCCGAACGCTTCAGCGCTGCGCATGCTCTGCATGTTTTGCAGACGTTGCGATCTGACGAGGCGCGACAGCGCTGAGTGAGCGGGTATCGGCTCAGCGTCGGGATGGTGTCAGTGGCTCAGATGCAGTTTGCGGCATCGCGCAGTGATTCGATCAAGAGTGCTGGGCACTGCGCGCGTGAGGTGAGTGAAGCGCAGGCCTGCATGGAGGTCAGCCCGAAGCGTTGTCACTTGGATATCTCTATTGATGCCCGGCTGCACCGGAGCAAGGCCAAGTTGCCGATCGCTTAGGCCTTGGCGATCGTTACGCCGCACCCTCATCCGCCTTTCGGGCACCTTCTCCCGAGGGGAGAAGGATGTTGTTCTTCTGGCACTTTCTTGCGAGGGAGGGTTTGGTACTTTCCTGCGAGGAAGCTTCTGGCAGTTTGTTTCGAACGCTCTTGTGGCAGTTCTTCCGAGCGAGAAGGATGTCTTTTGTGTAGCGCTTCTCGCCACAGGAAAAGGATATCGCTGCAGGAGCGCTTTCGATCGGGCGAAGGAAAGCTGTCTTTTCCTCATTCGCCTCGCTCAACGTCCACGCCTGCTCACTGCAGGCGTAGGCGTACTTTTGTTCCGCAGCTTCCCCGCACTGCCCATGACGTCGCTTACGACGTCATGCGATCCCAGAAGCCCTTGACGCCATCGATGAAGGTGGCCGACTTGGGCGAATGCTTGCGCGCATCCTCACCGGTGAAGGTTGCCTCGAACTGCTGCAGCAACTCACGCTGATCGGCGGTGAGGTTGACCGGCGTTTCGACCACGACGCGGCAATACAGATCGCCTTCGCTGCGGCTACGCACCGAGCGCACGCCCTTGCCGCGCAAACGGAACAACTTGCCCGTCTGCGTCTCGGCCGGAATGCGGATTTCCGCTTCACCGCCCAGGGTTGCAACGCGTACGGTGTCGCCCAGCGCCGCCTGCGAAATGCGGATCGGTACTTCGCAATGCAGGTCGTCGCCGTCGCGCTGGAAAATCGCATGCTCGCGCACGCGCACTTCCACATACAGATCGCCCGGCGGTGTGCCAGCCGGGCCGGCCTCGCCTTCGCCTGCCAGCCGGATGCGGTCGCCGGTATCCACGCCGGCCGGCACCTTGATCGACAGCACTTTGTCTTCTTCCACGCGACCGGCGCCGTGGCAGGTCTTGCACGGGTTCTGGATCAGCGTGCCGCGGCCATCGCAGTGCGGGCAACTCTGCTGCATGGCAAAGATGCCGCGCTGGATGCGCACCTGGCCGCGCCCATGACAGGTGGCGCAGGTCTCGACCTTGCCGTCTTCCGAGCCGCTGCCGTGGCAGGGTTCGCATTCGATCAGGGTCGGAATCTCGATGCGTCGCTCGATGCCGGCGACGGCTTCTTCCAGATCCAGTTCCAGTACGTAACCGACGTCGGCGCCACGTCGCGCAGCGCGCGGACCGGCGGCGCCACCGCCAAAAATATTGCCGAAGATATCGCCAAAGATATCTCCCATGTCCGGGCCGCCCGGCCCACCACCGCCACCACCGCCCATGCCGTGCTCGAATGCCGCGTGGCCATGCGCATCGTAGGCGCGGCGCTTGTTGCCGTCCGACAACACTTCATAGGCTTCCTTGCACTCCTTGAACAGCGCCTCGGACGCGGCGTCGCCCGGATTACGATCCGGGTGGTGCTTCATGGCGCAACGGCGATAGGCCTTCTTCAGCTCTTCGTCGCTGGCACCGCGGGCAACGCCCAGCACTTCGTAGTAATCGCGTTTGCTCATAAGCGGGGATTCGTGGTTCGTGATTCGTGATTCGTTTGAAACGCGAAGGCGGACAGCATGCTGCTGGTCCGCCTTGGCGACGCGACGCGTAGAGGATATCGGGCGGGAGGGGCGTGCGCTTTAGCGCCTGCCCCTCCCCACGCTCGACTCCCAAATCACGGCTTACTTCTTGTCGTCCTTGACCTCGGTGAACTCGGCGTCCACCACGTCATCGGCGGCCTTGGAGGCCTGCGCATTGCCGCTGGCCGCATCGGCGTTGCCGCCCTGCTCTGCCGCGGCGGCCGCTGCGTACAGCGACTGGCCGGCTTCTTCCAGCGTCTTGCTGCGCGCGTCGATCTGCGCCTTGTCGTCGCCCTTCATGGCGGTCTCAAGATCCGACAGCGCCGCTTCCACCTTGCCGATCACATCGCCACCGACCTTGCTGCCATGCTCGGTGATCGCGGTGCGGGTAGCGTGGATCAGGCCATCGGCCTGGTTGCGGGTCTGCACCAGTTCCTGGAACTTCTTGTCTTCTTCGCGGTTGGCTTCCGCGTCGGCGACCATGCGCTGGATCTCTTCGTCCGACAAGCCCGAACCGGCCTTGATCTCGACCTTCTGTTCCTTGTTGGTCTTCTTGTCCTTGGCCGACACATGCAGGATGCCGTTGGCGTCGATGTCGAAAGACACCTCCACCTGCGGCATGCCGCGCGGCGACGGCTCGATGCCGGACAGGTCGAACTTGGCCAGCGACTTGTTGAAGCGGGCCTGCTCGCGCTCACCCTGCAACACGTGCACGGTCACGGCCGACTGGTTGTCTTCGGCGGTGGAGAAGGTCTGCGAGGCCTTGGTCGGGATGGTGGTGTTCTTTTCGATGATCTTGGTGAACACGCCGCCCATGGTTTCGATACCCAGCGACAGCGGGGTCACGTCCAGCAGCAGCACATCCTTGACGTCACCGGCCAGCACGCCGCCCTGGATCGCAGCGCCCACGGCCACGGCTTCGTCCGGGTTAACGTCCTTGCGCGGTTCCTTGCCGAAGAAATCGGCAACCGCCTGCTGCACCTTCGGCATGCGGGTCTGACCGCCGACCAGGATCACTTCATTGATGTCGCTGGCGCGCAGGCCGGCGTCGTTCAACGCGGTGCGGCACGGCTCGATCGACTTCTTGACCAGGTCTTCCACCAGCGCTTCGAGCTTGGCACGGGTCAACTTGATGTTGAGGTGCTTCGGGCCCGATGCATCGGCGGTGACGTACGGCAGATTCACTTCGGTCTGCTGGCTGGTCGACAGCTCGATCTTGGCGCGCTCTGCGGCATCTTTCAGGCGCTGCAGCGCCAACGGGTCCTTGCGCAGATCGATGCCCTGATCCTTGTTGAACTCGTCCACCAGGTATTCGATAACGCGGTTGTCGAAGTCTTCGCCGCCCAGGAAGGTGTCGCCGTTGGTGGCCAGCACTTCGAACTGCTTTTCGCCATCGACTTCGGCGATTTCGATGATCGACACGTCGAAGGTACCGCCGCCCAGGTCGTACACCGCAATCTTGCGATCGCCGCCGTTCTTGTCCAGGCCATAGGCCAGGGCTGCGGCGGTCGGCTCGTTGATGATGCGCTTGACGTCCAGACCGGCGATGCGGCCGGCGTCCTTGGTGGCCTGACGCTGGCTGTCGTTGAAGTACGCCGGCACGGTGATTACCGCTTCGGTGACTTTCTCGCCGAGGAAGTCTTCGGCGGTCTTCTTCATCTTTTCCAGCACGCGCGCGGAGATTTCCTGCGGCGCCATGCGCTTGGAATCGCTGGTCTGCACCCAGGCATCGCCGTTGTCGTGCGCCAGGATGCCGTACGGCACGTGCGAGATGTCCTTCTGCACTTCGGCGTCGGTGAACTTGCGGCCGATCAGGCGCTTCACCGCGTAGAAGGTGTTCTTCGGGTTGGTCACCGCCTGGCGCTTGGCCGAGGCACCGACCAGCACTTCGCCGTCCTTGGTGTAGGCGACGATCGAGGGCGTGGTGCGATCGCCCTCGGAATTTTCGATGACGCGGGCCTTGCCGCCGTCCATGATCGCCACGCACGAGTTCGTGGTGCCGAGGTCAATACCAATGATCTTGCCCATGGATACGCTCCTGATGATTCTGTAGCTGTGTCCGGCGACGCCGGGTCTGGCTGAGATGTGGGGGTGGCGCGCAGGTGTTCAAGCCATCTGTGCGCATCTGTGTTCTAACGGCGCGCCCGGCAGTTCAGCCGGGCGCTGGCAATCAGTCGTGCTTGGCCACGACCACCAGGGCCGGGCGCAGCAGGCGATCGTTGAGCAGGTAGCCCTTCTGGAACACCTGCACGATGTGGCCCGGCGCAATGCCTTCGGCCTCGCCCTGGCTGATCGCCTGGTGCTGGTCGGGATTGAACGGCTGGCCAACCGGGTCCAGCAGGGTCAGGCCGTTATCGGCAGCGACCTTGAGCAACTGCTTGTAGGTCATGTCCAGGCCATCGCGCAGCGGGCTGGGCTGGGTCCCGGCGGCGGTAAGCCCGGCATCCAGGCTGTCGAACACCGGCAGCAACTCGCCCAGCAACTTCTCGTTGGCGAACTTGCGCGCGTTCTCGACGTCGCGCGCGATGCGCTTGCGCTGGTTTTCCAGGTCGGCGCGCTCGCGCAGGGCGTCGGCCTTGACCAGCGCGATCTCGCTGCGCAGCGACTCGATCTCGGCCTTGAGCGGATCGGTCTCGGGTGGATTCTGGGACAGGTCTTCGGAGTCGAATTCGGGGTGGTCTTGGTTCATATGCAGTTCCCGGGCAAGCGGAACGCCCGCCCCAACGTCACCCCGTATGTGGGCGCTCGGCCGCGTTTCAAGCAAAACGATGACTTCGATTGCCGCTGGTTATCGCGTGCCGGGCGGCTCCATGGCCGCGCCCAGCACCTGGGCGGCGGTCTGCACCAGCGGAATCAGGCGGTCGTAGGCCATGCGTTTGGGCCCGATTACCCCCAGCACGCCCAGCACCTGGCCATTGGCGGCATACGGTGCGGTGACCAGCGAGACGTCTTCCAGCGACACCATGCCGGTCTCCTCGCCGATGAAGATCCGCACGCCCGGTGCCTGGATGGTGCGTTCGAGCAGCTGCAGGATCTCGCGCTTGCTGGCGAAGGCTTCGAACAGCTCGCGCAGCCGGTCCAGGTCCGACAGGTCCTGCACGCCCATCAGCCGGGTCTGCCCGGCCATCACCATATCGTCCGCCTCAGCCGGCACCAGCGCCTCGCTGGCCAGGTCCACGCTGTGCGCCAGCAACTGCTCCATTTCGTTCTTGGCCACGCGCAGTTCGCGCAGCAGCGAGGCGCGGATATCCGACAGCGCGCGCCCGGCGAACTGTGCATTGAGGTAATTGGCCACCCGCTCCAGCTCGGCCGGCTCGTAGGCGCGGCGCGGCTCGATCACCCGGTTCTGCACTTCGTTGTCGGCAAACACCAGGATCGCCAGCACCCGCCGCGCATCCAGGGGCACGAAATCGATATGCCGGAACGCGAACTGCTCCCGGCGCGGGGCGCTGACCACCCCCACGAAGTGACTCATCGCCGACAGCATCTGCGAGGCGCTGCCCAGCAGCGACTGGGTGCCATTGCCGCTGGCCAGCTCCGCGCGCAGGCGCCGCACCTCTTCTTCGCCGGGCGGCTGCATCTGCACCAGGCTGTCGACGAACACCCGGTAACCGTGCGCGGTGGGAATGCGCCCGGCCGAGGTGTGCGGAGAGCTGAGCAGCCCCACGTCCTCCAGATCGGCCAGAATATTGCGGATGGTCGCCGGGCTCACATCCAGCCCGGCATGCTGGGCAAGGGTTTTCGAGCCCACCGGCTCGCCATCGCGGATGTAGCGTGCGATCAAGGTGCGCAGCAACTGGCGGGCGCGGGGGTCGAGCATTGGGGACTGGGACGCGCGCATGGGATCATCCGGTGAGACTGGGCATAGATAATGTCTGGCCCCGGGGATGGCAAGCGTCCGACTCCCCGACCGCACCTTCCTGCCCTAAGCTTCCCCAACGCATTCACACTCGGCCCTCATGCTCAGACACCTCTCGATCAAGGATTTCGCCGTTGTCCGCGCCACCGAACTGGAGTTCGGGCCGGGCATGACCGTGGTGTCGGGCGAAACCGGCGCCGGCAAGTCGCTGATGGTGGACGCGCTGGGCTTCCTGTCCGGCTTGCGCGCCGACAGCGGCGTCGTGCGCCATGGCGCCGACCGCGCCGAACTGTCGGCGGAATTCCAGCTGCCGGCCGCGCACCCGGGCCTGACCTGGCTGGCTGACAACGAGCTGGACGACGAAGCCCAATGCCAGCTGCGTCGCATCATTCGCGCCGACGGCGGCTCGCGCGCCTGGATCAACGGCCGCCCGGTGACCTCTTCGCAATTGTCCGAACTGGCGTCACGGCTGGTCGAAATCCACGGCCAGCATGAGCACCAGGCCCTGATGGCCCGCCACAGCCAGCTCGCCCTGCTCGACGCCTACGCCCGCAACAGCCCCCAGCGCGAACAGGTACGCCAGGCCAGCCAGCGCTGGCAGGCGCTGCTGGACGAGCGCGACGCGCTGTCTGCGCAGGGCGATGTCTCCGACCGCATCGGTTTTCTCGAACATCAACTCGGCGAACTGGAACGCGAGGACCTGGACCCGGCCGCGATCGCGGCCCTGGACGTCAATCACCGCCGTCAGGCGCATGCCACCGCGCTGATCGGCGCCTGCGACAGCGTGGCCCAGCAGCTCAACGGCGATGACGGCGCGTCGGCACTGGGCTTGTTGCAGGACAGCCGCCACGACCTGGCCCGCGTCGCCGAGCACGAGCCGCGCCTGGGCGAGGTGGACGCGCTGCTGGACAGTGCCGTGATCCAGATCGAAGAAGCACTGGCCCTGCTCGACCGCGTGCGCGACGACCTGGACGCCGACCCGGCCCAGTTCGAAGCGATGGAACGCAGTCTCGGCCGCCTGCACGACCTGGCGCGCAAACACCGTGTCGCCCCGGACGAGCTGGCCGCCCACCGCGAGCGCATGAGCCTGGAAGTGGAAAGCCTGCGTGGTGCCGACGAGCGCCTGCAGCAGCTGGATAAGCACATCGAGTCCGCCACCGGCGTCTGGCGCAGCGCGGCCGGCGTGCTCAGCGACAGTCGCAAGACCGCCGCCGAGGCCTTGTCCGCGGCCACCACCACGCTGATCGGCGAATTGGGTATGGGCGGCGGGCAATTCCTGATTCAGCTGCAGCCGCAGGAGACACAGCGCCCGGATCCCAATGGCGCCGAGCGGGTGGAATTCCTGGTCGCCGCCAATGCCGGCCAACCGCCGCGCGCGCTGCGCAAGGTGGCCTCGGGCGGTGAGCTGTCGCGGATTTCGTTGGCGATCGAAGTGGCCGCACTCGGCCTGGACAGCGTGCCGACCATGGTCTTCGACGAAGTCGATTCCGGCATTGGCGGCGCGGTGGCCGATATCGTCGGCCAGAAGCTGCGTGCCTTGGGCGAAGAGCGCCAGGTGCTGTGCGTCACCCACTTGCCGCAGGTCGCAGCCAAGGGCCACGCGCATTACCGGGTCAGCAAGGCGCCGGTGGACGGCATGACCCAGAGCGCGGTCGAGCTGCTCGGCCCGCAGGCGCGCCAGGAAGAGCTGGCCCGCATGCTTGGGGGTGTGGAAGTGAGCAAGGAAGCACGCGCGGCAGCCCGCAAGCTGTTGCAGAGCGCCTGATCGAGGTCTATTGCGGAGGCTGCTGTGTCAACGCGGTCTCGCAGCTTCCGCTGGCGGTTCCGGGCATTGCAGCAATCAACCGACGCAGCGTCCGCCCATCCTCGGGCTTGGAGCGGCTGGCAACCTTGACTGCGCTCACCGCCAGGCAGGCGCTGCCGGTGCTTGGTGCTTGGTGCTAGACGCTCGGTGTGGCATTACCCATGCCCACTCTGGTTCTGAGCGCGCCGCCCACACCCGCCTGATCACTGCTCGCTACCTTTTGGCAGCAGCTCCCAGGCGCGAACTTTTGCTCTGCAGAACTGACAGCGAGTCCGCCCAGGCAAGCGTTCCGCCAGCGCGCTTCCCCGCATGTGCCCGAAGGGCGGATGGGAGCACCCAGACGCCAGCGAATCATCACGAACTGCACCTCAAAACGCACAAGGCGGCCGAAGCCGCCTTGTCGTTGCCGTACGCAATGACGCGCGCTCAGCGCGGCCGCTTTTTACGCACGTACAGCACCAGCGAATGCTCTTCCAGCTCATAGCCGTGCTTGGCGGCAATCTGACGCTGCAGTGCCTCGATCTCTTCGCTTTCGAATTCGATGACGTGGCCGGTGTCCACATCGACCATATGGTCGTGGTGGCCGCCGCGATCCAGCTCGTACACGGCCTGGCCGCCTTCGAAATTGTGCTTGAGCACCAGGCCGGCGGCCTCGAACTGGGTCAGCACGCGATACACCGTTGCCAGCCCGATCTCGTCGCCGTGATCGAGCAGCTGCCGATAAATGTCTTCTGCGCTGAGGTGATGGTGACTGCTCTTCTGCTCGAGCAATTCCAGGATCCGCATGCGCGGATGGGTCACCTTGAGCCCAACTTTGCGCAGGTCGTGGGTTTCCATATGTTCTCCGTTCATTGGCGATTTAGCGCCAGCTGCCATCAAACGGGTCGCGGCGACCGGCGGGAGTGTATCATCGGCGTGATTTCCTCAGCACTTATTCCCCGATGCGCAATCTCCTGCTGGTCGCCGCCGTTGCTCTTTCCACCGCTGGCTGCGGCATCATTTACAAGCAGCCGATCTACCAGGGCAATCTGATCAAACAGAATGCCGTGGAGCAACTGCAGGTCGGCCAGAGCAAGCAGCAGGTCAGCGCGTTGCTGGGTACTCCGTCGATTCCCGATCCGTTCCATGCGCAGCGTTGGGACTACACGTCCACCCAGCGCGTCGATCGCCTGGCGCGTACCGACGTCAAGAATTTCACCGTGTTCTTCGAGAACGATCAGGTGGCGCGCTGGGAAGGCGACTACTTCCCCTCGCAGGACGAGCAGCTGGCCAAGTCGGCACCCAAGCAGTTCGGCCGCAATCTGGCGCGCGACAAGAAGAAGCAGCGCGGCCGTTGATGCGTTCGGTCAGCGATCACGCGATCGTCTGACCACCCGCAACGCCTGAAAGCCAGCCATCGATGCCGGCTTTTTGCTTTTCACCTTATCCGCTCGGATTGTCCGCTCGGACCATCGCACTCGGCCTGCCGACTGCCGCGCACTTGCTTGCGCCGGCAACGCGCATGACTGAAGCAGTGCGCAGATGGCAGCGCTCGATACTGTATGGCCTCAGGCGGGCGCCGCATCCGTCTGGCGACGCGCAGAGCGAAATTCGCTCGAGGCCCGTTTCTGTGCGCTCACTTCTGTATCGAAGCCGATTGCAGCCAGCACAACACGACGTCGAACACCGCAACGCAGCAACTGCGATGGCGCCCTTACCGGAAGAGTTCGCTCAATAGCAGCTGCCCGGCTGATGCGGCCAGATCCGGTCATTAGCTAGCGGGATTGGCCTTCGCAGCAGACGCAGCCCGGCGGCGACGCGCTTCTTTCGGGTCCAGCAGCAGCGGCCTGAGCAGCTCGACCCGGTCGCCCGCGCGCAACACCTGATCCGGGCGCGCCACGACACCATGGATGGCGATCGCTGCGGATGCGTTCTGTTGCATGAGGCCAGATGCCGTCGCTGCCTCGGCGACCGTTGCGCCCTCCGGCAGATCCAGCAACACCGCGCTGTAGCGATCCGGCCAGGCCAGGACGACTTCAACCTGCACGGTCACACGTCGCCGCGATCGGCGACCCGCACGAAATCGTTGACCATACGATCGGCCAGACCCTGAAATCCCAGCGCCAGTGCCGGCCCCAGCAAGCGCGAGCTGGTTTCCACTTCCAGGGTCAGACTCACCTTGCACGCGTTGTCGCCCAGCGATTGAAACTCCCACAGGCCTTCCAGGCGCTTGAACGGCCCATCGCGCAGATGCATCACGATGCGTTCGGGCCGCTCGAGCATGTTCTCGGTGGTGAACCAGGTGCGGAACGATCCCAGACCCAGATCCAGGCGCGCCACGATATGCGCATCGTCCTGCTCCAGCACATGGGCAGCGTCGCACCAGCCGAAGCGGCGCGGATAGGCGGCGACATCATTGACCAGATCGAACATGCGGGAGGTGCTGTGTTCGACCAGTGCGCTGCGACGGATGGTAGGCATTCGCTAACTTGTGAAAGACGGAAGATCGTTTGACGACGCCGAATCGGCGACAATGGCGTCATGAGCAAGCAACCATCCAAGGATAAAGCAAACGGCGCGAAGGCCACGAAAACCATCGCGCTGAACAAGCGTGCGCGCCACGAATACCACCTGGAAGAGCGCTACGAAGCCGGTCTGGCGCTGCAGGGCTGGGAGATCAAGGCGATCCGCGCCGGCCGCGCCAACATCGTCGACGGTTACGCGTATGTGCGCTCCGGCGAGATTTACCTGATCGGCGCGCAAATCACTCCGCTGATCCAGGCCTCCACCCACACCGTGCCGGTGGAACGTCGCGACCGCAAGTTGCTGCTGCACCGGAGCGAAATCGACAAGGTGCTCACCCGCGTGGAGCGAGAGGGCTACACCCTGGTGCCGACCGCGCTGTACTGGAGCAGCAACAAGGTCAAGCTGGAAATCGCGCTCGCCAAGGGCAAGCAGAATCACGACAAGCGCGACGCCGCCAAGGACCGCGACTGGCAGCGCGACAAGCAGCGCGTGATGCGGCGGCACAACCGAGATGCGTGAATCGGGAATCGGGAGTGGGGAATCGCAATAGCGGGTCTGCTGCCTGCTTCGGGCTTAATTTAGCTTCTGCCAGAGCACAAACTGACTCAATGCGCGGCATCTCAGCTTTGACGATTCCCGATTCCCCACTCCCGATTCCTCAGGTCGCGCCAAGCATCCGCATCAAATTCGGTACTCCCCTGCCCTGCACGTAGCGATCGCGTTCCAGATCGGTGCAGGTGTCGAGCATCAATTGCTTGACCCGGTCCGGGAAGCCGATGAACTCGCGGCGTGCCGATAGAAAGCCGGCCAGTACGCCGGAGACATGCGGCGCGGCCATGCTGGTGCCGCTCATTTCCACCATCAGGCTGGCCGGATCTTTGGGGTCGAAGTCGTAATACGCCGAGACGATTTTTTCGCCCGGCGCCACCACGTCGGGCTTGCCGCGGCCGTCGGCGGTGGGCCCGCGCGAAGAAAAATACGACACGCCGTAATTGTGCGGGCTGCTCTTGTGCACCGAGCCGACCACGATGGCCTCTTCCAGATTGCCCGGGTCGCTGATCGATAGATCCATGTTGGCCGGATAGGCATCGCCATCCTTGCCCATCAACCAGGCCAGCCCTTCGTTGCCGGCAGCCACCACCACCAGCACACCCTGCCGCCATAGCCGCCGCAACTCGTTGCAGAGTGGCGTAAAGCCGCAGCCATAGCTTTCCGGGTCGAAATAGCCGCCCAGGCTCAGATTCACCCCATGGATGACCAGCTCGCCTGCGCGCTCGTTGATGGCAGCCACCTGCTGCACGGCCTTGATCATCCACGAATCGCGCCCATCGCCGGCGTCGTCCAGCACCTTGAAGCCATACAGCTGCGCGTCCGGCGCCATGCCGGCAAATTCCAGCGGCGGGCCCGGCTTGCCCTGCGCATCCGGCAGCGTCGCCTGGCAGTGGCCGGCAATGATCCCGGCGATGTGGGTGCCGTGGCCGTGCCGATCGAGCCGGGCAAACGCATCGCCGTCGGCCCGCGTCAATCGCTTGGGCGCACCGCGCCGGGTGCAATCCCATTGCGCCACCACGGTATCGCGCTGGCCTTTGACGAAGAAATGCGGGTGACTGGCGGCGATGCCGGTATCCAGCACCGCCCAGCCGATCTGCTGCCCGCGCGCACGATAAGCATTGCGTGCTGCATCGGCATGCAGCACGTTGCCGGAGATGTGAATCAGCGCGCGCTTGCCGGCATCGCGCCACACCCGGCGAAACCCCAGCGCGCGGTAGCGACTCTGCAGCGATTCGATTTCGAAGCGGGTCAGGCGCGCGGACACGAAGCGCTGCAACCCGTCTTCCAACTCGATCGCCTCATCCAATGCGTCGCCCTCCAGGCCGGTGCTGCGCGCAGCGACTTCGCGCAGATGGCGCACCAGCACCGCCCGCACCCCGGCCGGATCGTTGCCGGCGAGCCGCCGGTCCAGTTCGATCAGGACTTCATGCCGATGCTCTGGGCCGTGCGCTTCGAGCTGCTCGCTGAGGTCCTTGATCAACACCGCATTGGAGACAGGCTGATCGAAGCCCATACCCACCGCCTGACGCACCGCTGCGCGTACCTGCGGGATCGACAAATAGCCCGAGCCCGAATGCGGGTTGTGCTGCCAGTCGGGATTGATCCGCGCCCCGGCAATGTTTTCGAAACGCCCCTTCGCGTTGGCGATGTCGTCGGTCAGATCCGGGTCCAGCGCGATCGGGTCACGCGTCTCGGCCACGTTGATCCACTGCTGCACGCACGCCGGGAACGGCAGCTTGCGGGTGCCGGTCCAGCGCTTGAACATGCTGCGCACCTGCGGCAACCCGAGCGGCGACCCCACGGTCAGGAACAGCGTCACCTCGCAGTCGGCCGCCTCAAGCTGCCGCAGCACGTCGTAAGCGATCATCGAGCCCTGGCTATGCGCGACCACCACGAACGGCCCGCCGCCTGCACGCAGCCGCTGGGTCAGGCTGTCGCGCATCGATGCCGCACGCTCGGGCACGAAGAACAGGTCGTGCACGTCCTGCAGCAACGCCGCAGAAATCAGCCGCAGCAGCACGCGGTTGATCGCATCGATCGGGCCCTTTGCCTGCACGCTGCCGGGTGCGCTCGCAGTCTCCAGTTCGTCGAGCAAACGATGCAGGTCGGCCCGCTCCTGATCGCTTTGTGCCAACGCATCGGCGAGCACGTGCAGATCCTGCCCGCCCGGCACCAGGCCGAGCGTACTCAATGCACGCTGCACGCTCTGGTTGAGCGCCGGCCCCACATCGCGACCATCGCAATTGCCGGGCTCTGCCACCGGATAGCGCTCGCGATTGACCCAGTACGCCAGCCGGGTGCGCTCGCCCATCGGACGCCCGAACAACGCCTTGTCCCACTGACAACGCAACACTTCGGCCGGCGGCTTGTTGCCGATGCCGTGGATGTAGATCACGGTGCGCGCCTTTCCCTGCACGCGGGCTGCCGCGGCGGCTTGTGCGCCTGACTTAGGCGCGCGCTTCTGTTGCGGCCGTGCCGGCTGTTTGGCAGTTGCAGTGGCCGGGCGCGGTGCTGCGCGTGTCGAACGTGGACGTGGGGGCTTACCTGTCGCCATCGCTTCGCTCCTTCGTTTACAGACTGTTCGGTCCGGTAGGACTGAAGCCACTGTAAGCGCTGTCCATCTCACCACTTGTGACAGGGCGCGCCGATCCCTACACTGACCACGTCAGCGTTTGATGCTTTCCCCGGGGGTGCACTGGTTTCGACGGGGGTCGCGAAGTCGCTTGGCGCATGCCGAGGGGGCAGCTTTCCTCGTTAATCCAGCAGCAAACTTTTAGTTGCCAACGACGACAACTACGGTTCGGACTTCGCTATCGCCGCTTAATTGGCTTTAGTTGTAGTTCTACAGCCGCCTAAGGCGAACCCCCGAAACTACTTGTGCCCGTGCTCGTAGATGTAGGGTCATTATCACGGAACCGCCGGTGGTGGCTGCCTGTCAGCTACCGGCTAAATCAAGCAGGCTGGTTTCCAGGTGCGCTTTGCCCGCCGTGCTGCCTGGGAATGAGATCTAACGGAGGGATAAGCATGTAGTGCCGGGGATGGAGTGCTTCCGGACGGCGGTTCGATTCCGCCCACCTCCACCACACAGCGGTCCTAAGAAGACCGACTAAGGCCGGGAATCCTCGAAAGAGGTTCCCGGCCTTTTTCATGGGCGCTGCGGCAGCCCGCCGCGTCAATTAGTGACGCGGGCTGTCGGTTCGGACGTGGTAACGATCGACCCTGCGAGAGGGCGGTCACACGCGCGGGCTAACGCAACGTCGCCGCGGAGTTGGTCAAACAGTGCGAGCAGCTCGGTCGCTTCCTGCTGCAGCAGGACCAGTGCGCTCTTGTTGGGCTCATCCATTGCATCTACCCCGACGGCGCTCGCCAGCGCTCCTGATGCACTCGAAGCAAACCGCATGCCAGCGTGCCGGTGCTGGTTGCTGCTCCGGCACTGGCTGGACCAACTAGCGCGACTCAGTGCCTGCAATGCGTGGCGCTTTCAAGCCCGGCTATGGCAATGGCCAGGTTGACGCCCTCCTCCTGGCTACACGTCGGCTCTGCACCGCTGGCGAACAAGGCGTTCAGCTCAGGCGGAGTCGAGTTGCCGTTGCGCTTCGGCGTGTATGGCCTCCATGGCATGCCCCCCCCCCTGCCGGCACTTCGCCCGGCGAACATGGCGCTGCGTTGATCGGGGAAGGTAGGCGCAAGCGCGGCGCCTGCGAGCTCGCGCTTCTCTACCCGTGCAGCTGTTTCGATGCGCCCAACCGCGGCCCAAGGCTCGCCGATGCCACGGCTTAGGGCGGCGCGACAAATCAGCCGACCGGTTAGAAGAAAAATACCCAAGGCACGCTTGGTTCTGCAGTGCGGCATGAGCGTACTGGCACCAGGGCATGGCACCGAGTCCTGCCTGCCCGCCTGCCAGATGGCTGATTGGCTGACTGATCGGCTGACTAACTGATTGAGGCACGGCGCTTGCATCGGCCTCAACCAGACAATCGGTGTTGGGGAACACGGTGTTGACCAAGAAAGCAAAACGCCATGCCGCTGGGGCTTTATTGCTCGGGGGAGCCATCTTCGTCCTGATCGGCATCGGCGGCTACTTCACCACGCAGCGCTCGCTGGCTGATGCGGGCTGGGTGACGCATACGCAGGAAGTGCTGGCAGGCATCGACGAAATCCAGGCCGGGCTGCTGTCGGCGGAGTCGTCGGTGCGTGGCTACGTGCTGACCGACAACGAGGCGTTCTTGGGCGTGTATGCCGATGCGATCGGGCGCCTGCCCGAGCGCATCGTACGGCTGGAGGCACTGGTGCAGGACAACCCGGTACAGGGACGCAATGTACGCGTGCTCAGCCGATTGGTGGACACACGACTGGTGCAGATCAACGATCTGCTGCACAGCTATCGCAGCCATGGCCTGGATGGCGCGCGCGGGTCGATTGCGCGCGGCGTGTTCCAGACCTCCTCGGCGTTGCGGCGCCAGGTGCAAACCATGACCGAGCTGGAACGTCACCAGCTGGTGAAGCGGACGCAGACCAATGCACTCAGTGCGCAGTGGGTGCTGCGGATGACCGTGACCGGCATCGTCAGCGGGCTACTGGTGATGCTGCTGGCTTACCGCTTGCTGGCGCGCGAGCTGCAACGCCGCGTGCGTGCCGAGGACGAGGCCAGCCATACCAGCGAGCAGTTGGTCGAGTCGTTTGCGACGCTGGAGCGCACCTCTGCGGGACTGGAAGCCTTGTCGCGCTACTCGGGATTGCTGCAAAACTGCCGCGATGCCGAAGAAGCGCTGGAAATTACCGCACGCACGATTGCGCCGCTGATTCCCGGCGCGGCCGGTGCGGTGTATTTGCTGCGCGCATCGCGCGATCGCGCCGAGCAGGTGGTGGCCTGGGGCGCGATGGCCGACGACGACAGCGCAAGCATCGCGCCGGAGACATGCTGGGCGCTGCGCCGCGATCGCACGCACGTGGTGGAAGATGCCAGCCAGGGCATGCTGTGTCGCCATACCGGCGCCAATCTTCCGACGCACGCCAGCACGGTATGCATTCCATTGTCGGCACAGGGCACACAGCTGGGCATGCTGGCGCTGCGCAGCGACCAACCAGGCGGCCTGAGTTCACTGACCGTGGCCGAAGCGGCGGCGGAACAACTCTCGCTGGTGCTGCATAGCCTGCGTCTGCGCGAAACACTGCGTCAGCAATCGATCCGCGACCCGCTCACCGGCCTGTACAACCGCCGCTATCTGGAAGAAGCGCTCAATCACGAACTGGCACGCTGCACGCGCCGAGTGCAGCCGTTGTCGGTGCTGATGCTGGACGTTGATCACTTCAAGCGGTTCAACGATCTGCATGGGCACAGCGGCGGCGACCGGGTGCTGGCGGCAATCGGCGAACTGCTGCTGGCGCAGACCCGTGGCGAAGATATCTGCTGCCGCTACGGTGGCGAAGAATTGACGATCATCCTGCCCGAGGTGGATCTGGCCACTGCGCGAAGGATGGCGGAAAAGTTGCGCGCCGGGATCGAGGGGTTGCAGGTGATGGCCGATGGCGTGTCGCTGCCGAAGATCACCGCATCGTTTGGCGCGGCGAGCTTTCCCGAGCACGCGGGCAATGCGGCGCAACTGCTGCGGCGCGCAGACGAAGCGCTGTACCGTGCCAAGCAAGCCGGGCGCAATCAGGTCATCAGCGCGCCGGAAGCGGCCGGCACAGAGTTGGCGCAGGAGTCCTGACAGCCGACAGGCCGATCGCAGATCCCGGCGATCGCAGCGCGATGATTGGATACGCGATATTTGATCGTCAGCCGGTCGCAAGGCGTCGGCCCGTCGCCAGGCCACCCCAGCGCGACTATGCATATACACTTATATCCGCAAGCCACAGATCATGAGAGGCGGTTCGCTGGGCAAGACGGCGTCGCCGAAGATGCGGCCTGACGCACCATGCCGACACAAGCACTCGCCGTGCCTGCCATACGTGTCGGCCGATTCTTCAGTAGCGCTGCATCACTGACCGGCCCGCCCATCCGCGTCGGCGGGAATCAGCCCTTCTCCAGCCAGCATGCCGTCGATGCGGGCACGCACCTAGAGGTCGCATCGTCGGGCTCGGCGCTGCGCAGTACCGCTTCGGTGCGCGCCTGGAAATCCGATAGTCGAAATCCGCATCTTCATCTGCAGGCAGCTGCGGCAGTCCGTTCTGCAACGCATCGAGGCGCGTCGCTAGCTCTTAGCGTTTTAGGCATAACAGGCTCCGACTCACAGCCGATACGGTTACCACACGGCCGTCAACAACGCACCAAGCCTTGCCATGCAACGCTTCATTTTCCTACCCGCTACAGCGGTAATTGCATGCTCAACTTTCGCGCAACCCGGCCGATAATGATGCCGACTCCGACAGAACCTTGCCTGTGATCCTTCACCTGCGGCGGGATTTCCGCCTCGGCATCGTCAAGATGCTTGGGCCAATCACCGCGCTGTTGCTTTGCCTCTATGCGGTGTACCTGGCCATGACCGGCCAGGCGATTGCGTGCCTCATCACTGCAGCGCTGGGTGTGCTGGCGATCTGGCGCGGCTGGCAGATGCGCGCGGCAGAACGCACGGGCGCTGGCGGTGTCTGGTTGGCATCGATCAATGTCGCCGGCTGCCTGGTGGCCTGCTGGACCGGGGGCGACGGCGCCCTGCCCTGGCTGTTTCCGGTGCTGGCAACCAATTATTTTCTGTGCGGGCCGCAACGCGCGGTGTTGCTGAGCCTGCCGTTGATGGTGGCATTGTTGTTCTTGCCCGGCTTGATCGTCAGCCCCGGTCAGGGCGTGTCGACGGTGGTGGTGACGCTGGTGACGTTGGCGGTGGGGTATTCGTTCTCGCTGCGCATGCAGGACGACCGCGTGCATCTGGAAGAGCTGGCGTCGCTGGATGCACTGACCGGCTTGCCCAACCGGCGCATGCTCGAACGCGCGTTGACCCATCAGATCGATCAGCGCCAACCGCAGGAGCGGCTCAACAGTCTGATCATCCTGGACCTGGACCATTTCAAAGAGGTCAACGATCTGTACGGGCATGCCGCAGGCGATGCCGCGCTGTCGGATCTGGCAACCATCTTGCGTTACGAAGTGCGCGAGCCGCATCAGGTGTTCCGGTTTGGCGGCGAAGAATTCGTGGTGTTGCTGCGCGCCGGCTCATCGGCGGAACTGGAAGCGGCCACCGAGCGCTTGCGCAAGGTGATCCGTAATGGGTTGCGTGGCCCGGGAGGACGCATCACGGTCTCGCTGGGAGCTGCGCGCCACGATGGCGAAACGCACTGGCAAGACTGGTTTTCGCGTGCCGATGCGGCACTGTATCTGGCCAAAAACAGCGGCCGCGATAGCGTACGGGTTGCCGACTGAGCACCGCGCCGCTGGCTGGCTGGATCGCGACATCGAACACGACGATTACGATCTTCTGCTAGACGGGGCGACCCAACGGCCGCCCCGTCCATCGGTCAACGATCGACCACCGCCACCGGTGCGGCGGGTGCTTCACCCTGCTTCCAGCCGCCCAGCGCCTTGTACACACCGACCACGCCGACATTGACTGCCGCCTCGGCCTGCGCCAACGCATCATCTGCCGCCAGCTGGGTGCGCTGTGCATCCAGCAAGGTCAGGAAGTCTTCCGAACCCTCGCGGTAACGGATCTGCGCGAGCTGCTCGGCACGTCGCGCGGCATTGGCCTGGTCCACCACGATGGCCAGACGCGCCTGCTGACGGCCGTAGCCGATCAAGGCGTTTTCAGTGTCTTCCAACGCCAGCAACACCGTTTGCTGGTATTGCGCCAATGCACCGTCGGCTTGAGCCTTGCTTGCACGCAGGCGTGCACGCACGGTGCCGAAGTCGAATGCAGCCCAGCTGATCGACGGGGTGATCGACCAGGCCTTTGCATTGCCCTGGGTCAACCTGGCCGCATCGCCGGACAGAAAGCCGACAAAGCCGCTCACGCTGATGCGCGGGAACAGATCGGCGGTGGCCACGCCGACCTGCGCGGTGGCTGCGGCCAGACGGCGCTCGGCGCTACGCACGTCCGGGCGCTGACGCAGCAATCCGGCCGTATCGCCCAGCGGCAACGGGCGCGCGAACGCCGGCATGCTGCGTGCGACCAGAGTGGCATCCAGCGCATTCGGCTGCTGGCCGAGCAACACGGCAAGACGGTGCCGGTATTGCGCCTCGGCGGTTTCCAGCAACGGAATATCCGCTTCGATAGCCTTCAAACGCGCCAGGCTGCTCTGCACATCCAGCTCGCTGCCGGCGCCCAGGTCCCAACGCGTCTGCGTCAGCTTCTGGGTATCGCGCAGATTGGTCAGGGTGCGCTTGGAGACATCGAGCTGCTTCTGGGTGCCGCGCAATTCAAAGTAATTGCGCGCCACTTCGGCTGCGACCGTGACCTGCACGTCCAGCAGGTTGGCCTGCTCGGCGTCGAGATCGGCGCGCGCCGCTTCCGAGGCGCGGCGCTGACGGCCGAACAGATCCAGCTCCCAGGCCGCATCCAGGCCCAGGGTGGTCTGTTCGGTGAGGAAGCGCTGATTGCCGGCGATCACCTGCTGCTGCTCGCGTCGATCGAAGCTGCTCTGCGCAGTGATATGCGGAGCCTGATCGAGACGACGCTCCACAAACACCGCACGTGCCTGCTTCACCCGCGACACCGCAATGCGCAGATCGTGATTGGCGAACAACGCATCGCGCACCAGTTGCTCCAGCACCGGGTCGTCGAACTGCGACCACCAGTTGCCGACCGGGGATTCAGCGCTGAAAGACGCATCCTGCGCGCCCTGCAGCGTGACCGAGGCGGGCGGGTCGGGCCGGTAATCCGGCCCCACCGCGCAACCGCTGAGCACCAGCGCGGCCAGCGCCGCGCCGAGCAATGTCCTTACCATGGCAAGGTGTCTCCCAAGTGGGTGTAGCTGCCGGTGGGGCCGTGCGCATCGATCAATGCCATCTGCACGCTGCTGTGTGCGCCCTGCTCGATGTCGATCTCGCCCTCACCACCGTTCATGTCGGTTTTGACGTAGCCCGGATGGATGGCGTTGACCTTGATCGAGGTGTCGCGCAGCTCGTAGGCCAGATGCACGGTCCAGCTGTTCAAGGCGCTCTTGGAGGCGTTGTAGGCAGGCACCTTGAAAGTGTAGATCGGCGAGCTGGGCTCGCTATGCAGGGTCAGCGAGCCGAGAACGCTGGACACGTTGACGATACGGCCGGCCAGCGAACGCTGCAGCAGCGGCAGGAACGCCTTGGTCACGCCGACCACCGCAAACAGATTGGTGTCGAAGGTGCGCTTCCAGGTGTCCAGGCTTTGCTCGGACGGCTTGCGCTGGATGTCGTCGATCATGATGCCGGCGTTGTTGACCAGGATGTCCAGGTGGCCGTGACGCTCCTTCACCGTGCCGACTGCCGCGGCGATGCTGATCTCGTCATTGACGTCCAGTTGAATCGCTTCCACCGGCAGGCCTTCGGCCTGCAGCTTGAGTGCAGCGGCCACTGCGTCGTCGCGCTTGCGACCGGCCAGCAGCGTGTGCACGCCGGCCTGTGCGAGTTGACGAACGGTTTCCAGGCCGATGCCGCGGGTGGCGCCGGTGACCAGTGCGATCTTGGTGTTGCTCATGTGGTGAATCCTCTTCAATTGGGGAAGTGATTGGCTTACGCCTTGACCGTGTCATGCGAAACGGCGGCCGGTGCAGCGGGCCCGCGACGGGTCACCCACTTGCGCAGCGCCACGTAGAACACGGGGGTCAGGAACAGGCCGAACAAGGTCACGCCCAGCATGCCGGCGAACACGGTGATACCGGTGACCGAGCGCACTTCGGCGCCGGCGCCATGGCCGAACACCAGCGGCACGGTGCCGGCGATGAAGGCGATGGAGGTCATCACGATCGGGCGCAGACGCAGGCGGCAGGCTTCCAGCGCGGCCTCGACAATGCCCTTGCCGTGCATCTCCAGCTCGCGGGCGAATTCCACGATCAGGATCGCGTTCTTGCACGCCAGGCCCATCAACACCACCAGGCCCACCTGCACGAACACGTTGTTGTCGCCGCCGGTGAGCCACACACCGAACAACGCAGACAGCAAGGTCATCGGCACGATCAGGATCACCGCCAGCGGCAGGGTCCAGCTTTCGTACAACGCGGCCAGCACCAGGAACGCCAGCAACACCGCCATCGGGAACACGATCAATGCCGAGTTGCCCTGCGTGGACTGCTGATAACTCAGGTCGGTCCATTCGATGTTCATGCCGTTGGGCAACACCTTCGGCGCCATGCCGGCCAGCGTGTGCATCGCCTCGGTGGACGACAGCACGCGCGGGTCGGCTTCGCCGATCAGATCGGCAGCCGGGTAGCCGTTGTAGCGGATCACCGGATCCGGGCCGTAGGTCTGGCCCAGCGTCACCATGCTGCCGATCGGCACCATTTGGCCGTTGGCATTGCGGGTGCGCAGGTTGGCGATGTCTTCGACGCTGTCGCGGAACTGTCCATCGGCCTGGGCGATCACCTGATAGGTGCGACCGAAGCGATTGAAGTCGTTGATGTACGACGAGCCCAGGTAGGTCTGCAGCGTGTCGAACAGATTGGTCAGCGGCACGCCCTGCGCCTTGGCCTTGTCGCGGTCGACCTTGGCATCGAGCTGCGGCACGTTGGCCTGGTAGGTACCGATCGGGAACTGCATGCCCGGCGTTTGCGCGATCGCACCGGACATCGCATTCACCGCACTCTGCAACTGGCCATAGCCCAGACCTGCACGGTCCTGGATATACAGCGAGTAGCCCGAGCCCTGGCCCAGACCCAGAATCGGCGGCGGCATGAAGGCGAACGCAAAGCCCTGCTGGATCTGACTAATGCGCGCGTTGATTTCCGCATTGATCTGCGCGGCGGTACGGGTGCGCTGACTGAACGGCTTGAGCGTCAGGAACACCGTGCCGGTGTTGGGCGTGTTGGTGAACTGCAGCGGATTCAAGCCCGGGAACGCAATCGCGTGGTCCACGCCTTCGGTCTGCAGCGCGATCTGGGTGATCTGACGGATCACCTCATTGGTGCGCTCCAGCGAAGCGCCTTCCGGCAGCTTGGTACCGGCGATCAGGTACAGCTTGTCCTGGGTCGGAATGAAGCCGCCCGGCACGATCTTGAACATGAAACCGGTGCCGACCAGCAGCAGCAGATACACCATGAACACCGCACCACGCTTGCCCAGCGCACGCGACACCGCGCCCTGATACTTGTGCGAGCTGCTGTTGAAGAAGCGGTTGAACGGGCGGAACAGCCAACCGAACAAGCGATCGATCAACCGCGACGGGCCGTCCTTCGGCGCGTCGTGCGCCTTGAGTAGCATGGCTGCCAGCGCCGGCGACAAGGTCAGCGAGTTGATCGCCGAAATCACCGTGGAAATGGCGATGGTCACCGCGAACTGCTTGTAGAACTGGCCGGTCACGCCCGACAGGAACGCCATCGGCACGAACACTGCGCACAGCACCAGCGCGATGGCGATGATGGGCCCGGACACTTCGCGCATCGCCTGATGCGCAGCTGCCAGCGGGGTAAGACCTTCTTCGATATTACGCTCGACGTTTTCCACCACCACGATCGCATCGTCGACCACGATGCCGATCGCCAACACCAGGCCGAACAGGCTCAAGGTATTGATCGAGAACCCCAGCAGATACAGCGCTGCGAACGTGCCCACCACCGACACCGGCACCGCCAGCAACGGAATGATCGAAGCGCGCCAGGTCTGCAGGAACAGGATCACCACCAGCACCACCAGCAGCACCGCTTCCAGCAGCGTGTGCACCACCGCGCTGATCGAGTCGCGCACGAACACGGTGGGGTCATACGCTGCCGACCAGGCCATGTCCTGCGGGAACTGCTTTTCCAGCTCGGCCATCTTGGCGCGCACGGCGTCCGACAATTCGATCGCGTTGGCACCGGGCGACTGGAACACGCCCATACCCACCGCGTTCTGGTTGTCCAGCTGCGAGCGCAAGGTGTAGTTGCCGGCGCCCAGCTCCAGACGCGCCACGTCGCTCAAGCGCACGATCTCGCCGCTGTTGCCGCTGCGGATCACGATGTTGCCGAACTCTTCTTCAGTGGTCAGGCGGCCCTGCGCATTGATCGACAGCAGGAAGTCGCTCTTGTTCGGCATCGGCTCGGCGCCGAGCTGGCCGGCGGAGACCTGCACGTTCTGCTCGCGGATCGCAGCGACCACGTCGCTGGCGGTAAGCCCGCGCGCGGCCACCTTGTCCGGATTCAGCCAGATACGCATGGCGTAGTCACCCGAACCGAAGATCTGGATCTGGCCCACGCCAGGCAGACGCGACAACTCGTCCTTGACCTTCAAGGTGGCGTAGTTGCTCAGGTACAGCGAGTTGTACTTGCCCTTGGGCGAGGTGAGATGCACCACCATGGTCAGCGTCGGCGACTGCTTCTGGGTGGTCACACCCTGCCGGCGCACGTCTTCGGGCAGACGCGCCTGCGCCTGGCTGACGCGGTTCTGCACCTGCACCTGTGCCTGGTCCGGATCGGTGCCGGGCTTGAAGGTCACGGTGACCACCAGCACGCCGTCCGAGCCAGCCACCGACTTCATGTACATCATGTTTTCGACGCCGTTGATCGCTTCTTCAAGCGGCGTGGCGACGGTCTCGGCGATGACCTTGGGGTTGGCGCCCGGATACACCGCACGCACCTGCACGCTCGGCGGTACCACTTCGGGGTATTCGCTGATGGGCAGCAGCGGCATGGCGATCAGGCCGGCCGCGAAGATGATGATCGACAGCACCGCGGCAAAGATCGGCCGGTCGATGAAAAAACGGGAAAAGTCCATTGGGGTGGTCCTGAAAGAGGTTGCCGCCGGGTGGCGGCGCGGCACAGCGGCCCCGATCCGGTCTGGGTGTCAGGCCGGTGGTCGAAGCGCGATGCAGCGATGAATCAGTTCGACGCGGTGCGTTTGTCCGATGCGGCGGCCATGGCCACGGCCTTGGCATCGACCGGCATGCCGGGCATGAAGATCTTCTGCACGCCATCGACCACGACGCGGTCGCCCGCGGCCAGACCCTTGCGCACGATGCGCAGGCCATCGGCACTGCGACCGAGCTCCACGTCGCGACGCTGCGCCTTGCCGTCCTTGTCGACCACGTACACGTACTTGCGGTCCTGGTCGGTCAACACGGCTTTTTCGTCGACCAGCATGGCCTTGAACTGGCCGCTGCCCAGCAACTGCACGTGCGCATACAGGCCCGGCGTGAACTGCCGCTGCGCGTTGTCGAGCACGGCACGCACCCGAATGGTGCCGGTGCTGCGGGTCACCTGGTTATCCAGGAAATCCACGCGCCCGGCGTGCGGGAAGCCCTGCTCGCCGACCAGGCCGATGCGCACCGGCAACTCGCCGCCGCGTTCGTCCGGACGCTCGCCGTTGCGGGCCATCTGCGAGTAGCGCAGGAAGGTGCCTTCGTCGGCATCGAAGTAAACGAACACCTTGTCCAGCGACACCAGCGTGGTCAGCACGCTGGCGCTGTCGCCGGCGGTGACCAGGTTGCCGGCGGTGACCATCGCGCGCCCGGCGCGGCCGTCGATCGGCGCGCGCACGCGGCTCCAGTCCAGATTGAGCTTGGCGGTGTCCACTGCCGCTTGTGCGGCCAGCAGATCGGCATCGGCCTGATCGGCGGCGGCGCGGCGCTGCTCCCAGATTTCGGTGGAAATGGCCTGCTGGTCGGAGAGTTTGCGCGCACGTGCCGCTTCGCTGCGCGCCAGCGTGGCCTGGGTGCGGGCCCGCACCATCGCTGCGTTGGCGCGGGCGAAATCGGCGCGGTAGCTACGGTCGTCGATGCTGAAGAGCACATCGCCCTTCTTCACTTCGGCGCCTTCGGTGTAATTCACCTTGTCGATGTAGCCGGACACGCGCGGGCGCAATTCGACGCTTTGCACCGCCTCGATGCGGCCGCTGAATTCGTCCCACTGGCTGATCTCTTTCATCAGCACCGGCGCGACGCTGACGCTGGGCGGCGGCGGCGCGCCAGTCTGCGCGGCACCGCCGCCGCAGGCGGCAAGCACGACCGCGAGCACGGCGCCCGTCAGAACAGTACGCATTGGAAAACGGAACGGGGTGGCGTTCGGGGTCATGGAGAGATCTCTCGAGTGGGGATGGGCAAATGCAGACCGGCCAGCCGGTCTACCGACGGCGCGGTAGAAAGACGACGACTGACGGTCACGATGGGTTGTCCGGGCTGGCCAGGCCCGGCGATGAGCGAGACGGCGGCGCGGCCGACATCCACGGCGCGAATCCATTCCGGGCACGCTTCCTTGGCACGGCCCGGCGTGCACACCGGTTGTTCGACCGAGAGCAGATGCACGCGCACGCCCAGCGGTTTGGCTTCTTCATGCAGCACCTGGGCGAGCATGCGGATGGCGGCGGCGGCCACCGAACTGTCGCCGTGTGCCGCCCAGGCGCGCAGCGCGCACGGGCTGCCCAGCAACAGATAGCGGCCGCCGCCGTCGGCTTCGGCCAGCAGCGGCAGCAGGTGGCGTGCCGCCGCCAGATGCGGCAGCACGTCGCGCTCCAGGCGCCGACGCAGTGCCGTCACCGGCCGATCCAGCAAGCGCCCGGCCTTCCGCGGGCTGCCCAGGCTGGCGATCACTGCGCCCAAGGGGCGCGGCCGCTGCGCCAGCTCGGTGGCCAGCGCCTGTGCCGAGGCGTCATCGGCCACCGAGCCTTGCAGGGTCTCCAGCAGCGGGGCATTGCCATGCTGCGCGCGTAGCGCGTCGAGCTTGGCGGCATCGCGTCCAATCACCAGCACCGGCATGCCGGCGTCGAGCAACGCGGTGACGATCCCGGCACCCACGTTGCCCGCACCGCCGATTACGACGGTTTCGGATTGGACCATCCCGATCATGGGACTTTCACTCCCGACATCGGGACAATTCCGCGCTGTATCCAGCGCGCCTGCAGTCCAGTTCGCTGCATGGGCGCACCGCCAGCCTGCCGCTTGGGCGAAGCAGAAAAGCCACGTGAAACGCTGGCACGCGGGCTTCTTGCCGAGGAAACCACCGGATCGAAAGCGCTTTCGATGGCGCTGCGGGCGTTAGAGGACAAGCCGAAGACATCGCACAACCACATGGCCGTGCTCCTGCATGGAGGGGATGCCGCACAAGCTAGGCCTGAAAGTAGCACTTGATTAGTCCGGATTTAGGGGAATAATCGTCCCGCAAGCGGTCCAATCCCTCCTGACCCCCGGAAGGCAGTCCCATGACACACGATCTCAACGACACCCTGATCTTCGTCAAGGTGGTCGAACAAGGCAGCTTCATTGCTGCCGCCAACGCACTTGGCCTGCCCAAGACCACCGTCAGCCGCAAGGTGCAGGAACTGGAAACGCGCTTGGGTGCGCGCCTGCTGCACCGGACCACGCGGCGCATCGGCCTGACCGAAGCCGGCTCGGTGTATCACGAACATTGCCAGCGCATCGCCCGCGAACTGGAAGAAGCCGAAAGCGCAGTCGGGCAATTGCAGTCCGGCCCGCGCGGCTGGCTGCGGTTTACCGTGCCGTATTCGCTTGGCATTACCTGGATCGCGCCATTGCTGGGCGAATTCCATGCGCAATACCCGGAAATCCAGCTGGATATGCATCTGGGCAACGAGAAGCTGGACCTGATCGGCGGCGAAGCCGATCTGGCATTGCGCGTCGGTGCCCTGCCCGATTCGAACCTGGTCGCACGCAAGCTCGGCAGCCTGCGCACGCAGGTGTTTGCCAGCCCGTCGTATATCGAACGCTATGGCGAGCCGCTGCATCCGGACGAGCTGCAATTCCATCGCACGCTGGCATTGCGCAAGAACCGCAACGTGCACAACAACCGCTTTTTCTGGTCGCTTAGCGATGGCAGCGATGTACGCGATTTTCCGGTCAATCCATTGATGGTGGCCAACGATCCGGCTGCGCTCAACGGTGCAGTGTTATGCGGCGAAGGGTTGCTGCTGACCGGCGATGTGATGGCCAAACCGTTCGTGCAATCGGGCTTGGTGCGCCGCGTACTCGCTGGCTGGACCGGGCCGGAAGTGGATTTCAACGCAGTGTTTGCCGGCGGCCGCCTGGTGTCGCCAAAAGTGCGCGCGTTCGTGGACTTTCTGGTGACGCGGATGAACTTCGACGCGGATTACATGATGGCCCAGTGCCCGGCACGGTTGGCTGCGCAAAAGGCCAACAGCGAGGCGGAAGTGGAAGTCGAAGTGGAAGCCGAACGTGCGGAAGGCAAGCGCATTCTGGAACACGTGACTGCGTGACTGCGTGCTTGAGTCGCGCGCGTTAGTCGAGCGGGCTTAGTTAGTCGAGTGGGCTTAGATGGATCCATCTCCCGTCGGGAGAAGCTGCCCGACGGGCGGATGCGGGTACGTGCGCAGGTCGAACTGGCAACATCACGCCGCGCTTTCGCTTGAAATTTCTGGTTCGACATAAAAAAGCAGGCCGCTCTCGCGGCCTGCTTCAGGACTTCTGCGCTAGCGAGGAATCACCAGCGCACACTTCACAGGTACGACGTACTCAACGCATGCCGGTGTTGCTGGCAGCACCTTCCGCACGCAGCGGAATCAAGCGAATTTCCACGCGGCGGTTCTGCGCGCGCCCGGCGTCGGTGCTGTTGTCGGCGATCGGGTAGCGCTTGCCGGCACCCATGGTTTCCATGCGTTCGCGCTGCACGCCCTGTGCGGTCAGATACTGCGCCACGGCGCCGGCACGCTCTTCGGACAGGCGCTGATTCACCGCATCGCTGCCGACGCTATCGGTATGGCCCACCACTTCCACCATGGTCTGGTTGTACTCGCGCAGCGTGGAGGCGACGCCATTGAGCGCACTATAGAACTGCGGCTTCAACGCAGACTTGCCGAAGTCGAAAGTGATGCCGTCGGGAAGGTTCAAGGTGATGTTGTCGCCCTGGCGCTGCACGTCGATACCGGTGTTGGCGGTGCGCTCACGCAGCGCGCGTTCCTGCCGATCCTGGTACTGGCCAACCGCCGCGCCGCTCAGTGCACCGATACCAGCACCGACCATGGCGTGCTGACGACGCTCGGTGGCGCTGTCGCCGGTGAGCAGGCCCGCAGCCACACCGATCGCGGTGCCGATCAGCGCATTGCGGCCGGTACGGTTCTGCTGTTGGGTCTGGTCGCCATATTGATCGCGCTGCACATACGAGCCGCCGGTGGCGCAGGCAGACAGCGCAATGGCGCTGACCAGGGCAACGGCGAGACTCTTGGTGGCTGCTGGGGACATGGTGTTCTCCTGTGGCCGGAACATCCGGCACTCAATCGTGGTGGCGAGGATAAACAGGCCAACGCGACTGGCGCATGATGAAAATGGTCATGGATGACGTACGGATAGCCGTCCATTCAGGAAAACGTTTTCGGTGGCCACATGCGAAAACAAGACGAAAACTGCAGCTGCCTGCGTTGCTACGCGACCGCATCGAAGACGCGTTGGGCGTTGCGACTCGCTTGCACTGCAGACGCACACGCAGATGCCGCAGCACACGCGCCGCAGTCAGCCCCGCGTTTTTGCATAGGCGGCCAACGCCGCATCGCGCCCTTCTGCAAGACCGATGATCGGTGTGCGCGGATACTCCGGTGCGAAGCGTGCGAGCGACAACGGATGCAGCCAGGGAGCGAAGCGTTCCTTCACCGCAAGCTTGCCGAGCTCGGGCACCCAGCGCGTGATGTAGGTGGCCTGCGGATCGAATTTTTCTGCCTGCGTGACCGGGTTGAACACGCGGAAATACGGCGCGGCATCGGCACCGGTGCCGGCCACCCATTGCCAGCCCATGGTGTTGTTGGCCAGGTCCGCATCCACCAGCGTGTCCCAGAACCAGCGCGCGCCTTCGATCCAGTGCACGCGAAGATGCTTGCACAGCAGACTGGCCACGATCATGCGCACACGGTTGTGCATCCAGCCGGTGTGCCAGAGCTGACGCATGCCTGCATCGACGATCGGAATGCCGGTGCGGCCGCGTTGCCAGGCCTGCAATGCGACCGGATCGACCTTGGCCCAGTCAAACCCTTCGAAGCGCGGGTTGAGATTCTGATTGGTGGTGTCCGGGAAGTGATGCAGCAGGTGATAGGCAAAATCGCGCCAACCCAGCTGGCGGATGTAGCCATCGATCTCGGCACCATTGCGCGCGTTGCGATGCGCTTCCAGCGTGCTGGCAATCCGCCACGGTGCGATCTCGCCGAAATGCAGATGCGGCGACAGTTGCGAGGTACCGACGCGATCGGGACGGTCGCGATTTTCGCGATACCCGTTGAGCGCACCGTCGATGAAGATCTCCAGCATTTCATGCGCACCGGCCTCGCCGGGCTGCCAGTGCTCCCAGAATCCTTGGTCCCAGTTCAAGCGCGGCAGCAACTGCAGCGACTCCAGCGCAACGGCTTTTACCTTCGCCGGCAACGGCGGCAAACTGCGCGGCGCCGGCACGGCAGTGGGCAGCTGCAACTGGGTCAGCGCGTTGCGCCAGAACGGGGTAAAAACCTTGTACGGGCCGCCCTGTTGCGTCGACAACTGCCAGGGCTCCAACAGCAACGCGGAATTGCAGCTTTGCACCTCAATGCCGCGCTCACGCAGGCTGCGCTTGATCTGCGCATCGCGCGGCTGGGTGGCCGGCTCGTATTTGCGGTTCCAATACACCGCCACTGCGCCGGTCTGCGCGATCACCTCATCCAGCACCTGCGCACTGTTGCCGGCACGGATGACCAGGCCGCTCCCCAACGCACGCAGCGCGTTGTCCAGCGCCGCAAGCGAACGATGCCGCCAGCTGCGCGAAGCCGCGCCAGGCGCCCACTCGCCTTCTTCGTGCGGTGCGTCGATGTAGAGCGGAATCGGGTCATGCCCGGCATCCAGCGCAGCGCGCAGGGCCGGGTTGTCCTGCAGACGCAGATCGCGACGGAACCAGACGATGGCGTATGACATGCGAACTCGGCAGCGGCGGTGAGGCTGCGCAGCATAAGCCAGCGCACGCAACGATGGCGCGATGCCCGGCCCACTCCGACATGCGGGTCGTCCGCCGGCAGCACACGTTGCGCGGCAGTGGATCGCTCACGCGTGACCGCAGCGCCCTCGATATCGCCCCACGCGCGCTTATGGACGAAGGCGCAAGCGTTGCCGCGCCACTGCCGTTCAACCGCCGCCCACGACCGCAGGCAGCGCTGGCAAGGTACTTACTCGAAGCTGCCCACCGAGTCGTGCGACAGATTGTCGAAGCGGGTGTATTCGCCGAAGAACTTGAGCTTGCACGAGCCGGTCGGTCCGCCACGGTGCTTGCCGATGATGATCTCGGCCAGGCCCTTGTCCGGCGAATTTTCCTTGTTGTAGTAATCGTCGCGGTAGATGAAGACGATCATGTCGGCGTCCTGCTCGATTGCGCCGGATTCGCGCAAGTCGGCCATCACCGGGCGCTTGTCGGTACGGGTTTCCAGCGAGCGGTTGAGCTGCGACAGCGCAATCACCGGCACGTTGAGTTCCTTGGCCAGGCCCTTGAGACCACGCGAGATTTCCGAAATTTCGGTCGCGCGGTTTTCGCTGTTGCCCGGCACCGACATCAGCTGCAGGTAGTCGATGACGATCAGGCCAAGATCGTGTTCGCGCTTGAGCCGGCGGCACTTGGAACGCAGCACTTCCGGCGACACGCCTGGCGTGTCGTCGATGAAGATCTTGGTTTCTTTCAGCATCTTGATCGCGCCGGTCACGCGCGCCCAATCCTCGTCTTCCAGCGCGCCGGTACGCAGACGCTGCGCATTGATGCGGCCGTTGGAGGAGATCAGACGCATCGCCAGCTGCGAGGCCGACATTTCCATCGAAAATACCGCCACGCCCTTCTTGGACTTGATCGCAGCGTATTCGGCGATGTTCAGCGCCAGCGTGGTCTTGCCCATCGCCGGACGCGCGGCCAGGATGATCAGATCGGTCGGCTGCAGGCCGGCGGTCATCGCATCGAAGTCGGTGTAGCCGGTCGGCAGGCCGGTGATGTTGCCGCCGTTTTCGAACCGGTTGCGCAGCTCTTCGAACGCGTCCTTCAATGCGCCCGGCATCGCCACGAAATCGGTGCGCCCGCGCGCGCCTGCTTCGGCGATCTTGAACACCGCTTTTTCCGCCGATGCCAGCAGCTCCACGCTCTCGCGCCCTTCCGGCTGAAAGCCATCGTTGACGATGGTGGTGCCCACTTCGATGAGCTGCCGCAGCACGGCCTTGTCGCGCACGATTTCCGCGTACGCGGCGATATTGGCCGCCGACGGCGTGGTGCTGGCCAGCTCGATCAGATACGCGCCATCGCCCACCTGCTCCAGCTTGCCCTGCGACTCGAACCACTCGCCCAGCGTGACCGCGTCGAACGGACGGTCTTTCTCGTTCAACTCGCGAATCGCGCGGTAGATCAGCCGGTGGTCGCGCCGGTAAAAATCGTTGTCGGTGAGCTGGTCGTTGACCCGATCGAACGCCTCCGGTGCCAGCATCAGCCCGCCAAGCACAGCTTGTTCGGCTTCGACCGAATGCGGCGGCACGCGCAACTGGTCCAGACGCGGCTCGGGACGATCGTAATCGTCGTCGTCACGATCACGATTGCGCTTGGAACGGAAACCAGGACGAGCGGACATGGACGAACAAACCTGACGCGGGGAGACGAGGGCAGGAAGCATAGTCATCGACGGCGCCGACGACCATGCACAACTCTGTGGATAACTGGTGGACAGCCAGTGCATCACCCTTGTACGCGAGCGCTGTCGCAGCAGCCGCGACCCTTGCCCTGCCTGGCTTTCAGCACCCTGACCAGGCTGCCCGGCGAGCGCGTACCCGCCGCGACAACGCTGTGATCAACTCAATGTTTGAGGTGCGCGACCAGGCCCAAAAACGCATCGACAAAGCTCTGCAGGAATTTGCGGCTGTCGGCATTGGCGATCTGATCGTCCGGGCCGAACAGACCGTCCTTGTACTGCAGGAAGACCTCCGGCTGGCCCAGCACATGCATGTTCAGATAGGCCAGCACATTGCGCAGATGCTGCTGTGCAGTCGCGGTACCGATCGGACCGACCGAGATACCGACCACCGCTGCCGGCTTGCCGCTAAACGCGCTGTCGCCGTAAGGACGCGAGCCGGTGTCGATGGCGTTCTTGAGCACTCCGGGAATCGAACGGTTGTACTCGGGCGTGACGAACAACACCGCATCGGCCGCGCAGATCTGCTGCTTTAGCCGCGTGCCCTCGGCCGGGTAGTCGCCGTCGCGGTCCTGGTTGTACAGCGGGATATCGCCGATCTCCACATACTCGAACACGGCCTTGTCGCCAGCCAGATGCTCCAGCGCGCGCGCAAGCTGACGGTTGTACGACTCTGCGCGCAGGCTGCCGACCAGGACGGCAATAGTGATCTTGCTCATGGGGGACGCTCCGTGGAATCAGGGCCCCACCCTACCCAGCCCCATGCTCAGAGCTGGTGAAACGCCGCCCGGCACCGGCGGCTCAACCGGCGGCGCACGCATCGACGGCGCATGGATCACGAGGATTTCGCCTGCAAGGCGTTGACGCTCCGCTCCTACCCGGCCTGATGTTCGAGCCGCGGCGCCCAGCGTCACACTTCACGCGGGCGCAGCAACGCCGTCTCCCGCACCTAGGGACGGTTGATCGCCACGATCATGGTCAGCGCGTCATTGCCGCGCGTTGTTCGCGCCAGTGCGCCTGCCAGGCCTGGAACATCAGCACCGTCCACAGGTGCGTATGCCATTTGCGTTCGCCACCGTTGAAGTCGCGCCATAGCCCGGCCACGGTGTCGGCAGCAAATACGCCCTCGCGCTCCAACGTGCCGTGCGCCAGCAGATCGTCTGCCCAACCATTCAAATCGCCACGCAGCCAGGCGCTGACCGGCGCGCCGAAGCCGCGCTTGCCGCGGTAGACCATCGGATCGGGCAGATAGCGGCACAACACACGCTTGAGCAGGTATTTGCTGACGCCGTCGCGGTACTTGAGCGAGAGCGGCAGCGACCAAGCGAATTCGGCCACGCGCCAGTCCAGCAGCGGTGCGCGCGCCTCCAGGCCCACCGCCATGGTGGTGCGGTCGACCTTGCACAACAGGTCGTCGGGCAGATACGCGGCAAAATCGGCCAGCATCATCGCGTCGGCCGGCGTGCCGGAGCCGTGCAGCGGGTCGGCAAGGCTGTAGAAACTGTCTGGCTCGGTGGCGCCCAGCACCACCGCCGCCGGGTCGCGCCAGCGCGAAATGCGATTGCGGTAAATGTCGCCGATGCCACGCGCGCCGGCCTCGGCCACCAGCGCGGCCAGCCCGCCGGTACGCGAGGATTCGCCATTGCTGCGCGCCGCCACCGCCATCAGGCGGCGCAACGGGCCAGGCACCAAGCCGTGCATGCGCCAGTTGCGCAACGCGCGCTGGTAGCGGCCATAGCCGAAGAACAATTCATCGCCGCCATCGCCGGACAGCGCCACGGTCACGCCGCCGCGTGCCAGGCGTGCCACCAGCGCGGTCGGCACCTGCGACGCATCGGCGAAGGGCTCGTCGAACATGTCCGGCAAGGTCGGCACCACCGCCAGTGCATCGGCGCCGCTGACGTACAGCTCGGTGTGGTCGGTGTGCAGATGCGTGGCCACTTCGCGCGCCAGCGGCGCTTCATCGTGATGCGAACCTTCAAAGCCGATGCTGAAGGTGTGCACCGGCTGGCTGCTTTGCGCCTGCATCATCGCGGTGACGATGGACGAGTCGGTGCCGCCGGACAAAAACACGCCCACGGGCACGTCGGCCACCATGCGTAGCGCCACCGCATCGCGCAGCACGCCATCGAGTTGTTCCTCGGCCTGCGCATCGGTGCCGGTAAATGGCGCTGCCAGAGCGCGCTGCATCGCTTCGCGCGCGTTCCAGAACGGCTGTTGCGCCTGATCGGGACGGTGCGCGGCCGCACCTGCCGCCACGGTCTGCGCATCCATCCGCAACACGCGGCCCGGCATCAACTTGAAGGTGCGCTCGTGGATGCAGGCAGGCGCCGGGATGTAGCCCAGGCGCAGCAGCAAGGTCAGCGCGTCGCGATCGACCCCATTGTCGAAATCCGGGTGCTGCCACAGCGCCTTGAGTTCGGAACCGAACACCAGCGTGTCGCCGGCCCAGCCGTAGTAAAGCGGCTTCTTGCCGACACGGTCGCGCGCCAGGAACAGGCAGTTGTCGCGCTCGTCCCACAGTGCGATGGCGAACATGCCATTGCAGCGGGTCAAGGTGTCGTCCAGCCCCCATTCCACCACCGCTGCCAACAGCACTTCGGTATCGGAATGCCCGCGGAAGCGATGCCCGAGCGCAGCCAGTGCGGCACGCAGTTGCGCAAAGTTGTAGACCTCGCCGTTGTAGGCCAGCACATAGCGGCCGTCGGCCGAGCGCATCGGCTGATGGCCCAGCGGCGACAGATCCAGAATGCTCAGCCGCTGGTGCGCCAGTGCCACGCCGGCCTGCGCATCGCACCAGGTACCTGCATCGTCCGGGCCGCGATGACGCAAGGCCGCGCCCATCGGTCGCACCAGCGCGTCGAGCTGCTCGCCATGCAGACGCGGCGACGCCAGCAGCATTCCTGCCAATCCGCACATGCTCAGCGCTCCTGCCGACTCATGCCGCCACCGCCGCAGGTGCGGGCATCGGCACGAAGCCCGACAGCGCCCGCACGCGTTGCAGCCAGGCACCGATCGCCGGCCAGCGCTCCAGATCGAAACCGCCGTCTTCGGCGCAATGCGTGTACGCAAACAGCGCGATGTCGGCGATGCCGTAGTCGCTCCCGGTGAACCAGGCGTGCTGCTGCAGATGCTGCTCCATCACCGCCAGTGCCTGGTCGCCGCGCACGCGTAGCTGCGGCAATTCGGCGCGGCGTGCGGCATCGCGCGGTGTCCACAGGCTGATGAAACGTGCCACCGCCAGATACGGTTCGTGGCTGTATTGCTCGAAGAACATCCAGCTCAGCGCCTGCGCACGTTGCCACGCATCGGTGGGCAGGTACGGCGTGCCTTCGGCCAGCCAGAACAGGATCGCGTTGGATTCGGTCAGCACGCGGCCGTCGTCGCGTTCCACCATCGGCACCTTGCCATTGGGATTCTTGGCCAGGTACTCGGGCGTGCGGGTCTGCCCCGCCACGCTGTCTACTTCGACCCAGTGATAACGGCTACCCAGCTGCTCCAGCAGCAGACGCACCTTGTAGCAGTTACCGGAACTGGACATGCCATGCACGGTCAACGGGGGACGCACGGTCGACATCAAGCTGGCTCCGCGACAACGACGAGGGGGCTGGCAGTGTCACAGCCCTGTGCGCCTTTGCAAAGCCCTTTGCACGCATCGGCAGCCGCCTGCCGCCACCGGTGCGGGCACTGCAATCGCCAGTCGGACTGCAACAGCGATGGCCCATCTCACCCCGTCGCCACAATCGCCACCGGCACGCCCAGCACGGCGATCACCACACCCAGCAGCGACAGCGTCAACGCCCAGGCACCGAAGGCGCGCGTGCGTCCGCACCCGGTGGCACCGGCAACGGCCTGCACCGAGCACACCGACCACCACAGGCCGCCGAGCATCAACAGCAGCACGCACATCGACAACTGCGCCATGCCGGCCGGATCGCTGGCGCCGCTCTGCAGCAGGGCCGGCTTGCCCTTGAGCGCCACCAGCCCGGCGAGCACGCACACCAGCCATGGCAAGACGCTGCCCGCCATTGCCGGCAGCAGCCGCGCGACCTGCGCCGCGCTACCCATCCAGCGCAACAACTGTTTGAGCAGCACGCAGCCCAGCACCAGCACCGCCCCAACTGCCAGGGCACCGGCAAGCTGCATCCACCATGGCAGCGCATGCAGCCACATCCACGCCGATACCAGCGTGGTCACGGCAAACACCGCCCAGGCACTGCGCCGCAGCCCGACCTGCTGCGGCATGCGCTGCGCCGTGCCGTGCGGGTCGAACAGCAGGCCGCCCAACCCACCGCCACGCCACCAGGCCAGGCAACCCAGCACCAGCACGATCAAAGCCAGCAACCCGACCAGCGGATAGCTCAGCGCCCGCCAATCGGTCGGTTGCTTGCGCCGCTGCGGCTTGAGGTCGTGATTGAAGTACAGCAGGTCGCGCGCACGCTCCATATCGGCCGCCGCACGCGCCACCCCGTTAGCGGGAATGCGGTCGGCGAAGCGCTGCCATTCGCCGACAATTTCGATGCGCCCATCGCGCATCGCAATCGTGCGCGAGAAGCGGAACCAGGGGTTGCTCACGCTCTGCGTGTCTGCATCCACTTTCGTCACCGGGTCGCTCTGCACGCGCACGGTCTGCCGCGCCAGCTGCGGCCCGCGCAGCACCAACGGGCTCTTGCGCGCCTCCTTGGGCAAGCTATCCATCCAGTCGCCGAGCTGAAACAGCGGAAAACCCACTTCATCGCCTTCTGCCACCGGCCATTCCAGCCGATAGGTTTCGTGCGTGCGCACATTCAATGCATCGCTATCGTCGATGGTCGGCGCATCGACCTGTGTCAGCGCGGTGTAGTACTGCTGCATGAACTCCAGATAGCGCTCGCCCATCGCTTGCGCGCCATCGTTTTCGAAGCTCGATGTCACCCGTTCACCGCGTCCCTGCCGATACGTGGTGTCCACGCTGAAAGTGGCGACGCGCTGCGGTTTGCGCAGCGAAATCACGATGTCTTCGATGACCTCCACCTGCGGCAAGGTCGGCATCGGCGCCGGTACGTCGACCAGGGCGTCCTGCCCGGCCAGGACCGGCAATCCACGTACGAACGGCAGCGGCCGACGCTGCGCAAGCGGGCCGTCCTCGCGGTCGCGCGTGGCATCTACCCAGACATCGCCCTGCGGCAGATGTGCGCGCACCACCACATGGTCGAAGGCGTAGGGGCTGGGCAGCCGCTTGTCCAGTGCGGCGCCCTTGTCGCTGCTGACCAGGACCGGTTCGGCGCGGATGCCGGCCAGCTGCAACAACGCAATCAACAAGGTCGCCTTGTCCTTGCAGTCGCCGTAGCGGTTGCGCAACGTCACTTCCGGCGCATGCGGCGCGTGCGAGTTTTCGCCCATGTCCAGGCCGACGTAGCGGATCTCGCCCTGCACGAAAGCCACCGCGCGCAACAATGCGCCCTGCGCATCGTCGCTGTGCAGCCGCAGGCTCTGCCTCATGCTGGCGGCCACCTGCGCATCCTTGAACGCATCCGGATACAACTGCGCGGCCCATGCGGCCACATTCGCCCAGTTGCCGGCAGTGGACACTTCGATCACGCCATACGGGTCCACATCGTCGGGAGCGCCTTTTTCCTCCTGCACCGCGGCGATATTGCTTGCCCCGATGTTCAACAGCGTGACCCCATCGGCACTGCTGACATTGCGGCTGAAGCCTGGCGCGCTGATGCGCCACTGCAAAGCCACGTCGGCGGGATAACGCACACGAATCCGCCGTTCGCCCAGCGGCACGCCGTAGCGCGCATCGAAGATGTCGTAATAGCCCTTGCCGAACACCGGGTTGCTGCCGGTGATGGTCACCCCGTAATCCACCCGGTCGCCGACGCGCAGGTCCGGCAAAGTGATCGACAGCGTCAGCGCACCATCGATCAAGCCTTCTTCCAGGCCGCTTTCGCGGCGTAGCTTGGCGTAATGCGCGCGGCTACGCATATCGATGCGCTGGCCCGCGCGCCAGACATCCAGGCTGTTGAGCTGCAACGTCTGATACTGCGGCTGGTAGTCGATGGAGATCTGCCCGGCCTCGTCCAGACTCTTGGCCCGCTGCACCGTATAACTCAGACGCCGATACGCGCGCGCCGCAGGGCCGGTCAGATCGACCTGATCGGAGACCAGTTCATAGCGCAATCCGCTCGCGCCCGGCACGCTGTCGGGCACCGCATCGGCGACCACCCATGCCGGCGCCGGCGCCATGCTCGGCGCCTCGTTCGCCTGCACCGGTGCGATCGCGATTGCGGCAATCGCACAGATCCCGCACACCGTCCAGAAGACGCCGTGTAGGCGCCGCATCACATCCTTGCCGATCAACACCTACTCCTCGTTAAAACGCGTTGAGTCCCGTCAGCGCACGTCCCACCACCAGCTGATGCACGGTTTCGGTGCCCTCGTAAGTAATCACCGATTCCAGGTTGAGCGCATGCCGGATCGCCACATGTTCGGTGGTGATGCCGGCCGCCCCCAGCAGGTCGCGGCATTCGCGTGCCACGTCCAGCGCCATGCGGCAATTATTCCACTTTGCCAGCGAGATCTGTTCCGGCCGCAACGTCCCGGCCTCCTTCAAACGGCCAAGCTGCAGCGCCAGCAGCTGTGCGGTGGAGATCCGTCGCGCCATGTCGGCCAGCTTGATCTGCGCGCTCTGGGTGGCCGCCAGCGGCCGGCCGAACAGGATGCGCTCGCCCGCGTAGGCCAGCGCCTCGCGCAGGCAGGCCACCGCTGCGCCGATGGCGCCCCAGGCAATGCCGTAACGCGCCTGGTTGAGGCAGCCCAGCGGCGCCTTCAACCCGGCCGCGTTCGGCAGGCGCATCTGCTCGGGCACGAACACGTTGTCCAGGAACAGCGCGGAGGTGACCGAGGCGCGCAGGCTCATCTTGTGGGTGATGTCCTGCGCAGTGAACCCGGGGCTGTCGGTGTCGACCAGAAAGCCGCACACGCCATCGTCGGTGTGCGCCCAGATGATGGCCAGGCTGGCGATGCTGCCGTTGGTGATCCACATCTTGGCGCCGTTCAAGCGCCAGCCGTCGCCATCGCGCACCGCACGGGTGGTCATCGCCGCCGGGTCCGAGCCGCCCTGCGCCTCGCTCAGGCCGAAGCAGCCGATCACGCGGCCTGCGGCCATCTCCGGCAACCAGCGTTGGCGTTGCGCGTCGCTGCCATAGGCATGGATGGGATACATGCACAGCGAGGACTGCACGCTGACGAAACTGCGCAAACCGCTGTCGCCACGCTCCAGTTCCTGGCAGATCAACCCGTAGGACACCGCCCCCAGACCCGCACCGCCATCGCCGACCGGCAGGCTGGCGCCAAGCAATCCCAACTGCGCCAGTTCCGGCACCCATTCGCGTGGGAACCGCCCCGCATCGAAGGCATCGCCGATCGCCGGCAGTACCCGGGCATCGGTAAAACGCGCGACGGCATCCTGCACCGCCCGCTCCTCGTCGGTCAGCAGCGCTCGTACATCGAACAGATCATCGGGACGCACCGGCATGCTGGTTTCCACCACAGGAGAGGCGGCGATTATCTGCCAGTTCCCGGCTCAGCATCGTTGTGTTCGTGAGGTAGCTCGCTGGGCTGAAACGAAAAGAGCCGGCAATGCCGGCTCTCTCGTTGCAGTGATGTCGATCCCTGCGGATTACTGACGGCTGCTCACCGCGTCCTGACGGGTGCCGGGATCGCCCGCCGTCGAGGCGGTCTGAGTCACCAGCTGACCATCGACCACAGCTAGACGATCGCTCGCCGGCTTGTCGTTCATCCGCACGGTCTTTTCGAAACCGTCATAGCGGTAGGTCACGTCGTAGGCCACCACGTTGTCGGCATCGCCCAGCGAAATGCGCTCGCCCGGCTTGCTGTCCATACGCATGGTGCCGGTGGTGCCGTCGGCATTGCGGTAGGTCACGTCGTAGCCCACCACACGCGACGAGCTCGAATTGGCGTTTTCGGTGTGGCACTGGCGTTCGGTGCGATCCACCACGCGGCCACCGACATGGTTGCGGTCCACACGATTGCCGACCATTCCACCACCGACAGCGCCGGCAACGGTCGCCAGCTTGCGGCCATTACCGCCACCCACCTGGTTGCCCAACAGGCCACCGATGACGGCGCCTGCGACGGTGCCGCCGACGTTGCCATCGCGTTCGGGCAGACGTTCCTGTACCACCACGTCGCGGCATACTTCGCGCGGCGAAGAACTGGTGGTGGTTTCGCGGATTGCGGCGCTGTTGACGACCTGCGCGTACTGCGGCTCGCGCTGGGTGATCGGTGCGACCTTGACCACGTCGGCGTATTCCAGACCGCGCGGCGCCGGCTGGCCGTTGGCGACGAAGTCGCCTGACGACGGACGGTTATTCATGAAGGCGGCCGTGGCCACGCCTCCTACCAGCAAGGCACCGGCAGCGACCAGTATAGTTGTCGTGTTGCTCTTCATGACCAGCTCCCTGCGGACGTGCCGCGTTGTTGACGGCGTGATTCCAGCACGTGAACCCTGAACGAAAACGCCCTCGCTCATGAACGCCGCGGTTAAGTTCAGCTAGCGGTTACTTCATGCACTTCTAACAGCCGGAGCTCTCGCATGCGAAATCCTCTGACCGCACGTGCCCTGGACTGGGCGGCCAAGCTGCGCTACCCCACGCTGTTCAAGCTGGCTGCAGCATTGTTTTTGGTCGATGTAGCGTTGCCCGACCCAGTCCCGTTTTTGGACGAACTGCTGTTCGGCCTGACCACGCTGCTGCTGGCGAACTGGAAAACCCGCAAGGCGCCGCTGCCGGCACCGGTGCGCCGCGACTGATGCAGTTGATCGACAGCCATTGCCATCTGGACGCCAGCGAATTCGACCACGACCGCGCTGCGGTGGTTGCCCGCGCGCGCGCGGCCGGCGTCGTGCACCAAGTGGTACCGGCGATCACCGCGGCCAGCTGGCCGAACCTGCGCGCAGTGTGCACGCAGGCTCCGGGCCTGCATCCGGCCTATGGCCTGCATCCGATCTTTCTCGATCAGCACCGCCCCGAGCACCTGGAACTGCTGGCCGAGTGGATCGAACGCGAGCGCCCCTGCGCGATCGGCGAATGCGGGCTGGATTTCTATCTGGAAGGCCTGGATGCGCAGACCCAGCGCGACTATTTCGATGGGCAATTGCGCCTGGCCAAACGCTTCGACCTGCCGCTGATCGTGCACGCACGCCGCGCCACCGAAGAAGTCATCGCGCGCATCAAGGCCATTGGCGGCCTGCGCGGCGTGGTGCACAGCTTTGCCGGCAGCCCCGAGCAGGCGCAGCAGTTGTGGAAGCTGGATTTCATGATCGGCCTGGGCGGCCCGGTCACCTACCCGCGCGCCAATCGCCTGCGCGGCCTGGCCGCAACCATGCCCCTGCAGCACCTGCTGCTGGAAACCGACGCACCCGATCAACCCGATGCCAGCATCCGTGGTGCGCGCAACGAGCCGGCCGCTCTGCGCACGGTGTTGGCGTGCATCGCGCAGCTGCGCGGCGAAGACGCCGAACACATCGCCACGCAAACCACGGCCAACGCGCGCGCCTTGTTCGGCTTGCCGGGCTGATAGACCAGCTGCCGCCGCAGCGCGCGCGTGCAGTTATGGCGACGCGGCAGCAACCTCGGCTACTGGCTTGGACGCAGCGGCCTTGGGCTTGAGCAACATCTCCAGCGCTTTGCCCACCGCCACAAACGCGAACGTGCCGGTGATATGCGTGGCCGCGCCCAGCCCGGCACCGCAATCCAGCTTGAGCGTGGCATCGGCATCGAGCTGCGGGCGAATGCCGCACACGCTGCCGTCGGCCTGCGGGTATTTGACGTTTTCCAGCGAGTACACCGCCGGCACGCCGAAATAGCGCTGCGCATTCTTGGGGAAATTGAAATCGCTACGCAGCTTCTTGCGGATCAGCGCCAGCATCGCATCGTGTTCGGTGCGCGAGACATCGCGCACGCGCACCAGGGTGGGATCGGTGCGCCCGCCGGCGGCACCCACGGTCAGCAGCGGCAGCTTGCGACGGCGGCACCAGGCGATGGTTTCCACCTTGACCCGGAAACTGTCGCAAGCATCGATCACCAGATCCAGCCCATCGCCCAGCAGCGTTTCGATATTGCCGGTGGTGAGAAACGCCTCCACCGCATCGACCTCGATCTCCGGGTTGATCGCCACGCAGCGCTCGGCCATGGCCCGCGCCTTGTTGCGCCCGTACTGCCCGGCCAGCGCCGGCAATTGCCGATTGGTGTTGGATACGCACAGGTCGTCGGCATCGATCAGGCGCAGATGCCCGACGCCGGTCCGTGCCAGCGCCTCCACCACCCACGAACCCACCCCGCCCATGCCGACCACTGCCACGCGGCAGGCGGACAGCCGATCCACCGTGCCGACTCCATACAGCCGGTCGATACCGGCAAAGCGTTCACGCCATTGTGCTTTCATCAGCCTATTTTACGCGCGCCACCTCCCGCGCGTCCGCCCCATCGCACGCCTTCCTGCCGGAGCAGCTCGCCATGTCCGCCACACCTCCCAACCAATCCCGCGCAGCCCGTTACGCCTTCATGCTGGTGCTGGGTGTGTTGATCGGGCTGATCACAACCGTGATGGTGGCGCGTGTGCTGCAGGCGCGGCGCGACCCGGTACCCGACAGCCTGATGCACGTGCTGGACTACCAATTGCGCGCGTTGCAGCCGACGCCGGGCGCCGTCTGCACACCCGCGCAGCAACTGGCGCGGCTGCAATCGCTGCGCTTGCTGGCCGACGAACTGGAACCGGCATTTCCACAGATCGGCGAGGACCGCCGCTTCGGCGAACATGCCCAGGCACTGCGTGTCGCTCTGGAGCAGGCGCAGCGCAGCGCGCCGTCCAGCTGCGCCGCGTTCGTGCCGATCAAACGGCAGATTTCAGAGGCCTGCGAGGCGTGTCACCGCGACTTTCGATGAGGCTGGATGAAGGCGGCGCTCGGGTTTCGTTAAGCCTGGAGTGATCCAGTTGGCAGACCGTTCACCTGGACCAACACAGGATGACGTCGCCGCGGCCCTGACCGCCTTCAGAACCATCCGGAGACATCTCATGAAGACCCGACTGCTTGTTATTGGCCTGGCTGCAACCGCGACCCTGGTCGGCTGCGCCACGTCCCAGCCCCAGTACGGCAGCTATCGCGGCGACCGCGGCTATGACCAGGGCTATTCCCAGCCGGCGCCGCGTTGCGTGGATTGCGGCATCGTGACCCGTATCGATGAAGTCGGCCCCACCCGCTCCGCCCCCACCGGCACCGGCGCGGTGCTCGGCGGTATCGTCGGCGCAGTGGCCGGCCGCCAGATCTCCAAGGAAACCGGCGGCAGCAAGGGCAACAAGAATGTGTCGGCCGTGGCCGGTGCCGCCGCCGGCGCACTGGCAGGCAACGCCATCCAGAACAACGTCACCAGCGACAGCTTCGACGTGCAGGTGCGCATGGACGATGGCCGCGTGGTCGTGGTCAACCAGCGCGATCTGGCCGGCGTGCGCGAAAACGCCTACGTGCGGGTGGTCAACGGCAAGGTGGTGCTGCGCTAAGCAGCGGCTGCCGCCAACGTGCAGACAACAAAAAGGCCCGGTAACGGGCCTTTTTGCTGGACGCGCGATGTATTACCCCCGGTGCCGTGGCTCAGACCAGCTGCACCGCATCGGCCTGCAGGCCTTTTTGACCTTGCACGACGGTAAAACTGACCTTCTGCCCTTCCTTGAGACTCTTGAAGCCCTGGATCTGGATGGCGCGGAAATGGACGAAGACGTCTTCGCCGTTTTCGCGACTGATGAATCCAAAGCCCTTGGCATCGTTGAACCACTTCACGACACCATTCTCGCGTTCGATATTGGACATCTCGACTGACTCCCTACGACACTGTGATGGACTGGCGGTGGCGGCTGTGATTGCAAGGAGGAAGCGAGGTACAAGGATGTAGCGGATCGGGCGATCTACCGCATCAGGCCACGATTCACGGTGACCTTTGCAAACAGCAGCGGCTGCAACTTAACCCGCACAAAACCAATTTTCAAGCATCCCTTGCGTATTTTTATAAAGCCTGAAATAGGACATTTCCAAACCATCATGGATACGACTGTCGTTTATTACGTGCTGGCTGGCGTACTGGTGCTGGTGGGCCTTGCCGGCGTCATCCTGCCCGCGCTGCCGGGCTTGCCGCTGGTCTTTGCCGGGCTGCTGGTGGCCGCCTGGGCCGACGGGTTCACCCATGTCGGTTGGGTTGCGTTGGTGATACTAGGCCTGATCACCGCGCTGTCTTTTGTCATCGACTTCCTGGCCACCCTGTATGGCGCGCAGCGCGTGGGGGCCAGCAAGATGGCGATGTGGGGCTCGGTGCTCGGCGCCATCGCCGGTATTTTCTTCATGCCGATCGGCTTGTTCGTCGGCCCGTTTGCCGGCGCGTGGCTGGGCGAGTACTACCAGACCCGCAAGACCGGCCAGGCCACCAAGGTGGGCTTCGGCACCTGGGTCGGGATCATGCTGGGCACGGCCACCAAGCTGGCGCTGGGCCTGTGCATGCTGGGCGTGTTTGCGATCGCCTGGTTCTTCTGACGCAGCAGTTAAAGCTCCCAAGCCGGCGCGGCCGCCGTCGCTGCAAGCATGCAGAACCCGCAGCGGCAGCGACCTGGCGAGCCTCGCGATATCTGTTTAATCGACCCGCCGCAGATGTTATGCCGCCGTGTACACATCGCGTATGCAGACGCGACCGTTAAGCTACGCGCCTGACGCGCCTGCCTGGCGCCTACACTCGGCCAGACTGCCCATGTCCAAGCACCGCACCCGTCCCCTGATGCTGATCGCCCTGGCCGCCGCGCCGTTGGCGCATGGGCAGGAAATCGCTCCACAACCCGCATCGCCGCAGGCCTGCACGTCCGTGACCTCGGATGCCGCGCGTCTGGCGTGTTACGACCAGGCGCTGGGCTACACCCCGCAGGCGGTGCAGGAAGCAGATGCCGCAGCGCAATTGGCCAAGCAGGCCGCCAAAGCGGAAGACAACCCCAAGAGCAGCCGTATGGGCGATTTCTTTCGCGCCGACGTCCAGCAGCAGCCGAAGGAAGAAGCGGTCGCCAATGCCGGCCGCGGCTCGCTGCTGGATCGCCGCTGGGAACTGGCCAAGGACTCCAAGCTGGGCACGTTTCAGCTGCGTGGCTACAAGCCGGTCTATCTGCTGCCGGCGTTCTGGACCAGCGACACCAACCGCACCCCGCAATCGCCGAATCCGGCCAACTCGGTCAGCACGCCGCAGCAGCTGGACAGCGCCGAGCTGAAGTTCCAGCTGAGCTTCAAGACCAAGGTGGTCGAAGACCTGTTCGGCGACAACGGCGACATCTGGATGGGCTACACCCAGAGCTCGCGGTGGCAGGCCTATAACTCCGATGCATCGCGCCCGTTCCGCGAGACCAATTACGAGCCGGAAGCGATGCTGGTGTTTCGCAACAACTACAGCCTGTTCGGCTGGAAGGGCCGCATGAGCGGCATCAGCCTCAACCACATGTCCAACGGCCGCGAAGATCCGCTGTCGCGTTCCTGGAACCGGGTGATCCTCAACATCGGTCTGGATCGCGAGAACTGGGCGCTGACATTGCGCCCGTGGTTCCGCATCAAGGAAGACCGTGCCGACGACAATAATCCCGACATCGAGGATTACATGGGTCGCGGCGATGCCACCCTGGTCTACAACAAGGATGGGCATGAATTTGCGTTGATCGCGCGGCATTCGCTGCGTGGCGGCGACCGCTCGCATGGCTCGGTGCAGCTGGATTACGGCTTCCCCATCACCAACCTGCTGCGCGGCCATGTGCAGGTGTTCGACGGCTACGGCGAAAGCTTGATCGACTACAACCACAAGGCCACCTATATCGGCCTGGGCGTGTCGTTGCTGGAGTGGTTCTGACGCGCCGATGTCGGGCGGCACGGGTGTAGACACGCACCCGTCGCCTCCTGCGGACATTGCCGCGCCGGTGCTGCATCTGCGCCGCGTCCACAGAAGATCGCCACAAAAAAGCCGGCATTGCTGCCGGCTTTTTTTGTGGCGATGACGATGGCGGTCGGCAGGCGTGTGGAGGATCGCTACTGCCGCTTTTCATGCGCCGACTCAGACGTCGAAGAAATCCACCTTGCCGTCCTTGAGGGTGTAGTAAGCCCCCACGACGCGGCATGCGCCTGCGCTCAGCGGTTCGAGCAAGGCGGGTTCGGAAGCACCGCGCAGGCGGTCGACCGTGCGCTTGACATTGGCCTTGACCGACGCTGCGAGCAGGTCGTCGCCGCCATTCTTCTTGGCGGTCAGCACGGCCGGGACGATCGGTTCGATCATTGCGCCGATCGCGCCGGGGAAGAACGCGCCCTGCTCCACCACCGACACCGCGGCGGCAACCGCGCCGCAGCTTTCGTGGCCCATCACCACCACCAACGGAACGCCGAGCTGGCTCACCGCATATTCGATCGAGCCCAATGCCGTGGTATCGACGGTGTTGCCGGCGTTGCGAACGATGAACATCTCGCCCAGGCCGCGACCGAACAGCAGTTCTGGCGGCACGCGCGAATCCGAGCACGACACCAGGATCACGAACGGGGTCTGGCCCAGCGCCAGTTCCAAGCGGCGCTTGCCGTCGGAGATCACCTTCTTGGGACGGTTCTGGACAAACGCAGCGTTGCCGTCACGCAGGGTCTGCAGCGCCTGCTCGGCATTCAAATCGGTTTTCTTGCTGGGCGCGGCGCGCAACGAAAATGGCAACGACGCGGCGGCGGCGGCCACCGGTGCGCAACATGCGCATTGCAACAGCTTGCGACGGGATACGGACTGCAACATGGTAGAGCCCCTGTTCTCTGGTGTGTCGCGCGATCGTACACCCCAGCGGGCATAACCTAACGGACTCTAGCGGCGCTATCGACGCACTACTTCGCTTTAGCGTGCGCGCCGCGGTCAGGTCCAGTCGGTCAGACCTTCGCGCCGGTAGGTTTCCTGGAACCCCGGCCGGGCCTTCATCCGCTGCGCATGCGCCTTCAGTGCCGGCCAGGTATCGGTCGCACGCGGCATGTTGCGCGACCAGCGCATCAACATGGTCAGCATGAAATCGGCGGCCGATACCGTCTGGCCGAGCAGATAGGGCCCGTGTTCCTGCAGATGCGCATCGACCTGGGTCCAGGCCGCTTCCAGTCTGTTGCGTGCCTGGGCCTGCGCTGCATCGGCGTGGGCAGCGCCGGCCGGCTCGTGCGGGTAGAACCAGGCGCGATAGGCCGGCTGCAAGGTATTGGCGCAGAAAAACATCCACGTGTAGTACGCCGCACGCTCGGGCGTGCCGACCGGCGGCGCCAGCCCGGCTTGCGGGTAGAGATCGGCCAGGTGCATGGCGATCGCGGCCGCTTCGGTCAACACCTGACCGTCCAACACCAGCGTCGGCACCACACCGGCCGGGTTGAGCGCCAGATAGTCCGGCGCCTTTTGCTCGCCGCGCTCGAAATCCAGCGGATGCAGCACGTGGGCAACGTCCAGTTCGATCAGCAGCCAGTGGACGACCAGGGCGGCGGTACTGGGGGTGTGATAAAGCGTGGCGGCCATGCGGGTTCTCGGGTCAGTTGGTACAGGCGCGCAGGCAGGCGAGCTTGCGCGGTTCGCAGCGATTGTCATCGCTCTGCTGGGTGCAGTCGAAGACTTGCGCCATGCAGTTGGCCCGTTGCGCCGGATTCTGTACGTCGTCGCAGCGCTTTCCACGCGGTGCTGCCCTGCTGCTGCAACTGGACTCGCTGGGTCGGTCGGCGCGGCATTGTCGGGCGCTGCTGTTGCACTGCGCGATGCAGCGATCCGCAGCCGAGGGTCCGTTGAACCGAGTCGCGGTGTCGTTTGTCCTGAGCGGCTTGCGCTGTGCGAACGGCCCCGGGGCGGCAGGCGGCGGCGCGTAGTTGCGCGAGGGAAACAACACCGTGGGTGCCTTTTGCTGCTGCGCCGCCGAACTCACGCTCAGGCACAACAACAACGCGATACAGACGAGTCGGAGCATTCCTGTTCTCCTTGAGTTACCGGCCAGTGCAGCGAGCATAGCCGGTTCGCGTGGGGCAACACCGGTCTTCCTTTGTCGAGAGGTCGCAGATGCTCCGCCTCCCGACAGCACTAGACCCGCTGCCGACAACCGCCTCCATCTACCCGGTTATCTGCGGCAAACAGCAAGACGTGTCATCGCCTCGCCGTTCCACATCAAGCCTGACGACCGCACTGGCGTGACGGTCGTCAGCCGGATGCAGACAGTGCGGAGAAAACACACCCGCGTGTCCGCGTACGTCTTGCACCAGCTGGCAGCCCGCCTTGCTGACGGGCTGCGCAGTCGGCGCCAAGAGTGGCTAACAAAACGTAGCGAGCAGTCGTCAGGTGGGTGTGGACGGCGCGCAGGAACCGGAGTGTACGAGTGATACATGAGGATTCCGAGCACCGGCCGCGCCCGCCTGGCGGCTGCACAGTAGTTTTGTCAGCTGCTCTAACGCGGTTACTTCACCACCACCGGAATCTTGCCGATACGCGACTGCCACAACCGCGGGCCGGTCTTGTGCACCGATTCGCCGGTGGAATCCACCGCCACGGTGACCGGCATGTCCTTGACCTCGAATTCGTAGATCGCTTCCATGCCGAGGTCTTCGAACGCCAGCACGCGCGCGGCCTTGATCGCCTTGGACACCAGGTACGCCGAGCCACCGACCGCCATCAGGTACACGGCCTTGTTGTCGCGGATCGCATCGATGGCCGCATCGCCGCGCTCGGACTTGCCGACCATGCCGAGCAGGCCGGTTTGTTCCAGCATCTGGCGGGTGAACTTGTCCATGCGGGTGGCAGTGGTCGGGCCGGCCGGACCGACCACTTCATCGCGCACCGGGTCGACCGGGCCGACGTAATAGATGAAGCGATTGGTGAAGTCGACCGGCAGCGTTTCGCCGCGATTGAGCATGTCGATCATGCGCTTGTGCGCGGCGTCGCGGCCTGTCAGCAGCTTGCCGTTGAGCAGGACCACTTCGCCCGGCTTGAAGCTGGCGACTTCTTCGCGGGTGATGGTGTCCAGGTTCACCCGACGCGCGTTGGTCGGGTTGTAGGTGAGCTTGGGCCAGTCTTCCAGCGACGGCGGGTCCAGCATCACCGGGCCGCTGCCGTCCAGGGTGAAATGCGCGTGGCGGGTGGCGGCGCAGTTGGGAATCAGCGCTACCGGCAAGTTGGCGGCATGGGTGGGATAGTCCTTGACCTTGATGTCGAGCACCGTGGTCAGGCCGCCCAGGCCCTGCGCGCCGATTCCGAGCGCATTGACCTTTTCGTACAGCTCCAGACGCAGTTCTTCGGCACGATTGGAGGCGCCACGCGCCTGCAGGTCGACGATGTCGATCGGCTCCATCAGCGCTTCTTTCGCCAGCAGCATCGCCTTTTCGGCAGTGCCGCCGATGCCGATGCCGAGCATGCCCGGCGGGCACCAGCCGGCGCCCATGGTCGGCACGGTCTTGAGCACCCAATCGACGATGGAATCGGACGGGTTGAGCATGGCGAACTTGCTCTTGGCTTCCGAGCCGCCGCCCTTGGCCGCGACGATCACGTCAAGATGGTCGCCCGGAACGATCTTGGTGTTGACCACTGCCGGCGTGTTGTCTTTGGTATTGGCGCGCTTGCCGGCCGGATCGGCCAGCACGCTGGCGCGCAACTTGTTGTCCGGATGGTTGTAAGCGCGGCGCACGCCTTCGTTGACCATGTCTTCCACGCCCATGGTCGCGTCGTCCCAACGCACGTTCATGCCGATTTCCAGGAACACGGTGACGATGCCGGTGTCCTGGCAGATCGGGCGGTGGCCTTCGGCGCACATGCGCGAGTTGATCAGGATCTGCGCGATGGCGTCCTTGGCGGCCGGCGATTCTTCGCGCTCGTAGGCGGCGGACAGGTTCTTGATGTAGTCGACCGGGTGGTAGTAGCTGATGTACTGCAGCGCATCGGCGACGGACTGGATGAGGTCTTCCTGCTTGATCGAGGTCACGGCTGGCTCTACGGCTGGCTGGGGCAATCCGCACATTTTAGAGCAAACCACGGCCGCGGCCGGATCTGGCATCTATTGAAGCGATTGACTGAGGCCTGCGCCGTGCGCCGCCCAGGCGCGACGGGATGAGAGCGCCACGCTCGCCGGCGACGATGGCGGCTGACCTGCGAGGGCGCAGGGAGCGCTGCGACATCGCACGCATGCCGCACCCGGAACACGGGCACGTGCAGAAGACCGAATGGACCTCCAACGGCTGTGCCGCTCTGGAAAAAGTCTCCGGCATTGCCCCCACGGTAGACGCGCGCCTGCAGGCCGCCGCGGCCCCACTCGACCCGCACAGGCGGTGGCGCTGCTGTCGCGGCTGGCCGAGGCATTGCGTCGAGCGGCAGATATCCCGGGCCGCTGCGATGCGTGCACGTCCTCCCCGGCGAGCGGCCCAACACTCCGCACCGACGCCGCGCGCGGCACACTAGTGCGATGTCAGCTTCCCGTACCAGCGCCACTGCGCCTGCCGCCCCCCGTACCGGCCCTACCCTGCGCGAGCGCCTGGATGCGCTGCGTAATCTGCCCCCGTTCCTGCGCCAGATCTGGCAGACCAGCCGCTGGTTGAGCGCCAGCAGCATCGGCCTGCGTGTGCTGCGCGCGTTGATGCCGGTGGCCACGCTCTACATCGGCAAATTGATCATCGACGAGGCGATTCACCTGGTCGGCCAGCCGCCGGCATTTGAGTCCTTTACGCAGGCGCTCAGCAGCGGGCGCTTGAACCGCTTGCTGGAATTGCTGGCGCTGGAATTGGCGCTGGCGATCGGCTCGGACCTGCTCGGGCGCATGGTCGGTTATGCCGATGCGCTGTTGTCGGAGCTGTTCAATAACGCGGCCAGCGTGCGACTGATGGAACATGCCGCACAACTGGATCTGGAGGATTTCGAAGACCCCGACCGCCAGGACAAGCTGGATCGCGCGCGGCGTCAGACCATGAACCGCATGAACCTGATGAGCCAGTTGTTCGGCCAGGTACAGGATGCAATCACCGTAATCAGCCTGGCGGTGGGGCTGGTGGTGTATGCGCCGTGGTTGATCGTGCTCCTGGCGGTGGCGCTGATCCCGGCCTTCATCGGCGAGGCGCACTTCAATGCGCTGGGCTATTCGCTCAACTTCCAGTGGACGCCGGAGCGCCGCCAGCTCGACTACCTGCGCCAGGTCGGCGCCAGCGTGGAGACTGCAAAAGAAGTCAAAATCCTCAACCTGCACCGCTTCTTGATCGCGCGTTACCGGCGCCTGGCCGACAAGTTCTTCCAGGCCAATCGCGCACTGGCGCGCAAGCGTGCGTCGTGGGGTGCGTTGCTGGCGGCGCTGGGTACGCTGGGCTACTACATGGCCTACGGCTATATCGCCTGGCGCACGGTGCGCGGGGATTTCAGCATCGGCGACCTGACCTTTCTGGCCGGCAGTTTCCTGCGTCTGCGTCAGTTGCTGGAAGGCCTGTTGATCGGGTTTTCGCAGGTCGCCGGCCAGGCCTTGTATCTGGACGATCTGTATTCGTTCTTCAACATCGTGCCGGAAATCCGCTCGCGCCCCAACGCCTTGCCGGTGCCGCGCCCGATCCGCCAGGGTTTCGTGTTCCAGGATGTGGGCTTCCGTTATCCGGACGCCGAGACGTGGACGGTGCGGCATCTGGATTTCGAACTGCGCGCAGGCGAAGTGCTGGCCCTGGTTGGCGAAAACGGCGCCGGCAAGACCACCCTGGTCAAGCTGCTGGCGCGGCTGTACGACCCCGACGAAGGCCGCATCCTGCTCGATGGGCAGGACCTGCGTGACTACGATCTGGACGATTTGCGCGCCAACTTGGGCGTAATCTTTCAGGACTTCGTGCGCTACCACCTGAGCGTGGGCGAGAACATCGGCGTGGGCCAGGTCGATGCGATGGACGATGCGCCGCGGATCCAGGCCGCTGCGCAGCGCGCAATGGCTGGCGAGCTCATCGACAGCCTGCCCGATGGCTACGATCAATTGATCGGCCGCCGCTTCAAGAACAGCGTGGATCTGTCCGGCGGGCAATGGCAGAAGATCGCCATCGCACGCGCCTACATGCGCGATGCGCAGCTGATGATCCTGGACGAACCCACCGCCGCGCTGGATGCGCGCAGCGAGTTCGAGGTGTTCCAGCGCTTCAAGGAGCTGTCCGACAACCGCACCGCGGTGCTGATCTCGCACCGCTTCTCCAGCGTGCGCATGGCCGACCGCATTCTGGTGCTGGCCGACGGGCGCATCGAAGCCAACGGCACCCACGCAGAACTGATGGCACAGGGCGGGCGCTATGCGGAGCTGTTCGAGCTGCAGGCGGCGGGGTATCGGTGATTTTGGGGATTGGGCATTCGGGATTGGGGATTGGCTCGAGCTGCTAGCCCTTTCGCGAGCCCCATACCTTCCAGGTCCCCAGGGGTCCGCTTTTGCGAATCCCAAATCCCAACTCCCGAATCCCAGATAGCCAAATGAGAGTTCATCTCATTTGACCAGCTTGAGGTAGAATTGCCGGGTATTCCTCCCACGACACTAAACCGGTATGTCTTCCGCTTTCGGCGCCGAAACGGTGCTTGAGGTCCGTCATTGGACCGATGCCTACTTCAGCTTCACCACGACCCGCGATGCCGGTTTCCGCTTCGAAAACGGCCAGTTCGTGATGATCGGGCTGGAAACCGAAACGCGGCCGTTGCTGCGCGCGTATTCGATCGCCAGCGCCAACTGGGAAGAGCATCTGGAGTTCTTCAGCATCAAGGTGCCGGACGGCCCGCTGACCTCGCGGCTGCAGCACATCCAACCGGGCGACAAGGTGCTGGTCGGCAAGAAACCCACCGGCACGCTGCTGATCAGCGACCTGCATCCGGGTCGTAATCTGTATCTGCTGGGCACCGGCACCGGCCTGGCGCCGTGGCTGTCGATCATCAAGGATCCGGAAACCTACGAGCGCTTCGACAAGGTGATCCTCACCCAGGGCGTGCGCTTCGTGCAGGATCTGGCCTATCGCGACTACTTCGAACGCGAGCTGCCACAGCACGAATTCCTCGGCGATCTGCTGCGCGAAAAACTGCTGTATTACCCGGCAGTCACCCGTGAAGCGTTTGCCAATCAGGGCCGCCTGACCGAGCTGATGGCCGATGGCCGCATGCAGCAGACGCTGGGCCTGCCGACCCTGGACCCGGCCAACGACCGCTTCATGATCTGCGGCAGCCCGCAGATGCTGGCCGACCTGCGCACGTTGCTGGACGCACGCGGTTTCCAGACCTCGCCACGCATCGGCACCCCGGGGCATTACGTGTTCGAGCGCGCCTTCGTCGAGAAGTGAAGCAACGCGCGGGCATGCCGCTACTGCACTGTCGTAGGAGCGCACCTGGGCGCGACGAAGCGTTCCCGGCACAGCCTCATCCCCGGTAACGCCTCGCATTTTCGGTAACGCCTCGTCGCGCCCGGGTGCGCTCCTACGATCCAGGCGCATCTAAAGATTGGGCGTGAGCCTGCGATGTCACGCGCCCAGCGCACGCTCGATATCGGCGGCCAGAGCCTTCGGCTTGGTGGTCGGTGCGTAAGATGTTCGAGCGCGCCTTCGTCGAGAAGTGAGGCAACGCGCGGGCATGCCTCTACTACAGCGCCGTAGGAGCGCACCTGGGCGCGACGAAGCGTTCCGGGTACAGCCTCATCCCCGGTAACGCCTCGCATTTTCGGTAACGCCTCGTCGCGCCCGGGTGCGCTCCTACGATCCCGCGGTGTTTAAAAGGTTGGCATGCGCCTGCGATGTCACGCGCCCAGCGCACGCTCGATATCGGCGGCCAGAGCCTCCGGCTTGGTGGTGGTGCGTAAGGTGTTCGAGCGCGCCTTCGTCGAGAAGTGAGGCAACGCGCGGGCATATCGCTACTGCACCGCCGTAGGAGCGCACCTGGGCGCGACGAAGCGTTCCCGGTACAGCCTCATCCCCGGTAACGCCTTGCATTTTCGGTAACGCCTCGTCGCGCCCGGGTGCGCTCCTACGAGCCCGCGGTGTTTGAAAGTTTGGGCATGCGCCTGCGATGTCACGCGTCTAGCGCACGCTCGATATCGGCGGCCAGGGCCTCCGGCTTGGTGGTCGGTGCGTAGCGCTCCAACACGGTGCCGTCGCGGCCGATCAGGAACTTGGTGAAATTCCACTTGATCGCCTCCGATCCAAGCACGCCGCGCTGTTCGTGCTTGAGCCATTGCCACAGCGGATGTGCGCTGCTGCCGTTGACCTCGACTTTGGACGCCAGCGGAAAATCCACCGCATAGTCGAGCGAGCAGAACTGCCGGATCTGTGCAGCATCGCCGGGCTCCTGGTGACCGAACTGATCGCACGGGAAACCGATCACTACCAGGCCACGCTCACGATAGCGCTGCCATAAGGCCTGCAACCCTGCGTACTGCGGGGTAAAGCCGCATTTCGAAGCCACATTCACCACCAGCACCACACTGCCGGCGTAGTCGCGCATCGATTGCGTGCGACCGTCCAGGTCGGTGAACTCAAAGGTGGATAGCGCGGTCATCGACAACTCTCGATAGGGAAAGCGCTAGCCTAACCCAGCCCTCTCGGCCCGCCACACCCTCTCCGCACAGCGCTATTTCTCGCCCATGTGACATCTGCGCACCGCGATCCAGCCGCGTATCGTTGGCTGTTCGCAGGTCTGTATGCAGGACGTCCGGCAGCGCATTCGCTGGAGCAGGCCTTGCAGCATGTCCCGATGTGTCGCCGAGCCGCTGGCGGCTGTCCTGGCCAAGTCCCGGCGTCTTGGCGGCCTTGGGTCCTGGCGTGACCTGGCGCATGGTCGCGTCCGCCAGCCAGACATGCCTTTTGTCACACGCCTGTCCCGGCGGGCTGGGTTAGCCTCGGCGGCTCGCACTTTGGAGCCACTCTCTTGACCACCCGTCTCGCTTTTGCCCTGGCCGCCTCCCTGGGACTTGCCATGCCGTCCTACAGCATCGCCGCACCCGCCACCACGCAGGCTGCCACCCAAGCCAACCCCTTCTTTGCCGACAGCACGCTGCCACTGCATTACCCGCAGTTCGACAAGATCAAAGACAGCGACTTCGCACCCGCCTTCGACGCCGGCATGACCGAGCAGTTGAAGGAAGTGGACAAGATCGCCACCCAGAAAGCCAAGCCGAGCTTCGACAACACCATCGTCGCACTGGAAAAGAGCGGCGCCACGCTCGATCGTGCCACCACGGTGTTCTTCAACCTGGTGGGTGCCGACACCAACGATGCACGCAAGAAACTGCAGGCCGACTATTCGGCCAAGTTCGCTGCGCATCGCGATGCGATTTCGCTCAACGGCAAGCTGTTCGCGCGTATCCAGAGCTTGTACGACCAACGCGCCAAGCTGGGCCTGGATGCGCAAGGCCTGCGCCTGGTCGAGAAGTACTACAGCGACTTCGTCCGCGATGGCGCCAAGCTCTCCGATGCCGACAAGACCACGCTCAAGGCGATGAATGCCGAGCTGGCCAACCTGGGCACCACCTTCAGCCAGAACGTGCTGGCCGAGGTCAATGCGGCGGCAGTCGTAGTGGATGACGTCAAGCAGCTCGATGGCCTGTCCGAGGAGCAGATCGCTTCTGCTGCCGAAGCAGCCAAGGCACGCAAGCTAGATGGCAAATACGTGATTGCGCTGCTCAACACCACCGGCCAGCCGCCGCTGACCCAGCTGAAGAATCGCGACCTGCGCAAGAAAATCTATGACGCGTCGGTCTCGCGCGGCAGCCATGGTGGTCAGTACGACAACACCGCGTTGGTGTCGCGCATCATGAAGCTGCGCGCCGACAAGGCCAAGCTGCTCGGCTTCCCGACCTACGCCGCGTACTCGCTGGAAAACCAGACCGCCAAGACCCCGGAAGCGGTCAACGCCATGCTCGGCAAGCTGGCACCGGCCGCGGTGGCCAACGCCAAGCGCGAGGCTGCCGATCTGCAGGCGATGATCGACAAGGAACAAAAAGCCGCACGCAAGCCGACCTTCAAACTCGAAGCCTGGGATTGGGCCTACTACAGCGAGAAGGTGCGCCAGGCCAAGTACAACTTCGACGAGTCGCAGCTCAAGCCGTACTTCGAGCTCAAGAACGTGCTGGAAAGCGGCGTGTTTTATGCAGCCAACCAGGAATATGGCCTGACCTTCAAGCAGCGCATCGACCTGCCGACCTACCGCGACGACATCACCGTCTATGACGTATTCGACGCCGACGGCAAGCAGCTGGCGATCTTCATCGCCGACATGTATGCACGCGAATCCAAGCGCGGTGGCGCATGGATGAACTCGTACGTGTCGCAGTCGGACCTGACCGGTTTCAAGCCGGTGGTGGCCAATCACCTCAACATCCCCAAACCGCCTGCCGGCCAGCCCACGCTGCTGACCTGGGACGAAGTGACCACCATGTTCCATGAGTTCGGGCATGCGCTGCACGGCATGTTCTCCGACGTCAAATACCCGTATTTCTCCGGCACCAGCGTGCCGCGCGACTTTGTGGAGTTCCCCTCGCAGGTCAACGAGATGTGGGCCGACGAGCCGTCCATCCTGAAGAACTACGCCAAGCATTATCAAAACGGCACCCCGATGCCGCAGGCCTTGCTGGACAAGGTGATTGCCGCGTCCAAGTTCAACCAGGGCTTTGCCACCACCGAATATCTGGGTGCGGCGATGCTGGATCAGAACTGGCATCAGATCAGCGCCAACCAGGTGCCCGATGCAGCCGGCGTCATGGCGTTCGAAGCCAAGGCCTTGCAGCAGGACGGCATTGCCTACGCGCCGGTACCGCCGCGCTACAAGACCCCATACTTCAGCCACATCATGGGCGGCTATGCGGCGGGCTATTACGCCTACATCTGGTCCGAAGTGCTGGATGCCAACACCCAGCAATGGTTCAAGCAGAATGGTGGATTGAGCCGCGCCAATGGCGATCGGTTCCGCAAGACGCTGCTGTCGCGCGGTGGCAGCGTGGATGCGATGGAGCTGTTCCAGAACTTTGCCGGGCATGCGCCGCAGATCGAGCCCTTGCTTGAAAAGCGCGGTCTGAGCGCGCAAGGCGGCGATGGCGCCACACCGGAAGCGCCGCAGTCCAAGCCGTGATTGGAGCTGCGTAACGACAACGCCGCCCGGAGCGATCCGGGCGGCGTTGTCGTTTTGGCGATGGCGTGCGTGGCAGCCATCGCGTATCGCTCAGGACTCTACGGCGTCCACGCCATTGAGTAATTTCTTGAGCAGTTTTTCCAGACGCGCCTGTTCGGCCTCGCTGATGTCGCCCGCCTGCTCGTGCAACAGCGTGCATGCTTCCGGCAACAGGCTTTCGATCAACGCCAGCCCGGCCGGTTGCAGGGAGAGCACGATCTTGCGCCGGTCGTCGGGACTGCTGCCCCGTGCGATCAAGCCCTTCTCGCACAACTGATCGGTGAGCCGGGTGATGTTGGCCGGCTTCTCGCTGGCCGCCTCTGCCGCCTCGGTCGGCGTAATGGCCTGCTCGGGCGTGCCGTACAACATCATCAGGATCTCGTATTCCGGCGGACTGATCCCGTACGGCCTGAGTCGCACACAACTGATGGTGTGCAGCCGCTTGTAGAGATGCTTGATCAACCTCACCAGGACAGCCGGCTCCCGCGGAAAGGCTGGATAGCGCGCGCAGGTGTGGTCTACGCGATTTGCGGTTGGATCGAAACTGCTCATATCACCCGTTTGGTTACATTACTGAATGGCCTGAGCATTCAATCACATCACTTGCGGGGCGACATCTCAGCGAGCGAAAAGATGTACATATTCCGGCGCGACCCACGGCATCAACGTGGATGCAGCGACCTCGGCCGTTTGCGTGCCATCCGAATATGGCCCGACCTGATAAGGCGGAAACACGAAGCGCACTGCGGTGATCTGTCCGGCCGCATTCAACACCGGCACGAACTGCGCGAAGTTGTCCACCTGCGCTGCGGTTCCTTCGGCAATCATGCGGTCGGCCGATGCGACCTGTTCGGCCTGTTCTTCGACCGGCACACGATCGGCTTCCACGCGCTGGGTGGCAGCGGCATGCAATTGCGCCGCGACATCGCGGCCGATCTTTTCCCAGCCGGCCGGGTCGGGAATCATCGCTTGCGCGGTCAGTTGCTTGCGCTCCTTGATCAGCCAGACGAAGCGCGCCACCAGCGGATCGCCATGCGCGCCGCCGGTATAGCGGCTGCCATCGGCGGAGACGACGATCAGGTCGGCGGTCTGCAATAGTTTTTCGAATGCCAGCGACAACTCATAGGGCGCTGCCGGTTTGTCGTTGCCCAGACCGGTTACCGCTTCCATCAGTTCGCTGCGGGCGTCCTGCGCATACGTGCGAATCAACGCGGCCAGTTCCGGATACGCATCCAGCCCAGGCGGATAGCTGATCCCGACCATATAAGCCGGCGCGTGTTCGATCACATCTTCCAGCGGGCCACTCTGCACCATCAGCGGTTCCGGAGGCGGCGTTGTCGCTGCGGCCGCATCGGCTGCCGGCTCGGTCGGCTCGACTACTGCCGGTTCGCGCTGCGTACAGCCCGCCAACAGGCCCAGCATCAGCAGACCCCGCACACTCTTGAATCCAAGCAACCGCACCATTCCCACCTGCTCCCCTGATCAAACCACCCACTGCTGTCCGTCAGGCCAGCAGATCCTGAAACTGTTGATGCCGGCGCACGTAGGCGGCGGCGTAACTGCACGCTGGCACGACCTTCAGGCCGGCCTCGCGCGCATGCTGCAAAGCAGACTCGACCAACGCGGCAGCAATACCGCGCCCGGCAATCGCATCCGGCACCAGCGTGTGCGTGATAGTCATGCGCGCACCTTCGAGCTGATACACCAGCTCGGCGCGATGTCCCTCGGTGTCAATAACGAAGCGCTGCTGTGTCGGGTCGTGTTCGGCGTGCACTGTCGCTGCCTCCATCGTGGTATGCGCCCGGCAGTGAATGTGCGGCAAGTGTGACCAGCGCGACGCCGCGCCTGCGTGAAAATGAATCCACGCTGTGACCGTTAGCCCGGCTCGGCAACGACATCCTTAAGTTCGCTCAACCAGCGCCGATAGCTGACTCGAAGGCGCTGCCTGCAACCGGTCTCCGGCCTGGCCAGCGCCCTCGCCTTACCAACGAGGAGTCACGCATGCAAAACGATTCGGCAGGAAACGGCACAGACAGCGACAGCTCACTGCTGGAAGGCTTGTTCCAGTTCGCCATCAACGGCGACACCCACAACCCCGACTTCGCGCAACTCAACGATACCGTCTACGAGCGTCTGCAGCAGGCCTACGGCGCGGTGTCGGGCGCGGCGCTCAGCACCGACCGGGAACGCAGCGCAGCCTGATGCCTGCGGCGCTCCACCTGCCAGGACCTGTGACGCCATGGCGTCGGTCCTGGCCCGGTTGCCGCACGCAACCGCTGCACTGACGCATTACCGCAACGCCGGCCAGCCCGGTACCCGAGCGGCCGGACCCGCCAGCGCCCTCAGCCGAAGCGCGGATTGGATAGCTGCTTCAGAAAGATCTGCCACACCCGCGGCTCCATGATCAGCATGAACATGACACCGAATGCCGCGCCGGCCAGATGCGCGCTGTGGTTGATGCGATCGCCGCCGCGGCGGTCCATCCACAGGCTGTAGCCGACGTAGAACACCGCGTAGATGATCGCCGGTGCCGGAATGAACAGCACCAGGATGATGGTCCACGGCTGCAGCAGGATGAAGGCGAACAGCACCGCCGACACCGCACCGGAGGCACCCAGGCTCAGATAATTGGGGTTCTTCTGGTTCTTCAGATAGCTGGGCAGGATCGACACCACCAGCGCGGCCAGATAGAACAACGGATAGGTCAGCACGCTGCCGGTCAGCTGCGTCATCACCTTTTCGATCACCCGTCCGAAAAAGAACAGCGTGATCATGTTGAAAACCAGGTGCCCCAGGTCGGCATGAATGAAGCCGTAGGTCACCAGGCGGTCGTACTGCCGGTTCTTGTCCAGCGCCGGCGGCCACAGGATGAGCCGGTCGGCAAGCTTGCGGTTATTGAACGCCAGCCACGAGACGATGCCGGTGATGGCGATCAGGATCAGGGTAATCATGCGGACCTCAGGCAGAACGGTAATTGTCGACCATGCGATAACGGCGCGCGTACAAGCCAAAGGCCAGTGCTGCCAGGAATGCGAAGGCCGCGAAGAAGAACATCAAAAATGCCGCTTCGCTGAGCCCAGTATCGGCGATATGCGAGGTCACCGTCGCATTGCGCACCGCCACGTTCGATAGCAGCACCCACAGATTGCCGACCGTGGTGGTCAGATACCAGAAGCTCATCACCACGCCCTTCATCGACGGCGGCGCCTGGCTATAAGCGAACTCGATGCCGGTGGCCGACACCAGCACCTCGCCGAAGGTGAGCAAGGCATAGGGCAGCATCTGCCAGGCGATGTGCATCGGCTCGCCGCCGTCCATGACGACCTGGATCGCGCCGACCGCAATCCACGCCACGCCACTGAAGGCGATACCGCTGGTCATACGACGCAACGGCGTCGGCTCCCAGCCACCACGGCGCAACAGCGGATACAGCACCAGGTTGTTGAAGGGAATCAGCAACATCACCAGCAGCGGATTGAGCGCCTGCATCTGCGAGGCGGTGAACCACGCCGGCATGGTCATCTCGCGTCCCTGCAACACCCAGGTCGAGGCCTTCTGATCGAACAACGAAAAGAACGGCGTCACCAACGCGAAGATCACCAGCACCCGCAGCAAGGCGCGCACGCCTTCGACCGCGGCATCCGGATGCGTACCGCGCGCGCGCTCCAGCTGCCACCAGGTGCCACCGCCGATCCCGGCCAGCAGCAACACCAGCGCCATGCACAGGCAGATGACGATGCCCAGCGGCTCGATCAGCGTCATGCAGGCCAGTGCAGCGACCACGGCGATGACTGCCAGTGCCAGACCAGGCCGCCCCTGCCCCGGCGCGCGGGCCAGCAATGCCGTGCGCAGCACCGCGCCGAACCTGTGCGGGTCTTTCGGCGGCAACGGCACCAGCACGTAGCGCTTGCGGCCCAGCCAGAACACCAGCGTGGCCACGAACATCAAGATGCCGGGAATGCCGAACGCCCACGACGGACCCAGATTCTTCAGTGCGAGCGGGATCAGCAACGAGGCGAACAACGAGCCGAAATTGATGATCCAGTAAAAGGCATCGAACACCACCTTGGCCATGTGCTTGTTGGACTGGTCGAACTGGTCGCCCATGAACGAGGCCACCAGTGGCTTGATGCCGCCCGCGCCCAGCGCGATCAGGCCCAGCCCGACGAAGAAGCCTTGACGGCTGCCCTCGAACATCGCCAGACACGCGTGGCCGGCGCAATAGATGAGGCTGAACCACAGAATCGTGTTGTATTTGCCGAACAAGCGATCAGCCAGCCAGCCGCCCAGCAGCGGGAAGAAAAACACCCCGATCATGAAGCTGTGCAGGATGTGCTTGGCTTCGGCCTCGCGGCCCGGCCCGCCAACCTCCTGCAGCAGCAGCGAGGTGATCAGAAACTGCACCAGGATGTTGCGCATCCCGTAAAAGCTGAAACGCTCGCAGGCTTCGTTGCCGATGATGAAAGGAATCTGGCGCGGCAGGCGCGCGCCGGCCGTGGGGCCCGGCAAGGTCGAGGTGGTCAAAGGCGGTCCGACGAGCTGAAAACAGGCCCTATCGTACCGGCGCCGAGCTGCCGGCCGCCATGCGCGCGCAGGTCGGCTGCTGGCGTTGCGCGCTCAGGACATCGCACCGCGCGCAGTCGACGCCGAGTGCATGCGTGCGCAGACCGCGTCGATAAGCGGTAAACAACGGGGTTTTCGATTCGCTCGCGCCCGCTTGAAGCCGGCGGCCATGCCGCAGTGCAGATTGGCCTGCCAGCTCGGCTCGGCTACATTGCAAACGTTTTCCTGGAACACTGGACCGCTGGATGCCCCGCTTCACCCGCCTGGCCCTGAGCCTGTTGTTGACCTGCGCCCCTGTCGCGCTGGCCGCCGAACCGCTGACCACCCAGGCCGAGCGCAGCGGCTTTGTGCAGACCGGCCGCTATGACGAAGTCATCGCGCTGTGCGATGCGTTTGCGCAGCGTTACCCGCAGGCGGTGCGCTGCGTCGAGTTTGGCACCACGCCGGAAGGCCGGCCGATGAAAGCCTTGATCGCCTCCACCAGCGGCGCACTGGACGCAGCCAGCGCCGCGCAGCGGAAGCTGCCGGTGGTCTTGATCCAGGGCGGTATCCACGCTGGCGAAATCGATGGCAAGGACGCGGGCTTTCTGGCCTTGCGCCAGCTGCTCGATGGCAAGGCCGGCAAGGGCGTGCTCGACACGTTGGTGTGGGTGTTCGTGCCGGTGTTCAACGTGGATGGACACGAGCGCTTCGGCGCCTGGAACCGCCCCAACCAGCGCGGCCCCGAGCAGATGGGCTGGCGTGTCACCGCGCAGAACCTCAATCTCAACCGCGACTACGTCAAGGCCGACGCGCCGGAGATGCAGGCCATGCTGCGGCTGGTACAGCAGTGGGACCCGCTGATGTACGTGGACCTGCATGTCACCGACGGCGCCAAGTTCGAGCACGACGTCTCGGTGCAGGTGGAGCCGGTGCATGCCGGCGATACCACCTTGCAGCGCGACGGCACGCGTTGGCGCGATGCGGTGCTGGGCGATCTGGCCAAGCAGGGTTCGCTGCCGCTGCCGTATTACCCCTCTTTCGTGCACGAAGACGACCCCAGCTCCGGCTTCGCCGACGACGTGTCGCCGCCGCGGTTTTCGCATGGCTATTTCCTGCTGCGCAACCGCTTCGGCATGTTGGTGGAAACCCACTCGTGGAAGGACTACCCCACGCGCGTGCGGGTCACCCGCAATGCCATCGTGTCGGTGCTGCAGCAGGCCGCAAAACATGGCAACGCCTGGCGCGCCGATGCGCTGGCAGCCGATCAGCGCGCCAGCCAGCTGGCCGGCATGCCCGAGCCGCTGCGCTTTGCCGCCGGCCCGGCTGCGCGCACCGTGGCGTTTCGCGGCTATGCGTATACGCGCACGCCGTCGCCGATTTCCGGCGCGTTGATGACGCGTTACGACGAGAGCAAACCGCAGATCTGGAAGATACCGCTGCGCGATCAGATCAAACCCGATCTGGTGGTCGACGCACCACGTGGCGGCTATCTGGTGCCGGCAGCACAAGCGGCCTTTGTCGCCGAGAAATTACGCCTGCATGGCATCGATTTCCGCATCGTCGCCAGTACGGCAGAGCATCCGGTGCAAACCTTCCGTGCCGACACCGCCAACTTTGCTGCGCGCTCGAACGAAGGTCACCAGACCTTGGAGGTCGGTGGGCAATGGCGCGATGAAACCCGCAGCGTGCCGGCCGGCGCGTTGTTCGTGCCGATTGCGCAACCCAAGGCACGCCTGTTGATGGCGATGCTGGAGCCGCAGGCACCGGACTCGTTGCTGCAGTGGGGCTTTTTCAACACGGCCTTCGAGCGCAAGGAATACATGGAGGCCTACGTGGCCGAAGACGTGGCGCGCGACATGCTGGCCAACGACGCCGCGTTGAAGGCGCAGTTCGAACAGCGCATCGCCAGCGACCCGGAGTTTGCCAACAGCCCGCAAGCGCGCCTGGAGTTCTTCGCCAAGCGTCATTCTTCGTGGGACGAGCGCTACCAGCTCTATCCGGTGCTGCGTACCGCGCAGACCGACTTCTAACCGCGCCGCCTCTCCAGGCGAGCGACCGAACCGCGCCTGTGCGCGGCTCCCATCCGGGCATCTCGATGCCCCCAATTTCGTAATGACCTAGTACGACAAGGACACCCCGTGCCACATCCCGCTATGAAACCGTTTACAACGACCACTCTTCGCCCTCGCCCGCTCGTCTTGGCGGTGGTCATGGGCCTGGGCATTGCGCTGACTGCGCCGTTGGCACTCGCACAATCCGCAGCGCCAGCGCAGCCATGGATGGACACCGCGTTGACCGCCGACCAACGTGCGGACCGGCTGCTGGCGCAGATGACCGACGACGAAAAATTCCAGATGCTGCGCAGCTATTTCGGCCTGGGTACCGACAAGATTCCCAAGCCGGAAGGCGCGCTGGGGTCGGCAGGCTATGTGCCCGGCATTCCACGCTTGGGCATCCCGGCGCAGCAGCTGGCCGATGCCGGCGTGGGCTTGACCAATCCCGGTGGCATTCGCAAGGGCGACTTCGCCACCGCGATGCCGTCCGGCCCCTCCACGGCATCCAGCTGGAACCCGCAGCTGGCCTTTGCCGGCGGCAAGACCATGGGCCGCGAATCCTGGCAGCAGGGCTTCAACGTGCTGCTGGCCGGCAGCGTCAACCTGCAGCGCGATCCGCGCAACGGGCGCAACTTCGAATACGCCGGCGAAGACCCGCTGCTGGCCGGCACCATGGTCGGCGAATCGATCCGCGGCGTGCAGAGCGAACACGTGCTGTCGACGATGAAGCACTTCGCGCTCAACGACATGGAAACCCGGCGCAACTTCCATAGCGCCGACATTGACGAGCAGGCAATGCACGAGTCGGACCTGCTGGCATTCGAGATTGCGCTGAAGATCGGCGACCCGGCGTCGGTGATGTGTTCGTACAACAAGATCAACGGCATCTACGGCTGCGAGCACGATTACCTGCTCAACCAGGTGCTCAAGCAGGAATGGAAATACCCCGGCTATGTGATGTCCGATTGGGGCGGCGTGCACAGCGGCTCCAAGGCCGCGCTGGCTGGATTGGATCAGCAATCGGCCGGCGAAGTGTTCGATGCGGCGGTGTTCTTCGATGCGCCGTTGCGCATGGCGGTGGGCGCCGGCGTGGTGCCGCGCGCGCGCTTCGACGACATGGTCAAGCGCGTGCTGCGCAGCCTGTTTGCGCATGGCGCGTTCGATCACCCGACCCAGCGCCAACCCATCGATGGCAAGGCCGGGCAACTGGCCGCGCAGCATGTGGCCGAAGAAGGCAGCGTGCTGCTGCGTAATGAGCAGGCCCTGTTGCCGTTGTCCAAGGATGTGCGCCGTCTCGCAGTGATCGGCGGCTACGCCGACAAGGGCGTGATGTCCGGCGGCGGCTCCTCGCGCGTGGACTACACCATCAATGGCGGCAACGCGGTGCCCGGGCTCACCCCGACCACCTGGCCGGGCCCGGTGATCATCCATCCGTCCTCGCCATTGCAGGCACTGCGCGCCGCATTGCCGAACGTGCAGATCGAGTACGTCGACGGCAAGGACCGCAATGCGGCCGCACGTGCGGCCAAAGCGGCCGATGTCGCCATCGTGTTCGCCACCCAATGGGCCGCCGAATCGGTCGACCTGCCGGACATGCAGTTGCCCGACAACCAGGATGCGTTGATCGACGCAGTGGCCAAGGCCAACCCCAAGACCACCGTAGTGCTGGAAACCAACGGCCCCGTGCGCATGCCCTGGGCCGAGCGCGTACCGGCGGTGCTGCAGGCGTGGTATCCGGGCATCGGCGGCGGCCAAGCGATCGCCAACTTGCTGACCGGCGCGGTGAATCCGTCCGGCCATTTGCCGGTGACCTGGCCGGTGGACGAATCGCAGCTGCCGCGCCCGTCGATTCCGGGGCTTGGCTTCAAGCCGGCCAAGCCGGGCGAAGACAGCATCGACTACGCCATCGAAGGCGCCAACGTCGGCTACAAATGGTTTGCCGCGCGCAAGCTCACCCCGCGTTATCCGTTCGGGCACGGTCTGTCGTACACGCAATTCCGCATGGGCGGCCTGCAGGTGAACGCGCAAGGCAGCACCCTCACCGCGCGCTTCGAGGTGGAGAACACCGGCCAGCGCGAAGGCGCCGCAGTGCCGCAGCTCTACGTCACCTTGCCCGATGGCCATGCCACGCCGCTGCGCCTGATCGGCTGGCAGAAGCTCACGCTCAAGCCCGGCGAAAAGCGCAGCGTGCAGGTGGTGGCCGAACCGAAGACGCTGGCCGATTTCGATGCCAAGGCACGTCATTGGAAGATCGCTGCCGGCACCTACCGCGTGCAACTGGCACGCTCGGCGAATGAGCCGGTGCAAAGTGCGGAGGTTACCTTGCAGGCTGCACAGCTACCGTAAACGGCGGCGGCGGGCGCTTGATCCATGCGTCCGCCACGCCCGGCTGCCGAGCGCTGCATGCCGCACACAAAAATGTAAGAAAGTGCGTTGACAGCCGCACGCGCAACTTGCACAATTCGCCCCCTGAGTCGCCCAGGTGGCGGAATTGGTAGACGCACTAGCTTCAGGTGCTAGCGGGGGCAACTTCGTGGAGGTTCGAGTCCTCTCCTGGGCACCACGACTCACGGTAGATCGTAAAAAACCTCGCTTCGGCGGGGTTTTTTGCGTTTGGGCGCTTGCTCTCTCGCACTACTGGCCGCTGAGCCGTGGCCTGTAGCAGGCAGTCTCCGGCGGCAGGTCCGGCGAACGATTCCGCCATCGCGCGGCCAACGCACCGGCCAAGCTCATGCCGGGCAGCAAGCGCATGCGTGGTGATCCCCTGTGATGTGTTGCCAGCAACACATCACAGCGCGCCACCGCGTCCAACAAACACCCAAGCGCCATAGCAATGACTTTCGACACGCGCCGCACGCGATCCAAACGCATGAGGATGTCTCGTCACCCTCATGGCAATCCCCGATGCGCCGCTCGCTGCCACTTGCCTTGCTGCTGATTGCCACGTTCAGCACGCCCGCGTGGCCACAGCAGGTCCATACCGGCGCGTCGCAGACGCATCGAGCCCAGGTGTCATCGCACCAATGCGGCATCGGCACGGCGTTCAATGTGCTCGCCGACAGCGGCGGCATCTGGCTTTACCGCGACACTGGCGTGCCGCGCGAGGTGTTCTTCCACGCTGGCGAGCTGAGCATCGATCACCAGGTGCAACAGATCAGCGCTGCCGACAGCGAGCGATTGCGCGAGATGGAACAACACACCCGCGCGCTGATGCCACAGGTCGCCGAGCTGGCACACGCGGTGGTCGACCTGAGCTACGACGCGCTGGGCGGCGTGATCGAGGTGCTGACCGGCAGTTCGCTCAACGCCCGCAAGATCACGCGCCTGCGCAAGCGTGCCAACGACTATGTCGATGGCACGCTTGGCAAGGGACGCTGGGACCAACAGGCCTTTGATGGGAACTTCGAGCGCTATGTCGAACACGAAGCCGAAGCCTTCAAAGGCAGCATCGCGCGTCACATGCTGTGGCAGATCATGACCGGCCGCTCGGATGCGATCGATGCACGCGCTAAGGCGATGGATGGCCAACTCGACGCCAGACTGGATACGCGGGCACGCGCAATCGAAGCCAGGGCCAGCGCCTTATGCAGCGATGTGCAAACACTACGCGCCTTGCAGGATGCACTGGATGTGCGTTATCAGGGCCATGCATTGCAGTTGCTCGATGCAATGCCGGAAGACGGCCGCAACACCATCACCGCAGCCGCGCGCGTACGCACAGTGGTTGAAAAAGATATCGCCAGCGATGGAGCGCTTGCGTTACCGCAACCGGTAAAACTGCAAGACGGCACCGAAGATGCGCCGGCAGCTTCGGTGACGCATCACTAGTGTGTCGGAGCGGCTGACAAATGCCGCGAGCGGGATCGGGCGCACCGCGCGGAGAAGCGGGTTGTAGGAGCGGCATCTGCCGATTGCGAACACCAGCCGCACTCGCCGGGAGATCGCGCAACGTGGCGTTAGCTGCACCTAGAGCGGCCAAAACGTGGCGAGCAGTCCTCAGGTGGGTACGGACGGCACGCTCAGAAATGCACTATACAAGGGTGTTCTGTGCCGCACTGAGCACCGGTCGCACCCGCCTAACGGTGAGCACAGTCGGCTTGTTAGCGGCTCTCAGTCGGCCGTGCTGGACTTGTCCTTGATCGCTTGCCTGATGCGCTTGGCGCGTGCGAGGTCTCCGGCCGCCTCATACGCCTCGGCAAGACTGTCCAGCGCATTGCTCGATGCCGGGAACAAGTCCACGTTGAGTGCAAACACCCTGATTGCGGCGGTGGCGCCCAGGTTGGACAGCACGGTGTAGCCGGTGGTGTTGATCGCCCGTTCGAGCGCCTCGTCGGAGAGGCCGGGCCGCGCCCGGAGTGCCTGCGCAAAGGTGCGGGGCTCCTGTTCGTCGGGAGCGCGCAGTGCGAAGGCGATCAGTGTTTCAGCCAGCGATTTACTGGGAAACCGTTGCGCTGAGAGCGTGGCAAGGATGCTGTCCAGCAGCACCCTGCTCCACACACCGCGCGCACTGCCATTAATGAGATAGACCACGCTGTAGCTGTCACCATCAAGCGTCGTATCGAACAGGATCCGCACCCGCACTCGCGCGCCGCCATCGTGGCCGACCGATTGATACGCGTCGTCTTGCCCGACCTCCCAGCCACTGGCGAACCAGCCGCGCTGCCCATTGGGAAGCGTCTGCGGTTGCCAGAGCTTGCGCAGGGTCTCCTTGCCCACCAGGCGCCCGGTCCGTACCGCCTCCAGAAACGTGCTCAGATCGTCGACGTTTGTGTACAACTGCCCATGCGCCAGCGCGTACTCCGGCAAGGCGACAGTGGGCTCCGGCTCCAGCTTACCGTCGGTGCCGAGATACGCGCTGGCTACGCGATGCGCAGGCAACAGTGGGAGTCCAATTGATGTGCGCGTCAGATGCAGCTTGGTGATGATCCGCTCCGATGCAATCTGCGGATACGGCTTGCGGTAGTGCGCCTGCAGTAGCTGCGCAAGCACCACGTAATTGGTGTTGGTGTAGCGCGTTTCGCTGCCGGGAACGTCAACCAAGGGCTGTGTGGCCAGTCGCTCGAACATCGCCTGCGCGCTGGCCGCAAAGCGCGCATTGGCCTCGTCCGCGCCACGCATCTGCGACGGTTCGAAGTACTCCGGCAGACCGGAGGTGTGATCGAGCAGCTGCCGAACGGTGATGTGCTTCCAGGGTTCGGGTAATGCAGGCACATACTGCCTGGCCGGCTGATCCAGGTCGATCTCACCTGCTTCCACTAATTGCATGATCAAGGTGCTGACAAACAGCTTGGCGACCGAAAACGCCGGAAAGATCTGCTCGGGCGTGACCGGCTGCTGCGTCTGCAGATCGGCAACGCCGTCGACTCCGCGAAACACCTGCTTGCCGTTGTGCACGACAACCACCGCCTGGCCGACGATGCCGTAGCGCTGCCGATTGATCTGCATTTGCCGGGTCAGGCGGTCGGCCAGGGGCTCAGGCGTGGCAGCGACGGGAAAGCAACAGCACACCGCAAGACACAGCAGCAACCATGCAAACCACTGCGGCAGGTGTAGTTGCCGCGCTGGCAGACGCGATGATCGCGACGTGGCTGGCGAAGCTCCATCCGTGAATGCCCTACCTGCCCAACACCTGACCATCGGCGCTGCTCCTGAGTGAACAGCGCCAGTCTAGCCCAGCGGCAAAACCTGCCCTGCGCTCAGTGCCCCCCAGCCGCCGCCGCGCCGCCGGCGCCCGCACCGAACGGCGGTTTGGCCAGCCACAGGAAGAAGATGATCGCCAGGAAGGTCCAGCCAAGCAGATAGAAGATGTCGTTGAAGCCCATCTGCGAGGCCTGGTGGTTGATCATGTTGTTGAGCGAGGCCGCGCCGCGTTGCAGGTCGCCCTGCCCCATCGCGGTGACCTGTTCCTGCATGCCGGGCGTGTAGACCGAGATGTGTTCGGTGATGTGCGCGTGGTGCACTTGCGTGCGGCGCGCCCACAGATACGTGGTCAGCGATGCAGCAAAGCTGCCGCCCAACGTCCGCAGGAACGTCGCCAGGCCGGAGCCGGCCGCGATCTCGCGCCCGTCCAGATCCGATAGCAGAATCTGCAGTACCGGCATGAAGAACAACGCCACGCCGACACCCATCACCAATTGCACGGTGGCCACGTGGCTGAAGTCCACCTGCAGGTTGAAGTTGGAGCGCAAGAAGCTGGTGAACGACAAAAAGATAAAGGCGACGGTGGCGAGCATGCGCAGATCGAACCGCAATGCGTACTTGCCCACGAACGGCGTCATCAACACCGGCAGGATGCCGATTGGCGCGGTGGCCAGGCCCGCCCAGATCGCGGTATAGCCCATGTCGCGTTGCAGCCACTGCGGGATCAACAGGCTCACGCTGAAGAACGCCGCATACGCCACCACCATCGCCAAGGTGCCGGCACGGAAGTTGCGGTGCCGAAACAGTTTGAGATCGACGATGGGGTCCTTGTCGGTGAGTTCCCAGATCACGAACACCACCAGCGCCACGGCGGCGACACAGGCCAGCACCACGATCTTGTCGGACGAGAACCAGTCTTCGTCATTGCCCAGGTCCAGCACCAGCTGCAGCGCGCCCACGCCGACCACCAGCAGGATCAGGCCGATGTAATCCATGCGCGGTTTTTCGAGCTGTTCGGGGCGATGCCGCAACTGTGACCCCACAATACTGCTGGCGATGATGCCCAGCGGCACGTTGATCAGAAAGATCCATTCCCAGCTGTAGTTGTCGGTAATCCAGCCGCCCAGGATCGGGCCGGCAATCGGCGCGACCACGGTGATCATTGCGAGCAACGCCAGCGCCTGCCCACGTTTTTCGCGCGGGTAGATCGACACCAGCAAGCTCTGGGTGATGGGATACATCGGCCCGGCGACAAACCCCTGCAGCGCGCGTGCGACCACCAGCATGCCCATGCTCTGCGCCAAGCCGCACAACAGCGATGCCACGGTGAACGCCAGCGTCGACCACACGAATAACTTGGTTTCGCCAAAGCGCCGGCTCAACCAGCCGGTCAGCGGCAACGCGATCGCCGTGCTCACCGCGAACGAGGTGATGACCCAGGTGGCCTGCTGCGAACTTGCGCCGAGATTGCCGGCAATGGTCGGCAACGAGACGTTGGCGATGGTGGTGTCCAGCACCTGCATGAACGAGGCCATGGCCAGGCCCATGGTGCACAACGCCACGCTGGCCGGACGAAAGCCGGCAGCGGGCGCCGGCGCCGCCGGGCCGCCGGACGCGGTGGGAGCTTGCGAAGACATGGTGGCTTAGCCCGCCTTGCTGGCAGCCTGCGACGGCAGGTTGTCCTGGATGATGCGATGGATGTCGGCGTCGGCAGCCTGCAACTGCTGCGCATACACATCGGTGGAGAACACCGAGCCGGTCGCCAGCTTGGTCGGCAGCACGCTGCCCTGCTGGTCATGCAGATTGACGTCGACCTTCATCGACAAGCCAATGCGCAGCGGGTTGTCGGCCAGTTGCTTGCTGTCCACCGCAATGCGCACCGGCACGCGCTGCACGATCTTGATCCAGTTGCCGCTGGCGTTTTGCGCCGGCAACAGCGAGAACGCGCTGCCGGTGCCCAAGCCCAGGCTCTCGATGCGACCGGTGTAGTCGACGCCACCGCCGTACAGATCCGAATGCAGTTCCACTTCCTGGCCCAGGCGCATGTGCTTGAGCTGGGTTTCCTTGAAGTTGGCTTCCACCCACACCTGCTCCAGCGGCACCACCGCCATCAGCACGCTGCCCGGCTGCACGCGCTGGCCAACCTGCGCCGAACGGCGTGCGACATAGCCGGACACCGGTGCCACCACACCAGTACGTGCGTGGTTGAGATAGGCCTGACGCACCTGCGCTGCAGCCGTCTGCACATCCGGCTGATTGGACAACGCGCTGTCGTCGATCAACGCACGGTTACGCTCGAAGCTCTCGCGCGAGCCGCTCACTGCTGCTTCGGCGGCAGCCAGTTCTTCGCGGACATGCGCCAGTTCTTCGTTGGAGATGGCGCCGCTGGCAGCCAGATTCTTGCGACGCGCAAAGTCGGCACGGGCGCTGCGCAAGGTGACTTCGCGTGCCGACAATTCGGCCTGAGCACCTTCCACGCTGCGGTACAGACCGCGCACCTGGCGCACGGTCTTGGCCAGGTTGGCTTCGGCCTGCTGCAGCGCCACTGCGGTATCGGCCGGGTCAAGTTGCACCAGCAGCTGGCCGCGTTCGACACGCATGCCGTCTTCGGCACCGATGCTGACCACCGTGCCGCCCACCATCGGGGTGATCTGCACCTGGTTACCCTGCACGTAGGCGTCGTCGGTGTCCTCGTACCAGCGGCCGACCAGGACGTACCAGGTCACGATGCCGATGATCGCCAGGATCACCACAATGGCCACGATGCGCAGCGCCGCACGGCGCTTGCTCGGTGCGGCGGGCGCGGGTTGGGAAGAAGTTGGAGTCGTCTGGCTCATCGTCGATGTCTCAGGAATTCGGTTGTGCGGAAGTGGGCGCGGTGTGTGCGGTGTCGCGTGCGGGCTCCGGCGTGAATCCGCCGCCCAGCGCACGCTGCAACCTCACCGAGGCCAAAAGTTGTTGCGACTGCAGCCCGGCCATGCGCTGGCGTGCGACGAGCAATTGCTCCTGCACGCTGAGCACGTCCAGATAGCCGCCGATACCGGCGCGGTAGCGCTGCTGCGCCAGATCGAATGCCGCAGCAGCGGTCTGCACGGCGTCGTCCTGCGCACGTGCGCGTTGCTCGAGCGAACGTACTGCGTTGGCCTGGTCGGCCACTTCGCGCAGTGCCGCGATCACTTTCTGGTTGTAGTCGGCCACCGCCAGGTCGTATTGGGCGTCGCTGCCGGCCAGGTTGGCGCGCAGCTTGCCGCCGTCGAAAATCGGCAGGCTCAATGCCGGCGCAACCACGCCGAACACCGACGCGCTTTCCAGTAACTGGCCGACATCGCGGTTCACTACGCCGCCCAGGGCAATGATGTTGAAACTGGGATAGAAGCGCGTCTTGGCCGTGGCGATGTCCTTGTCGGCCGCCTCCACGCGCCAGCGCGCAGCCACCACGTCCGGGCGACGGCCGAGCAGATCGGCCGGCAGGTTGCTCGGCAGCTGCGCGGCAATGGTCGCGCCCAGCACCGGGCGTGCGATGTCCAGCCCGCGGTCCGGGCCCTGGCCAAGCAACGCCGCCAGCGCGTTACGCGCCTCGTCGATCTGTTGCTGCGACGACTGCACCTGCTGCTGCGCGGCCGGCACCCGGGCCTGCGCCTGACGCAGTTGCAGATCGCTGTCGATGCCGGCACTGCGGCGCTGCTGGGTGAGCTCCACGGTCTTGCGCGAGCGCGCCAGTTCTTCGTCGGCCACATCGTGCAGACGCCAGGCGTAGTCGAGCTGCGCATAGGCTTCGGCGATCGCCGCCGACAGGTTCAGGCGCGCTGCCTGCGCATCCACCTCGGCCGCGTGCGCGGTGTCCACCGCCGCTTCCCAGGCGGCGCGCTTGCCGCCCCACAGGTCCACGCCGTAGCGGAAATCCACCACCAACTGACCGTTACCACCAAAGCGTCCGCCGCGTTCCTCACCGGCCACCGATTCCGGCAACTGCACGCCTGCGTAGCCGCCGGAGACCGACAGGCTGGGGCCGCGATCGGCCTGCGCGGTGCCGATACGGGCCTGTGCCTGGCGCAGGCGCGCGTCGGCGGCGTCAAGGCTGGGACTGTGCTGCAGGCCTTCGCCGATCAGCGCATTCAATTGCGCATCGCCCAGCGCGCGCCACCAATCGCTAGCCGGCCATGCGGCCGGACTTAACCCGGCTTGCGCCAGGGTGCGCTCGGCATGCAGCTGGCTGGCGTCGAGCACGGTGCCTTGCGGCGCCAGCCCACGGCTGCTGGCGCAGGCGGCCAGCGCAAGCGTCAACGCGGTGAGAACAAGCGGCCGCGCCAGGCGCATCGAGCGCGGGCGCAGCGTCTGGATGAAGGAACTAGCAGCGTTCATGAGTTGAGTGCATCGCGGACACGGATAAGAAGGGAGGTGAGTTGCTCGCGCTCAGGGGCATCCAGGTCGCGCAGGCCATGCTCGATCGCACGTTCGCCGCGCAAGCGCAGCCGTTCCCACAGCGCCACGCCCTGCTCGGTCATGACGATCTGCAGCGCGCGCCGGTCCTGGGCATGCGGCTCGCGCCGCACTGCGCCCAAGGCCTCGAGCTTGTCGAGCAGGCGGGTCACCGCGCTCGGCGTCTGGTCCAGCGCCTGCGCCAGTTCGTTGGCCGTGCAGGGCGAACGCACTGCCAGGATCTTCAGACCGACGTAGTGACTGAAACCGAAGTCGGGCAGCTCGCCCTTCATCTCGGCATCGAGCTGACGCATCAGCGCGTCGCGCACCTGGCGCAACAGCAACCCGAACGACGGCGGAGCGGTGGGGGTTAAATTCATGCAGCACATTTTGTTCCGAAAAATATATTTGTCAACGCAAATATCTCAACCGGGATTAAACCGTCAGCAAGGATCGTCACCTTACGCGCCACTCCGTCTGGCCCGGTAATACAATCAGGCCAATGACTATCGAAAACCCGCCAACGACCGTGGACGCCCTTCCCCCTGGCGTACGTGCCAGCTTCGAATGGGCCGACGGGCCGGTGCTGATCGCTTTCCTGGCCGACCTGCGCGCGGTGTGGGCGCCGGAGACCGCCTGGCATACGCATGTGCGCGGGCAATTGATGTTTGTCGAGCAAGGCGTGCTGACCGTGCACACCGAGCAAGGCGCGCTGTCGCTGCCACCGGGTTGCGCCGGCTGGATGCCGCCCGGCCAGCAGCACACCGTAGAGCTGGCCGGTCCGATGCGCGGCTGGGGCGTGGTGGTGCGGCCGGATGCCTGCGCCGCCCTGCCTGCGCAAGGCGGCGTGATCCGGCTGACCGGGTTGGCGCGCGAAGCGATCATGCGCGCCGCCAGCTGGCCGCTGGATCAGCCGCTGGATACCGCCCAGCAACGGCTGGCCGCGGTGCTGCTGGACGAGCTATGCCAGGTCCAGATCGACCACCTGCACCTGCCGATGCCGGCCGACCGCCGCCTGCTGCGGATTGCCCGGCAATTGCTCGCCACCCCCGCCGACCCGCGCCCGCTCGATGCCTGGGCCGATTGGGGCGGGCTGTCGCCGCGCAGCCTGAGCCGACATTTTCGCGACGAGACCGGGTTGAGTTTTGCGCAGTGGCGCCAGCAGGCCCGACTGGCCGAAGGTCTGCGCCGGCTCAGCCAGGGCAGCGCCGTGGCGCAGGTGGCCGATCAGCTCGGCTACAGCAGCCCCAGTGCCTTCGTCAGTGTGTTTCACCGCCATTTCGGCGCCCCGCCCACCCGTTATCTGGCTGCCGGCCACGCGCGCGGCTTGGCATCCCCCGCCGCATCCGGATAATCGGCGCTCTTCGAGTCCGCGCTCTGGTGCGGGTTCTTCTTTCGCAGGACCTGGCTTTACATGACCGATCTGACCCGCCCCACCTTCCACGGCTTCGAACAGCTGCCGCTGCGCGAGTACGCCGAACGCGCCTATCTCGATTATTCGATGTACGTGGTGCTCGACCGCGCCCTGCCGTTCCTGGGCGACGGCCTGAAGCCGGTGCAGCGCCGCATCATCTTCGCGATGAGCGAGCTCGGCCTGAACGCGGCCGCCAAGCCGAAGAAGTCCGCGCGCACCGTGGGCGATGTCATCGGTAAGTACCATCCGCACGGCGACAGCGCGTGCTACGAAGCGCTGGTGCTGATGGCGCAGCCATTCTCGTACCGCTACCCGCTGATCGAAGGCCAGGGCAACTTCGGCTCCACCGACGATCCCAAGTCGTTCGCGGCGATGCGTTACACCGAATCCAAGCTCACCCCGATCGCCGAAGTGCTGCTGGGCGAGATCAGCCAGGGCACCACCGACTGGGCGGCCAACTTCGACGGCACCCTGGAAGAGCCGACCTGGTTGCCGGCGCGCCTGCCGCACCTGCTGCTCAACGGCACCACCGGCATTGCCGTCGGCATGGCCACCGACGTACCACCGCACAACCTCAACGAGATTGTCAGCGCGCTGCTGCGCCTGCTCGACGACCCCGATGCCACGGTCGCCGACCTGTGCGAACACGTGCTGGGCCCGGACTACCCGACCACCGCGGAGATCATTACCCCGGCCGCCGACCTGCGCGCCATCTACGAGACCGGCCATGGCAGCGTGCGCGCACGTTCCACCTATAAACGGGAACACGCCAACATCGTCATCGATGCGCTGCCGTATCAGGTGTCGCCATCCAAGGTGATCGAACAGATCGCCCAACAGATGCGCGCCAAGAAGCTGCCGTGGCTGGAAGATATCCGCGACGAATCCGACCACACCAGCCCGGTGCGTGTCGTCCTGGTGCCGCGCTCCAATCGCGTGGATGCCGAGCAGTTGATGGGCCACTTGTTCGTCACCACCGATCTGGAACGCAGCTACCGCGTCAACCTCAATGTGATCGGTCTGGATGGCCGCCCCAAGGTCAAGAACCTGCGCCAGCTGTTGACCGAGTGGCTGACCTTCCGCAGCGACACCGTCACCCGCCGCCTCAACCATCGCCTGCAGAAGGTCGAGCGTCGCCTGCACCTGTTGGAAGGCTTGTTGATCGCTTTCCTCAATCTGGACGAAGTGATCCGCATCGTCCGCAGCGAAGACGAACCCAAGCCGGTGTTGATCGCCCGTTTCGCGCTCAGCGAGGAACAGGCCGAATACATCCTGGAAACCAAGCTGCGTCAGTTGGCGCGCCTGGAAGAAATGAAGATCCGCGGCGAGCAGGAAGCGCTGGCCAAGGAACGCGCGCAGTTGATGGCCATCCTGGAAAGCAAGACCAAGCTGAAGAAGCTGATCAAGGACGAGCTCACCGCCGACGCCAAGAAGTTCGGCGACGCGCGTCGCTCGCCGCTGGTGCAGCGCGGCGCGGCGCAGGCGATCGACGAAACCGAGATGGTCGCCAGCGAACCGATGACGGTAGTGCTGTCGGAAAAGGGCTGGGTGCGTGCAGCCAAGGGCCACGAGGTCGATCCAGCCGGCATGTCGTATCGCGATGGCGACAGTCTGCTGACCGCGGTGCGTAGCCGCAGCACGCATCAGGTGGCGTTTCTGGATTCGGACGGCCGCGCCTATTCCACTGCCGTGCATACCCTGCCCTCTGCACGTGGTAACGGCGAACCGCTGACCGGGCGTTTTTCGCCGGCCTCCGGCGCGTCGTTCCAGGTCATGGCCAGTGCCGACAACGCCACCCGCTTCGTGCTGGCGTCCTCGCACGGCTACGGCTTCGTGACCCGTTTCGAAAACCTCACTGGCCGCAACAAGGCCGGCAAGGCGATGCTCAACCTGACCGCCGGCTCGCATGTATTGAGCCCGGCGCAGGTGAGCAACCCGCAGACCGACCGCATCGTTGCCGTCACCAGCGCCGGCAACCTGCTGGCCGTGCCGGCCACCGACGTGCCTGAGCTGGACAAGGGCAAAGGCAACAAGATCATCGAGATCCCCAAGGCCAAACTCGGCACCGAGCGCGTGGTGGCGGTGGTCGCGGTGGCACCGGGCAACACCCTGCTGGTACGCAGCGGCGCCCGCACCATGAGCCTGTCGTTCAAGGATCTGGACACCTATGTGGGCACACGTGCGAGTCGTGGCTCGTTGTTGCCGCGAGGGTGGCAGAAGGTGGATGGACTGGAAGTGCAGTAACGGCCTGTTATCGCGGTGATGCGCGGCGGCGCGGTTGCATTGCCACCGCCGCGTTTCACTGAGGCGCGGCAAAAGGTCGATGGACTGGAAGTGCAGTAACGGCCTGTCATCCGATCGGCACGCGCGGCGGCGCGACTGACATCTCCGCCACCTCGGTTTACCGAGGCGGCGGCAAAAGGTGGAAGGACGGGATTTTCCATTGCAATGAATCACCAACGCACCGCGTTGCGGCGCATTGGCTGGGAGGTTCAATGCTGTACGCGGATGGCCAAGAATCAAAAGCCGGTGATCTCATCGAGATCGACTCGCAATATCGCGGGAAAGTCGTTGCCTGCATGGACATGGCCGATTATCTTCCGGGACACGAGAGCTGGAGCTATCTTGGCAACGGCATCATGGTCGATACGGATTTTGGTGGCCTGGTTCATTACGATCAGGCGTCTGCGGATGCAGAAGGACTACTGCTCATTGCGCGTCTGCAAGCCAGTTGAATCATGCAGTCAGGTCCGTCCATGGCACGCGACCTGATTTGAGCAATTGCTGTAGCGTCTCTGCCAAGAGCAGCGAACAAGATGACTGCGCTCACCGCCAGGCGGACGCGGCAGGTGCTCGGTGCGGCAGGGACCATGCGTACGCTCCGGTCCCTGCGCGCCGTCCACACCCACCTGACAACTGCTCGCTACGTTTGTTGGCCGCTCTACAGCACCGGACATGTTTCGGTGAGCCATCCTCGTGGCATGCAACCACGCAGGCAGCGATTTGATCGATGCACTTGGCAGCAAAACGCACTCCATCACCCGCAACACTGAGCAAACCTGCCGCGCTGCGCGCACAGGCGCGATTTTTTTCGTAAGCGCGATGCCGCACTGCGTTGCACCAACACGACGAGACCATGGACACAAATTTCTGGCTACAGCGCTGGCAGGACGGGCAGACCGGCTTTCATCAGGATGAGGTGATGCCGCTGTTGCAAAAGCACTGGCCCGCACTGCAGTTGCCACACGCTGCACGCGTGTTGGTGCCGCTCTGCGGCAAGACGCTGGATCTGCATTGGCTGGCTGCGCAAGGCCATCGTGTCCTGGGCGTGGAGCTCTCGCCGCTGGCCGTGACGCAGTTCTTCGATGAGGCCAACCTGCAACCGCAGCGCCACACCAGCAGCGCTGGCGAACATTTCGTCGCCGGCCCCATCGAGATCATCTGCGGTGACGCCTTTGCGCTGGACGCAAGCGTGTTGGCCGATTGCACGGCGATCTACGACCGTGCCGCGCTGGTGGCCTTGCCGGCGGATCTGCGCCGGCGGTACTTGGAAACCACCTACGCGCGCTTGCCTGCAATGTGTCGCGGGCTACTGATTACGCTGGATTATCCGCAAGCCGAAAAGGCCGGCCCACCCTTCGCGGTGGATGCGGCCGAGGTGCAGACGCTGTTTCAGGCGCAATGGCAGGTGCAGCAGTTGGAACAGCGCGACATCCTTGATCAGGAACCGCGCTTCCGTGCCGATGGCGTCACCGCACTCTCCACCGCGGTGTATCGCCTGCAACGCAGCTGAGACCCGGCACCACAGCCGGTGTCGGCTACATCGCGGCTGACCGCAGGCAATGTCGAGACAATGTCTGCAACGCCACTCTCGACGCCTGGACGGCCTTGACGAAAAACGCCGGCACCAAGCCGGCGATCTAGCTCAGCTCGACCAGCGGTAGAGCGATCAGATCAGCACATCCGATCGGGGCGCAATCGATGCGTGGGCCGTCAATCGCGATGGCCCATATGCCTCCGCCACCTCCGCCACCGCCGCGCGGCCTTGCACCGCACAGCGGTCGGCAGCGATCCCGCAATCAACCGGCCACGTGGCCCTTGTCGATCTTCGAGGTCTGGTACAGCTCCAGGCCGATCCGCTTGATCAGGCCGAGCTGCTGCTCCAGCCACCAGGCATGATCTTCTTCGGTGTCCTGCAGCTGCTTGAGCAGCATGTCGCGGCTGACGTAATCGCCGTGCTCTTCGCACAGCTTCATGCCGGCAGCGAGCGCCGCGCGTACTTCGTATTCCACCACCAAATCGCGCTCGAGCATCTCGACCACGGTCTTGCCTGGCGCAAACTCCGCCGGACGCATATCCGGGTCGCCTTCCAGGAACAGGATGCGACGTAGCAACGCGTCGGCGTGCTCGGTCTCTTCCTGCATCTCATGGTTGATGCGCTCGTACAGCGCCATCAGGCCCTGATCCTCGTAGCGGCGCGAATGCAGAAAATACTGGTCGCGTGCCGCCAGTTCGCCGCGTAGCAGCTGCTTGAGGTAATCGACGACTTCGGGATGGCCTTTCATGGTGTGCTCCAGCAACGCAATGCGCGCATGGTGCACTAAGCCGGCGGGCAATGATCTAATCGGAATCACTTTCAGTTGCGCTTGCGGCAAGACCCGTCGCGGTCATGATCTGCGGCCACACTGAGACGCCCCACACCACCACGGCGCAGCCGCAAACGGGCGGTATCGGCCGGCACTGCACTTGATGCGCCGGTGCTGCTGCTCCCGCCCCACTGCCCGCCCAGGTCTGTCGGCTACCCACGAACCACGCTCCAAGGAATAGACGATGCGCAAATGGCTGACCCGGCTGATGTTGGCAACTGTGGTGCTGGTGCTCGCCGCCGGCCTGACGCTGTATCTGCTGCTGCGCGGCAGCCTGGCGCAGTTGGACGGCGAGACGCCCTTGACCGGCCTGACCGCCCCAGTCGGCGTGCAGCGCGACCACAACGGCGTGGTCACCATCGACGCGGCCAGCCAGGCCGATGCGATGCGCGCACTCGGCTACGTGCATGCGCAGGAGCGCTATTTCGAGATGGATCTGATGCGCCGCGCGCCTGCCGGTGAATTGTCCGAACTGTTCGGCCCCAAAGCGGTGGATCTGGACAAGCGCAACCGCGTGCATCGGCTGCGCGCACGCGTGCATGCCAACCTGGACATCGCCGCCGGCAGCCAGCGCGCGGCGCTGCAGGCCTACACCGACGGCGTGAATGCAGGTCTGGCCGCGCTGCCGGTGCGGCCGTGGCCATATCTGCTGCTGCGCCAGACCCCGCGCGCCTGGACGTTGGAGGACTCCATCCTCACCGGCCTGGCGATGTATGCCGACCTGCAGGACAGCGACAATCAGACCGAACTGGCTGCCGCGCGCATCCGCGCTGTGGTGCCGCCCGCCCTGGCGGCGCTGCTCGATCATCAAGGCTCCAGTTGGGACGCGCCGCTGTTCGGTGCGGCGCACGGCGATGCCGTGTTGCCCGATGCGGCTGCGCTGGATCTGCGTCGCTTGCCGCATCCGCCCGCTACACCGCCTGCCGAGCAACCCACCCCGGGCAGCAATAATTTTGCAGTGGATGGCAGCCTCACGGCCGACGGCCGCGCCATCGTCGCCGACGACATGCATCTGGGCCTGCGCGCGCCCAACATCTGGTTCCGCGCGCGGCTGCGCTATCCCGATGCCGCGGCGCCGGACGGCAAAGTGGACGTCACCGGCTTCACCCTGCCCGGCCTGCCCGCGGTGGTGGTCGGCAGCAATGGCCATGTGGCCTGGGCGTTCACCAACAGCTATATCGACACCGCCGACTTTGCGCGGATTCCCGCTGCCACGCCCGAGCATCCGCAAGCGCTGACCACGCATGTCGAAACGATTCGTGTGGCGGGCGCTGCGCCGGTGCGCCTGGACGTACGCGAAGCGGCGTGGGGGCCGATCCTGCATGAAAACCAGGATGGCAGCCTGCTGGCGCTGCGCTGGGCCGCGCAGCTGCCCGGCGCGATCCGTCTGGACTTCGCACAGATGAGCAGCGCACGCGACCTGCAGAGCGCATTTGAAGTGGCCGACCGCTCGGGCATTCCGGCACAGAACCTGTTGCTGGCCGACCGCAGCGGGCGCATCGCCTGGCGCCTGATCGGCGCACGTCCTGCACGCAACGCTGGATGCAGCCCGACCGGCATTGCCGAGCTTGCGACCTCTGCAGCTCAGCCGACCTTGCCCACACCTCCTGCGCAGACCGGCACACCGCCGCCCACCTGCATGCCATGGCCGGTACGCAGCGATGCGGCGCCGGCATTGGTCGACCCGCCCTCGCATCGGCTATGGACCGCCAATAGCCGCGTGGTCGATACGCAACAACTGGCCACGCTTGGCAATGCCGGCTACGACCTCGGCGCGCGTGCGCAGCAGATCCGCGACGACTTGTTCGCAAAGCAGCGCTTTAGCGAGCGCGATCTGCTGGCGATCCAGCTGGACGACCGTGCGCTGTTGCTGACGCGGTGGTGGCAGCTGTTGCGCAGCGTGGTCGAGCACAGCAAAGACCCGGCGTTGCAGCAGATCGAACAAGCAACGCGCCAGTGGGACGGTCATGCAACCACCACGTCGGCCAGCTACCGCATCGTGCGCGATTTCCGCAGCAAGACCATCGATGCGGTAGAAGCCGGTCTGCTGGCGCCCGCCCAATCCGCATTGGGCGAGCAGTTCCTGACGCCGCGTCGCGCACAGCTGGAAGGCATCGTCTGGCCGATCTTGCAGCAGCGCCCCGCCAACCTGCTGCCGCCTGCCTTTGCAAGCTGGGACCAATTGCTGAGCGATGCTGCACGCAATGCGCAAGCGGAGTTGGTGGCGCAGGCCGACCCAGGCCAGCCACTCGACAAACGCACCTGGGGCGAGCGCAACACCGCCGCCATCTGCCACCCGATCGCACGCGCGCTGCCGGCGTTGGCCGCGCGCTGGCTGTGCATGCCGGCCGACCAACTCCCAGGCGACCGCGACATGCCGCGCGTCCAGGGCCCGGCCTTTGGCGCCTCCGAACGCATGGTGGTGTCGCCCGGCCACGAGCAGGACGGCATCGTGCACATGCCCGGCGGCCAGAGCGGCCACCCACTGTCGCCGTTCTGGGGCGCCGGCCACGACGACTGGGTCCACGGCCGTCCGACTCCGTTCCTGCCGACCACCACAACGCACACGCTGCGTTTGCAGCCGCAGTAAGCGCGCTGGCGTTGTCCGATCTGTCGGATACCGGTCTCGATGCAAGCGAAGAAATGATTGAGCCGCAGTAGCCCCTCTCCTGCGGGAGACCTGCCGACCACCACAACGCACACGCTGCGTTTGCAGCCGCAGTAGGCGCGCTGGCGTTGTCCGATTTGTCGGATACCGGTCTCGACGCAAGCGAAGAAATGGTCGAGCCGCAGTAACCCCTCTCCTGCGGGAGAGGGGTTGGGGTGAGGGTACGTGCGCACGCCAAGCGACCGATGGCATGCGATGCGACGCAGCCTCGGCTTATTTCAAGCGGCTTGTGCATGACAAACACCACGAGGCTTCGTGTGTCCCCTCATCCGCCCTTCGGGCACCTTCTCCCATCGGAAGCAGGAGAGCGCTGCACTTCTGACGTCTGCATTTAAAGCAACTAACAAAATGACTGTGCAGCCACCAGGCGGGCGCGGCCGGTGCTCGATGCGGTATGGACCACGCGTACGCTCCGGTTACTCCGCGCACCCGCCTGACGACTGCTCGCTACGTTCTGTTAGCCACGCCTATGAGGTGCGTTTGGCGTTTGGCGTTTGGCGTTTTGGATGCTGCACCTCGCACATCTGCACGTTTCAGCGTCCAGGCATCCGCACGGCTGGCAGGGCATGTGATCAAGCGAGCACATCATGATAAGATGCATTTGATAACCATTATCATTAACGACCAATGCGCCCCACGCTTCTTGTCACCGCGCTGACCGCTGCGCTCGCCCTGCCCTCGCCCTCCGCTTTCGCTCAGCACACCAGCACCTCGCCTGCGGTCACCGAACTGGATGGCGTCAACGTGGTCGGTCGGGCGCAGACGTTATACAAATCCGACGATGCAGCGGTCGCCACGCGTACCGACACGCCGCTGGCGCTGGTGCCGCAATCGGTGCAGGTGCTGCCGCGCGAGTTGATCGACGACCAGGCCGCGCGCCAGATCACCGATCTGTATCGCAGCATCAGCGGCATCAGTTTCTTCAGCTACGCGGGCGTCACCTTGCGGGGTTTTCGCCAGGAAAACGTGCTGTATGACGGTCTGCGTGGCGATCCGTATGCCGGTTTTTCGGTGCCGCAGCTGTTCAACATCGAACGCGTGGAAGTGCTCAAGGGTCCGGCCGGTGCGTTGTATGGCGGCGGCGAACCCGGCGGCGTCATCAATTACGTCACCCGCAAGCCTGCGCACCAGCCGCAGCGGCGGGTGGAGCTGCAGCTGGGCAATCAATCGTTCGGCGCAGCGTCGTTCGAAGCCACTGGTCCGGCACGCGAAGACGGCCGCATCCGCTATCGCATCGGCGCCTATGCCGATGGCGAGGATGGCTTTCGCCGGAACACCGATAGCCAAAGCCAGATCGGCGATGCCTCAGTGGCCTTCGATGTCGGCGACACCGGCGAGCTCACCCTGCAATACACCGATATCACCCAGGACCTGGGCGGCAATCGCCTGCGCGGCGTGCCGGTCGATGACGACGGCAACTTCCTCACCGACCGTCGCTGGAACCACAACGAACCCACCGATTTTCTCGACATGCGCGCCAAGGTCGCCTTCGCGCAGTATCGGTTTGCGCCCTCCAGTGCGTGGGATGTGGACATGGCGCTGCGCTGGTTCAAAAACGATGAGCACCAGATCTATCACGAGCCGATGGGCTTGATCGACCGCGATCGCGACGGCACCGCCGAGTGGATGACGCGGCAGTTGCGCAACCAGTACCGCGACAACGATGCCATTTCCAGCAACGTCAATGCGGTGTTCCGCACCAGCACCGGTGCCATCGCACACAAGCTGCTGATGGGCGCCGATTACTATCGCCTGGACGCCGATTTCCGCGCACAAACAGCCAATACCGCAGATAGCGGACGCGTGCGCGGGCCGGTGCCGGGCATCGACCTGTTCAACCCGGTCTACGGGCGTAGCGGCTTTTACGATTACGGCCTGGACACGCTGCCCTGGCGTACCACCAGCACGCGTAGCCTGCGCTACGGCGCGTATCTGCAGGACGAACTGACGCTGACCCCACGCTGGTATGCGATGGCCGGACTGCGCTGGGATGGCTTCAAGGACGACAACCTGCTGGATGGCTCGCGCATTACCGGCAACGACCTCAGCTGGCGCGTGGGCAGCACCTTCGTGCTGCGCGATGGCGTCAATGCCTATGCGAGTTATGCCAGCGGGTTTGTGCCGCAGGACGCGGCAAATCAGGATCCGAGCGTCGGCGGGCCGTTCGACCCGGAGCGCAGCAAACAATGGGAGCTTGGCCTGAAGACCGCGCTCAACGATGGCGGCTTGACGCTCAACACCGCGCTGTATCGCATCGAGCGCAGCAACATCGTGCAGGCCAATGGCAGCGTCGTCGATGGCGTCAACCAACTATCTGCGCTGGGCCTGGTGCGCAGCGAAGGGCTGGAGGTCGACCTGCTGGCCGATCTGACCCAGCGCTGGGTGCTCAACCTGACCTACGCCTACAACGATGCGCGCGTGCTCGATGCCGGTAGCGACGGCATCACCAATGCATCGGGCGATCGCTTCGCCAATGCACCACGCAACACGCTCGGGCTGTGGACCCGCTACGACTTGACGGCCTGGCGCTCGGCGGTGGCCTTCGGCGCCGACTACGTGGGCGAGCGCGTCAGCCTGGACGGCCAGCGCGTCAAGCCGTACGCCATCTACGACATCAGCTGGCAGACGCAGTGGGACGCATGGAAGCTGCAGATCAACGTCAAGAATCTATTCGACAAGGTGTACGCGATGAGCGGCTTCAATGCGCGTGGCGGGCACTTTCCGGGTGAGCCGCGACGCATCTATGCGCAGTTGGCCTATACCTTCTGAGCACGGCGACTCGTCGCTCAAACATCTGCAGCACGGACGCTTGCAACGCCGGCGTTGCCCTCCGGCAAGCATCGCCATCACGATCACGCTTGCGTCCATGCAACACGCACTCGCCACCGCCGCAACTGCGCGTTGAAGCACAGTTGCACTGCGCACGATTGCCACGCAATGAACCTGCGCCGAATCGCGCAGGCGGTCATGGGCTGGAACTTAACGTTTGGTGGGACACACTAGAGGCCGTCGCGATCTGGAGATCTCTCCACACCGATCGCCCCCCTCCCCTCACTGACCGGAATCCGCATGCCTCAGCTTGCCCGCTCCGTTTCCGCCCTGTTGCCCCTGGTGTTTGCAGCCGCCTGCTCGGCCGCACCACCGGCCAAATCCGGCCCACCCGACGCGCCTGTCGCCAGCTGCACCGCCAAGGTGAAGCCGGGGCAGGATCTGCAAAAGGCCATCGATAAACTGCCGCAAGGCGATACGCCGTCGGTGTTGTGCCTGGAAAAAGGCGAATTTCCGCTGCGTGGGCTGGTCTCGATCCACCGCGGCAACCTGACCTTGCGCGGCAAAGGCCCAAGCACAGTCTTGCGTATGGCCGATGGCGTGCAGCAACCGGCACTGGTGGTGGGCGACTACGAAAATCAGCAGCCGACCGGCGTGATCCGCAATGTCAGCATCGAAGACATGCAGATCGTTGCCAGCACCGGCGACAAGGAATTCATGCCCGAGCGCCCGTACCTGAGCAACAGCGCGGTGGTGGTGCGCTCCGGCCAAGGCATTCGCCTGGCTGGGTTGCAGGTCAACAAGTGCCGTAGCGCCTGTCTGTTGAGCGAATACGACACGCGCGAGATTACCATCGAAAACAACGATGTGTCCGGCGCGATCTGGGACGGCGTGTCGTTCAACCGCACCGCCAAGGTCACCATGGTCAACAACTACATCCACGACAACGTGGCGGCCGGGTTGACCACCGAACATCTGGAAGACAGCGAGATCCGCAACAACCGCTTCGAGCGTAACGGCAGCCAGGGCATCTATCTGTCCGATGCGCGGCGCAACCGCTTCAGCAACAACGTGTTCGATGGCAACAAGGTGGCCGGCGTGTTCCTGGCCTGCGCCATCCGCTATCGCACGCCGGAAATCCTGTGCTGGGACAACAGCATGAGTCAGGACAACGTGTTCGAGAACAACCGCTTCTCCAATACGCCGTTCACCTACACCATCGGTGTGGACCGTGCCGCCAACTGCACTGCGGCCGACTTCAAGCCCAACCTGTGGCGCAACAACCAGGCCGATGTGGCCGGTGTGGATATCGAGCCGCAGCGCTACGGCTATTGCGTGCGCCACGAGCAATAAACACCTGTACTACAGGGCGGCCGGCAGCGCGTTGGCGCATGCCGGCCGCTGCAGTTGCAACGCGCGTTACGAGGCCAGTGCCTGTTCGTGCACGCCAGCGATCGCACGGCCCGACGGGTCGGCCATTGCCGCAAAACTCGCATCCCAGGCAATCGCGGTCGGCGACGAGCACGCAATCGACTTGCCGCCCGGCACGGTTTCTGCGGCCGCCCGGCTCGGGAAAAACTGCTCGAACAGGCTGCGATAGAAATACGCTTCCTTGGTCTGCGGCGGGTTAACCGGAAAACGCCGGTCGGCCGCAGCCAGCTCGCGGTCGCTCACATGCGCGGCGGCATGCGCCTTGAGCCCATCGATCCAGCCGTAGCCAACGCCATCGCTGAACTGCTCTTTCTGCCGCCACAGGATCGATTCCGGCAGATAACCGGCGAATGCTTCGCGCAGCACGCCCTTTTCCATACGCGTGGCGCCGGTGCTGGTCTTGTCGATCATCTTGAAGCTGGCATCCATGCGCATGGCCACATCCAGGAACTCGCGGTCCAGGAACGGCACGCGTGGCTCAACGCCCCAGGCCATCATCGACTTGTTGGCGCGCAGGCAATCGAAGTTGTTGAGTGCATCCAGCTTGCGTACCAATTCCTCATGGAATTCGCGCGCGTTCGGTGCTTTGTGGAAGTACAGATAGCCACCAAAGATTTCGTCGCTGCCTTCGCCCGACAGCACCATCTTGACGCCCATCGCCTTGATGCGCCGCGCCAGCAGAAACATCGGCGTGGACGCGCGAATGGTGGTGACGTCGTAGGTTTCGATGTGACGGATCACTTCCGGCAACGCGTCCAGGCCCTCTTCGAAGGTGTATTCGAACCCGTGGTGCACGGTACCCAGCGCTGCGGCGGCCACTTCTGCAGCGGCAAGATCGGGCGAGCCTTTCAAGCCGATCGCGAACGAATGCAGCCGCGGCCACCAGGCTTCGGTGGTGTCGTTTTCTTCGATGCGATGCCGTGCATAGCGCGCGGCGACGGCTGCGACCAACGACGAATCCAGGCCGCCCGAGAGCAACACGCCGTACGGCACGTCGGTCATCAACTGACGATGCACCGCCCGCTCGAAGGCTTCGCGCAATTCCTGCAGTTGCACCTGCACGCCTTCCACTTCGCCGTATTCGCGCCAGGCGCGTTCGTAGTAGCGGCTCAATGCGCCGGTGGCGCTGTCGTACCAATGGCCCGGCGGAAACTGTGCGGCATCGGCGCAATCGTCCACCAGCGATTTCAGCTCGGAGGCCACGCGCAGGCGGCCTTCGCGATCATGCCCCCAGTACAGCGGCACCACGCCGATCGGGTCGCGCGCAATGATCACGCGCCCGGCCGCCTTGTCCCACAGTGCGAACGCAAAGATGCCGTTGAGGCGGTTGAGATACGAGGCCGGTGCATCTTCGCGATACAGCGCGTTGATCACCTCGCAATCGGAACCGGTCTGGAAGGCGTACGGCTGCTGCAGCTCCTGCTTGAGTTCGCGATGGTTATAGATTTCGCCATTCACCGCCAAGGCCAGCTGCCCATCTTCCGAGAGCAAGGGCTGCGAGCCGCCGGCCGGGTCGACGATGGCAAGCCGCTCGTGCACCAGGATCGCGCCGGTGTCGACATACACGCCGCTCCAGTCCGGACCGCGATGCCGCTGCCGCTGCGAACATTCCAGCGCCTGCCGGCGCAGGGCCCGCAGATCGTCGCCGGGTTGCAGGCCGAAAATGCCGAAGATGGAACACATGGAAACACTCCTGATGAAACTGCGGGGATGGATGGCCGGTGGACGAGCATGCTGCTTGGAAGTGACGCCCAAAAAAAAACCCGCATCGGCCGATGCGGGTTTTCTGATTCCTGGGCGTTTGGATGTACTTCGCCTAGTCGCAGACCCGCATCGGCCGCGCACGATTATTCGCGCGCAGCGTGTTGCGGTTGGCGTTATTAAGCTTGGCGAGGTGGATGACCATGTAACCGACGCTAACCGTTCGTTTTCGCTGGCGCAACTGTTTCAGCGGCAACGACGGCGGCGCAGCGCTTGCTCAACCGATCAACAAGCGTTCGACAAGCGTGCGGTACAGCGACGGCAGCGCCTCCAGATCGGCCACGCGCACATGCTCGTCGACCTGGTGGATCGACGCGTTGACCGGGCCGACCTCGATGCATTGCGCGCCCAGCGGCGCGATGAAGCGCGCATCGGAGGTGCCACCGCCGGTGCTCTCCTCCGGCGGCGCGCCGGCGAACTGGCCCAACACTTCGCGCGCGACGCTGCGCAGGCGCCCCTCCGGGGTGTAGAACGGCTCGCCGCTGCGGTGCCAGCGCACCGTGTAATCCAGCGCATGGCGATCCAGCACCGCAGTGATTTCTGCTTCCAGCCGCGGCGCATCCCACTGCGGGGTGTAACGCAGATTGAAGGCGACCTGCAGCTCGCCGGGGATCACGTTGTTGGCACCGGTGCCGGCATGGATGTTGGAAATCTGCAGACTGGTGGGCGGGAAACTTTCGAAGCCGTCGTCCCAGCGCCGTGCGACCAATTCGGCCAACGCGGGCGCTGCCAGATGGATCGGGTTGCGCGCCTTGTGCGGATACGCCACATGGCCCTGCACGCCGTTGACGGTCAGCGTGCCGGACAGGCTACCGCGGCGTCCAACCCGCAGCAGGTCGCCCAGTCGCTCGGTGGACGAAGGCTCGCCGGTGATGCACCAATCGATCGCTTGCCCACGTTCGCGGAACAGATCGGCCACACGCCGCACACCATCGATGGCATCGCCTTCCTCGTCGGAGGTCAACAACACCGCCAACGTACCGGGGTGCTCCGCATGGGCCGCAACAAACTGCTCGGCGGCAATCACGAAGGCAGCCACGCTGCCTTTCATATCGGCGGCACCACGCCCGTACAGCACGCCATCGCGGATCTGCGGATCGAACGGATCGCTGGTCCACGCTTCGCGCGGGCCAGGCGGCACCACATCGGTATGCCCAAGCAGCACCAGCACCGGCGCGCCACTGCCGTGCGTGGCCCACAGATTATCGACTTCGCCCAAGCGCAGGTGCTCGCAGGCGAATCCGGCAGCGGCCAGGCGCTGCGCGATTACGGCCTGGCAGCCGGCATCCACCGGGGTCACCGAGGCGCGCGCAATCAAATCACGGGTCAGATCCAGCACATCACTCATCGAAACATCACCATAGCGAGGCCGCACCAGCGGCGTGGATGGATCATGGACAGCGTAGAGCAAGCGCACTGACCATGTCCGCGCCGCGCGCGTTGATCACCGCGCGCGGTGCGTCGTGGTACGGCGGTCTACGCTGCAGCAAGCTGCAACCAGCATGGCCGTCTTTCGCCACCGCAGCAGCCACCGCTGCGGCGGCATTGCCGGCAGCGTCGCGACTGCAGCTGCTCAGCCCACACCAAACGCTTTCTTGAAGCCGTTATCGGAAAAGCCCTGGGTCAATGCACCATCATCGGTGACGACCACCGGCCGGCGGATCAACTGCGGATACTCGCGCAATAACAGCTTCCACTCCGCCTCCGAGCCGGGCGCCTTCTTGTTGTCAGGCAACTGCCGCCAGGTGGTGGACGACTTGTTGATCAAGGCATCGAATCCGCCCGCTTTGCCGGCCCACTCCAACAGTGTCTCCGGCGACGGCTTGTTGTCGCGGTAATCCACAAACGTGTAAGCGACACCGAAGCGGTCCAGCCACTTGGTGGCCTTTTTGCAGGTGTCGCAGTTCTTCAATCCATACAACGTGGTCATGTCGTGCTCTCTTCAACTGCATGGTGCGCGCCCGCACGCGCCAGCAAGGTGGTGGCCAACGCGGTGGGGTCTTGCCCGTGCGCAGGCAGGAACACCACCCGTGCGCGCTCACTGTGGAATTTCAACGCCAGCCGTACCGGTGGAACCAGCCAGGCCGGATCGACCGCACGCAACTGTGCAAGGTCCACACGCTGCGACCGCCCCTGCTGCACGATCTCCAGCGCATCGCCGGCATCGCGCACCTGCGCCCATCGCCTGCACAACACGATATGCCGCACGGTCAGCCCAAGCATGGCGACAGGCGCCAGCCAGCGCAGCACGTCCAGCTGCTGCGGCACGCCGTCGCGCGCCAGCGAGCCCGCCACGTAGACCGCAGCCCATCCCAGCCACAGGGCCGGGATGCCCCACCGGATCCAGCCACTGCCCGGACGCGACAGCAGGGTGCCGGCGGATGCGGGTGCGGTACTCAATCGGCCAGACCGCGCAGCAGCTCGTTAACGCTGGTCTTGCTGCGTGTCCTGGCATCCACCTGCTTGACGATCACTGCGCAATACAGCGAATGCGAACCGTCCTTGGACGGCAGCTGACCAGACACCACCACGCTGTAGGGCGGCACATAGCCGTAGGAAATCTCGCCGGTGGCGCGGTTATAGATGCGTGTGCTCTGCGAAATGAACACGCCCATGCCGATTACGCTGTGATGGCCGATGACCACACCTTCGACCACTTCCGACCGCGCGCCAATGAAGCAATGGTCTTCGATGATGGTCGGGCTGGCCTGCAGCGGTTCGAGCACGCCACCGATGCCGGCACCGCCGGACAGATGGCAGTGCTTGCCGATCTGCGCGCACGAGCCCACCGTTGCCCAAGTGTCGACCATGGTGCCTTCGCCGACATAGGCGCCGATATTGGTGAAGCTCGGCATCAGCACCACGTCCTTGCCGAAATAGGTGCCGCGACGCGCGACCGCACCGGGCACCACGCGCACGCCGGCCTTGCGGAAGTCGGCTTCATGGAAGCCGGCAAAGCGCGATTCCACCTTGTCCCAGAACGGCGCCGGCTGCGCGTCAATCACCGCCATCTCGTTGACGCGGAAATACAGCAGCACGGCTTTCTTCAACCACTCGTTGACGGTCCAGCCGCCCTGCCCGTCCGGCTCGGCCACGCGGAATTCGCCGCTTTCCAGGCCATCGATCACGCGGGTGACGATCGCGCGGGTGGAGCCGTCGATCTCATCCATCGTCAAGGTGGCGCGGCGCTCGAAGGCGCTTTCGATGCCGAACTTCAGTTCATCGCTGCCCACATGGGTTGCCGCGCTCTGCACGGCAATCGGCAGTTTCTTCGCAGCGGCCGCTTTCTTTGCAGCTGGCGCCGACACCACGCCGGTCGCCTGCTTGGCCACGCGCGGTGCACTGGCGGCCTTCTTTTCAGCAGTCTTCTTTACAGCAGCCTTGTTTACAGCGGTGTTCTTGACCGGCGCGGTCTTGACCGCCGCCGTCTTGACGGCGCCCTTCTTGCCGACGCTCGCGACCGGCTTGGTCGTGTCCGCTGCGGGCGTCTTGCCGGCCTTGGCGGTGGAGGTGGCTGCGCGCTTGGGTGCGGCGCTGGCGGTGGTCGCGCCGGGCTTGCGCGCGGTCTTCTTGGTGGTGGCCATGGGGGTCTCCGGACGTACTAGGCGGGGTCGAGACAGGCGCACAACGCATCGCGCAGGGCCTGCCGGGCGGATTCGGACAACGGGCGATCGTGCTCGTCGGTGATCTGGAACTGATCTTCCGCACGCTCGCCAAAGGTGGCGATGCGCGCGTCGTGCACGCGCAGATGTTGCATGCGCAGGACATACGCCACATCGGCGAGCAGCCCGGGGCGATCGGGGGCGACCAGACTGATGCGGGTGCGGCGGCCGCCGGCGCTTTCACTGAATTCCACACGCGGCGCAAAGCGGAAATGCCGCAACTGGCGCGGCACGGCACGCCGCGATGGCCGTACTTTTTGCAGGTCGCCGGCCAGCACCTGGCGTAGCGCGGCGGCAAGACGCTGCGGATCGCCATCGGCATAGCCTTCCTGCGGCAGCACTTCGAACACGTCGAAGATTGCGTCGTGCGGCGCGTCTAGCACGCGCGCGCGATGGATGCCGTAGCCCTTGCGATCCAGCGTGGCGACGATCGCCGAAAACAGGCCATCGCGGTCTGGCGAATACACGAACAGTTCCAACGCATCGTTGTCCGGCACCGCACGACGCGCTTTGACCAGGGTCTGGCCGATCTGCACTTCGATCAGCGAGACGGCCTGCCAGGCAAGCTGCTCGGGACGGAAGCGCAGGAAGTTTTCGTCCGGCATGCCGGCGAACTGGCGGTCGATGGTGGCATCGTCATGGCCTTGCGCCTGCATCAGCGCGCGTGCGGAGTCGCGCGCTTCGCGCAAGCGCTCCTCGCGCGGCGGCGGATGTTCCAGGCCTTCGCGCAGCGCGCGACGCGCGGCGAAATACAGATCCGCCAGCAACCGGTCCTTCCACGCATTCCACAGCTTGGGGCTGGTGCCGGCGATGTCGGCGCAGGTCAACAGATACAGATAATCCAGCCGTTCGCGGGTACCGACCAGGGTGGCGAAGCGATGGATCACCTCCGGGTCGGAGATGTCCTGCTTTTGCGCAGTCACCGACATGCGCAGGTGCTGCTCCACCAGCCAGGTCACCAGTTCGGTATCGCCTTCGCTGAGCCGATGCGCAAGACAGAACGCGCGCGCATCCACTGCGCCCAGTTCGGAGTGATCTCCACCGCGGCCTTTGGCGATGTCGTGGAACAACCCGGCCAGCAGCAGCAATTCCGGCTTGCGCAGCCGCGGCCAGACTTCGTGGGTGATCGAAAAACGCTCGTCCGCACGGCCGGCGGCGAACAGCGCGATGTTCCGCAGCACCATCAATGTGTGCTGGTCCACCGTGTAGACGTGAAACAGATCGAACTGCATGCGACCGGACACACTGGCAAACGCCGGAATCCACTGCCCCAGCACACCCAGCCGCGCCATGCGATTGAGCGTTTCCACCGCACGCGGGCCGCGCAGCAGCGCCATGAAACGGTCGCGCGTGGCGGCATCGGCCACGTCGTATGCCGGCAGTTGCTGCAGCACTTCGGCCAGCGCGCGTGCGGTCAACGAATGCAACCCGCGCACATCGCGATGCGCGGCCCACTGCGCAAACAGTGCGAATACCCGCAGCACATCGCCGTCCGGCCAGCTGTCGGCATCGGCGGCCAGATAACCGCGACGCAGACTGAAACCGTCGCCCAGCGGCTCCGGTACCGCCTCGCCATCGAACTGTTCTTCGAAGCGCTGCAGCAGCCGGTCGCTGATCCGGCGGATCAACGCAGCGCTGCGGTAAAAGCGCTGCATCATTTTTTCCACGCCCAGGCTTTCCGGGTCGTCGGCAAAGCCCAGCCGCTGCGCCAGGGTCTTTTGATAATCGAAACGCAGGCGTTCTTCCGGCCGGTTGGCCACGATGTGCAGCCCGAAGCGCAGCCGCGCCAATTCTTCGCGCTCGCGCCGCAACGCAGCCGCTTCGTCGAAGCCGACATGGCCCAGCCCGACCAATGCTTCCAGATCCTTGACCCCGAACGCGCGCAACGCCATCCAGCCCAGGGTCTGCAAATCGCGCAGGCCACCCGGGCCGTCCTTGATGTCGGGTTCGAGATTGTCGGCGGTGTCACCAAAGCGCTGATGCCGTGCCAGCAATTCTTCGCGCTTGGCCTGGAAGAAATCGCGCGGCGGCCACACCCATTGCGGTGCGATCGCCGCAGCCAGTGCCGCACGCGCATCGCCATCGGCTACCAACGGCCGCGACTCGATCAACGCGGTGAGCACGGTCTGATCGATCGCAGCGGCGGTGCACTGCGCCGGCGAGCGAACCGCATGACTGATCGGCAGGCCAACGTCCCACAACAATGCGAACAACCGCGCCAGCGCCTGCTCGTGGCGTTGCTGCACGGCGGTGTCGCCCAACACCAGCACGTCCACGTCCGAACGCGGAAACAGCTCGCCGCGGCCATACCCACCGACCGCATGCAGCGACAGGCCGCTATCGGCCGGAATGCAGCGGGTCCAGGCGTTGCGCATCAACTGGTCGACCGCGCGTGCGCGTAGCGCAACCAGACGTTCGATCGGTTCGCCCTGATCGAAGCGTTTGCACAGCCGCATGTCCGCGTGCACCAGCAGCGGACGGGCCTGCGCGGCCCATTCCGCATCGCCGGCGACGCCCGGGTCGGGTCGATCCGCCGGCGTGGCCGTCATACCGGCGCGGGCGAATTGGCAGACAGCGTCAGCACATCTACGCCGTCTTCGGTCACTGCGACCATGTGCTCCCACTGCGCGGACAACTTGCGGTCCTTGGTGACCACGGTCCAGCCGTCGGGCAGTGTCTTATGGTGATAGGTGCCTTCGTTGATCATCGGCTCGATGGTGAAGGTCATGCCCGGCTTGAGCACCAGGCCTTCGCCCGGACGGCCGTAATGCATCACCTGCGGTTCGTCGTGATAGACCTTGCCGATGCCGTGGCCGCAGTAATCGCGCACCACGCTGAAACGTTCGGCCTCGGCAAACTTCTGGATCGCATGGCCCACATCGCCCAGCGTGGCGCCCGGCTTGACCGCGCGGATGCCGCGCCACATCGCTTCATAGGTGGTGTCCACCAGGCGTTTGGCCATCACCGACGGCGTGCCCACGTAATACATGCGGCTGGTGTCGCCGTGCCAGCCGTCCTTGATCACGGTGACATCGATATTGACGATGTCGCCTTCCTTCAACACCTTGGCCGCGCTCGGAATGCCGTGACAGATCACGTTATTGACCGAGGTGCACACGCTCTTGGGAAAGCCGCGATAGCCAACGTTTGCAGGAATGGTGCCCTGCACGTTGACGATGTGGTCGTGGCAGATGCGGTCGAGCTCGGCAGTGGTCACGCCTGGCTTGACGTGCGGGCCAACGATGTCGAGCACCTCGGCGGCCAGACGGCCGGCGATGCGCATCAGTTCGATTTCTTCTTTAGTTTTTAGATTGACGCTCATGACCCCGATTATCGCCGATTCGGGCTGAATCTGAACGACCCGCGGCAGCGTTTTTTGCAGGACACAGTGTCGACAGCACAAGCGGACCGGGCAACAGCAAACCGTCGCGAGCGCCTATTCATGTGTGACGCAGTTCCTCTTGCGTCAAGAATCCTGCGAGCGAAGTCATCAATAGGACATCGCAAATTTCGCAAAAGATGCAAGCGAAACAGCTAGATACAAGATGAATTCGCAGTTATGTTTGGCACAGTTGATGCATTGCATGGAGGGCGACAGCTTGTCGCGTCATCAAAGACCTGACCGGTCAAGGAAATGTCCATGCGCACTGTCTGCCCTGTCCTGCTCTCCATCGGCCTGCTCTCGACCATCGGCATGGCGACGGCAGCAGATACAACCACCTTCAACGTCAAGATCGCCGTCACCAAGGCCTGCACCATCACCGCCGCCTCCGCCACGGACGTCGACTTCGGCTCGGTGCTCTCCACCTCGACCGCCAATGCCGATGCCAACGGCAGCGTGACCGCCCAATGCACCGCATTGACGCCCTACAACATCGCGCTGAGCGCGGGCAGCAACGCGGGCACCGCCAACGATGTGACCACCCGTCGCATGAAGAACGCCGACCCACTGGTCACCACCAACAACTTCATCGCCTATCAGCTCTATCAGGATCTGGGCCGCAGCACGGTGTGGGGCAGCACCACCGGCACCAACACCCTGAGCCGCACCGCCACCGGCATCAACCAGGTCTACCCGGTCTACGGTCGTGTGACCAATCCGTCGGTCAACAACGCCGCGACCGGTAGCTACCAGGACACGATCACCGCGACCATCGTCTATTGAGCTCACGCATGCCATCGCAACAGCTGCCGTCGCGCCTCCGTGCGTGGCTGGTCCCGGTTGGACTCGCCCTGAGCCTGTCGCTGAGCTGCGCCTGGCTGTTGCCGCCTGCGCAGGCGGCCAGCCTGCAGCTGGCGCCGACCTCGCTGACCCTGAGCGCAGAACAGACCGCCGACGGCCTATGGCTGAGCAACAGTGGCGGCGCGCCGGTGCAGGTGCAGACCCGCGCCTATCGCTGGACCCAGCGCGATGGGCAGGACCAGCTCGATCCGACCCAGGAAATCCTGATCAGCCCACCGATGCGCACCTTGGCTGCGGGCGAGCGCCAACTGATTCGCGTGATCCGCGCCGGGCCTGCGCCCACTCGCCAGGAGCTCTGCTACCGCATCATCGTCGACGAACTGCCCAGCGCCGATGCCGATCGCAAGGGCATGCAGTTCGTGCTGCGCTACTCGGTGCCGATCTTCGTCCTGCCACCCGGCAAGGCCGAGCCCACGCCCACCCTGAGCGCGCAGGTGATCGCCGGCACCGACGGCAATGCGCAGATCCAGATCAGCAACAGCGGCTCCGGGCATGCGCAGGTCGCCGATCTGCAGCACCGGGTCGATGGCGCAACCAAGACCACCTTGAACGGCTTGGTCGGCTACGTGTTACCGGGCCAGACCATGCGCTGGTCGCTGGGCGCACCGCTGGCGCAGTTCGGCCGCGGCTCCATCGTCGCAAGGATCAATGGTGAGGCTGACGAACGCACCTTGTTGGCCGCGCCCACGGCGCCGTGATGCGGCCCGGCTGGCGATGACGCTGCTTGCGACCGCCACCGGGTTTGCGAACGCCATGGCCGGCGATCTCGCCGATGTCGCATCGTTGCCCGACCAGATTGCGCAAAGCGCCGCCACACAACCGCAGTCGCTGTATCTGGACGTCACCTTGAATCAGGCCGATCGCGGCCTGGCGCCGTTCGAACTGGTCGACGGCCATTTGCGTGGCTCGGTGGAAACGCTGCGCAAACTCGGCTTCATCCTGGCCGATCGCCTGCCCGGCGAATTAGTCGATCTGGATCGGCTACCCGATGTGGAAGTGCGCTACGACGCCGCGCTGCAGCGGCTGGCGCTGCAGGTACCGCTGGCACAGCTGTCGCTGTCCACCACCGTGCTCAAGGCCGAAGAAGCCGCCCCGCCCAGCGCCACCGCATCGCCGGGCATGCTGCTCAATTACGACTTCTATGCCACGCGCAATGCCGGCTCCAGCAGCATGTCGCTGGCCACCGAACTGCGCGGCTTCGGCCTGGGTCGCGGCATGGTCGATACCACCGCCATTTTTCTGGCCTACGACCGCCCGCAGGACCAACGCTGGCGCAGCGAGGCGGTGCGCCTGGACAGCGCTTGGCAGATGGATTTCCCCGACAGCGCCACCAGCCTGCGGGTGGGCGATTTCTACAGCGGGTTCGTCGACTGGAGCCGTTCGCTGCGGCTGGGCGGCGTGCAGATCGGCCGCAATTACGCGCTGCAGCCCTATCGCGTGCTGACCCCGACGCCCAGCTTTCTGGGCGAAGCGGCGGTGCCCTCCACGGTGGAGCTGTATGTCGATGGCCTGCGTCAATACAGCGGCCAGGTACCGGCCGGGCCGTTTCAACTGGCCGCGCAACCGGGCATCAGCGGCACCGGGCAGGCGCAGATCGTGGTGACCGATGCCTTCGGCCGGGTGCGTCGGCTGGACTTCGCGTTTTACGGCACGCCGCAACTGCTGGCGCGCGGCATTTCCGAGTGGTCGGCAGGCATCGGCCATCTGCGCCGCGACTATGGCGTGCGTTCGTTTTCCTATGCCTCGCAGCCGGTCGCCAGCGCCAGCTTGCGCAAGGGCCTGCGCGACGACTTCACCATCGAGGCGCACACCGAAGCCGGCGGCGGCGTGGTCAATGCTGGCGCAGGCGGGGTGTGGTTGCTCGGCGCTGGCGGCGTGTTCAATGCGGCCTACGCGCACAGCAGGATGCATGCGCTGCGTGGCGGCCAGTCCGTGCTGGGCTACGCATGGAACAACCGGCGTTTCAACGTAAATCTGGGCACCCAGCGTACCCACGGCGATTACCGCGACCTCGGCGCGTTGCAGGGCAGCCTGCCGGCGCGCGTCAGCGACCGCGCCGCATTCGGCGTCAATGCCGACCCGATCGGCTCGCTGGGCACCAGCTACGTGCGCCTGAGCTACCCGCAAGGCGACACCTCGCGTTATGCCAGCGTGTTCTGGTCGCGCAGCTTCGGGCGCAACTGGGCCGCCAATCTATCCGGCAACCAGAACCTGGATATCCGCAGCGACCGCAGCCTGTATCTGTCGCTGTCCACCACCTTCGGCGAATTGCGCCAGGCCAGCGCGTCGATGCAGCGCAACGGCAATCGCACCGGGTTTGTGGCCGATGTCAGCCAGCCGCTACCCGGCGACGGCGACCTGGGCGGCATCGGCTGGCGCGTGCAGGCACGCGCGGGCGACGATGCCAGCGGCGGGCTGGCCGAGCTGGGCTGGTTGAACCGCGTCGGCCGCTACAACTTCGGCGCCGCCACCCAGGACGGCGACCAGTTCGGCTATGCCAGCGCCAGCGGCAGCCTGGTGTGGATGGACGGCCGCAGCTTTGCGGCGCGCGACGTCCAGGACGCGTTTGCGGTGGTGTCCACCGACGGCCAGGCCGGCATTCCGGTAAGGCTGGAAAACCGCTTGATCGGGGTCACCGATGCACGCGGCACCTTGTTGGTGACGCCGCTGCAATCGTGGCAGCGCAATCAGCTATCGATCGACACGCTGAGCCTGCCGGCGGACCTGCGCGTGGATCGGGTCGACACCACGGTGACGCCGCGCCAGCAATCCGGTGTGGCGGTGCGCTTCGGCATCACCCGCGTGCGGGCTGCGGTGATCGTCTTGCACGACGCAAATGGCACGCCGGTGCCGGTGGGCAGCGTGGCGCAACGCGAAGGCGATGCCGAACGCGTGGTGGTCGGCTACGACGGCGAAACCTATCTGGACAATCTGCAGAACGACAACCGCATCCTGGTGGAGTTGCCGGATGGCCGCTGCATCGCGCAGTTCGCGTATCCGGCCGACGCCGGCCGCATTCCGCGGGTCGGCCCGTTGCGCTGCATCGCGGAGCCGACGCCATGAGCGTGCAGGCTCTCTGGCGGGTCTTGCTTGCACTGAGCCTTGCACTGCTCTGGCTGACGCCCAGCCAGTCGGCGCATGCCGATACCACCTGCACGGTGACGTTGGGGACGCCCTTGGCCTTCGGCAACGTGGCCGCCAATGGCGCCACCGATGCGGTCGCGAGCTTCAACGTGTCCTGCGCCACAACCGCGCTCAGCGTGCTGGGCCAGGCGCGGGTGACGCTGTGCCTGGACCTGGGGCCCGGCAGTGCCAGCGCAGGCGTGTATACGCCGCGCCGCATGCTCAACGCCACCAGCGATGCGTTGAGCTATCAGATCTATAGCGACGCGGCACGCACGCAGGTCTGGGGCGCTACCGGATCGAGCACGCCGTCACCGCTGGTGCTGAGTTTCGCCTATTCGGTACCGATCCTGGTCGGCGGCTCGCAGACCACCACGGTCACCTTCTACGGACGCATTCCCGGCAGCCAGACGCTGTCGGTGGGCAACCACACCAGCAGCTTCGGCGGCGCCGATACGGTGATGCGCTACGCCTACAACGAAAGCATCATCGGCGGCATCCAGCCGCCGGCCAACTGCAACACGGGCGGCAGCGGTGCCAAGACCGCCAGCAACGCGTTCCCGTTCACCGCCTCGGCCAATGTGCCGGCGCGCTGCAATACCTATGTCACCACCGATCTGGATTTCGGCAGCATCGCCGGCAGCATCGACACCCAGATCGACCGCAGTTCGACCATCAGCCTGGCCTGCACCAACCGCACCGCCTGGAACATCGGCCTGGACGTCGGCGTCAACGCTAGCGGCGGCACCCGACGGATGCGCCACGCCAGCAGCGCCAACTTCATCACCTACGAGCTCTACAAGGACTCGGGCCGCAGCAACCGCTGGGGCACCACGGTCGGGGTCGACACCCTGGCCGGCACCGGCAACGGGGTCGCACAAACGGTCACCGTCTATGGCCGCGCGCCGGCGCCGCAGCTACCCATCGCGGGGGCCTATACCGACACGGTGACTGTCTCGATCACTTACTGACCGTTAATTAAGTTCGCTTCGGGGGCGTCGCTATTTGTAACGACTCCAATGCAAACGATTGCCTTCATGACGCCGGTCACCTTCCTGAAGTGCTTCACGCTGGTCGCCCTCGCTTGCAGCGCCGCTGCCGCAACTGCGTCCACTAACCGCGGCCCGGACAACTCCAGCCTGCACATCGGCCTGCGCCTGCTCAGCGGTTGCGAGCTGCGCACGACCCCGCCGCGCGCCAGCTGCTCGCGTGGCACGCCGGTCGCGGTTGCGCAGCCGTCGCGCAACGTCAACACCCCGTCGACCACCAGCACGGGCCAGGACGCCAGCGCACTTGCAGGGCCTGCGCCCAGCGGTGCGACGCGCATCACCACCATCGCGTTCTGAGCATGGCCGCCACCCACCCGCGCTGCAGCTGGCTGATCCTGGGCCTGCTATGCATGGCCGCTAGCGGCAGCGCTGTCGCTGCCGAAATCGCCATCGCCCCAACCACCGCACACATCCCGGCCGATAGCGACCAGGCGGCGGTCTGGCTGTACAACCAGGCGGCGCAACCGTGGCGCGCCGATGCCAAGCTTTACCGCTGGAGCCAGGACGGTGGGCGCGAAGTACTGGAACCGGCCGTCGGCGCCACCGTCAGCCCCAGCCAGTTCGAAATCCCGGCGCAAGGCCGCCAGCTGTTACGGGTCATCCGCCTCGGCCCTAGCCCGGCCCGGACCGAAGACAGCTATCGGTTGGTAGTGACCCAACATGCAGTGGGCGATGAAACCGAGCTGTTGCGGTATTCCACTCCGGTGTTTGCGATGCCCAGCGAGCCGGGCGAGTTGCACCCGCAGCTGCAGGCGACGCTGTCCGGCCAGGGCAGCGGCCGCAGCTTGCGCATCCACAATGCCGGCGTGCACCACGCCCGCCTGGCCGACCTGGCCTTTATCGATGCCGGCGGTACCCGACACAGCATCGGCAACGATCTAGCCGGCTATGTGCTGCCCGGCCAGACCCGGCAATGGGCGCTGCCAGCAACCCTGTCCGCCGATCTGGGACGCTTCGTGGCCCGCGTCAACAGCGATACCGAAACCACGCTCGCGCTGCAGCCCTGAGGCCCCTCGCCCGCCAATCCGGCGATGCCGGCAGTGCACATTGCATATAACCGGCCCGGCCGGCTATACTCCGCCGGCTGCTTTGCGTCTTTGCCGCATCGCGCCGCCCACGTCGGACGTCACCGACGAATCCACACCTGCTGCCGCCATCCGTGCCGGGGTGCCCTCACAAGGGTTCGTCGCGGAGGCAACAGGGAAGCCCAACCCCGGAATCTTGTGCGTTTGATGCGAGTGTTCTCGCAGCGCCCGCACTCCCTGCGCTGACTTCAAACAACAGCTGCGCACGGCGATTCCGCTACCAGGAGTTTTTTCAATGCCTCAGGTCACCATGCGTCAGATGCTGGAAGCCGGCGTCCATTTCGGCCACCAGACCCGCTACTGGAACCCCAAGATGGCGCCGTACATCTTCGGCGCGCGCGGCAAGATCCACATCATCAACCTCGAGAAGACCGTCCCGCTCTTCAACGACGCGATGAACTTCCTCTCCTCGATCGCGCAGAAGCGCGGCACCGTGCTGTTCCTGGGCACCAAGCGCAGCGCGCGCGAGTCGATCAAGGAAGAAGCCGAGCGTTGCAACATGCCGTTCATGACCCAGCGCTGGTTGGGCGGCACGCTGACCAACTTCCGCACCGTCAAGCAGTCGGTTGCCCGCCTGAAGGAACTGGAAGCCGCTGAAACCGACGGCACCTTCGAAAAGCTGGTCAAGCACGAAGTGCTGGGCCTGCGTCGCGAGCGCGAAAAGCTGGACGCGTCGCTGGGCGGCATCAAGGAAATGAACCGTCTGCCCGACGCGATCTTCGTGATCGACATCGGCCATGAAGACATCGCCATCAAGGAAGCCAAGAAGCTCGGCATCCCGGTGATCGCCGTGGTCGACACCAACTACGATCCGGCCCTGGTCGACTACGCCATCCCAGGTAACGACGACGCCATCCGCGCCGTGCAGCTGTACGCACGTGCCGCTGCCGATGCCGTGCTGGAAGGCAAGGCTGCTGCGCCGAACTCGGCGTCGGTGCGCGAAGAAGAGTTCTCGGCTGACGCCGGCGACGAAGGCAAGGGCCGTCGCGCCCCGGCCAAGAAGTCCGCCGAGAAGAAGGCCGACGCACCGGCCGCTGCTGCGGCACCGGCAGCAGCTGAAGCACCTGCAGCACCGGCTGCCGAGTAATCGGCATGCAATGCGGCCGCTCCATGCTGGGCGGCCGCAGCCCCGACGGGTCCATCGCGACCCGTCGCTGAGGCCACCAAAGATTTTTACGGGGGCGGCCCGCACGCTGCACCGTCTCCTCACTGGCGGAACACTTCCGCCGTACGCATTCGTCCATACGAGGTAATTCCATGGAAATCACTGCTTCCCTGGTCAAGGAACTGCGCGAGCGCACCGGCGCCGGCATGATGGAGTGCAAGAAAGCACTCGTCGAAAACGCTGGCGACATCGATGCCGCTGCCGAGTGGCTGCGCAAGTCGGGTCTGGCCAAGGCCGACAAGAAGGCCGACCGCGTTGCTGCCGAAGGCCGCATCGCCACTGCACAGGCCGGCGGCAAGGCCGTGCTGGTCGAAGTCAATTCCGAGACCGACTTCGTCGCCAAGGATGAGAACTTCCTGGCCTTCACCGAGGTCGTGGCCAACGCCGCACTGAACTCCGACGTCGCCGATGCCGAAGCGCTGAAGAGCGTCAAGCTGGACAGCGGCGAGACCATCGAAGAGCGTCGCGCTGCGGTCATCGCCAAGGTTGGCGAGAACCTGCAGGTGCGTCGCCTGGCCCGTATCGACAGCGCCAACAACGTCGCGGCCTACGTGCACGGCGGCCGTATCGGCGTGCTGGTCGAGCTGAAGGGTGGCGACATCGAGCTGGCACGCGGCATTGCCATGCACATCGCCGCAATGAACCCGCCGCACATCAAGGCATCCGACGTCCCGGCCGAGTTTGTCGCCAAGGAAAAGGAAATCGAACTGGCCAAGATGTCCGAAAAGGACAAGTCCAAGCCGGCCGAGATCCTGGAAAAGATCATCAGCGGCAAGATCAGCAAGATCGTCAACGAAGTCACGCTGTACGGCCAGCCATATGTGCTGAACACCGATCAGACCGTCGAGCAAGCCGTCAAGGCCGCTGGTGCCGACGTGATCGGCTTCCAGCGCCTGGCCGTTGGCGAGGGCATCGAGAAGGTGGTGGAAGACTACGCCGCCGAAGTGATGAAGCAGGCCGGTCTGGCCTGATCTTCGCCACAGAGTGAAAAAAGCCGCGGCCATGCCGCGGCTTTTTTTTGCCTGCCAATCCGCGCTACATCGAAGCGCGCGAAACTGAAGCACACACATCCGTGGTGCCTGCAACCGGCCTCGACGCTATAGATGTCGTCGGCCGTGCCGCTAAGCCTAGATGCCAACCAGACTCTCAGCACCCCTCACGCATGCGTTCCAGCGCAGCGACTGCGAGCCGTGGCGTGCTCAAACTCACCGAACGCAGCTGTATGCTTACGTTCACTGTTGGCGATGACTCATGCAACCAGATCTCCAGGCCGCCCTGCACTACTGCCGTAACCTGCCATCGCCGCCCGGCGTCGCGCTGCGCATCATCGAGCTGGCGCAGGACCCGGATGTGGACATGACCACCACCGCGAAAGTCATCGGCATGGACATCGCCCTGAGCGCACGCATGCTGCGCGTAGCCAACTCACCGCTTTACGCCAGCCGCCGCCGTGTCGACAACCTCGGCCAGGCGCTGACCATGCTCGGCCTCAACGCGACCCTGAGCCTGGCGCTGGGGTTTTCGATGGTGCACGGCGTGCGCAGTACCTTCGTCGCGCACCCGTTGCATGAGCGCATCTGGCGTCGTGCCGGGCTATGCGCGCTGGCCAGTCGCATCCTGGGTCAGGCCTATGGCATCCGCAAACCCGAAGAATTGATGCTGGCCGGCCTGCTGCAGGACATCGGCAAGCTGGCACTACTGCAAGGCGCGCCCGAGCTGTATGCGCCGCTGCTGGAACAGGCGCCCGACAACGCATCGCTGCTGGATGCCGAACGCGAACACCTGGGTGCCACCCACGCCGAAATCGGCGCCTGGCTTGCGCACCAGTGGCAATTACCGCACTACCTGCAGAACGCGATCGCGAAAAGCGAAGAAGAACCGTCAGGCCTGGAGCCCTTCATGGCCTGCGTCGCGCTGTCCGGACGTCTGGCCGACATCTGGCTCTCCGCCAGCGCGGCTACCGCCACCGAGCATGCGCAGCGCCAGGCCCAGGACGTGCTGGAACTGGATGCCGAACGCTTCGAAAAAGTGATCGAACGCATCGCCGAATCCTTGCCCGAGCTCGAGGCCTTATTCGACATCCGCGTGCCGCAACCCGAGCACATCCAGCTGATCTTCGAGCAGGCGCGCGAGCTGGCCCTGCTGCGCAGCCTGCGCGAATTGCAGGATGTGGCCGAAGCGCGCCGCCATGCCGACGAATCGGAAAACCGCATGCGCCATCTGGCCGAGCAGGCCAGCCGCGATGCGCTGACCGGCGTATTCAATCGGCATCAGCTCGGCACCGCGCTGGCGCATGAGTTCGAACTGGCATCACGGCAGGCCTGGCCGCTGTCGATCGCCTTCATCGATCTGGACGATTTCAAGCGCGTCAACGATGCGCACGGCCATCTGGTCGGCGACGAGGTGTTGCGCAACTTTGCGCAGACGCTGCAACGCATGGTGCGCACCAGCGACCTGGTGGCACGCTATGGCGGCGAAGAATTTCTGGTGATCCTGCCCAACACGCCTGCCGATGCGGCGTTGATGGTGATCGAGCGCATCCTTGCCGAAACCGCGCGCACGCCGATGGCGCAACTGCAGGGCGGCCCACTGCACATCACCTTCTCTGCGGGCCTGGCCACGCATGGCGGCATCGAGCGCCAGTTCGAAAGTATCGAACACCTGTTGCAGGCCGCAGACAGCACGCTGTACCGCTCCAAGCATCGCGGCCGCAACCGCGTCACCGCCTACGATGCGACCGATGTTCCGACGCCACCGAACCCGCGGGCGCACTGAGCGGCACGTCACCTCGATGACGACAAAGGAATTTTTACCACGCCCGGTGGCACGCTTCCGCTAGAATTGCCGGCGTTTGTCGTCCCCCACCCCCGAGGTCTCCCCATGTCCGAACTTTCCTATCGCCGCATTCTTCTCAAACTTTCCGGGGAGGCGCTGATGGGAGACGGGGATTACGGCATCGATCCCAAGGTGATCAACCGCCTCGCCCATGAAGTGATCGAAGCGCAGCAGGCCGGCGCACAGGTCGCACTGGTGATCGGCGGCGGCAACATCTTCCGCGGCGCCGGCCTGGCCGCCAGCGGCATGGACCGCGTCACCGGCGACCACATGGGCATGCTCGCCACCGTGATCAACGCGCTGGCCATGCAGGACGCGCTGGAAAAGCTCGGCGCCAAGGTGCGCGTGATGAGCGCGATCAAGATCAACGACGTCTGCGAAGATTTCATCCGTCGCCGCGCCATGCGTCACCTGGAAAAGGGCCGTATCGCGATTTTCGCCGCCGGCACCGGCAACCCGTTCTTCACCACCGATTCGGGCGCGGCGCTGCGTGCGATCGAAATCGGTGCCGACCTGCTGCTCAAGGCAACTAAGGTCGATGGCGTGTACGACAAGGACCCGAAGAAGCACACCGACGCGGTGCGCTACGACAGCCTGACCTACGACGAAGTCATCATGCAGGGCCTGGAAGTGATGGACACCGCCGCCTTCGCGCTGGCACGCGACAGCGATCTGCCGCTGCGCATCTTCGGCATGAGCGAGCCCGGCGTGCTGCTGCGCATCCTGCGCGGCGAGCAGATCGGCACCTTGGTGCAGGGCCGTAGCTGAGTTTTTCGGATTAGAGAATCGGGATTTGTGATTCGTCACAGCATGGATCGGGCGCTCCGCTCGTGCCCGATCCACCGCAGCGCCTGGCGTGAACGCGCCAGGCAGGTGAACCGGCTGCGCCGGCTTACGCAGGCTGGCGAGTCGTGAAACCCCAGTCCCGGCTATAATCCCCGGATTCAGCTCCACACGGATTCCGGCGATGCTCAACCAGATCAAACAAGACGCGCAGGCGCGCATGACCAAGAGCATCGATGCTCTGCGCCATTCACTGACCACCGTGCGTACCGGCCGCGCTTCGCCGGCGCTGCTGGACGGCATCAAGGTCAAGGCCTACGGCACCGACACCCCCCTCAATCAGGTTGCCAGCATCAGCGTGTCCGAAGGCCGCTCGCTGGTGATCAGCCTGTTCGACAAGGGCATGATCAAGGACGTGGAAAAAGCCCTGTACGCCTCGGATCTGGGCCTGACTCCGACCGTGGTGGGCACCGTGATCCGTCTCAACCTGCCGCCGCTGACCGAGGAGCGCCGCAAGGAGCTCAGCAAGTCCGTGCATGGCGAAGGCGAAGACAGCAAGGTCGCCATCCGCAACATCCGTCGCGATGCCAATCAGCAGGTCAAGGATCTGCTGAAAGACAAGAAGGTCACCGAAGACGAAGCCCGTGCCGCCGAAGACGACATCCAGAAGTTGACCGACAAGGCCATCAAGGATGTGGATGAGGTCGTCAAGGGCAAGGAACAGGAATTGATGACGGTCTGATCGTGGCATCGCCTGCCATGCATCCAGTCCCTTCTACCGACGCAGTCCCGCGCCACATTGCCATCATCATGGATGGCAACGGGCGTTGGGCGCAGCGTCGGCGACGTCCGCGCATGATCGGCCATCGCGCCGGTGCGCGGGCGGTCAATCGCACCATCGATTTCTGCCTGGAAAAGGGCGTGTCGGCGCTGACCCTGTTCGCGTTCTCCAGCGAAAACTGGGGCCGCCCGCAGGAGGAAGTCGATTCGCTGATGAAGCTGTTCCTGCATGCGCTCGACCGCGAGGTCGAAGAACTGCAACGGCGTGGCGTGCAGGTGCGTTTCATCGGCGAGCGCAATCGCTTCGCTGCGCCGTTGCGCGACCGCATGGCCGCTGCCGAACGCAGCACCGCGGGCAATGCGCGACTGGTGCTCAGCATCGCGGCCAGTTACGGCGGCCGCCAGGACATCGCGCTGGCGGCACGTGCGCTGGCCGAAGAGGTGGCGGCCGGCCGCCTGCAGCCGCATCAGATCGACGAGGCCCTGCTGTCCAGCCGCGTCGCACTGTCCGACCTGCCGGCGCCGGATCTGTTCATCCGTACCGGTGGCGATACCCGCATCAGCAATTTCCTGCTCTGGCAGCTGGCCTACACCGAGCTCTGGTTCACCGAAACCTTGTGGCCGGAGTTCGATGCCGGCGTGCTGCAGCAGGCGCTGGACGACTATGCCGGGCGCGAACGCCGCTTTGGCCTGACCAGTGCCCAGATCGCCGACAAGGCGACGGAGATCTCCTCCGCATGACCAAGACCCGCGTGATTGCTGCGCTGATCATGGCGCCGCTCGCCATCTGCGCGATCGTGCTGCTGCCCACCCAATGGCTGGCGGCGCTGGCAGCGATTCTGTTCCTGACCGGCCTGTGGGAGTGGCTCAAGCTCTCCGGCATCGACGACAGCCTGCCGCGCACTGTGCTGCTGATGCTCAATCTGCTGCTGATGGTGCTGATGGTGTGGGCGTCGGCCGGCTCGATGGTGCTGTTCCAGATCGCCGCCCTGGTGGGTGTGGCCTGGTGGGGACTGGCGCTGCTGTGGCTGCGCTTTTTCACCTTCGGCGCCGATCATGGCAACGGCCAGGCGCGCGCGCTCAAGCTGGCGGCCGGCACCCTGGCGGTGCTTCCCGCCTGGGCCGCGCTGGTGCTGCTGCACGCCAACCCGGACAAGGGCAACCTATGGCTGCTGACCGCCCTGACCATGGTCTGGGCGGCCGACTCGGGTGCGTATTTCGCCGGACGTGCGTTCGGCAAGCACAAGCTGGCGCCTCGCATCAGTCCGAACAAGACCATCGAAGGCCTGCTCGGCGGCATGGTTGCCGGCATCGCGGTGGCCTGCGCCTTCGGCTGGCTGGCCGGACTGACCTTGGCGCATGTGCCGCAGTTGGTCCTGGTCGCGGCGGTGGCGGTGCTGGCGTCGGTGCTCGGCGATCTATTCGAGAGCCTGCTCAAGCGCCACGCCGGCGCCAAGGACTCGGGCACGGTGATTCCCGGCCACGGCGGCGTACTGGATCGCATCGATGGCGTGCTCGCCGCCCTGCCGGTGTTCGCACTCGGCAAGGAAATTCTCGGATTCTAAGCATGGCTGGCTCTTCTCCCCGCCAGGTCGCCATCTTCGGCGCGACCGGCTCGATCGGTACGTCGGCACTGGACGTGATCGCCCGCCATCCCGAGCGGCTGCGCGCCAGCGTGCTGTCTGCGGGCCGCCAGGTCGACGCCTTGCTGGCGCTGTGCGCCACGCATCGGCCAGCGCATGCGGTGATTGCCGACGAGGCGCTGTACCCGGCCCTGCGTGACGGTTTGCGTGCCGCCGGCCTCACCACCCAGGCGCATGCCGGCACCGCGGCGCTGGATGCGCTGGGCGGCAGCGATGCCTGCGACACCGTGGTGGCTGCCATCGTGGGCGCCGCCGGCCTGCCGTCCACCCTGGCCGCCGCCCGCGCCGGCAAGCGCCTGCTGCTGGCCAACAAAGAGTCGCTGGTGCTGGCCGGCGAGCTGCTGACCCGCACCGCTGCTGCGGCGGGCGCGGAAATCATTCCGATCGACAGCGAACACAGCGCCATCTTCCAATGCCTGCGCTCGTGCGACGCCAGCCGCGGCGTGCGTCGGGTGGTCCTGACCGCGTCCGGTGGCCCGTTCCGTGGCTGGGATCGCACCGCGCTGGCGGCAGTGACGCCCGCGCAGGCGGTTGCGCACCCGAAGTGGTCGATGGGCCCGAAGATTTCGGTGGACTCGGCCACCCTGATGAACAAGGGCCTGGAAGTCATCGAGGCGCATCATCTGTTTGGCCTGCCCGGCGAGCAGATCGACGTGCTGGTACACCCGCAAAGCCTGGTGCATTCGTTGGTGGAATTCGTCGACGGCTCCACCCTGGCCCAGCTTGGTCTGCCGGACATGCGCACCACGCTGGCGGTCGGTCTGGCGTGGCCGGAGCGGGTGGAATCGGGCGTGGCGGGACTGGATCTGCTGCAACAGGGCCGACTGGATTTCGAGGCGCCCGACACCGATGCATTCCCCTGCCTGCACCTGGCCTGGGAGGCTTTGCGCGCCGGCGGAACCGCGCCGGCGATCCTGAACGCGGCCAACGAAGTGGCTGTTTCAGCGTTTCTTCAGGGCCAAATAGGTTTCCTAGCGATCCCTGCGTTGGTCGAACACACGCTGACAACGCTCTCACGGCACAATGCCGACTCCCTCGACACCCTGCTTTTTGCCGATGCGCAAGCCCGGCAAATCACTGAACGCGCCCTCGCCAACTACGCCCATCATGCTTGATCGATCCACGCAGCCGAGTTGCATCCATGGGTGATTTCATCGGTTCGGTCTGGTGGATGATCGTCAGCCTGGGTCTATTGGTGACGTTCCACGAATTCGGACACTTCTGGGTCGCGCGACGCTGCGGCGTCAAGGTGCTGCGGTTTTCAGTGGGCTTTGGCAAGCCGCTGTGGATGCGCCGCGACCGCCACGGCACCGAATTCGTGGTGGCGGCGATCCCGCTGGGTGGCTACGTCAAGATGCTCGACGAGCGCGAAGGCGACGTACACCCGGCCGAACTGGATCAGGCATTCAATCGCAAGACGGTGTGGCAGCGTATCGCGATTGTTGCTGCCGGCCCCATCGCCAATCTGCTGCTGTGCATGGCGATGCTGTGGGCGATGTTCGTGGTCGGCAAGCAGGATTATTCGGCCACTGTGGGCCGCGCCGATGGTCTGGCCGCCGAAGCGGGGCTGACACCGGGCGAGCGCATCGTGCGCATCGACGGACGCAGTGTGAGCAGCTGGAGCGATGCCAGCATGCAGCTCACCACTGCGGCCATGGATCGGCGCGATATCCAGCTGCGCACCGCCGTCGAGGGTGGCGGCAACAGTGAGCACACCTTGCGTCTTTCGCAGTTGCCGGTCGGTTTCGACGAGCGCCGGGTGGCATCGCTGGCCGGCATCGGCTGGCAGTTCATGTTGCAGCCGCCGGTGATTGCCGAAGTGGTGCCAGGTTCGGTGGCCGACGGCCTGCTCAAGCCGGGCGATCGCATCGTGGCCATCGATGGCCAGCCAATCCGCTCGGCCCAGGACATCATTCCGCAGGTGCAGGCGCTGGGCGCGCACGGCGGGCCGGGCATGATCGAAGTGGCGCGCGGCGAAGACCGCCTTGCGCTGGAAATCGCACCGCGCAAATCGCCGCAAGGCCAGTGGATGATCGGGGTCCGCCCCGCCGCCGCGCCGGCGCCGGAATACGATAGTCGCCAGCAGTACGGCATCTTCGCTGCGGTGCCGGCAGCCATCCGCGAAACCGGCAAGATGACCGCCGATTCGCTGGGCATGATGAAGCGCATGCTGACCGGCCAGGCCTCGGTCAAGAACATTTCCGGCCCGGTCACGATTGCCCGCGCCGCCAACGCCTCGGCCGAACGCGGGCTCGACTGGTTCCTGTATTTTCTGGGCTTGCTGTCGCTCAGCCTGGCGATCATCAACCTGATGCCCATCCCGATCTTGGACGGTGGGCATCTGCTGTATTACCTTATTGAGTTGGTCAAGGGCAGCCCGATCAGCGAACGGGCCATGATTGCCGGGCAATATGTCGGCCTGGCGGTTCTTGCCGGGCTGATGGGACTGGCGTTCTACAACGACATCCTCGGCCTGGTTCCACGATGAAATTGCTCCACTCTTTCCGCCTGTTGTCGTCGTCATACGTCGGCATCCAGCAACACCCGAAATCGACTCCAACCGGATGTGACATGACGCGTCTTCCCACTCGCCGCCTGCTTGCCCTCGCTCTTGCCGCCGGCCTCAGCCTGCCAGCCGTTGCCCTGGCCGCAGAGCCGTTCGTTGCCAGCGACATCCGCGTCGACGGCCTGCAGCGCATCGCTTCCGGCACCGTGTTCACCTATCTGCCGGTGAACCGCGGCGACACCGTGGACGACACCAAGGTGGCCGACTCGATCCGGGCGCTGTACCGCACCGGCTTCTTCGAAGACGTGCAGCTGGACCGCCAGGGCAACATCCTGGTGATCACGGTCAAGGAACGCCCGGCGATCAACAAGCTCACCGTGACCGGCAACAAGGACATCAAGTCCGAAGAGCTGCTCAAGGGCCTGGGCGATATCGGCCTGACTGAAGGCGGCACCTTCGATCGCCTGAGCCTGGACCGCGTGACCCAGGAACTGACCCGTCAGTACAACAACCGCGGCAAGTACAACGTTGAGATCACTCCGACGGTCAGCCCGCTGGACCGTAATCGCGTCGATGTGGCCATCGCGATCAAGGAAGGCAAGGCGGCCAAGATCCGTCACGTCAACCTGATCGGTACCGAAAAGTTCGCCAACGAAGACATCCTGGAGAACTGGGAATCCAAGGAGCACAACTGGGCCTCGTGGTATCGCCGCGACGACCAGTACTCCAAGGAAAAGATGTCCGGCGACCTGGAGAAGCTCAACTCCTGGTACCTGGACCGTGGCTATGTCGACTTCAGCATCGACTCCACCCAGGTGGCGATCAGCCCCGACAAGCGCGACATGTTCGTCAGCGCCGGCGTCACCGAGGGCGAGCAGTACAAGATTTCCGACATCAAGGTCACCGGCGACACCGTGCTGCCGCAGGCCGATATCGAGCGCCTGGTGATTCCCAAGGCCGGCGATATCTTCTCGCGCGCGCTGCTGGAATACACCTCCGATGCGATCACCAACACGCTGAGCAACGTCGGTTACGCGTTCGCCAAGGTCAACCCGCTTCCGACGCCGAACCGCGAGGACCGCACCGTTGCGGTGAACCTGCAGGTGGTGCCGGGCCCGCGCGTGACCGTGCGCCGGATCCTGTACAAGGGCAACAGCCGCACCTCCGACGAAGTGTTGCGCCGCGAAATGCGCCAGTTCGAAAACACCTGGTATTCGCAGGCTGCGATCGACCGTTCCAAGATCCGTCTGCAGCGCCTGGGCTACTTCGAGTCGGTGAACGTGGAAACCCCGGCGGTGCCTGGCAGCAACGACCAGGTGGACGTGATCTACGACGTCAAGGAAACCACTTCCGGCAGCTTCGTGTTCGGCCTGGGTTATTCGCAGAGCTTCGGTGTGACCACCTCGGTGCAGTTGTCGCAGAACAACTTCCTGGGCGGCGGTAACCGGGTGGCGGTGGAAGCCTCGCGCAGCACCTTCCAGCAGCGTTACGCGTTCTCCTATACCAACCCGTTCTTTACCGACGATGGCGTGTCGCTGGGCTACAACCTGTCGTGGCGCTCGCTGGATTACTCGGACTTCAACACCGCGCAGTTCAACAGCAAGAACGGCTCGGCGCAGGTGGTGTTCGGCGTGCCGATCACCGAGAACGACACCGTCTCGGCAATGATCGGCATCGACAGCAACCAGATCACCACGTTCCCGGGCACCACGCCGCAGGCGATCGTCGATTACATCGATGCGATCGGCACGCGCACCTTCCATGCCTGGCGCAGCGAGCTGGGCTGGGCGCGCGACACCCGCAACGACTTCTTCATGCCGACCCGCGGCATGTACCAGCGCGTCGGTCTGGAAACCACCCTGCCCGGCTCCACGGTCGAGTACTACAAGCTCAACTACCAGATCTCCAACTATTGGCCGATCATCCCGGCGCTGGTGTTGAACACGCGCTTCGAGCTGGGTTACGGCGATAGCTATGGCAATGACAGCACACGCGTCGTGGCCGGCCCCAATGGCACTTCGCGCACCATCACTGCGACCGGCCTGCCGTTCTACGAGAACTTCTACGCCGGCGGTACCAACTCGGTGCGCGGCTTCGAAGACAACACCCTGGGTCCGCGCTCGGAGCCGATCAACGGCTTCAACCGCGGCCAGCCGCTGGGTGGGTCGTTCAAGACCGTCGGCTCGGTGGAAATGTACTTCCCGAAGCTGTTCGACAGCCCGTCGGCGCGCATCTCCGCGTTCTTCGACTTCGGTAACGTGTACGACGGCGTGGACAACTTCAAGGCCAACGAGTTGCGCGCCTCCACCGGTGTGGCGCTGTTGTGGCGCGCCCCGGTCGGCCCCATCTCGATCAGCTACGCGTTCCCGCTGAAGAAGGAAGACAACGACGAGATCGAGCGCCTGCAGTTCACCTTCGGCGGCCAGTTCTAAGACGCACGCAAAACAATGGCGGCCCGACTGATCGGGCCGCCATTGTTTGTCTGTCATGTCTGAGGTGTTACAGGCTCAGAAGTAGCTCTGGAACAGCGTGCTCAGGCAGGTCGCCGTCCCGCTCCAATCGGATGTATCCACACACTGGACCTGCTGGTCCCAGAAGCTATGAGCGTCGGCACGCTCCTGCGCGAAATCATCGGCCGAGGCGCTGCTGACTGCGCCCAACAGGACCACGCCTGCGAACATGGAGAGGAGAGTTTTCATATGCTTCTTCCTGGGTTAGCCGCTCGGTTGCGGCCAGGCAACAGATACGCCTGACTGTTTAGCGAATTTTTGGCGATGTTTTTTTTCCGTAAAAACAGCCACTTACTGTTTACGCGAGGTTCACCTGATGCCCCTGACTGCCAGTGCGATTGCCGAACAATTTGGTCTGACCGTCGTGGGCGACGGCGCGACCGAGGTCACCGGGGTGGCGACGCTGGCGCACGCCGGAGCGGGCCAGCTGAGCTTCCTGTCCAACCCGCGCTATCGGCCGCAGTTGGCTGACACGCAGGCTGCCGTAGTGGTGGTGAGCGCCGAGGACGCCGAGGCGGCGCACAGCACCGTGCTGGTTGCCAAGGACCCGTACACCGCATTCGCCAAGATCGCCGCGTTGTTCGATGTGGCACCGGTGCGCGAGCCCGGCATTCATGCCTTGGCGGTGATCGACCCCAGCGCACAGGTGTCGCCTGGCGCGCATGTTGGCCCGTTCGTCAGCATCGGTGCGCGCAGCCGCGTGGGCGATGGCTGCATCATCGGCACCGGCAGCATCATCGGCGAAGACTGCGTGGTGGACGATGGCAGCGAGCTGATCGCCCGCGTCACCCTGGTCACCCGGGTGCGGCTGGGCAAGCGCGTGCGGATTCATCCCGGCGCGGTGATCGGCGCCGATGGCTTCGGCCTGGCGATGGATGCCGGCCACTGGATCAAGGTGCCGCAGCTGGGCGGCGTGGTGATCGGCGACGACTGCGAGATTGGCGCCAACACCTGCATCGACCGCGGCGCGCTGGAAGACACCGTGCTGGAAGAAGACGTGCGCGTGGATAACTTGGTGCAGATCGCCCACAACTGCCGGATCGGCGCGCACAGCGCGATCGCCGGCTGCACCGGCATCGCCGGCAGCGCCAAGATCGGCCGCTATTGCCTGCTCGGCGGGCATGTCGGCGTGGTCGGCCACCTGGAGATCTGCGACAAGGTCGTGATCACCGGCAAGTCGGTGGTGCGCAATTCCATCCATGAGCCGGGCGAATATTCGTCTGGCACCCCTCTCACCGACAATCGCACGTGGCGCAAGAATGCCGCGCGTTTCAAACAACTCGATGCGCTGGCAAGGCGCATCCTGGCTGTGGGCAAGGAGAACGCATGAGTTACCCCGTTTACGAGCTGCCGATCGACGTCAATCAGATCCAGACGCTGATCCCGCACCGCTACCCGTTTCTGCTGGTCGACCGGGTCATCGAACTGGACCTGGAAGCCAAGCGCATCGTCGGGCAGAAGAACGTCAGCATCAACGAGCCGTTCTTCCAGGGCCACTTCCCGAACCGTCCGGTGATGCCGGGCGTGTTGATCATCGAAGCGCTGGCGCAGGTGGGTGGCGTGATGACCCAGCTCGGCCTGGGCCGCGATGCGTTGTCCCAGCTGTTCTACATGGTCAAGGTGGACAATGCGCGCTTCAACAAGCAGGTGATCCCCGGCGATGTGCTGATCATGGAGGTGCAGATGAAGCGCCTGATCCGCAATGTGGGATGCTTCTATGGCGAGGCCAAGGTCAACGGCGAAATTGTGGCCAGTGCCGAGGTGATGTGCGCCGGCGCCAGGTAATGACCCGCTCCCGGAGTGAGACACGATGCGTGATTCGACACCTTTGATTCATCCCACCGCCGTCATCGACCCGTCGGCGCAACTGGCCGACGACGTGCGCGTTGGCGCGTTCTGCCTGATCGGCGCCGATGTCCACATCGGTGCCGGGACCGAGGTGGGGCCGCATTGCTCGATCCACGGCCCGACCCGGATCGGCCGCAACAACCGCTTCATCGGGCATGCGGCGATCGGCGGCGAACCGCAGGACAAGAAGTACGCCGGCGAGCGCACCGAGCTTACGATCGGCGACGGCAACGTGATCCGCGAATTCGTCACCATCAATCGCGGCACCGGCGGCGGCGGCGGCATCACCGTAGTCGGCAACGACAACTGGATGCTGGCCTACACGCATGTGGCGCACGACTGCCATGTCGGCAACCACTGCGTGTTCTCCAACAACACCACGCTGGCCGGCCACGTCACCGTGGGCGATTACGTGATCATCAGCGGCTTTGCCGGTGCGCATCAGTTCTGCCGTATCGGCGCACACGCCTTCCTGGGCATGGGCGCGCTGACCAATGGCGACGTGCCGCCGTTCACCATGGTCGGCAGCGAGTCGCTGGGCCGCCCGCGCGGCATCAACAGCGAAGGCCTCAAGCGCCGCGGCTTCGATGCCGAGCGCATCACCGCCATCAAGCGCGCCTACCGCACGCTGTACGTCGCCGGCCTGCCGCTGGCCGACGCCAAGCTGCAACTGGCCGAACAAGCCAAGGACAGCGAAGACGTCCGCGGCATGCTCGAGTTCATCGAAGCGGCAGAAAGGCCGTTGCTGCGATGACGGGAATCGGGAATCGGGAATCGGGAATCGTGGACGGCCAGCGCAACGGCCCGTCGGTCGGCAGCGTTCCGACTGCACGACCGATTCCCCATTCCCCACTCCCGATTCCCAGCGCGCGCAAGCGCGCGCCCCGCATTGCCCTGATCGCCGGCGAAGCCTCCGGCGACATCCTGGGCGCCGGGCTGATTGCGCAGTTGCGGCTGCGGTATCCCGATGCGGAATTCGTGGGTATCGGTGGCGATGCGATGCGCGGTGCCGGTTGCCAGACCTGGTTCGATGCCAGCGAGCTGGCGGTGATGGGGCTGACCGAAGTGCTGCGCCATCTGCCGCGCCTGCTCAAGCTGCGCCGCGCCTTCCGCGAGCGCGTGCTGGCTTGGAAACCGGACGTGTTCATCGGCATCGATGCGCCGGATTTCAATCTGCCGGTCGAACGCTGGCTCAAGCAGCGCGGCATTCGCACCGTGCACTACGTCAGCCCATCGGTGTGGGCATGGCGCGAGAAACGTGCCGAGAAGATCGGCGCCAGCGCCGACCTGGTGCTGTGCCTGTTCCCGATGGAGCCGCCGATCTACGCCAAGCACGGCGTGGATGCGCGCTTTGTCGGCCACCCGATGGCCGACGACATCGCCTACAAGGCCGACCGCGAAGCGGCCCGCGCCACATTGGGAATTTCCGCCTCCAGCACCGTGCTGGCAGTGCTGCCGGGCAGCCGGCATGGCGAGATCAGCAAGCTGGGCGACACCTTCTTCCAGGCCGCCTGGCTGGTCTCCGAGCACCTGCCCAACCTGCATGTGCTGGTCCCCGCCGCCAACCCGGGCTGTAAGCAGTTGCTGGCCGAACAGCTGTCGCGCAGTTCGTTGCCGGTGATGCGCTCGCACCTGCTCGACGGCCAGGCGCGCACCGCGATGCTGGCGGCCGATGTGGTGCTGCTGGCCTCGGGCACCGCCACGCTGGAGGCGATGCTGGTCAAGCGGCCGATGGTGGTCGGCTACAAGGTCGCGCCGCTGACCTATCGCATCGTCAAGACACTGGGCTTGCTCAAGGTCAACCGCTACGCGCTGCCCAACATCCTGGCCAACGCCGACCTCGCCCCCGAGCTGATGCAGGACGACTGCACTCCGGAACGGCTGTGTGTCGCGCTGCTGGATTGGTTCAAGCACCCCGACAAGGTCGCCGCCCTGCAACCGCGTTATCTGGCCCTGCACGCCGAACTCCGCCGCGACGCCTCCGCACGCGCAGCCGATGCGGTGGCGGGGCTGCTTGAGGGTGGGGATTCGAGAGTGGGGATTGGGGAATCGACAGGAGCAAGCCCATGAAGCGCTCCATCTCCCCTGCTGCCGTGGTCGCTCCGACGACGCAGAACACGCTCTTCCACGATTCCCCAATCCCGATTCCCGATTCCCGGCTCTTGATCGCCGGCGTCGACGAAGCCGGCCGGGGGCCGCTCGCCGGGCCGGTGGCGGTGGCGGCGGTGGTGTTCGACCCGAGCAAACCGCGCATCAACGGGCTGGACGATTCCAAGCAGCTCAGCGCCGAGCGCCGCGAGCAGTTGTATGCGCGCATCGTCGACCGGGCGCTGGCGTGGTCGGTGGTGTTGATCGACAGCGAAGAAATCGACCGCATCAACATCTACCAGGCCACCATGCTGGGCATGCGGCGGGCGGTGGAAGGCGTGGCGCACGTGGCCGGGTTTGCGCGCATCGACGGCAACCGTGTGCCCAAAGGACTGCCCTGCCCGGCCGAGGCGCTGATCGGCGGCGACGCGCTGGACCGCGCCATCATGGCCGCTTCGATCGTGGCCAAAGTCACCCGCGATCGGCTGATGCACGAACTGCACGCGCAGCATCCCGAATACCGCTTCGACCAGCACAAGGGCTATGCCACGCCGGTGCATCTGACTGCGCTGCGAACCCATGGGCCGTGTCCGCAGCATCGCCGCAGCTTTGCGCCGGTGCGGCTGGCGCTGGAAGGCCGTGAAAGCCTGGACCCGGGACCGGGGACCGGGGACCCGCAACAGCTGCAGGTCGTGGAGCTGGTTGTCCGACCATAGGCGGCCGGCGGCTGGCCATCGCTGGTTTGGCTTTTCTTCGGGACTGGTGGGCCGGAACATCTGCGCATTGTGCAATCCGTCGCTGGGGTTGCAGGCATGGATCGTTCTACCCGCACAGAACCTGAATTCCTCATCAGCCAAGCATCTCCCCAAGGCCCCGGCAGCTGGCGATTCAGCGCTTTCCCGGGTCCCTGCTGGCCGATCCTGGGTCCCGCACCCACCTGTCAAGCCTTGTTCGTCCCCGCCCCCGCCGGTACCCTGACCGCGCATTATTCCGGTCTCGCATGTCCACTTCCCGTTTCGTCCATCTGCACGTCCACACCGAGTTCTCGTTGGCGGATTCCACTATCCGCGTGCCCGAGAAACCGGATCAGGCTGACCCGAAAAAGGCCAAGCAGGCCAACCTGCTGAGCCGCGCGGTCGAGCTCGACATGCCATCCCTGGCGGTCACCGACCTCAATAACCTGTTCGCGCTGGTCAAGTTCTACAAGGCCGCCGAAGGCGTCGGCATCAAGCCGATTGCCGGCGCCGACGTGATGATCGCCACCCCGGACATGACGCCCTGGCGCATGACCCTGCTGTGCCGCGATCGCGAGGGCTACCTGAGCCTGTCGCGGCTGCTGACGCGCGCCTGGATGGAAGGCCACCGCCCCGAAGGCGGCGTGGCGATCCACCCGGAATGGCTGCAGGCCGGGCATGCCAACCTGTTCGCCCTGGCCGGCCGCGACAGCCTGGCCGGCCGCCTGTTTTCCGAGGGCCGCGCCGATCTGGCCGAGCAACAGCTCGCCGACTGGCAACGCGTGTTCGGCGATGGCCTGCACCTGGAGCTGACCCGCACCGGGCGCGAGGGCGAAGAGCGCTTCAACCAGTTTGCCCTGCATGCCGCCGGCGTGCGCGGGCTGCCGGTGGTGGCCAGCAACGATGTGCGCTTTCTGTATGCCAGCGACTTCAATGCGCACGAGGCGCGCGTGTGCATTTCCTCCGGCCGCGTGCTGGACGACCCCAAGCGCCCGCGCGACTACAGCGACCAGCAGTACCTGAAGTCCGGCGATGAAATGGCCGCGCTGTTCGCCGACGTGCCCGATGCGATCGACAACACGCATGCGCTGGCGCAGCGCTGCAACATCGAGATGCGCCTGGGCACCTACTTCCTGCCCGCCTACCCGGTGCCCGAAGACGAGACGCTGGACAGCTGGATCCGCAGCCAGTCGCGCGACGGTCTGGCCGCGCGCCTGGAAAAAAGCCCGATCGCGCCCGGCAAGACCCGCCAGGACTATGTCGACCGGCTCGAATTCGAGCTGGACACCATCATCAAGATGGGCTTCCCCGGCTACTTTCTGATCGTTGCCGACTTCATCCAGTGGGGCAAGAACCAGGGCATCCCGATCGGCCCGGGCCGCGGTTCCGGTGCCGGCTCGCTGGTGGCCTGGGCACTGCAGATCACCGATCTGGACCCGCTGCCGTACAACCTGCTGTTCGAGCGCTTCTTGAATCCAGAGCGCGTGTCGATGCCCGACTTCGACATCGACTTCTGCATGGATCGCCGCGACGAAGTCATCGACTACGTGGCGCGCAAGTACGGCCGCGAGCGGGTCAGCCAGATCATCACCTACGGCACCATGGCCGCCAAGGCAGTGGTGCGCGACGCCGGGCGCGTGCTTGGCTTCACTTATGGTCTGGTCGACAGCGTCGCCAAGCTGATCCCCAACATCCTGGGCATCACGCTCAAGGATGCGATGGGCGAAGGCAAGGATTCGGAGATGGCCTCGCCGGATCTGATCCAGCGCTATCAGGTCGAAGACGACGTACGCGACCTGATGGACCTGGCGCGCCAGCTCGAAGATCTCACCCGCAACGCCGGCAAGCACGCCGGCGGCGTGGTGATCGCGCCCGAACCGCTGAGCGAGTTCTGCCCGCTGTTCGCCGAACACGACGAAGACGGCCGCGGCAAGAATCCGGTCACCCAGTTCGACAAGGACGACGTCGAAGCGGTGGGCCTGGTGAAGTTCGACTTCCTCGGCCTGCGCACGCTGACCATCATCGACTGGGCGGTCAAGGCGATCAACGTGCGCCACGCGCGCGCCGGCATCGACCCGGTCGACATCACCACCATTCCGCTCGACGACGTGCCCACCTACAAGGGCGTGTTCGCCTCGGGCAATACCGGTGCGGTATTCCAGTTCGAATCCTCGGGCATGCGCCGCCTGCTCAAGGACGCGCGCCCGGACCGTTTCGAAGACCTGATTGCGCTGGTGTCGCTGTACCGCCCCGGCCCGATGGACCTGATCCCGGACTTCAACGCGCGTAAGCACGGCCAGCAGGAGATCATCTACCCCGATCCGCGCACCGAAGCGATCCTGAAAGACACCTACGGCATCATGGTGTATCAGGAGCAGGTGATGCAGATGGCGCAGATCGTCGGCGATTATTCGCTGGGCGGCGCCGACCTGCTGCGTCGTGCGATGGGCAAGAAGGTGCCGGCCGAAATGGCCAAGCACCGCGAAATCTTCCGCGAAGGTGCGGCCAAGGGCGGCGTGAGCGCGGCCAAGGCCGACGAAATCTTCGACCTGATGGAGAAGTTCGCCGGCTACGGCTTCAACAAGTCGCACGCCGCCGCCTACGCACTGGTCAGCTACCAGACCGCGTGGCTGAAACGCCATTATCCGGCCGAATTCATGGCCGCGACGCTGTCCTCGGACATGGACAACACCGACAAGGTGGTCGGCTTTCTCGATGAAGTGCGCAACCTCGGCCTCACCGTCAAGCCGCCGCGCGTCAACGAATCGGCCTATATGTTCGAGGCCGCCACCCCGGACACCATTCAATATGGTCTGGGCGCGATCAAGGGCGTGGGCCACGGCGCATGCGAGGCGATTGTCGAAGAGCGCCAACGCGGCGGCGCGTACACCACGTTGCTGGATTTCTGCACGCGCGTAGGCACCGCAAAGCTCAACCGCCGCACGCTGGAAGCGATGATCAATGCCGGCGCGATGGATGGCCTGGGCAGCAACCGCGCCTCGCTGATGCTGCAATTGCCGGAAGTGATGAAGGCGACCGAGCAGATGGCGCGCGAACGCGCTTCCGGCCAGAATTCGCTGTTCGGCGGCGCAGATACGAGTGCGCCGGCGCTGCGTCTGGACCTGCCCGAAAGCAAGGAATGGCCGCTGGGCCAATTGCTCACCGGCGAGCGCGAAACGCTGGGTTTTTATCTCAGTGGTCACCCGTTCGACCCGCACCGCGACGAAGTCCGCGAGCTGGTCGGCTGCGATCTTGGGTCGCTGGAAAAGATCCTTGCCTCGCAACAACGCGGCGGCGGGGGTGGCGGCGATGGCGAAAAACGCGCCTGGCGCCCGGAAGTCAGCGCCATTCTGGCCGGCCAGGTGATCGGCGTGCGCCGCAAGGGCGACAGCCAGGTCTTCGTGCAGCTGGAAGACGGCCGCGGGCGGGTGGAATGCAGCGCGTTCTCCGATGCGATGGCCGAGTTCGGCCACCTGCTCACCCGCGACCGCATCCTGATCGTCAAGGGCGGCCTGCGCGAGGACGAATTCAACGGCGGCTACAGCCTGCGTATCCGCCAATGCTGGGACTACGAGCAAATCTGCGCCGAGCATGCGCAACGACTGTCGCTGCGCCTGGATCTGCGTGAAAAACAGGCCTTCAAGCGCATCGACGCCCTGCTGGCCAAGCACCGCCCCGGCAAGACGCCGCTACGTCTGGACCTGCTGCTGCGCGCCCCCGGCGGCGGCGTCGCCGGCATGCTCGACCTCAATGGCAGCAACTCGGTGCGCATCGATCAGCACCTGATGGACAGCCTGCGCGCCGATCCGGCGGTGCGTACGTTGAAGATCAAGTACAGCCCACCGTGGGCGTGAGAATTGGGAGTCGGGAATGGGGAATCGCAAGAGCGAACCCCCGATTTCTTGCTCTGATTCCCGATTCCCCATTCCCGATTCCTCTCCCAACCCCACCGTACGGGTCCATCGGACGCATTCGGCTACACTCCCCGCCTTACGTTGACGACGCCATTGCATGAATCCTAACTACCTCGACTTCGAGCAACCCATCGCCGATCTGGAAGCCAAGATCCAGGAACTGCGCAACGCCAGTACCGGGCCTGCAGTCAATGTGGAGACCGAGGTACGGGCGCTGCGCGACAAGGCTCGCGTGCGCACCGCACAGATCTTCCGCGACCTGTCGTCGTGGCAGATCTCGCAGTTGGCACGCCACCCGCAGCGCCCCTACACGCTGGACTACATCAACACCATTTGCGACGAATTCCAGGAACTGGCCGGCGACCGCGCCTATGCCGACGACAAGGCGATTGTCGGTGGCCTGGGCCGTATCGACGGCCGCCCGGTGGTCATCATCGGGCACCAGAAGGGCCGCGATACTAAGACCAAGGTGGCGCGCAATTTCGGCATGCCGCGTCCGGAGGGTTACCGCAAGGCGCTGCGCCTGATGAAGCTGGCCGAGCGCTTCCGTCTGCCGTTGCTGACCTTCATCGACACCCCCGGCGCCTACCCCGGCATCGGTGCCGAAGAACGCGGCCAGTCCGAAGCGATCGCGCGCAACCTGCTGGAAATGGCCGAGCTGAAAGTCCCGGTGATCTGCACCGTGATCGGCGAAGGCGGCTCCGGTGGCGCGCTGGCCATCGGTGTCGGCGACCGCACCCTGATGCTGGAGTACGGCACCTACTCGGTGATTTCGCCCGAAGGCTGCGCCTCGATCCTGTGGAAGGATGCGGGCAAGGCCAAGGACGCTGCCGAACAGCTCGGCCTCACCGCCAAGCGCCTCAAGGGCCTGGGACTGGTCGACAAGGTGATCCGCGAACCTACCGGCGGCGCACACCGCAATCCCGAACAGATGGGCAAGCGCCTGAAGGCCGTGCTGCTCAACGAGATGGACGCGCTGGAGAAAATCCCGGTCGAGGCACTGCTGCAACAACGCTACGAGCGTCTGCGCAGCTACGGCGCCTACGAAGGAAACTGAATCCTGCGGCTCCGCGTGGCGGAGCCTTAAGGAACTTGCACCAGGGACAAGGACTCCTACCGGCATGAGCCCACTCATTCTGCTGTCGATCGTGTTGCAAATCGCCTGCTGCGTGCATGTCGTACGCAGCGGCCGGCCGCTGTACTGGATCTTGATCCTGCTGACGTTTTCGTATTTGGCCGTGTTGATCTACGCGTTTGTCGCGGTCATCCCGGACATGCGTAACGACCCGACCGCACGGCGTGGTTTGCAGCGCGTGCGCCGGAAGCTGGACCCGCAGCGCGACCAGCGCGATGCCGCCCGCAAACTGGATGTCTCCGACACCCCGGAAAACCGCCGCCAGCTGGCACGCACGCTGCTCGAACAAGGCAACTATGCGCAGGCCGCCGAGGTGTACGAAGGCGCCTTGCGTGGCCTGTATCGCGACGACCCGGACCTGATGCTGGGGCTGGCGCAGGCGCAGTTCGGTCTTGGCAATGCCGCGCAGGCACGCCAGACCCTGGATGCCTTGATCGCCGCGAACCCCAACTTCCGCTCGCATGACGGGCATCTGCTGTACGCACGCGCGGTGGAAAGCAGCGGCACCATCGAAGAAGCGCTGCACGAATACGAGACGCTGGTGCAGGGCTACCCAGGCGAAGAAGCACGCGTGCGCTACGCGCAGCTACTAAAACGCGCCGCGCGCCCGGAGGAAGCCAAGGCCGTGTTCGACCAGGTGGTGCGTCGCGCTGCGGCCTCGCCCAAACATTACCAGCGCGAGCAACGCAGCTGGATCGATCAGGCACGCAAGGGTCTGAGCGAGTTGAGTTCGATCGCCTGAGTCAGGCCTGCGTTTTGCGTGCACCTATCCGTCGCAATGCTGGCGCACTCGCTGCGTAGATGGAGTGCAAGCCAATCGCACTCCGCTGCGGGATATCGCCAATGACGAGCATCGTGTTGCTTGTCCGGATGTGCTGCGCGATCGCTGCAGAGCGTGCAGCGCACGGCTGCACTGCAGGCAGTGCTACGCCAGCCCGCAGTGTTTTTTCCAGCGAATGCATCGGCATCCGTCGATGTGCCTGCGTCGCGGCGACTTCAGCACCTGGCGCGTGCCGACGAGGCGACGCCAAGAGCAGCTAGCAAGCCTACTGCGCTCCCCGCCAGGCAGGCACGGCTGCTGCGCGGCGCGGCCTGTACCACACGGATACTCCGGCTCATGGCGCGCCGTCCACGCCTACCGCACCACTGCTCGCCATGTCTTGAGTAGCCGCTCCACGCCGCCTTGCGCGCATCACCGCTTAAAAAGGCTTGGCCAGCACCAGCCAGATCACGCCGACCAGCAGAATCACCGGCACCTCGTTGAACAAGCGCAACGCCCGACCGCTCGGGACCGCACGGCCCTGATCCACGCCCTTCAGCCAGCGTCCGGCCACGATGTAGTGCGCCAGGATCAGTGCCACCGCGAACAGCTTGGCGTGCAGCCAGCCGCCGGTCACCATCGTGGGGAAATCCGGTATCACCCGGTAGCCTTGCCACAGCACCGCGCCCAGCAGCAGCGCCAGACCGAGCATGCTGTGGCCGAACCTGTAGAGGCGGCGGCCCATCAGCACCAGCCGTGCACGCACGGAGGGTTCGCTGCCGGCTTCGGCGATGTTGACCAGAATGCGCGGCAGGTAGAACACCGCTGCCATCCAGGCGATCACGAACAACAGATGGAAGGTCTTGATCCACAAATACAGGGTCATGCGCTGGCTCCGCTGGCTCGCGTAGGATGACCCGCATTTTCACCTATCCGCGCACGCGAAAGCAGCTGAGCCCCATGCAGCAGTCAGACGAAAAACAGTACGACGCCCAGTATTTCCGCCGCTGGTACCGCGATGCCGGGCTGGCCGACCCGGCCCGGCTGCGACGCAAGGTCGCACTCGCCGTCGCACAGGCCGAGTACTACCTGGAGCGGCCGATCCGCAGCGTGCTGGATATCGGCTGCGGCGAAGCTGCCTGGCGCGCCCCCTTGCTGGCGCTGCGACCCAAGCTCAGCTACCTGGGCTTCGACAGCAGCGCATACGCCTTGCAGCGCTACGGACGCAGCCGTCAGATCCACCCTGCCCGCTTTGGCGATTTCGCCTGGCTACGTCCCTGCGCACCGGTGGACCTGCTGATCTGCTCGGACGTGCTGCATTACGTGCCCACGCGCGAATTCAACCAGGGCCTGCCGGGGCTGGCCGACATGTGCGCAGGCGTGGCGTTTCTGGAGACGTTTGCGCAGGAAGACGCGTTCGAAGGCGATCACGACGGCTTTCAGCCACGCCCGGCGCGCTGGTATCGCAAACGCTTTGCCAGCGTCGGCTTCGCCGCGCTGGGTTCGCATTGCTGGTTGTCGCCGCAGTTGGCAGGTGAGGCGTCGGCGCTGGAGCATGGTTGACGCAGCGTTGGCTGTTTGAGGCAGTTATCGTGTGTAGCGTCGCTCCGTACCCTCACCAATCTCCCGCAGGGAGAAGGGCTTACTCCTGTCAGACCCGCCGTTACCCTGCGGGCGAGCGCGATCTCCCAGCCCAGCGAGCTGTTCCTTCTCCCACCGGGAGAAGGAACAGCTCGCTGGGGCGGATGAGTGTACGGACGAAGCCACAGAAAGTTGGATGCACATGTGGCTTCGCCCGTACCCGCCCCCCCCTCTCCGGCAGGGAGACAGAGGCTTACCCCGCCGGCGAACGCGATCTTCAAGCCGTGCGAAGCCGCTCGAAAGACCACGACCAGCGGCAGCTAAAGCTGCTTACGCATGCCCTAGCTTCTGTGACAGCGTCTACCGTCCGGAGCCCCATTAAGGTGCAAATGCGCCAAACCCGGTATGCTGCGCGGCAGCAAAACCGCACGGATGGGTGGAATGCTTTATCAACTGCATGAGCTGACCCGCAATCTGCTAGCCCCCTGGGTGCATCAGGCCCAGGCGAACGCCAAGATGTTTTCCGACCCCGACAGTCTGTGGGCCTCGCTTCCCGGCGCCGAACGCATGGCGGCCAGCAATGAGCTGTTCCATCGGCTGGGCAAGGAATACGAAAAGCCTGCCTGGGCGCTGGACGATGTCGAGGTCGACGGCCACTCGCTGCCGATCATCGAACGCGAGGTGCTGAGCAAGCCGTTCTGTCGCCTGCTGCGCTTCAAGCGTTTCAGCGACCACGTCGAGCTGATAGGCAAGATGAAGGAGCAACCGGCCGTGCTGGTGGTGGCGCCGTTGTCCGGCCATCACGCCACGCTGCTGCGCGACACCGTGCGCACCCTGCTGCGCAACCACAAGGTCTATGTGACCGATTGGGTGGACGCGCGCATGGTGCCGCTGGAGGCCGGTGCGTTCCGACTCGAGGACTACATCACCTATATCCAGGACTTCATCCGCCATATCGGCGCCGAGCGCCTGCATGTGGTGAGCGTGTGTCAGCCCACCGTGCCGGTGTTGGCGGCGGTGTCGTTGATGGCGACCAACGATGAGCCCACGCCGCGCTCGTTGGTGATGATGGGCGGTCCGATCGATGCACGCCGCAGCCCCACCCAGGTCAACAACCTGGCAACGGAAAACGGCATCGAGTGGTTCCAGAACAACCTGATCCACACCGTGCCGTTCCCGTATCCGGGACATGGCCGCCAGGTGTATCCAGGCTTTTTGCAGCACGCCGGTTTCCTGTCGATGAACCCCAATCGGCACGTGATGTCGCACTGGGATTTCTACACCGATCTGGTCAAGGGCGATCTGCAGGATGCGCAGGCGCATCGGCAGTTCTACGACGAGTACAACGCCGTGCTCGACATGCCGGCCGAATACTATCTGGACACGATTCGCGTGGTGTTTCAGGACTTCTTGCTGCCGCAGGGCAAGTGGAAAGTGGACGGCCAGCTGGTCAAGCCGTCGGCGATCCGCAACACCGCCTTGTTGAGCATCGAGGGCGAACTGGACGATATCGCCGGCCTCGGCCAGACCGAAGCGGTGCACGATCTGTGCACCGGTATCGATGCGGCGCACCGCCGCCATCTGGTGGTGGAAGGTGCCGGTCATTACGGCATCTTCAGCGGCCGTCGTTGGCGCGAAGTGGTCTACCCGCAGGTGCGCGAGTTCATTGCGCGCTATGACGCAGACCCCGTCGGCAGCCGCGACCCGGCCACCGTCACTCCCATCCGCAAACGCGGCAAGCGCGCCTGATCTGCACAACAAAAAATCCCCGGCATGTCCGGGGATTTTTTTTATGCTGAAAAATCGAGAGGCAATTTAAACCGTGTCATGCAAAGTGCGCTGCGCTAAGGCCACGCGGGTGTTGCACGCCACTCTCGATCATCACGCCTCCGCATCACCACTTTTGACCAGCAGATGCTTGGCCAGCATGCCGTGCAACGTGCCTATCCCGCGTGCCGCATGCAGGGTGACGAACAGCAACAGCACCCCCAGTAGAGACAACGGCACCACCATCAGCGGCATCACGATCACCTGTCCGTCCCAGGTGATGGACATTCCTTGATCGAAGAACAGCGCCAGCGGCGCAGCAGTGAGCGTCAACGACACGCTTAGCAGAGTAGTAAACAGCGTGAAGTAGACACTGCCCAGCGGCAGCATCAACACGAAGTACAGCAGCGTGCTCCAGGTACGCAGGTCGGTAAACATCGCAGCGATGCGCTGTAGCCAGCCGCCTTGCACGCCCGGATGTTGCGGGCGACGCGGCATGCGCACCCCGAGCAGGGTTTCCACCATGCGTCCTTCCACCAGCGACAACACGCGCACCGAGCCGAAGAACAGCACCAGCAGCGGAACGCCGATGATCAGGATCAACAGGCCCAGCGACAGGCTGACCCCGGTGACCACCCAGGTGAAATAGAACACGCCGGTGAGTAGCGACAGCAACATGTAGAACAGTGCGCCATAGGTGCGCGGGTCAGCGGCCACGCCAAAGAACTTGCCGATCAATGAAGGACGCTTGGGCGGCAGTGGCGGGCGCAACGCGCGGCTGACCGTGACCTCGGTTTCGCGATAGATCTCGGCCACTTCATCGGGCGCACCGTAGCTGGCGGCAACCCCTGCAATGACGTCGGCTTCGCTCTTGCCGCTCTGTTCGGCAAGCTCGGCGCGCAGATACTCTTCGGCGTCGTAAAGCGCATCCTGGATCATCGCCGGGTCGGCACCCACCAGCGCCTGCCGCAGCTGCAGCAGGTAGTCGGCAATGGTGGTCGGCAACGGACGTGTCGGTACGGTCGTCATCATGGGTGTGTCCCCTGCAGCACTGAATCAACGGAATCACGGGTGGCGCGCCAGGCGGCGGTCCATTGGCGCAGGCAGTCACGCCCGCTGTCGGTAATGCGGTAGTAGCGGCGTGGCGGCCCCGATGCGGACGGCTCGATATGGCTGTGCAACAGTCCCGCCCCTTCCAGATTGCGCAACACCGGATACAAGGCGCTCTGCTTGCCGCTCAGCACGCCTTCCAGATGCTCGAGCCGCTTGGCAATCAGATAGCCGTACAGCGGTTCGTCGGCCTGGGCCAGCACCGCCAGCAAAGCCAGCGACACGGTGCCGGCGCTCAGCTCCTTCTGAAATTTGCGTAGGTGGACATCCGGCTCGGTCATCGGTCATCTCCGCTAGGTCGAAGGTGATGCTATGTAGAACCTAGCTATAGCGAATGTGCCGGTAGTCATGGGCGGGGTGTGGGGAGTCGGCAGTGGGGATTCGCAAAGGCCAAGGCCGAGGCTTGGTCGGCCAGCCACGCTTGAGCAATTGTTGGTATCGCAATGAAGTCACCGCATCCCGCATCGCCGCCGTTGCGAATCCCCACTGCCCAATCCCCAATCCCCGCTCCACTAGCGCTCGCCTGCGCAAACCCTAGTGCGTTCATGAGCTTAGAACCTTTGGGTTACTGCCTTTCTGGCGCGGCTTTACTACAGTCGACGTCCCCCGTGCCGATAAGTTTCGCTCAGGGGTTTTTCACTTTTCGATGGGGCAACACGATGCAATTGACACGCTTGGCGCAGCCGGCCATGGCTGAAACTTCTTTTGGAGCCACCCGGCGCCTGTGCCTTGCGATCGGGTTGGCGCTGCCGGTACTGGGCTTTGCGCAAACACAACCGGCGCCAGCCAATGCCGAACAGACCCAGCCGGAACCCGCCAAGCCGCCGGTCACCGCCGCGCCCGCCACCGCCAAGGGCTATCCGCTCGAAGCGCAGGGCTGGGGCGCCAAGCAGGGCGGCAACATGTGGCAGGTGCGCTGGGCCGAAGACTGGTCGTATCTGAAGGATCCGTCCAAGCGCAAGAGCCCGTTCGACCCGCTCAAGTACATCCCGCTCAATGCGTCGGGCGATGTCTACGTCTCGCTCAGCAACGAGCTGCGCGTGCGCAGCAATACCATCACCAATCCCGGTCTGATTCCCGGCAGCCATTCGCAGCAGCAGTACCTGTTCCGCGCGTTCTTCGGTGCGGACCTGCATGTGGGCGAGCACTTCCGTTTGTATACGGAACTGGCGCACGGCAGCCTGGATGGACGCAACGAAGGCGCCAAGACCGGCACCCAGGAAAACAACGCGATCCTGCAACAGGTGTTCTTCGACGTGAAGGGCAACATCGGCGGCGCCGACACCGGCCTGCGTGTCGGCCGTCAGGTGTTCGTCGACGGCCCGACCACATTGATGGCGCTGCGCGACAACACCGATATCTTCGTGACCTTCAACGGTGTGCGCGCCTGGGCCATCGGCGAAAAGACCCGCGTGGATGTGTTCGATTTCAACTTCAACCTGGATGGCACCGAAGGATTGGGCGACGACCGCATCGACCGCTCGCGGCATTTCCGCGGCGTGGTGGGTGGCTATCGGTTGCCGACCGCCAAGCCGATGTATCTGGAACCGTTCTTCTACCAGTTCCGCAACGACAATCAGCTCTGGGGCCGCCAGACTGCCGAAGAAAATCGCAACTACTACGGCCTGCGGTTGTGGGGCAACGTGGGCAAGCTGCGCACCGATTCGTTCGTGACCGTGCAGCGCGGCAGTTTCGGCGGACGCGACCTGCGCGCCTACATGGCCAGCACTTCCAATGCGTGGACGCTGAGCGACAGCGGCTGGAAACCGCGCCTGGGCTTCCATAGCGAAATCGCCTCCGGCGGCGGCGGCACGTCCGGCACTGGGACGCTGCGCAATAACAATTTCCTCTATGGCAACACGATCTACTTCAGCTGGGCCACGTTCTTCGGCCCGGTGAACCTGGTCACTGCCGCGCCGACATTCACGTTCTCGCCCACCTCCAAGCTCACCGTGAATTTGGAATGGGAAACCCTGTGGCGCCAGACCACCAGCGATGCGATCTACAACAACCAGGCACGCGCCTACGCACGCACCCAGAGCACCGGCGAGCGTCGCATCGGCACCATGCCGCGTATCAACGCCACCTGGAACATCGATCCGAACTGGTCGGTAACCTTCCGCGCCGAGCACCTGATGGCCGGTCCAGCGCTGGAAAAAGCCGGCTACGGCGATTCGACCTTCGTGATGGGGTGGTTGAACTTCCGCTTCTAAACACGGTGTTTGGTCAGCGCGCTGCACTGCGCTGACTCGATGTGCCTGCGTTTTGTTTTAAAAAGTCGTTGCTCGATCACATGCCGCGTCCCGCAAGGACGCGGCATGTTGGTTTTCAGCGCTGGTGTGTCTGATGACCACGCAGTTTTTTACCAATCCCCACTGCCCAATCCCGAATCCCGGCCTCCCCTGCACCGGACGCGGCCGAATGCCTACACTACGCAGATGTCTGAATCCCCCACTCCGCACACCCGCCCTTCCCTGCAACGCGTGTTTCTGACCGGGTTGCTCACCCTGCTGCCGGTCTGGCTGACCTGGGTGGTGGTGAAGTTCGTCTTCTCGCTGCTCTCTGGCATCAGCAGCCCGTGGGTGGTGCCGCTGTCCGGGCGCATCGCCGCCTCGTTTCCGGATTACCTGGGCTGGATCAAGGCGCTGTGGGTGCAGAACACCATCGCCTTGGTCGCCACGGTGGCGGCGATCCTGTTCGTGGGCATCCTGAGCCGGCGGGTGATTGGCCAGCGTCTGCTGCGCTGGTTCGAGGCGATCATGCGGCGCATCCCGCTGGCCAGCGTGGTCTACGACAGCGCGCGCAAATTGCTCGACATCCTGCAGACCCAGCCCGGCAGCACACAGCGCGTGGTGCTGATCGACTTCCCGCATCGCGATATGAAGTCGGTCGGCCTGGTCACGCGCGTGATCAAGGAGCAAGGCACCGGCCGCGAGCTGGCGGCGGTATATGTGCCGACCACGCCCAACCCCACCTCCGGCTATCTGGAAATCGTACCAGTCGAGCTGCTCACGCCCACCGACTGGACTGTGGATCAGGCAATGAGTTTCATCATCTCCGGCGGCGCGGTTTCGCCGGAGTCGGTTCCCTTCACCCGTACTGCGGATCGCTGACGCCATGACACACACGCGTACCCTCGACGATCGTGCGGTCCGCCTGTTCATTGCCTTGGCGGCGTTCTTCTGCGTCAACGCGGCGCTGGCCGAGTTCATCGGCGTCAAGATCTTCGCGCTGGAAGACACGCTCGGCATCGCACCGCTGAACTGGAACCTGTTCGGCCAGACCGGCTCGCTCAGCTTCACCGCCGGCACCTTGTTATGGCCGGTGGTGTTCATCATGACCGACACCATCAACGAGTTCTTCGGTAGCCGCGGGGTGCGTTTCATCTCGTGGGTGGCGGTGGCGCTGATCGGCTACGGCTTCGTGTTTGCGTTCGCGGCGATTGCCCTGGCACCGGCCGGCTGGTGGGTGACCGCAGCACAGAGCCAGGGTGTGCCGGACTATCAGGCTGCATTCGCCGCGGTGTTCGGGCAGGGCTTGTGGACGATCGGCGGCTCGCTGGTGGCGTTTCTGTTCGGCCAGTTGATCGACGTGTCGGTGTTCCATCGCATCCGCAAGGTCACCGGCGAAAAACACGTGTGGCTGCGTGCCACCGGCTCCACCGCGGTGTCGCAGTTGGTGGACAGCTTCGTGGTGATCTACATCGCCTTCGTGCTTGGCCCGCAGCATTGGTCTATCGACCAGTTCCTGGCGGTGAGCACGCTCAACTACATCTACAAGATGGGCTTTGCGATCGCCCTGATTCCACTGCTGTACGTCGCGCGGCGCGCCATCAGCGCGTATCTGGGCGCCGATCGCGCCGAGCAGCTGCGCGAAGAAGCCGCTGCCGATTAAGCGCAGCTAGCAAAGCAACTGGGCAGCCACCAGGCGGGCGCGGCCGGTGTTCGGTGCGGCATGGACCACGCGTACATGCCGCTTCTGAGCGCGACGTCCACACCCACCTGACGACTGCTCGCTAGGTTTTGTGAGCCGTTCTTAAGGCGGCAACTCGCCCACCCACTGCCTGCCCGTGGCCGGCAGTGCCCGTTGCAGCACGCTGCGCGGTGCGTTATCGCAGCGCACCATTCCAGCGATGCACTGCGCCTGCCCGTGCCGCATCTGAATTGCATGTGCGCCGCATGCCCCGGATAGCTGGCCGTAACGGTGCGGATCGGGCAAGCTCCCCGCTCGCTTGTTTCCGGAGCCGGTAATGCCCCTCAGCTTTTCCCGCCTGCTGTCGCTGGTCCTCGCCGCTGTGTTGAGCCTGTCAGTGGCAGCGCCCGCCGATGCGGCCAAGAAAAAGACCGCCAAGGCACAGACCTCGCAAACGCGCGCGAAGGCGAGCAAAGGCAAGAAGACCGCTAAGCCGGCGGCCAAGGCCTCCAGGACCGCCAAGGGCAGCAAGGCCGCCAAGGCCAGGCCACGCGCGGTCGCCGCGCCAGTGGTGCTAACCAAGGCCCAGCAGCTCAACCTGCTCTACGACCAGTACTGGGACGCCTCGCTCAAGCTCAATCCGCTGCAGGCCACCTTCCAGGGCGAGAGCCGCTACAACGACCAGCTGCCCAACTTCCTCTCGCCAGCGTTCCGCCAGCAATCGCATGATTTCACCGTGCTGTGGCTGGGCAAGGCCGAAGCGCTGGGGCCGGACGGCCTGAGCGGGCAGGACCTGCTCAGCTACCAGATCTTCGTGCGCGATGCGCGCAGTGCGCTGGCCGCCGAGCAGTTCCCCAGCTGGATGCTGCCGATCAACCAGTTCTACAACATCGCCAGCATTGCGGTGGTGCTCGGTTCCGGCACCGGCGCGCAGCCGTTCAAGACGGTCAAGGATTACGACAACTGGTCGCGGCGTGCGCTCGGCATTCCCGACCTGTTCGACCAGGCCATCACCAACATGCGCGCCGGCATGCAGGCCGGCGTGGTGCAGCCCAAGGTGCTGATGCAGAAAGTGCTGCCGCAACTGGATGCGATCATTGCGCGCAGCGCCGAAGACAGCCTGTTCTGGGGGCCGATCCGCAACCTGCCGGCCGATATGCCCGAGGCCGACAAGCAGCGCCTCACCGCCGAGTACAAGCGGATGATCGAGGTGCGCATCCTGCCGGCGTATCGCGCGCTGCGCGGCTTCATCGCCACCGAATACCTGCCCGCCTGCCGCGACACCGATGGCTTGGCGGCGCTACCCAACGGCGCGGCGTGGTACGCCTACGACGTGCGTCAGAGCACCACCTCCGACCTGAGCCCGGAGCAGATCCATCAGATCGGGCTGGACGAGGTCGCGCGCCTGCAGGGCGAGATCGCCGCGCTGGCCAAGCAGGTCAAGTTCCGCGGCAACCTGCCCAAGTTCTACAAGTTCATGCAGACCGACAAGCGCTTCAGCTTCCGCAGCGAGACCGAGCTGCTGGGGTATTACCGTGGCCTGCAGGGACGCGTGCAAGGCGCGGTGCCGCGCCTGTTCGCCAGCCAGGACATGCCGCCGCTGGAAGTGCGCGCGGTGGAACCGCAGCGCGCGCAAGCGGCGGCCAGCGGCTCGTACATGCGCCCCAGCGTCGGTGGCAGCACTGGCGCCACGCCGGGCATCTTCTACGTCAATACCTCCGACCTGCCCTCGCGCAAGACCTGGGAAGCGGAGAGCCTGTACCTGCACGAGGCGATTCCCGGCCACCATTACCAGCTTGGGCTGCAGCAGCAGCTGACCGACCTGCCCAAGTTCCGTCGGCTCGGGGGCGAGACCGCCTACATCGAAGGATGGGGCCTGTATGCCGAGTCGTTGGGGCGCGAGCTGGGGCTGTATCAGGACCCGTACAACACCTACGGCTATCTGCAGAATGCGCTGTGGCGCTCGATCCGGCTGGTCGCCGATACCGGCCTGCACAGCAAGGGCTGGACCCGCACCCAGGCCATCGACTACATGCTGGACAACTCGGCGATGAGCCGCACCGACGCCGAAGCCGAAGTCGACCGCTACATGGCCATCCCCGGTCAGGCGCTGGCCTACAAGGTCGGCGAAATGAAGATCGCGCAGCTCCGCGAGCAGGCGCAACGCGAGCTGGGGCCGCGCTTCGACATCCGCGCCTTCCACACCGAAGTGCTCAAGGATGGCTCGGTGCCGCTGGAGATCCTGCAAGACAAGATCCAGCGCTGGATCGCAGCCCAGAAAGGCTGAGAGCAACGATTGCGGCCGATGCAAGGGTTATCGGCGGTCGCGGTCAGGCCCGTGTTAGGCCCGGGAGCGGATCTGCGCTTGGCATGCGTCGCGCAACGCCGGCATGACGTGCCGGTTGTCTGTTGCCGGTTGGGGTGCCGCAGCGGCCACGCTCGCCAATTGTGAGGCGCGTCCTCAAGGCGCGCCACCGACGACGACGGTGCCCCTAACCCACCGCCCGCGCTGCGGCCAATGCGGCGATATCGCGCGGCGTGGTGCGGCAGCAGCCGCCGATCAACCGCGCGCCTGCGGCCAGCCACTGCGTGTGCTGATCCGCCAGACTGCACGCGGGCGCATCGCCGGCATGCCAGCGTTTGTCGCCAGCGTCGTAGTGCTCGCCCGAGTTGGGATACACCACCAGCGGCAACGCGGTCAGCGCCGATAGGCGCTGCAATACGGCGGTGACCTGATCCAGCGCAATACAGTTGATCCCCACCGCGATCACCTGTGCGCAGGCATCTAGTGCCGGCATCACCTGCGCCAGCGGCGTGCCATCGCTCAAATGGTCGGCATCGCGCAAGGTGAAAGAGAACCACGCATGCAGCTGCGGAAATTCTTCCAGCAGCAGGCGTAACGCCACTATCTCGTTCGCCGAGGGCAGCGTCTCGCAGGCCAATACATCCACACCCGCGGCAGCCAGCGCGGCGATGCGTGGGCGATGGAACTCCATCAGCTGCGCCAGCGGCAACGTGTAGTCGCCACGGTATTCCGAGCCATCGGCAAGATACGCCCCATATGGCCCGACTGAGCCTGCCACCCACAACGGCGCAGCGTCAGGCTGCGCCTGCAGATGATCGGCACGCGCCTGTGCGGCCAGGGCCACGCTACGGGCGATCAAGGCTTGCGATTGCGCCAGATCCAGCCCGCGCGCCGCAAAGCCCAGCGGCGTGGCCTGGTAACTGGCAGTGATCGCGCATTGCGCGCCGGCAGCGAAGTAGTCGCGATGCACCTGATAGATCAGCTCCGGTTGCTCCATCAGCACGCGCGCCGACCACAGCGCGTCGTTGAGATCGCAGCCGCGTTGTTCCAGTTCGGTGGCAAGCGCGCCATCCAGCAGCACATAGCCATCGTGCTGGAGCGCCGCACTGAACGGCGCATCTGCGCGCGGCTGGCGGGGAAGAATCGTCATGTGTGCAGTCTCCTGGCCGCGAGCCATTGGGTCAGTGCATAGGCGCCGTAACACAGCGCCACAAATGGAATGCCGCACCACAGCGCGATGCGCTGTTGCGGATCGAATGCCAACCCGATGCAGGCCAGCAAACACAACGAGAATCCAAGGATCGGCGTCCACGGATACCAAGGCGCGCGATAGGCCAGCGTCTCCACGGCAATCCCGTCGCGGACCAGCTGCTGACGAAAGCGGTAATGCGATGCGCAGATGCTTAGCCACACCACCACCACCGCAAAACCGGACACTGCGGAAATCGCAACGAACACCGTCTCGGCCGCGTACACGCCGGTGAGCAGGGCCATCAGACCGCCCAGCATGCTCAGCAGCAAGGCCGGCAACGGAATGCCGCGCCGGGTCAGGCGCGCAAGGCGTGCCGGCAGCGTGCCTTCGTTGGCCAACGACCACAGCATGCGCGCCGCCGCATACAGGCCGGAATTGGCTGCCGACAGGATCGCGGTCAGGATCACTGCATTCAAGATGTCCGCCGCGTACGGAATGCCCAGCAACTCGAACGCGCGCACGAACGGGCTGGTCTCGACGGCCGCCTGGCTGGCGGGCAGCAAGGCAGCAAGCACCAGCACGGTACCTACGAACAGCACCACCAGCCGCACCAGCGTCGTGCGGATCGCCAGCGGAATGGCGCGTGCCGGCTGCGCGGTTTCGCCCGCAGCCACGCCGATCAATTCGGTGCCGGAAAACGCGAAGTTCACCGCCACCATCGTCATCAAAATCGGCAACGTGCCGTGCGCAAACCAGCCATCGGCGCGCAGATGGCGCAACCCGGGCGCAGGCGCGCCATCGGCCAACGGCAGCAGGCCGATCACCGCCGCGCCGCCCAGCACGATGAAGACCAAAATCGTGATCACCTTGATCAACGAAAACCAGAATTCGCCCTCGGCAAACCAACGCGCCGACACCGTGTTCAAGCCGAAGATCAGCGCGCAGAACAACAGACACCATGGCCATGCCGAGCTCTGCGGAAACCAGTACTGCATGCAGAACGCAGCGGCAGTCAGGCTCGACCCCAGCGCCACCGTCCAGGTCAGCCAATACAACCACGCCACCACATACCCGGTGGCCGGCCCCAGATAGCGCGCCGCATACACATGAAACGCCCCGGTCTGCGGCATCGCCACCGCCAGTTCGCCCAGGCATTGCATCACCAGATATACCACCAGCGCACCGATCAGATACGCGATCACCGTGCCCAACGCACCGGTGCTGGCGATGATGTAGCCGGTGTTGAAGAACAGCCCGGTGCCGATTACCCCGCCCAGCGACAACATCACCAGATGGCGCACCTGCATGCTGCGCTGGAACTGCGGTGCGGCGCTGGAAGAAGGGTCTGGCATGTGTCGGTCTGATGGACGGCACACCATCCTGCCACGCGCATGCAGGCGAGCACAGTCATGCGGTGGCGAGCTGTGACGCTGTACAAGCACTTCAGGCAGGCGCGGGTATGCTCGCGTGCCGATCCTGCGGAGCACCGTCATGTCTGACACACGTTACCCGCGCCTGCCTGCAGCGTTGCCGCCCCGCGCACGCTGCTTGCTGCCTGCGCATGCGCCACACCGCCGCGCGCTGGATCTGCGCGAAGCGGTGACGGCGGTTGATCGCAGCCAGCAACACGATCTGTCGGTATGGCATCGGAGCGCAGCATGAGGCTGGCCGGCATCCACCATGTGGCGATCATCGCGGGCGACTACGCGCGTTCGAAACAGTTTTATTGCGAAATTCTGGGCCTGCGCGTGCTCGACGAGCATTACCGCCAGGCACGCGATTCCTGGAAGCTGGATCTGGCGCTGCCCGACGGCAGCCAGATCGAGCTATTTTCGTTCCCCAACGCTCCGCTGCGCCCCAGCCGCCCGGAAGCACGCGGCCTGCGTCACCTGGCCTTTCGCGTAGAAGACCTGGATAGCGCGGTGGCGCATCTCAACGCCCATGGCGTCATCACCGAAGACATCCGCATCGACGAATACACCGGCCGGCGGTTCACCTTCTTCGCCGATCCGGACAATCTGCCGCTGGAGCTGTACGAGATCGGCTGAGGAACCACCACGCCGGGCATCGGCTCGACGGGCACCGGTTCGACATCCACTCAGCGGCGCTTCGCTAATCGATCCTCCACATGACTTCCGGCCGATGCGGCGCCGCAGCAACGCAATGAAGATCTAAGCATCCCGGGACACAGGAACGTCCATGCTGCAGATCCGTGCGTTGTCCAAGACCTACGCCAACGGCGTGCATGCGTTGCAAGGCGTCACGCTGGATATTCCTCGCGGCATGTTCGGATTGCTTGGCCCCAACGGGGCCGGCAAGTCGTCCTTGATGCGCACGCTAGCCACGTTGCAGGAACCCGATGCCGGCAGCGTCAGCCTCGGCTGCGCCGACGGCAGCAGCATCGACGTGCTCAGGGACAAGGACGCGTTGCGCCGCCGGCTGGGCTATCTGCCGCAGGATTTCGGCGTGTATCCGAAGGTCAGTGCGCTGGACATGCTCGATCACTTTGCGGTGCTCAAAGGGCTGACCAACCGTGCACAGCGCAAGGAGGTGGTCGAACGTTTGCTGCAACAGGTCAATCTGTGGGACGCGCGCAAGCGCAAGCTCGGCACCTACTCCGGCGGCATGCGCCAGCGCTTCGGTATCGCGCAGGCGCTGCTGGGCAACCCGCAACTGGTGATCGTCGACGAGCCCACCGCCGGGCTGGACCCGGAAGAGCGCAACCGTTTTTTGAACCTGCTGGCCGAAATCGGTGAGAACGTGGTGGTGATCCTGTCCACCCACATCGTCGAAGACGTCACCGACCTGTGCCCGACGATGGCCATCATGAACAAGGGGCAAGTGTTGCTGACCGGGAAGCCAGCCGATGCGATCGACATGCTCAACCAGCAGGTCTGGCGCAAACAGGTCAGCAAGCCCAGCCTGCCCGATTACGAAGCGCGCTTTACCGTGTTGTCCACGCGGCTGATTGCCGGCCATCCGGTGATCCACGTGTTCAGCGCCGACTGCCCGGAGCCGGGTTTCGAGCAGGTCGCACCCGATCTTGAGGATGTCTATTTCCAGCGCCTGCGCAAGCAAGCGCTGGCTGCCTGACGGAGCGCCGCGATGATCCTGGCGTTCCTGCGCTTCGAGCTGCGCGAACAGCTGCGCTCGCCCTTTTTGTGGTTGCTGGCCGCGCTATACGCATTGCTGGCCTTCGCCGCACTCTCCAGCGATGCCGTGCAGATTGGTGGCGGCATCGGCAATGTGCTGCGCAACGCGCCGACCGTCATTGCCAGCGTACTGGCGATCTTCAGTCTGCTCGGTCTGCTGGTGGCTGCCTTGTTCGTCAGCAACGCGTTGCTGCGCGATTTCGAGCTGGGCACTGCGGAGCTGGTGTTTTCCACACCGGTGCGCCGCCGCGATTACCTGGTCGGCCGCATCGGTGCGGCACTGATCGCCGGCACGGTGATGTATCTGGTGATCGCGCTGGGCATGTTCGTGGCGCAGTTCATGCCGTGGATCGACCAGGCGCGGCTGGGGCCAGTCGCGCTGTTGCCATACCTGTGGTCGCTGCTGGTGCTGATACTGCCCAACCTGCTATTCACCACCGCGTTGCTGTCGGTGCTGGCGGTGACCACACGCAGCATCCTGTGGGTCTACATCGGCGTCATCGTGTTTTTTGTGTTGTATGGCGTGAGCCGTGCGCTGCTGGCCGATCTGGATAACGTCTGGATCGCCACCCTGGCCGATCCACTCGGCATCCGCGCACTGTCGCAGACATTGCGCTATTGGTCGGCCGAACAACGCAACCTGCAGCTTCCTCCGCTAACCGGTTACCTGCTCGCCAATCGCGCCCTGTGGCTTGGCATGAGCGGGCTGTTGTTCACTGCGACCTTCGCACTGTTCCGTACCGAACGCAGCGGCACGCGTCGTCGACGCGGCGCGGCGCCTGCTGCATCCACCAGCGCACAGGCAGCCAGCGTGCGCGTCACCACCACCCGCCTCACCGTGACACCTGCCTTCGCGGCTAGCACCGCTTTTCAGCAACTGCTGCGCCAGATCCGTTTCGATACGCTCGGCGTGCTGCGCAGCGCGCCGTTCGTGGTGCTGCTGATCCTGGGCCTGGCCAACTTCATCCCGACCGCACTGTTCAATGCGCGCATGTACGGTACCGCCGTGCTGCCGGTCACCTCATTGATGCTGCAGGCACTGCAGAACAGCTACAGCTTTCTGCTGATCATCGTGGTGCTGTTCTATGCCGGCGAACTGGTGTGGAAAGAACGCAGCAACCGCATCGACGGCATCACCGATGCCATGCCGGTGCCGGACTGGGTTCCCCTGCTTGGCAAGTTTGTGGCCTTGCTGGCAGTGATCGCCAGCTTCCAGCTCGCCGGCGCGTTGACCTCGATCGCGCTGCAACTTGGCCGCGGCTACACCACGATCGAGCCGCTGCTGTATCTCAAGACCCTGGCGCTTGGCTCGGTGCTGTATGTGCTGATGGGCGGCATGGCCCTGGTGCTGCAGGTACTGAGCAACAACAAGTTCGTCGGCTACGCATTGCTGATGCTGGTACTGATCGGGCAATCGGCGTTGTCGCTGCTCGATTACACACAGAATCTGTACAACTTCGGAGCCTGGCCCAACGCTCCGTATTCGGACATGAATGGCTTCGGCCACTTCCTGCCCGGGCAGTTGTGGTTTCAAGGCTATTGGGGCGTGTTCCTGCTGGCCTTGTTGCTTCTGTCTTCGGCGTTGTGGCCACGCGGCGTCGGCCACGGACTGCGTCAGCGGGTGCGCCTGGCATTGCAGCGCTTGCGCGGCGCGACCGGCGTGGCATTGGCGGTCAGCCTGCTTGGCTTTGCAGCGATCGGCGGCTGGCTGTACTGGAACACCAACGTCTACAACAGTTTCCTGTCGCCGGAGCAGCAGCTAGACCTGCAAGCGCGCTACGAGCGTGATTACAGCAAGTACAGGGACCTGCCGCAGCCGCGCATCATTGCCGTGGATAACCATGTCGACCTGCATCCGGAAACGCAATCGGTGGTGATCGATGCCACCTGGACCGTGCGCAATCCTCATAGCGCGCCGATCAGCGAAGTGCATATCGGCATGCAGGGACGCACTGGCGACCGAAGCCTGGTCAACGTGGATCTGGGCGGGCAGACGCTGATCACCCACGATCGTGCGGCCGGCTACCGCATCTACCGGTTGCAGCGCCCGCTGCAACCAGGCCAAGAGCGCGTGTTCCGCTTCCGCGTGGACCAGCACCCGCATGGCATTACCGCCGGGCAGGCACAGACCGATCTGGTCGCCAACGGCAGCTTCTTCAATAGTCAGGTATTGCCCTGGTTCGGCTACAACAGCCAAACCGAGATCATCGACCGCAACGATCGCCGCAAGCGTGGTCTGGGTGAGCCCACGCGCATGCCTAAATTGGAAGACCAGGCCGCACGCGCCAACACCTACGTCAGCAACGATGCCGACTGGCTCAGCTTCGCCAGCACCATCTGCACCGCACCGGACCAGATTGCGCTGGCACCGGGCTATCTGCAGAAAGAGTTCCAGCAGGCTGGCAGGCGCTGCTTCCGCTATGTGATGGATCGCCCGATGCTGAACTTCTATGCCTACCTGTCGGCGCGCTGGCAGGTACGCAAGGCCTACTACAAAAAGATTCCGATCGAGATCTATTACGACCCCAAGCACCCGTACAACGTGCAACGCATGATCGAGAGCGTGCAGAAATCGCTGGCCTATGACGAGGCCAATTTCACCCCGTACCAGCATCACCAGGTGCGCATCATCGAGTTTCCGGGCTATGCGGGGTTTGCGCAGTCGTTCGCCAATACCATTCCTTATTCCGAATCGGTCGGTTTCATCGCCGACCTGCGCGACAAGGACGACATCGACTACGTGTTCTACGTCACCGCGCATGAAGTGGCGCACCAGTGGTGGGCGCATCAGGTGATCGGTGCGAATGTGCAGGGCGCCACGATGCTGTCCGAATCGCTGGCGCAGTACTCGGCGCTGATGGTGATGGAGCGCGAGTACGGGCGTGCGCACATGCGCCGCTTCCTCAAGTACGAACTGGACCGCTATCTGGAGGGCCGCGGCGGCGAGATCGTCGAAGAACTTCCGTTGTACCGGGTGGAGAACCAGCAGTACATCCACTACCGCAAGGGGTCGCTGGCGTTCTACCGCCTGCGCGAAGAACTCGGCGAGCAGGCGCTCAATCGCGCGTTGCAACGCTTCCTGCAGGCCAAGGCGTTTCAGCAACCGCCGTACACCACCTCGGCCGAGCTGCTGCAGGCGATTCGTGCCGAGGCACGCCCGGACCAGCAGGGAATGATCACCGACTTGTTCGAAAAGATCACCTTCTACGACAACCGTGTGGTTAGCGCACAGGCCCGCAAGCGCCCGGATGGACGCTTCGATGTGACCGTGCAGACGCAGGCAGCCAAGTTGCAGGCCGATGGCCGCGGCAAGGAACATGCGGTGCCGATGGACGACTGGATCGAAGTCGGGATCTACGGTCTGCCCGCGGGCAAGAACGCGCAGACGCCGGTACTGGCGCTGCAGCGCCAGCACGTCACCAGCGCCACGCCCAGCTTCACCCTGACCGTCGACGCCCTGCCCATCGAAGTCGGCTTCGATCCCGACAACAAGCTGATCGACCGGGTGCCGGACGACAATCGCAAGCGGGTGACGCTGCAATAGCGGCAATCGCGGTCACTGGCCGATGATCGCTGCTCGGCCAGGACCGGCGACGAGTACAGCCAACGACTGCAAGCGAGCCGAATGATTCCGCGACGGCCGACCTGACGACGCGCCCTGCGCGCTTCGTCGACTCAGCCACATCGAACGGACTGCGTTCGCCCGTCCTCCCGGATGTCGGACCACGCGCGTCGCACGACGGGATTTACCGACTCGGCGCCGGACCGCAAGCAGTCAGCCTGCGCAGCCGGCGTTCTCAGTGGAGCGGCTCGGCGACGGCACCGCAGCCGCGCGGCATGAACACATCCCGCAGTGCGGCTTTCCGCCACCATACCCCACGGTATACATTCGCCAACAGGCCGCCGACGGCGGCCACAGCAATCCCTGGGAGGGGAATCATGCGCAAGACCTTCAAGACCCTGATGGTGGCCCTGCCGCTGGCGGCCGCCTCGCTGCTGGCCCAGGCATCCGATTCGCCGGTGGGTCGCTGGAAGACCATCGACGACGAGACCGGCAAGCCCAAGTCGGTGGTGCAGATCGAACAGGCCGCCAACGGCACGCTGAGCGGCAAGGTGGTCGAGATCCTGCAGTCCAACAATGGCCCCAATCCGATGTGCGACAAGTGCGACGGCGCGCTGAAAGGCAAGCCGATCAAGGGCATGACCATCCTGTGGGGCCTCAAGGCCGACGGCACCGCCGTGTGGGGTGGCGGCTCGGTGCTGGACCCGGCCAAGGGCAAGACCTACAAGGCCAAGATCACCCTGACCGAAGGCGGCAAGAAGCTGCAGATGCGCGGCTACGTCGGCATCGAGGCGCTGGGCCGTACGCAGACCTGGGTGCGTGAGTAGCCGGGATTGGGGAATCGGGATTAGGGATTCGCAAGAGCAGGCGCCCGTGAGGGCGCCTTTTTTATGTGTCGACGCATCTCCGCAGGCTGGAGCCCTGTTAGGCGGGATCATTGGCAGCTGGTGCCTCAAAGACGGCTATCGCCGCGCGCCCGGAAAATCAGGCGGCCTGATCCTGCTTTGACGAATCCCCAATCTCCATGCCCCAATCCCGGCTCTCGACTAGTGCGATAATCGCGTGTCCCCCGCATCACGCCTGCCATGACCCGCACCGCACTTGTCACCACCGCTCTCCCGTATGCCAACGGTCCGCTGCATCTTGGCCACCTGGTCGGTTACATCCAGGCCGATATCTGGGTGCGCGCGCGCCGGTTGCGCGGCGACAAGACCTGGTTCGTCTGCGCCGACGACACCCACGGCACGCCGATCATGCTCGCGGCCGAGAAGGCCGGCGTCACCCCGGAAGCCTTCATCGCCAACATCCAGGCCAGCCATGAGCGCGATTTCGCCGCGTTCGGGGTGACCTTCGATCATTACGATTCGACCAATTCGCCGGTCAATCGCGAGCTCACCGAGGCCTTCTACAACAAGCTGGAAGCAGCCGGCCATATCAGCCGGCGCTCGGTGGCGCAGTTCTACGACCCGGCCAAGGGCATGTTCCTACCGGACCGCTACATCAAGGGCACCTGCCCCAACTGCGGCAGCGCCGATCAGTACGGCGACAACTGCGAAGTGTGCGGCGCCACCTACGCGCCAACCGAGCTGAAGGAGCCCAAATCGGTAATTTCCGGGGCCACGCCGGAGCTACGCGATTCGGAGCACTTCTTCTTCGAGGTCGGCCATTTCGATGGCTTCCTGCGTGAGTGGCTGGCCGGCGATGTGGCGTTGCCGGGCGTCAAGGCCAAGCTCAAGGAATGGCTGGATGCCGAAGGCGGCCTGCGCGCGTGGGACATCTCGCGCGATGCGCCGTATTTCGGCTTCCAGATTCCCGGCCAGCCGGGCAAGTATTTCTATGTGTGGCTGGATGCGCCGATCGGCTATCTGTGCAGTTTCAAGACGCTGTGCGCGCAGATGGGCGAAGACTTCGACGCGCATCTGGTGGCCGGCACGCAGACCGAGCTGCATCACTTCATCGGCAAGGACATCGTCAATTTCCATGGCCTGTTCTGGCCGGCGGTGCTGCACGGCACCGGCCATCGCTCGCCCACGCGCCTGCATGTCAACGGCTATCTGACCGTGGACGGCGCCAAGATGTCCAAGTCGCGCGGCACTTTCGTGATGGCGCGGACCTTCCTGGATGTCGGCCTGGAGCCGGAGGCGCTGCGTTATTACTTCGCCGCCAAATCCTCAGGCGGCGTGGACGATCTGGACCTCAACCTGGGCGATTTCATCGCACGGGTGAATGCCGATCTGGTCGGCAAATTCGTCAACCTGGCCAGCCGCTGCGCCGGCTTCATCGGCAAGCGCTTCGACGGCAAGCTGGCCGACACGCTGCCCGATCCGGCGCAGTACGACCGCTTCGTCGCCGCGTTGGCGCCGATCCGCGAGGCGTATGAGCGCAACGATGCAGCCAGCGCGATCCGCCAGACCATGGCGCTGGCCGACGAGGCCAACAAGTACATCGACGACACCAAACCGTGGGTGATCGCCAAGCAGGACGGCGCCGATGCGCAGCTGCAATCGGTCTGCACCCAGGGCCTGAACCTGTTCCGCATCCTGGTCGCCGGACTCAAGCCGATCCTGCCGCGCACCTGTGCCGAAGCCGAGGCGTTTTTGTCGGCGCCTATGACCAGTTGGGACGATGTGCAGCGCCCGCTCACGGCGCACACGATCCAGCCCTACACCGCCCTGTTCACCCGTATCGACCCCAAACAGATCGACGCCATGACCGACGCTTCAAAAGACACCATGGCCGCACCTGCGGCTCCGGCTGCGACCAACGCCAGCAGTGCAACGGTAGCCAAGACCGATGCAAAAGCAACTACGCCGGCCAATTCCCCTGCCTCCGTCTCGAATACAGGTCTTATTGGCATCGACGATTTCGCCAAGCTCGATCTGCGCATCGGCAAGGTGCTGGTGTGTGAGTTCGTGGAAGGCTCGGACAAGCTGCTGCGCTTCGAGCTGGATGCCGGCGAGTTGGGCAAGCGCCAGATCTTTTCGGGCATTCGCGGCAGCTACGGCGAACCGGAAACACTGGTCGGCCGCAGCGTGGTGTTCATCGCCAACCTGGCCCCGCGCAAGATGCGTTTCGGCATCAGCGAAGGCATGATCCTGTCGGCCGGCTTCGACGGCGGCGCGCTGGCGCTGTTGGATGCCGATAGCGGCGCCCAGCCGGGTATGCCTGTCAGGTGAAGCGGGAGTGGGGAGTCTGGCTTGGGATTCGGGATTCGGGATTCGGGATTCGGGATTCGGGATCAGTAGAAGCCAGAGCTGATTGTTGAGGGAGACCTGACACGAGTGCTTGGCGTGTCCCCTCATCCGCCCCTGCGGGGCACCTTCTCCCGCGCGCGGGAGAAGGAGTTAGATCAACGCTGGAGCAACCCCTCTCCCACCGGGAGAGGGGTTGGGGTGAGGGTACGTGGCGAAGCCCTGGTACCGTTGCACTTGCACGTGGCTCCGTCCGCCCCCTCATCCGCCCCTGCGGGGCACCTTCTCCCGCGCGCGGGAGAAGGAGTTAGATCAGCGATGGAGCAGCCCCTTTCCTGCATGCGGGAGAAGGGAGATAGATCAACGCTGGAGCAGCACCTCCCCCGCATGCGGGAGAGGAGAACAACCAGTCACCGCGCCCTCACCCCATCCCGAATCCCAACTCCCCAATCCCAGCACCCCATGCACCTGGCCCTGTTCGACTTCGACCACACCGTCACCACCTGCGATACCTATGCGCGCTTTCTGCGCAAGGTCGCGACGCCCGCGCAGTTGGCGTCGGCAAAGTGGCAGGTCGGTCCGTGGGTGCTGGGTTATCGGCTGGGCCTGGTGTCCGCTGCGGCGTTGCGTGCACGTGTGACCCGCATTGTCTTCAGCGGCCGCACGCTGGATGAGATGGCCGCACACGGCGTGGACTACGCGCGCAGCGCGCTGCCGGGCGTACTGCGTGCAGAGATGATGCAGCGCATCGACTGGCATCAGGCGCAAGGGCACGAGGTGGTACTGGTGTCGGCGTCGGTGGATCTGTATCTGCAGCCGTGGTGCACACAGCACGGGCTGTCGCTGATCTGCAATCGGCTGGAGCACAGCGATGGCCGCCTGAGCGGGCGCTATGCCGACGGCGATTGCGGCCCGCACAAGGCCGCGCAGATTCGCGCACGCTACGATCTGTCGCAGTACGCATGCGTGCATGCCTACGGCGACAGCCGCGAAGACACGCCGATGCTGGCACTGGCGCACCAGCGCTGGTATCGCGGCAATCCGGTGCACTGAGCGCGCATGCCCAACCCCGCGCCCACGTTGGTCGAACGGCTCGACCGCCTGCTGCCACAGACCCAATGCGGTCAATGCGGCTACGACGGCTGCCGCCCCTATGCGCAGGCCATGGCCGATGGGCTGGCCGGTGTCGACCACTGCCCACCCGGCGGCGATGCCGGCGCGCGGGCCCTGGCGCAGGTGCTGGAGGTACCGGCACGCCCCTTCGATCGCAGCCGCGGCGCGCACAAACCACAACAAGTCGCCTGGATCGTGGAGGCCGATTGCATCGGCTGCACCAAATGCATCCAGGCCTGTCCGGTGGATGCGATCGTCGGCGGGGCCAAACACATGCATACGGTGATCGCGCCGTTGTGCACCGGCTGCGAGCTGTGCCTGCCGGCGTGCCCGGTGGATTGCATCGAGCTGCACGCCATCGGCTAGGCGCCGCAAGCGCGAGCCGCTGCGCCGCGAGCCCAGCACGGCCGGCGCCGGATGTCGCAACTGTCGCAGGTGGTTCTGCGGCTGCCGCGCGCAAGCACCCAACCGATGACACGCGTGCCGCGGTGTGCCAGTTACCCGAATGCACGCAGCAAAGATGGCGCGGTCTTGCGGCGTGATCGCAGGCAGGTTCCACGCGCAACGCCCGGCATCGCGGCACCGCCCAAACCACCAGCCCGCGCGACCGCGTCCTACATTCCGTCAGGAACGTCCTGACGCCGCCGGCGCATCCATGCTGCGGCGGCGCCCGTATGAGTAGGCACTCCCATCGAGGAATCGGCCGATGCGCCCATTTGCTGCTGTCGTTGCTGCGCTGGCACTCCGCTGCCGGCCGATTCCGCCATTATTGCTGCTGGTGCTGGGCAGCCTGCCGCTCAACGCGGTGGCGGTCACGCGGGTGGATGGCGACGTCTTCGATGCCGACAAGGGCGCCCTGCGCTACCGCGAATCGCACTGGCTGCTCGACGGTGGCGGGCGGCTGGTGCTGTACCGCTGCCCGAATGGGCAACCGTTCGCACGCAAACAGGTCGATGGCGGCAGCAGCTCGCCCGACTTCAGCCTGATCGATGGGCGCGATGGCTACCGCGAAGGCGTGCGCACGCGCGGCGGCGTGCGCGAGATGTTCCAGCAACAGCCCGGTAAACCCGAACGCAGCACGGCATTACCGGCCGGCAAGGACGAGCGTGTGATCGATGCCGGTTTCGATGCCTACCTGCGCAGCCACTGGGAGGCACTGGCCAGCGCATCGCAACGGGTGGACTTCGTGCTGCCCAGCCTGCAACGGCAGTTGGCGTTCCGGGTCGAACGTCTCGACGACAGCGCCGGCCAACGTCGCTTCCGGATTTCGCTCGATGCCTGGTATGGCGCAGCAGTGCCATCGCTGGAGGTGCGTTACTCCATCGCCAACAAACGCCTGCTCGAGTTCCGCGGCGTGGGCAATCTGCGCGATACGCAAGGGCGCTACCCGCGCGTGCGCATCGTGTTTGCGGACACCGCTGCGCGTGCTGCCAGCGCGGACGACCTGCGCCAGGCACGCGAGCAGCCGCTGACCAAGAGCTGCAACGCATCGTGAGCCAGGCCCGCGCCATCTTCACGTTCGACCACGCGCCGTTGCGTACAACGGCCCGGGCACCCATTGCCCGTACAGGAGCACCTCCATGGCAAAAGCTTATCTCTGGCTCAACGCAGTGCTCTACGTCGTCCTGGCGATCTGGTGCACGCTGTCGCCGGCCAAGACCGCAAACGCAGTCGGCTATACCCAGCTGTCGCCGGCCGGGCAATCGGAGTATCTGGTCATCTATGGCGGCCTGCAGTTGGGCATGGCGTTCCTGTTCGGTTACTTCGCCTGGATCAATCAACCGCGCACCGGGCTGCTGGTCGCGCTGGCGTTCTACGTCCCCATCGTGCTGTTCCGCAGCGTCTCGCTGTCGCGCTTGTGGCCGGTTTCCGCACCAACCGTCGCGCTTGCCGGTGTCGAGATCCTGTTGCTGCTCGCCGCCGTGCTGTTGTGGCTGCGCAAGTGACAGACAGCGCCTGCACAGTCCGGTAGCATCGCCCCCACCTTACCCAACGCCCGATCGCATGAGTGCCATTCCTGGCCAGGACGACGATGAAACCGGACGCCTGCTGACCGCAACTGCGGGCGGCGACCGGCATGCCTTCGAAGCGCTGTACCGGCAGACCTCGCCCAAGCTGTTCGGGGTCTGCCTGCGCATGATCCCGCAACGTGCCGAGGCCGAAGAGGTGCTGCAGGACGTGTTCACGCTGATCTGGCACAAGGCCGGTCAGTTCGATCCCAGCCGTGCCCGCGGGCTGACCTGGCTGGCGATGATCGCGCGCAACAAGGCGATCGATCATCTGCGTGCCAACGCGCCGCAGCGCCGCAACGTGGCGCTGGACGATGCCGGCGAACTGCGCGATGGCGATGCGTCTCCGCTGGAACGCACCGAGCGCGCCAGCACGCGTCGTCGCATCGACCACTGCCTGGCCGAACTCGAACCGCCGCGCAGCGAACTGATTCGCACCGCGTTCTTCGAAGGCATCACCTACGAAGAGCTCGCCGCGCGCACCGACACACCGATCGGCACGATCAAAAGCTGGATCCGTCGCGGCCTGGCCAAACTCAAGGCATGTCTGGAACGATGAGCACGCCCTTTCCCATCGACCAGGAACCGCCGCGCGACGTGTTGGCCGGCGAGTACGTGCTCGGCCTGCTGAGCGCAGAAGAACGTCTGGCGGCAGAACAACGCATTGCGACCGACGGCCAGTTCGCCCAGGCGGTGCTGCAGTGGCAGGATCTTCTGGCCCCGTTGCTGGAAGAAATCTCCGCCGTGACCCCGCCCGATCAAGTGTGGGCGCAGGTGCGGCAGACGCTTGGCTTCGACACGCCGCTCCGTGCGGTGACATCGGCCGCGCCTGCAGCCACCACCGGCAAGCCGGCCGCGCCATTGTGGAACAACGTGCGCGTGTGGCGTTGGGCCAGCGCTGGGGGTCTGGCGACCGCTGCAGTGTGCGTGCTCGCGTTGTTGAACCTGCGCACGCCGCCTGCACCGGTACCGCCTGTTGGTGATACGCCGGTGGTACAGACCCCGGTCACTCCGCCTGCGACCACCACACCGCCGGCCACCGGCATTGCAATGACCTCCACGCTGGCCACCGAAGACGGGCGTCCGGGCTATGTGGCGCTGATGGATGCCGACAAGCACACCATCACGGTGACGCCGCTGGATCGCACCGCAACGGCCGACAAGGTACCCGAGCTGTGGCTGATCACGCCGGACGGCAAGGCGCATTCGATGGGCATCTTCGACGATCAGCGTGCGCGTCGCGCGCAGATCCCGGATCAGCTGATGCCCATGCTCAGCAACGAGGCGATTCTGGCGGTGACGCTGGAACCGCCGGGTGGTGCACCGGGTGGCGTGGCCACCGGCACCGTGGTTGCCAAGGGCGGCATCAGCACGCTGGCAATGGCGCCCTGATCGGGCGCATGAGCACCTGCTGCGCGGCCGCGAGACGCGGCGCAGCAGGTGCTTGAGAGGGCCACCTCTCCTCACTGGCAATGCGTGCCATCCGTCCGGGATGAGCACGGCTGCGTAGCGCTGCTCCTGCACGCTCGCCTGCGCCGCCCACGCAGGCAACTTCACAAGCCACCTCATCAGCGTCAGTGATACTGAGCGCACACATCCGGGTGCGCGGTTGCGTCATTGCGCTGCGCAAACGCGCCAATCCTGTCCTTGCATGCGACGATCAAGCGACCTGGTGCATCTGTTTGCCGGCAGCTTGCGTAAAGGGTGTCGATAACCTACGGAGAACCACGCGTGCCGAGCACTGGACTCGACCCCCGCGCCGCAACGCCTCAACCCTCGCCCACACGTCGTGGCTGGGTTGCATCGCGCATCGGTAGCCTGCGTCGCTGGGTAGATTCGCAAACCGATGAGCCATTGGACGAGGCGCGCGCCGATCGTATCGACTGGCTGCGCGCCCTGCCCTTCATCGCGCTGCATGTGGCCTGCCTGTCGGTGATCTGGGTGGGCGCATCGTGGTTTGCGGTCGCCCTCGCACTGGCGCTGTATGCGCTGCGCATGTTCGCGCTCACCGGCTTCTATCACCGCTATTTTTCTCATCGCGCGTTCAAGACCTCGCGCGTGTTGCAGTTCGTGTTTGCCGCCATCGGTGCGACCTGCGTGCAGCGCGGGCCGCTGTGGTGGGCGGCGCATCACCGCAACCACCACCGGCATACCGACACCGGCCGCGACCCGCATTCGCCGGCCCAGCACGGGTTCTGGTGGAGCCACACCGGTTGGTTCCTGACCCCGCGCAACTTCCGTACCGATTGGGAGGTGATCCCGGACCTGCGCCGTTTCGGCGAGCTGCGTTTTATCGACCGCTTCGACATCGTGATGCCGGTGCTGCTCGCGCTTGGCCTGTATCTGCTTGGCGACTGGCTGGCCGACGCTGCGCCCGCGTTGCACACCAACGGCCCGCAGCTGCTGGTCTGGGGATTCGTGCTGTCCACCGTGGCCCTGTTCCATGCCACTTTCACCATCAATTCGCTGGCACACCGCTTCGGTAGCCGGCGGTTCGAGACGCGCGACGACAGCCGCAACAACTGGCTGCTGGCGCTGATCACCTTCGGCGAAGGCTGGCACAACAACCACCATTTCTTCCCCGGTTCGGCGCGGCAAGGCATGCGCTGGTGGGAGTACGACGTCACCTGGTACGGCCTCAAGGCGATGTCGTGGGTGGGGTTGGTGTGGGATCTCAAGCCGATGCCGGCAATGCTCACCCGCCGCGCGCAACGGGTGGCGCGATGAGCGAGGGCAGGATTGCCGTGGTCGGCAGTGGAATCGCCGGCCTGGGCGCAGCGTGGCTGTTGTCGCGTCGCTATGAGGTTTCCCTGTTCGAGGCGGCCGATTATCTCGGTGGCCACACCCACACGCACGACATCCAGCTGGATGGTCAGCGCTATGCGGTGGACAGCGGCTTCATCGTGTTCAACCCGCAGCACTATCCGTTGCTGACCCGCATGTTTGCCGAGCTGGACGTGGCATCGCAGCCGACCACGATGAGTTTTTCGGTGCACGATGCAGGCAGCGGGCTGGAATACAACGCCGGCAGTCTGGATGGATTGTTTTGCCAGCGGCGCAATCTGCTCAGCCCGCGCTTTTGGCGCATGCTGGCGGACCTGCGGCGTTTTTATCGGCAGGCACCGGCCGTGCTGCACAGCGACGAGCGTTTCAGCACGCTGGGCGCGTATCTGCAACGGCATGGTTACTCGGCAGCGTTTCGCGACCAGCACCTGGTGCCGATGGCGTCGGCGCTGTGGTCCTCGCCGTCGCAGACCATTCTTGAATTTCCGATGGGCCAGCTGATCGGCTTCATGGCCAACCACCACATGCTGCAGATCAGCGGCCGGCCGCAGTGGCAGGTGGTGCGCGGCGGGTCCAACAGCTATATCCGTGCATTGCGTCGGCGCTGGCAGGTGCTGGAGCGCCTGTCCACGCCGGTGCATGCGATCCGGCGCACGCCCGATGGCGTCATGCTCGCCTCGCTGCGCGGCGAAGAGTACTTCGACGAGGTCGTGCTGGCCTGCCATGCCGACGATGCACTGGGATTGCTGAGCGATGCCACCCCGGCCGAGCGAGAGATCCTGGGCGGCATCACCTACCAGGACAACGACACCGTGCTGCACACCGATGCACGCGTGTTGCCGCGCGACAAGCGCGCCTGGGCAGCGTGGAATGCACATGTGCCGGCCGACCCGCAGGCGCCCTGCACGGTGAGTTACTGGATGAACGCGCTGCAGTCGATCGATGCGCCGCAGCCCTTCATCGTCAGCCTCAATCGCGACCATGACATCGACCCGGCCAAGGTGCTGCGGCGCATGCGCTATCGCCACCCGGTGCAGAATGCTGCCGCGCTGGCGGCGCAGGAGCGCAAGGCGGAGATCCAGGGCCGCCACCACACCTGGTTTGCCGGTGCCGCATGGGGCTTCGGCTTCCACGAAGACGGCCTGCGCAGCGGTGTGGACGTGGCCCACGGCCTGGGAGTGACCTGGTGATGCAGCTGCTGCGCGAAGCCAGCACCGACGCCGTGCCGCTGCCTCCTGGTGAGGACAGCGGCACCGGCAGCGTGGCGGGCGGCTTGCGCAGCGCGATCTATACCGGATGGGTGCGGCATCGCCGCTTCGCGCCCAAACCGCTGGATTTCCGTTACCGCCTGTTTTTGATGTACCTGGACCTGTCCGAACTGGATCAGGTGTTCGCCCATCGCTGGCTGTGGTCGGTAGGTCGCGCCAATCTGGCGCAGTTCCGCCGCAGCGATTATCTGGGCGACCCCACCGTTCCGCTGGATCAGGCAGTGCGTGATTGCGTGCAGGCGCAGACCGGCGAGCGCCCGGACGGCGCCATCCGGCTGCTGACGCATCTGCGCTACTTCGGCCATGTGTTCAATCCGGTGAGCTTTTATTACTGTTTCGATCGGTATGACGGTTTGCGCTGGATCGTGGCGGAAATCACCAATACACCCTGGCAGCAACGGCACACCTATGTGCTGCCGGTCGCGCAAGCGCGCACCCATCGCGACGTGCATGCATGGCGGTTCGACAAACGCTTCCACGTGTCGCCGTTCATGGGCATGCAGCACCGTTACGACTGGCGCTTCAGCGTGCCGGATGCGCAGCTGCGCGTGCACATGGATGTCCTGGACGCCAATGACGACGACGCTGCCGGCGCAATCGACAACAGCGGCACGCGCCGCTTCGATGCCACGCTGGTCCTGCAACGTCAGCCGCTGACCGCACGCACGTTGGCGCGCACCTTGCTCGCCTATCCCTTGATGACCGTGCAGGTGGTGCTCGCCATCCACTGGCAGGCCTTGCGCCTGTGGCTGCGCGGCAATCCTGTCCACGATCACCCCCATCCGCCTGTGCGAGATCCCCGATGAACGCCACGTCCCTGCCCGATACTGCTGCGCCACGCGCGGCTTCCTGGACGGACCGCCTGCTGCGCAAGCGCCTGCTGGCCACCTTGGGCGAACTGCGCGACGGGCAGCTGCAGCTGCACGAAGGCGATGCGGTGACCACGCTAGGCAATGCCAGCGGTGCGCACGCGCTACAGATGCAGTTGCGCGTCATCGACCCGGATTTTTATCGACAGGCCGCACTCAACGGTAGCGTTGGCGCGGGCGAGTCGTACATGGATGGTCAGTGGCAGTGCGACGATCTGGTCGGGCTGATGCGCCTGCTGCTGCGCAATCGCGACCGGCTGGATGCGATGGAAACAGGCACCGCGCGCCTGGGTGGCTGGGCGATGCGTAGCCTGCATGCATTCGCCCGCAATACCCGTAATGGCAGCCGACGCAACATCGCCGCGCATTACGACCTGGGCAACCCGCTGTTCAAGCTGTTTCTGGATGACAACCTGATGTACTCGTCGGCGATCTTCGTCGATGGCGAAGAAGCGCAGGGCGAAGCGGCGCTGGAACGTGCGGCCACGCGCAAGCTCGAACGCATCTGTCAGAAATTGCGCCTGGGGCCGCAACACCACGTGGTCGAAATCGGCACCGGCTGGGGCGGTTTTGCACTGCATGCGGCGCGCGAACACGGTTGCCGGGTCACCACCACCACCATCTCGCGCGAGCAGTTCGACCTGGCGACGCAGCGTATCGCCGATGCCGGCTTGAGCGACCGGGTCACGGTGTTGCTGAGCGACTACCGCGATCTACAAGGCCGCTTCGATCGCGTGGTGTCGATCGAGATGATCGAGGCGATTGGCCACCAGTATCTGGACACCTACTTCGCCAAGGTCGGCAGCCTGCTTGCCGATGATGGCGAGGCGCTGATCCAGGCCATTACCATCGAAGATCACCGTTACAAGCAGGCGCTGCATTCGGTGGATTTCATCAAGCGGCATATCTTTCCCGGCAGTTTCATTCCGTCGGTCGCGGCGATGACCGGCGCGGTGGCGCGTGCCAGCGATCTACGTCTGTTCCATCTGGAAGATATCGGCCCGAGCTATGCGTTGACGCTGCGCGCCTGGCGGCAGCGCTTCATGGCGCAGCTGCCGCAGGTGCGCGCACTGGGCTACGACGAACGCTTTATCCGCATGTGGGAATTTTATCTGGCGTATTGCGAAGCCGGCTTTCTGGAGCGTTCGATCGGCGACGTGCACCTGTGGCTGAGCAAGCCCGGCGCGCGCCCACCGCAGTTCGTACCCGATCTTGCGTGACGTATGAAGCAGCTCGGTAACTATCTCGGCTTGCAGGTGCTCTGGGTGGTGGCAGTGGCCGCCGCCGCGGACGGGCGCGTGTGGCCGCCGCTGCTGGTACTGGCGCTGTTTGCGCTGTATCAACTGTGGCCTTCGCGACGCGCGATGGGCGATGTGCCGTTACTGATCGCGGCATTGGCGCTGGGCTTGCTGCTGGACACCACGTTGGCGGCCGGAGGCTGGGTGCGTTATGCCGCACCCTGGCCTGGCAGCGTGCTCGCCCCGCCTTGGATCCTGGCGCTGTGGCTGGGCTTTGCGCTCACGCTCAATCATTCGCTGCGCAGCGTGATGCAACGCCCCTGGCTGGCGGTGTTGCTGGGCGCCATCTTCGGCCCGTTTTCGTACTGGCTGGCGCAACGCAGCTGGCATGCGGTGGAACTGGGGCCACCGTTGCTGCATGCGGTCCTCGCGGTCGGCATCGGCTGGGGCGTGGCCTGCGGTGTGTTGTCGCTGTATGCACGGCGTCTGGCGCGACCATTGCCACACCATAAGACCGGAGAACTGCAATGACTGTGTGGCCGCTGCTGCATGTGGGCGTATTCGCAAGTGGGGTGATGGTGCTGGGCTGGCTCTGGCAGCGCCGCAGCGGCAATGCCGGCCCGGTCGACGTGTTGTGGGCCGCCTGCCTGGCGGTAGCTGCGCCGTATTGCGCGTGGATGTCCGACGGTGCGCCGCTGCCGCGCGTGTTGGTGGCAGTGCTTGGTGGTCTATGGGGCGCACGTCTGGCCTGGCATCTGGGTGTCCGCGTGTTCGGCGACCCGCACGAAGACGGCCGTTATCGCGCGCTACGTGAGCATTGGAACGGCGACCAGCGCAAGTTCCTCGGCTTCTTCCTGGCCCAGGCGGTGGTGGTGGTGCTGTTTGCGGTGCCGTTCCTGGCTGCGGCCAGCAACCCGAACCCGGCATGGAGCGTGTGGAGCACGCTGGCGATCGTGGTGTGGTTGATTGCGGTCGGTGGCGAGGCACTGGCCGACCGGCAGTTGTCTGCGCACAAGGCCGACCCGGCCAATCGTGGCAAGACCTGTCGCACCGGGCTGTGGCGGTATTCGCGCCACCCCAATTATTTCTTCGAGTTCGTGCACTGGTTCGCCTATCTGGCCCTGGCGGTCGGCGCCGGGCCCTGGCCGGTGGCGCTGTGCGCGCTCGGGCCGGTGGTGATGTTCGTGTTTTTGTATCGCTTCACCGGTATTCCCTACACCGAGCAGCAGGCCCTGCGCTCGCGTGGTGAGGATTACGCGCAGTACCAGCGCACCACCAGTGCGTTTTTCCCGCTTCCCCCTTCGTCCTGAGTTGCCTGGAGAGTTGCATGTCCACCGTCACCGCCCCGCCCTCCGCGCTGCCCGAAGAAGCTTTTGCCACCCGTCTGGCCGAATCCGGCGTGCTGCCCGACGCCGCGTTGCGTCACGGCATACGGCGTCTGTGCGCGCAGCGTCTGCGCGATGAGCGCGGCGGCGATGCCGATGCCAACGGCGAGCGGCAGCGCGCTTTCATCGACAGCCTGCGCGCCAGCGCGATCGCGATCGAAACCGATGCCGCCAATCGCCAGCACTACGAATTGCCACCGCAGTTCTTCACCCTGTGCCTGGGCAAGCGGCTGAAATACAGCAGCTGCTATTGGGACGCGAGCACGCCGAACCTGGACGCGGCCGAAGAACGCATGCTGGGGCTATACGGCGAACGCGCCGAGCTGGCCGACGGCCAACGCATTCTGGAGCTGGGCTGCGGCTGGGGCTCGCTGACCTTGTGGATGGCCGAGCGCTACCCCAACGCCACCATCACTGCGGTGTCCAACTCGCGCCCGCAGCGCGCGCATATCCTGGAGCAGTGCCGCGTGCGCGGCCTGGGCAACGTGCAGGTCATCACCGCCGACGTCAATGCGCTGGCACTGCCGCCGGGTAATTTCGACCGCGTGGTGTCGGTGGAGATGTTCGAACACATGCGCAACTACCGCGATCTGCTTGCACGCGTGGGCAGCTGGCTGGCGCCCGGCGGCAAGTTGTTCGTGCACATCTTCTGTCACCGCGATCTGGCCTATCCGTTCGAGGTGGCTGGCGAAGACAACTGGATGGGGCGGCATTTCTTCACCGGCGGGCTGATGCCGGCGGCCGATACGCTGCTGCATTTCCAGCAGGACGTGGTGATCGAACAACGCTGGGTCTTGTCGGGCGAGCATTACGAAAAAACCGCCAATGCCTGGTTGGAAAATCAGGACCGCCATCGTGCGCAGATCATGCCGCTGTTGAAGCAGACCTACGGCGACGACGCGCAGCGCTGGTGGCAGCGTTGGCGCATGTTCTGGCTGGCCTGCGCAGAACTGTTCGGCTACGACCACGGCCGCGAATGGGGTGTGGCGCACTACCGCTTCGTCAAACGCTGAGCGCACAGCGCGTTCAAACGCCTGCGTGGCGATGACTGGCAAGCAGGGGCGCACCTCGATAGGCATCCGCGTCTAAACATCACGCGAGCCGTCGCAATGGTTGGCATGCAGCGTAGGCGCAACCCGCTAGGCGCACCGATCGCGCGATGGGCGCAACGCGTCGCAAGCCAGGTCAGCGGCCAACGCGCTTCAAACCGCCGACGGTGAAGCGCGCCCTGCACAACGCGGCTGACCCAATGCCATGCAGCGTCATCGGTGCCAGGCGCATACGGCGTTCACGAAAACCCAGTGCGCGGGGATGACAAACCGATACTGGACACGGCCGCACACCCTATCGGATGCGCGGCCGTGTTGGTTACCGCATGGAGTGCGCGATCAGCCCGCCGCGGCGGTGATCACGATCTCCACCTTCCATTCCGGCCGCGCCAATTTGGCTTCGACCGTGGCGCGTGCGGGCGTGAAGCCGTGCGGCACCCATTCGTCCCATGCGACGTTCATGCCGTCGAAATCGGCGATATCGGCCAGGTAGATTTCGGCGCGCAGGATCTTGGTCTTGTCGCTGGCCGCCAGCGACAGCAGTTTGTCGATCTCGGCCAGCACCTGGCGGGTCTGCCCGGTGATGTCTTCGCTGGTGTCATCGGCAATCTGGCCGGCCAGGTAGCACACGCCGCCATGGACGGTCATCTCGGACATACGCGGACCCGCATCGAATCGCTGCAGCATTTCAGACTTCCTACGGTTGATTGACCCGGCCATTGTCACGCGAATGCGCGATGCGTGCAGCACTGCCCCGTACGGTGCGCGTCAGCCACAGCCCCACCCGCACCATCCAGACCACGATCAGCACGATGGCGATCTTCTGGCTGATCCCCAGCGGTGCACTGGTAACCGTGACGTGGAACAGCAAGGCCGCAAATGCCGCCCAACCGAGCACGCATGCGCTGAAAACATGTGCGCGCCACGCGCGATCGCGGCGGAAGTACCACGACTGCAGCAACACCGCTGCGATCACGCACAGAAACGTGGCATCGGCCGACAGCACATGCACCAGCTTTGCCGCGTTCGGCGCCAGCACCGGCATCCAGCTGTCGCCGATGGAGACCGCACACAAGCCCAGCGCTGCCAGCCAGAACAATCCCAGCACCGTGCGGCTGCGTGCCGTCGGTGCCAGCGCCGCATACAGACCAGCGGCCAGCCATGCCATCGCCGCAGCCAACAGGCAGTAGGCGGTGCGCAGCAGCAGACCGTAGGCGCCATGCAGATAGGCGCTGAGTTGCGCATCGATCCACCACAGATCGCCACGCAGCCATTGCAACGCGAATACCAGGCCGATAAAGGCCATGCCGGCAACTGCCGCCACCCCACCGGCATGCCCGCTCCAGCGTGGCGCGCGTCCCGGCAGGGTCTGCGCAACATGCGTGCGAAAGTCGGTCGTGCGCATCAGCAGCCTGTCTGCCTTGCAACGGTGACGCCGTCCATCGGGTTCGCCTGCGGCACGCATATGCGTCTTTGCCCTATGATGCGCGCGGCCGTCCCGGACCGACACGTGTCGGCTCTTACGAGCCTGCGTTCACCCCCGTTTCGGCACATCGCGATCACGCTGCATGCTTCTTCAACCCGCCTGGCACATGCAGATCTTTGCGCACGCGGCACGTATCGTGCATGCGTCCTTCTTCCCTCTTATGCAGATCCCGTTGCCCTCATGACGGATACCCCCGTGTCTTCCGAAGCGTCTGCCAGCGGTTGGCGTCGCGCCCTGCCGGTCATCATCAGCCTGGCGATCCTGGCGATGGCGCTGCACGCGCTGTCCTCACAGTTCACCGACCATGGGTACCGCCAGATCCGCCAGGCGTTCCGGGCGTTGGGGGCGGGGCAGATCGCACTGACCTTGCTGCTCGGGTTGAGCAGCTACGCCTGCCTGGTGGGCTTCGACTGGGTCGGGCTCAAGCGCACCGGTAAGCGGCTGCATCCGGCGCGGGTGGGCATCACCGCCTTCATGGCGCATGCGGTCGGCCAGACCCTGGGCTTTGCCGCGCTGACCGGGGGCGCGGTGCGCTTGCGCGGCTACGGCAGCGTCGGGCTGACCCTGGCCGAGATCGGCCAGGTGGTGCTGATGAGCACGCTGGGCTTCATCTTCGGTGCCTGGGTGCTGCTCGGGCTTGCCCTGATGCTGGAACCGGAAGCGGCCGCACGTGCCCTGCCGATCGCTGCCCAAGGCATCCGCATTGCCGGCATCGCCTTGCTGGTCGGCTATGTGGCGATGCTGGTATTGGTCGGCAAACAGGGCCGCGAATTCGGCATCCGCAGCCATCGCTTCTGGCTGCCCGACCGCACCACCGTGCTCGGCGTCACCGCTCTCAGCCTGGTCGAGTTGGGCCTGGCTGCAGCGGCGTTCTACGTGCTGCTGCCGCCGGACCCGGGCACCGGCTACTTCGGTTTTATCGGCATCTGGCTGGTGGCAGTGGTGGCCGGCCTGATCTCCACCGTACCTGCCGGGCTGGGCGTGTTCGAGTGGAGCCTGCTCAAGCTGCTGCCGCATGTAACGCCTGCCGCCGTGCTGGCCGCGGCGCTGGCGTATCGCGTCACCTATTACATCGTGCCGTTGCTGATTTCAGTGGCGATGGCGGCTGCCTCCGGGCTGGGGGCACCGGTCCGCGCCAGCGCCAGCACCGCACGCACGGTGTGGAAGGCGCTGCGCCCGTGGCTGCCGCAGATTCTGGCGTTGGCGGTGTTTGCGGTGGGCGCGGCGCTGGTCATCGACGGCACCCTGCCAACGCCCCGCGCGCGGCAGCAGGTCGCGCCGCTGCCACTGATCGAAACCTCGCATCTGCTGGTCAGCCTGGGCGGCATGCTGCTGCTGTTGATCGGCCAGGGCCTGCAGCGCCGCAGCCATGCGGCCTGGATGCTGGCGCTGGGCGTGTGCGTGCTGCTGCCGCCACTGTCGCTGCTGCGCGGCAGCCATATCTCGGTGTCGTTGTCGGCGGCGCTGGCAGCAGTCGCGCTGTGGGCCGCGCGGCGCGAGTTCTACCGCCAGGGGGCGCTGCTGGACGAAGCTTGGTCATGGCGCTGGTTGAGCAATCTGGGCCTGGTGCTGGTGGCCACCTTCTGGCTGCTGTTCTTCGTCTACAGCCATGTCGAATACAGCAACGACCTGTGGTGGCAATTCGCCACCTCGGCCAATGCGCCGCGTGCGCTGCGCGCGGCGTTGATTCTATGCGTGGGCGTGATCGTGTTCGGCATGGCGCGGCTGCTGCGTGGCGGGCGCCGACCGATGCCGGCCGCCGATGCGCAAACCCTGCAGACGCTGTCCCCGATTCTGGAGATCAGTACCGATACCCAGGCCTGCCTGGCGTTGACCGGCGACAAGGCGTTTCTGTTCGATGCGCAGGGCCGTGGCTTTGTGATGATGCAGCGCTACGGCGGCTCGCTGATTTCGATGGGCGACCCGGTCGGCCCGCCGGAGGTGGCACGCGCACTGATCTGGCGCTTCCGCGAGGAGGCCGACCACATGGGCCTGCGCCCGGTGTTCTACCAGGTCGGCGAAAAATACTGGCAGACGTATCTGGACATGGGCCTGACCCTGGTCAAGCTTGGCGAAGAAGCGATCGTGCCGCTGGAGGGCTTCACCCTGGAAGGCCGCGACCGCGCCGATCTGCGCCAGGCCTGGAACCGCGGCAAGCGTGGCGGCCTGACCTTTCGCATGCTGCAACCCGAGCAGGTGGACGCGGTGTTGCCGCGCCTGGCCGAGGTGTCCGAACAGTGGCTGGAAGAAAAATCCGGCGAAGAAAAAGGCTTCTCGCTCGGCAGCTTCGATGCGGAGTATCTGCGCCGTTTCCCGGTGGCAGTGGCCGAGGCAGAAGGGCAGATCGTGGCCTTCGCCAATGTGTGGTGGGCACCGGCCGGCGGCGAGCTGTCGGTGGACCTGATGCGGCATAGCGCCGAGGCACCCAAGGGCACGATGGATTTCCTGTTCATCGAGCTGTTCCTGTGGGGCCAGGCCAATGGCTATACGCGGTTCTCGCTGGGCATGGCGCCGTTGTCGGGGTTGGCCGAACACCGCCTCGCTGGTCGCTGGAACCGCTTCGCCAGCCTGGTCGCACGCCATGGCGAGCGCTTTTACGGCTTCAGCGGGCTGCGTCGGTTCAAGTCGAAGTTCGCCCCGACCTGGCGCCCACGCTACCTGGTCGCACCCGGCGGCATGCATCTGCCCGCCGCGCTGCTGGACGTGACCCGGCTGATCTCGGTGGACCCCGGCCGGCAGGAGTAAGGCCGCTGACGCACCTGTGCCCTCTTCGGCGCAGGTGGGTTCATCGCTCGCACAATGTGGTTGCACGGCTTGGAGCGGCTGGCAGCACGTAGCGAACCGCCGTCGGGTTGGCGCACGCAGAACCAGCGCGTGCGGCTGGCACCTGTCATACCGAAGACCGGCCCCGCCCGCCTGGCGGTGAGCGCAGGCGTGTTGTCAGCCGCTCTTGATTGCGTGCTTGCCGCAGCGACGGATCAGCAGGGGGCATCCTCGCGACGCCCCGCACTTCAGGGTTTGGACAGGCCGTGCATCTGCTCCATGATCACCTTGGCCAGGGTGGCGTAGTCGCCCTTGAAGTGGTGATCGCCAGGCAGCGCCACGCGCTTGGCGGCCTGCGCAGGCAGGCTCGGGCACAACGCATCGTCGTCGTCCTGGCCGTAGATGCACACCGTGGTGCCGGCCGGCAGACGCTGTACTTCCGGCGCGATCGGCAGGCCTTCGTCGTCCGAGCCCAGCCAGTTGCTGACATGGAATTCGTAGTCGGCCAGCTTGCCCACCGACAACAGCGCGGTCATGCGGATGTTCTGCTTGGTCTCAGTCGGCAGCTTGTTGATCGCCGCCGGCAACACATCCGCGCCTTGCGAGAAGCCGATCAGCACCACGCGCTTGCGCTGCCAGCGCTGCGCATAGACGCGCGCAATGCGGTCCAGGTCGGTGGCGAAGCCTTGCGGCGTGCGCTCGGTCCAGAAGTAGCGCAGCGAATCCAGCCCGACCACCGGGATGCCTTGCGCGGCAAGCGCGTCGGCCACTTCTTCGTCCAGCCCGGCCCAACCGCCATCGCCGGACACGAAAATCACGAACGTATCGTCGTCGCTATCGCCGTCGGGTTTGGCCGGCAACTCGACCACCGGCAGGTCGGTCAGACCGCCCGGTGGCGGTGGCAGGGCCACCCCCTTCTGTTCGCCCAGCGAACGGGCGGCGGCGCGCAAGCCAGGCACGATGTCGCCCTGCGCAGACCGCTTGAAGGTGCGGGCCTGCGGAATCTGTTTGAGAAAGGCGTCTTCGGCTGCCGCAGGGCAGCGCTTGTCCTGGCTGCCGGCCAGCACCCAGGGAATCTGTAGCGTCACCGGAACCAGACTATTGCTGCCCGGGCGCACACCCGGCTGACAGATCGCCTGATCGGACACCGTGGCCGGGCACAGGCCGTCGGTGAGCACGCCAGCCAGCACATGCGGCTTGGCCTGCGCACCGATGGCGTAGGCCAGCGCCGCACCTTCGCCATCGCCCACCAGCAACGGCAGCCGATACGTGGGGATGTGATAGAAGGCCTGCAGATAGCGCGAGAAATTCTCCACATCGCCTACCGAAAACGTGCACGTGCCGCCGGCCTTGCGCAGGACCGCGTACAGATGCGCGGTATCGACCACCGCTACCATCGCGCCATCGTCGCGCAGGGCTTGCGCCTGAGCCTGACGCGTGCCGGCATTGCCCGCGCCCGCCAGCCAGATCACCACCCGCTGCGGCTCGCCCTTGGGCATCAACACCGGGATCTGTTCAAAACGCCCGTGGCTGACCGGTTCCGGAGCCTGTGCGGCGGCCACTCCCGACAGCGTCAACACCGCCGCGCCGCAGAGCGCGCTCCATCGTTCAAGTCGTCGCATGTCGCACCATCGGGAAAAGTGATCCAAAGATAATCGTTCCGGCAGTCGCCGCGAAGCGCGACGTTTCGCTCATCGCGCCTGTGCCGCCTGACGTTCCTCCCAGGCGGCCAGGGCCTGGCGGTAACGTGTCAGTTCCTCGGCATACAGATCGTGCACGCACAACGGGCAGCCGCTCTCGCAACACTCGTTGGGCGCGGGTGCCTGCGGCGCTTGCGGACGTGGATCGGAGGCGGAACTGGCGCTGTCGTGCATGCGGCCATTGTAGCGTGCGCATCCGCAGCATCTGGTTGACGCGGCGCGCGGCAGAAGCGCCGGCTCAGCGGCCCAGCCGGCGACGCAGGTTGTCGCGCGCTGCCGAATCGATGCGTGCGTGAAAATACGCGCTGAGAAAGATGCGCGGCCGCTTGAGCAGCCCGGCCAGGAAGCGGCGGCGATTGAGCCGGAACAGCAACGCGGGGACATGGCCGCGGTATTCCTCTGCGATCGCCCGGTCGTAGGCATCGAAAATGGCGGCGGGCGCGGCCAGAATTGCCATGTCGCAATCGAGGAACAGCGCCGCCTCCTCGTCCACATCCTGGGGTTGCAGTTGCCCATGGCGCGCGGTGAGCAGGATCAGCGCCTGCACGCGTTGCAGATCCACCTCGGCCTGCGGCCACCAGCGCGGGATGCAGTCCATGGCCCACTGCGCAGATTCGGCTTCGTTATCGCTGCGCCCGGGCTGATAGATCGCATCGTGGAACAGTACCGCCAGCCAGACCTCCACCGGCTGCTGCCACCCCGGCCCGGCAGCCACCTCGGCATAGTGCTGCAGCAGTGCGCGCACATGGCCGAAGTGATGGTAAGCGCGCGGCGGCGTGGCATAGGCCTGCTCCAACGCGGCCAGATGGTCGGCATGCAACGGCAGGGGTGTGGTGGCATCCATGCGCGCAGGCTACCGCGTGTGCGCGCGTCTGCACACACCGTTGCGGCTCAACGGAGCGGCCAGCGGCCTTCGATCTGGTAACGCGACTGGCCCAAAAAGCTGCGCACCAACGCAAAGTCGCGCACCGTCCAGGCAAGCGCATCGCAGCGCCGTTGCGGCAACGTCTGGTTGCAATACAGCAGCGTCATATGCGGCGTGTACTGCGCATCGCCGGCGATGCCCACATGCGCCAGCTGACGGCCAAGCGCCCCTTGCAACGCATACAGTCCGCGCACGCGCTCTTCGCCACGCAGCACGCACGGCAGTTGCGAGCGTCGCCCGCCGAAGGTGACGACGCGATCGAACTCGACGTCGAAGGCTTCCATCGCCACACGCTCGGCCGCTTGACTGGCACGGCTCACCAACGAAGGCGGCAGCCCACCGGCGTAATCGCCCAGATGGTGCAAGGTCACATGCAGCCGCTCGCGCCCCAGCGGTTTGCCATCCACCTGACCGCTCTGCAGCAGCCCCTCGGCGATGCCCGCCGCGTGCACGGCGGTGGCCGCATCGGCCATCACCGCAAAAAACAGCCGCTCGGTGGTCTTCTCTTCCCCCAGGCCCAGCGACAACTGCGCCTCGGCCGATGACAGATATAGAAACTGCTGCTTCATGGGTAATTCCACGACCGCCTGCGCGGGCCTGGCTGAAGAAGGGCGGCGGATACTAGCAGACCTGATGCGTGTGCGAATACGCCGCGCAACCCCGCGCCCACGTGGAACACTTCGTCAGCGTGGAACGGGACTGCCGCCGTGGTGATTTGTTCGCCAGCTGGCGCGCGGCATGCTGCACGCACAAAAAGAAACGGGCAGCTTGCGCTACCCGTTTCCCGCCTGTATCGATTTACTCCGAGAGCTGCATCAGTGCAAATGCACTTCGGTCTTGCGACGCCTTACGCGGCGTTTTTCATCGCATGCTTGCGGTTGCGCATCACGTCGTGACATGCACGCACCTCCGGCAACAGACGCAGTGCAGCATCGCGTGCGGCAGCCGGCGTGTCGGCATCGGCGATGGTTTCATCGAAGGCCTTCAGTAGGCGATCTTCGGATTCTTCCAGCTCGGCCACGTAGCCGTACTTTGTATCGCCCAACGTTGCGCGCACCTTGCCGTAGAACTGCTGCATGCTGCCGACCATGGTGCCGTGCTTTTCCGGCGTGCCGCCGGCCGATGCGACCACGCTGCTTAGGCTGCTGACGATGTCGGTCTTGACCCCGGCAATGCGGCGGAACAACGTCGCCAGCTCTACATCGCCCACTTTGGCAGCGGCTTCGTCGTAGAAGTCCTTGCCGTCGCGGGAGATGGCGATGAGGTCGTTGAGGCTATGCTCGGTCTTGCTCTGAATGCTCATGTGTCGCTCCTTGTTGGATGCACCAGCGTCGCGAGGGATGCAATGCGCTGGCTTTCGGGGAGAAGCGCAATCGATGGTTTGATTGCGATGCCGTGACCTTGTGTACGGCTGCATCCTGGCGGCGCGACCATAATCGGCATGTGAGCGATACGGGCATCGTCCTCACGCCATCGTGCGGCCGATGAATTGCGATTCATCGTTGGCAACGACGCATCAAGATCCCTTCGGCTGGCGACTCGCCCACATGTTGTCGACCAGATTCGGATAGGGGCGCCCGGCCTCTTCTGCACGCTGCTTCGCGGCGGCCTTCTGTGCGTCGGTCAACGGTGTGGAGGCGGCCTTTCGCTTGGGATTGGGACGCTTCCACGGCGGTGGAGTGAAGTCGGTCATGGCGCTGTTCGGTCCGGTTGCAGTGCGGGCAGTCTCGACGCGCGGCCGTGAGTTGTTTGTGGATGCGATGCTCGCACGCAGTCGCCACTTGCATCTGCAGCGAACGCGAGCGCAGTGTGTCGCTGCTCAACCACTCGTGCTGTCAGCGAGCACGCGCCGTGCACGTCACAGATGCAGGGATGGCACGTAAATCACCAGGATCTACAAAGCGCTGCGATCGGCGGCGCAGCGCACGCCCATCAGCGCACGCAGCTAAGTCGGTCAGCCACTCAGCCGTTGGTCGCAACACTGTGCTGACGTTGCTCTTGCCACACCGCCAGCGCGTAGACCAGCAACCCGCCGAGTGCGGTGGCTGCACCCACATACCCGGTAGAGGTCCAGCCCCAGCCTGCGGTGATCGCCATGCCGCCCAGCCAGGGGCCCAAGGCATTTGCGGTATTGAAGGCGGCGTGGTTGGACGCTGCGGCCAGCGTCTGCGCTTCGGCTGCCACGTCCATCAGGCGGGTCTGCAACGCCGGCGCCAGAGCGCCCATCGTGCCGACCGCCACAATGGAAACGAACACCCACAGGCCCGAATGCGCAGCCAGCGGGAAGGTCAGCATCACTACGATCGACCACACCAACAGCACCGGCACCGCGCGGAATTGCATGCGGTCGAACAACCATCCGCCAAGGATGCTGCCGAGCACGCCACCGACGCCGAATGCGGCCATCGCCAACGGAATGCGCGCAGGCGCTACGCCAGTGACCGCGGTCAGGGTCGGCGCCAGATAACTGAAAACGCAGAACATCCCGGAAAACCCCACAGCGCCGATCGCCAACGCCAACCACACCTGCGGCTGGTTGAACGCACGCAACTCGCGCAATGGCTGCTGACGTGGCTCGTCCGGCGCAGGCGGCAACAATGCAGCCACCGCCGCGACCGTGCCTAGCGCAATCACCGACACCGACGCATACGCCCAGCGCCAGCTCACGATCTGCCCCAGCCAGGTCGCCAGCGGGTTACCCACCAGCAAGGCAACGCTCAAGCCCAGCAGCACGCGCCCCACCGCAGTGGCACGTTGATTGGGCGGGCTGATCGAAGCGGCAACCAACGAAGCGACGCCAAAATATGCGCCGTGCGGCAGCCCGGCGATGAAGCGACACAACAACATCGTGTGGTAGCTCGGCGCCAACGCACTGGCAAGGTTGCCCAGCGCGTAGAACACCATCAGCAGCAACAACAAGGTGCGACGCGGCCAGCGCGCGCCCAGGATCGCCAGCAACGGCGCGCCGACCACCACACCCAGCGCATACGCACTGATGACATGGCCCACCTGCGGCTCGCTGATCTGCAGGCCCTGCGCGATCTGCGTCATCAGGCCCATTGTGGAAAACTCGCTGATGCCGATCGCAAAACCGCCCATCGCCAGCGCAAGCAGGATCAGCACGTAATCGCGCCGTGGCACGCGCGGCGTTGAGAGATCGATATCGGACATGCCCGACTCCAGGATGACGGGGCGGCTTATTATTGTGCAATGCAGCAATTAGCGAAAGGCGTGTTCTTGCAGCGATTCAGCGCCAACCCTCAGCACATCACGGTTCGCCGCGCGTTGGCGCACTGGAGACGCAGTGTCCTACTGGCATCGCTCGAATCTGCTTGGGTCCGCCACCATCGCTGTGGAGCACCGCGATCGGCGTGGTGCCGCGCCTGGCGCGCGATCCAACTCGAACTGGTTGCTGATGTCCAAATCCACTGAATCTCCGTTGTTCTCCCCGGTGCGCCTGGGCGCATTGGATCTTGCCAACCGCGTGATCATGGCGCCGCTGACGCGCAACCGCGCCGGCGCCGGCCAGGTGCCCTCGCCGCTCGCCGCCGAGTATTACGGCCAGCGCGCCACCGCCGGCCTGATCGTTGCAGAAGGCACGCAGATCAGTCCGCTCGGCCAGGGGTATCTGGACACCCCCGGCATCTACACCCAGGCGCAGGTCGAAGGCTGGCGCGTAGTCACCGACGAAGTGCATCGCCGTGGCGGCAAGATCGTGCTGCAGCTATGGCATGTCGGCCGCGTCTCGCACACCAGCGTCTTGCCCCCTGGCGAAGTGCCGGTTGCGCCCAGCGCCATTCGCGCCGAAGGCAAGACCTACACCAAGAGCGGCTTTGAAGATATATCCGAGCCGCGCGCCCTGGCACTGGATGAAATTCCCGCACTGATCGAGGATTACCGTCTCGCTGCGCGCAACGCGATCGATGCCGGTTTCGATGGCGTGGAGGTGCATGCCGCCAACGGCTATCTGCTCGACCAGTTCCTGCGCGATGGCTCCAACAAGCGCACCGACGCCTACGGCGGCGACATCGAAAACCGCACACGCCTGCTGAGCGAAGTGGTGCAGGCCATCGCCGACGAGATCGGTGCCGAGCGTACCGGGGTGCGGTTGTCGCCGGTGACCCCGGTGTACGGCGCACACGACTCCGATCCGCAGCCGTTGTTCGAACGTGCGGTCGAGCGGCTCAACCTGATCGGCGGGCTGGCCTTCGTGCACGTGATCGAAGGCGCCACCGGTGGCGCGCGCGACAACATCGCCTTCGACTACGCTGCATTGCGTACCAAGTTCGATGGTGCATGGATTGCCAACAACGGGTACGACCGTGGCATGTCCGAACACGCCATCAGCAGCGGCTACGCCGATGCGATCGCTTACGGCCGCCCCTTCATTGCCAACCCGGATCTGGTGCGTCGCCTACACGAGAAAGCACCGCTGGCAGCCGTCGACCAGGCCACCCTGTACGGTGGCGGTGCCAAGGGTTATACGGATTACCCCGCACTGGCGGACTGATTCCGACCACAGCTCGCCCGATCACCGCTGCAACGAAGCGGCGGTGATCGGGCAGCGAATGCATCGCGCGTACAACGCGCGACGCCGTGCAGCGCGGCGACCGCAGACAAGCCCGGTTGATCAGCCTGCGTGCAAGGCCACCCTTCGCGTGTCGCGCCGACACCACAGCGTCGCTACATGACGCGCCCGTTGCATCCGGATAGCATCCAGCCAGCCCTTGCTGCTGGAATTCCAATGCGCTGCTTTCTCTCGTTTGCCCTGTGCTGCACGTTGCTGATCGGCGGGCAAGCGCTTGCCGTGCCGTTCTGGGGCGCGCGCCAGTCCAGCCCTGCCGATACCCTGCCCACGCAACTCAAGCCGGGCGAATGGATCTGGGGTGGCGTCAGCAAAGGCTGGGGGCCGATGGCGGTGATTGTCAGCCTGACCGAACAACGCGCCTATGCATATCGCAACGGCATCCTGATCGGCGTGTCCACCATCAGCTCCGGCAAGCCCGGGCACGAAACGCCGACCGGTGTGTTCACCATCCTGCAGAAGGACAAGGACCATCGCTCCAACATCTACAACGCCGCCCCCATGCCGTATCAGCAGCGGCTGACCTGGGACGGCGTCGCCCTGCACGCCGGCGGCCTGCCCGGCTATCCGGAGTCGCACGGTTGCGTACATCTGCCGTCCGAATTTGCGCGACTGCTGTTCGACAATTCCAACATGGGCATGGTGGTGGTGGTCGCGCAGGCCGGCATCAGTGCCGACGATGTGGTGCATCCGCGCGCGCTCAGCCCGATCGATCCCACCACCGGCGCCGAGCGCGCCCTGCTGCCGCTACCCAACGGCCAGGCATTTGCCTGGCAGCCGGATCTGGCGCCGGCCGGCCCGATCTCGATGCTGATCAGCAGTACCGACCAGCAACTGGTGGTCTACCGCAACGGTGTGGAAATCGGGCGCGCGCAAGTCGCCTTGCACGCAGAGCCCGGCGCCGCACCGCTGGGCACGCAGGCTTTCATCGTCGGCCAGGGCTTTTTGCCGGGCGACCTCCCCGGGCTGCCTGGTCAGCGCATGCCCAACTGGATGCGGATCGGCATTCCCGGCAGTACCGCCGCGGCAGGGCAGGCGCTGGACGCCAGCACCGTCGCGCGCCTGCAGGTGCCGCCCGCATTTCTGGCCGGGCTGCTGCCGCTGCTGACCCCTGGCGTGGTGTTGGTCGCCACCGACCAGCGCATCCTGCCCGAGACCACCGGCGCCAAGCTGCAGGTGCTGGATTCGGATCCGCCTGAAACACCATGAGCGCGCTATCAGCACTCTGCCTGGACAGGCAGGCACCTGCGGCGTTAGCTGCGTACTGCATGCCGGCATCCTCAGCGCGCGGCGTGTCCTTTCGACTGGGTGCTCCTTCGCTGCCGATGCGCGATTGTCAGCACAGCGCTGCTGGCACATGATGCGGTTACCTCATTGCCAAGGATGTGCGTGATGCGCCTGCTCGCTGCGGTTCTGTTCGGCATCAACGTGATGGCATGCACCATGGCCGATGCATCGGCACAAGCCACGCGTCCTGCGCCGCCAAGCGCGGACTGCCTGGATGCGCGCCAGGTGACGGAATTGCATCAGGCCGATGCGCGTACGCTTGCTGTAGCACAACACGACGGACGCCTGTTCCGCCTGCAGTTGGCGCAGGACTGCCCACAGCTCGCCGCGCAGGCAGATGCCAATCTGCTCGCGCCGCACGGTTGGGTCTGCAATGGCGCGCAGGCGTATGTCAGCGCCGGGCAGCAACGGTGCGCCATCAGCCAGGTCACCACGCTCAGCGCGCGCGACTACGCCGGCATTGCCCGGCAGCGCGACCGCGACGGTGTGCCCACACTGGAAGGCGTCAGCGTGCGCGAAGCACGTCGTCGCAACTTCGCCGGCTCGTCCAGCTACTGCTTCAATCCCAGCATGCTGCGCGCATGGTCGGAAGACGCGCAGGGCCTGGTGGTGGAAGTGTCGCCACGCCATCCCGGCACGCATCGCCATTATCGCGTCGAGTTGATGGACAGCTGCCGCGAACTCAGCGGCGCACCGCCGATCCGCTTCGTGTCCGGCATGGGCTTGAATGCGATCTGCGGCAATCCCGGCGACAAGGTCGATGTACTCGACGAAATCGGCCTTGCCGGCGCAGGCGTCGGGACGGGCCAGCAAGGCGACCTGAGCACCATGCGCGGCGGGCAGTTTGCGCGGATGCGCCAGAGCTGCATGGTGGCGGCGGTGTATCCGCGCGATTGATGGCGCCTACAAGACAGACGCTGCACTGCGCTGCGGGAGCGCGCGCGGTGCAGCTCTGCTGCACGCATCGCGCACAAGCGCATTCCTGCGCGGGCGACTTACCCGCGAGTGACGCTCACGCCTTGCGCAAGAAGCAGGTCTTCAGCACCAGCCCCTTGATCTTTTCCGAGTTGCCTTCGATATGTTCGGCATCGTCTTCGACCAGGCGGATATTGCGGATCACCGTGCCCTGCTTGAGCGGAATCGACGCGCCCTTGACCTTGAGATCCTTGATCACCGTCACCGTGTCGCCAGCCTGCAACACGTTGCCGTTGCTGTCGCGCACGACCGTCGCGCTCGCGGTGGCCTCGCCTGCAGTCCATTCGAAACCGCACTCCGCGCAGATCGACAACGCGCCGTCGGCATAGGTGTTGTCCTGGCCGCATTGCGGGCAGGCGGGAACGGTAGACATGCAATTCCTTGATCGAAACGGGCGTGGATTGTAGCTCCCCGGCGCTGCGATCACGCACCCGGCACGGCCACGGCGCGATAGTGCAGCGCTTATCGAATACCCCGCAGGTCGCACGTGTCCAACCCGCCAGTGCCCCCCACATCGAGCGCCGCACACGCTGGCAACGCCGAGGGCGGACCCAGCGATGCCGGATCCAGCGGCCCTGCAAAACCCAAGGGCTCGCACCTGGTGGTTTACGTCGCGCTGGCCGGCAATCTGGCCATCGCAGTGGCCAAATTCATTGCTGCAGGCATTTCCGGCAGCTCGGCCATGCTCAGCGAAGGTGTGCATTCGCTGGTGGACACCGTTAACGAGGTACTGCTGCTGTACGGCTTGCGTCGTGCCGCGCAAGCACCCACGCCGACACACCCATTCGGTTACGGGCGCGAGCTGTACTTCTGGAGTTTCATCGTCGCGCTGTTGGTGTTTGCGATGGGCGCCGGCGTCTCGCTCTACGAAGGCATCGTGCATCTGCGTCATCCAGAGCCGGCCAAGAGCCATCTTGTCGCCTACTGCGTGCTCGGTGTCTCGATCGTGTTCGAAGGCATCTCCTGGGTGGTGGCACTGCGCGAATTTCGTGCCAAAAAGGGCCGCATGGGCTACTTCGAGGCGTTTCGCCAGAGCAAGGATCCCAGCACCTTTACTGTCTTGCTGGAAGACAGCGCCGCGTTGATCGGCCTGTTCATGGCACTGCTTGGCCTGGCCGGCGCACAGTTGTTCGACATGCCCGAGCTCGACGGCATCGCATCGATCGGCATTGCCGGTGTGCTCGCTTTCACCGCGTTCCTGCTGGCGCGCGAAACCAAGGGCTTGCTGATTGGCGAACCCGCGCATGCGCATGTCACCGAGTCGCTGCTCCGCATTGCCGCCAGCGACCCGGATGTGCGCGCCGCCAACGGCGTGCTGACCATGCAGATGGGCCCGAACCAGGTGGTTGCCGCGCTCAGCGCCGAGTTCGAAGACAGCCGCACCACGCCGCAGATCGAGGCCTGCGTCGGGCGCATCGAAGCGGCAGCCAAGCGCCAGCATCCCGAGCTCACCGCGTTGTTCATCAAACCGCAGACACCGGAAACCTGGCGCGCGCGCCGCGCACAGATCGAGCGTGGTGCGCAGACGGAGTGAATGCGCACACAGTCGGCTAATGTAGCTGCGCTGCGCGCTCGATGTGCGCGTTTTAGCGCCATGCGTGCTGTACCGTGACGCAGCGAACCGGCGGCAAACGCATTAGAACAGCCAACAAAACCACTGTATTCACCGCCAGGCGAGCACGGCGGGTGCTCGGTGCGACATGGACCACGCGTGCACTCCGGTGTTGAGCACGCCGTCCACACCTCTCTGACGACTGCTCGCTATGTGTTGCTAGCCGCTCTTGCTACACGGGCCGTGTAGCGAGCCGAACCGCACGACCGTCACACACAAGCCTGCGTGGTACCGCATTGGCTTGCAGCAGCGTCGTGCCAGGCAGTGCACCAAGCTGATCCTCGCCCAAACCGCAACGCCTGCTGCGGTTGCATGATCCACTGCGATTGCCTACGGTGTGCAGGCAGCATCTCTTCGCATCGTGAATCAGCCGATGCACTCCCCTCGATCACCCGTCATGGAGGTTTCCAATGGAAATCAGCCAAGGTCGCGTTGCGACCATTCACTACACGCTGTCCGATGACAGCGGCCTGGTACTGGACCGCTCCACCCCGGACACCCCGCTGAGTTATTTGCACGGTGCCGGCAACATCGTTCCCGGCCTGGAGCAGGCACTGGACGGCAAGCGCATCGGCGACACGCTCACTGCCGATGTTGCGCCCGAACAAGGCTATGGCCCACGTCACGAACAGCTGATCCAGCACGTGCCGCGCGATGCCTTCCCCACCGATGTTGACGTCGTGCCCGGCGTGCAGTTCGAAGCCCGCACCCAGCAGGGCCCGGTCCTGGTGACCGTGACCGACGTTGGCCCGGAGCAGGTGACTGTGGACGGCAATCACCCGCTGGCCGGGCAGACCCTGCACTTCGCAGTCGAAGTGGTTGAAGTGCGCGAAGCCACTACCGATGAATTGAACCAGGGCCACGTCGACGACATCGCGGCCTGATGCAAGATGCCGCGTGCCGCCCGGCACGCGGCACATCGGCCCGGGCGCAATGCCTGCGCGCCGGTCTGGACGGTGGACGCGGCAGCCGTAGTAAAGTGCGCGGCCCGCTCTCAGGCACTCTGCATGAAACTCGGCATCGACTTCGGTACTAGCAACTCCGCCGCCGCGGCGATCGTCGACGGGCAGGTGCAACCGGTGCGCTTCGGTGAGGCCTTGCAGTTCCGCACCACGGTGTATTTCCCCGACACCATGCGCGATCCGGAGAATTTCAGCCTCACGCCCGCGCTGGAATACGAGATGGAGCGCTTGATCGACTCCGCCCGCCGCGATGCGACTGCCGCCGGCCGTACCCCAAATCAGGACAGCCTGCGCCGCGAGGCGTTGCGCATCGTGCGCCGGCAATGGATGGAAGAGCAGGTGCGCGAGCCGCGCAGCTCGGCGGCGCTGCTGCAGAACGCGGTGTACGGCGACGATGCGCTGGATGCCTACTTCCTCGAAGGCGAAGGCAATCTGGTGCAAAGCCCCAAGTCGATGCTGGGCTACAACCTGCACCCGCGCGCGCGTCAGACCATCACCGGCATCGCCACGCACGTGCTGGAACATATCCGTCTCACCGCCTCGCGCCAGTTCGATCTCAACATCCGCAACGCCGTACTCGGCCGTCCGGTGCAATTTCGCAGTTCGATCGGCGAAGCCGGCAATGCACAGGCGCTGGAGATTTTGCAGACCGCCGCCATCGCCGCCGGTTTCGACAGTGTGGAGTTTCTCGAAGAACCCGCAGCGGCCGCGATGCACTATCACGTCAGCCACGACACCCGGCACGACACGGTGGTGGTGGACATCGGCGGCGGCACCACCGACATCGCGCATGCCAGCGTCGGCGGCAGTGCCCCGCCGCAGGTGCACCGCGCCTGGGGCATTCCGCGCGGCGGTACCGATATCGATCTGGCGCTCAGTCTCGCCGCCTACATGCCGCTGTTCGGCCGCGGCATCACCCGCGTGCCGGCGCACCACTATGTGGAAGCGGCGATGGTGCAGGACATGACCCGTCAACGCGAATTCCGCCTGCACAAATACCAGGACGTGCCTGCCCCGTTCGACAAGCGCCTGCAGGCATTGCAGGACACCGGCAATACCGCGCGCCTGTATCGCGGCGTGGAAGCCTGCAAGATCGCGCTCAGCGAGCTCGACCAGCACCAGGCATCGCTGGAATTCATCGAACGCGGGCTGGGCGTGGACGTGCAGGCCAGCGCACTGGTGGCGTCCGCTTCCAGCTATCTGCGCGAGCTGGAAGGTTTGCTTGCGCAGGTGCGAGCCGACATGGCCGCAGCGCCGGCCACCCTGTTCCTGACGGGCGGCATGTCGCGCGCCGGCTATATCCGCGACACCGTGGCGGCGGCCTTTCCGGAATCGCGCATGGTGCATGGCGATCCCTCGTTCGGCGTGGTGCAGGGCCTGGCTTGGGCGGCGGCTCAGGGCGCCCGCCCGTCGGACGGTTAACACAAATCGGCGCTCAGCGCCTATAATGCGCGGTTGCTGCCTGACGCTCAGCCGTCTCGCCTGCAAGGCACGCCCGTCGTGCCGCCGCGATTGCGCACCGAACGCGATCGCACTTCTCGACACCGCTTTCGCGCGCACCACCCTCGCCGCACGCGGTGTCATTGCACTTCCCCGCTACAGGAGGCCACATGGCACGTCCCGCGACCAAGCAGAAATCCCAGCCCAGCATCGCTCGCAGCGAAGGCAAGTCGCAGCCGCTCAGTCGTGAGCGCATCGCTGCCGACATCGCCGCGTTCCGCAAGACCGGCGGCCGGATCGAAGTGCTCACCACCAACTTCGGCCCCGCCCGCAACGACGGCGACAAGATCGCTTAAGTAGCGAGCACGCTGTCACTTGCGCCCGCATCGCAGCGCGCGCTTGCGACAGTTGCCGCCAAGGGTTGCCTTGAAGTGTTACCGACGTGCCACCGCAAGGTGGCACGTCTGTTTTCGGCGTCAGTTGCTGTAGTCGATACGCACCGAACCCGAGTGCGACTCCAGTTTGATATCGCCGTTACCGGCCCCCAGCGTCGCGCGCAGGCTCTTGCCAGGGCCGTACTCAGGCCGCTCCACCCGCCCGGCCACCGAGTGGATGTCGCCACTGAAGACCTCCACATTCAGCGCCGCCGAGACGTTGCGCGGTACGCCCAGCGTGATCGTGCCGCTGACACTCTCTGCAGAGATGCTGCCACCCGGCGCCAGCCCGGCTACTGTGACCGAGGCCGAGCCAGACACGCTTTGCGAACGCAACTGGGAGACCTGTCCCGCGCCGATCCGGATATCACCGGAAACGGACTCGGCCGACACCACGCCGCTGGCACCGGCTTGCGCGTCGATTTGCCCACTGACCGTGCCCAGCGTCACCCGCCCGCTGCTCACCGTGCTGCGCAACGTCCCGCTGACCGTCTCCAGCTGGGCTTCCTTGGCGCGGCCGCGTGCCACTACGTCGCCACTGACGGATTTGAGCCGCAGCTGCGCAAGATCGACCTGGTCCACGTCCACCGAGGCGCTGACCGCAGCCACCTGCAGCATGGCGCCGCGCGGCACGCGCAACTCCAGCTGCGCCCCCTTGCTACTGCGGCTGGTATGCGGATAGATCACCTCCAATTGCAGACGGTTCGAACTCGCATCGACCTCCAGCCGCTGGCCCTCGCCCAAGGTGCCGGTCAGCGCCACCTCGTCGCGGTCCCACCCACGCACACGGATCTGACCGGCGATGTTTTCCAGCTCCACGCGCCCGCCACGTGCCAACGGATGACTCTGATTGACCGCAGTTTGGGCCGCCGCCGGCGCAGCGCAAACCGCAGCCAACAGCAACAGCAACAGGGAAAGATGTGCGTAGCGCATGAACATGCTCCTCAACTTGGGAAGGATGTCTCGCCCTGAGAGGCAAGACGGGTCAATTGCAGCCGTTTGGCGTAGGTGCGCTGCAGTTGCGACAACAAAAAGGCAGACTGCGGGCTCTGCGCGATGGCCGCGTGGATGGCCCGCGCGCTTTGATCCAGCTCGTCCAGCGCAGGCCGCAGATCGGCCGGCACCTGCTGCAGCGGAACCTGGGCGATGGCCTGCTGGTATTGCCCGGCCATCGCCTGCGCCTGCGCCACGAGCGCCGGCTGCGCAGCACGCGGCGGCGATGTGTGCTGCCTGATGCCGGGCACGACAGCGACCAAAGCCACGACCGCTGCCAACGCAACGCCAAGCACCGGCAGCGCCCAGCGACGACGACCGGGCCCACGTGCCACCACAGTGGCATGCGGCACCAGCGCTGGCGCGATGCGCTCCCACAGCTGCGCAGGCGGCAAGCGCTGCTGCGGCAATGCCTGCAAGCGCGCAACCAGCGCAGCGTCTTCGGCCCGGGACTCGGCTTCGATGCGATCAGGGTGGTCGGGGTGGTCGGGGGTCATGCGTGTTCTCCAAGCCGCGCGCGCAGCAGACCGCGCGCGCGATGCAGTTGTGCCTTCGAACTGCCGACCGCCATCTGCAATTGATCGGCAATTTCCTGGTGTTTCCAGCCTTCGATATCGTGCAGCACCAGCACCGCCCTGGCGCGCGGCGGCAACGTTTCCAAGGCGCGCTCCAGATCCATCCGGATCGAGTGACAACCCGCTGCGTCGGGAACTGCCGTAAGCATCGCATCGGTGTCGTCACTGGCCTGATCGCCAAACGCCGCACGCGCGCGCAGCTCCATCAACGCGGTATTGACGGCAAGCCGATGCAACCAGGTGGCCAAGGCACTCTGGAAGCGAAACTGCGGCAATGCCTTCCACGCGGCGATGAAGGTGTCCTGCAATACGTCGTCGGCGCGCGCGGCATTGCCGCCGCACAAACGCCAGACCAGCGCATACAACCGCGGCGAATGGCGACGATAAATCGCCTCATACGCAGCGCGTTCGCCAGCCGCAGCCGCACGCGCCAACGCCGCATCGTCGCGGTCGGCGGGGGTGGCACACGGCAGGGCATCGATGGGCACGGAGGTGTCGAGCATAGCCAGTTGGATGCACCGAACAGCGCAATGGTTTAAACCCGCGCAAACTTTTTTGGAAGCCCGCAGAACGGCGCGAGCCCTGGCTGGTGTGCTGGCGGTGCCGCATGGCTGGATCCGTGGCGAACAGCCGTCTCACCACTGCAATCGCTGCAGTGCTCGCTAATCCTCAGCGCAGCAGCCGATCACCACTGCGAGAGCGGCCGATAAAGCGTAGCGAGCAGTCGTCAGGTGAGCCCGGGCAACGCACTCAGAACCCGGCGTACGGGTAGTCCCTGTCGATTCCCAGCCACGACCGCCTGCCGGTAAGCGCAGTACGCATGTTCGCGGCTCTAAACCTTTCGGCCGGCCGCCGCATCCAAGTCTGCAATGGCGCACTCCCGCGCCGCATCGCCGCCCGCCGACGCTACTGCGGCGTAGCACCTGGTTTACGTTGGAGATCGTCATGCCACACCTGCTTGGGCTGGCTCTGGCCTTGTGCACGCCCCACTGCCCCCAAGTGCAGCGACTGGACGCAGTGCAGCTCAGGATGACGCCTGCCCGGATCGACGTCTGCCTACTGCATGCCACCTTGGAGCAGGACTCCTGCATCGGTGCCAGTAGACCGGATCAGTGGGCACCGGTCCACGCGATCGCGCAGACCTGGCGGCGCTTGGCGGTCTTGGTCGCGCATGACGTGCATATCGGCACTGAATGGCAGCGATCGGATACAGCGAAGACGAGTTGGCTCCCAGCCAGCGCGCCTCCGCCATCGGCAAGACGCGACTGCCTCAAGGTCCGATCACCAGCGCATCTATAGAGCCGCTCGGCAAGCGTTGTACGGCGCTGTAATGCCAGGCACTTGGTTCGGCGCGTCTGGCGTCGCCGCGGCCTTGAGCAGCGCTGCGTCGCAGGAATACCGTCGGTTTCGCCAGTCCGCATCCACCTCACTCCCCTTAAAACACAGCGCGAGCAAGCGGTGTAGTGACAGCACCTGCTGCAGCCGGACGACCCAGACGCGCGAACGTTCATCCCCTGCACCTGTCGCGTGCAGGTTGCGCCGTTACAATGGCGGTCCACCCCGCTTTTGTCTGATCTGATGTCCGCGTCCGACCCCTTGCCCGCCATGATCCGTAGCCTGTTGCCTCACTGGAACCCGGAGTGGCTGGCAGTCGCAGTGCCAATGATCAAGATCGTGCTGATACTTGCCTTGGCGGGCTTGCTACGCCTGTTATTGCGGCAACTGCTGCGGCGCGTATGCACGCGCTACAACGTGCCCGCCGAGATGATGATCGGTATTCGCCGCGTTGGCAGTTTCATCATTTCGACCAGCGCGTTGCTGATGGTCTTGCATGTTGCCGGTGTCTCTAGCGAAACGCTGTGGACGGCATTCACCGGCTTTGCTGCGGTTGGCGCGGTGGCGTTTTTCGCCGCATGGAGCGTGCTGTCCAATATCTTCTGCACCTTCCTGATCATCACCACACGTCCGTTCCGCCTGCACGATCACATCGAGCTGCTCGAAGGTGGCGACAAGCCCGGCCTGAAGGGACGCGTGATCGATATCAATGTGATCTACACGACATTGGAAGAAACCGGCGACCATGCGGGCAGCGTGCTGCAGGTTCCCAACAGCCTGTTTTTCCAGCGCACCACGCGCCGGTGGCGCGAAAGCAGCGGTTTCAACGCGAACTGAGCACGCAGTGGCGTTGAGGACATGCGGCCACCGCTCTTGCCGACCGCAAAGCTCCCGAACGTCCGCACCGCTGCCGGAACAATGTGCTCTCGGCAACGCATGTTTGAGGTCAACAAGACACCCGCCGTTCGCGAGCTCACCAACGCACTCAACGCAGTTGGCTGTCTTTGCTGCCGCGACGGTTGAATCCGCCTTGCGCGCCCTGTTCCAGGTCATGCGCCTCCTGACAGTTCACGCACAACTGCACGCCAGGCACGGCCTTGCGTCGCGCTTCGGGAATCGGCGCATCGCAGGCTTCGCAATGGGTCAGGCTCGGCCCCTGGTGCAGCTGACTGCGCGCACGCTTGATCGCGTCTTCGACGGTGGCATCGATCTGGTCCTGCACTGCCCCATCACCCGCCCATCCGGTCGCCATGATCGTCTCACCCTTATCTGGTCAGGCTGGATAGATGGTCATTGGCGCAGGCAAATCCAAGCCGGCCGTGCACAGTGCCCTCAAACTGGGTGCTCTAACATTCAGTCATCCGCACCCACGAGGGATTTGCAATGGAACACCCTGTCCACCCGTTCTCCGAATTGTTCGCCCAACTTGGCTTGGCATCCGATGAGGCAAGCATTCGCACCTTCGTCGCCGAACATTCGCCCTTGCCTGGCGATATGCGCCTGGAAGAAGCCCCGTTCTGGACGCCCGCACAAGCGCAGTTGCTGCGTGAAGAACGTCTCGACGATGCCGACTGGATCGTGACCATCGACCAGCTCAATATCGCCCTGCATACAACCGCTGACGATACCGGCGTCTGACTCAGGCCCGCTCGATGCTTACGGTCGAGATCGCCTTCAGCGATCGCGCTGTACAACGCGCTGATAGAAAAAGAGCGGCCAATGGCCGCTCTTTTTTGCAGCAGTGCAGCTGACAGCGCAACACTGTCCAGCTGCACACTGCGCGTCAGGTCACCTTCTTGGCGATCGTCATGCCCAGCACAAACAGCACGATGGCGATGATGATGCCGGCCCAGAACAGGAACTTGGCAATTCCCATCGCAGCGCCTGCCATCCCGCCGAATCCGAGCGCACCGGCAATCAGTCCGATGATGGCGAAGATAATGGCCCACTTGATCATGTTGTTGTCTCCTAATCCGGCACGCTGCCGTTGTTCGATCGTGTGCTTGCGACACATCGCCGCAAAACATGCGCTGCACGCTACCCATCCACATGTGCCGCATTCGTGAATACACCTGACACACGCCGCCACACGCAGGCGGCGTTCAGCGCTAACGGCGCGCAGGTTCTCTGCAAAGACACTGCACGTTGACGCTTCGTCGACGTCACCAGGCAACTCTCGATCGATGCTGTTTTCAAGACTGATCGAGTCGATAGCGACCACGCAGCAGGCGAGCTGATCGCGCTTGCCTGCATGAAACTGATGTCATTGACCGCAATCGTCGGGAACCATCCGAACGCTCTGCAGCGCGCCCGTTCTTCTCGGATAAGACAGATTCGCCAGCATCGGCGATCATGCAGCTCTTGCAGCAGTCGATCGCCATGGACACTCTTCGCTATCTCACCGGTTACCCGCCCGCCGTCCTGGATCAGGTGCGCGAGCTGATCGCACAGGACAAGCTCGCCGCGGTCCTGGCGCGGCGCTATCCGGAGCGGCACAGCATTCGCACCGATCGCCATCTGTACGATTACGTCAAGGCGATGAAGGAGCGTTACATGCGCTCCTCGCCCACCTTGCACAAGGCGATCTACGACAACCACCTGCAGGTGGTGAAGCATGCGCTGGGCACGCACACGGCCATCTCGCGCGTGCACGGCGGCCGGCTCAAGGCCAGTCGCGAAATCCGGATTGCCTCGGTGTTTCGCGATGCACCGGAGCCCTTCCTGCAGATGATCGTCGCCCACGAGCTGGCGCACTTGAAAGAGGCCGATCACAACAAGGCCTTCTATCAACTGTGCAACCACATGACCCCGGACTACCACCAGCTCGAATTCGACCTGCGCCTGTATCTGACCCACCTGGCACTCGCAGCAGACAGCTGATCGCGTTGTGCGGGGTCACCGATTAGGATGCAGCCATGCACGCCTCGTCCCTCGCGCAACTCACCCTCGCCGCACAAGGCCGACAGCCCGCGGCCATCAATGCGTTGGCGCAGGCGCTGGTGCGCGCCGGTGAGACAGAGCAAGCTCTCCTCTGGTACACCCGTGGCGCAACCGCAGGCGATGCCACCGCCCAGATCGAAGCCGGCCGCATGCTGGCCTACGGCATCGGCGGTCCAGTGGATGTGGCTCAGGCCATCGCGCACTGGCAACACGCCGAACACAACGGCGTGGCTGCAGCGTCGTATCTGCTGGCGACGCTGGCTATGGGCGAGGACCCTGGGCAGTTGGGAACACAAGCGCATGCGCGGTTGCACGCTGCAGCAGACGCACACTACCCGCCGGCGCTGCGCGCGCTAGCCATTCAATACGGTCGAATCGATCACCCGCATCAGCAACAACACTGTGTGCGCCTGCTGGAGCAGGCTGCATCGGCTGGCGACGTGCCAGCTGCGGTGCTGCTCGCCGAGCGCCTGCTGCGCGGCGAAGGCATTGTCGCCCAGCCCGACGCAGCCGAGCACCTGCTGCGGCAACTGCAGCCGCTGGGAGTCACGGCCCTCCCCGAAGTCCAGATCGCGCCTCCCGATCCGGTCGATGGCAGCGCGCGCGAGCACATGCACTTCACCTCACGCAGCGCGCCGACGCGGCTCCACCAGTGTCCAACGATCGAAAGCCACTCCGCCGTGCTGTCCGCCGACGAGTGCCGGCTATTGATCCTGCTGGCACGCCCACATCTGCGCGCCTCCCAGGTGGTCGATCCGAATGATGCAAGCAGCCAGCGCACGCCGATCCGCACCAGCCGCGGCGCGACGCTGGACCCGATTCTGGAAGACTTCGCCGCCCGCGCTGCGCAGGCGAGGCTGGCGGCTTGTGCGCGGCTACCGCTGACGCATGCCGAGCCATTGTCGGTGCTGTGCTACGCACCAGGGGAGCACTATCGCGCGCATCGCGACTACCTGCCGGCCAGCAGAATTGCTGCTGATCGTCCCGCTGCAGGTAATCGCCTGCGCACGGTCTGTGTGTATCTCAATGCGGTCGAGGCAGGTGGCCAGACCGATTTCCCGCTCGCAGGTGTCTGCGTGCCGCCCTGCGCAGGGTCTGTGGTGTGTTTCGACAACCTGCACGCCGATGGCCGGCCCGATCCTGATTCGCTGCATGCCGGCCTGCCGGTCGCGGCCGGGAACAAGTGGCTGGCGACGCTGTGGTTCCGGCAGCGACGCTATCGGGATTGGTGAACAGGTTCATACACTGCGCCCCACTGACGTGGTTTAAAATGTTGCAGCGCGACGTGATCGGACAGGGTCTGCAGACGTCGTTTTTTTGTTTCCCCATTGCACGGGTGCATCCCGGCGTCAGGGGAGGCACATCACGCAGCCCCGCGGAGCCTTCGATGCTTTTCGAAACCCTCGATACCACCGGTCACGAGCAGGTGATCTTCTGCCACAACCGCGACGCCGGCCTCAAAGCCATCATCGCCCTACATAGCACGCGGCTCGGGCCGGCCCTGGGCGGCGTGCGCATGCGCCCCTACCCCGATAGCGAAGCGGCGCTTACGGATGCGCTGCGGCTCAGCCGCACCATGACCTACAAGAACGCGTTGGCGGGGCTGAATGTCGGCGGCGGCAAAGCGGTGATCATCGGCGACCCCAAAACCGACAAGAGCGAGGTGCTGTTCCGCGCATTCGGCCGTTTTGTCGACACCTTGGGCGGGCGCTACATCACCTCCGAAGATGTCGGCACCGACGTCAACGACATGGAACAGATCTACCTGGAGAGCGAGTACGTCACCGGCGTGCATCAGGTGCATCGCGGCTCCGGCGACCCGGCGCCCTTCACCGCCTACGGTGCGTTGCAGGCGCTGATGGCCTCGCTCAATCGCAAGCTCGGCCACGAAGAGGTGGGCAAGGCGAGCATCGCGATCCAGGGCCTGGGCCATATCGGCATGGAACTGGTGAAATTGCTGAAGGAACGCGGCGCAAAGCTCTATGTGGCCGATCTGAATCAGGCGCTGGTGGATCGCGCAGTGGCCGAGTACGGCGCCGAAGCCGTGCGCCCGGACGAAATCCATCAGGTGCCGGCCGACGTGTTCGCACCGTGCGCGCTGGAAGGTGCGATCAACGAAAACACCTTGCCGCAGCTCAAGGCCAAGATCATCTGCGGCACCGCCAACAATCAGCTCGCCAGCGCTGCGATCGGTGACGAGCTGCACAAGCGCGGCATTCTGTATGCGCCCGATTACGTGGTGAATGCCGGCGGGGTGATGAATGTGTCGCTGGAGATCGACGGCTACAACCGCGAACGCGCCATGCGCCTGATCCGCAGCATTTATCACAATCTGGAAAAGGTCTTCGACCTGTCCACGCAGTTGAACGTGTCGCCGCAGCAGGCAGCCGATCAAATTGCCGAAACGCGCATCGAGGCCATCAGCAAACTCAAACTGCCGCTGGGCCGCACTGCACCGCGTTTTTTGCATAAATTGCGCGGCGAATAAGCACGCCAACAGGCGGGCCGCATTTAACGACACGTGCGATGACGCAACCGCGGCCGCACACACGACGCCCGGGCTTTGCGCCCGGGCGTCATGCACACCGATCAGAAATCGGCGCTGTACTTCAGGCTCACCGCACGGTCGTCGCCGCGCTCGCCCACCCGCTGGTCGTAGCCGAAGCGTAGCTGGCTCTGCTGGCCCAACGGCGCCGAGGCCGCAATGCCGAACACGCCGCCCGAGCGCGCCGGCTGCATGCCGCGCAGCGGTGCCCATGCCTCCACACCGATGAAGCTGGCATCCAGCATCAATCCCTGACTGCTCAACGCCTGCTGCCATTCGGCATAACCGCCCAACTGCAGGCTGCGCCAGCGATAGGCCGAACGCATGCCGGCCAGCAGTTGCGTGCGCGAGGACGTGCTTGCATCGGCACGCAGACCGAAACCATCGCCACCGCTTTCGCGGAACCCTTCGCTACGCAGACGCACGTAATCCAGGCCCATGTACGGCGTCAGCGACGCAGCTGCATGGCCCCAGCGATACCCGGTTTCCAGGTTGCCGCTGAGATAGCTGCCGCTGTAATCGCTGAAGGCACTGCTGCGGTCTTCGCCCAATTGCAGAGTGCGCTCGATCTGCCGGTTGACGTTACCGAAGCCCAGCTGGCCCAGCGTATACGCCGACCCCAACGTGGTGCCCCAGTACAACTGCGCCTGCACCTGCCGATCGCGGCCGCGTGCGCCATCCAGATCGCCCAGGCTGTTGGAACGCGTTTCGCCGAAAGCAAAGCCGGTGACTGCACCAGATGCCAAGCGCAGATCGTTGCCCATCATCCAGCCGGAGGTAGCGAATCCTGCAGTGGTCACCCCACCCTCGCCTGGCCCGCCCAGTGCGCGCTGCCAGGTGCCCAGCAGGCGCGGCTGTTGCGACAGACCATCGAAATGCGCGGCCAAAGCGCGCCGGCCCAGATCGATGGTGTCGAAGGTCATCGCCGCAGACGCCGCATGCGCACGTCCGGACAGACTGCGCAGTGAATCCGCTGCGGTCTTGGCATCGGGTGATTGCTGCAACGCCGCCGCGGCACGAATGAAGTCGCCACTGATGCCACCGTTGCCCTGCAGCTGCTGCGCGTCCACCTTTTGGAACGCCTGTTCGACGCGAATTGCCGACTCCATCGATGCCGTGCCGATTGCGCCCAGCGATGCGGCGACGGCCGTGACATCCATGCGCTGCAGCGACACGTACGCGTTATTGGCGTCGTAGCTCAACGTGGCATTGAGAAAGGTGACTGCAGGCCCGTTGCTGAGACTGGCAAACGTTCCCTGCAGACCGTTGGTTGCTTGCAGCACAGGATAGGTGGTGTTGTTGACCACATAATCCCGCCGCCCGAGCAACTGCAGGTCGCCGTCGATCGTCGCTGTACCGCTCACGTTCAAGCGGTCGCCCACATTTAATGCCAAGCGTCCGAAGTCATCTTGAGTGTAGTTACCTCCGATTGCCAAAACCGCGCCACCGACCTGCAGCGTACTCCCGCGATTGGAGACCGTGCCGGCAATGCGTCCTGCTCCGATCAACGTTGCACCATTGAGGACGTCTACCCGCGCGCTCTGCAGACTGGCCGTTTGCAACGTGCCATCCAGCACCTGGGTATCGCCGGCAAACGTATTGTTGCTACTGCTGAGGATCAGCGTGCCGGATCCGCGCTTGGTTAATCCGCCGCTGCCAGTGATGTCGTTGGCCCAGGTCGAACGCAAGGTCGTGACCTCGACATCCACCGTCCCCCAATCGAACCGCGCAGGCCCCAGCACCGCCTTGCCCACGTTGAGCAGGCCGTAACCGAACGTCGGATCGACGCCAGGCGCGCCCAGATCGGTGGCTGTTCCCAGCAACGTCTGACGCACCAGGTCGTTGTTGAAATACGGAAACGCCTGCCACACCAATGCCGCCGCACCCGAGACCAGCGGCGCAGCGTAGGACGTACCGCTGCCATAGAAATAGCCGATGTTGCTGGCGGTTGCATCGGGATCGATAAACAGCGCCGTGCCCGGTGCCACCAGGCAATAACGCATTGCCACGCCGCATGCATTGGAGTACGACGCCAGCTGCGTGGGATTGGCGGTATCCAGCGCGCCAACCACTAGCCAGCCACGCTCCAAGTCTGCAGCTGGAAGCGTACCGTTCGGACCCAACTGACTGGGAAGCGCCGCAGTATCGGACGGTTGCGCCAGCGACTCATTGCCCGAGGCAAATACCACCAACCCATCGTTACCGATAATGAAGGATCGATATTCCTGCGCGATCTGATTGGTGACCGTCGGGTCGTTCCAATACAGGCCGCCCCATGAGTTATTCATGATGCGCACGCCGGCGCTGATCAGATCGGCATGCACTGGGCCCAGACCGAGCGGCCCGTCGACTTCATTGCCTTGGCCAGTGCCATCGTCTACCGGCGCGCGGTCGCTGATGATCCGCGCAGACACCAGGCCTGCACCCGGCGCAATGCCGCCCGGCCATTGCCCCACCGCACGCCCGGCCGCCAGTTCGGCGACAGCCGTACCATGCCCGAGCACATCGCCCACTGCGACATTGCTGGTGCGCGGGTCGACATAGAGGAAGCTGTCGCTCACCCGCCCCTGCAGGGCCGGATGATTGGTATTGATACCGCTATCGATGATGCCGATGCGATAGCCCGCGCCGGTGAACCCCAGCGCCTGCGCTGCACGTGCATTGGTCAACGCCAGATGTGCGTCGATTGCCGGTTGCGGTGCAGTGACCGGCGGTGGAGGCGGCGGCGGTGAGGTGGGCGGCGGCGGAGGTGGTGGCGAGGTCGGTGGCGGTGCAGTCGGCGTGGTCGGACGAATACCGCCTCCACCACCGCCTCCACCACACGCGGTCAACGCCACAGCCAGCGCCGAGGCCAGGACAGTCCTGGCGACGTTTCTCTTCTTCATTCAAGTGTTCTCCCCGAACCCATTCCATGGATTGGGCCCCATCCCGGGCCCTAGTCTCATCATATACGGCATCGCTTCGGGTCTGCAGCCGCACATCAGCTTGCTGGCGCGAATCGGCCATGAGGCAGATAATCGTTTCACTTTAAACGGTATCCCCTTATGTCCGACATCGTCATCGTTGCTGCCAAACGCACTGCCATCGGCTCGTTTCTCGGTCAATTCAACGGGGTGCCGGCGCCGACGCTCGCCGCTGCCGCCATCGAAGGCGCGCTGGCGCAATCGGGAATCGCACCGGCCGACGTGTCCGAGGTCATCGTTGGCTGCGTGTTGCCGGCCAACCTCGGCCAGGCCCCGGCGCGTCAGGCGGCCATCGCTGCAGGCATCCCGACATCCACCGGCGCCACCACCATCAACAAGGTGTGCGGCTCGGGCATGAAGGCGATCATGTTCGGACACGATTTGATCAAGGCCGGTTCGGCCAGCATCGTGGTGGCTGGCGGCATGGAGTCGATGAGCAATGCCCCGCACCTGCTGCCGAACTCGCGCACCGGCAATCGCTATGGCAATTTCCAGGCGGTGGATCACATGGCATGGGATGGCTTGACCAATCCTTACGATGGTCAGGCGATGGGCGTGTTCGGCGAAGCCACCGCAGAAAAGTTCGGTTTCAGCCGCGCCGATCAGGATGCCTTCGCCATCGCCTCGGTCGAGCGCGCACAGGCCGCGCAGCGCAGTGGCGCGTTCGCCGATGAAATCGTTCCGGTGACCGTGGCCACGCGCAAGGGCGAGGTTGTTGTCGACAGCGATGAGCAGCCGGGTAAATCCGACGTTGCCAAGATCCCGACCCTGAAGCCGGCCTTCAAGAAAGACGGCACCGTGACGGCGGCCAGTTCGTCGAGCATTTCCGACGGTGCGGCAATCACGGTGCTCATGAGCGCCGACGATGCGCAGCGCCGTGGCGTGACGCCGCTGGCGCGCATCGTCGGCCACGTCACCCATTCGCAGGACCCGGAATGGTTCACCACCGCGCCGGTGGCGGCGATCCAGTCGCTGGTCGACAAGATCGGCTGGACGCTGGACGCGGTCGACCTGTTCGAAATCAACGAAGCCTTCGCCGTCGTGGCGATGACACCGATCAAGGAACTGGGCATCGCGCATGCCAAGGTCAACGTGCATGGCGGTGCCTGCGCGTTGGGTCATCCGATCGGCGCGTCTGGCGCAAGGCTGGTAGTGACATTGGTGAATGCGTTGCGCACGCGCGGCGGCAAGCGCGGAATCGCAACGCTGTGCATCGGCGGCGGCGAAGCGACCGCCATTGCTATCGAATTGATTTAATTGCCATTAACAGCGATTTTGCAAAGCTGAATGGGCGCGCGCTTGACACTCGTCTTCGGGCCGTCATCATGTCTGGGGCGCGCAATAGCGCGTTGCCTAATCTAATCGACGAGGATTGAAACAATGACCATCAACAAGCTGCTGATCGCAATGGCTCTGGGCCTGGCCCTGACCGCTTGCTCGAAGCCGGAACAGGCTCAGGACGCTGCTGCTTCGGCTAACGAAGCTGCAACCGACGCTCAGACCGCTGCTGACCAGGCTGCTGCCTCGGGCTCGCAGTCGGCTGACGCCGCTCAGGCTGCTGCCAACACCGCCGCTGCTTCGGCCGACACCGCTGCTGACGCTGCCCAGGCTGCTTCCGGCGCCGCGACCGACGCTGCTGCCGACCAGGCTGCTGACGCTGCCAAGACGGCTGAAAACACCGCCGAAGCTGCTAAGGACACCGCCGAAGAAGCCAAGAAGTAATCACTTCTTAGCTCCAAGCGAGTTCGGAAAAAGCCGCTGGTTTCCAGCGGCTTTTTCTTTGCCTGCACGGCGGGTGCGACCGCCGATTTGCAAGTGGCACGGCGGCCCCGTTGGCCACTGTAGTCCGTATGCTGCCCGTGAGCTGAATGCGCAAACGCGTATTGACGCGGACTGCATCGGCCCCTGCATAAGCTCCGCGTTCCAACACCGGAACAGGAACAGGACTACCCATGAAGACGATCCGCATGCTGTCGTTGAGTGCCATCGCTGCACTCACTCTCGCCGCCTGCCAGGGCCCTGATGCCGAGCAAGCGCGTCGCGATGCCGCGTCCGCTGCCAAACACGCTGCCGCTGCCACCGAGCAGGCCGCCGACCGCGCGGCGGTACAGGCCAAGGCCGCCACCGCCGATGCGCGCGTGGCCGCACGCGACCTGGCTGCAGACGCCAGCCGCGCGACCGCAAACGCTGCCGACGCCACCGCCGACAAGACTCGCGAGATGGCCAATAAGGCCGAGCAGAACGCCGACAAGCACGACGCCGAGCATCCGCAGCACTAAGCACACCGAAAACCGCGCTGCGCTCACCGACAGGTGGGCGCAGCCTGCCGCAAGAATTAGCGTTTCCTCATGCACACGAGTGCCAGCGCAGCCCCAGCCAGCCGACTGCAGCCTGCAAGCTGTGTCAGCTGCTATGAACCGCTCACACTGCTGCGTCTACTCGCAGACAATTTCGTGCCGATGCACACGTCTTGCGTCGAGATTGATCTCGTGTTGTCGAGCTTGGCAGGCTAGCATTCGGCATGCCCACCTCTTTTACATCGCGGCGCCGCAATCAGCTGGCGCTGGCCTTCTCTGCGCTGATCTTTATCGTCATCGGCATCGGCATCTTTGTCGGTGCGCGCCGCTCGCTGGCCGATGCGGCGTTGGTCTCGCATACGCATGAAGTGATCGGGCGGGTCGACGAGATCCAGGCGCGCTTGCTGGATGCCGAATCGGCGCAACGTGGCTTTCTGCTCACCGGCAACGAAGCCTACTTGCTGGACTACCAGACCAGCGTGGAGCGCCTGCCGATTTTGCTGGCCAATCTGCGCAGGCTGATTGTCGACAACCCTGCGCAAGAGCAGCATCTGGATCAACTGCAAACCCTGGTGGAGACGCGGCTGCGGCAAATCCAGCACACGCTGGATGTCTATGCACAGGGCGGCCTGGAACCGGCACGCGCCGGCATCCGGCAGAGCGCGTTCCGCACCACCAGTGCCATCCGCGAGCAGGCGCTGACGATGGTGCAACGCGAGCAGGAGCTGCTGGCACAGCGCGCGGAAAGCAGCCGGCAAAGCGCCACCTTGTTGCTGACGCTGGCCCTGGCCGGCATTCCGTTCGGGCTGCTGGTGGTTGGTGGTGTCTACGCGCTGCTGATGCGCGAGCTGCGGCATCGCGCGCAGGCCGAACGCCGTGCCGCAAATGCCAATCGCGAGCTGGGCGATAGCGTCGGTGCATTGCAGCGCAGTACCGCCGATCTCAATCTGCTCAGCCGCTACACCGGCCTGCTGCAAAGCTGTATCAGTGCCGAAGAAGCATTGGTGGTGACCAGCCGCACCCTGGCCAGCCTGCTGCCGGGCATTGCCGGAAGCGTGTACCTGCTGCGCGCCTCGCAGGATCGCGCCGAGGCGATCAGCCACTGGGGCGAACCACTGGTGCAGAGCGCGCCGCATCTCTTGCCGGAAGAATGCTGGGCATTACGCCGCGGCCAGCCGCACATCATTGAGGACCTCGCGCGCGATGCGCTGTGCGCGCATATCGACGTGCCGGACACCCAGACACCGATCACCACCGCATGCCTGCCGATGTCGGCGCAGGGCACGCAGCTCGGCTTTCTGTTCTTGTCGTCGCCCGGTCCGGGGCCGATGCCGCGCCTGGAAATCGCCGAGGCGGCCGCCGAGCAGTTGTCGCTGGCGTTGAGCAATCTGCGCCTGCGCGAGTCGCTGCGCCGCCAATCGATCCGCGACGCGCTGACCGGGCTGTACAACCGCCGCTATCTGGAAGAATCGCTGAGTCACGAACTGGCGCGTTGCGCGCGGCGCGGCCTGCCGTTGTCGGTGCTGATGCTGGACGTGGACCACTTCAAGCAATTCAACGATAGCCAGGGGCATGCCGGCGGCGATCTGCTGCTGGCAGCGGTCGGCGAGCTATTGCTGACCCGGTTGCGTGCCGAAGACGTGGCCTGCCGCTATGGCGGCGAAGAATTCACCGTGATCCTGCCCGAGGCCGATAGCGAGGAAGCCATGCGCGTGGCCGAGCAGATCCGCGGCCATATCGCGGCGCTGGCGGTCAGCGATGGCCAGCGTGCGTTGCCGCGCGTGACCGCCTCGATCGGCGTGGCCAGCTTTCCGGTCGATGGCGAACTTGGCGCAGGTCTGATCCAGAAAGCCGACGCAGCGCTGTACGCAGCCAAGCATCGCGGGCGCAACCGGGTCGAGCGTCATGGTGCCGCACAGCCGCGCGGGACTGACACGGAGGCGTGAGCAGGCACGGCGTCGATGTCGGATTGCGCGCTCTGTCACACAAAAGATCGATTGACGCAGCGATAGTCGGCCTTGACCCCCGAAGCGAGGCAATCCGATGTCGATGTGGCGCGATCAAGGTCCCAACAAGAAAGACGGCGTTCCCGCAGCGCCGGATGCTCCTGCCGCCGATGGGCGGCTGTTCAACGCCGACGCCAGCCCTGCCCCGCCGGTGCCGGCCGCAGCCGCCACGCCCAGCGTCGTCCCCACCGCCGCGCCGCCGCAACGCCAGAGCGAGGCCAAGGAATCGCTGATCGCCGCCGACATCAGCATCGAAGGCAAGATCGAAGGCGCCGGCCACGTACGCCTGGCCGGCCGCTTCAAGGGCGATGTCAACGTCAAGGGCGATCTGACCATCGAACGCGGCGCCAAGCTCAATGGCGGCGTGCGCGCCAACAAGGTCATCATCGCCGGCGAGCTGGAAGGCAATATCGAATCGGCGGCGCAGGTGGAGCTGCAGACCTCCGGCGTGCTGGTCGGCGACGTCAAGGCCGGCAGCCTCACCGTGGCGTCGGGCGCCCGCATGCGCGGCCAGGCCGACTTCGGCTGGGGCGAGGACACCGGCAAACCGACCGCCACGCCCAAGCCGGTGGTGAGCGGAGACAGCGACGCCACATGAGTGCACCCCGCCCGGGCACGCCCGGAGCCACGCGCAGCTGCCCGCATTGCAAGGCGACGATTCTGGAAAGCGCCATCATTTGCCCTGCCTGCAAGCATCATCTGCGCTTCGACTCGGCGGCTGCGCAACACGCGCAGCCGGCGCCGATCGTGCCGTTGAAGGTCGACGGCACCATCCGTCATCCCGCCGATGGCGATCCATGGGAATACACCGTGGTCGTTGTGGTGCGTAACGGCAAGGGTGAGGAGATCCGCCGCCACGTGGTCGATGTGGGCGCGATGCACGGCGGCGAAGAACGCGGATTCACCCTGGCGGTGGAAGCTAGCGCGGTGCGTGGATCGGGGCGGCGAACGCGGCATTAGCGCGCTGGATGCGGCATCGCCGCTGTGGAATCAGACTGGCGCAGTGGCGGTGCAGCTTTCGCAACAGCAGTGACGTTGAGCACAACGGCGTCCATCGCAAAACCGCGTATCGCTTTGCCGCTGCCCGCCGACGCAGGCCGACTATCGGCATAGCACTCCAAAGCTTGGAGCGGCTAACACCACCTAGCGAGCAATCGTCAGGCGAGTGTAGACGGCGCGCTCAGCACCGGAGCGTACGCGCGCTACATGGTGACTCGGCGCATCCGCTGCGCCCGCATGGTCGCGCCGATACGCGCCATTCCCATTCTCAGGATCTGCACACCGGCTTGGCCAGAGTTGCGGGCATGCGCAACGGCAACGACACGAACACACGCGGCGATCTGGTGGTGCTTGGCCCCGAGGGGCTGTATTGCCCGCAGGGCGACTTTCATATCGACCCCTGGCGGCCGGTGCCGCGTGCGGTGATCACGCATGGCCACGGCGATCACGCACGTGGCGGCATGGGCGAATACCACTGCACTCGCGACAGCCTGCCGATCCTGCAATGGCGGCTGGGCGAGCAGGTCTATCACACGCATGCCGATGGCGAAGCGTTTACGTTGGGACGCGCGCGCGTGTCGCTGCATCCGGCCGGACATGTACTGGGCTCGGCGCAGGTGCGTATCGAAGTGGATGGCGAGGTCTGGGTGGCATCCGGCGATTACAAGCGCCAGCACGACCCCACCTGCACGCCGTTCGAAGTGGTGCCGTGCGACACCTTCATCACCGAAGCGACCTTTGGGCTGCCGGTGTATCGCTGGCCGGAGACATCCGAAGTAGCGGCCGATATCGTCGCCTGGCGGCGCGAATGCGCCGAACGCGGCGAGGCTGCCATCTTGTATTGCTACGCCTTAGGCAAGGCGCAGCGTGTGCTGGCCGAATTGCGCGCCTGGGACACCCAGCCTGCGCTGTTGCACGGTGCGATTGCGGCCGGGGTGGAGGTGTATCGCCAGGCCGGCATCGCGATGCTGGACACCCAACCGGTGAGCGAGCATGCGCGCGGCGCCGACTATACCGGCCAACTGGTGCTGGCGCCGCCGTCGGCGGCGGGCAGCCCCTGGATCCGCCGCTTCCGGCATGCGCAACAGGGATTCGCATCGGGCTGGATGCGCATTCGCGGCAATCGGCGTCGGCGCAATTATGACCGCGGCTTTGTAGTGTCCGATCATGCCGACTGGCCGGATCTGCTGCGCACCATCGAAGACACCGGTGCGCGCCGGGTGATCGCCACCCATGGCAATACCGATGCGTTGATCCAGCACCTGCGCGAGCGCGGCGTTGCGGCGGAAGCCTTCCGCACCGATTTTGGAGCCGAAGAATGAACCCGCTCCCCACCTGCAGTGATGCACGCGCGCATGCGCGTCTGCGCTTGAGTGGCGCACTGGCGTTTGGCCGGCATGCACTGGCGTGTCGCGCGCATCGCTGGGCTCCGGCTGCGTCAATCGGCCCACTCCGCCTGCTGCGCCGTGTGCGCATGTCAGGCGCATGTACGCGCCGTGCGCCGGAGCTGCACGCTGCAACTCCCGACACAACGCCCCAGGTGCGGCCGTGAAGCGTTTTGCCGCGTTGTACCGCACCCTCGACCGCAGCACCGGCACGCTCGACAAGCGCGCTGCGCTGGTGGCGTATTTTCGCCAAGCGCCAGCGCTGGACGCGGCCTGGGCGCTGTATCTGCTGGCCGGCGGCAAGATCGCCGGCGCACGCATGCGCATCGCCAGCAGCGGCGAGCTGCGCGAGTGGATCACCGACACCGCCGGCATTGCCGATTGGTTGGTCGCCGACAGCTACGACCATGTCGGCGATCTGGCCGAAACGCTGGCGTTGTTGCTGGACGACCCGATCACCGAAGCGGCCGATCTGCCGCTGGCAGAATGGATCGAACAGCGCTTGCTGCCGGTCGCCAACCAGGACGTTGCACTGCGCAAGGCATGCATCGTGCAGGCCTGGCGCAGCCTGGCCTTCGATGAGCGGCTGGTGTTCAACAAACTGTTGACCGGCGCATTGCGCGTGGGCGTTTCGCAGCGGCTGGTGCAACAAGCACTGGCCGAACTATCGGGCGTGGACATCGCACGCATCGCCCAGCGCATGCTCGGCAATTGGCGACCGCATCCGACCTATCTTGCCGATCTGCTGACCAGCGAAGAACTGCCGGGCGATCGTCAGCAGCCCTACCCGTTCTTTCTCGCCTCCCCGCTCGAAGCCGAGGTCGACACACTGGGCGCCATCGACGACTGGCTGCTGGAATGGAAATGGGACGGCATCCGCCTGCAGTTGATTCGACGCGCCGGCGAAGCAGCGCTGTGGTCGCGCGGCGAAGAACGCCTGGATGGCCGTTTCCCGGAAATCGAACACGCCGCGCTGCAGCTGCCCGACGGCACCGTCATCGACGGGGAGCTGCTGGCCTGGCAACCCGAGCAACCGGTGCCGATGCCGTTCACCGCCTTGCAAACACGCATCCAGCGGCTCAAGCCCGGCCCCAAGACATTGGCGGCCGCGCCTGCCCGCGTGGTGGCCTACGACCTGCTCGAACTGGACGGCGTGGATCTGCGCGAGCGCCCCTTGCACGAGCGGCGTGCGCTGCTGGAGGGAGTGCTCACCGCGCTCGACGATCCGCGCATCGACGCCTCGCCACGGGTGCAAGCCGGCGATTGGCACGCCGCCGCACAGCTGCGCGTACAAGCACGCGAACGCGGCGTGGAAGGGCTGATGCTCAAGCGCGCCAACTCGGTGTATCAGGCCGGCCGCCGACGGGGCGATTGGTGGAAATGGAAAATCGACCCGCTCACCATCGATGCGGTGCTGCTGTATGCGCAGGCCGGCCATGGCCGCCGCAGCACGCTGTATACCGACTACACCTTCGGGCTGTGGCATGAGGGGCAACTGGTACCGATCGCCAAGGCGTATTCGGGGCTGGACGACAAGGAGATTTTGCAACTGGACCGCTGGATTCGCGCCAACACCACCGAACGTTTCGGTCCGGTGCGCGCGGTCAGCCCGCAGCATGTGTTCGAGCTGGGCTTTGAAGCGGTCAACCGTAGCGCGCGGCACAAATCCGGCATTGCGGTGCGGTTTCCGCGCATCCTGCGCTGGCGGCACGACAAGCCGTTTGCCGAGGCCGATCACCTGAGCACTCTGCAGGCATTGGCGCGGTGACGGCGACGCAGCAGGCACGCGGTACGCCATTGCAGCAGTGGCGCGACTGGTTCGCACAGCGCGGCTGGGCGCCGTTGCCGTTTCAACGCGATGTATGGAAGCGCTATCTCGCTGGCGAATCCGGCTTGCTGCATACGCCGACCGGGAGCGGCAAGACGCTGGCAGCATTCGGCGGCCCATTACTGGATGCCCTGGCCGCGCGTGGCCGCACGCTGCCGGTCACATCCGCCAAGCCTGCCGCTGCCGCACGCCGACAGCAACAACGCAACTTGCAGGTGCTGTGGATCACGCCCTTGCGTGCGCTGGCCGCCGACACCGCACGCGCACTGCGCGAACCGGTGGACGCGCTGGGACTGGATTGGCAGGTGGGTTTGCGCACCGGCGATGCCAGCGCGCGCGACAAGCGGCTGGCACGCAGCGGCAAGCTCGATGTGCTGGTCACCACCCCCGAATCGCTGGCCTTGTTGCTGTCGTATCCGGACACCGCACCGCAGCTATCCGCGCTGCGCTGCGTGATCGTCGACGAGTGGCACGAACTGCTCGGCAACAAGCGCGGTGTGCTGCTGCAGCTGTGTCTGGCACGCCTGCGCGGCTGGGCGCCTGCGCTGCGCATCTGGGGCCTGTCGGCCACGCTGGGCAATCTGGCGCAGGCACGCGATGTGCTGCTGCCGCATCGCCCCGATGCGGCGCTGGTGTCGGGAGTCAAACCGCGCGCCATGACGCTGGAAACGCTGTTACCCGACAGCGGCGAACGCTTTCCGTGGGCCGGCCATCTGGGTCTGGCGCAGTTGGCGCGCGTGCTGCAAAAAGTCATGCAGCAGCGCACCAGCCTGGTCTTCACCAACACGCGCGCACAGGCCGAGTTGTGGCACCAGGCGTTGAGCGCGGTATGGCCGGACGATCTCGCCACGCTTGCGCTGCATCATGGCTCGCTGGACCCCAGTCTGCGCGCCGCCGCCGAACAGGGGCTACGCGATGGCAGCCTGCGTTGCGTGGTCGCCACCTCCAGTCTGGATCTGGGCGTGGATTTCCCGGCGGTGGATCAGGTGCTGCAAGTCGGCAGCCCCAAGGGCATCGCGCGCCTGCTGCAACGCGCCGGCCGTGCGCGGCACCGCCCTGGCGAATCCGGGCATGTGGTGTGCGTGCCCTCGCACGCCTTGGAGCTGGTCGAATACGCCGCGGCACGTCGCGCGATCGCGCACGGCCATATCGAAGCGCGGCCGCCACCGCGTTTGTCGCTGGATGTGCTGGCTCAGCACTGCGTCACCCTCGCCCTGGGCGGCGGCTTCGATGCCGCTGCGTTGTTCGAGGAAGTGCGCGGCACCGATGCCTTCGCTGCGCTGGACACACCCACCTGGAACGCGGTGCTCGACTTCATCGTGCAAGGCGGCAGCGCATTGGCGCATTACCCGGATTTCCACAAGGTGGTGCGCGACGAGAACGGCGTGTATCGCGTCACCGACCGCCGCGTTGCGCTGCGCCATCGTTTGTCCATCGGCACCATCACCAGCGATGGCAGCGTGCGCGTGCAGTTCCTGCGCGGCGGCCGACTCGGTGCGGTGGAAGAACAATTCGTCGGCCGCCTGCGCCGCGGCGATCGCTTTCAATTTGCCGGGCGTTTGCTGGAACTGGTGCGTCTGGAAGACATGACCGCCTACGTGCGCGTGGCCAAGGGCGGCAGCGGTGTGGTGCCCAAATGGATGGGCGGGCGCATGCCGTTGTCGTCGGCATTGGGCCGCGAAGTGGAAGCGCTGTTCGCCGCGCCCGGCGATGCGCCTGAAATGCAGGCGCTGGCGCCGTTGCTGCACTTGCAGGCATCGCTCTCGTCGCTGCCCGGCCCGGATCATCTGCTGGTGGAAAGCATCAAGGCGCGTGATGGCCGGCACGTGTTTGTGTATCCATTCGCTGGACGGCAGGTCAACGAAGGGCTGGCCGCGCTGCTGGCCGCGCGCTGGGGACGACGTCAGCGCAATACCTTCAGCTTCGCTGCCAACGACTACGGCTTTGTGCTCTCGCCCGCGCAGGATGTGGAGATCGACGCCGACGTGCTACGCGCCTTGCTGTCGCCGGCCGGGTTGTTGGACGATCTGCGCGACAGTCTCAACCTGGGCGAGCTGGCACGCCGGCAGTTCCGCGAAATCGCGCGCGTGGCCGGGCTGCTGTCGCCGTCATTGCCCGGCCGCGCGCCGCGTAGCCTGCGCCAGTTGCAGGCCTCCAGCGGCTTGCTCTACGACGTGTTGCAGCGTTTCGATCCGGAGCATCTGTTGCTGGCCCAGGCCGAGCGCGAAGTCTTTGAAGGCCAACTCGAACTGGCACGCCTGGCGCATGCATTGGAGGATTGCGCACGACGCGACCTGCGCCTGTGCACGCCACGCAGCCTCACCCCGTTGTCGTTCCCGCTGTGGGCCGAACGCATGCGTGGTCAATTGAGTACCGAGGACTGGAAGGCGCGTGTGTTGCGCGCCGCCGAGCAACTGGAGCGCAAGCATGGGCGATAGCGTGCAGCTGCAGTTGGCCGGCGAAACGGTGGAACTGCTCGGCGAACGTGCGTTGTATCGACCCGCGCAGCGCGCCTTGCTGATCGCCGATCTGCATCTGGGCAAGGCAGATGTGTTCCGACGCGCCGGTATCGGCCTGCCCGCAGGCGGCACCGCGCACGATCTTGAGCGCCTCGATGCACTGCTTGCGCAGCGCCAGGTCGAGGCACTGTGGATACTCGGCGACCTGTTGCATGGTCCTGCGCCGCGCGCAGCCTGGCATCGCCGTTGGAGCGCGTGGCGCGAGCAGCATGCCGACCTGCGCGTGATTGCCATCCGCGGCAACCACGACCGCGCCGTGGCCGGTGCCGATCTGCAGATCGAAGCGGCCGGCGAACAGGTCGAAGACGGGCCGTTCGTACTGCGCCACGACCCGTTGCCACATCCCACCGGCCACGTGCTGTGCGGGCATCTGCATCCATTGGCGGCACTGCCGGGCCTTTCGCGACGTTGGCCGGCGTTCTGGTTGCGCGAACGCGTCACCATCCTGCCGGCGTTCTCGCATTTCACCGCGGGCGTGGTGCCGACACTGCTCGAAGGTGAGCGTCTGGTGGCCTGTGTGGAAGGCGATGCGATGGCCTTGCCAGTGCGTTAGCCACTGCGCTGCTGGGCACAGCCAACAAGAAGGACTGCGCACTGCAGGGCCGGCGCGGCGGGCGCCCGGTGCGTATGGATTCCTGGTGCACTCCTACTCGCGCACTCAGATTCTGACTGCGCCGTCTACACTCGACGACTGCTCGCCAGGCTTTTTAGCTGCTCCTGGCAACCGTGTGTACACCCGCTACGTCAGCGTTGCTACGACGCGTAATGGCACCACGCACACACACAGCCCCGAACCATCGTCGAGCGGTGTGGCCGATACGCTCGACACCGAAGCATCCAACGATACCTGCCGCTTCCAACTACCCGCCACGCGCGGCGAGCACCTGCGTCCGCTCAGCCGCTGTTGGCAACGCTCTGCGGCCGTGGCAGCGCTTGCGGTAATGGTTGCGACAACGCGTCCACGAACTCCGGCGCCATCGCCAACTTTCCGAACCAGCCATGCTGGGTGCCGCTGAGCACGCGCAGCATGTGGCCACGACCGCCCGGTACGCGCCCCATCGGCTGCAGCAACAGGTCGCGCCCGCTTGCCCATACATCGCGCTCGGATTGAAACAGCGGCGTGAGCCAGCGGCTCCAGCGGTGATAGATCGCCACATGTGCCTGGCGCTCGCGCTGATAGCGCTGCAAGGCGTCATCGATATCTTCGCCCGCGCGCAAGGCATCGCGCATGGCCAATGCATCCAGCAATGCCATGTTGACGCCCTGGCCCAGCTGCGGGCTCATCGCATGTGCGGCGTCGCCGGCAAGGACAAAACGGCCACGGTGCCAGCGCCTCATCACCGCATCGCGGTAGCTGGCGCGTGCCAGCGCGGTGTGCACCTGCACGCTGTCCAGACGCAGATGTGCGTCCGGCCACATCTGCGCCACCTCATCGCGCCACGCGCCGATGCCGCGCTGCTCCCAGGCAGCAAAATCGCTGCATGGCAGGCTCCAGAAAAAACTCAGGCGCGGGGTGTCGTCGCCAGGCCGCGTGCCTACCGGCAGCAGCCCGATCATCTTGCGCGCACCGATATAACGCTGGCGCAGTTCGTCGACAAACGGCCAATCCTCGCGCGGCAACAGACACCACAGCGCGCCCCACGGATACACCCGATCCAGCCGGGTGCCCTGCACCTGCGCGCGCAGCGTGGAAGCCGAGCCATCGGCAGCGATAATCAGATCGTACGGACCATGCCATTGCCCACGCTGGTCCTGCACGCGCCTGCCCTCGTGATCGATGGCGGTGATCTGGGTATCGGTCTGCAGCTGCGCGTACTCGGGCCAGGCATCGCACAACAGCGAGAACAACGCACCGCGCTGCATGCCCAGACCCATCAGGCGGGCATCCAGATCGCGGTATTGCATGTCCATCACCGCGCGCCCGCATGGCGTTTCGCCATACAGGCGGCGCACCGGCGCGCCATGCATCAGGGCCTGCGACAACATGCCCATCTTCCACAACACCTGCAGGCCGCTGGGCTGCAGCAGGAAGCCGGCACCGACCGGCCCCGGCTTGGCGGCGCGCTCGAAGACGTCCAGTCGATGGCCATCGGCGCCCAGCAAGACCGCCAGCGCCTGCCCTGCCGTTCCATAGCCCACTACCGCAATCCGTAATGCTTGTTGCATCGTCCCTGCTCTGGTTCGCGAACACCGGCCCCGCGTGGACCGGTGCAAAAAAAACCCCGCCGTGGCGGGGTTCTTCAACCGCACAGTCGAGTCAGATTACTCGACCGGCGTGATGTTCGAAGCCTGGGCACCCTTGGGACCCTGGGTCACGTCATAACTGACGCGCTGGCCTTCCTGCAGGCTGCGGAAGCCCTTGGAATTGATCGCGGAGAAGTGCGCGAAGACATCGGCGCTGCCGTCCTCCGGTGAGATGAAGCCAAATCCCTTGGCGTCGTTGAACCACTTGACGGTACCGTTCGGCATGGTGATGCGAGACCTTTGCAATAATTAATGGGTGGTGTACGGCGGTGCGTACGCGCCGAGTATGCAAAGCTTATTCCCCAATGACAATCACCCGCGTGCAAGTTCGCCAATCAGTTCGGGCAACCCGGACGAGGCGGCATCCACGTTGGCCAAGACCTCGGCCATGGTGATTTCCTGCGCGTCGCCGCAACCGGCCGCCCAGTTCGCCACGATCGCCAGACACGCATATTCCAGGCCTTTTTCGCGCGCAAGCCCGGCTTCGGGCATGCCGGTCATACCGACCAGATCGCAGCCATCGCGACGCATGCGGGCGATCTCTGCAATCGTTTCCAGACGCGGCCCTTGCGTCGCGCCGTAGCACCCGCCGGCCACCATCGTGACGCCGGTCACCTTGGCCGCAGCGATGACCTTGCTGCGAAACATCGGCGAATACGGATGACCGAAATCCACGTGCTGCACCTCGCTGCCCGGCTCTTCGCAGAAGGTGGACACGCGCCCCCAGGTGTAATCGATCAGCTGATCGGGGCATGCCAGCACGCGCGGGCCGAACTGGTCGGTAATGCCGCCGACCGTGTTGAGCGCAAGCACGCGCGAAACGCCAATTTGCTGCAACGCAGCGATATTTGCGCGGTAATTGACCTTGTGCGGCGGCAGCGAATGGCCTTCGCCATGCCGGGCCAGGAACGCCACCCGATGGCCGAGCAGCATGCCGACGCGGATCGGCCCCGACGGCGCGCCGTAGGGCGTGTCCAGTTCGTGGGCCTGCACGTCATCGAGCTGCGCGAGCTTGTAGACACCAGTGCCGCCGATAACGGCCAATGCGATGGAATTGGAAGACACAACCGACCTCTGCAACGTAACGGACGTGGAAGCGCGCAAGCGCGCACGATTGCCCGCGCAGTGGCGGGCCAGTGATTCAAGAACGACCAGTAAAGCGTAGCGAGCGATCGTCCGGCGGCGATGGGCGCCAAGGCAACACCGGGTGACACATACCGTGCACACCGATTGCGCGCAGCGGCCGCGTCCGCCTGGCGGCTACGCCGCCGCGTTGCAGATCACCGCGCGTGCCTTACTGCTTCATCGCATAGATGGCGGGAATACCGCGCAGCTGTTCGTTGACGTCCATGCCGAAGCCGAACACATAGCGGTCGGCCACTTCGACGCCCACGTAATCGGCGGTGACGCCCGGCACGCAGCGGTCGTGACGCTTGACAGTCAACACTGCCACGCGCACGTCGGTGGCGCCCTGCTCCAGGCACCACTGGCGCACGCCCTGCAGCGTGTAGCCCTCATCCAGAATGTCGTCGACCAGGATCACCCGGCGGCCGAACAGCGCGGTTGCCGGGCGGTGCTTCCAGACCAGCTCGCCGCCGACGGTTTCGCCACGGTAACGGGTGGCATGCAGGTAATCGAACTGCAGGTCCTGCCCACGTGCGCCCAGTTCCAGCGCCAACTGGCCGGAGAACGGCAGCGCGCCGTGCATGATGGTGAGATACACCGGCACTTCGCCGGCATAGTCGCGCGCGATGGCATCGGCAATGGTGCCGACGGCGGCATCGATGGCCGGGCGGTCGACCAGCAGATCGGCTTGGGCCAGGGCCTGGGAAATGGTGAGCGTGGACATCAGGCAATTGATCCGAAAGGGGCGGAAGGAGTGTTGAAAGAGGCATCGGTGCCGGCAAGCAGGCCGTCCCAGCCGAGCGCGCCGCGACCGATCAAGCCGATCAGCGCTGCGGTATTGAGGTTGCGGCCTTGCACGGCCTGCAGCGATTCGTCGACCAGTTCCGGATGGCAGACCAGCACCACGTCGCAGCCGGCATCCAGGTGCGCATGCACCCGGCCCGCCACGCCGCCGGCGCTGAACGAAGCGGCCATGCCGATGTCGTCGGAAAACACCACGCCGCGGAAGCCCATCTGGCCGCGCAGGATCTGCTCGATCCAGCGCTGCGAATAACCAGCCGGTTCCGGCGCGACCTGCGGGTAGACCACGTGCGCCATCATCACTGCGTCGGCACCGGCCTCGATGCCGGCCACGAATGGCAGCAGATCGTCGGCCTGCAATTGCTCCAGCGAACGCGGGTCGCTGGCGTGATCCACATGGGTGTCTTCGAGCACCGTGCCGTGGCCGGGGAAATGCTTGAGCGTGGCGGCCATGCCGGCGCCGTGCAGCGCCTGCACATAGGCGCGGGTGAAGGTGGCCACGATCTGCGGGTCGTCGCTGAAGGCGCGATCGCCGATGGCGCGGTTGCCGCGGCCCAGGTCCACCACCGGCGCAAAGCTCAGGTCCACGCCGCTGGCGCGCACTTCAGTGGCCATCAGCTGCGCGTGCGCACGGGCCGCGGCAAGCGCGCCTTGCGGATCCTGCAAATACTGCGTACCGAAGCTTTGCAACGGCGCCAGCGCGCTGAAGCCGTCGCGAAACCGCTGCACGCGGCCGCCTTCCTGATCCACGCACAGCAACACCGGGCGCGGCGCGGTAGCGCGGATGGATGCCGACAGCTCGGCCACCTGGGTGCGCGAGGCGAAGTTGCGCTTGAACAGCACCACGCCGGCAACGGCATCGTGCTGCAGCCAGTCGCGTTCCTGTGCGCTGAGTTCGGTACCGGCAACGCCGATCAGAAGCATGTTGGGGGACTCCCGGGCCAGGCGCCACGAGGGCGCAGCGCGGCATTGTCGCAGATGCGCGTTGCAGCGTCAGATCGCGCATTCAGGCGGGGGCTGACGTCCACTGACCGAAGCGCCTTGCGGCCAGGCGTTGCGGCGCCCGCGCACCGATACCGCCAGCCAAGTAATCGCCTTTAGCTCGCGCCCCTGGCGCTGGCAGTGCCGGTGCCGTCATTCGCACCGCGAACGCAACAGCCTGCTTCCCCGGGCAGACACGACAGCTGTGCTGCCCAGCTCGCCAGCGGCGTATGGCACGCGGCGGTCCGCAGTGGGACGCATGCGGCAGGTTTACGACCGCGCTGGCCGTCCAGCAGACGACTTCGGTCTTCGCCGCCTCAAAGACGGTCCAGATTCGCCCGCCAGTGTGCGGCCTGGATCTGGATGCCTTCCAGCACCTCGGGTGCCATGCCATCGAGCTGCCGATACGGCATCGCCAGGCGTTCGTTCGTGCCCAGCAGCGGGCGCTGCCGCGCAAGGAAATCCCAGTACAGCGCGTTGTACGGGCAGGCCCGCGCACCGGTGCGCGCCTTGCGCTGATAGCGGCAGCCGCTGCAGTAATCGCTCATGCGATCGATATAGGCCGCACCACTGATATACGGCTTGCTACCGAGCAGGCCACCGTCGGCAAACTGACTCATGCCCACCGTGTTGGGCAACTCCACCCACTCGAACGCATCGATGTAGACACCCAGATACCAGCGATGCAGCGCCTGCGGGTCCAGCCCCGCCAGCAGCGCAAAATTGCCGATCACCATCAGCCGCTGGATATGGTGCGCATGCGCATTGGCCAGCGAATTGCCGACGGCATCGGCCAGGCACCGCATGCCGATCTGCCCGTCCCAGAACCACTGCGGCAGTGGCGCATGCTGATCCAGCTGATTGGACTGCGCATAGCCGGGCATCTGCGACCAGTACACGCCGCGCACGTATTCGCGCCAGCCCAGGATCTGCCGGATAAAACCTTCCACCGAGGCCAGCGGTGCGTGTCCTTGCCGCCATGCCGTTTCGGCACGCGCAATCACTTCGGCCGGGTGCAGCATCTTGACGTTGAGCGCGAACGACAGCAGCGAATGGAATAGCCGCGGGCTGCGCGTGCTCATCGCATCTTCGTAGCGGCCGAACTCCGGCAGCGCAGTGGCGATGAAGGCATCCAGATGCTGCAAGGCTTCATCGCGGTCCAGCGGCCATGGCAGCGCCTGCGCATTCGGTACACCGAAACTGCGCACGCCGGCAGCTTCGATGCGTTGCCACAACGCGCCATGGTCGTGCGCGGCACGCCACTCCTGCGGCGCTGGCGGATCGCCGGGCCACGGCGCGCGATTGTCGTGATCGAAATTCCAACGCCCACCTTCCGGTTGGCTGGAGGCATCGAGCAGGATGCGATGGCGCGTGCGCATCCGTCGATAAAAGACCTCCATGCGCCACTGACTTCCGGGGCGGAAACACGCTGCCACCTCATCGCGTTCGGTCAAGAAATGCTCGCTATCGACCATGTGCGTGGCAAATGCGCAGCCAGCGCTCCAGTGGCGCAGCGCCTCATCCAGCCGCCATTCGTCCGGCGCCTGATACTGCAGATGCTCGGCGCGGTAATGCGCCATCAAGGCTTCAAGATTGGCCGGAATGGACTGCCGATTACTGGGGGCATCGATCGCGACATAGCGCACGCGGTGCCCGTGCTGCCGCAAGCGCGCGGCAAACGCGCGCATTGCCGCAAAGATCGCCAGGATCTTCTGCGCGTGATGCAGCACGTAATCGGTTTCCTCGCGCACCTCCATCAGCACGTAGACCACGCCGGTGTCGTGCGTCGCAAACCAGCTGTGCTGCGGGTTGAGCTGATCGCCCAGGATCAGGCGGAGCGTGTGCGCAGGCGTTTGCGAAGCGCTGGTGGTCGTATCGGAGTCACGCATTGGTGCTGAGCTCACGCATGCAGACAGGGCGCGTTTGCATCAGTCGGGGGCTCGGGCAGGCATTCGGCAGCGCTGTGCACGACATCTGTGCATCTGCGCTGTCTGCAACGCAAAAACCGCTCTGCCATTGCGCGACATTGAGGCTCAACACCACGGACGCGCCACCGGCTTATGCATCCGCATGGTGCGTGACACTGTCGGCACACACCCGCTGCGCCAAGGCGGTTCCGCTTTGCCACGCGCCCTCGACCTTGCCGCCCGCCAGCCAATCGCCGCACAGGCCAAGGCCATGCGGCGCATCCCAAACACAGCCGATCTGCAACGGCGGATCGGTGCTGGCCACCTCCCACCGATAGGCGTCGCAGGCCTGCGGCGGCGGCAGGCCGAGCGCCGCCAATTCCGGCAGCAGCATGGCGATGACGTCCTCGGGCGTGGCATCGAAATGCAGCTGGCTCCAGTCGGCGGTGGCATGCAGCAGCCAGGTCTCGGCGCCGTGCCGTGCCGGTTTGCTGGCGTCGCGCGCCACCCAGCGCACTGGTCCTGCATTGACGAACAACGCGTCATAGCCAGGATCGATGCACGCATCGAACCGTAACACCACCGCCCAGGCGGGTTGCATGTTTGCATCGCGTGCGATGGTCGCAAGCGCAGGCGCGTTCTCTGCCAACAGCGCGGCCGCATCCGGCGCAGTAAGCGCGAGCAACACCGTATCGACCACATGCAGCGCGGGCACGCCGTGCACGCCCAACGCCCAGCCCTGGCCACTGCGTTGCAAGCTGCGGACAGACGCCTGCAGCCGAACATCCAGCCCTGCCGCCAGCGCACGCGCGGGAGCGGCCATCTCCGGTATGCCGACAAAACGCGTCAGCGCGGTGTGCGAAGCGCGCAGTGCACGTCCATCCCAGCTTGCGATGCGCGCAGGCCAACGCGCCGCGACGCCGGCGGCGACCCAGCTGTTCACCACTGCGGCAAAATCCGGATCGCGTGCGGTGAAATACTGCGCGCCCACATCGCACTGCCAGCCGGCGCCCATGCGAGCACGCATGCGTCCACCCATCGCATCGCCCTGCTCGTACACGGTCACTACCGCGCCGGCCGCCTGCAGCGTTTTGGCACACGCGAGCCCTGCCAGGCCGGCGCCGATCACCGCAACCGTTCGCGGGCGGTGTGGCTGCATCGCCCGGTCAGTCGCCGGCACGGGCATGACGCAGGCGATCTGTCACACCGCACATCCATCGGGTCCGCACGCATCGGCGCCGCCAATCGGCACCGATTCGGCGGCCAACTGCAGCAGCGCCTGCGCAAACGTCTCCGGCGGCTGCGCGCCCTGGATCAGGCTACGCCCGTCGATCACGAAGCTGGGCACTGCACGGATGCCCAGCGCGCTGGCCTGTGCCAACTGTGCCTGTACCTCCACAATGCCTTCGTCGGAGTCGAGCATCGCCTGCACGCGCGAGGCTGCAAGCCCGCCGGCCTCACCCGCACGCAGCAGCGTGTCGGTGGCAGCCACGTTCTGGCCTTGCGCAAAATGCGCATGGAACAAGGCTTCCATCACCGCACCGACATCGCCCTCGTGTGTGGCCAGCCAGAGCAAGCGATGTGCTCGCAACGTGCTGACCTGTACCTGGCCACGCCCGAAGTCGAATGGCAGGCCTTCCGCGCGTGCGGTGTCCTGGGTCTGCGCAAGCATCTGATCCACGCGCGCCGCACCGCCGAACTTGCGCGCCAACGCATCGCGCAATGGCACCGGCTCGGCACCGGCATCCGGGTCGAGCTCGAACGCGTGGTAATGGATGTCCAATGCCGGCAGCTGCGCCCCTAGCGCAGCGACCGCCTGTTCAAAACGGCGCTTGCCGATCCAGCACCAGGGGCAGACCACGTCGGACCAGATGTCGATGCGCATGAGCGGGGATTCGTCGGTGGGGATCTTAGGATTCGCAAAGCATAAGCCCAATACCGAGACAGGGATTGGAGAATCGTGATTGGTGATGCGCAAGGCATCGCCCAGGGCCGACGCATGCGCCTTGGCTTCTACGAATCCCGAATGCCCAATCCCGACTCCCGGCTCTCCACCCACTGCGAGAACGGATGGGAGGCCAGTGCCAGGTTGTAATAGCGCACGTCGTCGGTGACTTCCGCACCGATCCATTGCGGCTTGGCGAACGCCTCGTCAGCACTGCCAAGCTCGATCTCGGCCACCACCAACCCTGCGTTGTCGCCCAGGAATTCATCTACTTCCCACACATGCCCCTGGTACTCGACCAGATGCCGGCGCTTGTCGATCAAGCCGCCCACGCACAACGCCAGCAACGCGCGTGCATCGGCAAGGGGGACCGGGTACTCGAATTCCTGGCGGGTATGCCCGACCTCGCGCGACTTCAGATTGAGAAACGCACTCTCGCCCTGGATGCGCACGCGCACCGACGCGTTCTGCGCGCCACTGCGCAACGACGCCTGATCGTTGATGTATCCCTGCGCCATCGGGATCACCGCATGCGCAGCGCTACGCCAGACGTCGCCGGTGACAAGAAACTTGCGTTCGATTTCTGTAGGCATGGGATTAGGGAGTCGAGAGTGGGGATTCGTAAAAGCAACAGCAAAGCTACATTCTGGGCTTACAGGATACGAGGGTGACAGCGGCCAACTGACGGACACCGGATGCGCTCTAACGAATCCCAAATGCCCAATCCCCAATCACCGCATCTCAATCACCGCCGTTCAAACACCGCAATGCTTTCCACATGCGCGGTGTGCGGGAACATATCCATCGCACCGGCCGACACCAGCGTAAAGCGCTGCTCGTTGACCAGGTAGCCGGCGTCGCGCGCCAGCGAACCCGGGTGGCAGCTGACATACACGATGCGCTCGAATTTCTTCAGCGGCAGTTGCTGCAGCACTTCCAATGCGCCCGAACGCGGCGGATCCAGCAGCAGCTTGTCGAAGCCCTGACGCATCCAGGGCGTATTGCGCTGATCCTGGGTCAGATCGGCCGCATAAAACTGCGCATTGTCCAGGCCATTGCGTTGCGCGTTTTCCTTGGCGCGCGCCACTAATCCGGCATCGCCTTCCACGCCGACCACCTCGCGCACCGTTCTTGCCAGCGGCAGGGTGAAATTGCCCAACCCGCAGAACAGATCCAGCACGCGGTCATCGGGTTTGGCATCGAGCAGCGTCAGCGCGTGCGCAATCATCTTCTGGTTGAGCGAGGCATTGACCTGGATGAAGTCCAGCGGCCGGAACGCCAGCTCGACGTCCCATTGGGGCAGGCGGAACGACAGCGGCACGTCCTGCGGCCACAACGGATGCACGCTGTCCACGCCGCCGGGCTGCAAGAAGATCGCAAACCCGTGGGTCTGCGCAAATTCCACCCAGGCTTGCCGATCGCGCTCGCTGAGCGGCTGCATGTGGCGGATGGTCAACGCCACCGCATCGTCGCCAGCGATGAACTCGATCTGCGGGATGTCGCGCTTGCCATCCATGTTTTCGATCAGAGCCGCCAGCAGCGGGATCTTTTCGCCGATCTCCGGGAGCACCGTGTAGCAGACCGACAGGTCGGCCACGAAGCGCGGGTCGAGTTCGCGAAAACCGACCAGGGTTTTGTCCTTCTTCTCCACCCGCCGCACCGAGAAGCGGCCTTTACGCCGGTAGCCCCAGGTGTCGCCGACCAGCGCCGGCAGCACCGTCTGCGGGCTGACGTGGCCGATGCGCTCTAGGTTGTCCATCAGCACGCGCTGCTTGGCCACGATCTGCTGCGACTCCTCCAGATGCTGCAACACGCACCCGGCGCACACGCCGAAATGCGGGCAGCGCGGGGTGACCCGCTGCGGCGAGGCCTCCAGCACGTCCACCGTCTTGGCTTCATCGAAATGGCGGCTGCGCGCGGTGGGCTCGGCACGCACCAGTTCACCGGGCAAGGCGCCACTGATGAAGGTGACCTTGCCGCCCTCACCGTCGCGGCGCGCCACTCCGCGGCCGTCATGGCTCAGGTCGGTGATGGCGGTCTGGAAGGGGGTACGGTCGAAACGGTTTCGGGTTCTGGCCACGTGGCGACAAGCTGCGGGCAAAAAGGGTGCGTATTGTCGCAGATGCGATCGACCGAGGCCGCCTTGCATGGCGTGGTAATTGTCGTGCCCCGCAAACACAGGCAAACTTCGCATGCGCGCGGCAGCTCAGGACGCGGCACCGCTGACAAGGAGGCAGCAATGAATATGGCGACACGTCAGGAACCCCATCCACGACTCTTGTTGGTGGAAGATGACCCGATCAGCCGCGGCTTTCTGCAGGCTGCCCTGGAAAGCCTTCCGGCCCAGGTGGATTGCGCAGATTCGTTGTCGTCGGCGCTGGACCGCGCGCGCGAACGTCGCCACGACCTTTGGCTGATCGACGTCAATCTCCCCGATGGCACCGGCAGCGGCCTGCTGCGCGCGTTGCGTCTGCTGCATCCGGACGTGCCTGCGCTGGCGCATACCGCCGATGGCGACATGGCGATGCAGCGTGGTCTGCAGTCCGATGGCTTTCTGGAAATGCTGGTCAAGCCGCTGACCACCGAACGCCTGCTGCAGGCGGTGCGTCGCGGTCTGGCGCGTGGCCGCTACAGCGTGGCGCCGGTCGGTGTGGTCGACATCGCCGCCAGCGATTGGGACGAGGCGGCAGCGCTGAGCGCGCTCAACGGTCAGCAGCACCACCTCAACGCACTGCGCGAACTGTTCCTGGCAGAGCTGCCGGGCACACGCGACGCGGTCACCTCGGCACTGAACATCAGCGATGAGCAGGCGCTGCGCAATCATCTGCATCGCTTGCAGGCCAGTTGCGGTTTCGTCGGCGCCGCCCGGCTGGCCGGCGCGGTCCGCCTGCTGCGTGGCGACCCGCAATCGCACACCGCACAGACCCAGTTTCATGCGGCGGTGGCGGCGTTATTGCACTGAACTGAGGTTGTATTCGTCAGCGCCACCCCCGGGTCAGGCGCTGACTGAATGTCGGCAGGATCGGATACGCGATTCGTCAAATGACACGCGACACTGCGCTTGGGCCGTGTCGTGCAGATCAACGCCGCCGCGCCAGATCCTCCAGCATTTCCCAGGATTTCAGGCCGCGTCCGTTCAGATGATGCAACAGCACGCTACGCATGCTGCGGCGCAAGCCGGGCATATCATCGGTAGCAGGCATTGTGTCCTCCCCCAGCGCCAGCAACGCCGCACCGGTGACAGTCTCACGCCGATCCTGCGCCAGACGTTCGCTCAGTACCCGCATGGCACCTTCCTGCGGATCGAGTCGATAACGCGCCGCCGGGTCGATCGGCTGCCCGTCGCTGTCGTGCTGCAGATCGAAGGCAAACCCCAGCCCCTCCAGCACATCGCGCTCGAACTGGCGCAACCCCCACGCCAGCGACAACTCCGAGGCCAGATGCGCACGTGCCTGCGCGTAGCACGCATAAAGCTCGGGCACCGCATCATTGCGTGGAGCCAGACGCAGCAACAGCTCGCTGATATAGAAGCCGGCGAGCATGCGTTCGCCGACCAATCGCGGCGCTGTATCCAGCGCTTCGGCCTGGCGCAGTTGCGCAAGTTCTCCGCGCTGCACAGCCGTGAACTGAATCAGTTGCAGCGGCTGCAGCGCCGCCCGCAGCGCTTGCTTGCGCGGGCCTTGTACGCCACGCGCCAGCAACCCCACCCGCCCGTGCTGCTCGGTGAGAACTTCCACCAGCAAGCTGGTCTCACGCCAGGCGCGCACATGCAGGACAAAGCCGTGTTCGTGCTCGATCAGCATGGAAGCAGTTGCCGGGACTGGGGACCCGGGACCCGGGACACGTAGACAGCAGGGGCAGCGCCTCCGGAATGGCGACGGCGCGCAGCAGCGCTGCCCGAGCTGCATGCGCGGTCCACAGACACGCGCACCATTTGCACAACACTTATCCCGGCATTGTTCCGCAAAGCTGAAAGCTCCGCCGCGGATGGAGCGAGCGCCGCTCGCTCAACACGGGGCGCAGCATGCCGAGACATCGCCCTGCGCCATGTCCGTAGCATTGCCGGCGCACTGGCGGACAGCGTCCGCTTTCCGGGTCCCGGGTCCCGGGTCCCCGGCCCCGCTTTCATTCGTAACCGAACGCCTTCAACGCCGCTTCGTCATCCGACCAGCCTTCGCGCACGCGTACCCAGGTTTCCAGGAACACTTTTGCACCGAACAGCCGCTCCATCTGCAGGCGCGCCTTGCCGCCGATTTCCTTCAGACGGGTGCCGCCCTTGCCGATCACGATCGCCTTCTGGCCTTCGCGCTCGACCCAGATCACCGCACCGATCCGCAGCAGCGCGCCGTCTTCGGCAAAGCGCTCGATTTCCACGGTGGTGGCATACGGCAGCTCTTCGCCCAATTGACGCATCAGCTGCTCGCGCACCAGCTCGCCGGCCAGAAAGCGCTGGCTGCGGTCGGTGATTTCGTCTTCGCCATACATCGCCTCGGCTTCGGGCACCAGCTTGAGCAGATCGCTCACCAATGCTTCCAGCCCCTTGCGCTTGAGCGCGGACACCGGGTGCACGGCGGCAAACGTACGGCCCTCGCTGACCTGCGCCAGAAACGGGAACAACGCAGTCTTGTCCTTGAGCCGGTCGACCTTGTTGACGACCAGCACCACCGGCACCCCCGCATCGCTGAGCACGCGAAACGCCAGGGTGTCTTCTTCGTCCCAACGGCCGGCCTCGATCACCAGCACCGCGGCGTCCACGCCTTCGAGCGAACCGCGCGCGGCGCGATTCATCACCCGGTTCATCGCGCGCTTTTGCTCGCGGTGCAGCCCGGGCGTGTCGACCAGCGCCAGCTGCCCTTCCGGGAAGGTAGCGATGCCCAGCAGCCGATGCCGCGTGGTCTGCGGGCGATTGGACACGATGCTGACCTTGGCGCCTACCAGGGCATTGGTCAGAGTGGATTTGCCGACATTCGGCCGGCCGATGATGGCAACGCTGCCGCTACGATGGGGAGTGGTTTCGCTCACGTGTTTACATCCAGTTGTGCGATGACGGTAGCCGCCGCCTGTTGCTCGGCAAGACGGCGCGACGTGCCCTGACCCTCGGCGCGGGCGATGGGCTGCTCCAGAATGCAGGCGACGTGGAACTGCTTGGCATGTTCGTCGCCGCTCTCGCTGATCAGAGCGTAATTGGGCAGCGGCAGCTGCCGTGCCTGCAGCCATTCCTGCAGCCGCGTCTTGGGATCTTTTTCGGCCTTGCCGACCGGTAACGCCGCAAGCGATGACTCGAACCACGGAAGCACCGCCGCGCGACAGCGTTCGAATCCGCAGTCCAGATAGATGGCCGCAACGATCGCCTCGACCGCATCGGCCAGGATCGAATCGCGCCGATGGCCACCGGACTTGAGTTCGCCCGGGCCCAGCGTCAACCGCTCGCCCAGATTGAGCGTGCGTCCAATCACCGCCAGTGCGCCTTCGCGCACCAGCTCGGCGCGCGCGCGCGTCAGTGCGCCTTCGTCGGCCTTGGGCCAGCGCTGATACAACGCCTCGGCGATCAGCAGATTGACGATGCCGTCGCCGAGAAACTCCAGCCGCTCGTTATGCGGCGTCCCGGCGCTGCGATGCCGCAGCGCCTGGGCGAGCAGACCCGGATCGGCGAATGCATGACCGATCGGATCACCACGTTGAAAGGTTCTATTCGACACCGCGTTTCGTCATGTCCTGCGAGGTATCGAACTTGCCGACAATATCCAGATTGCCGATCAGCTCGCGACGCACTTCGTAGTTGACCTTCATCCGCCAGCCGCCTTCAACACGCTCGAACTTGACGTCTTCTTTTTTGACGTTCTCCGAGTAATTGATGTACAGCCGACGAAAGAACAGATCCTGCAGCTTTGACGGATCCATGTTGGCACTGCCGGGCTCATTGGCCAGGCCCTTCATTGCGGTGCGGACGGAGTAATACTCCTGATACATCGGAAACAGCTTCATCCCGATGTACAGGCCAAATCCGACCACCGCCAGCACCACCACGAACGACGTCAACGTCATACCGCTTTGCTTGCGCTTCATTGTGCTTTCCCCGGCACGCCGTGCGTGCATTTACTGGATTCCAGTCCCGATCCGCGACGGATCGAAACTCCCCTTACAGAACCACCCTTCGCAATTGAGCCAGATCAGAAACGCCTTGCCGCGCAAATTGGCTTCCGGCAAAAAATGCGTCTGGGTCCAGAACCGACTGTCTTCACTATTGTCGCGATTGTCCCCCATCACGAAATAGCTGTCTGCCGGCACCGTCCAGTCGCCCTGGCCGGCCGGCATGTTGCGATCCACCCACTCCAGCACGGTATGCGTACGGCCCGGCAGGTCCTCGACCAGCAAGGTGGTGCCGGTCATCTCGGCGCCCTTGCCCTTGCCGATGTACTCGCCCTTGACCGTATAGCGCATCGGCTTGTCGTTGATATACAGCGTGTCGCCGTGGAAGCCGATCTTGTCGCCCGGCAGGCCGACCACGCGCTTGATCCAGTTCTGATCCGGCGCATGCGGCGGCTTGAACACCACCACGTCGCCGCGCTTGGGCTCGCTGGTCGGAATGAATTTGGTATTGGTGATCGGCAGACGGAAACCGTAGGCGAACTTGTTGACCAGGATGAAATCGCCAATCAGCAGGTTGGGCATCATCGAACTGGATGGAATCTTGTACGGCTCGGCCACAAAGCTGCGCAGGATCAGTACCACCGCCAGCACCGGAAAAAACGCGCGCGAGTAATCGATGATCGCCGGCTCGCTGTCCAGCAGCCCGGCACGCGCGGCACGGCGCTTGGCCAGGAACAGCTTGTCCAGCAGCCAGATAAAGCCGGTACCCAGCGTCAGCACAACCAGGATGATTTCAAACCATTTCATTGATGTTCCTTTCGGAAAGGGAATCGAGAATCGAGAACGGGGAATTGGAACAGCGGGAGCACGTGCGCCCTTACGATTCCCGATTCCCGATTTACCATTCCCTGCTACTTATCCATCTGCAGCACGGCCAGGAAGGCCTCCTGCGGAATCTCCACGCGGCCGACCTGCTTCATGCGCTTCTTGCCTTCTTTCTGCTTTTCCAGCAGCTTTTTCTTGCGCGAAACGTCGCCACCATAGCACTTGGCCAACACGTTCTTGCGCATCGCCTTGACCGTGGAACGCGAGATGATCTGCGAGCCGACGGCGGCCTGAATTGCGACGTCGAACATCTGCCGCGGGATCAGTTCCTTCATCTTTTCGCACAGCTCGCGGCCGCGCCGGTCGGCATGGCTGCGGTGCACGATCAGCGACAACGCATCGACCTTGTCGCCATTGATCAGCACGTCCACCCGCACGAACGGGCCGGCATCGAAACGCACGAAGTGATAATCCAGCGAGGCATAGCCACGGCTCACAGACTTGAGCTTGTCGAAGAAGTCCAGCACCACTTCGGCCATCGGCAGTTCGTAGCTGATCTGCACCTGGCTGCCCAGATAATTGATGCTGATCTGGGTGCCGCGCTTTTCTTCGCACAACTTGATGATGTTGCCGATGTATTCCTCGGGCGTCAGCACGTTGGCGCGAATGATCGGCTCGCGAATCTCCTCCACCAGGTTCAACTGCGGCAGCTTGGCCGGGTTGTCCATGTTGATGATGGAGCCGTCGGTCTTGAGGACTTCGTACACCACGGTCGGCGCGGTGCTGATCAGGTCCAGGTTGTACTCGCGCTCCAGACGCTCCTGCACGATTTCCATGTGCAGCATGCCCAGGAAGCCGCAACGGAAACCAAAGCCCATCGCTTCGGAGCTTTCCGGCTCGAAACGCAGCGCGGCATCGTTCAGACGCAACTTGTCCAAAGCCTCGCGCAGATCCGGATAGTCCTCGGCATCGACCGGAAACAGGCCGGCGAACACACGCGGCTGCATTTCCTGAAAACCCGGCAACGCATACGGCGCGGGATCGGCAGCCAGGGTCAAGGTGTCGCCGACCGGCGCGCCATGCACATCCTTGATCGAAGCATTGATCCAGCCCACTTCGCCAGCACCCAGAGAAGGCAGATCCTTGCGCTTGGGGGTGAACACGCCGACCTTGTCGACCAGGTGCGTGCGCCCGGTCGACATCACCAGAATCTTGCTGCCCGGCTTGATCTGGCCCTGCATCACGCGCACCAGCGACACCACGCCCAGGTAATTGTCGAACCAGGAATCGATGATCAGCGCCTGCAGCTTGTCGGTATCGCGCGGCTTGGGCGGCGGGATGCGATGCACGATCGCTTCCAGCACCAGATCGATGTTCAGACCGGTCTTGGCACTGACCGCGACCGCGTCTTCGGCATCGATACCGATCACCGCTTCGATCTCGGCCTTGGCACGGGCGATGTCGGCAGTCGGCAGGTCGATCTTGTTGAGCACCGGCACCACTTCCAGCCCCTGCTCCACCGCGGTATAGCAGTTGGCCACCGACTGCGCTTCCACGCCCTGGGCGGCATCGACCACCAACAGCGCGCCTTCGCAGGCGGCCAGCGAGCGGCTGACTTCATAGGAGAAGTCGACATGCCCGGGGGTGTCGATGAAATTCAGCTGATAGACCTGCCCGTCCTTGGCCGTATACGGCAAGGACACCGACTGTGCCTTGATCGTGATTCCGCGTTCGCGTTCGATCGGGTTGGAGTCGAGAACCTGGGCCTCCATCTCGCGCGCCTGAAGGCCGCCGCATAGCTGGATGATCCGGTCGGCCAGGGTGGATTTCCCGTGATCGACGTGGGCAATGATGGAGAAGTTGCGGATGTACCGCATTGAATCAGAGGACATTGAGGTGGGCGCCGGCGGGGCCGTCGTCAGGGTAACGCAGCATTATCGCACGCTTTGGAGCGGGGATTAGGGAGTCGGGATTGGGGATTCGAAAGTCAGAGGCAAGAACAGGTACCCGCGAGCGGGGGCCTGCTCTTGCCAATCCCGAATCACCAATGACCAATCCCGGCCGTCCTCACCCGCCGGCCTTCAGCGCCACATAGCTGGTGGCCTTGCCGTCGGTGACCAGCAGCATGACCACGTCGCCCTTCTTGTAGCTGGACAGCGCGCGGTTGAGCTCGGCGACGCTGCCGACCTTGGTACGGCCGACGCGGGCGATGAGCAGGCCCGGCGACAGCGGCGGTTGGGTGCTGCGCGCTGCTGCGCCGGTGACCGCGGCAATCCGCACGCCTTCGCCCGCTTCCAGGCCCAGCCGACTGCGCTCGGCGGCGGTCAGGTCGGCTACCTGCAAGCCGAGCAAGGCCACACTGGCCGGAGCCTCCGGCTTGGCGTCGGCCGCTGCGGTGCGTGGCGCGGTGTCTTCGCTGCCATCCTGCAATGGCGCCAGCACGACTGACACCTGACGGGGTTTGCCATCGCGCAGAATGTCCAGATTGACCTTGGCGCCAGGCGGCATCAGGCCGATCATCGGCGGCAGGTCGCTGGCCACCTCGATCGGCTTGCCATTGACCGCACGGATCACATCGCCCACCTCGACACCGGCCTTTGCGGCCGGGCTGCCAGCGGGGATGTCGTTGACCAGCGCGCCGCGGCTATCCGGCAGGCCCAGCCCTTGCGCCTTGAGCGAGTCGATCGCGCCAACCTGCACGCCGAGCATGCCGCGACTGACCCGACCAGTGGCCTTGATCTGCTCGGCCGCACTGAAGGCCAGGTCGATCGGGATCGCAAAACTGATCCCCATGTAGCCGCCCGACGCGGAGAAGATCTGCGAATTGATGCCGACCACTTCGCCGCGGGTGTTGAGCAGCGGGCCACCGGAGTTGCCCTGGTTGATCGCCACGTCGGTCTGGATGAAGGGCACATAGCGTTGGTCGGCGTACGGATTGCTGCGGCCGGTGGCGCTGACGATGCCGGCGGTGACCGAGTGATCCAGCCCGAACGGCGAGCCGATCGCCACCACCCACTGGCCGGGCTTGAGCGTATTGGAGTCGCCCAGGCGCACGGTCGGCAGCCCCTTGGCCTCGATCTTCAGCAGCGCTACGTCGAACTGTTCGTCGCTGCCCACCACCTTGGCCTTGAACTCGCGGCGGTCGGTGAGCTTGACGGTGACTTCGCTGGCGCCATCGACCACGTGGTGATTGGTCAGCACATAGCCGTCGGCGGAAATGATGAATCCCGAGCCCATCGACTTGCCGGCGATGCCGCCATCGTCATCGCCACCACCCTGGCCCGGCCCCTGCCGCGGGCCGCCCGGCATCTGAAAATCCGGGCCGAAGAAGCGCTTGAAGAACTCCGGCATCTGCTCGTCTTCCGGCATGCCGCCCTGACCGGGCATCCCACCTTGCCCGCCGCGCCCGCCACGCGCCGAACGCGCCATCGCATCCTTGCGGGTGATGGTGGTTTCGATATTGACCACACCCGGGCCGACCTGTTCGACCAGATTGGTGAAGTCCGGCAGGCCGGCGACCAACTGCGGCGCCGGGGTGGTGCTGCGGTTGGCGGCAATCGGCGCACTGGCCTTGGCGGCCGGCGCTGGCGCGGTTTGCTGAGCACAGGCTGCCAGCGGCAACGTCATGGCGATCAGGCCAAACATCTGGGTACGCATGCGGTGATTCATCGAGTTGCCTCCGATGGCAGGGCGACAGGGGCCGGAACCCGCGAGATGACACGGGCCCGGCAAGTTAACGGGAGGGAGCGCGCCGACTGGATGAAGATCGGCGGCCGGATCAGTTCTGCGGGACCTGCACCGGCAGCGGCCGGCTCTGCGCAGGGTTGCCGGTCGCCTGGGGGGCAGGCTCGAACGGATAGAACGCCGGACCCTGGCGGCTCTGGCTGAAACTGGCATTGAGCGGGCTATCGCCGGCGCCGGACAACGCCGCGCGTGGCCACGGGCGCGCCTGCAGTGTCGTGTCCGGATGGGTAAATGGATTGGAAGTTGCTGCCGGACTCACCGCTGCCGCAGGAGCCGGGGTAGCCGACGCCACCATCCGGGCAGGCACCTGTTGCTGCCGTGCCGCTGCACTGCGCGCTACCTGCTGATTGCGGGTAGCGGCACCGCGGCGCGTGGACGCCAGCGCAGCGGCCGGCACCGCCGCGACGAGCGCGCCGCCGTCGCCGGGGTTGGCCGGGTCGGGCATTACCGGTGCTTGCGGGGCAACCGGCGGCGAGGCGGCGGGCGGCAGTTGCGCCGCAGTCGCATACACCGGCACAGCGGAGGCTGGCGGTGCCGTCTCCGGCAAGCGCTCGCGCGCCATGAACAAGGCGATTGCGGCAACCGACGCAGCAATCGCTGCACCGCCACCCCAACGCCAGCGTGCGGCCGAGCGCGGTGCCGGCTGCGCCTGCGGCGCTGGCTCATCGGCAATGGCGCTGCGCACACGCGCGGCAAAATCCAGTGGCGCCGGCGCGCTGGCTGCACCGCGCAGCACATCGCCGCACAGCTGCCAGCGCTCGTGGCAGCCGGCCAGCTCCTCATCGTGCGCCAGACGGCGCAGCAAGAAGCGCGACTCGTCGGCGTTCAACTCTCCGTCGACCAGCGCAGACAACTGCTGCCGGTAGTGACGTTCGAATTTGTCGGTGGTGGACATGGCAAGGTTATCGCTCATACACGGTGTCGCTCACGGGTAGCGCTTTCGGTCTCCAGCAGAGGCCGTAGCTCGATGTCGATGGCCTCGCGCGCCCGGAAGATGCGCGAGCGCACCGTTCCGATCGGGCAATCCATCTTTCGCGCGATGTCCTCGTAACTCAGCCCCTCCACCTCGCGCAGGGTGATGGCCGACCGGAGTTCTTCCGGCAGTGCTTGGACCGCACGCATCACCGTTTGTTCCAGCTCCTGTCGCATCAATTCGCGCTCCGGGGTGTCGTTGTCGCGCAACCGGGTCGCTCCATCGAACTGCTCGGCATCGCTGATCTCGATGTCGTCGGTGGGCGGGCGGCGGTTGTGCGCAACCAGATGGTTCTTGGCAGTGTTGACGGCAATGCGGTGCAGCCATGTATAGAACTGGGAGTCGCCGCGGAAACTGTTGATCGCGCGGTACGCGCGCACAAACGTATCCTGGGCCACGTCCTGACATTCGCTCCAGTCGGCGATGTAGCGCCCGATCAACGCAACGATCCGATGCTGGTATTTGCGCACCAGCACGTCGAACGCTGCGCTCTCGCCGCGCTGCACACGCCGGACCAGTTCCAGGTCCAGCTCCTGAGGTGTATCGACTTCGGCCATGTTGGGCCGCACTCCTGTCAGCCCACCGAAGTCGGGCAATGAGACCGCCGTTGAAGAGGAAAGTTCATACCGATCGGTTCGATCGTCACGTAGCAGGGTAGCGGCTCCACTGCGCCGCTGGCGACGCCTCCCGCGAAGCGCGTGCCGTCCTGTCGACTGGTATGGGTATTTGACGTGATGGAAACAACCTCTGGATGATAACGGCCTTTCCTTATATCGCCGGACGGCCAGACGCATGCTTCCAGGTTTCGACGGGCTCCGATTCAGCCATTGGCAGGCCGACCTGCGCGAGGACGGCGTGGTCGTCCTCAGCCTTGATCGACAAGGCGCACCGGTCAACGCGTTTTCGCAGGAGGTGCTGCTCGAACTGGGCGCGCTGGTCGAGCGGCTGGCACTGGACCCGCCCAAGGGCGTGGTGCTGCGCTCGGCCAAGGCCAACGGCTTCATTGCCGGCGCCGACCTGAAGGAGTTCCAGGACTTCGACCGCAAGGGCACGGTCAACGATGCGATCCATCGCGGCCAACAGGCGTTCCAGAAACTGGCCGAACTACCCTGCCCTACGGTGGCGGCGATCCACGGCTTCTGCATGGGCGGCGGCACCGAAATCGCGCTGGCGTGCCGGTATCGGGTGGCGTCGGACGACGCCAGCACACGCATCGGCCTGCCGGAAACCAAGCTCGGCATCTTCCCCGGCTGGGGCGGCAGCGCCCGCTTGCCGCGTCTGATCGGTGCACCGGCGGCGATGGATCTGATGCTGACCGGTCGCACCGTCTCGGCCAAGGCCGCGCGGACGATGGGGCTGATCGACAAGGTCGCCGCGCCTGCAGTGCTGGTGGATGCCGCCGCCGCATTGGCCTTGAACGGCACCACGCGCCCGTTCAAGCAACGCGCGACCGCCTGGGCCACCAACACGTTGCTGGCACGCAAGCTGCTCGCGCCGCAGATGCGCAAGCAGGTCGCACGCAAGGCGCGCAAGGAGCATTACCCGGCGCCGTATGCCTTGATCAACGTGTGGGAGCGCGCGGGCGGCAGCGGCATCCAGGCGCGGCTTGCGGCCGAGCGCAAGGCGGTGGTCAAGCTCGCCAGCACGCCGACTGCGCGCAACCTGATCCGTATCTTCTTCCTGACCGAGCGTTTGAAGGCGCTGGGCGGCAAGGATGCAGGCGCGGCCGCGTTGCCGCCGATTCGCCACGTGCATGTGATCGGTGCCGGCGTGATGGGCGGCGATATCGCCGCGTGGGCCGCCTACAAGGGCTTTGATGTCACCCTGCAGGACCGTGAGCAACGCTTTATCGATACGGCACTGACGCGCGGCGGCGAGCTGTTTACCAAGCGGGTGAAGGACGACGCCAAGCGGCCGGCGGTGGCAGCGCGCCTGCGTGGCGATTTGGCTGGCGCAGGCGTGGCGCAGGCGGATCTGGTGATCGAGGCGATCATCGAAAATCCGCAGGCCAAGCGCGACCTGTATCAGTCCATCGAGCCGCAACTCAAGCCCGATGCAGTGCTGACCACCAATACTTCGTCGATTCCGCTGACCGAGCTGCGTGGTCACATCCAGCGCCCGGCGCAATTTGCCGGCCTGCACTATTTCAACCCGGTGGCGATGATGCCGCTGGTGGAAATCGTGCAGCACGATGGCCTGGATCCGGCCAACGTGGCGCGCCTGGCGGCGTTCTGCAAGGCGCTGGACAAGTTCCCGGTGCCGGTGGCGGGCACGCCCGGATTTCTGGTCAATCGCGTGCTGTTCCCGTATCTGCTCGAAGCGGCCACCGCGTATGCCGAGGGCATTCCGGGACCGGTACTGGACAAGACTGCGGTGAAGTTCGGCATGCCGATGGGGCCGATCGAGTTGATCGACACGGTGGGGCTGGACGTCGCTGCCGGCGTCGGCGCCGAGTTGGCGCCGTTCCTGCACCTGCCGATTCCCGCCGCGCTTGCCACGGTGGACGCCGGCAAGCGCGGCAAGAAGGACGGCCAGGGCCTGTACAAATGGGAGAACGGCCGCGCGGTCAAACCCGAAGTGGCCAGCGGCTATGCCGTGCCCGCAGATCTGGAAGACCGCCTGATCCTGCCGCTGCTCAACGAAGCGGTGGCCTGCCTGCACGACGGCGTGGTGGCCGATGCGGACCTGCTCGATGCCGGCGTCATCTTCGGTACCGGCTTCGCCCCGTTCCGTGGCGGCCCGATCCAGCATATCCGCAGCGTCGGCGCGGATGCGCTGCTCGAACGTTTGCAGGCACTGCACGCGCGTTATGGCGAACGCTTTGCCCCGCGCCCGGGCTGGGATTCGCCGGTGTTGCGGGAAGCGGTGGCATGAGTCTCCGGTAACGGGATTTTGCCTGCGAAAGCACGCGCGCCGATTGATCGTCGGCTGATTCGAATCAAGGTGCGGCGACACAACGATCGAGCGGGTCGTCACCGCCCAACAACAGAACGGCGAGCCAAGGCTCGCCGTTCTTTTTTACCGGTGCCGCAACGCAACTTAGAAGCGCAGACCCACACTGGTGAAGATGTAACGCCCCGCTTGGTCGTAACCCCCCAGGGAGTTACCGTTGAAGGTGAGGCTCCCACCCACCAGCGGCGGTTCCTTGTCGGCGATGTTGTTGACGCCCAGCGTCCAGGTGACGTAATCGCCCAACTGCATCGAACCGGACAGGTCGAAGTAGTTGTACGCCGACACCTTGTTGCCCTGGTTCACTAGGCGCACGTCGGTTGTGCCACGGGTTCCGTCGGTGTTCTGGTAGTCCAGCTCACCGATGTAACGCCAACGCAGACTTACTGTGTAGCGATCGAAGTTGTAGCGCGTGCTCAGCACATGCCGCCACTCGGCACTATTGCATGCCACGTTGACCACGCCAGCGCAGTCGTAGGTCACTTCCTGCACGCCCGGAACCGGCTCGTATTCCTGCTTGAGGGCATAGCTGCCCATCATCGAGGCGGTCAGGCGGCCCGGGCCGACACTCCATGCATACGACGCGGTCAGATCGATCCCCTGGAAGTGCAACGAGCCGAAATTGTCCTGGGAATTGAAGATCAGGCCAGAGACATCGGGGTCGCTGCCGCGGAACAGATCGCCGGTGGTGGCGTTGCGGCGGACGCGGCTGCAGATGTCCGCATTGCCGGTGACACCGCATGCGGTCAGGATGTTGGAAGAACCGATGGCGCGGATGGCGTCGTCTATCTTGATGTCGTAGTAGTCCACGCTCAGATCGAGCCCCTTGATCGGGCTGGCCGCAAAGCCGACCGTCCAGGTGTTGGCCGTTTCCGGTTGCAGCGCGGTATTACCACCAGCAATTTCGTTGTACTGCCCCGCTGGATTTGCTGCCACACGCCCGTATTGCGCGGCCGTCACACCGGTGTTGGCGCACTGGGCCTGGGTAAAGGTCGGATTGGCGCCAGCGCAGGGGTCGCTACCGCTCCATAGCCCGATCGTATTTTCGTTGTACAGCTCGGTGACGTTCGGAGCGCGGATCGCACGGTTCCAGCCTGCGCGCAAATGATATTTGCCATCGACAAATGTCGCACCCAGACCGGCCTTGTACGTGCTGACGCCACCGGAGATGTCGTAGTCCGAGTAGCGATAGCCAAGCTGCATATCCAGATGATCCAGGCTACCTGCGTTAGCCAGAAGCGGCACGGCGCCTTCCAGGAACAATTCCTTGACGCTGATATCGCCGGATACATTGGAGGTCGGGCCACCGAGACCGGTGAAGTTGCCGGTCTGCATATTGCTGTCGGCGACGCGTTTGAAGGTTTCAGTACGGGTTTCCACGCCACCGACCACGCTAATCGGATTCTCGCCGGCCCATGGCAGGCTGTAACCGAAGTTGCCGGTCACATATGCATTGAACACGCGCATCGAGGTTTCGTAATTGACGATACCTACGCCCTGTAGCGCCTGCGCTTCTGCTGCGGTCACGCTGTCATTCCAGACGCTGTACGGCACGCAGCCGTCGAATGCGCCAGGCTGACAACCCAATAGCGCATCGCGCACCCGGGTAGTGACAAAGTCGTTGATATTTTCCGACTTGGTGGTACTGCGGTTATAGGTAAAGGAGGCGTCGTACGACCAGTTGTCGTTGATATCGCCCTGCGCACCAGTGGTGATGCTGAAGCTGTTTGTGTCTGAATCGGTAATGCGCGGACCACCTTCGACGTTGCGCTTGGCAACGTAGACCGTGAACTCGTCGTCTGTGATACCGACATCGTTACACAAGCTGCCGATCACCGATGTTGCGCAGTTGACATTGAGGTCGGTAAAGAATGCACCGGATGGAGCGATCTGGGTGGAACTCTTGCGGTTGACGAAGAGTGTTTCGAGGTAGGGCTTGAAGTGCTCATTGACCTCGTACTTGATGCTGCTGCCAGCCGTATAACGCGTGTCAGGCCGTTGGTAGTAATTTAACGGCGCAAAATTGTAGAGATTGGGCGAAGCGACCTGCGACCAGGTCCCGCCCGCGGACGGCTGCACATAGAACGCCCCGGCAGACGGAGCGACAACGTAGAAATTGGCAGGGTCCGCAGTCGCCGAACCGCCGCATGCAGTGCCCGCATTGCTCAATGCACAGGCAGAGTAATCGCGCTGTCCCTGCAGCAAGGGATCATTCTCGCGCCAGGTTGCCCAGGCGGTCGCATGACCGGATTCGCCGAAACTGCCGCCGATCGCCAGATCCACATTGCGGGAAATACCATCGAAACCGGAATTGCCGGTTGGATAATCGTACCCCGCATCATCCATCAGGCCGCGCATCAGCTTATTGCCGTTGTCGTGCTGAAAGGCGTTGTAGCCCATATCGACACTGACACCTTCAAACTCGTCGTCCAGTACGAAGTTGACCACGCCGGCGACTGCGTCCGACCCGTACACCGCAGAAGCACCGCCAGTGAGAACATCCACCCGGCGCACCAGTGCGGCAGGAATGATGCTGATATCCGGGCTTTCGCCGATGCCCTTGGGGATACGCCTGCCGTTGACCAAGGTCAGGGTCCGCTGCGCACCCAAGCCACGCAGATCGACGGTTGCATATCCATCCGAACCGTTGTTGGCAAAGTTGTCGAAGCTCGCGGCAAGCTGGGGATACTGATTGATCAGATCTTCGACCTTGGTCGCGCCGGTGTATTGAAATTCTTCCTTGTTGATTTCTGCCACGGGGCTAGAGGCAGTCATCGTCTGGCTTTTGATGCGCGTGCCGGTGACGTTGACCGTGTCCAGGCTTTTGGCATCCATCGATGGCTGCTCCTGCGCCATCACGGACCCTGTGAACGCCAGTGCAGCGGCGCCAACCGCGAGCGATACCCTGATGGCATCGCGCAACTTGCTGGTCTTCAATCTCATCTCTCTCTCCGACAGTGCGAACGGGTGGCGCAGGGCAAGACACGCCACCGGAGAGCGGCAGGTGCGCAACCACTGCGACGACGCGGGCGAGCGCAGTAAACGGCGCTGACCACATTGGCTAGCGGGGGGCGAAATAAGCGCCCGAAAAACGCTGCCAAGCCGATGCTAAGGCGATGTCAAAGAAAATTAAAGCCCTGTTCAGCAATGCTCTGAAAGGGTGCGCAAAAGCCCCAAAACGGTGCGTGGATCACACAGTCATTGGATTGCAGGGCTCATCGCACCATCGGCCAACGGTCTATGTAGGCCGATGCACCGATCACCTTGCAGTGGGCACTTCAACACCGGCTATCTGCAGCCGCTTCACCAGTGCGCCAAGTCCAGACAAATGCCGACGTGAGCCATGTACCGAGCGCTGATGTATCTCTCCGCGTACTTGAGCCGCACTCGCAGTGACAAAGGCCACTTCCGTCATCTCGGGCACAGCCTGGCGCGAGGCAAGCCCGCACCACTGCAATACCTGGGCGATCTGATGACCGGTATCGCGCACCAACTCCTCGTAGTGCACGTCCAAGATCTTCCCCGGCAGCAGTGCATGCCAATGACGCATCGTCTGCTGATAGGCCAGGTAATACTCGCCAATTTCGTCGAGCGCGTAAGAGAACGGATAAGCGTTGTAGAACAGGGTTTTGTACATGGCGTAGCAGGTATCGAGCGGGTCCCGTACCAGGTGGATGATGCGCGCCTTCGGCAAGGCCGTTGCGATCATGCCGCAGTAGAGATAGTTGATCGGCATCTTGTCGATCAACAGCGGATGCCCATGAACAACCTCACGCGCGCCGCGAAGGTAATCCTCACCGAGCGCGGCAAAATCGATCTGCAGCGATGCCTGCGCCGCCGTCAGCACCGGGTTGCTTGACACGATTGGTGACGTTGCAGCGCCCAGCAGTGCACCGAAGTCCATCAGTTCCCCCGCCGAACGAGCGTCGGCGTGCTGTACGAGCAGCCGTTCAAGCAACGTGGTGCCCGAGCGCGGCAAGCCAACGATGAAGATGACACCCTCGCCACCCTGGCCCGAGCGCAGCGTCTGTACTGCCGCCGGACCGTAAGCGTCGCGTATCTGCGCGATACGCGCGCACTCGGCAGCGACGTCGTATTGCAAGGTCGCGCGCTTGCTGGCAGCCGCGACTGTCAGTGTCTGAAACGACCGCTCGTGCCGACCAAGATCTTCCAGCTCCTTGGACAGCGCAAACAGGGCCGCCGCCCTTGCCTGCGCATCGAACGAGGTCGATGCCAACCTGCGGCGCAGATCCTCCAGGTGGTTCTGCTGCGCGGTCTGTCGTCGCAAGCTGGCACGCAGGTACAGCGCATCGCCGGCGTTGGGCACCAACTGCAACAGCCGATCCAGAATACGCTCTGCCGCGTCGAACTCACCGCTGAAAAATTGCATCGTCGCAAGGTCGTACATCAGCCGCGGCTGCTCTCCGAGCAATGTCAGTGCCTGCCGGTACGCATCGCGTGCGGCAACAACATCCTGACAGCCGCTATGCAGAGTACCAATCTGCCAGAGCGCAGCTCCATCTGCCGCCGACAGTGCCTGTGCTTGACGAGCCACGCGCCGGGCCTGGTGGCGGCGACGCAGCTGCACCAGCAAGCTGCCGTACTTGATCAGGAGAGGAACCGGCGACACCGCAACTGCCGCGGCACGCGCGATGCGCTCGGCCGCAGTGTCTGGATCGCCGTTCGCCAGCCAGGCTTCGCTTGCCAACTCAAGGAGATGCGCATCATCGGGATGGTGTGCGCAAGCAGCCTCGGCCAGTGCAACCGCATCGCGGTAGCGGCCCTGGCGCAACAACTGATATCCGTCTCGCAGAATGCTGTTGGGCTCAATCTCGGTCAATCAGGTCTCTCCCGGTCACGGACGCTGGTATCGGCGATGTCAATCGATGCGGCGAGCACGCAGTGCGACGCCGCCGGGTGTGACCAACATGTAGCTCCCCAGCGCAGCAGCGCGAATCGTCACTGCATCGCCCTCGGCCAGATAACCGCGACTGCTGGATTCTGTCAGCGCCCAGCGCTGCTGGCTGTCCAACACAACGACGCGGGTACCGTCGGTCTGATAGGCCACCGCGCGGACGGTGGCGCTCACCTGTGCTGGCGACTGCCCAGTCGACGTCACCGATGCGTGCACCGGGTCGTGACCGAATTCCCGTAGCCCCCTGCTGGCTTCAGCGGCGCGCACTGCAGGCGATGGCGGGAAGCTCGCGTCGTAACAGGCCAGCCGTGGCAACGGATCGAGCACCGACGCACAGGCATGCGTGACAACCTCATGCGCCGCCGCACTCGTTGCGCATACCATCAGCAGGATTCCGAGGGATTTCCACGTTGGCATTGCGTGTCTTCGCTGTCGACGATGACCGAGCATACAAGGCAACCGTGTGGCCGGGTACGGGAACGGCCGCGTTTGCGTCGGCAAGCCGATTGACACACCGCGCATGCATGCTCAAGCATGCGGCAATACCACTTCTCCAGCTACGTTCCGGGAGCATGTATTGAACGCCTTGTTGCAGCAGGCCGCAAAACTCCTGCAGCAGGGACATCTGCAGCAGGCAGCCGAGGCCTATCGACACGTGCTGCAAGCCCAGCCCCGCTGCGCCGATGCCTGGTACAACCTGGGTTACCTGCTTCGCCGTCATGGCGATGCACTCGGGGCACTCGATGCTTACGGGCAGGCCCTGTCCTGCGGCGCTACGGAGCCGGAGCAAATTCACCTCAATCGTGCCGCACTGCTGAGCGAACATCTGCACCGGGACGCGCTGGCGCTTGAAGAACTCGAGCTTGCCCTGCAGTGCCATCCGGATTATCCGCCGGCGCTGCTCAACCTCGGCAATTTGCACGAGGAAATGGGCGCGCGCGATCGAGCGATCGCAGCCTATGCTCGACTTTTGGTCCTCGTTAGCGCCGACACATCCACCCACGCGCTGCAGCTGCAGGCGACCGCCCGCTTGCTGCACCTGGACCCACCCACGCATGCGCAGGATCCGCGCCTGAGCAGGCTTTCCCAAGCTGTCGCGTTGCCGGGCCAGGATGCAGCGTTATCGGCCACCGTCTCGCATGCGCTGGCGCAGGCTTACGATCGCCTGGGGCTGCACCAGCGCGCATTCGAGACGGCAAGCGCCGCCAACCGTGATGGCTACGCACAGTCGCGCCGCTACGACCCAAAAAGGACACAACAGCGCTTCAACCATCTCAGCGCAGTGTTTGCCGACGGCGGCACCTTGAGCGAGCAATCCGATCGGCTCATTGAGCAAAACGTGGCGGCTCCGTTATTCATCTGCGGCATGTTCCGCTCCGGCTCCACTTTGCTCGAACAGGTGCTGTCGCGTCATCCCTGCATTGCTGCAGGGGGCGAGCTGGACGCGCTGCCACGTCTGGTTGCACAGGCGTTGTCACCGTTTCCGCAAGCCGCGCAAGACCTGTCTGCACAAACCCGGGCACGCCTAGCGGCAAGCTATCAACAACGCGTCGCGCTAGCGGTTCCGCAACACACGCAGTTACGCTACATCACGGACAAGCGGCTGGACAACTTTGAACTGGTCGGCTTGATCAAGCAGCTTTTTCCCTGTGCCAGGATCGTGCATACGCGTCGTCATCCGCTGGACAACGGGCTGTCGATCTTCATGCAGCAACTCAATCCGCGTCGATTCGGCTATGCAGGCAGACTGGAAGACATCGGGCATTTCTATGGCGCATCTGCGCAGTTGATGCAGCACTGGCTGTCGCTGTATCCGGACAGCATCCACACCTTCGACTACGACGCCTTCGTTACCGCGCCAGAACCCACATTGCGGGCGCTGCTCGATTTCCTGCAGCTGCCGTGGGAACCCCAGTGTCTGGACTTCCACCACGCGCAGAACGCGGTGAGAACCGCCAGCTACTGGCAGGTGCGGCGCCCGCTGTATACTGAAGCATCGGGCCGCTGGCGGGCGTATGCCGCGCATCTCGGACCACTACGGCAAGCACTTGCAGCAACCGGTGTTGCGATCGAAGACTGAGCACCGGCTGGCATGCACTCATCCAGCGCGATGGCGTGCGATGGTCGCTTCCATGGCATTGACCATGGCGCGCTCCTCCTCGCTCAACAAAGGATTCCACACGTCGAAAATCAACACCACGCGCGCATGCGCACTGTCGTTGCGCGCTTCGTGCTCGATCGAGTCATCGAACACCAGCACCTTTCCGATCTCCCAATGCCGCCAGTCGTAGCCCACCCGAAAGCGGCAGCCCTCCGGCACGATCAACGGCAGATGCGCCACCAGACGCGCATTGGTCTCGCCATGGTGCGGAGGAATCACCGTCTGCGGCGCCAACACCGAAAACATCGCATTGGGACAGACGCCAGCAATCTGTGCGGCATCCACCGATGCCAGCGCGGCAGCGGTTGCTGGACACCGCTTTAAATGGGACTCCACAGGCAAGCCATGTTGCCAGAGCGGGTACGAGCTCCAAGCGGGCGAGTGATTGAGTTGTTTCCACTGATTTACCGGCTGATCGGGTGCGTAGGCGATATAGGGAGCAAATCCGCTCCTGTCGGTCTCCATGACGGCACGCAGCTCCTGTGCGATGGCATCTGTCTGTTCCTGCAATGCATCGACCCAGGGAAGCGCCGCCGTGTCATGGAAGGGCAAGGCAGGCAACCGCGGAATCAGCAGACGGTTGGACTGAGAATGGAATGGGCGGGCTCGACCGCTTGCGATCGCTGCCGCCTCATCCCACCGCCCCTGGAGCGCCGTACTCACCGACTGACGCGGCACCTGTAGCGCAGTGCGTAGCTGCGCCTCCAGTTCCAAGGTGTCCTGCTCGACAGCCTGACTGGCACGTGCGAGTTTGCGGCGCAACACCGCCGGCCATTGTGGCTGGGGCGGTGCGACGTTCAAGGCGTCGCGGTAGACACCGGCAGCCGTACGTGGCCTGCCACGCGCTTCCAAAAACTCGGCTTTCGCCAGCAGGCCAGGTAAAAAGAAGGTATCCAGCGCCAACGCAGCGGCAATGGCCTGCCATTCGCCGTCTACGTCACCCTGCGCCTGCTTCACAACGGCAATGGTCAACGCGATCATCGGATCGGCCGGGCTGGTTGCCCGCGCGCCATCCAGGTACGCAATCGCAGCCTGCGTGTCGCCCCGTTGGTAGGCGTGAACTCCTAAGCTATACAGCGCCTGCGGATGTGCCGGCGCCAGTTTCTGCACGCGCTGCCATAAGGCCTCGGCTCGCTGCCAGTCCCCTGCCGATGCTGCGGCACCGGCCTCTTGCACGAGTGCGGCAACCCGCTCGTTCACCTGCTCGACCTCTAGCGCCATGACATCCGCCGTGTGCAGAACTCATCCCGGGCCGATCATACGATGGAGGCGGCAACGCGCCAGCTGGCCGTGAGGCCGGAAGCGTAGGCGCCTGCCGCGCGTACTACCATCCGTACACTGGCAACACGCTCAAGCTACAACGCCAGCCACCGCTCAGTGCGAGTGGCCGCCATGTCCATGCGCATGCCCGTGGTGATCGTCATGCGCGGCGTCCGAGGCGATCTTTGGCGTACCGCAGGGTTCGGTACCGCAATCGCCGCTCTCTACTTGCAAGGTGACGTGGGCGATGTCGAAGCGGTCATGCAGCAAGGTGCCGAGGGCGTCGCGCAGGCGATCGCGGTCGATGGTGTCGCCGACCACGACGTGCGCGGTGAGTGCGGGCGTGCTGGAGGCCAGCGCCCAGACGTGCAGGTCGTGCACGTCGTCGACGCCGGGGTAGCTGGCCAAGGCCTGACGGACCTGCGCCAGGTCGATGCCTTTGGGGACGCCTTCAAGCAGGACGTTGATCGCTTCGCGCAGCAGCACCCAGGTGCGTGGTAGCACCCACAGGCCGATCAGCACCGCCAGCACCGGGTCGATCCATTGCCAGCCGGTCCAACGAATCAGCAAGGCGCCGATGATCACCGCCACCGAGCCGAGCATGTCGCTCCAGACTTCCAGATAGGCGCCCTTGACGTTGAGACTTTCGCCGCTGCCAGCATGCAGCAGTTTCATTGCGATCAGGTTGATCACCAGGCCCAGGCCGGCGATCAGCAGCATGCCGTTGGAGGAAATGTCCTGCGGTGCGCGGAAGCGTTGTGCGGCTTCCCAGAGGATGTAGGCGCCGACACCGAACAGCAGCGCGCCATTGACCAATGCCCCCAACGCTTCGAGACGGACATAGCCGTAGGTGCGGCGCGCGTCCGCCGGGCGACGGCTCAAACGCACCGCGAGCAGCGCGATCATCAGACCGAGCGTGTCGGTGGCCATGTGCGCCGCATCCGACAACAGCGCCAAACTGTTGGACACGAACGCGCCGATGACTTCGGCCACCAGAAAGGTGGCAGTGAGGCCGAGTGCCCACCACAACGGTGTTTCATGGCGGATTTCGCTGGGTGCGTGGTTGTGATCGTGTCCCATGGGGTGCAGTGGCCTTGTGCGATGCGCGCACCTTAGGCGCGTGCGATGGCGGAGACTATTACACCTGGGCGTGATGACATCACATCACGTGAGCGCGACACGACGCCTGATTGTCCAGGCAGAGTAGCGACTCGGAGCGGCTAACAAACGCTCTCGAACGCCGCGGCAATGGCGGCAATGTACTGACCCCACTGCCTTCGTTGGCGGGTGGAGTGATGTCGTCTTAGTAGTTAAGTTGCTCAGATGGAAAGAAGCCGACCAGACCGCACCTCATCAGACGGCCACGCTGCTTGCCCTGCTTGGACTGCTTGCCCTGCTTGCCCTGCTTGCCCTGCTTGGACTGCTTGGACTGCTTGGACTGCTTGGACTGCTTGCACTGCTTGCAAGCATGCGTACCGACCCTCCCGACTGGTCCTTGCCCGCTCACCGTCGCGGGACCTTACGCGGCATGGATGCCGCGTAAGAGCCTACACGGACGTACTTGCGGCGTGTCCCGTGATGGTGGGCGGGCAAGGGCCTCGCAGCCAAGCCGCAGATCATTCGCTCTGCACCCGACGAATACCCTGTTCGATCACCTATCAAGACCGATGCGCATTACAACGCCGGCGACGCCCGCGTGGCGGTGGGCGTCGCTTTATTAGTCTTTCTCAAACCTTGGCCACCAGCTTGACCACACTCGAAAAATCCAGCGCGCCGTTGCCGGCCGTGCTGTTCATCGCGTAGAGGTTGCGGGCCAGTTCGCCCAGCGGGATCGACACGCCGGCCTGCACCGCGGATTCGGCCACCAGGCCCAGGTCCTTGAGCATCAGATCGTTGCCGAAGCCGCCGCTGTAGCCGCGCGAGGCCGGTGCATTGGGCAGCACGCCGGGCCATGGATTGCAGACTTCGGTGGCCCAGCTACGTCCGGTGCTGACCGCCATCATTTGCGACAGCACTGCCGGGTCCAACCCCTGCGCGACGCCGAGCGCCAGCGCTTCGCCGGTGGCGGCCATGATCACGCCCAGCGCCATGTTGTTGCATAACTTGGCGACCTGGCCGGCGCCGTTGTCGCCGACGTGGAAAATGTTCTTGCCCATGGCTTCCAGCACCGGACGGGCGCGCTCCAGCACATTGGCGTCACCACCGACGATAAAGGTCAGCGTGCCGGCGGCGGCACCCGCGGTACCACCGGACACCGGTGCGTCCAGCATCGCCAGCCCGCGCGCGCGCGCGACATCGGCCACCTTGCGTGCGGACACCGGCGCGATGGTGCTGCAGTCGATCACCAGCGCGCCGTCGGGAATCTGCGTCAGGATGCCGCCATCGCCCAGATACAGCCCTTCCACATGCCGGCTGGCCGGCAGCATCGAGATGACGATCTCGGCATCAGCCAGGGTGTCGTGCGCCGAGGTTGCTGCGTGCGCGCCAGCGGCCGATGCCGCATCCAGTGCGCCCTGCACCAGATCGAAAACGCGTAGCTGGTGCCCGGCCTTGATCAGGTTGGCGGCCATCGGGCCGCCCATGTTGCCCAGGCCGATAAAAGCGATCTTGCTCATCGTGTCGATCTCCAGAGTGGAGCAGGTATCAAAAGGGTCGGGAGGCGCTCAGCGCGCAATGCCGCGCAGCGCCGCAAACAGCGTTACGCACGCAACGTGCGCGGTGGTTGCATGGCTGCGCCAGACCTGCCGAGCACGCGGCTGTCATGCCTGGTGCGCGCCGAGATCTGCCAACGGATGTTGCGCTGCCGGCCATGGCGCGTTGAAAAAGTCAGCCGCCCATTGCGTGTTGGCGTTGCTCAGCGATGCTGGCTGCCACTGTGGCTGGCGATCCTTGTCGATCAGCAACGCACGGATGCCTTCGGCAAAATCGCCGTGGGCGGCGGCGTGCAGCGCCACCACATATTCGGTGCGGAAGGTATCGGCCAGCGTCGCAGTGCCGGGATGACGTTGCAGCTCCCATGCCAGCCGTGCCGAGCCGGGCGCGCCAGCGGCCAGGGTCGTGCGCGCGGCTTGCAGCCAGCTGTCCTCGCTTTGCAGGGCCTGGATCGCATCCACCACCTGCTCCAGCGTGTCGCCGGACACCAGTTGCTCGATCAAGGCCGCATGCAGCTGCAGCGGGCCCGGTTCCAGCGGCTGCGCGATTCCATGCAAAAACGCACCGAGTTGCTCACGATCGTTGCCGGCATCGCCGGTCCACGCATGCGCGCTCAAGGCATCCAGCACGGCGCCGTATTGCGCGTGCTCCAACCGCACATCGGCCAGACCGGCGTAGATGGCATCGCTGGCATTGAGCGGTGCGCCGGTCAAGGCGAGAAACACACCAGCGCCGTGCGGCACGCGCCGCAGCAACCAGCTGCCGCCTACATCGGGAAACAAGCCGACGCTGATCTCGGGCATCGCCAGGCGCGAACGCTCGGTGACCACGCGATGGCTGGCGCCGGACATCAAGCCGATTCCGCCCCCCATCACGATGCCATGGCCCCAGCACAGCAGCGGCTTGGCATAGGTATGGATGCGGTAATCCAGCCGATATTCTTCTTCGAAAAATGCGACGGCATGCGGATTTTCTTGTGGCCGTGCACGGCGCTGGGCCGTGTCGGGTACCGCATCGCGATGCGCGCGCATGCTCTGGTACAACCCATGCAGATCGCCGCCAGCGCACAAGGCTTTATCGCCGGCGCCACGCAGTACCACGCAGGCAATCTGCGCATCGTCGGCCCATGCACTTAGCTGCGCATCCAGCAGCCGGGTCATCTGCAGCGACAGGCCATTGAGCGTCTTGGGCGCATTCAAGGTTGCAATGCCGATGCGATGCCCGTCTGCACAATCGCGCTGCTCGAACAGCACCGGCGCCTCGTCGGTTGCGCTGACGTCCGTCATCAGCGGTTGCTCCACTGCGGCGCGCGCTTTTCCAAAAATGCGGCAACTCCTTCGGCCTGGTCGGCCTGCTCGAACAGGTCAACGAAGGCTTCGCGCTCGGCAACCAAGGCTGCGGCGTGCGTGCCATGGCGGGTGGATTGCACCAGCCGCTTGCAGGCGGCCACGCTCACCGGACTCTGCTTGCCGGCACGCTGCGCCCACGCAATTGCCAGCGCGCGCGACTCGCCCTTGCCGACCACCTCTTCGACCAGACCGATACGGTGTGCGGTGGCGGCATCGATACGCTCGCCCAGCAGGATCATGCGTTTGGCCCAGCCTTCGCCGACCAGGCGCGGCAGGTTCTGCGTGCCGCCCGCGCACGGCAACAACCCGACGCTGGCTTCCGGCAGCGCCAGATGCGCCTGCTGCTCGGCAATGCGCAGGTCGCAGGCCAGCGCGCATTCCAGACCGCCGCCCATGGCATAACCGTTGATTGCGGCGATCGACACGCCGCGGAAGGCGCTCAATGCCTCGAATGCTTCGCCGAAGCGACGCGCGGCCTCGCGTGCAGCGGCCTTGTCGCCGTCGGCAAACTGTTTGAGGTCGGCGCCGGCGCTGAAGAACTTTTCGCCTTCGCCGGTGATCACCAGCGCGTACACGCTGCGGTCGGTATCCAATGCATGCACCAGGTCGCGCAAGGCGGCCAGGCTCTGCACGGTCCAGGTATTGGCCGGCGGGTTGCTCAAGGTGACGATGGCGACATGCCCATCGCGCTCGACCTGCAAGCCGGTATGCACACGCCCTTCCCACGCGCTCATCGCAGTTCCTCCTCGCCGTTGAGCAGATGCCGCGCAATGATCATGCGCATCACCTCGTTGGTGCCTTCCAGGATGCGATGCACGCGGCTGTCGCGCAGCAGGCGTTCGATCGGGTACTCGCGGATATAGCCGTAACCGCCGTGGATCTGCAGTGCGTCGTCGCAGATGGCAAACCCGGCATCGGTTGCAAAGCGTTTGGCCATTGCGCACCACACGGTGGCGTCGTGGCTGCCGGCATCGAGCTTGCGTGCGGCGGTGTGCACCATCTGCCGCGCGGCCACCAGTTGGGTCGCCATATCGGCCAGCTTGAATTGCAGCGCCTGGAAATCTGCCAATTTTTTGCCGAACTGACGGCGCTCGCCCATGTAGCGACGTGCGGCATCCAGTGCGCCCTGCGCGGCCCCCAGCGAGCAGGCGGCGATATTGATGCGGCCGCCATCCAGCGCCTTCATCGCCATCTTGAAGCCCTCGCCTTCCTTGCCGAGCAGATTGCCGGCCGGGATGCGCACATCGGTGAACGTCACCCCGCGCGTGGGCTGGCTATTCCAGCCCATCTTTTCTTCCTTGCGGCCATAGCTGATGCCGGGCGCATCGGCCGGCACCGCAAAGGCGCTGATGCCGCGTGCGCCATCGTCGCCGGTGCGTGCCATCACCACCAGCACATCGGTGGCGCCGGCACCTGAAATAAAGGCCTTGCTGCCGTTGAGCACGTAGCTATCACCATCGCGCTGGGCGCGGGTTTTCAACGATGCCGCATCCGAGCCGGCACCCGGCTCGGTCAGGCAATACGAGCCCAGCTTGGCGCCGCTGGTCATCGCCTCGCCCCATTGCGCACGCACGCCGTCGTTGCCATAGCTGGCAATCAACCATGTCGCCATGTTGTGGATGCTGATGAAAGCCGAGGTGGACGGATCGACGGTCGCCAATTCTTCGAACACCACCGCCGCATCGAGCCGACGCATGCCCAGGCCGCCCACGCCTTCGTCAGTGTAGAGGCCGCAGAAACCGAGTTCGGCGGCCTTGGCAATCGCCTCGCGCGGGAAGTAGCTTTCTGCGTCCCACTGCGCCGCATACGGCGCAAGTTCCTTGTCGGCGAAGTCGCGCGCGGCGGCGCGGAACGCTTCCTGCTCGTCGTTCAGATCGGCCGCGTTGGCGTGTAGCTGGATGGCTGCATTCATGGTGTTGGGGTCACTTGAGAGAGATGGTGGTGTTGACGCCATGGCCCAGCGTCTGGTCGTCGAACCAGCGCGCGGTAACGGTCTTGGTCTGGGTGTAGAACATCACCACCTGCTTGCCGTACGGGCCCAGGTCGCCGAGCTTGGAGGCGCGCGAGCCGGTGAACGAAAACAGCGGCACCGGCACCGGAATCGGCACGTTGATGCCGACCTGGCCCACGTCGATGTCTTCCTGAAAACGCCGCGCAGCAGCGCCGGACTGGGTGAACAACGCGGTGCCGTTGCCGTTAGGATTGGCGTTGACCAGCGCGATCGCATCGTCCAGCGTGTCTGCTCCCAGGATTACCAGCACCGGCCCGAAGATTTCTTCGTCGTAGATGCGCATGCCCGGCGTGACGCCGGAGAAGATCGTCGGGCCGACGAAGTTGCCGTGTTCGAACCCGGTCACGGTGGGGCTGCGACCATCCAATTCCAGCGTGGCGCCCTGCTCCACGCCGGAGGCGATCAAGCTCTCCACACGCTCGCGCGCCGCACAGGAAATCAGCGGGCCGACGTCGGTGCCCTGGGCGTTGCCTGCACCCAGTTTCAAGGTCTTGGCCTTGGCGACCAGGGCGGGAATCCACTGCCGCGCTTCACCCACCAACACCAGCGTGGAGGCAGCCATGCAGCGCTGGCCGGCCGCACCGAATGCGGCACCGACCATCGCATTGAGGGTCTGCTCCTGATTGGCGTCCGGCAGCACCACGGCGTGATTCTTGGCGCCCATCATGCATTGCACGCGCTTGCCGGCCAGCGATGCGCGACGATAGACGTGCGTGCCCACCTTGGTGGAGCCGACGAACGACAGCGCCTTGATGTCCGGGTGGTCGCACAGTGCGTTGACCACGTCTTCGCCGCCATGCACCACGTTGAGCACGCCCTTGGGAATGCCCGCTTCCAGCGCAAGTTCGACCAGCCGCATGGTGACCATCGGGTCCTGCTCGGACGGCTTGAGCACGAAGGTGTTGCCGGTGGCAATCGCCATCGGGAACATCCACAACGGAATCATTGCCGGGAAGTTGAACGGGGTGATGCCGGCGCACACGCCTAGCGGTTGCAGCAGGCTGTAGGTGTCCACGCCGTTGGCGACGTTGTTGGCCAGTTCGCCCAACTGCAGATTGCCGATCGCCGCGGCGTGCTCCACCACTTCCAGCCCGCGGAATACATCGCCTTCGGCATCGGCCAGGGTCTTGCCCTGCTCGGCGCTGAGCAGCGCGGCCAGCTCGGGCATGTGCTCGCGGATCAGCTGCTGATACTTGAGGAAGACGCGTGCGCGGGTGCCGATGGGCGTCTTGCGCCAGCTGACGAAGGCGCGGCTGGCGGCGGCCACTGCGGCGTCGACTTCGGCCGTGGTGGCGAACGGCACCTGGGCCAGTACCGACTGGTCGGCCGGGTTGACCACGTCCTGCCACTGGTCGCTGGCGGAGACCAGCATTTGTCCATCGATCAACAGGGACACGCGGGGGACGGATTCGCTCATCACAGGGTTCGCTCGCAGAAGACATCGGGCCGGCTGGCCCAGTACTTCGCATTGTTCGCAGCCCAACCTGCCATTCCCAGCCCACATCTGCTTAATCGCGCTAAGCTGGCCGCACAATTTTGCGAATCTTGCGAATGCCCCAGTCCTCGCCACCCGTCCTCCGCCATCAGCTCGGCCTGCGCCTGCAGCGGCTGCGGCAGCGCCACGGCCTGACCCAGGCCGAGCTGGCGCGCCGGCTAGCGTTATCGCCGAGCTATCTCAACCAGATCGAACGCAACCAGCGCCCGCTGACGCTGGCGATCCAGCAACGGCTCAAGGCCACGCTGGGCGATCTGGACGGCCTGCTGGATCTGGACGACCCGACCGCCCTGGCCGACCCGCTGGACGAATCGCTGCGCAGCCTGGGCCACACCCTGTCGCCGGCCGAGCTGCGCGCGCTCACCGGCAACCTGCCGCAGGTGGCGCAGGCGCTGCTGGATCTGCACCGCGCCCATCAGCATCTGCTGGAGCGCAATGCCGCGCTGCAAATGCAGATCGGTATTGAGCATGCGGCGATGCCGTCGCTGTCGCCGGGCGAGCAGGTGCGCGATTACTTCAACCGCGCTCACAACTACCTGCCCGAACTGGATGAGCGCGCCGAGGCGTTGTATGCCGAACTCGGCCTGACCCCGGAAAACCTGCCGCTGCGGCTGCGCCAGCGCCTGGCCGATCGCCACGGCCTGCTGGTGCAGGAGGCGCCCGATCTGCACAGCGACAAACGCAGCGTGGATGCGCAGGCGCGCGTGTTGTGGCTGCCCGCCCATCTGCGGCCCGGCCAGCAGGCGTTCCAGATGGCCGCGCACCTTGCCCTGCTGGAATGCGCACCGTTGCTGGACGCGCGCATCGCCGATGCCGGGTTCGAAGATGCCGAGCGCATCGCGCTGTCGCGGATCGGGCTGTCGAATTATTTCGCCGGCGCGCTGGTGATGCCGTACAGCGATTTCCTGCACAGCGCGCAGCGCTCGCGCTACGACATCGAGTGGCTGGCGGACCGCTTCGGGGTGGGCTTCGAGGCGGTCTGCCATCGTTTGAGCACCTTGCAGCGACGCGGTGCGGCGGGGTTGCCGATCTTCTTCATGCGGGTGGATCGCGCCGGCAATGTCTCCAAGCGCCACTCGTCCACCGACTTCCACTTTTCGCACGTGGGCGGCGCCTGCCCGCTGTGGATCGTGTACGAGGCGTTCAACCAACCTGACCGCATCCTCACCCAGATCGCGCGCATGCCCGACGGCCGCCGCTATTTCTGGCTGGCCCGCCAGGTCAGCAGCGGCGCCCCCGGCTACGGCCGCCCGCGCAAGACCTTTGCGCTGGCGATGGGCTGCGACCTGCGTCATGCCGACCAGCTGGTCTATGCGCGCGGCTGGGATCTGGGCGCGGTGGACGATGCCGTGCCGATCGGGCCGGGCTGCCTGACCTGCGAGCGCAGCGACTGCGTGCAGCGCGCATTCCCCGCCCTGCCCCGGTTACCGGTCAGCACGCGCTAGCGAGACCACGCCACGCCATCGCCACTTGGGCAACGTTTGGTCGCCTGGCACGCACCCACGCCAGACTGTGACGAAGCCAACGCTAGCGCTGCACTGCAGCATTCCAAGCCGAGATAGCTCACGCAAAATGCTTCATTGGAATGGAATGACTCGCGCTTCTACCCTGAAGCGGACACATGCAGGACAGGGGGACGCCAGCGCGATTGTCGATTGTCGATCGTGACAGCGCCGCAGCAACGCACTTACCGCAACCGCACCACCGCACCACGCCATGTCCGCTCGATCGCGCCAGACCTACATCGGCGCCGGCGGGCCGCACCAGCCGCCATCACCTTATTCGGTCACTTAGTCCTGGGAGGGATCAACCGATGCCTGTTCACCACACCGGTCACTCGGCCAGCCGGCGCCTGCGCCGCACGCCAGTCCGCGACGTCCTCTGCACCACCATCGCCTTCGTGCTGGCCACCGCGTTCAGTGCGCAGGCACAGGACACCGCGCCCGCCGCGCCGCCGGCCAACGCCACCAGCAGCAGCGCCGCCAACGCGCAGGCACCGGTGACGCTGGACAACATCACCGTGATCGGCCAGCGCGCCAGCCTGAATCAGGCCGTGCAGGCCAAGCAGATGTCCGATCACGTCATGGAAGTGATCTCCGCGGACAACATGGGCCAGATGCCCAACGTCACCGTGGCCGAAGCGCTGGTGCGCCTGCCCGGCGTCAACGGCACCCGCGACCGCGGCAACGAGAGCCTGGCCACCGTGCGCGGCCTGGGCCCGCGCATGACCATGGGCACCGTCAACGGGCGCGAGATCGCCTCGTCCGAACCCAATCGCGCAGTGCGCTGGGAAGTGTTTCCCACCGAGATCGTCTCCACCGTCAAGGTCTACAAGACCCAGTCGGCCGACCTGGTCGCCGGCGGCCTGGCGGCGACCGTGGACATCTCCACCATCAGCCCGCTGGACTACACCGGCCCCGGCTTTGTCGGCACCGCCGGGCCGGTGTTCTACGACCACGCCAAGGACGTGGACGGCTACACCCCGTGGGGCAGCCGCTTCGGCGCCAGCTGGGTGCACAAGTTCAACGACAATCTGGCCGTGGCCTTCGGCGCCACCTATCAGAAGCAGAAGAACGCCAGCTCGTCGATCGGCAGCTGGGGCTATACCGACGCCACCACCTCGCGCGACGTCGATGGCGATGGCACCGTGGATCCCACCCCGTGGGGCGCGGCCGACCAGCTCAAGCTGATCGAGCAGACCCGCACCGGCGCGATGGGCACCGTGCAGTGGCGCTCGGGCAATTTCGAGTTGAAGTTCGACGGCTTGTATTCGCGCATCGAGATCGACGAAGACCAATTGCAGAACTGGTTCAACGGCCTGGCCTTCAGCACCTTCTCCGGCGCGACCAATCCGTACACCACGCCGGGCTCGTCCTACACCATCGTCGATGGCGATGTGGTGGCCGCCACCTTGGCCAATTCCAACCTGCAGGTCGACCATGTGGTCAGCCACTACAACGAGGTCAAGACGCTCACCGCCGGTGGTTTGAACGCCAAGTGGAACGGCGATGTGTGGACCTTGGGCAGCGACCTGTCGTTCTCGCAGGCCAAGCGCGACAACGTTTGGCAGGCAGTGCGCTTCGGCAGCAACCCGGACACGGTGTCGTTCGATTTCCGCCGCAGCGTCACCCCCACCATCAGCACCAGCTCGGACACGCCCGAATACGGCATCGCCGGGCAGACCCAACCGCAGGCACTGCGCGACAAGATCGCCGCGCTGGCGCTCAATGCCAGCCGTGCAGTGGACGCAGGCCCGTTCACCTCGCTGGAATTCGGCGCACGCGCCGCACGCCGCGAAAAGCAGAACCGGAATTTCATCGGCAACCAGTCCGGCTACGACCAGCCGATCTCGGCGTATCAGGGCTTGATCTACCCGGTCACCATGCCGGACTTGAATGTGCCCACGCTCACCGGCGGCAACATGGCCGAGATCGCACGCATTGGCTTTGGCGGCTTCGATCCGGCCGCGCTCGATGAGCAGATGCTAGATCACTGGAACGTCAAGGAAGACGTGCGCGAAGCCTTCGCCAAGGCGGTCTTCAGCTCGCAGCTGTTCGGCACCGATGTCACCGGCAATATCGGCGTGCGCCTGGTCAACACCAAGACCACCAGCGACGGCTTCGATTCGGTCGGCGGCACCGTGCAGGCCAGCAGCGACAGCAAGGAGTACACCGACGTGCTGCCCAGCGCGACGCTCAACTTCCTGATCGACGATCAACGCATCCTGCGCTTTGCGGTGGCCAAGGTCATCGCACGCCCGCCGCTGGACGAGCTGCGCACCGGCCGTCGCCTGGACGACCCCACCGTGACCGTCGGCCAGCTGACCGGCAGCGGCGGCAACCCGCAGCTGGACCCGTTCAAGGCCACCCAGGTCGATGTGTCGTACGAGTGGTACTTCCACAAGGAAGCGCTGGCGGCGTTGGCGGTGTATCGCAAGGAAGTGGATTCCAGCATCGGCTACCGCACCGACCGCGAAGTGATCAACGGCCTGGATTACCTGGTCAGCGCGCCGTTCAATGGCGGCGGCGGCTACATCAATGGCGTGGAACTCACCTTCCAGACGCCGTTCTTCTTTATCCCGCACATGGAAAACTTCGGCGTCTATTCCAACTATTCGTTGGTGGATTCCAACCTCAAGGAATTCTCGCCGGAAAACAACCCGCTGCCGCTGAGCGGACTGGCCCGCAAGACCGGCACCTTCGACCTGTGGTACAGCAACGGCACTTTCGAAGCGCGCGTGGGCTACAAGTACCACAGCCCCTACACGGTGGTGTACGGCTGGAATGCCGCGCGTCTGGCACGCCTGCAGAGCGAAGGCACCGTGGATCTGAGCTTGAACTGGCAGTACAGCAAACAGCTGGGCTTCCGCTTCCAGGCCGGCAATCTCACCAACGAGCCGCTGCGTGCCTACACCGACAACAAGCCCAACCGTCTGGCCAATCAGGACGATGGCGGCTACCAGCTGTTCGGCCGTCGCTACCAGCTGGAAGCGACGTACCGGTTCTAAGAGCAGCGAACAAACCTACTGTGCTCACCGCCAGGCGGGCGCGGCCGGTGCTCGATGCGGCATGTACCACTCGTACACTCCGCTTCTGAGCGCGCCGTCCACACCCACCTGACGACTGCCCGGCTACGTTTTTTTAGCTGCTCCAAGCATGGTGGCGAACGCATGACGCGCAGTCGGCGGCACTGCATGAACGGCACGCAGGAACCGGCAGATACGCGTTGTAGCTGCCGGTTCCATGCAGACCGCTATGCGCCTGGCGCCTGCACCGTCGTGTTCGATCGCCACCCCACAGAAACATCCGGCGCCTGCTGCGCCGGGCAGCAGGCGAGTGACGTCGATACGCGGGAACGCACTGCGACTCTGGTTGCGATTCCGCACACCGCCTGCGCTGCACGATGGCCACATGCAGCATGCTGTTGGCCGCTCCATGGTTGATTTGTCGAGGAATTACATGCGCTCTACACGCCGCTTCTGGACGCCGACGCTGCTGGCGTTGGCATTATCCGTTTCCGCACACGCCGCCCAGCCTCCCGCCACGTTGTATCTCGGCGCGGACCTGTCCTACGTCAACGAGATGGAGGAATGCGGTGTGCAATATCGTGAGAACGGTGTGGTCACCGATCCGTTCGAACTGTTCCATGCGCATGGCGCCAACCTGGTGCGTGTGCGGCTGTGGAACGACGCGCGCTGGACCAAGTACAGCGACCTGACCGACGTCAAAAAGACCATTGCGCGCGCACGTGCACAAGGCATGCAGGTGCTGCTGGACCTGCACTATTCCGACGATTGGGCCGACGGCGAAAAACAGCTGATCCCCAAGGCCTGGGCCAGCATCACCGATACCGACGAACTGGCCCGCACGCTCTACGGCTTCACCTACGACACGCTCAGTGCGCTCGACCGCGCCGGGCTGATGCCGGAGCTGGTGCAGGTGGGCAACGAAAGCAATTCCGACCTGATGGACAGCCAGCCCTGGGACAAGAAGCGCCCCATCGACTGGCAGCGCAACGCCAAGCTGTTCAACGCCGGCATCAAGGCAGTGCGCGACATCAGCGCGCGCTCCACGATCAAACCGCGGGTGATGTTGCATATCGCCCAGCCGGAAAATGTGGAGCCGTGGTTCGCCGCCGCCACCAAGGCCGGCGTCACCGACTTCGACCTGATCGGCATCAGCTACTACCGCAAGTGGTCCACCCAGTCGATGGCGCAGTTGGGCAAGACCATCCAGCGCTTGCGTGGCCGCTTTGATGCCGACGTGGTGGTGGTGGAAACCGCCTACCCGTGGACCCTGGAGTCCGGCGACACCTCGCAGAACCTGCTCGGCGAAGACTCGCTGATTGCCGGCTATCCGGCCACGCCGCAAGGCCAGTCCAAGTACATGATCGATCTCACCCAGCTGGTGATCGATACCGGCGGTGCCGGCGTCGTGTACTGGGAACCGGCATGGACCAGTAGCAGCTGCAAGACGCGCTGGGGCACCGGTTCGTCGTGGGAAAACGCCAGCTTCTTCGATTTCAAGCATGGCAATGACGTGCTGCCGGCGATCGATTTCATGCACCATCCATACACCGGCGCGCCGCCCTCGTACACGCCTGCAGCGCATACGCCTGCACCGGCACACCCAGCAGGCGCCAGCACGAGGACACAGCCATGACCGGCATCAATCGTCGCGAGTTGCTGCGCGGCATGCTTGCAAGCAGTGTGAGCGCCGCACTTCCGGTTGGCGCGGCTGCCGCCCTGGTGCCAGGCATTGCCGGCGCCGCATCGGCGACTGCCAAAAACACACCACCGGCTGGCCCATTAGGTGACGCAACGCTGGCGCCACGCGAGCGGCTGCTGTTCGACTTCGGCTGGCGCTTTCATCTGGGCCATGCCAGCGACCCGTCGCGCGATTTCGAATTCGGCACCTTCCAGCGCACCTTCGCCAAGGCCGGCAAGGACACCGCCACCGCTGCGCAACTGAGCTTCGACGACAGCAACTGGCAACAGGTAGATCTGCCGCACGATTGGGCCGTGACCCTGCCCTTTCGCCCGGAGCCGATCTCCGCTTCGATGACCGAGGAAGACCCGGCGGCCGCACACGGCTACAAGGCGTTGGGAACGAGCTTTCCCGAAAACAGCGTGGGCTGGTATCGGCGCACGCTGCAGATTCCAGCCAGCGATCTGGGCAAGCGCATCTGCCTGGTGTTCGACGGCGTGTTCCGCGATTGCGTGGTGTTCTGCAATGGCCACATCGTCGGGCGCAATGCCAGCGGCTATTGCGGCTTCGAGGTCGACCTGAGCGAAGTGCTGGACTACGGCAAGCCCAACCTGATTACCGTCCGCGTGGATGCCACGCTGGGCGAAGGCTGGTTTTACGAAGGCGCCGGCATCTATCGGCATCTGTGGCTACAGAAGACCGACCCCTTGCACATGCCGCAGCACGGCGTGTTCGTGCGCAGCACCCTGCAGGGCGACAACGCCACTGCGCAGGTCTCTGCCGAAGTGCGCAACGACGGCACCGCCCCGCGCCAATGCAGCGTGCAGGCCCGCATCACCGCACCGGATGGACGCGTGGTCGCGCAGACGGTGAGTGCTTCCATCACGGTGGCGCCAGGCCAGGTGCAACAGCTCGAACACACCCTCCCGCTGGGTCAGGCGGCATTGTGGTCGATCGACACCCCACAGCTGTACACCCTGACCACCAGCGTGCACAGCGACGGCAAGGCCACCGACGCCGTGGTCACCGCCTTCGGCGTACGCAGCATCGCCTTCGACGCGCAGCGCGGTTTTCTGTTGAACGGCGCGCCACTCAAACTGCACGGCACCAACAACCATCAGGACCATGCCGGCGTCGGCACCGCTATCCCCGACGCCCTGCACGAGTGGCGCCTGCGCCAGCTCAAATCGATGGGCTGCAATGCCTATCGCAGCTCGCACAATCCGGCCACCCCCGAGTTGCTCGCCCTGTGCGACCGGCTCGGCATGTTCGTGATCGAAGAAACCCGCCGCATGTCCACCGACCCCGAAGCGATGGGCGAACTGGAGACGATGGTGCGGCGTGGGCGCAATCATCCCAGCGTGATCCTGTGGTCGCTCGGCAACGAAGAACCGCAGCAGGTCACCGAGCGCGGCGCGCGCATCGTGTCGCGCATGCAGCAGCGCGTGCGCCAGCTCGACCCCACCCGCCCCACCACCTTCGCCATGGACAAGGGCTTCGGCGATGGCGTCGGCCAGGTGGTGGACGTGGTCGGTTTCAATTACCGCACCAGCCAGATGGACAGCTTCCACGCGCAATACCCAGACATCCCCATCTACGGCAGCGAAACCGGCAGCACCGTGTCGGTGCGCGGCAACTACCAGCGCGACGACGCACGCGGCTATACCCGCGCCTACGACCTGGACCACCCCTGGTGGGCCAGCACCGCCGAAGCCTGGTGGAGCTACGTCGCCCAACGCCCCTATATCGCCGGCGGTTTCATCTGGACTGGCTTCGACTACCGCGGCGAACCCACACCCTACAACCGCTGGCCGAATGTCGCCTCCCAGTTCGGCGTGCTCGACAGCTGCGGGTTTCCCAAGGACAACTACTGGTACTACCGCGCGCAGTGGACGCGCGAGCCAGTGCTGCATCTGTTCCCGCACTGGAACTGGGACGGTCTGCTGCAACCCGACGACAACGGCCACCTCGCCGTCTGGTGCCATAGCAATCTCGACGCGGTGGAGTTGCTGGTCAATGGCGTCAGCCAGGGCCTGCAGCAGGTGCCGGCCTACGGCCATGTCGAATGGCGGGTGCAATACGTCCCCGGCGTCATCGAAGCGCGCGGCTATCGTGGGGGCGCACTGGTGCTCCGCGAACGCCGTGAGACCGTTGGCAAGCCCGCCGCGATCCGCCTGAGTTGCGACCACAACGCACTACGTGCCGATGCAGAAGATGTGGCAGTCGTGAAAGTGGAGATCGTCGATGCGCAAGGCCGCTTGGTACCCAACGCCAACAACCAGGTGAACTTCGCCCTGCGCGGCCCCGCGCGTCTGATCGGCGTCGGCAACGGCGACCCCAGCAGTCAAGAAGACGACAAGGCGCCGCAGCGCAAGGCCTTCAACGGACTGTGTGCTGCGCTGTTGCAGACCACCAGAAGCAGCGGCGATATCGTGCTGCAGGCCAGCACGCCCGGATTGCGCCCGGCTACGCTGCGCCTGCAGGCTGCCAAATCGCCCCTACGGCCGTCGGTGGGCTAAGCGCGGCTACCAAAACGTCGCGAGCAATCGTCAGGTGGGCGTGGACGGCGCGGAGGAACCGGTGTGTAGGCGTGGTACATGCCGCACCGAGCACCGGCCGCGCCCGCCTGGCGGTGAGCACAGTCCTGTTATTAGCTGCTCTAAACCCCGGCCATCAAGTGCAGTTCGCCGCTGCACAGGCCCGCGCCTCGAATCGGAGCGGGCACTGGAGAGCTAGCTCGCCACGGAAACGATAGGGCACGGCAGTACAGCGTTGCACGGCTTATGTATGGCTCTCCTGCAACCCGAATGGACTTCCGTACCGCACGGAAATGCACTCGCCCGACATCCAGAAACCGCGCCTGACCATCGCGCATGAAACTTTCTGCCTGAGTCGCCTGCAATCCTCTCCAGGCACACCACCGGTCATCGCTCCATGCCGGCAGCCCATGCCCGACGGCCAGTCTCGAAGCAATACCGCTGACGGACATAGCTGCCGAGAGACAGCCCCGTCGCAAAGCGGTATCAGGGCGTTCTTGCACGCCTCTTCGCTCTGACAACCAATCGAGCAGACAACCGCCGGGTTTCTCTCGCTGAGTTCGCACAAGGTCACGTTTCGCGTTCTGGACGTCAGCGCACATGGCGTTGGCCAGCTCGCGCGTAACGCCGCCAAACCAGCCAAGTCACCTGGTCATTCGAGAACGGGGCGATCCAGTCGTCATTGCGTCTGTCTCCCGGCGTACGGTGGCACTGACGTTACGGAGAGAGGCCGGGCAGAGAGGTGGCCTAGCTTGGCCGAAAGCAAGACGAGAAAAATTTATTTTCTTGACTGCTGCAACTTGCTTGACGCGCCGCCCTATCGACACCGGATCATCCGCCGCTATTCCACAGCCATACAAAACCCATCCATTTTCATCATGGCAGAGAGAAAACTTGCATCAACCATCAGCTACTGCATCGCTTAAATAAAACCAGCTTCGCAATTTTGCATTATTTTTCAATGCAAAGATTTGGTTATCTTTTGAGATTAACGAACACTTTTTAACACCTGTGAATCCCATGCTTTTCGCTTGAAGTAAATTACCCAAAGATAGTAACCAACTTTATCGCAGCAACTGACGATTCGTGGCAATAACTGACATAGATAACGCTACTTGAACATGTACGTTTATCGAAAGCAGCAATAGTTCGAACCTGATTCGGGAAGTCATAAAGACCCATCCGAATTAGATAAAGTCTCGAAACCGCACTACTGAGATCACGACTTAGAAAAAAAAAGACCTAGTCACAGACCCCGCGCCGGCAAATGCATACCCCCATTAGCTAGAGCAACTAGCATTCACGCATACCGCAATGTTATGCCCCGTCAATTTCAAATTTATTGAATATCCAGCTAATTATACGCCCGAGAAAAATCAATGACTGACAACATTAGATATACCCATCCGGGAAAGCCGGCCGCGCCATTCGTCATCGGAGGACTCGTGGCGGTCATTGGAGTGTGCTCATTGGCTTATCTTGGAGTTCAATCAAGCAGCGACAACAACGTTGACGCAAGCCGCGTACCCCAGACGCTCAACCCTGTCGGAGGTCGCCACGCTCCGCAGACGGCGCATGCAAAGATGAGCGGGAGCGAATTCAGCGATTTCATAGATGCTGACAGCGACAAGCCCTTTGGCCCGAGCGAAGTCCAGCACCGCTTACAGGATTTTTTTGATCGTTGGGATCAAGGTCATGCCATGTCCCAGGCGCAACAAAAAATCTTCATGGCCCGCTTACTCAACACAATCGACTCCAGCCCGGAAGCACGCAAGGCGGTGGCTGATTATTATGCAAAAATACCCGCAAAAGACGCTGCCAATCGCGAAATTATTCAAAACATGATTGTTCGCAGCGAGTCCGGCAGAAAAATGATGGTAGACGAGGCGAGTCGCATCTGGAAAAGCAAGGACTCCAGCCTCTACACTGCGATGTACAAAACGTATTCAAACTTTCCTGGCACAGCTTCCAGGGAAACGCTGTCCGAAGCGATGTCCACTCTCAATAGCCACGCCAGCGACGTACCTACATCGGTCGCTGCGTTGAACTTTATTGGCACGATCGAAGAAGACACATCCAAGGATGCGATGTCCCTCAGAAGAAACGCGATTTCCCAGCTGAATTCGGTTGCCACTGGAAACGGCGACGATGTGGTGAAGGCATTGGCGGCCCAGAAGGTTTACCGACTCTCCGCCCCCGATGCCGCAGCAGATGCTGCGGTCGACTACCTGAGAGGCGGTGCAACCGAACCGCTGGTGAGACAGACGCTCAATGCGATCGCAAGTGGAGAGGTTGAACTCACTCCTCCACTAAAGTCGACCCTGCTGACCGCAGTAGCACGCCCCTCTGCGTCGCCTCAAGAACGGAAAATGCTGGAGTCTTTGCTGCAGGGTCACAGCTGAGAGCACTCGTCCAACTCCAACCAGCACGCACATGCATGACCTAGCCAGCTGTGCTGCGGGCCATGCAAGAAATAATCTTAAACACCAAGAAATTACCCGCCGTTTTTTTAAATCACATTGATCCGGACCAACCGGATCAATTGATAGAGCAGCAATGCACGTAACTCTTGAAAAAACCCAAATATAAAAAAATAAAAAACACCCATCACCTATTGCGCACCTGCAGATTATTGATATCCAGCGAAATTTAACCCGCATTGGGCCAAGCCACACCAGAAATACCCCCCCCTAAAAATTTAAACAACCGCACAGAGATGATCATGATCAAAAAAATAAGTAAGTACCTATTCCCCGTTCTATTGGCGTTGACTTTGGTGGGAACCACCCAGGCGGCATCACCACCGGACAAACACATGTTCACCACCTTCGGAGGATGGCTAGGAAAAAATCAAAAGTCTTTCTACGAAGATCACGGAACCCTTTCGGTATGCTACGGGGACGAAGCACATTGCCCGACCTCCACGGAGTCCACAACGCGCGGCGCATGCCGAGACCAAAGCTTCGACATGGGCGGAAGCTGGGAACTGCCGCTCAAGATTCCCGGATTATCCCTTTCGGGGAACTTCAGTAATAGCTGGACAGAATGCAATGAAAAGGCGGAAGAGAACTCCTGCCCTCCGAAAGCGCACTCGGCATACGCTCCAGCGATCTTGGTCGGCGAACGGTGGGGCCGCACCCGTGTCACACATGTCAATACCGGATGGTTCCAGAATGGCAGTTGCGAAGCTGGCTATAAGAAGACCTGGATGGGTGGCGCTAACTTTCGCTGCGAATATAACGGCGCTCCGTACGACAAGGATGGCTACCTCCCTGAATTTCGCTACAAAAGTTGCGAATACATCCCGACCTGACAGAAAATATTGAGCAGCAATCAGCTCGGTCACTCAAAGTAACGGTCGCGTCCGTGTCTGCTCTGTTGAGCAGGCACGGACGTCATAGGACGCGTGGCAGAAGGCAAACGCCAATGCTTCGCGCCGAGCTGGTGACGGAGCAATTTAACCACTGACTGACTGCAGCGCCGAGGATGGCGAATGATTGCACAGCAAATGCGTGGTTGGCATCTTGCCGCAGAATCATTGCGATGGTCACGCAGGATGCACGCAGATGTGTCATGCAATGATGTCTGCGATCTCGCGAAGATGGTGTAGCCCCCCAGCTGCCCATTATTGACGCATCAGGATCGCGCTAAAAATAGCGGAGAAATCCATATCCCCCCCTGAAATCGCTCCAGCGTGCAGCCATCAAGATGGTCTTCGTTATCGAAATGAAGGCACTACCGCTTCCGGGCTGATTTGGGAAGCCTGCACCTGCCGGCGATGCGAGTTGGCTAACCCGCCAGGCTATCTTCGGGCAACACTCAGCTCGTCAGTACTGTGTTGATTGCTATTGGTCGCGATGCGGCGCTCGATACCACTGACAAACACTGCTCTATTCCGCCGAGTCTGATCCAGCTAGCAACGACGGTACACAATGGCATTGCCGCTGAAAGCCTGGCGCATGCATCCCAGCCACCGACAGTGAATGACAATCGGTGCCTTGCGACGATGCCAGCTCGAATGAGACCCGCAACCGACGTCCTGTACCAGTTGCACACCGTGCTCAGGTCAGGCGATTCAATCTTGCTTATCGCCCATGTCCAGACACCTGGGGAAACAACGATTGAGCGTCTCATCCCATGCCAGGAACTACGCAAGCGTGTGATGTACCCCTCCATGGGACGTGGATCGTCGGCCACCGTTTTTTGCTTGGCCACGTAAGCGATGCGTTGCGACGACAGCTCGTCCCACGCTTTGCGGCGCATGACCGGATCCGGATGCGACACCGGCATCACTTCGAACAACGGTCGTGGCCACGCGCGCGTCCAGCAGATCGCCAGGCGCTTCGGTCGCGGCCTGCATCCGCTCATGCTGTTTCTGTTCCATACCCACCAGGTTGCCTGCGTAATGCGCCACGCACCATCGCGCGTCGTCCGGGAGGCACAGCTTCACCGCCGCTCGCGCATTCTCACGCCTGCGAAACTGCCTCGCTCCAGCGATGCACTCCCTCGCAGCGCTTGGCCGCGAGGGAGGCAAGCGCTCAACGCAAGCGCGAAAACGCACCGATACCCGCGATCGCCAGCCGCTCGGCGGGCACCGCCGTTTCCGCAAACGACAGCCGCAGATAGCGGATCTGGCGAACCTCGGGGAAATTCAGGCGCTGGGTCGAGAGCGCGTAGGCGATATTGGATAGCTCGCCGGCGCCGGCCGGCTGCCAGCGTTGACCATCTTCGCTGGTTTCGGCGCGATAGCCCTTCGGTGGCGCCGCACCGTTCATCACCGTGCGCGAGGGCGTGAGGCTGAAACCGGCCACCTGATGCAGCGCACCGAGGTCCATGGTCACCTGCGCGGGATGGCCCGGCGTGGGAGCGGGCGTGATCCAGATCGTGCTGGCATTGTCGTCCAGCAACGTGTCCGCCCCTGGCGCGCTCGCCTCGACGATGCGCCAACCGGCGGTGGACAGCACGTCCGGCGCGTTTGCCGTGGGGCGTGCCACCGGCACCGGCGCCACGGCACGGAACAGCGCGAATTCGCTGATCGCCGGGCACACCGGCGCCTCAAGCACGACCAGGCGCACCCGGCGCGCGGCAACCGGGCGCTCCAGCCGCACGATGCGCTGTGCACCGATACATTGCGCTTCGGCCAGCCGCCGCCATTGCCCATCGACCTCGGCTTCGACCGCAAAGCGGGTGACGCGCACGCCCAGCGGCAGGTACTCGCGCAACCTGATCAGGTCAAAGCTGTGTACCGCAGACAGGTCCAGCGTCAGCGTCGGCGTGGTGACGTCATCCGGTGTGGACCAGTAGCTGTCCGGCTGCCGATCAAGCACGCGCGCCGGCTCGAACCCGGGACCACGCAACGCGCTAGCGCTTGCCTTGGCGCCCTTGGCCAGATCGATGGCGAAGCTGGCGCGGATTGCGTCGCCGAAACTCTGCAGCACCGCCACATCGTGGTCGGCGATGCGGCCGCGTCGGTCGGGCGGGAGATTGAGGTTCATGTTGGTGCCGCGCGCCACCGAGGTGTCGAAATAGCGCACCAGATTCTCCGGGCTGCGCACCTTGCCGTCTTCATCGGCATGGTAGAACCAGCCCGGGCGGATCGAAGTGTTGGTTTCGGCCGGCCACCACAGCGCCCCTCCGCGCACCCCGGAATTGCCGTTTTCCTGTGTGTAGGGCGCGTTGGGCATGGTGGGCCAGGACGGATCGCCGGCGACACCGTCCTCGTTGCCGCCCCACCGGATATCGGCGCCGAGCGGGTCGAAGGTGCAGGCCATCGGCTGATGCCGATGCACCAGCTCGATCATGCGTGGCCAGTTGTAGTAAGCGGGCGCATCGATCTTGCGCGCTTCGCGCGCTCCACCGTAATAGCCGTCGCCACCATTGGCGCCATCGAACCAGAACTCGAACAGGTCGCCATAGCCCGTGCAGAGTTCGACGATCTGCTTGCGGAAATAGTCGAGATAGCCAGGCCGCCCATACTCGGCGTGGTTGCGATCCCAGGGCGAGAGATAGAGGCCGAACGCCAGGCCAGCGCGTCGACACGCCGCGGCCATCTCACCAACGATGTCGCCTTTGCCGTTCTTGTACGGCGAGTTCCGGATGCAATGCTCGGTCAAACGCGTCGGCCAGAGACAGAACCCATCGTGGTGCTTGGCGGTAAAAATGAGCCCTTTCAGATTGCCAGCCTTGGCAGCAGCGACGATCTGATCGGCTGAAAAATCGCTGGGATCGAATTTGCGCGGATCCTCGTCGCCGTAGCCCCATTCCTTGTCGGTAAAAGTATTCATCGCAAAATGCACGAAGGCGTATTGCTCCCACCGATGCCACCGTAGCTGTCGCTTGCTGGGCAGCGCACCCCACGGTGCCGGCCCGTTTGCGCGCGGCGTCTGTGTGATCCGCGCCGCCGGGGAACTGAAGCTGGCGGCAGCGGCCACCACACCCGTGGCAAGAAAAGTACGACGATCGATCATTGGCACCTCCGACTTTGCACAAGTTTCGATCTTAGCTTTTCCAAAGGCGAAAGAGTCCTACCCCCGAAGCAACAGGCGGTGATGCAAGGCACCGCGCACAGGCCGCTGCGCGGCTGGCCTTGAATCGCGTGCGACGCACGCTGCGCGAAGGTGTGGTTTGACGGCCGATTGTCTTTCTACGCTGCGCTGTTGGCGCTTGCATGGCGACTCATCTTCCGCACGCGAAGCGAGCTGCGTGAACAGAGACAACAATGGCTAACTGATGACACCCAACAAAGACCGTACGACAACCCGGGCGAGCCAACATCTGCCATTTTTTGTCATCACGATTGACCACAGGCGCCCTATTTTGGCTGCACTGAAGTGCGCGGACCACAGAGACGTTGCGTCACAGCAGTTGCTTGGGCTGCTTGTGCATCCCCCTTCGATGCCAGGACGCCCTGGTCGTCAGCCGTACGCACTAACGAAGATGCTGCGGATTGATCTGCTGCAGCATTTGGACGCCAGCGATCCGGCAATGGATAAAACGCTGCACGAGTCCCCATCTCGCGACATTTGCCAAGCTCAAGCCCACGACGCGCGTCATCTCGGCCGTGGCATTTGAACTTCAAGCATCCCGCAGGTTGTGCGGAGCTTTCTGCATCGGGGCAATTAAGCAGGCGTCACGGACATACACCGCTCTCCGTCTGTTGCTTTGCGTTTTCTACGGAGGCGAGAACGCTCGACCGCGGATCTATTGCCTATCCACATCGCGCGGAAAATAGCGACGAAACTTTTCTTCCCAGGCCTGGAATTGTTCCAGCGTGTACTCATCCATTGGCCGTTCCACCGAGGCGACTGCCTTGTTCTGTGCAACGATCGCGATCCGCTGAGACGACAGTTCGTCCCAGGCCTTCCGCAAGGCCGCCGGATCGGGATGCGACACCAGCATGGCTTCCAGCAGCGTGGCCTGCGCAACACGCGCGGCCAGCAGGTCGCTGAGCGCATCGGTCACTGCGCGCATCCATTCCTCGTTACGAGTGTCCATTCCAAGCGTACCGCGAGCATTGAGAGTGCCGCAGCGTAGCGCCTGTACGTCAACGGCAATGTGCAGTGCGCCTGATCGGTCACCGGCCGCGCAATGGCCTGGCGATGAACACCAGAAACCCAGCGCATTGTCAGTCGGTTTTTCCCTGACAGCGGGGGAAATACCGGCTAAACGCGAGCTCGGCCGCAGGATTTCAGTTCTGTGGTGGTTGGTCGCTATCCCGTTGCCGAGCCATCACGCGGACTTCACGCGCACGCGGGTCGGTGCCTTCTTTATGGACACCAGGACCACCTACATGACTGCTTACTTGCAACGCTATAACGTCGGCCGCCGCCTAGGCGCTGCATTTGGAATCCTGATCTTGCTGTCGAGCCTGCTCGTGGCGATCGGCCTGGTCACCATGGCCAACGCCAAGCAGCAATTGGACTTTATCGTTCTGGATCGCATGGCCAAGATCCAGATCGGCAACGGCATGCTGGACGCGAACTCCACGATCATGATCGCGCTGGGCACCTACTCTATGGCAACCAGCCCCGAGCTCGACGCCGAAGCGCTGGCGACCATCAAGGAGCAACGCCAGCGCTACAGCGACCTGCGCGCCAAGCTCGACACGCTGCCCAGCTCGGAGGAAGGCCGCAAGATTCGTACAGTGCTGGACGAGCGGCGCACGATCTCGGCCAAGATCAACGACGAGGTCATGAAACTGGCGGCCGCAGACGACAATGCACCGGCGCAGGCGCTGCTGAGTGCGAAGGCACGCCCGGCCACCATGGCGTGGCAGGACAAGATCCGCGAGCTGGTCACCCGCCAGGAAGATCAGAGCCATCAGGCCTATACCGAAGCGGTTGCGTCGATGAAACGCGGCAAGCTGCTGATCAGTCTGGGCGGTATCGCTGTTGTGGCGATCAGCAGCCTGCTGGCCTGGCTCATCACCCGCAGCCTGACCCAGCCGCTCGCGCGTGCGACCAAGGCAGCCGAGGCCATCGCCAACGGTCAGTTGGATAACAACGTCCAGACCGATGCAAAAGACGAAACCGGCCGCCTGCTGCGCGCCATGAGCGGCATGCAGACACAGCTGCAAGCCTTGCTCAGCGCACAGGGCGACATGGCCAAGCGCCACAACGATGGGCAGATCAGCTTCCGCATCGATGCCAACGCATTCCCCGGCGACTACGGCCGCATGGCGCAGGACACCAACACCCTGGTCGCCTCGCATCTGGCCGTGCAGACCACGCTCGCGCGCATCATGGGCCGCTATGCCATTGGCGACCTGAGCGAGAGCATGGACGCGCTGCCCGGCGAAAAAGCCGTGCTCACCCAGACCATGAACGAGGTCAAGGCCAACCTGTCGGCGATGAATACCGAGATCAAGCAGCTGGCGCAGTCGGCGGCCAACGGCGATTTCAGCGCGCGCGGCGATGCCGACCGCTTCCAGTACGACTTCCACATCATGGTCGACAGCCTCAACCAGCTGATGGCTACCGCCGATGGCAATCTGCAATCGCTGTCGTCGCTGCTGCAATCCATCGCCGCAGGCGACCTGACCGCACGCATGAGCGGCGACTTCAAGGGGGTGTTCGCACAGATGCGCGACGACGCCAACGCTACCGCCACACAGCTGGCCGAAATTGTCGGGCGCATCCAGCACTCGGCGGTGTCGATCAATTCGGCCGCCAGCGAGATTGCCGCCGGCAATCAGGATCTGTCGCAACGTACCGAGCAGCAGGCCGCCAACCTGGAAGAAACCGCCGCATCGATGGAAGAACTCACCTCCACCGTGCGCCAGAACGCCGAACATGCGCGCCAGGCCAATCAGCTGGCGATCGGCGCCGCCAGCGTCGCTTCGCAGGGCGGCGACATCGTCAGCAAGGTCGTGGGCACCATGACCGGCATCGAAGCCTCGTCCAAGAAGATCGCCGACATCATCAGCGTCATCGACGGCATCTCCTTCCAGACCAACATCCTGGCACTGAACGCAGCGGTCGAAGCCGCACGCGCCGGCGAACAAGGCCGCGGTTTTGCGGTGGTCGCCAGCGAAGTGCGCACCCTCGCCCAGCGCTCCACCGCTGCGGCCAAGGAGATCAAGAGCCTGATCGACGATTCGGTCGAGCGTGTGGCCGAAGGGTCGGCACTGGTGCACAGCGCCGGCACCACGATGGCCGAGATCGTGGCCAGCGTGCAGCGTGTCACCGACATCATGGGCGAGATTTCCGCCGCCTCGCAGGAGCAGTCGGCCGGTATCGAACAGGTCAACCTCACTGTCACCCAGATGGACGAAACCACGCAGCAGAATGCCGCGCTGGTGGAAGAAGCCACCGCCGCCGCTCGCTCGATGGAAGAGCAGGCCGTGCAGCTCAGGCAGGCGGTGTCGATCTTCAAGATCGAAGCCGAACGCCCGTCGGTTGTGCGCGCAGCTGCACCGACCGTGCTGCATTCCAAGAAGCCGGCCGGCGTTGCCGCAGCGAAGCCGCGCGTTGCCGCGACATCGATCAAGCGTCCGGCCAGACCGGCGGTGGTCGCCAGCGCGTCGAGCAATGGTGCGGATTGGCAAGAGTTCTAAGCAGGCGTTCTTAGCAAGAGATGGCGCAATACGAAGGCCGGCTGCGTGAGCAGCCGGCCTTCTGCATTGCACCCGATTGCCCTCCAGTCAATGACGACGAGACAGCGATCAGCTCCACTCGGCCAGCAACTGCGCCATCCGCGCCAGACCCAGCTCCAGTTCCGCAGGCGACACCCCGCCCGCGCCCAACCGCAGGTGCTGCGGGCATGCATACGCACCACCGGACATCACAAACGTCTTGAACGGCGGCGCAAGCAACCGGCGACTGAAGGCATCGGCGTCGATCGGCAAGTTGAGATGCGCAAGACCGAGCAAGCCTGCCTGAGGCCGCTGCCATGTCAGTGCCGGCTGCTCGGCGACAAAGCGATCCAGTAGATCGATCCGCGCGCGCCCCATCGCACGCGAGTGCTCGACCGTCGCATCGAAATGTTCCGGTCGCAGCGCAACCTCGGCAATGCGCTCCCCCAGCACGTTCATGATCTCGCTGGTGTTTTCGCGCAGCACCATCGCCGCATTGAGCAAGGCTTGGTCGCGCGTCACCATCCAGCCGGTCCGCAAGCCCTGCAGGCCGAGCAGCTTCGACACGCTGCCGGTGCTCACTCCGCGGTCGTAAAGGGTTGCGATGCGTGGCGTCTCTTGCCTATCCCACTCCAGGCCGCGATAGACCTCGTCGGAAAGGATGTAGGCACCCACGCGTTCTGCCGCAGCCACAATGCGCTGCAACGTCGCCAGGCTCTCCACGCGTCCAGTCGGATTATTGGGATTGCACAGGAAGATGAGCTTGGTCTTGGGCGTGACCAACGCTTCGAGCTGGTCGATATCCAGTGCCCAGCCGGATGCCTCCGAACGTGTCACCAACTTGGGCACCGCACCGATCTGCTGTGCCAGCACCAGCGGTTGCTGCCACCCCGGCGCATCGATGACGAACTCATCGCCGGCAGCGAGCAACTGCGTCAGCACCAAGTAGTTCGCCTCCTGCGCGCCGGCGGTGATCAGCACATCCTGCAACCCGCATGTGCTGGCATACCCATACTGCGCCAGCACCCGCTCGCGCAGCAGTGGCAAGCCTTGATAGTCCTCGCCGGTCCAATCCAGCGACTGCGCAGGATCCAGCTGCGACAGATAGCGCTGCAATGGCGGCGAAGGCGACAACGAATAGGTGACGCAGGCATCGGGCTTGGCACGATGCGCAGTGAGCCATTGCTCCCAAAAACTGTTCGACGGCACAGGCATGCGTAAGACTCCCTTATCCCATGACGGCCGGGCACACGCCCAGCCCAAGCGAAGCATCGATCACCGCGCCGCGTAGAATGCGTGCCTCATCGCGGCACAGGTAAAAGCACAGGTCGGCAATCTCCCGCGGCGCGATCAACCGCCCGCCGGGCAGCGATGCTTCAAGCGCCTGGCGTTGTTCGGCCGACAAGGCATTCAAGGTACTGGCCTGAAACATCGGTGTATCGGTGGCGCCAGGACAGACAGTGAAGACATCGATGCCTGTGCAGGCGTAGGTGGCCGCAAGTTGCCGCCCCAGAAACGCCACTGCCGCCTTGCTCATGCCATCGGCAGCGCGAAAGCGCGGAAAGTGCGTGATTCCGCCGTCCACCGAACTCATGAACACGATCTTGCCGTGTCCGCGCGCCAGCATGCTCGGAATCACATCCTCGCTGAGCCACAGCGGCCCCAGCGTATTGACCCGGAAAAATACCTCGTCCTGTTCCTTGTAGCTGGCCGCCGCACGTTCAACGGTCTTGGTGCCGACGCCAGCGTTATGGATCACGATGTCCAGCGGCAGAGACAGTGCCTGCATCAGTTGCGCGTGGCTCTGCTGGTCGCCCACATCCAGCTCCAATGCGTGCACGTACTCATCGCCGACCTCATCGAGCAGCACCTGCGCCCGTTGCCGGCTCTCCTCCCCCGGGCGGTAGGTAAAGCTCACCCTGTAACCGGCCTGCGCAAAAACGTGCACCAGCTCGACGCCGATGCCTCCTGCACCGCCGGTAATCAGCACATGTTGACGATCGATCCCGATTGCATTCATCGCGCAACTCCCGCAGTGACGGCCTGCATCAGCGCATCTCGTTCGTCCAGCGCAGCAAAGGCGCCCTGCAACGCATCGCCCAGTCGAACCACATCCTCCATCGCGGCGTAGACCTGCATGGAAACACGCAGCACGTAGCTCGCGTTGTCTGGCCAGGCGGTCACTGCCACGTCGATGGCATGGGTGTCGTACAGCCAGTCCTGTAGCGCAGCCGCATCGGGATACGCCGCGCAGAGGCGAGGTGGCAGCGCGAACGCCACCATGCTCCCCAGGTGTTCGTCGGAGGCCAGGCGTTTCAGCGGCAATCGCGCAGTCAAGTAGTGCGCACAGCGCAGCGCCAACGCATGGTGATGTGCGAACACTGCAGGCAGGCCCCCAGGCAGCACGTTCTGCAGGAAAACGATCGCTTCGGGAATGCACAGCAGCGGCGTCGGGTCGGAGGTACCCAGCCAATCGAATTCCAGATGCAGCCGCGGGCGAGCGCTGCTGCTGTCGCCATAACCGCGACTGATCACCGGCGGATGCACGCCCGTCTGACGATCGCGACGCACATGCAAAAATCCCGCACCACGCGGGCTGCACAGCCATTTATGGCAATCGCCCGCGTAATACGCCGCTCCGATCGCCTGCACATCCAACGGCAACATGCCTGGTGCATGCGCACCATCGACCACTGTATCGATGCCACGTTCGGCCAGCGCCGCGACCAGGGCTTCGATGGGAAATACGATCCCGGTGGGGCTGGTGACATGATCCAACACGGCAAGCCGCGTGCGCGGAGTGACTCGTTCCAGCACGGCCTGCACGACACGCTGCGGGTCCGACACCGGAACGCCGACCTGCGCAACCACCACGGTGGCCCCGGTGTTGCCGGAGACAAAGTCGAGCAGATTGCGTGCAGACAAATACGCATGGTTGGTGGTCAGAATCTCGTCGTCGGGCCCAAAAGAACGCGAGCGCAGCACCGCGCTCAATGCGGTGGTCACATTGGGCAGCAACACCAGGTCGACTGGATCGGCGCCGATGACCCCAGCCAGCGCCTCGCGCGAGGCATCTAATAAGCGCGGTAAATCGCGCAGGATGAACACAGATGGCAGCCGCTCGATCTGCGCACGAAACGCCGTCTGGCGTTCCAATACAGCGTTGGGGCATGCCCCCAGCATGCCGTGATTGAGACAGGCGACGCCTGGATCGAGCAAAAAACGTTGCTTCATCCGCACAGCCGGTGCGTCGGATTCCCACGGTGATTGCATCAGACACGTCCTCTCGGCAACGGCAGATCAGGAAACAAGGGTGGGCTCGGCCGCGACGCGGTGCTGAGCGATCAGCTGCAGCAGTGCCTCTCGCGAAGGTGCGGCCGGCGATGGCACGGCAGGTGTCGCGGCAAGACTGCGCACCCGCGTTACGACGTCGTGTCGATTGAAAATTGCAGACGGGTCTTCGAGCATTCCCGTGCGCCGTGCCAATGCGTGCCAGACCACTGCATCATGGCGCGCAGCGGCAGCGATGTGCGGCAAACCGATCGCATCCGGGTGCTGAAATGCAAGCGGTTCGCCGGCCCACAGCGCGCTGCGTGTGCGGTCTTGCGCCACGCTATCGACGTACCAGGGCCGCACAAGACGCTGTGCAAGCGCGTCGGCATGGATGGCAAACCGCAGCGGGTCATCCAGTCCTTCGCGATGCGCAAGATCGGCGACGGCATATGCATAGCGCATCGCCAAGGACATACCGCGCGTATAGGTCGGATTGGTAGTGCACAACGCATCGCCGACCGCGATGGTCCCAGCCACTGTCGGCGTGCCACTCGCCACCGCAGACCGATAGCGGTTTTCGCACACTGGCCAGCGCAGCACATCCGACACCGGCTCGCAGACGCCAGCGTCAAGCCAGGGCGCGATGCCGGAGTGTGCGCCTGCGGCTGCAGTGAACACCGCTGGCTCAACCATGGCATGCCATGCGCTATCGCCATGCGGTGCCATCAGCGTGATGGAGACATAACCGTTATCGGCGGGACACACGATGCAGCCACTGGACGCGGCATAGCCACCCACCGAAAAACCCGCAGTGAGTTGCACGTTAGGCAGCTGCCGGCAGCGATACCACCGCGTGAAATATGCGAGCCCGCAGTTGTCCACCAAGGTATCGGGCGTCTGCACACCGGCCTGTCGCAACCATTTGCCGAACGCAGAGCCGCGACCCAGCGCATCGATGGTCAGCGCCGCGCGTAGCTCACCGCGCGAGCTGCACACCCCTTCCACCAGTGGACTGTCGTCGGTGCGAACCAGCAGGCCATGGACGCTGGTTGCGTCATGCACCGTGATGTTCGGCTCTGCCAGCACCACCGCACGAACGACGTCCTCGATCAACGAGCGGCGCGTCGACAGACCGAACAACTCCGGATCGTCGTTGCGAGGCACAGCGACACCTGGCGCAAGCGTTGCGCCGAACGGCATCTCGACCGCACCGGCATCCAGCAACGCCTGCCAGATATCCGGCGCGCGTTCGCGCATCACCTGTCGCCCCAGCGCGGCCAGCGCATGCGTATGACGCGCGTGCGGCACGCCTTTGCGCCACCAGCGCTGCGTGGGCAGATGGGCATCGCCCGCCAGCGATGACCCACCGACGACCCCGTCGCGTTCAAGCACGGTCACCTGGTAGCCGTGTCTGGCAAACGCCAGTGCGTTCATCAAGCCGGCGATGCTGCCGCCGACCACCAGCACCTGCGACGTATCGGTCATGGCGCACACCCTGCGTCCGCATCGATCAGGCATGGCGCCAGGTCGTACGCAAACGGCAAACGGGTGGCGACGACAAACCCCGGCCTCATCGGCCGCCCTCCATCGCGAATCCATACCCGTCCGGGTTGTCGAGCACAGGCACGCTGGAGGTGCGCAACAACAACGAGCGCGCCGTCCACAGTTCCGCAAAAATTCGGTAGCGCAGCGCGGTCTGATCCAGGTAGTCCACGCCCGCGGAACCGCCCGTGCCAACGCGACGGCCAATGAAGCGCTCCACCATGCGCGCATGCCGCTGCCGCCAGATCAACATCGCCTGTTCCAGCTCGACCACGTTTTCCAGCAGTTCGCGCGGCCACGCAAGCTGCGGCAATTCACGATGACTTTCGACAAACACCAAGGCCGCACGTACCGCACGGTGTGCGTCGTGGGCGGGCGCGTCGAGCTGCGCGTGCTCGTCTGCCAGCAGGAACGCCTGGGCGCTCTCGTCTTCCGCCGCATGCCGCGCACGCAGCCGCTGCAGCTCTTCTACACTGCTGCCACGCTCGGCGGCCAGACGCCAGCGACGCTCGCTGTCGGCGCGCATCGCCTGGATGTAGCGACGTGCGAAGCGCTCCTTCGCTGTCGGCGTCGTGGCGCCATCGATCGGTAGCCGAGCCAGCCATGCATACAGACACTGCTTGAGGGATGGCCCGGCCTTGGCGCGTGCTTCGACACGTTGCGCAGCAGTCGAGGGACTGCCATCCGGCAGTTTGAGCGCATCGCGATAGGAGCCCGCGCCGATGGAAATACGTTGTGCATCTTCAAGACCCAACAGGATCTCGATCTCGCGCAGTTGCGCCGATTGAAACCCGCTGGCTGGCGTCAACCGCTCGCGAAACTCCAGAAAGTCGCGCGCCGTCATCGTCTCCATCAGTCGAAAATGCTGATTCGCTTGCTCGAATACCGTGATTGCACGACGGAGCGAACGCACCCCGGCAACCACCTGATGCCCGGCCACGTCCGGTGCATTGAGCAGGTCACGGGTCAAGGTCAACTCGCGCAGCACCAGCTTGAACCACAGCTCGTGGACTTGGTGCACGCTGATGAACAAGGCCTCGTCGTTGCTGACCGCCGACTCATCGTCGTCAAGTCCTCCCTGCAGGGCCAGCAGCTGCTCGACCTTGATGTAGTCCCAGTAGTTTGCCGTGACCGCCCGCGCGCCTTTTTGGTGCTGCGATGCCAGGTCGGGCTCTGCACTCAACCGGCCAGCATCATCCAAGCAAATGCTCCCTTTTCAGTTGCGTCCACGCGGCGAGATTGGCGTAAGCCATCTTCTCCAGATCGTCCCAGATGGCCGTTTGCGCCACCTCCGGTTTGACGATCAGCTCCAGGCGATGCCCATTCGGGTCGCGGAAGTACCACGACGTGGCCAATTCGGCATGCCGTCCATCTCCGGCCACGTCATGGATCACCGGCCCCTCCACCTCGACGCCGCTGTCGCGCAAGCGGGCGCAGAGTGCGTCGGCCCGCTCGCTGTCGCGTACTTCAAGGGCAAGATGCTGCGCCCAGTCCTCCTCGACCGGCACCAGCGGCAGCGCACTGCCAAGCACCTCGAAGAAACAGATATAGCTGCCGTCTTCCATTTCAAAGAAGACATTATTGTTGGTGGCCTTCAGACCACTGGAAGGAACGTGGTCAATCAATGCCGCCGCAAACTTCAAACCCAGGGTATCGGCATAGAAACCCACTGTTTCTGCCGCATCCCGGCAGCGATAACCCACATGATGAAGTTTACTCAACATACCGCACTCCCATATTCCGCCCATAGAAATTCGACTTTCAATTAAATGAAAGGTCTTCAACACATATTTTCTAGCCAGCAACAACACACAGCCACGCTTGCGCACAGCTTGATATAGCGACTGCAGCTATCGGACGCAGTTACCCCTTACAGCCCATCCACCGGCGATGCTGGCGAAGAGCCGACTGGCTGCAAGCGTTCTCATCCACAACGAGATGGAACTTAACACTTATAGCGGGAGATTTTTAGTAATACCTCAACGATTTTTCGAAGGCATTTGCAATCGATCGCGAGTTTTTCCGAGGGCGCCGTAGATCGCTACCGATGGGAAAATTCAATTTTTCACGAGAGTTGCAGGTGAGCACGCAGATCCGTCGAGACATGCATCACAAAGTGGTCCTCTGCAGATCTTCCGAAGATCATCGGAGGTACCTGCAGAAACTTCGAGATTTACATCAATTTCTCGAGACAGATCTCATTCCAGCATAATCACCACATGGTTACTTAAACGGAACCATTATCTACCCCGGATTTCGCGGCAGCCATAAAGAGGCGTGGACTGTCACTGAGATGACACCTTGGAAGCGGATGCATGGCTACTTCACCAGACGACCTCCGCACAAGAATCGACTACGCGTGGCCCCGACACCCCGCACGATCATCGCAAGCGGCGCTGGCCCGATTTGCAGCGGATGTCCCACACGGAGCCCGGGCACCCAACCCGCCGCTCTGACCCCATCGGCAGCGCTCCGCTTGTGCGTCTGCCCAGGCGTGCAGCGCTGCACCCTGGATCGCGGTTCCGGCCCGCTCGGCTTAAACTTGTCGCCCCCCCCCGGTCGACCCGACCACCGCAGCCGCCGCACGCGGCGCACCGCAGGCCATTGCCGCACGCCCTGCACGCCATCGCCTGCCCGCCCCTCACCGCGCCCAGATTTCGGAAGACGTTTCTTGCAAAGCACTGACACCAAAGACAAATCCAAGCCCAGCAGCGGAGCCCCCGAGCACACCCCGCTGATGAAGCAATTCTTCGCCGCCAAGTCGGACTACCCCGATCTGCTGCTGTTCTTCCGTATGGGCGACTTCTACGAGCTGTTCTACGACGATGCGCGCAAGGCGGCGCGGCTGCTCGATATCACCCTGACCCAGCGCGGCAGCTCCGGTGGTGCGCCGATTCCGATGGCCGGCGTGCCGGTGCATGCCTACGAAGGCTATCTGGCGCGGCTGGTGGCCTTGGGCGAGTCGGTGGCGATCTGCGAGCAGATCGGCGACCCGGCGCTGGCCAAGGGTCTGGTCGAGCGCAAGGTGGTGCGCATCGTCACGCCGGGCACGGTCACCGACGAGGCGCTGCTGGACGAGCGACGCGACACCTTGTTGATGGCGATCTCGCGCAGCAAGCAAGGCTATGGCCTGGCCTGGGCCGATCTGGCCGGCGGGCGTTTTTTGGTCAATGAAGTAGACAGCGTCGATGCGCTGGAAGCGGAGATCGCGCGCCTGGAGCCGGCCGAACTGCTGGTGCCCGACGAAGACAACTGGCCGGAATTTTTGCGCGGGCGCATCGGCGTACGTCGCCGGCCGCCATGGTTGTTCGATGCCGATAGCGGGCGTCGTCAATTGCTGGCGTTTTTCAAACTGCACGACCTGTCCGGCTTCGGCATCGACGACAAGCCGTGCGCCACCGCTGCCGCCGGCGCGCTGCTCGGCTATGTGGAAGAAACCCAGAAGCAGCGCCTGCCGCATCTGACTTCCATCGCCATGGAAGTGGCCAGCGAAGCGATCTCGATGAACGCTGCCACGCGCCGGCATCTGGAGCTGGACACGCGCGTCGATGGCGATACCCGCAATACCTTGCTCGGTGTACTCGATAGCACGGTCACGCCGATGGGCGGGCGGTTGCTGCGACGTTGGCTGCATCGCCCATTGCGCTTGCGCGATGTGCTGATGCAACGTCACCACGCGGTCGGCAGCCTGATCGATTCCGGCGCCGATGCCGACGTGCGCGAGGCCTTCCGCGCGCTTGGCGATCTGGAACGCATTCTCACGCGCGTGGCATTGCGCTCGGCACGCCCGCGCGATTTTTCCACCCTGCGCGACGGCCTGGCGTTGTTGCCGAAGGTACGCACCATCCTGGCGCCGCTGGATTCGCCGCGCCTGCAGACCTTGTTCGCCGAACTGGGTGAGCACGACGCCACCGCGCATTTGCTGATCGGCGCGGTAGCCGAACAACCGCCGCTCAAGCTCAGCGATGGCGGCGTCATCGCCACCGGCTACGACGCCGATCTGGATGAGCTGCGACGGCTGTCCACCAATGCCGATCAATTTCTGATCGACCTGGAACAACGCGAACGCGCCAGCAGCGGCATCGCCACGCTCAAGGTCGGCTACAACCGCGTGCACGGGTATTACATCGAGATCAGCAAGGGCCAGGCCGACAAGGCGCCGCTGCATTACAGCCGCCGTCAGACCCTGACCAATGCCGAGCGCTACATCACCGAAGAACTCAAGAGCTTCGAAGACAAGGTGCTGTCGGCACGCGAGCGCTCGCTGTCGCGCGAAAAGCTGCTGTATGAAGGGTTGCTCGATGCACTGGGTAGCGAGCTGGAAGGCCTCAAGCGCTGCGCCAACGCACTTAGCGAGCTGGATGTGCTGGCCGCCTTCGCCGAGCGCGCGCAGGCGCTGGACTGGGCGCAGCCCGAACTGGAAAGCGCGCCGTGCCTGCGCATCGAACGCGGCCGCCACCCGGTGGTGGAAGCAGTGCGCGACCAACCGTTCGAACCCAACAATCTGGACCTGCACACCGACCGCCGCATGCTGGTCATCACCGGCCCGAACATGGGCGGTAAATCGACCTATATGCGACAGAACGCGTTGATCGTGTTGCTGGCGCATATCGGCAGCTTCGTGCCGGCCAGCCGCGCGGTGATCGGGCCGATCGATCGCATCCTCACCCGTATCGGCGCTGGCGACGACCTGGCGCGCGGGCAATCCACCTTCATGGTGGAAATGGCCGAAACCAGCTATATCCTGCATCACGCCACGCCGCACTCGCTGGTGTTGATGGACGAGATCGGCCGGGGCACGTCCACCTACGACGGTCTTGCCTTGGCCGATGCGGTGGCGCGCCATCTGGCGCACACCAATCGCTGCTACACGCTGTTTGCCACGCATTACTTCGAGCTCACTGCGCTGGCCGACGAATCGCATGCCGGCGGCACCAGCGGCATTGCGAACGTGCATCTGGATGCGGTGGAACACGGCGAGCGTCTGGTGTTCATGCATGCGGTCAAGGACGGCCCGGCCAATCGCAGCTTCGGTCTGCAGGTGGCCGCACTGGCCGGCCTGCCCAAGGCGGCGGTGACGCAGGCGCGGCGTCGCCTGGCGGAGTTGGAGCAACGCGGCGGCGAAAGTCATAGCGCACACATGGCGCCCGCTGCCCTGGATGCCCCGCAACAGTTCGGGCTGTTCACCGCACCCTCCTCCGCGGCGCAGGAAGCACTGCAGGCACTGGACCCGGACGAACTCACGCCCAAGCAGGCGCTGGAAGCGCTGTATCGGTTGAAGGCGTTGCTGTGAGGGCGGGGATTGGGGAGTCGGGATTAGGGATTGGTTAGTCTGAGAGCGCGATTGGGGAGTCGGGATTAAGGATTGGTTAGAGCGCAGTTGGGTGGTTTCATTCTTCGACGCACAGTGTGCAAACACCCCATTGCTGTCGTGACCAGATGCGTTCGCTTCGCCGCTTGGCGGTGAGCGCTACGCAGCCGCCCTGGATCACGCTTCGCGTGCGCCGGTCCGCAGGTGGATTGCTCTGACGCTGCGACAGGCGCACCCTGCCGCAACGCTTTGTCCAACAGGGAACCCGACGCATGACCACCTCTGCCTCGCTGACCGATCAGCTAGCCGCGCAATTGCAAGGCCCGCAGTTGCAACAACTCGCCAGCCGCCTGGGCATTGCGCCCGAGCAGGCCCAATCGGCGGTGCAGACCGCGCTGCCGCTGTTGATGGGCGCGCTGGGGCGCAACAGCCAGCAAGCCGGCGGCACCGATGCCTTGCTGGGCGCCCTGCAGCGCGATCACGCCGCCAGTCCGGACATCGGCAGCCTGTTCGGTGCGTTGCTGGGCGGTTCGGCTGGCGGGCAGCAAGCCAACGGTGCCGGCATCGTGAGCCATCTGTTCGGCGACAAGGCACCGCAGGCGGCGGCCGGCCTGGGCCAGGCCACCGGGCTCGAACCCAGCAAGGCCGGCCAACTGCTGCAGTTGCTCGCCCCCATCGTGATGGCGTACCTGGCCAAACGGTTTCTTGGTGGCGGTGCGGCGACCAGCACTCAGCTCGGCCCTGCCCTGGCGCAGGAACATCAGCAGGTCCGCAGCACTGGTGGTGCCGGCGGTTTGCTGACCAGCGTGCTGGATCAGGATGGCGATGGCCAGCTGGGTCTGGGCGATGTCATGAAGTTGGGCGGCAGCCTGTTCGGCAAACGCTGACCACGGGGCGATGCACCGAGTGGGCACCGCCGTGCTATCCATAGTGCGACGCTATCGATATGGTTGAATAATTCGAATTCACCAAATGATCGATGCTCTTTATCGTGTGCCAACGCCGCCATGATGAGTCCGCCTGAAGTATCCGCCTGTCTGTTGCGTCTTCCGTCAGCCAGATCGCACTTGCGACGCCAGGCAGCCGCTAGCATCGGCAGGGCCGGCAGCCGTCGTGGAGCGGCTGCCGCATTGTTTTCGTCATCGATGACCACGCCTCACGCACTGCTCCACTTCGATTCCACCAGCACGTGTCGCGCATCGGCACGCAGCTCCCCAAGTGCTCACGCACATAGGTATTGCCATGACCACCGAAGCAAAGTGTCCGATCAACCACGCCGTCGTCGGCGCCGGAACCACCAATCGCGATTGGTGGCCGCAGCAATTGCGCGTGGATCTGCTCAGCCAGCATTCGACCAAGTCCAACCCGCTGGGCCAGACCTTCAATTACGCCGAGGCGTTCAAGCGCATCGACCTGCCCGCGCTCAAGCAGGAACTGCGTGCGTTGATGACCGACTCGCAGGACTGGTGGCCGGCCGACTTCGGCCATTACGGCCCGCTGTTCGTGCGCATGGCCTGGCATAGCGCCGGCACTTACCGCATCGGCGACGGTCGCGGCGGCGGCGGTCGCGGCCAGCAGCGCTTTGCACCGCTCAACAGCTGGCCGGACAACGTGAGCCTGGACAAGGCGCGCCGCCTGCTGTGGCCGATCAAGCAGAAGTACGGCCAGGCCATTTCCTGGGCCGACCTGATGATCCTCACCGGCAACGTCGCGCTCGAATCGATGGGCTTCAAGACCTTCGGCTTTGCCGCTGGCCGCGAAGACACCTGGGAGCCGGATCAGGACCTGTACTGGGGCCGCGAAACCAAGTGGCTGGGTGGCGACGACCGCTATGCGCACGGCTCGCCGGGCGTGGACGAAGCGCACGGCGTGCTGGTCAAGGACGACGACAGCCAGGTCAAGCACACCCGCGATCTGGAAAACCCGTTGGCCGCCGTGCAGATGGGCCTGATCTACGTCAACCCGGAAGGCCCGGACGGCAAGCCCGACCCGGTTGCCGCCGCACACGACATCCGCGACACCTTCGCGCGCATGGCGATGAACGACGAAGAGACCGTGGCGCTGATCGCCGGCGGGCACACCTTCGGCAAGACCCACGGTGCCGGCCCCGCCGATAACGTCGGTGCCGAGCCGGAAGCCGGCGAGCTGGAAAGCCAGGGCCTGGGCTGGCACAACCGCTACGGCAGCGGCAAGGGCGCCGACACCATCACCAGCGGCCTGGAAGTCACCTGGACCACCACGCCCGCGCAATGGAGCAACGACTTCTTCGACCATCTGTTCAAGTTCGAGTGGGAACTGAGCAAGAGCCCGGCCGGCGCGCACCAGTGGGTGGCCAAGAACGCCGACGCCATCATTCCCGATGCGCACGACGCGGCGAAAAAGCATCGCCCGACCATGCTGACCACCGATCTGGCGCTGCGCTTCGATCCGGCGTATGAAGCGATCTCGCGCCGCTTCCACGCACACCCGGACCAGTTCGCCGATGCGTTTGCACGCGCCTGGTTCAAGCTCACCCACCGCGACATGGGTCCGCGTGCCCGCTACCTGGGTCCGGACGTGCCGGCCGAAGAACTGCTGTGGCAGGACCCGGTGCCGGCGGTCGACCATGCCCTGGTCGACGCGCAGGATGCTGCTGCGCTGAAGCAGACCATCCTCGCTTCCGGCCTGAGCGTGGCGCAGCTGGTCACCACCGCCTGGGCCTCGGCATCCACCTTCCGCGGCTCGGACAAGCGCGGCGGCGCCAACGGTGCACGCATCCGCTTAGCACCGCAAAAGGACTGGCAGGCCAATCAACCCGAACAGCTGGCCAAGGTGCTCGGCACGCTGGAGCGCATCCAGGCCGACTTCAATGCCGCGCAATCAGGTGGAAAGAAGATTTCGCTGGCCGACCTGATCGTGCTTGCCGGTAACGCCGCGGTGGAACATGCAGCGCACGCCGCAGGTCACAGCGTCACCGTGCCGTTCGCGCCGGGCCGCACCGATGCATCGCAGGAACAGACCGATGTCGAATCGTTCGCCGTCCTCGAGCCGGTGGCCGATGGCTTCCGCAACTTCGCCAAGCGCCGCTACGCGGTGCCTGCCGAAGCGATGCTGATCGACAAGGCACAGCTGTTGACCCTGACCGCACCAGAGTTGACCGTGCTGGTCGGCGGCCTGCGCGTGCTCGGTGCCAACGCAGGCGACGCGAAGAATGGTGTGTTCACCACCCGCCCCGGCGTACTGAGCAACGACTTCTTCGCCAACCTGCTCGATATGCGCACCGAATGGAAAGCGACCTCGGACGCGAAGGAGCTGTACGAAGGCCGCGACCGCAGCACCGGCGAACACAAATGGACCGGCACACGCGTGGATCTGGTGTTCGGCTCCAACTCCATCCTGCGTGCGGTGGCCGAGGTCTACGCCAGCGCCGATGCACAGGAGAAGTTCGTGCACGACTTCATCGCCGCCTGGACTAAGGTGATGCAGCTGGATCGGTTTGATCTGGCCTAAGCGCAGCTAACACACCGACTGTGTTCGCCGCGAGGCAAGCACTGTCGGTGCTCGGAACCGGCATGGACAATCCATACTGGTTCCGAGTGCGCTGTCCACAGCGACCTGACGACTGCTCGCTATGATTTGTCAGCCGCTCCAAGCCGCAGCAGTAACGCAAACGCCCCGGATATCCGGGGCGTTTTGTTTTGCGGCACTGCAGCCGCAGTGCCATGCGTTCCGACTGCAGTGATGCTGTTGATCAGATGCGTTGCTGCTCAGCATCGCCATCACCCCGAACAACAGCGAGTCTCCTTCGACAGGAGCGCAGGTTTTCAGCTGAATCGCACGCCCGAATAGCCACAGCAATGGTGTGCCATGGTCGGATATGGGCAACGCACGCGCCCCACACCCACCGATTTTTTACAACGCGTCAATATCGCCCAACGCGTTGATCAACCGGCGGGCACGCTTGTCTGGTTTTCCTTCCGGTGCGCGGTAACCGGTGCGCTCGGCAGCGCGCTGCAACCGCCATTGCACACGCGCCTCGCGTGAGGCATCGCCCTCCACATACAGCGCCTGCGCAACCGGCGCGGGGCCGCGCACGTCGCTGAGTGCAGCCACTGTGACCTCAAAGATTTCGCCACCGCGGTCGATGCGCAATTGCTCGCCGCTGCGCAGCGTGCGCGACGGCTTGGGTCGCTGACCGGCCACATCCACCTTGCCAGTCTCCACCGCCGTCTTGGCCAGGCTACGCGTCTTGAAAAAGCGCGCGGCCCACAGCCACACATCCAGCCGGACCGTCTTGCCCTGTTCCAGCTCCAGATTCATGCGTCTTGCTGTCTCGTTCTATCAGGTAAGCAATGTTTGGGCAGCCATTCGGGAACTCAAGCTGGACCGTCAGCCCTGCGATGGTGATCGATTGCCAGGTCGATGGTCGGCGCGCCCCCATCCGCCCTGCGGGCACCTTCCCCCGCAGGCGGGGGAAGCGACCTGTTGTGCGTGTGCAACGCCGATCCATCAAATGCTCGCAAACCCCGACCCTTCTCCCGCCTGCGGGAGAAGGTGGCGCGCAGCGCCGGATGAGGGACACGCCCCTGCTCTGCAGCGCATCCCGAACAGCAAGCGCAACATCTTGCAAAGGCGGTCACCGCTAGTATCGAACGTGGAGCGTGTCCCAACCCGACATCTGCAGCGCAAACCAAATGGCACTGCATCGGATCTCACCCGCGCAATGCTAGTGTGCGCAGCTTCTGCGCGACGATACGCCTGCGATGCCCAAATCCGCTGTCCTGACAGAAGGCCCGATCGGCAAGAACCTGCTGTTGTTCGCCCTGCCGATCATGGCCGGCAACATCGCCCAGTCGCTCAACGGCTCGGTCAATGCGATCTGGATCGGCCGCTATCTCGGCGAAGAAGCGCTGACCGCAGCAGCCAACGCCAACAGCATCATGTTCTTCCTGATCGGTTCGGTGTTCGGCATCGGCATGGCCTCCACCATCCTGATCGGTCAGGCCATGGGCGCGCGCGACATCGCGCAGGCACGCAAGGTGATGGGCACCAGTGCGAGTTTCTTCGGCGGGCTGTCGGCGGTGATTGCCGTGCTCGGCTGGTATCTGGCGCCGCACCTGCTCACTGCCATGGGCACGCCGGCCGCCTCGCAGACGCTGGCCGAAGACTATCTGCGGGTGATCTTCCTGGCGATGCCAACGCTGTATCTGTTCGCCTTCCTGTCGGCGGCGTTGCGCGGTACCGGTGATGCGCGCACGCCATTCCGGTTTCTATTGTTGTCGGTGCTGCTGGATATCGTGTTCAACCCATTGCTGCTGTTTGGCATCGGTCCATTTCCTGCGCTGGGCATTGCCGGCGCGGCCTGGGCCACGCTGATCGCGCAGGTCGTCGCACTGGCCGGCCTGCTGCTCTATCTGCGCAAGAAACGCCACGTGTTGTGGCTGGGTCGGCGCGATCTGCATCTGTTCCGCATCGACCCGGCCATCCTGCGCGCCCTCATCGTCAAGGGCGTGCCGATGGGCCTGCAGATGGTGATGATCTCGCTGGCGATGATCGCAATGCTGTCGCTGGTCAACGGCTTCGGCACCGACACTGCGGCCGCGTTCGGTGCCGGGCTGCAGCTATGGAATTACGTGCAAATGCCGGCAATGGCCGTCGGCGCCGCCTGTTCGTCGATGGCCGCCCAGAACGTGGGGGCCGGCCTGTGGTCGCGCGTGGATGCCATCGCTCGCACCGGCATTGCCGCCAACTTCCTGATGACCGGCCTGCTGATTGCGCTGTTGATCGGATTCGATCGCTGGACCCTTGCCCTGTTTCTGCCCGCAGGCAGCGCCACGTTGGAGATTGCGCGGCATCTCAACCACATCGCGATCTGGTCGTTCCTGCTGTTCGGTGTCAGCTTCGTGGTGTCGGGCGTGGTGCGCTCCACCGGCGCGGTGATCCCGCCGCTGTTGATCCTGGCATTTTCGCTATGGGGCGTACGCGTGCCGTTAGCCAACGTGTTGCTGCCGCATCTTGGGGCTGATGCGGTGTGGTGGAGCTTTCCGATCAGCTCCACCTGCTCGATGCTGCTGTCGCTGGCGTATTACCGCTGGGGCGGCTGGCGCAAGGCGCGCATGCTGGCCACACCCACGCATCCGTCAGCACTGGCCGCCCCGGCTGAAGTACCCGCACATCCCGCTTCGCCGGTCGCCGATACCGCACCCACCGCCGAGCCGACGCAGACACGATCGCACTGAACGTGCACGTCAAGCGGAACGTGCAGGCCAAGCGCAGCCAAGCTGTGCGATCAATGCCGGTGCGCAGATGCGTTGATTGGCTTTCAGATGTCGCGCAGAACCAAGGACTGACACGTGATAAATCCAAGCGGCTTCATGCTGTCCGCCCGATGTCGTCATCCATCGGCATCCAGCAACGCCTGACATCCTGACGACCAAGCAGCATCTGCTCTGCACTTGGCCGTGCCTGAAACAGTGCAGCGGTTTTACAGCGCCCTGAGTGAGCAGGTCCGGGGGTTGCTGCATCCGTCGCGCAGACCCCATGTCCCAGACACGTAGAGTGGATCGACATGCGATTGTTTGCTGACGTGCATCCACTCCAGGGACCGGATGCAGGGAGATGCCTTCCATCTGCGTCGATCCATCTGCGTCGATGACGACTAGCGATCTGCATAGCGCGTAATCCGCCACTGCGATGGCATCAGCATCAGCGCATCGCCCATCGAGCGCACCCTAAAAAAGCACGCCCTGAGCGTGGTCGACATTTCCCATTCCACAAACGCAAACGGCCGCCCGAAGGCGGCCGTCTGGCAAAGGCAGATCTTAAAGACATGCCAGTGTGGCTTACTCGGCGGACTTGGCAGCAGCCTGGCGAGCGGCCTTGGCCTGTGCAGCGGCGGCCAGATCTTCCTTGATGCGGGCAGCCTTGCCTTCCAGACCACGCAGGTAGTACAGCTTGCCGGCGCGGACCTTACCGCGGCGCTTCACTTCGACCGAGTCGATGATGGCGCTGTGGGTCTGGAACACGCGCTCGACGCCGAAGCCGTGCGAGATCTTGCGCACGGTGAAGGCGGAGTTCAGGCCGGCATTCTTGGTACCGATCACGACGCCCTCATAGGCCTGCACGCGCTCGCGGTTGCCTTCCTTCACCTTGACGTTCACCACAACGGTGTCGCCCTGGTTGAATTCCGGCAGCTTGCGCTGAATCTGGGCGGCTTCGAAGTCAGCCAGGATGGTCTTGTTGAGTTTGCTCATGATGGGCACCGCGTGTCTGGTGATATTGGACCGGCAGTCGCCGCACGGCGATTGCTCGAGGTTCGTAAAGAGGGCCAGACGCAAGGCTGACCAGCAAGCCGCATATTGTACCCCAATCAATCTTGCAAGAGCTAGGGGTGAGCCCTTATTTCTCGTTATCGGGTTTATCGTCGCTTGGGGCGAGTTCGCGGCGAAACTCGTCCAACAGACGGCGATCGTTCTTGTCCAACCCGGCCTCGTCCAACAGGTCCGGGCGTCGCAGCCAGGTCCGGCCCAGCGACTGCTGCCGGCGCCAGCGCGCGATGGCGCCGTGGTTACCGGAGCGCAACACGTCCGGCACATCGCCCCAGGCATGGGTCGATGGATGGCTGTAGTGCGGGCAATCCAGCAGGCCTTGCGGGCCTTCGAAACTGTCCTGCGCGGCAGATTCGGCATCGTTCAACACACCGTCCTGCAGCCGCGTCACCACATCCACAAGGACTGCAGCGCCCAACTCGCCACCGGACAACACGTAGTCGCCGATGGAGATTTCCAGATCCACTGCCTGCGCCAGGAAGCGCTCGTCCACACCCTCGTAGCGCCCGCACAACAAGATCATGCGCGGCAACTGTGCCAGCTCGCGTGCGAGCGGCTGGGTGAGCGGCCGCCCTTGCGGGCTGAGGTAGATCACCGGTGCCGGCCGTGCATCGGCGGCTTGCACCGCATCCAGACAGGCCCGCAACGGCTCGATCAACATCACCATGCCGGGCCCGCCACCGAACGGACGGTCGTCCACCCGGCGGTAATTGCCCTGCGCATGGTCGCGCGGATTCCAGCCTTGCAGCTCCAGCAAGCCACGCTCCTGAGCCCGCCCGACCACACCGAACGCCGCGCATTGCGCGATGAACTCCGGAAACAGGCTGATGACGTCGATGCGCACTTAAGAATCGGGAATCGGGATTGGGGAATGGGTAGAGCAAGAGCGAAGCCGAGGCAACGCGTCGATCAGAAATCCGGATCCCAGTCGACCACGATCAAATTGGCCTCGAAGTCCACCGATTTGACGAACTCCGGCAGCACGAACGGGATCAGCCGCTCACGATCGCCGCGCACGACGACCACATCGTTGGACCCGGTGGAAAACAGATGCGACACCGTCCCCAGCTTGACGCCCTCGACGGTTTCCACCTGCAATTCTTCCAGATCCACCCAGTAGTACTCGTCGGGCTTTGGTGGCGGCAAGACGCTGCGGGAGACATAGATTTCGGTCCCGTGCATGGCCTCGACCGTATCGCGGTCGGTCACGTCCGGGAACACCGCAATCAGGTTCTTGCCTTGATCGCGCCCACGTACGCCGCTCACAACCGTTTCCTGTCCCGATGGCGAGCGCACGATCCACGGCTGATACCGAAAGATCGCACTGCGCGGCTCGGTCCAGGATTCGAGCTTGAGCTCGCCCTTGACACCAAAAGCGCCGACAACCCTGCCTAACAGGATGCGGCGCTCGGTCGGCTTCATCTGCGTCGACTCTGGGCCAGGCAGCGACGCCCGGCCCTCAAGATCAGGCCGCAGCGGCCTGGGACTTGGATGCTTCGCGATACAGGTTACGCACCTTATCGGTCAGCTGCGCGCCCTGGCCGACCCAATGGTCGACGCGTGCAACGTCCAGCACGATGCGCGGTTCTGCGCCCTGTGCAACCGGGTTGTAGTAACCCAGACGCTCGATGTTGCGGCCGTCGCGCGCGCTGCGCACGTCGGTCACGATGATGTGGTAGAACGGACGCTTCTTGGCGCCGCCGCGGGTCAGTCGAATCTTGACCATGGTGTCGTTTTCCTGAGTTGCCCAGTCGCCAGAGTGGCGCGGTAAGCCGGCGATTATAGCGGGCTCCGGCGGCGAAGCCAAGTCAGCCGGCGCCGGCAGGCCAGATCGCTCAGATCGCTTGCCAGGCATGGGTTTGCAAGGCCCGCTCCAGCAGCGGCAACTGTGCGGCATGCGGCCCCCAACGCGCCGGCCCCAGCGCCACGATGGCCTGCTGCCCACGCGCGTTGCAGGCGAATGCGCCATCGAAGCGGTCCAGCTCGCTGAGCTCCACCGGGCGACTGACCTGCGTGACGCCCAGCGTTTTCAGGCCGGACTGCAGCAACTGCTGCCGGGTGCCCAACAGTGACGCCCCTTGCGGCCAGACCAACCCGCCGCGCTCCCACAGCCCCAGATTCCAGAACGCCCCCTCCAGCACCCTGCCCTGACGGTCCTGCAGCACCACATCGTCATGGTCGGCCTGCATGGCCAGCCGGCGCAGATGCAGCAGCGGGAAAGTGCCGACATGCTTGAGTTCCGGCCGCTCGCGCACGTAGTCGGTGACCTGCACACGCAGCCCGGTCTCGGGCATGTCCGCCGGCGGCGAGATGGCGACCAGCACATCCAGTGTGACCTCGCGCAACGGATTGCGGAAATCGTAGTCGGGCGCGAACACGGTGACGCGCAGACTGGCATCGGCCATGGCCGATGCCACCAGCGCAGCGTGCAACTGCGCCCGCAGCTGGTCTGCTTCCAGTTCCTGCCCGAACAGCGCGCGACTACCTTCCTGCAGGCGCTGCAGATGCAGATCCAACCCCAGCGCTGCTCCGTTGCGCACCTGCAGCGTGGTGAAGTGGCCGTAGTTGATCAGCGCCGCAGCACCGAGCTGTTGCGCGCTCGCCGGCGCGCCGTTGCAGAAGATCAGCGACATAGCAGTGCCTGCGCCTGCTCCCACCAGTGCGTGACCAGCTCACCGGCCGGCTGCACTGGCGCCATCCACGCCGATTGGCCCGCCCAGGCCTGCATCGACGCCAGACGGTTGTCGCGCGCTGCCGCCTGCCGCATTGGTGCAGTCAAGCCGCGCTGCACCGGATACGGCGCCGGCGGCACTGCATCCGCAGCAGCGGCCGCACGCACATAAGGCGTGAGCAATGCCCGTCCCAGGCGACCTGAAAACGCGCGGGTTGGCTGGGTGTGTTCCGGCTCGGCGGCCGCAAGCGCATCGGCCCAGGCGCTGGGCAGCGCGGCTTCGGGCGTGCGCAGCAGGCCGGTGCCGATCTGCACCGCGCTGGCGCCCAGCGTCAGCGCCGCGGCAATGCCGCGCGCATCGGCGATACCACCAGCAGCGATGACCGGAATCTCCAGCCGATCGACGAGCCGCGGCAGCAACGCGAACAACCCGGTCATCTGCTGCGCTGCCTGACTGGCATCGAACGCGCCGCGATGGCCGCCGGCTTCAGCACCTTGCGCAACCACCGCGTCGGCACCGGCAGCCTGCGCCGCACGTGCTTCGTCCAGGGTGGTGGCGCAGGCGAACCAGGCGATGCCGGCCGCCTTCAGACGCGCAACCTGGTCGGGCCGGAACAGGCCCATGATCGAGGATGCCACCGCCGGGCGGGCAGCGAGCAAGGCATCGAACTGTGCATCGAAGTCGGCTGGGGTGGCATCGCCTGCGGTCTCGGACACTGGCGGGCCCCACTGCGCAAGAAACCCGCGCAGCCGCGCTTCTGCCTCTGCATCGCGCACAGGCGCCGGATCGGGAATCCACAGATTGACCTGCGCAGGCCCGGCACTCGCTTCACCAAATGCGGCCATCCACGCAACGATGTCCTGCGGCTGCGATAACACCGCCCCCATCGCGCCCATACCACCCGCATTGGCGACAGCGACCGACAGCGGCACCGGGCAAGCGCCGGCCATGGGGCTGAGCAGGATCGGGACGCGCAAGCCAAAGCGCTCGCAGAAAGCGGCGACGTTTGAGTACGGGCCATCCAACGCGAGCGACTGTGTCATGACACCCTCAGCGATAGCCTTCGAGCAGTTGCACGATCCTGGGCCACTGCATCTGCCGCGCCAGGTCCAGCGCGGTGTTTCCCGAGGGCGTGCGCAGCGACGCATCCGCGCCGTGCTTGAGCAGCAGCGAGACCGGCTGATAATTACCGGCCAGGGCATCGCGCTGCAACAGCGTCCAGCCAGCGTCGTCGCGGAAATGCGCCATGTCGGGCTGATCGCGCAGGCCCTGATCGAACTTGGCGCCCATGTTCTCGCTCATCGGATGCTCGCACTCCGATGGGTCCTGCTGCGCTGCGGCGGGCTGAGCCGGCTTGCTGCCGAACAGCTTGCCGAACAAGCCGCTTTTGCGCTCCTGCACGCGCGCAGGCACCAGGCGCACGGCACCCGGACCACCGAAATCCAGGCCCCACGCGGCATCGTGTTCGGCGCGTTCGTCCTGCGGCATCGCGCGACGCATCGCATCGATGGTGTGGCCGCCGTAAGCCAGCCCATCGATGACATACATCCAGTCTTCCAGTTCGCCGATCGGCGCAGAGACGGCGTCGCCGGCGGCCAGCTCCAAGATCCATGCCGGGTCGTTGAGCAGGCTGCCGGACAGCTGCTCGCCATCGAACTGCACGTCCGATACCCACATGTGCTCGTGTGACGGCGCACCAACCGCGGATGCGTCGGTGGCAAACGGTAATTTGATCGCTGCCAGGGACAACGCCGGCACGATCCGACGATATTCCCAGGACAGCTCACGCCAGAAAAACTTGAACGTCGCGCGTGCATCGGCATACGCCGCCAACATCGCAGCGTCGTCCTGGGCGGGATACATACGGCTTTCGGTCACGGTTACCTCGACTAAGAGCCGCCAACAAAACTACTTCACGCAAGTCTACTGCAGGCCGGCTGATCTACTGCCTGGCTGCAGGGCCCTTGCCCGCCCACCCTCGCGGGACACGCTGCAAGTACGTCCTTGTCAGCGCTTACGCGGCATCCATGCCGCTTAAGGTCCCGCGACGGTGGGCGGGCGAGGACTAGTCGAGATAGTCGGTGTGCATACTTTTGAATAAAGCAACCGACCAACTTTCTGGTGCGGTGTCCTCGCCGCTTGCGGGACCGTGTGGCGGCATGGATGCTGCCACCGAGCCCCCAGGGACGGGTTTACGGCGTGTCCCGCGAGCGGTGAGGACACCGCGCCCTCGACCCACGCAGCGTTTGATATGGACTTCTGACTGCATCCATGCAATCCCACCTGCATCTGCGCGAAACCCTACATTGCCAGCGCAGGGCCAGTGCGGCGCCGCACTGGCCACGTCAGCGCATCACTAAACTCAACGGAACGGCATGCCGCCGCGGCCGCCCATGGCGCCCATCATGCCCTTCATGTTGCGCATCAGGCCCTTCATGCCGCCGCCGGCCAGCTTGCCCATCATCTTTTCCATCTGCTGGTACTGCTTCATCAGCTTGTTGACGTCGGCCGGCAGCATGCCCGAGCCACGCGCGATACGGGCGCGGCGCGAGCCGTTGAGCAGGGCCGGGTTACGTCGCTCTTTCTTGGTCATCGAATTGATGATGGCGATCATGCGCGGCACTTCCTTGCCGGTGACCTGCTGCTTGACGTTGTCCGGGATCTGGCCCATGCCCGGCAGCTTGTCCATCAGCCCATGGATACCGCCCATGTTCTGCATCTGCTCGAGCTGTTCTTTCATGTCGTTGAGGTCGAACTTCTTGCCCTTGGCGACCTTGGCGGCGAGCTTGGCGGCCTTTTCCTGATCGACGCTCTGCTCGACCTGTTCCACCAGCGACAGCACGTCGCCCATGTCCAGGATGCGGCTGGCCACACGGTCCGGATGGAACACGTCCAGGCCGTCGGTCTTTTCGCCGGTACCGACAAACTTGATCGGCTTGCCGGTGATGTAGCGCACGCTCAGTGCGGCACCGCCGCGGGCGTCGCCGTCGGTCTTGGTCAGCACCACGCCGGTCAGCGGCAGCGCCTCGCCGAACGCCTTGGCGGTGTTGGCGGCGTCCTGGCCGGTCATGGCATCGACCACGAACAGGGTTTCGGTGGGGTTGATCGCGGCGTGCAAGGCCTTGATCTCGTCCATCATCGCTTGATCGATCGCCAGACGGCCGGCGGTATCGACCAGCAGCACGTCGGCGAAGGACTTGCGCGCGTCGCTGATGGCCGCGCGCACGATGTCGACCGGCTTCTGCGAGGCATCGGAGGGGAAAAACAGCACGCCGACCTGCTCGGCCAGGGTCTTGAGCTGCTCGATCGCGGCGGGGCGATAAACGTCGGCCGAGACCACCATGACCTTTTTCTTGCGCTTTTCCTTCAAGTGCTTGGCGAGCTTGCCGACCGTGGTGGTCTTGCCCGCACCCTGCAGGCCCGCCATCAGGATGATGGCCGGCGCCGGCACGTTGAGGTTGAGGTCGGCAGCGGCAGCACCCATGACGGCGGTGAGCTCGTCGCGCACGATCTTGATCAGCGCCTGGCCCGGGGTCAGCGACTTGAGCACGTCCTGGCCGACCGCACGCACCTTGATGCGCTCGATCAGCGCCTGCACCACCGGCAATGCGACGTCGGCTTCGAGCAGTGCGATGCGCACTTCACGGGTGGCTTCGCGGATGTTTTCCTCGGTCAGGCGGCCGCGTCCGCGCAGGCGCTCCATGGTGCCGGAGAGACGTTGGGTTAGGGACTCGAACATGCGCAAAGGACCGCGTAAGGGGAAACGGGCACCGATTATAGCGGCACAGGCCAACTGCCGGCCCCGCCGCCCGCCCGGCGAAGCCAGACCAGGAAGAAGCCACCCCAACACTAGGCAATGTGCAGAGCCAACCCGCGCGACAGCGCGCCAGCGCCAGGAACGGCAGCTGCAGCGCCGACGGGCAAGTCTCCCTTACCCGCTCGCGCGCCGGCCCCACTTGGCCAGCCCACCTCCAGCCCCGCAGCTCGCAACCTGCTTTCCCGATTCCCGATTCCCGATTCCCGATTCCCGATTCCCGATTCCCGATTCCCGATTCCCGATTCCCGGTTCCCGGTTCCCGGTTCCCGAATCATCAATCCCGACTCCCCGCCGCCAATATGCGAAACTTCCACGATGACAATCGTTCTCATCGCGTTCGCCTTGTATCTGCTGGCCGCGGCGCTGCTCACCCAGGCGGTGCTGCGCGATGGCAACCAGGCCCCTGCGCGCTGGCTGGCACCGGCACTTGCCGCAGTTGCGCTGCACGCGGGGTATCACGTGCTGGTGGCGTTCCGCACAGCAGGCGGGCCGGACATGCATTTCTTTGCGGCGCTGTCGCTGTGTGGCCTGGGCATGGCCGCGCTAACGGCGGTGTTCGGCGGCCGCGGGCGGATGGCGGCGGTGGGCGTGGTGGTGTTTCCGCTGTCGGCGATCCTGCTGGCCAGTTATCACGCCTACGGCCACGAACCGAGCGCGGACCTGGGCTGGCGGCTGGAGTTGCACGCCTGGATGGCTTTGCTGGCCTACGCCACCCTGGGCATCGCCGCGCTGCTGGCGATCATGCTGTGGCTGCAGGAGCGTGCGCTGCGGCGGCGCGACTTCCACACCTGGCTGCGAGCGCTACCGCCGTTGACCGAGCTGGAAACCTTGTTGTTCCGCACGATCACGGTCGGCTTCGTGTTGCTGAGCCTGACCCTGCTGACCGGGCTGCTGTTCGTGCAGGACTTCCTGGCGCAGCGGCTGTTGCACAAGACCGTGCTCAGCATCCTGTCGTGGATCGTGTTCGGCGCGCTGTTGATCGGCCGCTGGCGCAATGGCTGGCGCGGCAGCAAGGCGGTGCATTGGACGTTGACTGCGATGGCGCTGCTGGTGCTGTCGTTCTTCGGCAGCAAGTTCGTGATCGAGCTGGTGCTGGGGCCGCGTTGATGGCGGTGGGCGTGCAACGGTCTTGCACGTCATCTGGGCGGGACGCATGCCGGAGGTGTTACGACGTGGGTCACTGCATGTTGGTGCCAACGAAACAATGATCAGTCGTCTGCGCGAATACGCGGGCGATGCGCTTCAGAACGCAGGCCTGGAACTGGCTTGCCACTGCGGCGTTTATCAACAGTCAGGCTGACCTGACTGCTGTGTGGATCGATTTGCAGTGCACGCCTGCCGATGTCGCCGCGTTGCTTGCGCCCAGCTCACGAGCGCACTCCATGCTTGCGCGGTGACCAGACGCAGCAACGCCTGTTTCCAGCAGCGGCCGCGCAGGCCTATCGCCTTCCCTTCCCCTGACGCCGCCGCTCACGCATCCAGCGCCGCACTGACCACATCCCACGGCTGGTCCCGGCCGGGGCTGGCGAAGCGATAGACGATACGGCGGCGGTAGGTCTCGCCAGGGCGCAGGATCGTGGAAGGGAAGTTGGCGTGATTGGGCGCGTCCGGGTAGTCCTGCGGCTCCAGGCAGACGCCGCGGCCCAGGCCGGGATGATGGGCGTCCAGATGCTGCCCTTCGTAGAGCTGCACTGCCGGTGCGTCGCTGCTGATGCGCAGCGCCACGCCACTGTGCGGCGAGTACAGCTCGGCCACGCGGTCCGCACCGTCTGCCAACACCAGGCACTGGTCGTAGCCCTTGCCGAGCACCACCTGCGGATGCGCGGGGTCGATGCGGTCGGCCAGCGCGGCAGGCGTGCGGAAATCGAAGGGCGTACCCGCGACCGAGGCGATCTCGCCGGTCGGGATCGACTCGGCATCCACCGGCAGATAGCGGTCGGCAGGCACCCGCAACACCTGTGAAGCCGCACGCGTCTGCGGGTCGCCCGACAGATTGAAGTACGGGTGATGGGTCAGGTTTAACGGCGTGGCGGCATCGCAATGCGCTTCGAAGTCCAGCTGCAGGCTGCGCTCGTGCAGCGCCAGACGCGCACGCACCTGCAGATTGCCGGGGTAGCCTTCTTCGCCATCGGGCGAGTCGTAACCCAGCAACACCTGATCCGAGGTCTGCTCCAGCACGCTCCACACGCGTCGACCGAACCCGCGCAGGCCGCCATGCAGCTGGTTGCGCCCTTCGTTGGCCGCCAGCGTGTGGGTGACGCCATCCAATGTGTAACGCGCCCCGGCGATGCGGTTGCCGAAGCGGCCCACCAGGATATTGAGGCTGTCGCCATCGGCCGCGTAGGCAGGCAGATCCGGCAAGGCCAGCAGCAACGGCACCACGCCGTGCGCAGTGGTCAGCCGCAGCGCGTGCAGGATGCCGCCATACGTCAGCACCTCGGCCTCCAGCCCGGCATCGCTGCGCAGGGTAAGCGCGTGGACCTCGACACCGTCTGGCAACTGCCCGAACACTCGCTGCATGAATCGCCCCGCCACTGATGGAAGCTGGCGAGCATAGCGGTGTCGCGCATCTGACGACCATGCCCTTGCGCACATCTCCACGTGCGGCACGCGCAGCCGCAGCCGCAGCCGCAGATCGGTGTCCGCGGCCGTGCTCGCCTGCGGCGCTCGCGCTGCAGCACGACAACCGGCCGCGCCACGCACTACGCTAAGGCAGCGCCGCTCCTACGGCAGCGCGTGACCAACCCGACGACCAACACAGGAGCGCACAGCCGATGCAGTGGATTTCCCTCACGTTGCGGACTTCATGCAAACGACTGGCGCAGACCGTCGTTGCGGCCGCCCTGGCGACCGCCGTCTGCAGCGTGTCGGCGGCCGAGGTCAAAGTGACCGGGACGCTGCGTGCGGACCAACCGGGCGCACAGGTCTCGCGGCAGCTCTTTGGTCAGTTTGCCGAGCATCTGGGTACGGGCATCTACGGCGGCGTGTGGGTGGGCGAAGACTCCCCGATTGCCAATACGCGCGGATACCGCAACGACGTGCTCGCCGCGTTGAAGGCCATTGCGGTGCCGAACATCCGCTGGCCGGGCGGCTGCTTTGCCGACGAATACCATTGGCGCGATGGCGTGGGTAACCCGGCCAAACGCCCGATCCGCGTCAATACGCATTGGGGCGGCGTGGAGGAATCGAATCGGTTCGGCACCCACGAGTTCATGGACTTCACCGAACTGCTCGGCACCCAGGCCTATATCGCCGGCAACGTGGGCAATGCGGCGCCGGACGAGATTGCGCAGTGGACCGAATACATGACCGCGCCCACACGCTCCAGCCTGGCCAACGAGCGCCGCGCCAACGGCCGCGATGCGCCATGGAAGGTGCCCTACTTCGGTGTGGGCAACGAGCTGTGGGGATGCGGCGGCAATATGCGGGTGGAATACGCGGCCGACGTCTATCGGCGCTACCAGACCTTCGTCAAGGCACCGGCCAATCAGCCGCTGCTCAAGATCGCGCCCGGCCCCAATAACGACGACTACCACTGGACCGAGGTGATGATGCGCCAGGCCGGCACGCTGATGGACGGCCTGAGCCTGCATTACTACACCGTGCCCGGCGGCTGGCCCCCGCGCGCCTCATCGACCGACTTCGACGAGCGCGCCTGGATCGACACACTGTCGCGCACGCTGGTGATGGACGAGCTGATCACCAAGCACAGCGCGATCATGGACAAGTACGACCCGGTCAAGAAAGTCGCGCTGGTGGTCGACGAATGGGGCACCTGGTACGCAGGTCTGCCCGATGCGAATCCGGGATTTCTGCATCAACAAAACAGCCTGCGCGATGCGCTGGTTGCGTCGCTGAACATCGATATCTTCAGCATGCATGCCGAGCGCGTGCGCATGGCCAACATCGCGCAGATGGTCAACGTGTTGCAGGCGATGATCCTCACCGATGGCGACAAGATGGTACTGACGCCCACCTACCACGTGTTTGCGCTGTACAAGCCCTACCAGGACGCCACGCACCTGCCGCTGCAGCTGCAGACACCGGAGTACCGCCACGGCGACGCGCATGTGCCGGCGGTGCATGGCTCGGCAGTCAAGGCGAAGGATGGGCATGTGTATGTCGCGCTGACCAACCTGGATGCCACTGCCGCGGCAAGTGTCAGCGTAGACGTGCAAGGGCTGTCTGCACGCCGCGTCGACGGGAAGATTCTGACCGCTCCGGCGATCACTGCCCACAACACTTTTGCGCAGCCGCGCGTCGTCGAACCGAAGCCATTCAACGGCGCCCGTTTGCAAGCGAAGGTGTTGACGGTGGCGCTGCCTGCGCACTCGGTAGTGATGCTCGAGCTGCAGTAAACCAGCTATCGAGGGGTTATCGCTTCAAGAGCGCGCAACAAAACGAGTGCGCGACCACCATGCAAGCCAGGCAGTTGCTGGAAATCAGCATGTCACGTGCGCACGTCAGGGTGCGTACGCCGCCCCCCCACACTCGCGTGGCCGGTCGCTGCGCTTGATTGGCCGATCTAGACCGATGTAGGCGCCGATGCCGGTAGCGGATCCGGCTCAGCAACGCGCCACTCTAGGGGCAAGCGTTCCAGTACGTGCGCCATGAAAGCGCGCACTTTCGGAGTGAAGTCGCGGCGGTCGGCCACGCAAAGAAATAGACGCAATGGCTCGACGGCGGCCTGCGTCGCGTCGCTGCCATCGGGCACAAACAACGCTTGCAGTTGACCGCGCTGCAGGTAGGGCTGCACCACGAAGGCGGCCAGGCGGGTGATGCCGCCGCCAGCGACGGCCATGGTGGCCAGCGCGTCGACATCGTCGCTGACCATCGCCTGGCCGAGTTGCGGCTGAAACCGCACGCCGTCGCGCACGAAGTTCCAACGCAAAAAGCGCCCGTCCACCGGGTAGCGCAGCAATAGACAGTCGTGATATTTGAGCTCGTCCGGGTGCTTGGGGGTGCCGCAGCGGGCCAGATACTCGGGCGCCGCGCATACCACGAACGGCACATCCGCAATGGGCCGTGCCACCAGTCCATCTTCCAGCTGCGCTTCGATACGCAAACTGACATCCACGCTCTCCTGCGCGTGCTGCACCACACGGTCGGTGCACAGCAGTTCGATCTCCAACTGCGGAGACTGCTGACGCAGCGCAGGCAGCATCGGTGCGAGCACATGGCGTGCGAACGCGGCGGTGCTGGCCACGCGCAGTCGTCCCGCCAGCGCCTGCTGAGGGCCGGCCACCAGTTGCCGCGCACGCTCCAGGTCGCGCTCCAGTTGCCGCACCTGTTCGAAATACAGCGCACCGCGTTCGGTCAACGCCAGGCTGCGGGTGGTCCGGTGCAGCAAGCGCACGCCCAGGTGCTGTTCGAGCCGCGCGATGTTCTGGCTGACCGCGGCGGCGCTGACGCCCAGCAATTTGGCTCCACCGGCAATGCTGCCGGCATCCACGGTGCATACGAAACTGCGAATCGACTGAAGAATATTCATTAATGGAGCAAGTATTTCCGAGCGATTCGTAAGATTCTCTTACGTAAGCCGCAAGGTTACGCGATCTACCCGAGCTGCGACGCTCGCCCTAGAGTTGCGCCATGCCGCTGGTTCGCGGCAAGCGAGGCCCCCCCTATGTCGTCATCCCCACCCTCCTCCGCACTGGCACGCTCACGTTGGAAGCTCGGAGTACGCGCCACGCCATTCGTGTTTGCGTTTTACATGGCCGCGATCATGGCGTTGCTGATGTGCGTCGTGATCACCGGCGCCAATACCGGGCTGACGCCGGGATTCGGATGGCGCGTGCTGGATGCCTACCGCATTGCGATGCCCACCGCGTTTTGCTGCGTACTGGTGGTGCGGCCGCTGGTAAGCCGCCTGGTTGCGTGGACCGTGCATGCGGGGCAGTGACGAACGCCTGCACGTGCAACGCTGGTGATCGACAGGCGCATCCGCATGGCCGTGCCTGCGCGCGGACGGCGTAGATGGCACCGCCATGCTGCAAGCGCTTCCATGCGTCTTCGACACATTTGAGGTGTGACTGGCTCGCGCATGCCGGCCGCTGCGCGGCAGTGAAATACCCCGAGCATGCGCGATCGCATCAGGCTGCTGCCGCGCAACATACGGCAGCCGACGTTTGCGACCGTCGTCATACCAATGATTGATTATTCCGGAATGAACACCACGGAACGGAAACACGCCGAACAATTGCTTTGACTCTGAACCAGGCGCTGCGCAGCGTCGTTTCTCCACGGACCCGGGTCCATCATCGGAGAGGCGCATGAGCGTCGTACGCAGCGTCACCATGCAGTTCGCTGTTTTGCTGGGCATCGCACTGGCCCCCTGCACGCAAGCGCAGACCCTGGTGTGGGAAGACAACTTCAACGGTCCATCGATCGACGGCACCAAGTGGACGTACGACGTCGGCAACGGGTGTCAGATCAGCTTGTGCGGTTGGGGCAATGGCGAGATGCAGTACTACACCAGTCGCCCCGACAACGCGCGCATCGAAAACGGCCGGCTGGTGATCGAAGCGCGCCGCGAAGCGTTTGGCGGCATGCCCTTCACCTCGGCACGGCTCAAGACCGAAGGCCGCATGCATTTCACCTACGGCACGCTCGAAGCGCGCATCAAGACGCCGGTGGTCGGCAATGGGCTGTGGCCGGCGTACTGGATGCTGGGCACCATCGGCGTGTGGCCCGGGCGTGGCGAAATCGATCTAATGGAAGCCGGCATGGCTGCGGCGATCGCCAACGGCACCGCCAATCGCCGTATCGGTGCGGCCGTGCATTGGGACTACAACGGCGCGCAGGCCGACTACGACACCAGCTACACCAGCCCGGTGAATCTGCACACCGATTTCCATGTGTACCGCATGACCTGGGACCCGCAGTTCATCCGCATCTCGATCGACGGGCAGCAGTACTTCGAATTTGCGATTTCCAATATCGAAGGTGCCTCGCTGCACGAGTTCCATCAGCAGCAGTATCTGCTGCTCAATCTGGCGGTGGGTGGCACCTACACCGGGGTGACCTCACCGGCCGCGGTGACCGCACCGCTGCCGGGCAAGATGGAGATCGATTACATCCGTCTGTATCAAAACCCCGATTCGCAATTGTATGTGGGCAGCCAACACGCCATGCCGGCCGGACGCTTCGGTGTGTTCACCGACCAGGCCGATACCAGCGCGCGATTGACCTTCGGCCAGGATGCCGAACTGTATCTCTGGAACAACCTCACCCCGATCGCGCAGGCGCCATTTGAAGGGGCCAACGTCATGGCGTATCGCGCCAACGCGGGGGCCTGGTATGGACTGGGAATCCAGAGCGATTACCGCAATCTGGCTGCCTACGCCGGCGGCGCGCTGAAGCTGCAGGTAAAGACCACCACCGCATCGACATTCAAGATCGGCATCAACACCAGCTTCGGCGACAGCTGGGTGGATTTTGCGGCCGGCGGCAACCAGTACGGCCTGGTGCGCGATGGCGCCTGGCACGAAGTGAGCATTCCATTCAGTGCCTTCTACGACCTGGATCTGCAAGCGGTCAAACAGCCTTTCATGCTGGTGGCCGAACCGCCGGGCGCGCCGGTGGAGATCGCCATCGACAAGGTCTACTACCAGAGCCGTTGACGCCGCAGCGGATGCAAATCTGCGGCCAGCGCTCAGGCGTTGGCCGCAACGCCCTTCAACATGTCGATGAGCTGACGCAGGCGATAAGGCTTGGGCAGGAAGTCGACCCCAGCCGGCAGCGGCGGCAGCTGCGCTTTCGCAAACCCCGAGGCCAGGATGACGCGTGCCTGCGGCAACAGCTGCGCCACCTGCTCGCTCAATTCGATCCCTGACATGCCGTTGGGCATGCGGATATCGCTGAACACCACGTCGTAAGGGCCGCTGTCGCGCAGCATGCGCAAGGCGTCCTGGGCATCGTCGGCGGTGTCGACGGTGATGCCTGCATCGCGCAATGCCTCGCCGATCAACTCGCGCAACTCTTCTTGGTCTTCCACCATCAACAGACGCAGGGGTTCAGTCATGCTCGGCCTCCTCGATGGCCGGGAGAAACAGGGTGACGGTGGTGCCGCACCCAGGTGCGGTCTCCAGATCGACGAAGCCACCGGATTGGGACGCAAAACCATACACCTGGCTCAATCCCAGGCCGGAGCCTTTGCCGACATCCTTGGTGGTGAAAAACGGCTCGCTGGCGCACTGCGCCACCTGTGCCGACATGCCGGGGCCATTGTCGCGCACTGCGACGCTGACGTAACTGCGCGTTGCGCCCTGCGGCGCCGATGGTGCAACGCGCTGCTGCGCGGCGGTGATCACGGTGATGGCGCCACCGGCCGACATCGCGTCGCAACTATTGAACACCAGATTGAGCAGCGCCGCTTCCAGTTGGCCGGGGTCCACGCATACATCGGGCAACGCATCGGCGAAGTCCAGCGAGAGTGTTACCGCGGTCGGGCAGGCGCGGCGCAATAGTTCGAGCGTGCGCGTCACCACCGCGTTGGCGGTATGCCGCTCCGGAACCAGGCGCTGCCCACGTGCGAAGGCGAGCAGCTGGCGTGTCAGCAAGGTGCCGCGATCCACCGCGGTCTGCGCCGCTTCCACCAGCATGCGCGTGCGCGCATCGTCGCCGGCACGCAGCGCGATCAGATCCAGGCTGGTCACCATCACCGTCAGCAGATTGTTGAAGTCGTGCGCCATGCCCAGCGTCAACCGACCCAGTGCCTCGACTTTCTGCGAATGCAACAGCGCGTGCTGCGCCTGCTGCAATAAACGTTGCGCGTCATGGCGGTCGGTGACATCGCGGGTGATCTTGGCAAATCCCACCAGCACGCCGAACTCCAGTACCGGTTCGATTACCACGCTGGCCCAGAAGCGGCTGCCGTCCTTGCGTACGCGCCACCCTTCAGCAGCAAGACGCCCCTGCCGCTTGGCAATGTCCAGGTTCTGCATGGGCTCGTCGCGCTGCACATCTTCGGGCAGATAAAAACGCGAAAAATGCGAACCAAGCACGTCAGCAGCGGTGTAGCCCTTGATGCGCTCACCGCCGGGATTCCAGCTGCGCACATAGCCGCCGGTGTCGAGCATATAGATCGCGTAATCGGAGACGCTTTGCACCAACAGCTGGCATTGCCGGCTGTCGTGCGACAGCGGCCCTGCGTTGTCGATGGCGGTTTCCGTCTCCATCGCGCGATGTTCCCCCAGAAAAGCGCGCGACCATAATGACGTTGCCGTGAAGGTTGCGTGCAAGCCAACTCGGCTGGAAAAGCGTCAAAAACCCGGCGATTGGCGCGTGAAAGTTATCGGCTACCATGACCGCCCTCTCAGTTTGGTGCGCGCGCCTCATGCAGAACATCTCGACCACACGCGACCGCTGGATCTGGGTCATCGCGGCGGCCTTGATGGCTGGCACGTTGAGCGTGGAGTTGGTCACGCCGCTGGGGTATGCGGTGTGGCTGACCTACTTCGTGGCGGTCGGCGTGACGGTCTTTCAGAACCGCCCGCAGGCGCCGCTGGTAGTGGGCGTGCTGTCGTGCGTGCTACTGGCGATCGGTTTTCATCTGGCGCCGCCCAGCACCAATTCGAGCTTCTCATCGATCAACCGCAGCATTGGCGGCGTCTCGTTTCTGGCGATGGCGTTGGTGGTGACGCAGGCGATCCGCGCACGTCGTCAGGCCGAATTGGCGTTGTGGCTGCAACAGGCCGAAAACACGGTCGAAGCCAGCCTGCGCGGCGATCAAAGCCCTGAAGACTTGGCCGATGCCGCGCTGCGCGCGCTGTGCGACACCTTGGGCGCACAGGTCGGCGCGCTGTACCGCATCGAAGGCGAGCGCCTGCGGCTCACCGGCGGCGCGGCGCTGCCGGTCGACATGCCCAAGACGCTGCCCAGCAATGCCGGCCAATGGGGTGAGGTGTTGCAGCGTGGCACTGTGCGCCGCGTGCGCGGCGTGGATGCCGGGCATCTGCAGATTGCCTCCGGCCTGGGCCAGAGCGCCTGCCAGGAATTGCTGCTGGCCCCGGTGACTGCCGATGGCCGGGTAATTGGTCTGCTGGAACTCGGTCGGGTCACCGACGTGCAGACATCCGGATCGCGCGAGCAAGAATTGCTGGCACGTTGCGGTGAAAACATCGGCCTGGCGCTGCGCACCGCGCTGCTGCGCGCGCAGTTGATGGCCCTACTGGAAGAAACCCAGCGGCAGAGCGAGGAACTGCAGACGCAGCAGGAAGAACTGCGCGTGGCCAACGAAGAACTGGAAGAACAAAGCCGTAGCCTGCAGCAATCGCAAAGCGATCTGGAACAGCAGCAGGCAGAGCTGGAACAAACCAACGTCCAGCTGGAAGAACGTACCCAGGCGCTGGAAGCGCAGAAGCAGGCGCTGTTGGTCGCGCAAGGCCAGCTGGTGCGCAATGGCAACGAACTGGCCACCGCCTCGCGCTACAAGTCGGAATTTCTGGCCAACATGTCGCACGAGCTGCGCACTCCGCTCAACAGCGCGCTGATCCTGGCCAAGCTGCTCGCCGACAACAAGGACGGCACGCTCAGCGCCGACCAAGTGAAGTACGCGCAGGCGATTCTGTCGTCCAACAACGATCTGCTGGCGCTGATCAACGACATCCTGGACCTGTCCAAGATCGAAGCCGGTCACGTGGAACTGACCGACGACACCATCGCCACCAGCTCGGTGCTGCAGCGACTGCGCGACACCTTTGAACCGCTGGCGCGACAGAAGGGCCTGACCCTGGAAATCGGCACCGAGGCCGACGCACCGACGCAGCTGGTGGTCGACAACCAGCGTCTGCAGCAGATCCTCAAGAACCTGCTGGCCAACGCGATCAAGTTCACCGAACGCGGCACGGTCAGTCTGTCGATCCAGGCGAGCGCGCCGGGACGGGTGCTGTTCAAGGTCGACGACACCGGCATCGGCATCGCACGCGAACAGACCGATGTGATCTTCGAAGCGTTCCGTCAGGCCGATGGCAGCACACGGCGTCGCTATGGCGGCACCGGCCTGGGCTTGTCGATCTCGCGCGACCTGGCACAACGCATGGGCGGCAGCATCAGCGTGGACAGCGAACCCGGACGCGGCAGTTGCTTCACCCTGGAATTGCCGACCGACGGTGCACCGGCAGAAGCGATGCGCGCCGCCGAAGCGACATCGACCCCGACATCGACATCGACATCGACATCGACATCGGGTGCAATCAACGCGCCCGCGCTATCGCGTCACCACACTGGCATGACGATGACACCGCGGCCTGGCGAGCACCCCGGGGTTGTCTCCGCTGCAGTACCGCTGCCGATTCCTGCGCCCAACGCGGCGCCACAGCAACGCGCACAGGACGACCGCGATCAGCGCACCCGTCCCGGCCGGCTGATCCTGGCGGTGGAAGACGATACCCGCTTTGCGCAGGCCCTGGTGGACCTGGCGCACGAGCTGGACTTCGATTGTGTGGTCGCCCCCAGCGCCGAAGAAGCGCTGAGACTGGCCGCCGAGTTGCGCCCCAGCGGCATCCTGCTCGACATCGGCTTGCCGGATGCCTCCGGCCTGAGCGTGCTCGAACGCCTCAAGCGCGATCCCGCCACCCGTCACATCCCGGTGCACGTGGTGTCTGCACTGGAACGCAGCCAGATCGCACTGGAACTGGGCGCGGTGGGCTATCTGATCAAGCCGGCAACGCGCGAGTTGCTGGCCGGTGCGATCCGTCAACTGGAAGACACCAACGCGCGTGCGGTGCGTCGCCTGCTTATCGTCGAAGACGACAGCGCCTTGCGCGAAAACCTGCAGTTGCTGCTGGCGCGCGACCAATTGGACATCGTTGCGGTGGGCAGCATCGCCGAGGCGATGGCGCAGTTGGCTGGCTCCACCTTCGACTGCATGGTCACCGATCTCACTTTGCCCGATGGCAGCGGCTACGACCTGCTCGAACGCATGGCCGGCAACGACGCGGTGGCATTCCCGCCAGTGATCGTCTACACCGGCCGTGCGCTCACCCGCGACGAAGAACAGCGCCTGCGCCGGTATTCCAAGAGCATCATCATCAAGGGCGTGCGCTCGCCCGAACGCCTGCTCGACGAAGTGACCTTGTTCCTGCACAGCGTGGAAGCCTCGCTGCCCAGCGACCAGCAACGCTTGCTGCGCGAAGCACGTCGCCGCGATGCGGTGCTCGATGGCGCCACCGTGCTGCTGGCCGAAGACGACGTACGCAACATCTTTGCGCTGTCCAGCGTGCTCGAACCGCTGGGCGTGACCCTGGAGATCGCACGCAATGGCCGCGAAGCGCTGGAACGCCTGGCCGAGCGTGAGGTGGACCTGGTACTGATGGACATCATGATGCCGGAGATGGATGGCATCACTGCGATGCGCGAGATCCGCGCCAATCGCCAGTGGCAGGATCTGCCCATCATCGCGCTGACCGCCAAGGCCATGGCCGACGACCGCGAACGCTGCCTGGAAGCCGGTGCCAACGACTACATCGCCAAGCCCATCGACGTGGACAAGCTGGTGTCGCTGTGCCGGGTCTGGTGCTCGCGGCAATGACGCCGGTTGAACTGTTCGATCTGGAGTTGCGGGTGCTGCTGGAAGCGGTATACCAGCGCTATCACTACGATTTTCGCGATTACGCGGTGTCGTCGTTACGGCGGCGCATGCGCCATGCCATGGCGCGTTTCGAGTGCGCCCGCGTGGCCGATCTGCAGCATCGGCTGCTGCACGAACCGGAAACGTTTGCGCAGGCGATGCAGTTCTTCACCGTGCAGGTGTCGGAGATGTTTCGCGACCCGGCGTACTTTCGCGTGTTGCGCGAGCATGCGGTACCGGTGTTGCGCACCTATCCGTCGATCAAGTTGTGGGTGGCCGGCTGCAGCACCGGCGAAGAGGTCTGGTCGCTGGCGATCCTGCTGCACGAAGAAGGCTTGCTGGAAAAGGCCGTCATCTACGCTACCGACATCAATCCCGAAGCGTTGAACATGGCCGAAGCCGGCGCGTATGGCATCGATCGCATCGCACAGTTCAGCCGCAACTATCTAGATGCCGGCGGCCGTGGGTCGTTGTCGGACTACTACACCACTGCCTACGACGGTGCGGTGTTCGACCGCCGCTTGAAGCGCAATATCGTGTTCGCCGATCACAGCCTGGCCACCGATACGGTGTTCTCCGAAGTGCATCTGGTGTCGTGCCGCAATGTGCTGATCTATTTCAACCGCGGCCTGCAGGACCGTGCCGTGGGCCTGTTCTTCGACGCGCTGGTGCACCGCGGTTTTCTGGGCCTGGGCAGCAAGGAATCGCTGCAATTCGGCGCACATGCGCAGGCCTTTGAAACCTGCGCACGCGAACAACGCCTGTATCGGAAGGCCGCATGAGCAGCACGCCTGCGCACCGGCAGTTCGACGCCATCGTGATCGGCACCTCCGCCGGTGGTGTGATGGCGCTGCAGGCGCTGTTGTCCCACCTGCCCGCCGATCTGCCGATGCCGGTGCTGGTGGTGCTGCATCTGCCGCGCGACCGCACCAGCCATTTGGCCGAGCTGATGGACGCGCGTTGCGCGCTCCCGGTGCGCGAGGCGGACGACAAGCAGCCATTGCGCGCCGGCACCGTGACCATTGCCCCGCCCGACTATCACCTGCTGGTGGAAACCCGCGACAGCCTGGCCCTGTCGATGGATGCGCCGGTGCTGTTCTCGCGGCCGGCGATCGACCCCTTGTTCGAATCGGCTGCGGACGTGTTTGCCGAGCGTCTGTTGGCGATCCTGCTCACCGGCGCCAGCAGCGATGGCAGTGCCGGCGTGGCCGCAGTGCGCGCAGCAGGCGGCACCGCCTGGATCCAGCTGCCCGATGATGCCGCGTCTCCGCTGATGCCCGCCTCTGCCCTTGCCCACGCCGGTGCCGATGCGGTGCTGACCCTGCAGGCGATCTGCAACCGACTGGAAGTCTTTCACCCATGAATCTCACCACGACCGGCCTTGCTGCGCACGGCGACGAACCCGCCAAGCTCCTGATCGTGGACGATGTGCCGCAAAATCTGGTGGCGATGGAAGCGCTTCTGCAGCGCGATGGCATCCAGGTGCTGTGCGCATCCTCCGGCGCGCAAGCGCTGGAGCTGCTGCTCGAACACGATGTGGCGTTGGCCCTGCTCGACGTGCAGATGCCGGAAATGGACGGCTTTTCGCTCGCAGAACTGATGCGCGGCTCGCAGCGGACCCGGCATGTCCCGATCATCTTCCTGACCGCCTCGCCAAACGATCCGATGCGCGCGTTCCAGGGCTACGAAAGCGGTGCAGTGGATTTTTTGCACAAGCCCATCGAGCCCCACGTGATCCTGAGCAAGGTCAATGTGTTTATCGAGTTGTACCAACAGCGCCGGCTGCTCAAGGCGCGCAATGCCTCGTTGGAACGCGCGCTCACGCTCAACGAAACCATGATGGCGGTGCTCACCCACGATCTGCGCACGCCGCTGTCGGTGATCCTGTTGTGTGCGGACAAACTGAGCCTGGACGTGGATGGCGACGGCTCGGCCGCACGCACGCTCGGACATCTGGAAACCAGCGCGCGGCGCATGGCGCGCATGGTCGAACAATTGTTGGATTTCTCGCGCCTGCGCACCGACGGGCTGTCGATGCAGTTCGGCCCCTGCAATCTGGGCGAAGTGGCGCACAGCGTGGTCGGCGAGGTGGCGCAGGCCAACCCGCTCACCACCATCGACCTGCGCACCGAAGGCGACCTGGACGGCGACGGCGACGGCGATCGGCTGGCGCAGGTGGTGTCCAACCTGGTCGGCAACGCGGTGCTGCATGGCGGCAGTCATCCGGTGCAGGTGCATCTGGACGGCCGCGAGCGCGACGTGCTGCGGCTGTCGGTCCGCAACACCGGGCACATCCCCGACAGCCTGATGCCGCGCTTGTTCGAACCATTCAAGGCCAGCTTCCATGCCAGCCAGGGACTGGGCCTGGGATTGTTCATCGCCGATCAGTTCGTCAAGGCGCACGGCGGCACGCTGCAGGCGCGCAACGAAGCCGGCGACGTGGTGTTCGAAGCCAGACTGCGGCGGCACAACCTGGCTGCATGATCGCAGCACGCGCAGGCGGCCAGGCAACGCACTGGCGGCCTGCGACAACGCATGCGGCCACGCTGCGCTGTGCGGCTCCACGCCCGCGCAATGCCCGGCGCAGGCGCCCCCGCACCACCAGCCCCTCTGGGCGTTGCAGCATCGCAACCGCACCTGGCGCGCGCATCCAACGTGGATCGCACGTCATCGGCGCGCCCTGTAACGCATCGCCGGACTCAACCGCAGCCGATTGGGGGTCATGCGAGCGCAAGCAGTGCCAGTCGCCGAAATGCACCGTATGCTCCGCTCGATGCCCTGGTGCCACGCGCCTGAACACGGCTCTCTACGTTCTTCGATCGCACCAACATCTGTTCGTCATCATCAGGCGCACGCCGTGCGTCATGTCAGCGGAGGCGGTTATGTCGTATGTCGATGGGTTTGTCCTTGCAGTGCCCAAGGCCAACAAGGACACGTTTCAGGAGTACGCCCGCATGGGCGATACGATCATCATGGAGTACGGCGCACTGCGCGTAATGGAGTGCTGGGGCGACGATGTCCAGCAGGGCCAATGGACCGACTTCCAGCGCGCGGTAGCGGCCACCGAAGACGAGATCGTGGTGTTTTCGTGGATCGAATGGCCGGACAAGGCCACCCGCGATGCGGGCATGCGCAAGATGATGGACGACCCGCGCATGGACCCGGCCGTCAACCCGATGCCCTTCGACGGCAAACGCATGATCTACGGCGGCTTTGTCCCGATCGTGGCGCTTGGGCGTTCGGCCTGAGCGAAGCAGCGCGCGATTGCCGCGCGCTGTCGCCTGGCCGCCGCAGGCATCATGCGCGGCGGCCGGCCTCCCGACACAGGGCCTTCTGCCGTGGTCGCTAAACTGACCACATGCAGCCGCATGTGCCGTCAGTGATGTCCGGGCGTCGCGACTGCATTGCCTGTCCACCGGAGACCACCGCATGACCGACGCACCGCTCCTGATCGCCTGCCCGAACTGCGCCGCCATGAACCGCGTTGCGCGCGCACGCCTGCACGATGCGCCCAACTGCGGCAGTTGCCATCGGCCGCTGTTTCTGAGGGCGCCGGTGACCTTGTCGGCGGCGGATTTCGACAAGCACGCCGTGCGCAGCGAGCTACCGCTGGTGGTGGATTTCTGGGCGCCGTGGTGCGCGCCTTGCCTGAGCATGGCACCGCAATTTGCGGCCGCCGCCGCGATGCTGGAGCCGCAGGTGCGGCTGGCCAAGGTGGATACCGATCTGCATCCTGCACTGGGCACGCGTTTTGGCATCCGCAGCATCCCCACCCTGCTGGTCATCCGCGGCGGCCATGAGATCGGCCGTCATTCCGGCGCGGTGAGCAGCGCGCAGATCGTCAGCTGGGTGCGCTCGGTGCTGGACGGTCGCTGATAAAAAAAGCCAGCTGCGCATGCACGCAGCTGGCCTTCGTCGATACAGGCACGGCTGCGACGCGTACGCCGCAGCCCACCGATCAGCTGGCGATCACTGCCAGTTGACGTTGACCGACACGCCCACGATGCGCGGCTCGTTGTACACCGCCGCCATGTAGTTTTCGATCACGCCCTTGACGTTCTTTTCGTTGGTGATGTTGCGCGCGAATGCCGCCACTTCCCATGCACCGTAGCCGCCGGTGTAGCCCAGCTTGAGGCCACCTTCGAAGTTGCCGTCGGCACGGAACTCGGTGGAGTCGTACAGCACAAAGCTGGTCTCGCCCTGCTTGTTCCAATCGGTGGACACGAAAAACGCGCCGTCGTTGCCCATCGGAATGTCGTAGCGTGCGGCCAGGTTGAGGTTGTACTTGGGCGCGTTGGGCAGCGGGTTGCCGTCGATCTGCGCGAAGGTGTTGGCACCAACTCGGATGGTGGGGTCGTTGACCGTGCACACCACCACGCCATTGAGCGCGCAGGCCTGCGCAAACACGCGTTTGTCGTTGATTTCGCTATGCAACAGGCTCAGGCCCGCGGTCAGCGACAGGTTGGAGATCGGGCGCCAATCCAGGTCTGCTTCCAGACCGTAGGCCTTGGCCTTGTCGGCATTGAACAGCACGCCGTTGCCGTCCGAATCGTTGCCGTTGAGCTGGATGTCATCGACGGTGTAGGTGAAGCCGCTGACATTCAGGCGTAGCCGGTTCTGGAACAGGCTGCTCTTGATGCCGGCTTCCCACGACAGAATGGTTTCCGAATCGGCAGTGGTGAAATCCGAATTGAACACCGCGCTGCGGCCCTGGATGGTGGGGCCGCGGAAGCCGCGTGCCACGCGTGCATACACGCTCAGGTCCTGGTTGAGTTCATACATCGCGCTCAGGTCCCAACTGGGCTGGGTGTCGGACATGCGCACATCGCGACGGCCGCGGTAGGTCACCGCGCCGGCCGCGGTGTCGGCGGTCTTGAGCAGACGGGTTTCCTTGGTGTCCTTGGTCTGGCGGATGCCGGCAGTCAGCGTCAGCGCATCGGTGGCCTTGTAGCTGAGCTGACCGAAGCCGGCCCACGAGGTATTGGTGTTGCGCAGCCGCACCCAGTTGTTGGGATTGCGCGCAGCAGTGCGCAGGAAATACGCACGCTGATAAAAATCGGTGGTGTCGCGGCCATCGAAATAGAACGCGCCCACCTGCCACTGCAGCGCGTCGTCGCCCTCGCTGGCCAGGCGCAGCTCCTGGGTGTACTGATCCAGATCGCGAATCTGCCCCATCGATTGGCCGAACCCGTTCGGCACGCCGTTGACCGGATAGTTGGCCGCCGCGCCGCCATCGGTGTCGCCACGGCTGTAGCCGGAGGTGGTTTCGTAAGCGGTGATCGAGGTCAGCGAGACGCCGCCGAAATCGTAGATCGCCTTGATCGAGCCGCCATCGGTCTTGTAGGCCTGCGGATTGTCGTTGGCTTCGTCGTAGGCCACGCGATCGCGCGGCACGTCGACCTTGTCGCTGCCGCGCGTCACCGCATTGCGCAAGAACAGCGTGGAGGTGCCGTCGTAATCGCGGGTGTGCACCGAGCCCAGCAGCGAGAACGCATCGTTGGGCTTCAACAGCACCTGCAGGCGCGCATTGCGGTCGTTGTAGCCGCCCATCGCATCCTTGCGCGGTGTGCGCGTGCCATCGGCGCTGCTGCCGGCAAAGGTGTTGTCCACCCAATCGTCGCGGTGCTGGTACAACGCCGACACGCGGAACGACAGCACGTCGTTGATCGGCCCGCCGAAGCCGCCATCCAGCGACACCGTGTTGTAGCTGCCGTAGCTGGCGTCGACGCGGCCGGTGTAGGTATCGCCGGGCTTGACGGTGTCGAACTTGACGATGCCGGCGGTGGTATTGCGGCCGAACAAAGTGCCCTGCGGGCCGCGCAGCACTTCGACCTGGTCCACGTCGTAGACCGGGTTGGACTTGAGCACCACGTGCTCCAGCACCACGTCGTCCTGGATGATGGACACCGGCTGCGAGGCACCCAGATAGAAGTCGATATTGCCCAGGCCACGGATATAGAAGCGCGGGAAGATGCGCCCGGTGGTGGTCTCGGCGTAGAAGCCCGGCACGCGGCCGGACAGCGCTAGCAAGGTGTCGTCGCCGCCGGCGGTGTACTCGCGCATCGCCGCGCCCTGCACCACGCCCACCGACACCGGCACCTCCTGCAGGTTCTGCTCGCGGTGCTCGGCGGTGACGGTCACCGCATCCAGCGCAGTAGGGCTGCCCTCGCCCTGGCTGGCCGGCGCCTGCTGGGCCGATGCGGCAGCGGCCATCGAGGCGAGCAGCAGACCGGCGCAGGCGCGTGCCAGCGGCGTACGTCGCGGTGCACGCGCATCCAGATGTGCAACAACGGACCTCAGCGACGGAGAAACAGACGAGTACAACGACATGCGGGTTGATCCTTGGGTAAAGACGCGAAGATGAGTCCGTTCGGCATGGGTCTGCCAGAAGGGGGCGCCGCATGGCGCCGCGCGCACGATATGTCAGCAATGTTGCAGCGAAGTGGCAGGCGTGCCGATCCGCGCCCATCGGCCACGTTGCGCACAGCCATGCCATCACACGCGTGCGGCATGGCAAAACGGCATGCCCTGCCCGGCGGCGAGCTGTCATGCTGCCGCGAGGCTGGCGCTACGCCAGTGGCGCGCATCGGGGGACCTGTCGTGAAACCAATCGGATGGATGCTGGGCCTGATGGCCACCGTGAGTTGTCAGCTGGCCTACGCCGGCAGCGCACTGATCACCCAGGTGGATTACCAGGGCGATGACGGCGGCCCGTTGCCGACCGAGGCGCAGTACCGCAATCCGGTGGTGGCCGGTTTTTATCCGGACCCGTCCGCGATCCGGGTCGGCGACGACTTTTATCTGGTCAACTCCACGTTCGGCTATTTTCCCGGCCTGCCGGTGTTCAAGAGCAGCGACCTGGTGCACTGGAACCAGATCGGCAACGCGATCGATCGCGCCGACCAGATCGACTACGGCCGCGACGAACTGACCCGTGGCCTGTTCGCCGCCAGCATCAGCCACCACGACGGCACCTTCTACATCGCCAACACCTGTTTTTACTGCGATGGCGGCAACTTCCTGATTACCGCCACCGATCCGGCCGGGCCGTGGTCCGATCCGATCTGGCTCGACGCCAAGGGCATCGACCCGTCGCTGTTTTTCGATGACGACGGCAGCGCCTGGCTGGTCAACAACGATGTGCCCGCCGGCAAGTTGCGCTACGACGGACACCGCGCCATCTGGCTGCAGCAGCTGGATCTGACCCGCATGAAGCTGGTCGGCACGCGTCAGGCAATCGTGGATTCGGGCTTTCAACCGGCCACCAATCCCGAGCACATCGAGGGCCCGCATCTGTTCCGCCGCGATGGCTATTACTACCTCACCGCGGCCGAAGGCGGCACCGGCGAGCAGCATGCGCAGATGATCTACCGTAGCCGCCAGATCACCGGCCCCTACGAGCCCTGGAGCGGCAATCCGGTGCTGACCCAGCGCGACCTGGACCCGAGCCGCAGCGCACCGATCACCTCCACCGGGCACGCGCAGTTCGTCGAGCTCAAGGACGGGACCTGGTGGGCGGTGTTCCTGGGCACACGTCCGTATCAGGGCAACCACTACGCGCTTGGCCGCGAAACCTTCTTATTGCCGGTGCAATGGCGCGACGGCTGGCCGCAGGTAGTGCCGCATGGCAGCGCTGTGCCGCCGGTGGCCACGCGCCCGGCACTGCCGAGCGGCACCCAGACCCTGCCCACCAGCGGCCCGATGCAATGGAGCGAGCGCTTCCAGGAAGCGCGCGTGCCGATGCAATGGATGACCATCCACCCGCCCACCCAGCCGTGGTACCTGCCCGGCCCGCAGGGGTTGCGCATCACCCCGTCGCAGGTCGCGCTGGGCGACATCGGCCGCGGCCAACCTGCGTATCTGGGCCATCGTCTGCAGCATCACCACGCCACGCTGGCGGCCAGTGTCGATGGCAGCGCGCTGGCGGCCGGCGAACAGGCCGGTCTTGCACTCGTGGCCAAGGAAAGCCACTTTCTGGCGGCCATGCTGGTGCGCGATGAGGCTGGCGCGTCGGTGGTGCTATATCGCCGCGCCGGCCTGCAGGGCCCAAGCATCGGCACCGTGATGGCGCGTGCGCCGCTGCCCGATGCAACGCAACCGGTGCAGCTGCGCTTTGCGCTGGACGGAGCGCGCGTGCATGTGGATTACGCGGTGGGTAGCGGCCAGTGGCAGACGTTGCTCGAACAGGGTGACGCCACCCTGCTCAGCACCGAGACGGCCGGCGGCTTTCTGGGCGCCACGTTCGGGCCGTACGCGTATTCGCGTTGACTGCCGGCACGCGTACACCGCACTGCCGCGCAATCAGCTCCATGCAGTGCACGTGAAAACCGGCGCGCTCTGTTGCTTGCGTTATCTGCGCCTGGCGCAGGCCTGATCGAACGCGCTACTGCGGATGCGACTTATCACATCCAGTGCCAAAACAGCAGCGTCGTGCCGCAGCGTCGTCGTATCCAACGTCGCATCCACCCACACCAACATGCAAATCACTACGCTTTACGCGCGCGCCAGCACGCTGCTGTCGAGCATCTGCCCCACCGTATTGAGCAGATCGTTGAGGCTGAAGGGCTTGGGCAGCAAGGCCATGCCGTCGGCCAGGAACTCCTGCCGCGTGATCGCGTTTTCGGCGTAGCCGGTGATGAACAGAATCGGCAACCCCGGGCGCAACGTACGCGCCACGTCGGCCATGTCGCGCCCGTTCATGCCCGGCAGGCCGACATCGGACACCAGCAGATCGATCTGCACATCGGTACGTAACTGCTCCAGTGCGCCGATGGCATCTTCGGCTTCGGTCACCTCATAGCCGGCGTCGCTGAGCACCTCGCTCACCATCATGCGCACCACGTCGGTGTCGTCCACCAACAAAATGCGCGCGTTGCGCGCCCGTGGCGTTGTCGGCGCCGGTGCCGGCGGCACCGCGCTCGCCGACAGTCCGCGCGGCAGCATCAACGCGACCGTGGTGCCCTTGCCGATCGCACTGGTGATACGCGCAGTACCGCCGGATTGGCGCGCAAAGCCGTATGTCATCGACAACCCAAGGCCGGTCCCTTCGCCGATGGGTTTGGTGGTGAAAAACGGCTCGAACACCTGATTGAGAACGGCAGGTTCGATGCCGCTGCCATTGTCGATGACGTTGACCGCCACGTACTCGCCATCATCCAGTTCCGGGTCGTTGTGCGCGGTGTAGGCCGCGGTCTGCACACAGATCGTGCCCTGCCCGCGCAAGGCGTCGCGGGCGTTGATCACCAGATTGAGCACCACGTTCTCGAGTTGGTTGGCATCGGCAATGGCCACCAGCGAGGTATCGGCAAGCTCCAGCTCCAAGGCGATGTTCTCGCCGATCGAGCGTTGCAGCATGTCTTCCAGCGAACGCACGCGCAGATTGACGTCGAACGGCTGCGCATCCAGCGATTGCTTGCGCGCAAACGCGAGCATGCGCTGCGTCAGCGCTGCAGCCCGATGCGCAGAGCCGGTGGCAATTTCGGCAAGACGCGGCACACGTTCGATACGGTTGGATTCCACCGCCAGCTGGATCATGTCCAGGCCGGAAATGATGCTGGTCAGCAGATTATTGAAATCGTGCGCGATGCCGCCGGTGAGCTTGCCCAGCGCTTCCATTTTTTGCGCCTGCAGCAGCTGGATTTCGGTGCGCTGGCGTTCGGCGATCTGGTGCGCCAGTTCGGTGGTGGCGGTATCCAGCTCCTGGCGCTGCTCGCGCTCGCGCTCGCGCCGCTCGGTGACGTCTTCCACCATCAGCAGGCCCAGATCCGGCTCGCGGTACGGCGACACCCGCCATTCGGTTTCGCACAGCTTGCCATCGCGCAGGATCGACAGCGTGCCGCTCCAGCGCTCGCGCTGCGCCAATGCGCTGGTCAGCGCCTGCACCGTGGCCGTTTGATCCAGCCCGGCGGCGTGGATCGCATCGCCCGGCGTGGCTTCGCCGATCAGGCGCTGAAACGCCGCGTTGAGTTCATGCGTGTGCAGGGCGGCATCGACCACCGCGATCGGCGCGCTGATGTGCTCGAAGATCTCGCGGAAGCGGGCCTCGCTGACCCGCAACGCTTCTTCGGCATTGCGCGCGCGCAACAGCGTACGCAAGGTGGCGACCAGCACATTGGGGTCGACCGGATGGATCAGGTACGCATCGGCGCCGGCATCCAGGCCGGTGATCATGTCGCCGGTGGCGATCGATGCGGCAGACACGTGTACCACCGGCAACAATGCGGTGCGCGGCTCGGCGCGCAAGCTGCGCACGATGTCGAAGCCGCTCATGTCCGGCAGGTTGACGTCCAGCACCACACCGGCAAAGGTCTGCGTCGCCAGCTTGCTCAGGCCTTCGGCGCCGGTGCCGGCTTCGTCGACCACAAAACGGTGATGCTCGAGCACACGCCGCACCGAATAGCGCGTCACCGTGTTGTCGTCGACGACCAGAATGTGCTGCTTACTGCTCAAGTGCCTTCTCCGCTGCCAGCGTCACCGGCAGGACCACAAAAAATTCCGAGCCTTGCCCGACCACGCTGTTGATACCGACCCGTCCGCCAAGCAATTCGGCAAACCGCTTGCAGATCGCCAACCCCAGCCCGGTGCCGGTCAGGCGCTTCTGCAGCGGCGAGTCCACCTGTACAAAATCTTCGAACAAAGCATCGTGAAGCTCGGGCGCGATACCAATACCGGTGTCCTGCACGCTGAAGCGCACGTGGCTGTCACCTTCCAACTGCGCCAGCACGCGCACCTGGCCTTGCGGGGTGAATTTGAGCGCATTGGAAATGAAGTTGCGCAGGATCTGCGCCAGCTTCTTGTCGTCGGTGTAGAGCATCGGCAGCACCGGCGGATCTTCGAAAATCAAGGTCGTGCGGCTGGCATCGGTCAGCGGGCGGAACATCCCGCGCAACGCTGCGAACAGGTCCATCAGATCGAACCAGCCCGGCGAAATGGTGACCCGCCCGGCTTCGATCTTGGCCAGATCCAGCAGGTCGTCGACCATATCGGTGAGCTCGCGTGCCGAAGTGCTGACAAAACGCACCTGCTTGACCTGTTCGGCATTGAGCGGCCCATCCATACCGTCTTCCAGCAACCGGGTGATGCTCAGGATCGAACTGAGCGGCGTGCGGAACTCGTGGCTCATGTACGACAAAAACCGGCTCTTGAGCTCGGACACGCCGCGCAGCTGTTCGGCTTGCTGGTCGAGCTCGGCGTACAACGCCAGCACGCCCTGGTTGGTTTCTTCCAACTCTTCGCGCAAGGCCTGGTTCTGCTGCCGCAACGCGTGCAGTTCGGCCATCGGGTCGATCGCCGATGCATCATCGGATGAAGTCATTGCATGCCTCCCAACCGCATGACGAACACGCATGCATCGTCGCGGCCGCGCGCGTAATCGCGCAACAGCACCGCAGCAACAATACGCGGGTGGCGCGCCAATAGCGCCGGGTGATCGCGCAAATTCCAGCGCGTTTGCAGGCCATCGCTATGCATCACCAGCAGTTTGCCGGCCGCATTCGGGAAGTCGAACGGCTGCGCCTTGCGAAACTGCACCCCGACGATGCCTGGATGCGAAGGCATGCCGCGCATTCCATCGCCATCACAGAGCGATGCAACGATATTGCCCACACCGGCAAAGCGCACCTGGCCGGTACGGCTGTCGAACTGCATCACTGCCGCCGCACCGCCGCGCGTTCCTGACATGCCGGCATGCAGCTGCGCGATCAGTTCGCCAGGCTCGCCACTGGCCGCCGCCGCAACGCGCGTGCCGACATCGGCAGCATCGGCGGCATCCGGCCCGTGGCCCAGGCCGTCGATCAGCACGACCGTCGCCCGCTGTTCGCGGATCGCCAACTGCCAGGCATCGCCGCAGACCGTTTCGTTGTGCAGCGGCACACGCACCGCGCCATACGGCAGATCCAGTTCGGCGCGTTGTTGCGCAAACAACCGCGCCATCACAATGGCGCCTTTTGAATCCGAATACGCATCCAGCACTTGCGCCTGACGCTGGATCGCACCCAGACCTGTGCCGGGCGTGCCGACAGTGGAATAGCCATCGCGCAGACCGTCTTCGAGCGCAAACCCGGGGCCATCGTCGATGGCGCAGATTTCCACGCCCATGCCTTCGCACGTAGCCACGCGCGACAACTGCAGGCAGCCGCCACGCCCATGCTTGACCATATTGGTGGCAAGTTCGGTGGCCACCAGGGCGACGCGCCCGCATGCGGCTTCATCGAAGGCCAGCGTCTGCGCCAGCGCCGCTGCTTCGCGACGCGCTTGTCCGACCTGGCTGGTTTCGTCGACGCGAAACGCGCGGGTCAGCTCACCGGCGAGGGTCACTTCCATTTGGTGATGGTGACGCGCGTGCCCTTGCCAGCGGCAGTGTCCAACACAAAATCATCCACCAGGCGACGGCTGCCCGACAGGCCGAGCCCCAGCCCGCTGCCGGAGGTCCAGCCGTCGGTCAGCGCAAGATCCAGATTGGGGATGCCCGGGCCTTCGTCGCGGAAGGTCAGCTGCACACCCTTGCGGATGCCGCTTTCCAGCAGCGCCCAGTCCATGTCGCCGCCGCGACCGTAGATCACGGTGTTGCGCGCCAGTTCGCTGGCCGCGGTGATCAGCTTGGTCTGGTCCACCAGCCGCAGGCCGCACTGCACCGCCAACTTGCGCACGGTCTGCCGGGCCAGCACCACATCCTGTTCGGTGCGTACCGTTTGCGAGCCCGTGGTCGCCATCACGACTCGTGATCGGGTTGCTGCAACAGGCGCATGCCGCGTTCGACGTTGAGCGCGGTACGCACTGCTGGCAAGGTCAGTCCCAGTTCCACCAGGGTGATCGCCACCGCCGGTTGCATGCCCACCACCACGGTGCGGGCACCCATCAGCGTCGCCAGCCCGGAGATGGTGCTGATCATGCGGCCGATGAACGAGTCGACGATGTCCAGTGCGGAGATGTCGATCAGCACGCCGCGCGCGGAGGTGACGCTGATCTTTTCCGACAAGTCTTCCTGCAGCTGCAGCGCGAGCTGATCGTGCATGTCCACCTGGATGGTGACCAGCAACAGATCGCCCATCCGCAGGATCGGGATGCGCTCCATGTCAGCTCGCCTTGCTCACGATCACACCGGTGCGCTTGAGCGCCAGCGCCAGCGCATCGGACAGGTTGGCCTTGGTCACGATGCCCTGCAGATCCAGGCCCAGATGCACGATGGTCTGCGCAATCTGCGGGCGCACGCCGCTGATGATGGCATCGGCGCCCATCAGCCGGATCGCGGTGACGGTCTTGAGCAAATGCTGCGCCACCAGCGTGTCCACGGTAGGCACGCCGGTGATGTCGATGATGGCGATCTCCGAGCCGGTGTCGACGATGCGCTGCAACAGCGATTCCATCACCACCTGGGTGCGCTGTGAATCGAGGGTGCCGATCATCGGCAATGCCAGCACGCCGTCCCACAACTTCACCACCGGCGTGGACAGCTCCAGCATTTCTTCCTGCTGCCGCACGATGATGTCTTCGCGGGTCTTCTGGAATGCCTTGACGGTGTACAGCCCCAGGCGGTCCAGCAGTTCGGACAGCGCCCACAGCTGCTGGGCGAGGTCTTCCGGCGTGCTGGCGTATTCGCGCTGCACCAGCTCGAACAGCACTCGCTTGAGCGAAAAGATGAAGTTGGCGGTTTCCTGCGAATCGAAGCCGCGGGTGGCGCGGTCGCGCGATAGATTTTCCAGGAAGCGACGCACTTCGCTCCACTCGGCACTGTCCAGACTGCTACCGTCGTCCTTCAACGAGCCGACCAACAGCCGTAGAAAGTCCGCGCCCTGGGCCTGCAGATCCTGCCGGGAGATGCGCGCATCATTGCCGAGGCCTGCGTCCAGCCATGCGGCCAACAACGCCGCTTCCTGGTCACGGATCGCGTCGATTGAGCGCTGCTGCAATGCCACCATGAGATCACCCGCCAAAGTTAAGAAGGAGATACTGGGCATGCGGGCTGGCCGGCGCCATGACTGACGCGGCGCCCCCACGCCGATGCGCAGCAGAGTAAAGCAATTCAGATTCGGCAACCAGCAACCAAACCTGTAGCAGTCAGAGGACGCTACTGGCGGCAGTTTGACATTGCAGCGCAAGCGCCGAACGTGCACCGGGACACGTCGTTGGAATTGGGAATTGGGAATTGGGAATTGGGAATTGGGAATTGGGAATCGGGAATCGGGAATCGGGAATCGGGAATCGGCATTAGGGTGCTTGGTGTTGGTCGGGAGTGCGCAGGCGCGGACTGCATGTGTGTGATTGACTGCTGACATGTATGCCTGAGCAACCGCGAGTGCCGGTCTCTTGCAAGGTGCATGTCGCGCGTTGCTACGGTTGCTACGGTTGCTGCGCGGGTCTTGCGTGTGCGCGCACGCGCCTGAAGAGCGCACATGGCGCCATTGCGCCGCGCATCTGCCCTTTGCTTCTGCCACCCACCACGCCCTGGCACTCAAGCAACCGCTACCGGCCTCAGCGGTGCCCCCCCCAAGCCGCTGCAACGCGGTGTGCTACTGGCAGTGTTTTGATCCGGCCGTCGGCGTGGTCTGATCGCCAACCGCTTTTTCCAAGGTTCCCTGCCCGCAATGTCGTCGCTTTTTTCGCCTTACCAGCTCAAGGATGTCTCGCTGCGCAATCGCATCGCGATCCCGCCGATGTGCCAATACACCGCCATCGACGGCTTTACCAACGATTGGCATCAGGTCCACTACGCCAGCATGGCGCGCGGTGGCGCCGGGCTGGTCATCGTCGAGGCGACCGGCGTGTCGCCAGAAGGTCGCATTACCCCGGGCTGTCTCGGCTTGTGGAACGACGCGCAGGCCGAAGGACTGGCACGCATTGCCGCCTCGATCACCGCAGCAGGTGTGGTGCCAGGCATTCAGATCGGTCATGCCGGTCGCAAGGCCAGCGCCAACGCACCGTGGGAAGGCGACGACCATATCGCCGACGGCGATGCGCGCGGCTGGGACACGTTGTCGCCGTCCGCAGTCGCCTTCGGTGGCGGCCTGTCCAAACTGCCGCGGGCAATGACGCTGGACGACATCGCCCGTGTGCGTGGCGATTTTGTCGCCGCCGCGCAACGTGCACGCGATGCAGGCTTCAAGTGGCTGGAACTGCACTTCGCCCACGGCTATCTGGCGCAGAGTTTCTTCTCGGTGCACGCCAACCACCGTGAGGATCGCTACGGTGGCAGCGCCGAAGGCCGCGCGCGTTTTCTGCTGGAAACGCTGCAGGCCGTGCGCGCGGTGTGGCCAGAACATCTGCCGCTCACCGCACGCTTCGGTGTCATCGAGTTCGACGGCCGCGACGAACAAACGTTGGCCGAGGCGATCGACTTGACCCGCGAGTTCAAGCGCAGCGGCCTGGATCTGTTGAACGTCAGCATGGGCTTCAGCACGCCGAATGCGCAGATTCCGTGGGGCCCGGCGTTGCTGGCACCGATCGCCGAACGCGTCAGCCGCGAGGCGCAATTGCCGGTCGCCTCGTCCTGGAACATCGACGACCCCATCGAAGCCAACCGCGTCATCGCCGATGGGCAGATGGAGCTGGTGATGGTCGGACGCGCGCACCTGGCCAACCCGCATTGGCCGTACCAGGCGGCACTGGCACTGGGCGAAGCGCGTCCGTCCTGGGTGCTGCCGCCGTCATACGCGCATTGGCTGGAGCGCTACGGCAACCGCAGCTAATCACACGCGGACTGCGACGTTGCCGCTAACGCGGCAACGTCTTACTCAAGCAAAGACATACCCCGCGCCGCCACGATCGTTGCAAGCACGGGGGGACCGTTACCTCGCACGTCCGCGCAGACTGCACGGACGGCGCGCAGAACAGCACGCCAATCCCGAATTCCCAATCCCTGCGGCGACCCGCGACACACCGGTCGCACGACGCGTTGGGACGGCGCGCTAAGAACCGAAGTGTGCCAGTCGCAAACGACCACGCGCATTGAGCGTTGCACGCGCGAGAACCGACGCACCTTCGCACGTCACCGCAGACCGCATAGACGGCGTGCAAAGCAGCACGCCAATCCCGAACTCCTAATCCCTGCGGCATCAGCCGCTCTAAAGCCCGTAGCGCTCCACCGCCTCCAGATGCGGTCGCGTGTCCTGCTCGCAGGCTTCGGCCAACCGCAGCCAGCACATCGGATGCGACCAGCGCGACGTCGTGCACCGCAGTACGCGATGCAGTTCCTGCGGCGCGACGTTTTCCGGAAGCGCCACGGTGAACAACACGCCTGGCAGCCCGGACGTCGCATCCTCCGGGTCGAATGCATCCGGGTGCTCCGGGTCGACCACGCGATAGTCGTCGCGACTATGCAGCCACGCCTTCCACCCGCGCGTCTCCATATCTGCACGCAGCGCCTCAATCACCTCGTCGCCAGGGTGGACGCCGTCCACCAGCCAGCTGCTGCCATAGCCACCTGTCTGCAGCACATGCACCTGCGCATAGGTCGGTACGAACCCCGCACGCTCGGCCTCGTCCTCCGGCGCCGGATACAGCAGCTCCGCATCGAACACCACCCAATCGCCAACATGCTGACGGCGGTGGGCCGGTGCGTTTTCGATGATGCGCGCGGTCACCGGACCGGTGCGACGCGCGTAGTACTCGCCCACTTCGCCGTCGTCCACACACCGCACGATCACCCAGCCCCAATCTTCTTCGACAACCCCGCTGGTGCTGCTCAGCTCCATGCCGATCGCGGCTGCCGACACCCGCACCGCATCCCAGTCCTGCGCGGCACTGGCGGCGGTCATATGGTCCCAATGCGCCGAACGCGGCTCGTCCATCAGCGCGATCAGTTGGCGGTAGACATCGGCCGCTTCGGCAAAGCGGCCGGTGTTGAGGTACATGCGCGCCAGCAGCCCGCGCGCACCGTGCGAGCCCGGCGAGAGCTCCAGTAGCGCGCTACAAGCCTGTTCCAGCGCCGGCCAATCGCCCAACCGTTGCGCAAGCTGGGCCTCGCACCACAGCGCCGCCACCGGTACCTGCGGGCGATACAGCAACGCCAGCCGGCGCACGCCAGCGTCATCGCCGCGGCCAAGCAACAGATTCATCAGGCGGAAGGTGGGGCTGGTTTCGCGGTCGGCATGCCGCTGCACGAAATCCCACAACAGCGTGATCGCCTGCTCGTCTGCCGCGCAGGCACTCAATGCCGACGCCGCGGTATCGACCAGCTCGGCATCGTCCGGACGCTCGGCCACCGCCTGCAGCAACCATTGCGCTTCGCGCTCGGGATTGCGCACCGCCTCCTCGCCCTGCGCGTTCAACCAGTCCAGCAACTGCGCCGCAGGTACAGGCGCGTCCTCGCCCGCCGATGCGGATGCGATGCGCGCAGCCCACCCATCCAGCGCCTGCGTGGCGCCACGGTCCTGCCGCAACTTGGGCGCATGCGCGCGCGCCAGTGCCAGGTGCCGGCGTGCGGTCCACACCGCACCGCGCTGCAGCGCCAGATCCATCGCGAGCTCGGCGGCCTCGATCAGGATGCGATGCGCACCGACCTGCGCGTAATGATCCAGCATGACCTGCAGGCGGCTGCCCAGATCCCAGGTGTTGCGCTCGGGTGCGCGTGACGTCAGCACCGCCACCGCGCGCAGCCAATGCAGGCGATAGCGCGGCGCCACTTCGCGCCACGGCAGCAACGCCTCCATCGCTTCGTCATCGCGCTGCAACAGCGCCAGCGCACGTGCCTTCTGCAGACGACGCGGCTGACTGCAGTTGGCCCATTCCGCGCCCTCGCGCGCGGCCTCGACTTCGCGCTGTTCGATCAGCGCCAGGGCTTCAGCTGCACGCCCCAACGACAGCAGGATCGAGATCCGCATGTCCGGCACGCCGTCGTAGATCTGGCCGCCGTGCGCCACGATGGTCTGCGACTGCTGCTCCAGATAGCTCAGCGCCGCGTCGCCGCGGCCGTCGTCGAGCAAGGCGTCGGCTTTTTCGCAGCTCAGGCACTGGTAGCACGACCAACTCGGGTCGATACGGCCCAGGGTTTCATCGCAGACCTCGATGCGCTCTTCCACCCAGCCCGGGCCATCGATGTTGGCGTAGCACGCTGCCAGATCCTGGGTGACACACACCGATTGCGGGCACTCCACCGCGTCGGCGCGATGCGCGCGCTCGAACAGCGCCACCGCATCGCCCAAGGCGCGCTCGCCTTCGCATAGATTGCCGACCCGGTTGCGCATTTCCCAATGGCCGACGAACACCTCCAGCCAGGGGTTGGCCAGCGTCTTGCCCAGCGCACGCGCCTCGGGCAACAACGCTTCGGCACGCTCGATCTGCAGATCGCAGATATGGTCGGTCAGGCGTGTCAGCAGCTGCGCATTCTGCGGCTGCCCGGCTTCGCCCAGGTCGTCCTGCAGCTTCTCCACCCAGTTCCAGATTTCCATTGCGTTGTTCCTTGAATGCGGCGCTCAGCGCGCCAGCAATTGGGTCACGGCCTCGGCAAGATCGCCGAAGGCCTTGTTGAGATCCGAACCGCCCGACTCCGCGCCGCCAGCCTGCGGCTGCGCGCGCCCTTGCGCAGAGACAATCACCTTGAGCGAGCGCAGCAAGCGCGCGGCGACCGCGGCTTGCGGGTTGCCGGCACGTTGTGCGGCGAGCAGTGCCTGCAGCGCAGGATTGTCGAGATTGAGATACAACCGCTGGGTCTGGCGCGCTTCGATACGCGCAGTGAACTGCCGCGCCAGCCGCAGCGCTGCAGTGGACACCCGCTTGTCGTTTTCGTCCTGCTCCAGCCGGCGTTTGAGTTCCGCCTCGCGGTCGGGCACCACCACCAGCGGCAGCTCTTCGGGGCTGAAACGCGCCGGAACCAGCGCTTCGCCATCGCCCAGATGCTGTTCGAGCCACGCCAGTTCGTCGGCCGGCAACGTATCGAGATGGAACAACTGGCGATTGCCATGCTCGGTGCCCAGCTCGACCAGGCGCACGCCCTTGGCCTGCGCCCACCGACGCAGAAACGGCACTACCGCGTAGCGGTTTCCGTACGCCACCGGCACGCCCATCGCGCGGAACAACATTTCTTCGAAACCGCTGTCGCTGTCCAGGATCACATGCACTGCACCACGCGCCGGTAGCTGCTGGGCCGGCAGATCGCCTTGCGAGGTCGGCACGCGCACATGTTCCAGCAGCAAGTCGAACAGACGCTCATCGCACAGCGCCGCACCCAACAAGGCCTCGTTATGCCGCAACAGAATGCGACGCCAGGCTTCGGGCTGTTGCCGCGCCACCTCCGCCAGGCCCTGCACCAGGGCTTCGGACAAGGCGTGCTGCACCGAGCTATACACCGTATCGCGCTGCAGATCCTCGCGGCTCGCGGTCGGCGTCAAACGGTTGGATTCGATCACTCCGCCGATGAAACCGGCCCACGGCGGCAGCAATTCGCGCGCATTGTCGTCCAGCAACATGCCGCGCAAGAACACCGACAGATTGCGATTGTCGCTGGTGCCGTAGGTGGCCCCGTCCTGCACCCATAACAGGCCGACCGCATCGCTGCCGTCGGCGGCACGCACCGGCATGCAGCACAGCGGTTCGAAATTGCGTTCGAAGCGCGCGGCAAACTCGCGTTGCCGGCGCCATGCCTGCACCGGATGCAACGGCACTGCGTCGTCCATGCGCCACGGCGGCGGCTCCGGATTGATCGGCTGCGCATCGGCACCGACCCAGATCGGCTCGCGCAACAAGGCGCAGTAGCGCGACAGAATCTCGTGCAGGCGCGCGTCCTGCGCCAACGACAGATACTGGTCGTGCAATTCCAGCACCACCTCGGTGCCCACCTGCGCGCGCGCCGGGATCGAGCTGACCGTGTATTGCTCGGCATTGCTGGAGATATAGCAATGCCCCAGCGTCGGGCTCTGGTACGAGGTGGTGCGCACGGTGACGCGTCGCGCCAGTACGAAGGCCGACAAGAAACCCAGCCCGAACATCCCGATCAGGCCGCTATCTTCGTGGCCTCCCTGGCGCAGCCCGCGGGTGTAACCCACGCCTACGGTGGCCAGATAATCGTGAATTTCCTGCTGGGTGAGCCCGGCCCCGGTATCGGTAATGCGCACGATGCCCTGCGCCGGATCGGCATGCACATGGATGCGCGCTTCGCCTTGCCAATCGGGCTGTTCCAGGCGGCGCCGCAGGATTGAGTCGTGCGCGTTCTGCACCAGCTCGCGCAGGGCGACCACTGGCGTGGAATACAGATGCTTGCTGAGAACGGACATCAGTCCATTGAGATCGACGCCGGCGCGGCGGATCTGTGAGGCGTCCGTCGCCTCGGAGATATGATCTTGCATGATCGTCGTCGTTTCCTTGGCGGCCACGCCCGTCCTCGGACGCGCCTCCTGGGTGGCAGTGCGAGCCGGCAAGGATAGCCGCAAGCCATCCTGGACGCACGTCTCACTTCGGCTTCTGCGCCAGCGTGCGTACAGCTGCGTACGTCCCGCGACCAGCCCGTATCCAGTCGTCGGAAACGACGCGCCACGGCCCGGCGTACATGCCGGGCCGTGGCGCTGTCGGCTAACGTTGCAGGGTTTCCATCGGCGCTTCATTGAAGTGCTGGCGATAGCCTTTGGCCAGCGCTGAACGACTGCCAACGCCCCAGCGGCTGGCCGCCTGCAACACGCTGCCGCAGCCGCCTTCGGCCAGCAGCTCGTCGCGGATGCTCTGCATGCGATAACGCCGCAGCACCTGGGTCGGCGACAGCCCGGTGGCCGACTTGAACGCCTGCTGCAAGGCACGCCCGGTCACACCGATCTGCGCGGCCACTTCATTGATCGACAGGTCCGAGCGGTGGGCATTGGTGATCATGTAGCCGTAGGCACGCCGGTACTTGGCCGGCAGACGCGCGGAGATATCGTCGCTGACGTGCGCCGGGGTGCCGCTTTCCAGCAGACGCGGTGCCTGCACTTCGCTGCGCAGGCATTGCACCGCACCCAGCGCGTAGCGGTTGTACAGCAGCAGGGCCTGTTCGGTACGGCCCAGCGCCTGGCTGATCTTGGCCTGGCAGTACTCGAACTCCAGATTCCAGCGCGGCGCGTGATGCCGGCCGGCCCCGGCCAGGGCACGCTCGGCCAGATCGGCGCGGCCTACCGCCAGTGCAGCCAATGCCAGCTCCACCTGCGCATCCTGCCGCGCGCAGGGCGGGCAGCCGGTTGCCGCGGCCGGCAGCGCATCGATCTGCGCGTCGAACCCAAAGGTGTCGCCGCCAGCGATCCGCAGCAGGTTGCGCACGTGGCGCATCCGCTGCGCCAGCACCGGCATGCTCTCGGCCAGATCGGCGATACAGGCGCGCAGCTCGCTGGGCTCAAAGGCATGCGCGGCGTCTTCCTGGCGCAGCGTGGCCTGCCAGAACACGTGATCGCTCATGCGGTCGGCACGACGGATGCGCAACTGCGCAATCATGTCCAGGCGCAGCGCGGTGGCAATGCGCAACCAGTCCGAGGCACCGGTTTCCAGCTCGGACAGCGACTCGCGCGCACGCTCCAGCGTCTGCAGGGCCAACGTACTCTGGCCGAGGTGAAAGTGGGTCAGCGCCTTGCCAAGCAGACCTTCGCCGCATAGGCAGGCTGGCGTATCGCGGTCCATCGCAAGCTGCGCGAAGCAGTTCAACGCCGCACTCAGACGACGCTGGCTCAGCATCAACCAGGCGGTATTGCGGCACGAGAGCAGCCGCAGCTGCCGCTGTTGGCCGCGCATTGCCTTCAGCGCATGGCGGTATGCATCTTCGGCTTCTTCCTGGTATTCGAGAATCAATAGGGCATCGCCGCTGGCGCCCAGCAGGCTGACCTCATCGTCGGGGCCATCGGGTGTTCCCTGGCCATCACGGCGTTGTTGAAGATGTTGCAGACCTTGCGGCCAGGCACCAACCAGCATCCTGCTTGTATAGGTAGGAAGACGATCTGCGTAAGACAACGCAGAAATCGCTGCGAAGTAGGTTGAAAGGATCATGCCGGGCTCTCTCTTGGGGGGACGAGCAAAAACAAACAATGCGCAGCTCTCACTGGCGCAAACGATTGTATGCAGCGGATCCAATGGAATTTCCCACCTGCAAGCACCGCAAAAATCAAAAAACCTCACTCTGTCTTCCAACGCTTCTGCCGTGCGTTTTGCATATGCGGCATTCTTTTCTGCAGAGCGTGCACATTGTCTAGCGCAGGACATTTCCCACCATCCGAACACGTACGGACGTCGCGCTGCGCCCGGATAGCGCAGCGCCGTCCTGTAACGTCTGCCAACGCACGGTCTCGATGCGGATTCTGGGGTGTTTGAGTCGATTTCGGCATGCGCGACAGGCGCACCATAGTCACCCAGCTGCGGGCACGTCCCGCTCATAACGAAAGTAACTTTCGTGTTACCTGCCCAGCTGAACCTATTCCCTAAGCGCGGCGGCTTCGCCGTAATCGCAATACCTTGGTCTAGACCTTTCCAAACCAATTTTCTACTGCCCATCCGGACAAACATGTCCAGACACGGCGCGTGGATATGCATGTATCGGCTTATACATACCCAAGATGTAAGAGCTGCGTTGCGTATAGATGAGCGCAAGCTAAAGCGCACCGACCCAAACCCGAAGAAAAGTGCGTAGCAGTGAAACTTTCTGCCGCTGGAATGGTACATACCATTCGTCCGACCTCGGTCAGACCCTCCCCCCCCTTCGCAGCCGGATGGTATGGCAATGCACTTATCTCTCTCTGTGGATTTTGTGGCGACGCCTGCGGCCCGTGATCGGCACCGCACGCATGACTGGTACGTGTGCCGTCATGGGAAGGCTGGCTGATGCACGGTAATCCTCCCGGCAAGCATGGATCGGCTTTCCTGTTGACGCAGGACGCGCGTCTGGCATCGCAGGTCAACGCGAGCCTTGCCCCGCTGGGGCCACAATTTGCAGTGTTTTCCGATGAGCTGGAGCTGTTGCGCTCCTTGCGGCATTCGCCCTGCGAACTGCTGATTTTCGATGCGACCTGCGTCGCCTCGGACGATAGCTCGGTTCTGGCGTGGCAGCGCTGCCACAGCGGTCATCCCACGCCGCTGATCGTGCTGGGACGTTTCGACTGCCCCGACGACATCCTGGCCTGGTACCAAGCCGGCGCACAAGAAGTGTTAGCGCTCCCATTCAATTCGTGCGAGCTACAGGTGCGCGCGGCATTGGCGATTGCCCCTGCACCCCAGACCTGCCAGGAATCGCAGCACCTCACCGTCGGCCCGTATCAGCTGATACGCGAAGAAAACACCGTCTATCTGCACGGCAAACCGATCGTGCTCACCGCGCGCGAGTTCTCGATTGCCTGGATGCTGTTTTCCAGCCCCGGCGTCTGTTTCCGCCGCTGCCAGCTCGCCAAGGCGGTCTGGGGTAGCCACACCGAGTTCACCGATCGCACGATGGAGCAACACATCTACAAGCTGCGCAAGAAATTGCAGCTGTGCAACCACAGTGGAGTGGTGCGCATCAGAACCGTGTATTCGCATGGCTACAAGCTTGAGCTCGCGCTGCAGGACAGGGACCCGCCAATGCTTGGCAAAAGCGTGGGTTCGAGTACCGGACATCACGCCGCCGCCTGCTGAACGCTGCTCTCGGGATCAGGCCAGACCGGTGCACGTATCGAGGTAACTGCATTGCGGATAGCGACGGTAGCGACATGCATTCACTAGCGACGGCACCATGCGGTTTCGCTTGCGATTTTCAGCGCACTTGAGTTATCCGATTAACTTCATTTTCGAACTATTTAGGCCGACTTAAACAGGAACCGACAGGGTTCCATCGGCGCAGATAGACTGCAGGCCGCTGCGCTGCTCATGCGCTCTCCCACGCTGAGAACCAGCCAAGTGAGGCGCCTTGCAGGCTTGCTGCCTTGTCCTCTTGTGGAATGCAGTTCGCCCCGTTGCATGCGCAATAAGCACCTGCATTGGCCGAGGTACAACCGATTGCGCTTAGGGCCGCTCCGCTGGAGCAGCTAGCCCAGTGCAGACGCCTAAAAAGGGCAACTGACAGAACGACTGCGCAACCATCGGGCGGCAACCGGCTCGATGCGGCCACAGCGCGCCGCCGTGATTGCGCCCGGCGATGGCGTGCTCGGTACGCCATGCGATCAACGCGGCGACGCAGCCCGTGCTGGAGATCGGCAGGTACCACGCGACATTGCGACTTCTTCGCGCCGTCTACGCGACCTGACCAACGCTCGCGACGCTTGCCTGGTCGCTCCAAACCGCATAAACGACGATGGCGCAGGAATCCCTGCGCCATCGTTCAATCCACTTCGTGCGAAGCGATTACTGCTTCGGGCTCTCACCGTACTGGTTCGGGCCCGGGGTGCCGTCCAGGCACATGAACACGAGCACGATAAACCCGCCGACGTAAGGCACTAAGCTGATCAGATAGAACCAGCCCGACTTGTCCTGGTCGTGCAGCCGGCGCACGGTCACTGCAATGCTGGGCACGATGAGCGCCAACACGAAGATTGCGATGATGGCGCCGACCACCCATGCCAGCGGACCGGGGCCGTTCTCGCCCCCCATCACCGCCGCTGCGATACCAAACATGATGCCCAGCACGACCAGAACGATCACCTGCAGCAGCATGAACATCCAGTATTCCTTGCGACGCGAACGACCTTCGAAGTCGGCGTAACGCTTGAGCGGCAACAACATCCATTCCATCGTGGTTCTCCAGTACGAGCAGTCAGCAGTGTTTGTGATCCGGTGCACAGTGCAACGGGCCGCGCATGGTGCCATAGCCGCACTCTGGTGAAAACGCTTTCTTCACACTCACATGAAAATTGCCGGGCGCCAGCCGACAGACGGTCGCCGGCTCCGCTGGGGAGCGTCAGGCGATGGCAATGTTTGACGCCGCCTGCTGGCAGCGCCCACTGCGCGAACCCGCGCTTGGCCGGACATCCTGCCCCCTCTCTGCCCCACCCATGCCCCCGGCCCAGTCGCACACCTCAGTCGGCCGCGGCCTCCAGCGCCTGACTCAACCGCTCCACCACGATGATTTCCATCCCCTTGATGCTGGCTGTCTTCGGTGCGTTGGCACGCGGCACGATCGCGCGCTTGAAGCCATGGGTGGCGGCTTCCTTCAGACGGTCCTCACCATTGGGCACAGGACGGATCTCGCCGGACAACCCGACTTCGCCAAAGGCAATCGTCTTCTCGGACAACGGCCGGTCGCGCAGCGAGGACAGCACCGCCAGCAACACCGGCAGATCGGCCGCGGTCTCCTGCACGCGAATGCCGCCGACCACGTTGACGAACACGTCCTGGTCGCCCACCACGATGCCGCCATGCCGATGCAGCACCGCCAACAACATCGCAAGCCGGTTCTGCTCCAATCCCACCGCCACCCGGCGTGGATTGGACAGCGGCGAGGCATCCACCAGCGCCTGCACCTCCACCATCAGCGGCCGGGTGCCTTCGCGGGTCACCATGACGCAACTGCCGGGCTGCTGGGTGCTGCCGCCAGACAGAAAGATCGCCGACGGGTTGGAGACCTCCTTGAGGCCCTTCTCGCCCATCGCGAACACCCCCAGCTCGTTGACTGCGCCGAAGCGGTTCTTGAACGCGCGCAGCAGACGGAACCGGCTGCCGCTTTCGCCTTCGAAATACAGCACCGCATCGACCATGTGTTCGAGCACGCGCGGGCCGGCGATGCCGCCCTCCTTGGTCACGTGCCCGACCAGGAACACGGCCGTACCGGTCTCCTTGGCATAGCGCACCAGCCGCGCCGCGCTCTCGCGCACCTGGCTGACCGACCCAGGTGCTGCGGTCAACGATTCGGTCCACAAGGTCTGTACCGAGTCGGCCACGATCAGTTTCGGCCGCGCCACGCTGGCATGCTGCAGGATGTTTTCGATGCCGGTTTCGGCCAGGGCGTTCAAGCCTTCCAGCGGCAGATCCAGCCGCACCGCTCGCCCGGCTACCTGCGCCAGCGATTCCTCGCCGGTGACGTACAGCACCGGCAGCGTTGAGGCCATGCTGGCCAGCGCCTGCAACAACAGCGTCGACTTGCCGATTCCCGGGTCGCCGCCGATCAGCACCACCGCACCTTCAACCAGGCCACCGCCCAGCACGCGATCGAACTCGCCGATGCCGGTGGACACGCGCGCTTGTTCGGACTGCTGCACATCCTTGAGCGCAGTGATCTTGGGTGCCTCGGTCTTGCCGGCCCAACCACTGCGACGCGACGCCGCGGGCGAGGCCTTGCCGCCAGGGGTGGCACTTTCCAGCACGATTTCGCTGAGCGTATTCCACACACCGCATTCGGTGCATTGCCCCTGCCATTTGGTGTACTCGGCGCCGCACTCGCCGCAGACATAGGCCGTCTTCGCCTTCGCCATCGTCGTCTTGCCTGTTGTCGTTGATGCGACAGGATAGTGGCTGACGGTCTCAGCATGCGCGACGGCGCTGCAGCGCGCGGCCGACATGCGATCGGGAAGTTCTGATTCTGCAGCACAAAAAAGCCGCAGGATCGACGTCCGTCGCCCCTGCGGCTGCGTTGTCGACATGCGCCTACGCGCGCACATCAGCCATGCACTTACCTGGCCTTGTACAACTCACTCAAACGGTCAGGCGTGCCGGCGATGCGTTCCAGATGCGGATACAGCAGACCACCGTGGTAATCGATGCGCACGGTGTCGTAACGATCGCCGCGCTTGACCAGCAACTCGATCGGCGCGGTGGTGCCCTTGGCCGCCTTGATCGCGTCCTTGATCACCTCACTGCTGAAGGCGCGGCCGTTGACCGCCATGATCGTGTTGCCGGCGATCAAGCCGGCGTTGAAGGCCGGGCCGTCCCACAGCACATCGCTGATATCGCCCGAGGCTTTCAAAGACAGTCCAAGCGAATAGGTCAGGCTGGCGTCCTTGTCGTCGCTCTCGTCGGCCTTGGTGGCCAGATTCGGCTCCTCGTTGTAGACCAGCTTCCAGCCGTTGGCTTCGATGCCGCCGTTCAACGAACCATGCCCGTCCATGCGGCTACGCAACAGGCTCGCCCAGTCGTAGGCGGCCACGCCGTTGAGTGTGGCGACGATGTCGTCGAAGGTGTACGGATTGACGTCCCAATCGCCGTTCTTCATGCCGAAGAACGCCTTGCCGAAATCGTCGATGGAGCGTTTATTGTTGGTAAGCGCGCGCAGCTTGCTGTCCACTTCCAGCCACATCATCTGGCCGCCGGAGTAATAGTCCTCGGCCATCTGATAGCTGCGGTATGCCTTGGGACGGCGCATCGACATGGTCGGGTCGTTGGTGGTGTCCTGCACCGTACGCCAGGCCATGCCGGGGCGGCCGCGCTCATAGCTGGCCGCCACGCCGGCCAGCATCTCGCGCGCCTGATCCTGCGTCCACAGGCCCGAACGTGCGGACATCACTTCGCCCCAGAACTGGGTCTGGCCCTCGTACAGCCACAGCAGGCTGTCGCCCATCGGCACGTTGAAGTTGGGCGTGGCCAGATCGGCGCCGCGGCGGTACTTGCCGTTCCAGGAATGGTTGAACTCGTGTGCGAGCAGGTCGCGCCCGGTCCAGCTCTTGTCCCACTCGGTGAAGTAAGTGGGAACACCGCTGTTTTCGCTGGAGCGATGATGCTCCAGGCCGATGCCGCCCAACTTCTTGGTCAGCGCCAGCAGGAATTCGTAGTGATCGAAATGCCGCGCGCCGTAGAGCTTGTCCATCTGCTGCACCAGCGAGGCATGCGCCTTGATCTGCTCGGGCTTGGCGTCCAGCGACTTGGCTTCGTCGGCGAATACGTTGAGGTAGACCGGCTGCTTGCCGGCGCTCAGCTCCACGCGCTTGTAGTACTTGCCGGCGAACATCGGCGAATCGACCAGATCATCGAAATCGATCGGCTTGAAGGTCACCGTGTCGCCGACGCGGCGCTCGGTTTCAAGCGCCGTGGCATAGCTCCAGCCAGCTGGCAGCGTCACGCTGGCCTGCGCCTTGATGTTGCGTGCGAAAACGCCGGCCGGATACAGCGCCGTAGTGTTCCACTGCAGGTTGAGCATCTCCGGAGTCATCATCACGCGGCCCTGGTTGGGGGCCTGCGGCGAGAGGAACTTGAACTCGGCCACCAGTTCGGTGGCGCCCTGGGGCACATCCACCTTGAACGCATAGACGTCGAATTGGTCGCGAGTCCATGGCACCACCTTGCCATCGACCTTGATCACCAGACCGGCCAGCTTGTCGATCGGACCGGTGGGCGAGTGGTTGCCGGGAATCCACTGCGGATACAGCAGCGTCATCGGGCCGGGCTTTGCCGGCATGGTGGTCTTGACCTTGAAGATGCGGTGCGCCAGGTCGGTGGCATCGACGTCGATCTTCAAGGTGCCGTCGAACGGCACGTCCTGCGGCGGCGCGGTTTGCGCGGCGGCGGGCAACGACAGCGCTGCCAGCAACGACACGGACAACAGGGTGGGCATCTTCATCGCAACTCCGCGGGTGACCTGGAACAGGCAAGCCCACGATGCTAAGCGCCCACCACGGCTTCCCCGTATGCCATTGGTCATGCCGCAGGCAAATTCATGCGCAAAAAAAAGCCGCCAATCGCTGGCGGCCTTCTTCATAACAGCATGACGCGATCCGGCGTGGCGCCGTCTCAATGCATCATGTTGACGTTCATGTTGTGCAGCACCCACAGCGAACCGACGATCACGATGCCGATGATCAGCAGCGAGAACAGGCCCACCTGCACGTTGGAGCGCTGCTCGGGCGTGCGATCCATATGCAGGAAGTACACCATGTGCACCAGCATCTGCACCGCGGCCATGACCGAGATCACGACGATGGTGACGCCCTTGGAGAACGCCCCGCTCATCACCATCGCAAACGGGATGACGGTGAGGATGACGGCCATGACGAAGCCGATCAGATAGGACTTCAAACCGCCGGCATGCGCATCGGCCGCGGTCTCGGTGTGGTGGTGATTGGCCATTACAGCGCTCCCAGCAGATAGACGACGGTGAACACACCGATCCAGATGATGTCCAGGAAGTGCCAGAACAGGCTCAGGCAGGCCAGACGCGTGCTGTTGCGCGCAGTCAGGCCGTTCTTGGAGATCTGGATCACCAGCACTGCCATCCACAACAGGCCCGACGCTACGTGCAAACCGTGGGTTCCGACCAGGGTGAAGAAGGCGGACAGGAACGCGCTGCGCCCCGGGCCGGCACCTTCATGGATCAGGTGATTGAACTCCCAGACTTCCATGCACAGAAAGCCGATACCCAGTAGCGCGGTCACGCCCAGCCAGCCATACAGGCCGGTCATGCTGCGCTTGTGCGCAGAGATCATCGCGAAGCCGAAGCTCAAGCTGCTGAACAACAGCAGGAAGGTTTCCACCAGCACGAACTTCAGATCGAACAGCTCCTTGGCGGTCGGCCCGTCCACCGTGGCGCCGGAGAGCACCGCATAGGTGGCGAACAGACCGGCAAACAGCAGGCAGTCGCTCATCAGATAGACCCAGAATCCGAAGACGGTGTTGCCACCGCCGTCGTGATGCTCGTGGTCGTGATCGTGGCCGCCCGCGTGGGCGGCGTGGTCAAGCGTGGTCGAGGAAGCCATGGTCATACCACCTTCGCGGCCTGCGCCGCCTGTTGCTGTTCGAGCAGGGCAAAGCGCGCGTTTTCGATGCGCTCCACTTCATCGGCCGGCACCCAGTAATCGATGTCGTCGTCGAAGGTGCGCACGATGAAACTACCGATCATGCCCACCAGGCCGAGGATGGCCAGCCACCAGATGTGCCAGATCAGACCGAAGCCCATCAGCACGCTGAAGGCACCCATGTACACGCCTGCACCGGTATTGCGCGGCATATGGATCGGCTCGTACTTGGACGGACGCACCCAGCCCTTGCCATTCTGCTTGTCGGCCCAGAACTGATCGCGGTCGTCGATGTGCGGCAACACGGCGAAGTTGTAGAACGGCGGCGGCGAAGAGGTTGCCCACTCCAGCGTACGGCCATCCCACGGATCGCCCGTGTAGTCCATGTGCTCCTTGCGCTTCCACACGCTGTAAACGATCTGCAGCAGATTCAGGAAGATACCCATGCCGATGATCGCAGCACCGGCCGCAGCGACATACAGCCACGGCGCCCACTCGGGATGGTTGTAGGTGCTCATGCGACGGGTCATGCCCATGAAGCCGAGCACGTACAACGGCATGAAGGCCACGAAGAAACCGATGATCCAGCACCAGAACGAGGCCTTGCCGATCTTCTCGTTGAGCTTGAAGCCGAACGCCTTCGGGAACCAGTAGGTCAGACCTGCCAAGTAACCGAACACCACGCCGCCGATGATCACGTTATGGAAGTGCGCGATCAGGAACAGGCTGTTGTGCAGCACGAAGTCCACGGCCGGAATCGCCAACATCACGCCGGTCATGCCGCCGATGGTGAAGGTGATGATGAAGCCGATGGTCCACAGCACCGGTGAGGTCATGTGCACGCGACCGCGGAACATGGTGAACAACCAGTTGAAGATTTTCACGCCGGTCGGAATCGAGATGATCATCGTCGTGATGCCGAAGAAGGCATTGACGTTGGCACCCGAGCCCATGGTGAAGAAGTGGTGCAACCACACCACGAACGACAGCACGCCGATGCACGAGGTGGCGTACACCATCGAGGTGTAGCCGAACAAGCGCTTGCGGCTATAGGTGGCGATCAACTCGGAGAAGATGCCGAACGCCGGCAGGATCAGGATGTAGACCTCCGGGTGACCCCAGATCCAGATCAGGTTGACGTACATCATGGCGTTGCCGCCACCGTCGTTGGTGAAGAAGTGCGTGCCCAGGTAACGGTCGGCACCCAGCAGCGCCAGCGCCACGGTCAGGATCGGGAATGCAGCGATGATCAGGATGTTGGTGATCAACGCGGTCCAGGTGAAGATCGGCATGCGCATCAGGGTCATGCCCGGCGCGCGCATCCGCATGATCGTCACGAAGAAGTTCACACCGGTCAGCAACGTGCCTAAGCCGGAGACCTGCAACGCCCAGATGTAGTAATCGACACCGACCCCTGGACTGTATTCCAGCCCCGACAACGGCGGATACGCCAGCCAACCGGTCTGCGCGAATTCACCGACGCCGAGCGAAATATTGATCAACGCTGCGCCGGCCACGAACAGCCAGAAGCTCAGCGAGTTCAGGAACGGAAACGCCACGTCGCGTGCACCGATCTGCAGCGGCACGATCAGGTTCAACAGGCCAGTCATGAACGGCATGGCCATGAAGAAGATCATGATCACGCCATGCGCGGTAAAGATCTGGTCGTAATGGTGTGGAGGCAGCACGCCTTCGCCACCGTTACCCGCCAATGCCTGCTGGGTACGCATCATGGCCGCATCGGCAAAACCGCGCAGCAACATGACCAGCGCCACGATGATGTACATCACGCCGATGCGCTTGTGATCCACCGAGGTGAACCACTCCTTCCACAGGTAGCCCCACAGCTTGTACTTGGTGATGGCGCCCGCGATGAGCAGGCCGAGCAGGCCTGCACCACCCAGCGCGATCATGATGATCGGCTCGTGGTACGGAACCGCCTCGATGGTAAGTTTGCCTAGCATCACTTGTCTCCAGAAGTGCACATGGCAACCGGCTCTACAGCCGATGCCTCATGGTCGCCATGGCCCTTGCTATGGCCCGGACCATTCATGTATTTGTCGACCAGCGACCGGAACATGCCGTCCTGCACCGACGAGTAGTAGGTGACGGGGTACTGTTCTTTGTCGTTGCGATTGGCAGCCAACACCTGATATTCGGCGGCATTCAAGGACGTCGGCGATGCCTTGACCTTGGCCACCCACGCGTCGAAGCCGGCCTGATCGACCGCATGCGCCTTGAAGCTCATCTTCGAAAAGCCGTGACCGCTGTAGTTGGTCGACAGGCCGAAGTATTCGCCGGGCTCATCGGCCACCAGATGCAGCTTGGTTTCCATGCCCGCCATCGCGTAGATCATGGTGCCCAGGTGCGGAATGAAGAACGAGTTCATCACCGTATCGGAGGTGATCTTGAAGTTCAGCGGCGTGTGCACCGGGAACGCGATCTCGTTGACGGTGGCGATGTTCTGATCCGGGTAGATGAACATCCACTTCCAGTCCAGCGACACCGCTTCGATGTTGAGCGGTTTGACGTCCGAATCCAGCGGCCGGTACGGGTCCAGCGCATGCGACGAGCGCCAGGTCAGCACCGCCAGCACCAGGATGATCACGCACGGGATCGACCACACCACCACTTCGATAGCAGTGGAGTGCGACCAATCCGGCTCGTAGCGCGCCTTCGTGTTGGATGCGCGATATTTCCAAGCGAACGCAATCGTCATCACGATCACCGGGATGACCACGATCAGCATGAGCACCACGGAGGTGATCAGCAGTTGCTTCTCGTCGTGGCCGATCTGGCCTTTCGGATTGAGGATGGCCGAGTTGCACCCTGCCAACAGCAGGAAGGGCAACATCAGACCTGGACGAAGTAAACGCCCGAGATGTTTCAGCGGAATCATCGGTCGATCCAAGTGCGAAGGAACGCCAGCCGCGCGCATCGTCTCCGGCAAGGGAGATGTCCGACGATGCCCTTCCCTTTTGAAGGCGGGCCAGCGCAGACCGAAGACACGAGTTAGCGCGCTAATTTTAGTCTTTGCTGCACCTGCACGAAACCCATTGGCAATGATCTGCCGCAATAAATGCGCGCAAAATCGTGCGACATGTTGTCGCAGCGCAGCGTAAGCCAGGATGGGTGCCGTGATGGCCGTCGTTGCGGCCTGCAATCGCACTGAAATGCATGCGACAACTGGGTGAAATTGCGCCTACAGAGGCCAAAAACGCAACTGGGCCGGCCAAGGGCCGACCCAGTGCTGAAGCGATGGTGCCGGAAATAGGAATCGAACCTACGACCTACGCATTACGAATGCGCCGCTCTACCAACTGAGCTATTCCGGCGAGCCGTGCATTGTAGGAGCGGAGCCGGGGGCTGGTCAATCGCCCCAGGGGCGGGCGGCTACCGTGGCCGGCGCCAGTGACGTGGCGGTACCCAAACGCTGCTCACTCTGCCGCGGGCAACATTGGCCACCGCCGCGCAGTCAGCTGACCAGACGCAGCCGCAGTTCCTTGGGCAGTGCGAACACCATCGATTCGGGCTCACCTTCCAGTTCGGACACGCTACCCGCACCCAGCTCGCGCAACCGGGCCAGCACGCCATCGACCAGTACCTGCGGCGCAGACGCACCGGCGGTGAGGCCAATATTCTGCTTGCCGACGATCCAGGCCGGATCGATCTCGCTGGCGTTGTCGATCAAGTACGACTCCACCCCGTCACGGCGGGCGAGTTCGCTCAGCCGGTTGGAATTGGAGCTATTGGGCGAGCCGACCACCAGCACCAGATCGCACTGCCGCGCCAGATCGCGTACCGCGTCCTGGCGGTTCTGGGTGGCGTAGCAGATGTCGTCGTGCCGCGGCCCCTGCATCGCCGGGTAGCGTGCGCGCAGCGCCTCGATGATGCCCATGGTGTCGTCGACCGACAGCGTGGTCTGGGTGGTGTACGCCAGATTTTCCGGCTGATTGATCTGCAGCGTAGCGACCTGATCGATGTCTTCCACCAGATAGATCGTGCCCGGGCCGCGCTCGCGGCTCCACTGCCCCATGGTGCCTTCCACTTCCGGATGCCCGGCATGGCCGATCAGCACCACATCGCGGCCGGCCCGGCAGTGCCGCGCGACCTCGAAATGCACCTTGGTCACCAGCGGGCAGGTAGCGTCGAACACCTTCAAGCCACGGCGTTCGGCCTCCTGGCGCACCGCCTGCGAGACGCCGTGTGCGCTGAAGATCACCGTGGCGTTATCGGGCACCTCGTCGAGCTCTTCGACGAAAATCGCGCCGCGTTGCTTGAGGTCGTCGACCACAAAGCGGTTGTGCACGACTTCATGGCGTACATAGATCGGCGCGCCCAGCGTCTCGATCGCGCGCTTGACGATCTCGATCGCGCGGTCGACACCGGCACAAAAACCACGGGGATTGGCGAGCAGGACATCCATGGCGCGCATTCTACGGGAATGGAGAAGAGGGTCGGAGCAAGCGGGGCGCGTCGGCAACCGGGCTTCAGGGGCGATTCCCGATTCCCGGCTCGCGCTTGCCGCCCTTGTCGAACAGCCCGAACACGGCAATCCCGATGGCACCGCCCACGATGGCCGAGTCGGCGATATTGAATGACGGCCAGGTATGGCTGCCGATGTACCACTGAATGAAATCGACCACGTGGCCGTGCATCAGCCGGTCGATCACATTGCCGATCGCCCCGCCGATCACCAGCGCATACGGCAGCGCACTGCGCCATTCGCCGCGCGCGGTGCGCGACAGCCAGAACGCCAGCAGGCCGCTGATACCCACCGCCAAGGCGGTGAAGAACCACAGCTGCCAGCCGCCGGCATCGCTCAAGAAGCTGAAGGCTGCACCGGTGTTATAGGTGCGGTACCAGTTCCAGAAGCCGTCGATGACCGGCACCGGGGTGTACTCCGGCAGGCTGGACAGCACCCAGGCCTTGCTCCACTGGTCCAGGCCGATTACGACGGCCGACAGCACGAGCCAGATCAAGGCAGAGGGTTTGGGTCTTGCGGTCATGGAATCACCTTAACTGTTGCTACTCCCGGGTTCGGGAGAAGCTGCCCGACGGGCAAATCGGCAAGCAACGCCGAATGCGCCATCGCGGCCCTCATCCGGCGCTGCGCGCCACCTTCTCCCGCTTGCGGGAGAAGGAATAATTGGAACGGACTCCCGCTTGCGGGAGAAGGTGTATTGAAACGGACTCCCGCTCGCGGGAGAAGCAATCACGACATCAGAACCAGCGACGCTCCTCGCCAGGGCCTTCGATATTGCTGACGCAACGACTGCACAGTTCCGGGTGCCGCGCATCGCTGCCCACGCTGGCCTGGTGGTGCCAGCAGCGCACGCACTTGGCCTTGGTGGTCGGCTGCGCGCTGACGAAGATGTCGTCGGTACTGGCCGCGGTCACGGTGACGTCACCACTGATGAACAAAAAGCGCAGCTCCTCGGCCAGCGGCTGCCAGCGCGCGGCGGTCTGCGCATCGGCGGCCACCGTGATCTCCGCTTCCAGCGCCGCACCGATGGCGCCATTGGCACGCATCGGCTCCAGCACCTTGGACACCTGCTCGCGCAGGGCCAGCAACTTGTCGACATCCGCACTGGTCAGCGCGGCAGCAGCAGGCAGCGGCGCCAGCCCGTCGTACCAGGTAGCGAACAACACGTTGCCGACATGCTCGCCCGGCAGATACGCCCACAACTCTTCGGCAGTAAAGGTCAGCACCGGCGCCACCCAACGCACGAACGCTTCGGCCACGTGATACATCGCGCTCTGCGCCGAGCGGCGACCGCGCGCGTCTTCGGCCATCGTGTACAGACGGTCCTTGGTGACGTCCAGGTACAACGAGCCCAGGTCCACGCTGCAGAAATTCAGCAGCGCCTGCACGATCTCGGCAAAGTCGTAGCGCGCGTACGCGGCGACGATCTTTTCCTGCAGCTCATGCGCGCGATGCACGATCCAGCGGTCCAGCAGCACCATGTCGTCCAGCGCCACCAGATGCTGCAAGGGGTCGAAGCCATGCAGATTGCCGAGCAGGAAGCGCGCGGTATTGCGCAGACGGCGATACGCATCGGCGTTGCGCTTGAGGATCTCCTGCGACAGCGACATCTCGTTGCTGTAATCGGCCGATGCGATCCACAGGCGCAGGATGTCCGCGCCGAGGGTCTTCATGATCTCCTGCGGTTCGATGCCGTTGCCGGACGACTTGGACATCTTGCGGCCGTGCTCGTCCACGGTGAAGCCATGAGTGAGGCACTGCTTGTAGGGCGCCGCCTTGTCCATCGCCACGCCGCTCAGCAGCGAGGACTGGAACCAGCCGCGGTGCTGGTCGGAGCCTTCCAGATACAGGTCGGCCGGTTTGGGCAGGCCGCGGTCCACCAACACTGCTTCATGCGTCACGCCGGAGTCGAACCACACATCCAGGATGTCGGTGATCTTGTCGTAGTCGGCCGCTTCATCGCCCAGCAGTTCGGCCGCGTCCAGCGTGTACCACACGTCCACGCCGCCCAGCTCTACGCGGTCGGCCACCTGGCGCAGCAGTTCGGTGCTGCGCGGATGCGGCTCGCCGGTTTCGCGGTGCACGAACAAGGCGATCGGCACGCCCCAGGTGCGCTGGCGCGAGATGGTCCAATCCGGGCGGCCTTCGACCATGCCGGCGATGCGCGCCTGGCCCCACGCCGGGTACCAGGTCACCTGCTCGATGGCCTTGAGCGCATCGGCACGCAGGTTGGCCTGCTCCATCGAGATGAACCACTGCGGCGTGGCGCGGAACGCGATCGGCGTCTTGTGGCGCCAGCAATGCGGGTAGCTGTGCTCCATCTTGCTGGCCGCCAGCAACACGCCGGTGTCGCGCAGCGCCTCGATGATGACGTCGTTGGCCTTCCAGATATGCAGACCGGCCAGCACGGTGTCGCCCAGCGGCGGCGTGGAGGGCAGATACACGCCACGCCCGTCCACCGGATTGATCTGCGCGGCGCTGTAGCGCTCCAGCAGGCCGTACTGCTTGGACACCTGATAGTCCTCCTGACCATGACCGGGGGCGGTATGCACGGCGCCGGTGCCTTCCTCGGCAGAGACGTGCTCGCCCAGCAGCAGCGGGATCTCACGCTCGGCATAGAAGGGGTGATTGAGGAGCATCTGGTCCAGCACCGCGCCCTTGGCATGGCCATGCACCGTCACGTCGTCCACGCCATAGCGCGCCAGCACCCTGGCCGCCAGGGCCTCGGCCACCACCAGCCAGCGCGGCTGACCGCGATCGGCCGGGCCTTCGACCAGCACGTAATCGAGCTCCGCACCCAGGCTCACTGCCAGCGATGCCGGCAGCGTCCACGGCGTGGTGGTCCAGATCGGCACCGCCACGCTGGTGCCTGCCGGAAGGCTGGCGCCGAACGCAGCAGCGACCGCCGCCGGATCGCGTGCCGGATAGGCAACATCCACGGTCGGCGACACCTTGTCGGCGTATTCGATCTCGGCCTCGGCCAGTGCCGAGCCGCAATCGAAGCACCAGTGCACCGGCTTGACGCCGCGGGTCAGATGGCCGTTATCCACCACCTTGGCCAGCGCGCGGATTTCGTTGGCTTCGAAGCGGAAGTCCAGTGTCTTGTACGGGTTGTCCCAATCGCCGACCACGCCCAGGCGCTTGAAGTCGCGCCGCTGCAGATCGATCTGCTCGGTCGCGTATTCGCGGCACTTCTGACGGAACTCGGCCGCGTCGAGCTTGACGCCGACCTTGCCGTACTTCTTTTCGATCGCGATCTCGATCGGCAGGCCATGGCAATCCCAGCCCGGGATATACGGCGCATCGAAGCCAGCCAGATACTTCGACTTGACGATGATGTCCTTGAGGATCTTGTTGACCGCGTGACCCAGATGGATCTGGCCATTGGCATACGGCGGGCCGTCGTGCAGCACGAACAGCGGGCGCCCTGCCGCGTTGGCGCGCAGCTGCGCATACAGCCCCTCGCGCTCCCAGCGGTCCAGCATCGCCGGCTCGCGCTTGGGCAGGTCGCCGCGCATCGGAAATTCCGTCGCAGGCAGATGGAGAGTGGCTTTGTAGTCTTGGGTCACAGGAATCTACCGTTGCGCTGCATGAGGTGATGTACGGGGATGGTGCAAGGGAGTGGCATCGGCGGCGTCTGCGTCTGCAGAGCGGTGCGAAGAACCGCCGTGTTGCCCCTCCATGGAAAGACCGGCGGAGCGTGCAACGCTTTCATCGGCAGCACGCAGTCGCGAGGGGCTCGCCTTGAGCACGGCGCGCGCCTGCTCGGCATCGCGGTGCATCTGCACGGTGAGCGCGTCGAGCCCATCGAACTTTTCTTCGTCGCGCAGCTTGGCGACGAATTCGACTTCGATATGCCGGCCATACAAATCGCCCTGAAAATCGAACAGGTGCGCTTCCAGCAATGGCTCCACGCCGGCCACGGTGGGCCGCGTTCCGAAGCTGGACACCGATGGCCACGGCCGCTCGGCTACGCCATGCACCCAGGTCGCGTAGATGCCCGACAACGCCGGGGTGCGCGGAAAACGCAGATTGGCAGTGGGATAGCCCAGCGTGCGCCCCAGTTGCTTGCCGCGCACTACCCGCCCACCGATGGCATACGGGCGGCCGAGCAATTCGCCGGCAGGCACGAACTCGCCGGCACCCAGCAGCTCGCGAATGCGCGTGGCAGAAATCCGTTCGCCATGCAGGTGCACCGGCGTGATTTCGCCAGCCACAAATCCATGCTGCTCACCCAACGCACGCAGCAAGGTGATATCGCCGCCACGCCGATGACCGAAACGGAATTCCGGGCCGATCCACACTTCGCGCGCACACAGCCGGCCAACCAGCCCCAGGCGTACGAAATCTTCTGCACGCATGGACGACAAGCGGCCGTCGAAACGAATCAGGCCAACGCTGTCGGCACCGAAGTCGTACAGGCCTTCGATCTTGGCGCGCGCCAGGGTCAGGCGCGGCGGCGGCGCGGCCGGGGCGAAAAACTCGCGCGGCAGCGGCTCGAAGCTCAACGCTACCGCTGGCACGCCCAGCGCACGCGCACGCGCGACGGCGTGCTGCACCAACGTCCGATGCCCCAGGTGCAGGCCATCGAAGGCGCCGATGCAGACCACGCTTCCGTGCGGGAACAGCGTCCCGCCCTCGACGTCTCTAAACAGCCTGCTCATTCCTCGATCCAAACAGATGCCGGCTTGCCGGCCGGCCCTCGCTGATACATAACCTGTAAGTATAGCCGTGCCTGTCAAGCCGCATGGCCGCGCACCGGACGCGCGTAGCGTCGGCAGAGACCGCAGCCTAGGCAGGCGGCGGCCTGCAATCGCTCCCTGGCCGCAACGCCGGCACAGACCGCGGCAGACCTGCCACGGCTGTGCGGCCCTTGCCGACTGCAGACACCGGCTGCACTCGCCAGGGGGCCATTGCAGCGTTCGGCATCCGCGACTCAGCTCTCGCGCAGATGCCGCGGCCGCAAGCCCAACGCCAGTTGCGCGACCACATAGGTCAGCCCGCCACTGCTGACCAGCACCGCCAGCCAACCGATACGATCCCACTTCTCCATCACGGTGAACGATGGCAGCCACCACAGCAGACCCAACAGCACCGTCACCATGGCCGCGCACGCCAGCAGCAGGCGCGCTGCATAGCCGCCCCACCCTGGCCGGCGCTGGTACACGCCGGACTTGCCGAGCCAGTACCACAGCAAACCCAGGTTGAGATAACTCGACAGCGCGCTCGCGATGCCCAGCGCCAGGTGCAGACCCGGCTGCTTGCCCAGCGCCTGCATGACGCCCTGCGCCTTGAGTTCGGGCGGCACCATGATCTGGTAGACCACCGCCAGCAATGCGAAGTTGAACACCATGTTGGCGATCAGCGCCGCCACGCCGGCACGCACCGGGGTGCGGGTGTCCTGCCGCGCGTAGAACGCCGGCAGCACCACCTTGAGCATGGCGTACGCCGGCAGGCCAAAGCTCAGGCCATAGACCGACATCGCGGTCATCCGCGTATCGAAGGCGGTGAACTGGCCGTACTGGAACAAGGTTGCCACCAGCGGCTCGGCCAGCAGCAGCAAGCCGAGCATCGCCGGCACTGCGATCACCAACGTGATGCGGAATCCCCAGTCCAACGCACCGGAAAACGCGCCGCGGTCAGTCTTGACGTGATGGCGCGCCAGCGCCGGCAGGATCACCGTCCCCAGCGCCACCCCGAACACACCCAGCGGCAGCTCCAGGAACCGGTCAGCCAACGACAGCCACGATTGCGAGCCATCGGTCAGTTTGGCCGCGATGACGGTGTCCAGCAGCAGGTTGATCTGCGCGATCGATGAGCCGAACAGGGTCGGCACCATCAGCGTCAGCACCTTGCGCACGCCTGGATGTTGCCAGCCCCAGCGCGGCAGGGTCAGCAGGTTAATGCCTTTCAGCGAAGGCAGCTGGAACAGCAACTGCAGCATGCCTGCCGCCAGCACCGCCCAGCCCAGCGCGAGGATCTGCTTCTCCGGCGTGCCACCCAGCTTCGGCGCCAGCCACACGGCGCCGGCGATCATGCACAGGTTGAGGATCACCGGGGTCAGCGCCGGCATGGCGAACTTCTGGAAACTGTTCAGCGCCCCGCCCGCCAGCGCGGTCAGCGAGACGAATAGCAGGAACGGGAAGGTCAGACGGAACAGATCCACCAGCAGGCCATGCTTGGCCGGGTCGGTGTCCACGCCGCTGGAGAACAGCGTGGCCAACTGCGGTGCGAAGATCAGCGCCAGCGCGGTGACCAGCAGCAGCACTCCTCCTAGGGTACCGGCCACGCGCGCCATCAACTCGCGCAGTTCGGCGTGCGGGCGGGTCTCCTTGACCTCGGTGAACACCGGCACGAAGGCAGTGGCGAAGGACCCTTCGGCAAAGAGCCGGCGCAGGAAATTGGGGACCCGGAAGGCCGTCCAGAACGCATCGGTGATCGCATTGGTGCCGAAAGTGGTGGTGATGACCTGGTCGCGCACCAGCCCCAGCACCCGCGACACCATGGTCATACTGCTGAATGAGAGCAGGCCTCTCAACATGCCAGGCTTGCTCACGCTGCATCCCTCTTGACAACTGACTTGACGTACATATCTAGGTCCATCATACTTTCGCGCTTGCTTTTTCCACCATACCGATTCTTCAGGAACCCACCACCGTGGCCAATATCAAGTCCGCCAAGAAGCGCGCCAAGCAGACCGTTGTGCGCAATGAGCGCAACACCGGACAGCGCTCGATGCTGCGCACCGCCGTCAAGAAGGTGATCAAGGCCCTTGACGCCAACGATGCTGCAGGCGCCGAAGCTGCTTTCGCCGTTGCTCAGCCCATCCTCGACCGTTTCAGCGCCCGTGGCCTGATTCACAAGAACAAGGCTGCGCGTCACAAGAGCCGTCTGACCGCTCGCATCAAGGCCATCAAGGCCGCGTAAGCGATCAGCTGCGACGTTACCGGAAGCCTGGCTTCCGGTAGCACAGAAAAACCCGGCCTCGGCCGGGTTTTTTGTGTGCCTGTCCGTGCACTCAGCCCGCATTGCGCGCCTCGAGCTCGTCCTCGCGCTGGCGGTCGAAAAATGCCATGACGTCCTTCATGATCGGGAAGGTGCCATCGCGACCCAGCGCGGACACCAGGTACCACGGCGCGGTCCAGCCCAGTTCGGCCACGATGGTTTCGGCAGCGGCACGCGCCTCGTCCTCGAACATCAGGTCGGCCTTGTTGAGCACTAGCCAACGTGGCTTCTTCAGCAGCTCGGGGTCGTGGCGCTCCAGCTCACGCTCAATGGTGCGCACCTGATCCACCGGCGACACATCCACACCGCCATCCATCGGCGAAATATCCACCAGATGCAGCAACAGGCGCGTGCGCTGCAGATGGCGCAGGAACTGCGTGCCCAGGCCGGCGCCGTCGGCGGCACCTTCGATCAGGCCCGGCACGTCGGCGATCACAAAGCTGCGGTAGGCCTCGACGCTGACCACACCCAGATTCGGATACAGCGTCGTGAACGGATAGTCGGCCACCTTCGGCGTTGCCGAGGACACCGCGCGGATCAGCGTGCTCTTGCCGGCATTCGGGAAACCCAGCAGGCCGACGTCGGCCAGCAGCTTGAGCTCCAGCTTGAGCAGGCGCTCTTCGCCCTCTTCACCGGTAGTGGACTGGCGCGGCGCACGGTTGACCGAGCTTTTGAAATGCATGTTGCCCAGGCCGCCCTTGCCGCCCTTGGCGACCAGCAGGCGATCGCCGTGCTGGGTCAGGTCGCCGATCACTTCATCGGTCTGCACGTTGACGACCATGGTGCCGACCGGCACCACGATGACGCGATCTTCGCCACCCTTGCCATAGGCCTGGCGGCCCATGCCGTTCTCGCCGCGCTGCGCCTTGAAGGTGCGCTCATGACGGAAATCGACCAGGGTGTTGACGTTCTCGTCAGAGACGATCCAGACGCTGCCGCCGGCACCGCCGTCACCACCATCGGGCCCGCCGAGCGGAATGAACTTCTCGCGGCGAAAGCCGACACAGCCATTGCCGCCATTACCGGCGGTCACCAGGATTTCTGCTTCGTCGACTAACTTCATGAGCTTACAACCGGGAATTGGGAATAGGGAGTGGGGAATCGGCCATAGAAAAGCGGCGTGACTCCTGCCAGCGAGCGCACTCACCGGCACGACGGCAGAGAGCGAAACGGAGTCAGGAGCCGGCTTTCCCGATTCCCCATTCCCCATTCCCGATTCTCAGCCGTCAAACGAAAAACCCCGCCGAAGCGGGGCTCTCCGTGTCGTTCGCAACCGCGCTGGCGCGGCTACGAACTGGCCTGCATGGAGCGGGCGATTACGCCTCGGCAACCACGCTGACGGTACGACGCTTCTTCGCACCCTTGACCGAGAACTCGACCTTACCGTTGACCAGCGCAAACAGCGTGTGGTCACGACCCAGACCGACGCCGGCGCCCGGATGGAACTGGGTGCCGCGCTGACGCACGATGATGTTGCCGGCGTCGATGGCCTGGCCACCAAAGATCTTCACGCCGAGGTATTTCGGGTTGGAATCGCGACCGTTGCGCGAGGAACCTACGCCTTTTTTATGTGCCATGACTGGTTCTCCTTACTTCTTGTCGCCACCGGCGATGCCGGTGATCTCGATTTCGGTGTAGTACTGACGATGTCCCTGACGCTTCATGTGGTGCTTGCGGCGACGGAACTTGATGATGCGCACCTTGTCGGCGCGGCCATGGGCCACGACCTTGGCGGTGACCGAAGCGCCCTTCAGCGCATCGCCCAGCTTGATGCCATCGCTATCGCCCAGCATCAGGATGGTGTCGAACTTGATCTCGTTGCCTGCTTCGACTTCGAGCTTTTCCACGCGGAGCGTTTCGCCCTGCGCGACGCGGTATTGCTTACCGCCGGTTACCAGAACTGCGTACATGACCAGGTTTTCCTCTGTAGTTATTATGGTCGCACTGACGTGCCCTAGGGCAGACAGGAGCGGGATTGTACTGGCTTAGCCGGTTTCGGGTCAACCTGCAAGCAGGTCAACCGCCGCGCACCGGAATCGGGCGGGTGCAACGCATCATCCGGTCGCCACAACGGCCCGGTCAGACTGGCATTTGGGGCAATTGCCCTCACCTAGGTCGGCGGGTAGGCTGATCGACTGCCACTCATTCCTGCTGAGCACGCTCGCACCACTGCCGGTTCGCCGGCCCGACATCGGATCCCCCATGGCGATGGATTTCATCCGCATCCGCGGCGCGCGGACGCACAACCTCAAGAACATCGACCTCGACCTGCCTCGCGACAAACTGATCGTGATCACCGGCCTGTCCGGCTCGGGCAAGTCGTCGTTGGCGTTCGACACCATTTATGCGGAGGGCCAGCGCCGCTACGTCGAGTCGCTGTCGGCGTATGCGCGCCAGTTCCTCAGCGTGATGGAAAAGCCGGACCTGGACCATATCGAAGGGCTGTCCCCGGCGATTTCGATCGAGCAGAAGTCCACCTCGCACAACCCGCGCTCCACCGTGGGCACGATCACCGAGATCTACGACTACCTGCGCCTGCTGTATGCACGCGTCGGCCAGCCGCGTTGCCCGGATCACGGTTTCCCGCTGGAAGCGCAGACCGTCAGCCAGATGGTCGACCACATGCTCACCCAGGATCAGGAGCAGCGCTACATGCTGCTGGCGCCGGTGATCCGCGACCGCAAGGGCGAACATGCGCAGGTGTTCGAACAACTGCGTGCGCAGGGCTTCGTGCGCGTGCGCGTGGATGGCGAGTTGTACGAGATCGATGCGGTGCCGGCACTGGCGCTGCGCCAGAAGCACACCATCGAAGCGGTGATCGACCGTTTCCGTCCGCGCGAAGACATCAAACAGCGGCTGGCGGAAAGTTTCGAAACCGCGCTCAAGCTCGGCGAAGGCATGGTGGCGGTGCAGTCGCTGGACGACCCGGCCGCAGCCCCGCATCTGTTCTCGTCCAAGTACAGCTGCCCGGTCTGCGATTACTCGCTGCCGGAGCTGGAACCGCGACTATTCTCGTTCAACGCACCGGTGGGCGCCTGCCCCAGTTGCGATGGCCTGGGAGTGGCCGAATTCTTCGACCCGGACCGGGTGGTGGTGCATCCGGAACTGTCGTTGTCTGCGGGTGCGGTACGCGGCTGGGATCGGCGCAATGCCTATTATTTCCAGCTGATCGCCTCGCTGGCCAAGCACTACAAGTTCGACGTGGATGCGGTGTGGAACACGCTGCCGGCCAAGGTGCGCCAGGCAGTCTTGTTCGGCAGCGGCGATGAGGTGATCAGCTTCACCTACTTCACCGATGCGGGCGGGCGCACGACGCGTAAGCATCGTTTCGAAGGCATCCTGCCGAATCTGGAACGGCGCTACCGCGAAACCGAATCGCCGGCCGTGCGCGAAGAGTTGACCAAGTACGTCAGTCAGCAGCCCTGCCCTGCCTGCAACGGCACACGCCTGAATCGCGCTGCGCGCAACGTGTTTGTGGCCGATCGCCCGCTGCCGGAGTTGGTGGTGCTGCCGGTCAACGAAGCGCTGAACTTTTTCCGTGGACTGTCGCTGCCGGGTTGGCGCGGCGAGATCGCCAGCAAGATCGTCAAGGAGATCGCCGAGCGGCTGGGCTTCCTGGTCGATGTCGGCCTGGATTACCTCACCCTCGAGCGCAAGGCAGACACGTTGTCCGGCGGCGAAGCGCAGCGCATCCGTCTGGCCAGCCAGATCGGCGCCGGCCTGGTCGGGGTGATGTACGTGCTCGATGAGCCGTCGATCGGCCTGCATCAGCGCGACAACGAACGCCTGCTCGGCACGCTGACGCGATTGCGCGACCTGGGCAATACGGTAATCGTGGTCGAGCATGACGAAGACGCGATTCGACTGGCCGATCACGTGCTGGACATCGGCCCCGGCGCCGGCGTGCACGGTGGCGAAATCTGCGCACAGGGCACGCTGCAGGACATTCTGGATTCGCCACGCTCGCTGACCGGCCAATACCTGTCCGGCAAGCGCCGCATCGAAATTCCCAAGCAGCGCCACAAGCCCAACCCGAAGATGATGCTGCATCTGCGCGGGGCGACCGGCAACAACCTCAAGAATGTCGACCTGGAGATTCCGGCCGGCCTGTTGACCTGCATCACCGGCGTGTCCGGCTCGGGCAAGTCGACGCTGATCAACGATACCTTGTTCACGCTGGCCGCCAACGAGATCAACGGCGCCTCGCATACGGTGGCACCGCATCGCGAAGTGGAAAATCTGGACTTGTTCGACAAGGTCGTGGATATCGACCAGTCGCCGATCGGACGCACCCCGCGCTCCAATCCGGCGACGTATACCGGCATGTTCACCCCGCTGCGCGAGCTATTCGCACAAGTGCCCGAGTCGCGTGCGCGCGGCTATTCGCCGGGGCGTTTCAGCTTCAACGTGCGTGGCGGCCGCTGCGAGGCGTGCCAGGGCGACGGCATGATCAAGGTGGAGATGCACTTCCTGCCCGACGTGTACGTGCCGTGCGATGTCTGCCACGGCAAGCGCTACAACCGCGAGACGCTGGAGATCCGTTACAAGGGTTTCAACATCAGCGACGTGTTGCAGATGACCGTCGAAGACGCGCTGCGCTTGTTCGAGCCGGTGCCGTCGATCGCGCGCAAGCTGGAAACACTGATCGATGTGGGGCTGAGCTACATCAAGCTGGGCCAGAGCGCGACCACGCTGTCTGGCGGTGAAGCGCAGCGTGTGAAGCTATCCAAGGAACTGTCGCGCCGGGATACCGGGCGCACCTTGTACATCCTCGACGAACCGACCACCGGCCTGCATTTCCACGACATCGAAGCGCTGCTCGGCGTGCTGCACAAGCTGCGCGACGAGGGCAACACAGTGGTGGTGATCGAACACAATCTGGATGTGATCAAGACCGCCGACTGGATCGTGGATCTGGGCCCGGAAGGCGGCCATCGTGGTGGCACCATCCTGGTGTCCGGCACACCGGAAGACGTGGCCGCGCACGAGGCGTCCTACACCGGGCAGTTCTTGGCCAAGATGCTGCCGTCGGTCAAGGCACGCGAAACCCGCCCGGCCGCAATGGCCAACAAGCCGGATGCGCGCCCACCGCGCAAGGTCAAACCGGAGAAGGTGGCCAAGGTCGCCAAGTCCGCCACCAAGAAAACTGCAAAGAAGAAGGCAAGCTGATGAGCGAACACAAGATCCTGGCACGCATCCCGATCAGCGTGCGCTGGCGCGACATGGACAGCATGGGCCACGTCAACAACGCCAAGTACATTTCGTATCTGGAAGAAGCGCGCGTGCGCTGGATGCTGGGCGTACAAGGCGTTTCGATGACCGACCGCATCGCGCCGGTCGTTGCCGCCACCAACGTCAACTACAAACGCCCTCTGGTGTGGCCCAACGACATCACGGTGGAGTTGTTTGTCGAGCGTCTGGGCAGCAGCAGCATCACCATCGGCCATCGCATCGTCGACCAGAAGGACGAGGGCGTGCTGTATTCGGACGGCAACGTGGTGGTGGTGTGGATCGATACGCAGACCGGCAAGAGCGCGGCACTGCCGGAGCCGGTGCGCGCAGCGAGCAGTTGACGCAGACTTGCGCAGACGCAGGTCAGTGATGCAGGGCGGCTTCGTTAGCGGAGCCGCCGTTTTTGTTTTTGGTGGCGTCCACGGCTGCGAGTGACTGCAAGCCTTGGGGCTCTGGATGCGATGTGGGCGCGTACGATTTCGGCGGCGCCTGGCCGTACTTTGCATCGCACTGACGTACTGCACTTACGTACTACAAGCACACAGCGCAGGTTGCTGCGCAGCGCCCGATCCGCAACTCGGGGCGAGACGGTTATTACTTCGGCGCGCGGGTCCGTGCCTGTAGCGTGGCCTGTACCTGCCGGCCATCCTGCAAGATAAATACCACCGGCACCTGTGCGCCCTCCTTCAACGGTGCCTGCTCCTGCATCAGCATCAGGTGCAACCCGCCTGGCGCCAGCGTCACCACCGCGCCCGGCACCAACAACAACTCGGGCACGGCACGCATGCGGCTGACCCCATCGGTCTGCAGGGTCTGGTGCAGCGACACCTCGCTAAAGGCGGCGCTCTTGATCCCGGTCATCCGCACTGCATGTGGGCAGTCGTTGTGAAAGCTGCCAAATCCTGCCGCCATGCCCACACCAACGGGCGGCGGAATCCGCACCCAGCCGTCCTTGAAGGTCGGCATGCATTGCGCAGATGCGCCTGCACTGACCAGTAGCGCCACTGCGCCAATGACGCTGCGCCGCATGCGCCGCCGGCTGTCACTGCCGTCTATCATGGCCCGACCTCCAGGAGCCCCGAATGAGCATCCAGATCTTAGACCACGGCCGAATTCGTGAAATCCGTCTGGCGCGCCCGCCGGTCAATGCACTGGATACCGCGCTCTGCCAGGCACTGAGCGCGGCCGTGCAGCAGCTGGAAGCCACGGTCGACGGCGTGGTGCTATCGGGCAGCGCACGCATTTTTTCCGGTGGCATGGATGTACCGCACCTGCTGTCGCATGGCACCGACCGCGCTGCACTGCTGGCCAGCTGGACCGCCTTCTTCGATGCAGCGCAAGCACTGGCCAACTGCCCGGTGCCGGTGGTCGCGGCAATCGGCGGCCATGCACCGGCCGGTGGCTGCGTGCTGGCGCTGTGCTGCGACTACCGGGTGATGGCGCGCAGCGCCGATACCGCCCGGCCGTACACCATCGGCCTGAACGAAGTGCAAGTGGGGTTGGCGGCGCCGGAAGGTATCCAGCGGCTGTTGCGCCGCGTGGTCGGTGCGCATCGTGCCGAACGCTTGTTGATTTCCGGCCAGTTGCTACCAGCCGAACAGGCCGCCCAGATCGGCTTGGTCGATGAGCTGGTGGACGGCGAACTGGTCACCGCGCGCGCGGTGGCGTGGCTGCAGGAGCTGCAACAGTTGCCGCGTCAGCCGATGCTGGCCACGCGTGCGGTGGCAAGAGCCGATCTGCGCGCGGCGCTGGCGCCGGAGCTGATCCAGCTGGAGCGCTTCGTCGACGGCTGGTACGCGCCCGATGCCCAGGCCGCGTTGCGTGGCTTGGTCGAACGCCTGCAAAAGGCCTGAACGGTGGTACGCAGGCGGCCCGCTATAATCGTGGTCCGTCGCACGCCCAGGCCAGCCCCTTGTCCGCCACCGCCGAACCCGTCGTCTCCGAACTGATCAGCCTGCTGTCGCTGGAGCGCCTGGAAGACAATCTGTTTCGCGGCCAGAGCCGCGACATCGGCACCAAGTACGTGTTCGGTGGACAGGTACTGGGCCAGGCCCTGTCGGCTGCGCAGGCCACGGTGGAAAACGGCCGCCAGGCGCATTCGCTGCATGCCTATTTTCTGCGTGCCGGCAATATCGACCACCCGATCGTCTACGACGTCGACCGCACCCGCGATGGCGGCAGTTTCTCAGTACGCCGGGTCACTGCGATCCAGCACGGCAAGGTGATCTTTTTCTGCGCGGCCTCGTTTCAGGAACACGAAGACGGCGCCGAGCATCAGTCAGTGATGCCGGTGGTGCCGCCGCCGGAAGACATCGAACCGGCCGCACCGCTTGCGCCGGAGGTGCTGGCGAACCTGCCGGCCAAGGTGCAGCGCTGGCTCTCGCGCGGTGGCCCGTTCGAGTTTCGCCACGTATTTCCGCGCGACGAACTCAAGCCACCCAAGCGCCCACCGTTCCAGCAGATGTGGCTGCGTCTGAACGACCCGATCGGCGACGATGTCGGCCTGCACCAGGTGCTGTTGGCCTACGCCTCGGATTTTCAGTTGCTGGGCACCTCCACGTTTCCGCACGGCATCAGTTATTACACGCCGAATGTGCAGATGGCCTCGCTCGACCATGCGCTGTGGTTTCACCGCCCCTTCCGCACCGACGACTGGTTGCTGTACTCGCTGGATAGCCCCACCGCGCAAGGCTCACGCGGCCTGGCACGTGGGCAGTTCTTCACCCGCGATGGCGTGCTGGTCGCCAGCACCACGCAGGAAGGACTGATCCGTGTGGTGCCCGAGGGCAGCGCGATTGCCGTGCCGGCCAAGGGCTAGGCGCAGATGGGTGGCGCTACCGTGTCGCGGACTCATCAATCGATGGCGCAGGTGGCGGGCATGCGGCCGGCTCGTCGCGCAGCACGCAAGCTGTTACGACGACGCGCCGGCCAGCTCACCGGCGCGCGTGCGGCCACTTAGCCGTAGCCATCACCCACATCTTTCTTTTCATCTTGAACCGGCGCAGCACTGGCGCCATTTGTTCGGGACCCAACGGCGGTTTCCACCAGCATGCGCAAGATCTTCAGCAGTCAACGTATCGAAACCGCCGAGGGCGTGGCCAATCTATTGCGCAACGCCGGCATCGATGTGCGCATGAGCAATGGCCGCTCGTATGAGAGCAAGCGCACCGGGCAGTTCAGCTACCTGGAGCAAGGCAACGCGCAGGCGTATCCCACCGTGTGGATCGTGCACGCCGACGACCAGCCGCGCGCGCGCGACCTGCTGCGCGATGCACGCCTGCTCGACACCACCCGCCGCGATCTGCCGAATGTGGAATACACCTTCCGCGAAGGCGAAAACGGCTCGAGCTCCAGCGCGCGCAGCTGGGCCTGGCGTATCCGTCTGGTGCTGTTGCTGGTGATCGGTGCGGTGGCCATGTTTGTGGTGATGCGCCATCGCAGCACACCGGCGCCGGTCGCCCCAGCAACACAGCCCGCATCGCAATCGGCACCGGACGCAACGCCGCCAGCGGAGGACGACGAAATGCGGGTGCGGATTCAGCCGGCACGCTGAGCGCTTCTGCGCTGTGGTGGCGTGGTTTGGGCTAGCAGGGTCAAGCCCTGGCGCCGTGATCGTCAGCAACGTCGCAGTGATACTGGCGATCCTGCATCACTCCATCAAGCTGGGGATGCTATGAGGCGCGCCAACACAAGGATCGATCTGCGTGCCAGTCGCGCGCGCATGGCAGATCGTCGGGATGCGCGCAGTACGCGTGTTAGCTGCCTAACAACGCACACACAAAAAACGGCCTCCTGCTTACGCGGGAGGCCGTCTGTCGATCGGCGCCTTGTTAACTGTTGCGAATGAGCAACCGCCATGACGGCGGTGTCATCCCACCACTGCACTACTCAACCAATTGCACTCCACCTAAGAGCAGCTCACAGAACTACCGTGCTTACTGCCAAGCGCGCGCGGCCGGCGCTCGGAATCGGCACGTACCACCCGTACGCTCCGGTTCCTGCGGGCCGTCCGCGCCCACCTGACGACTGCTCGCTACGTTTTGTTTGCCGCTCTCAATGCTCAGTTGCCCGCGGCAGGCTTGGCCGGCATCGGACGCTTGCCGTGATCGCCACGGTCGCCGTGCTCACCCGGGCCACGCGGACCATGCTCGCCGCGCATCTTGGATGCGGCGTCGAACTCGGCCTTGCTCAGCTTGCCGTCCTTGTCGGTGTCGGCCTTGGCAAACCACGCATCGCGATGCTGCTGCATGCGTAGCTCACGGTCGGCGCGATCGACAAAGCCGTCCTTGTTGACGTCCATCTGATCGAAGCGCGCGGCAAACTTCGGGTCGGCCTTGGCTTCCTCGCGACTGATGCGGCCGTCCTTGTTGGTATCGAATTTAGCCATCCACTCGCCACGTCCCTCGCGACCCGGACCGCGATGACGCGGGCGCTCATCGCGTGAAAGCTTGCCGTCCTTGTTGGTGTCCAACGTGTCGAACTGCGCAGCCAGCTTGGGGTCAGCGGCGGCTTCGCTACGATCGATGACGCCATCGTTATTGCTGTCGAGCTTGCCAGGACGCGGCGCATCGCCGGCAGCAGGCGGAGTGGCGGCGAACACGACGCCGGTGGACAGCGCAGCCAGCACGGCCAGGGCGAGGAAAGGTTTGCGAGACGTCATGAGAAACTCCTGATTGTGGGAACCACACGCGGCACCTGCATGGGCCGCATCGCGTGGGTGGCGCATCCGGAGAGGCCGTGCGCTGCCACCAACACCCACATCAACGAGCCATCGGCGCACACGTTGACGCGCACACCTGGCGTATTCATCCGGCGGACAGTCGCCGCTGTTGCGACGCACAGGCGCTATCCTGCGCGCATGGCCATCCACGCCGACACCCACGACGACCTGCGCCTGTTCCAGACCGGCGAGCATGCCTGCGGCTACTGGCCCGAGCGTCGTGCGCGCGATCTGGTGCTGGACCCGCACGACCCGCGCCTGGGCACGATCTATCCGCAAGCATTGGCATGGGGGTTTCGTCGCTCCGGCGACTTGGTGTACCGGCCGCATTGCGAACGCTGCCGCGCGTGCGTGCCGGTGCGCATTGCAGTGGATGCATTTCGACCCGATCGCAGTCAACGCCGTTGCCTTGCGCGCAATCAGGATCTGGTCGTGCGCGTGGTCGCAGCCGAACGCACCGACGAGCAACTCGCCCTGTATCGCCAGTACCTCAAATCCCGACACCCCGGTGGCGGCATGGACGAGCATGGCGGCACCGAATTCGATCAGTTCCTGATCGGCGGCTGGTCGCATGGGCGGTTTCTGGAGATTCGCGAACCGGCGGTGGCGCATGCACCGGGGCGGCTGCTCGCCGTTGCGGTCACCGACGTCACCGAACATGCGTTGTCTGCGGTGTACACGTTCTACGCGCCGGAGGCGGCCGCGCGCGGCCTGGGCACCTTTGCGATCCTGCAGCAGATTCAATGGGCTCAGCGCGAGCGACGCGCGCATGTGTATCTGGGCTACTGGATCGACGGCCATGCAAAGATGAATTACAAGCGTCGTTTCAGCGCACTGGAAGCCTACGACGGCCGCCAGTGGCGCGGATTACCCGCGACCGCATCGGCGCCGTGAATCGCAGCGCGCGACATCGGGCTGTCGCATCCAGCATGCGAGAATCGCGCGATGATCAGACCTCTTTTGTTGCTTGCGCTGACCGCGCTCTGCGCTGCCTGTACCCATCGCACGCCGGCATCGGCCGCTACCTCCGATAGCGCCACCGGCGACCCTGTGCCGACACAGCTGCGCATCGCCACCTACAACACCTCGTTGTACTCAGACGAGGCCGGCGGCCTGGTGCGCGAACTGCAGGGCGACAGCGCGCATGCACGCAAGATCGCCGCGGTGCTGCAGCGCGTGCGTCCGGATCTGGTGTTGCTCAACGAATTCGATTTCGACCCGGACCACCGCGCTGCCGATCTGTTCCAGCAGCGCTACCTGCAGGTCGCCCAGCCAGGCGGCGGCGAGCCGCTGGGTTATCCGTATCGGTATCTGGCACCGGTCAATACCGGCGTGCCGAGCGGCCTGGATCTGGACAGCAACGGTACCGTCGGTGGCGATGGCCGCTCGCGTGGCAACGATGCCTGGGGCTATGGGCTGCATCCTGGTCAGTACGGGATGCTGGTGTTGTCGCGGTATCCGATCGATGCGCAGTCTGTGCGCAGTTTTCAATTGCTGAAATGGAGCGCGCTGCCGGGTGCACTGCGGCCGCTGGATCCGGGCACCGGGCGTTCGTTCTATAGCGACGCGATCTGGTCGCAACTGCGCCTGTCGTCAAAATCGCATTGGGACGTGCCGGTGCGCACGCCGCTCGGTGTCGTGCATGCGCTGGTGTCGCACCCGACGCCACCGGTGTTCGATGGCGCGGAAAAGCGCAACGCCGCACGTAACCACGACGAGCTCGCGCTGTGGCGTGCGTACCTGGACAACGCCGCCGACAGCAAGCGCTGGCTGTGCGATGACAAGGGGATTTGCGGCGGCCTGGCGGCCGATGCGCACTTTGTGATCCTGGGCGATCTGAACAACGACCCGATCGATGGCGCAGGCCGCCACGACGCGATCCGCGCACTGATCAATCATCCGAGCGTGCTGCAGTACCCCACCCCGCGCAGCGACGGCGGCCCGGAAAAGACCGCCGAATACGCCGCGCAAGGCATCGTGCACACCGGCGACCCGCACCAGGTCACCGGCGACTTCGGCCCGCAAGCCGGCACCATGCGCCTGGACTACGTGCTGCCATCGCACCAGTTCACCCTGATCGGCAGCGGCATCTTCTGGCCGGCCAGCACCGCCCCGGAAGCGGCAATTGCCGATGGCAGCGACCATCATGCGGTGTGGGTGGATGTTGGTTTGTAGCCGGGATTAGCGATTAGGGAGTTGGGATTGGTAACGTCGCGTTTTGGAATCTGCCGTACTTCCAAAGCGGGCGATGACAGGTCCATGGACGCAGGCATCGCTTGCGCTGGCTTGTACAGAACTGACGACAGCTGCACTTCGGCGAGTGACTGCTCGCACAGCTTGCCATCGCTGTTGATGGCAAGCGCATCACATGCTTGCAGCTGGCGTTCTGAAAGAAGTGCAGCACCAAGCTGCACTCTTTCAAGCAAGGCGCTGCTCAGTCTTTCAACTGAATCGTCAACGCCGCCGCCGCTACGCGCGCTTTCTCGCGTGCTGCATCGATGCTGTCAGCACGCGCCAACGTGACGCCGACACGGCGGTGGCCATCGACGCGCGGTTTGCCGAACAAGCGCAGCGCGGTGTCCGGGTCGCGCAATGCATCGGCAACTTTGTCGAACACCGGCACGCCATTGCCGTGCGCAAGCAGCGCGCAGGAAGCAGACGGGCCGCTCTGACGGATGACGCCGCCGTTTTCAGCACCGACCGGCAGGCCGAGGATTGCGCGGGCGTGCAGCGCGAATTCGCTCAATTCCTGCGACACCAGCGTTACCAGCCCGGTGTCGTGCGGGCGCGGCGAGACTTCGCTGAACCACACGTCGTCGCCCTTGACGAACAACTCCACGCCGAACAAGCCCCAGCCGCCCAGATCGTCGGTGATGGCTTTCGCAATCTCCTGCGAGCGCTGCAATGCGGCAGCCGACATCGGTTGCGGCTGCCAGCTTTCGCGGTAGTCGCCATCCTGCTGCCAGTGGCCGATCGGGTCGCAGTACGAGGTGCCGCCCGCGTGCCGCACGGTCAGCAAGGTGATCTCGTAATCGAAATCGATAAAGCCTTCGACAATGCAACGCCCGGCGCCGGCACGTCCACCGGTCTGCGCGTAGTCCCACGCCGCATCGATGTCGGCCTCGCTGCGCAAGGTGCTCTGGCCTTTGCCCGAGGACGACATCACCGGCTTGACCACGCACGGCAGGCCCACCGCGGCGATCGCATCGCGGTACTCGGCAGCGGTGTCGACAAAGCGATACGGCGAGGTCGGCAGGCCCAGGGTTTCGGCAGCCAGGCGGCGGATGCCTTCGCGGTCCATGGTCAGGCGTGCGGCGCGCGCGGTGGGAATCACGCGCTGGCCCTGATCGCGCTCCAGCGCCACCAGGGTTTCGGTATGGATGGCTTCGATCTCCGGCACGATCAGGTGCGGCTGCTCTGCGGCGATCAGCGCGCGCAGCGCGGCGGGATCGAGCATGTCCAGCACGTGCGAGCGGTGCGCCACCTGCATCGCCGGTGCATTGGCATAGCGATCGGCCGCGATCACTTCCACCCCGAAGCGCTGCAGTTCGATCGCTACTTCCTTACCCAGTTCGCCCGACCCCAGCAGCAGCACCCGGGTGGCGGAAGGCGATAACGGCGTGCCGAGAGTAGTCATGAGCGCGGGTCCAGATCGGAAGGGGGCGGCCATTCTAACTGGGCCTTCCGCTCGAACGCTGCCCGCAAATCTTGCATCACTTGATATCACTTTGATATCTTCATTCCAAACTCAAGGACATCCGCTCATGAAAGAGAAGCCGATCAACTCACTGCCTGGCATCCCCGTCATCATCGCCGTTGGTGCGGCGTTCGCAGCCAGCGCCTGGATGCTGCTTACCGTGGCGGCCTCGGCCGAGGCGATTCCGCTCGCGTTGATCGCCACCATCGTGGTGGTTGCCGTCGGCATCTTTTTCCTGGCCGGGCTGTACACCCTGGAACCCAACCAGGCCGCCGTGCTCAGCCTGTTCGGCAAGTACGTGGGCACGGTCAAGGACCCTGGCCTGCGGTGGAACAGCCCCTTTTATGCCAAGCGCCGGGTCAGCCAGCGTGTGCGCAATTTCGAAAGCGGCCGGCTCAAGGTCAACGAACTGGATGGCAGCCCGATCGAAATTGCTGCCGTGATCGTGTGGCAGGTCATGGATGCATCGGAGGCGGTGTACAACGTCGACGACTACGAAAGCTTCGTGCATATCCAGTCCGAAGCGGCGCTGCGCGCCATGGCCACCAGCTATCCCTACGATCAACACGAAGATGGTCAGATTTCGTTGCGCAGCCATCCGGCCGAAATCAGCGAACAGCTCAAGCGCCATCTCGACGAGCGCCTGACCCAGGCCGGCGTGGACGTGATCGAAGCGCGCATCAGCCATCTCGCCTACGCACCGGAAATCGCGCAAGCCATGCTGCAGCGCCAGCAAGCCAATGCAGTGATCGCCGCACGCACGCGTATCGTGGCGGGTGCCGTGGGCATGGTGGAGATGGCACTGGCCGAGTTGCAGAAAAACGGCGTGGTGCAGCTGGACGAAGAGCGCAAGGCGCATATGGTCAGCAACCTGCTCACCGTGTTGTGTTCTGATCGCGGCACCCAACCGGTGGTCAACGCCGGCTCGCTCTATTGAGGTGAAACAATGAATGTCATGGTGCCACTGGTAGTCGCTCTGTCCGGTTTGCCCGCGCTGGCGATCGCCGCCTCCATCGGTGCGGACGACGACGACCGCGCACGCGGTCTGGGCCTGCGCTGGGCGCTGATCAGCCTGGTGATCCTGATCGGTGCCGCCTGCCTGTACTGGGCCGGCGACAACCGCGCTGGTATCTATGCGGTGGTGATCGGCATGATCATCGGCGTCAACGTATTGATCGTCTCGATGGTCATGCACCTGCGCCGTTACAGCGGCCGCGGTGAGCGCGAGTGAGCGAAAAGAAGGCCTATCCGCTGCGCATCAACGCCGATGTACTGGCTGCCGTGCAGCGCTGGTCCGACGACGAGCTACGCAGCCTCAACGCGCAGATCGAATACGTGCTGCGCGATGCGCTACGCAAGGCAGGGCGCTTGCCGAAGCCGCAGGGCGACAAGGAGCCGCAGACATGAGCAGGCGCTGCAACGGGCGAAGCGTCGCCGCATCGCTGTCATGTCTCCACGCCGTCAACGGCGATGACATCCAGGTCGCGGTGGCCATACCAAACAACCCCGGCATGCTCGCTGCCGGCGCCCACACGTATCGCCAAGCGTCACGCCACAGGTGACGATCAAGGACGCCCGATGACGACGCGATCCGGTCAACGCCACGGCGGCGTTGCACAGCACACGGCACACACCGGTCACCGCCAGCCACCGCATCGGCGCGAGTACGCCGTCGCTCCGGTCGCGCCCTGGAGGCTTGCGCTGTGGCTATGGCTTCCGTTGCTGGCTGTCGCGTGCGTGATCGTCGTGGTACATGCGGACAATGTCCGTCATGGGCATCCTGCCGCCCTGTACACCCACCTGGCATTGCTGCTGGCAATCGCAGTGAGCTGCACCGCCGCGCATGCGCGACGCGGTATCCGGCTGCAGGACGATCGCTTGATCGTGCGCTCGACACTGTTCACCAAGCAGGTACCCGTCGACCAGATGCGGCTGGACACCGCGCGCGTGGTCGATCTGGCCGAGCACCCGGCCTTCAAGCCAGGCCGAAAGTCGTTGGGCTTTGGCTATCCGGGTTTCCATTCCGGGTACTACCGCAGCAGACAGGCAGGCCCGGGGTTCTATCTGGTCACCCAATCGGCCCGCGTGCTGACCCTCCCGCTCAAGGACGGCAGCGTAGTCGTGCTCAGTCCCGAACAGCCGCGCCAGCTGCTGCAGGATCTACAGCAACTGGCCGCGCAACGCGCTTAGCCCTACCCTGTCGCGATGCGCCCAAGACTGTCCCTGCTGCTCAACAACACCGCCATCGAACTGGTGCCAGCTGCCCTCTTGCGCGCGCGCAGCAATGCCGATGCGCGCGTCCTGGCGCAGGCCGACTGGCTACTGCGGCGCAAACGCGATGGGCGCTATCTGGCCGCGCAGCTGCCACACGGGCTGATGCCGCTGGTGCCGCGACTGGCGCGCGAACCTGGTCTGGACGAGGCACTGGACCGGTTGCAGGGCGCCACTGCGCGTTCCAGCCAAGGCCACGCGGGCGTCCTGGCGATCGACGGCTTGCAGCATCGCCTCACACAGCTCGGGCTTGTTGCAGATGACTATGTAGAACAGACCGGCCTGCGCCTGATCGCCGAACCGGCAACGTTGCAGTTCGCCGGGCGCGATCGCTTCGGCCGGCCGCTCTGGCTCAACGCAGGTGCGGTGCGTGCGTGGCATCAGATGCGTGCGGCTGCGCTGCGTGCGGACATCGTGCTCGATGCGATCTCCGGCTACCGCAGCCACGATTACCAACTGGGCATCTTCGAACGCAAGTTCGCACGCGGGCTGACGCTGGACCAGATTCTGGCGGTCAATGCCGCACCGGGCTTCAGCGAACATCACAGCGGCGATGCGCTCGATATCGGCACTCCGGGCGAACCACCGGCAGAAGAATCGTTCGAGGCCACCACCGCGTTTGCGTGGCTGCGCAGTCACGCGCCGCGCTTCGGCTACCGCCTGAGCTATCCGCGCGATAACCCCCATGGCATCGTGTACGAACCCTGGCATTGGCGGTGGCACGCGCCATGAAGCCTGCCGCACGCTGTGTCGTCGCCATGACAGGTCCAACGCGTGAGCACGCGCGCTGCATCGCCATCACCTCCATAGCCTGCCGATCCCCCCGGCTGTGGTCTGACGCAACACTCGGCCGCCTGCCGCCCGCCGCCACCTGATTCCCAACCCTGCTGGAAACATCCGCTTATGGACGAGCACATCGATAGACAGCGCCGCACCGCCACCGCCGCACTCCTCGGCGCCGGCGTTGCGCTGACCATGCCCGGATGCGGCAAGAGCCCCGACACATCGCTGCAGATCACCGATATTGCCGGCATCGATCGCACTACGGTGGCACGCATCGCGCGGCCGCGCAGCGTGGACGAGGTGGTCAGCCTGCTACGCGGCAGTACCGGTCCGGTGTCAATCGGTGGCGCGCGTTACAGCATGGGTGGGCAAATCTCTTCACCCTCTTCGCTGCACCTGGACCTACGCGAGCTGGTCGGCCTAGTGCATCTGGATGTCGCTGCCCGACGCATCCGCGTGCGTAGCGGCATGCGTTGGCGGGACGTGCAGGACCTGATCGATCCACATGATCTGGCAATCGCGGTGATGCAGAGCTACAGCAACTTCAGCGTCGGTGGCTCGATCGGGGTCAATTGCCATGGCCGCTACCTGCATGCCGGGCCGATTGCGCACACGGTGCATGCCTTGCAGCTGGTTGACGCAGGTGGCCAGATACACGAACTCAACCGCACGAACACTCCGGAGCTGTTCTCCGCTGTCATTGGCGGCTACGGCGGGCTCGGCGTGGTCACCGAAGTGGAGTTGTCGCTGACACTCAACGACATGCTGGAGCGGCGGGTGGAACAAGTGGCGTTGGACGACTACCCCGCCTTCTTCGCCGACCGTATCGCCGCCGACCCACTGGCGGTGATGCACAATGCCGACCTGACGCCGCCGCACTTTGATCGCCCATTGGCAGTGACCTGGGTCAGCAGCGATGCCGCACCAACCGATGCCAGGCGCCTGATTGCGCGCGACCTGGACTACAGCCGCGAACAGAATCTGATCTGGGCTGCATCGGAACTGCCGCTGAGCACGTCGCTGCGCGAGCGCTATCAGACCGCGCCGCTGTTGCAGACGCCGGTAGTGATGCGTCGCAATTGCCAGGCCAGCCTGGATGCGCGTTCGCTGGAACCGCGCACGCGGCGCATGTCCACCTACCTGCTGCAGGAATATTTCGTGCCGGTGCCTGCATTTACTGCATTCGCGCGCGAAATGGCCGCAATCCTGCGCCGCAACGATGTCAACGCACTCAATATCTCGATCCGCCACTCGCCTGCCGATACGGTGTCAATGTTGCGCTGGGCAACGCAGCCGGTGTTTTCCTTCGTGCTCTATTACAAGCAGCGCAGCGGCAGCTCGCCTGACAAGGCAACGGTGGCCTGGACCCGGCAGTTGATCGATGCGGCGCTGGCGCACGGCGGCCGCTACTACCTACCCTACCGGCTGCATGCCAGCCAGCAGCAATTTTCCGCCGCTTACCCGGAAACCGGGTCTTTTGCGAGCGTCAAAAGGAACATCGATCCAGAGCGTCGTTTCCGCAACCACTTGTGGGACAAGTACCTGCCTGGGTGAGTAACGCCGGGAACCGGCCATTACCGGCGCCCAGGACGCCCCTGATAACGCCCCCCCGCCCGCTCGCGCCGGCGTGCGCGCTTGTACATCCACCCGGTGCACCTATTCCTGCGAGCGCGGGGTCGGCACTTTCGCCGCGACGCTGAAGTCGGCGATCTTCCATAGATAAAACGCGGCGTAAGTGCGGTATGGGCCCCAGCGTTGCCCGCGCTCGGCAAGTTCCTTCGGCGTGGGCATCTGCGCTTGTTTGTCCACGCGCTGGGCGCCCTTGCGCACACCCAGGTCGTCGATGGGCAGCAGGTCCGGGCGGCCCAGGCGGAACATCAGCATCATTTCCACCGTCCAACGGCCGATGCCACGCACCGGCACCAGTGCTTCGACGATGGCGTCGTCTTCCATGAAGGCGAGCCTGCGTAACGAGGGAATTTCTCCATCCAGCTCACGCCGTGCCAGATCGCGCAGTGCCAGCGCCTTGTTGCCAGAGACACCGCAGGCGCGCAGCGCCGCATCGTCCACGCGCCCCAGGGTGTCGGAATGCAGACGGCTCGATCCGATCGCCAACTCCACCCGCGCCACGATCGTGGATGCGGCCTTGCCGCTGAGTTGCTGAAACAAGATGGCACGCGCCAACGCGTCCACCGGGTCGAACGGTTTGCGCCAACCTGGCTGCGGAGCGATGGGACCGATGCGCTTCATCCACGCGCCCAACGCGCGGTCGCGCCGGCTCAACTGCGCGAACGCCGCCTCTACATCGAATCCGCGGGTATGCCGTGGCATCTCAGCGCCTCAACGCGCCGATCGCCAACACCACCCAGCCCAGCATCAAGCCGACCCCGCCGATCGGTGCAAGGCTGGTCGGCCAGTGCAGCAAGGCGCCGCCAACCAGGCTGCCGGCAAACAGCAACGTGCCGAGCAACAACAGATACAACCCGACGCGCGCGAGCGCACGCGTTTCGGTGGCGCCCAGCACGACCAGTACGGCACCGTGCCCAAATGCGTACAGCGATGCCAACTGCAACCGCGACTGCACCAGCGCGTCGGTCACGCCGTGCGAGGCGTAGGCCGACAGCCCCACCGCGATGGCGGCCAGCAAGCCGCCGCAAAAGGCCAGCAACGAGGGATGTTTCTTGCGACGTTCGATTAAAGACATGCGGGCAGTTTCCGTTGCGGCGCCGTGGCGCAAAAAAAAACGCGCCGCAAGACTGCGGCGCGTTTTCGTCTGGATCAGATCATCGTGGTGAAACGATTACTTGATGGCCCAGTAGACGTCATAGGTACCGTCCTGCGTAAACGACTTGTCCACGCCGCCCTTCCAGGACTCGTACGGACGTTCGGTCACGTCGTTGCCGCCGGTGGCAGACCAGGCACGCAGGGAGCTGCGGACGGCATCCAGGCCGGCCATATGGCCTGCGTAGGTAGCAAATGCCGAACGGTGTGCCTTGGTGCGCTCGTACTTCACCGGAGCTTCGGACGGGATGTTGAGCTTCAGCTCTTCACCCGTTGCGGCAACCGGTGTCGCATCGACAGGTGCAGCAGCTGCTGCGGCGTCGTCCTTCTTGGCGTCGGTCTTGGCGGTGTCAGTCTTGGCATCGGCCTTCGGCGCGCCACCGGCACGCTTGCGGACCGGCTGCACGACGTCGAACGCGTACTTGTCGCTGGCAAAGTCGGTGGTGACGATCCGAACCGGACCAGCAGCTTCCAGACCATTGGCGTCCATCACGCGCTTGATCCACTCCTGGTTGTCCTTGATCGACTTCTTGATCGTCTCGTTATCGCGATCGATGTTGCCCGCGGTGACGACCAACAGGTCCTCGGCCGGCACATCGACGATCTTGAGATCGCTCAACACCGGCTTGCCGTCCAGCTGCGCGCGGTAGTCGAAGTTCGGCACGGTGGCCAATGCAGTTGCCAGACGCGACAGGCCCAGCTTCAGGTCGTCGCCCACGTGGCGGCTGACATACAAGCCCGCATAACGACCGAACAGGTTCCAGCCGTACTTGACGCTGTAATCCTGGGTGATCTTGACGTTCTTGTTGTTCTTGCCGGTCGGAGCCAGAGTGAAATTGGTGACCTTGTCATAGCCCTTGGTGGGATCTTCGATCGCGATCTCAACACGCTCGTTCTTGACGGTGTTTTTAATTTCCCAGCTGCCGCTGCCGATATAGCCCTCGGTGGAGCTGTATTCGACGCGTGCACCCTTGCCCTCTTCCGGGCCGGCCAGCTTCAGCTGGATCTTCGGGTCACGCAGCACAAGCGGGTTCCAATCCTTGAAACGACGGAAGCTGTTCACGGTGTCGTAAACAATCGTCATTCTGCGGTTGGTCTCAACACTCTCGGACATCTGCCGCTCCGAGGGCAACACCAAGCCCACCACGACAAACAAGCCAGCCACGATCCCCAAGGCGATCAGGAACTCGATAATACGGGTCATTCAGGAGGTCTCCGGGGCCGATCCCACGGCCGGGTTGAGTGAAGCGAAGCCACCATCCTAGCAGGCTTCGAGAAAGATGTTCAGTTGTGCGACGGGTAGCGCGGTCTTGCGGTGTCATTTAGCGCACGCGGCGCTGTTGCGGAACTGCGCAATCCCAGTCTGTACAAGGGTTTGCGCCAATTGCGCGCAGTCATCATGCACATCGCGCGCTGCGTGCGTGTGATGCCGCATTAGCCAAAGGCATTTAGGGGCGTGTCACCGCCCCACTCGGCGCAACGCAATCGCATAAAGATGCATGCAGGACGGCGATGCCGCGTCGGGCAGCAAGCGCCGTGCAGGGCGGCATTGAGTTACGACGGCACTGCCGTCAGACGAGCTGCAGTTCGAACGCCTTGAGCACCGCACAGGTGCGGTCGCGCACGCCCAGTTTGGACTGGGTGAGCAGGCGCTGCCTGCAAGCCTCAGGCTTGCGCG
>NZ_JBEGDX010000001.1:471204-563447 GCF_040202975.1 Xanthomonas sp. WHRI 10207 | reverse complement strand
GCCCGCGAACGCCCGGCGCGCTGCGCCGGGCGGGACATCCTGCTGTCAGACCAGCTGCAGCTCGAATGCCTTGAGTACCGCGCGGGTGCGGTCGCGCACGCCCAACTTGGACAGGGTGAGCAGGCGCTGCCTGCAAGCCGCAGGCTTGCGCGCCCGCGAACGCCCGGCGCGCTGCGCCGGGCGGGACATCCTGCTGTCAGACCAGCTGCAGCTCGAATGCCTTGAGTACGGCGCGGGTGCGGTCGCGCACGCCCAACTTGGACAGGATGTTGGACACGTGATTCTTGATGGTGCCCTCAGCCACGCCCAGCGAATTGGCGATTTCCTTGTTGGAAAAGCCACTCGCCATCAGCCGCAGGATCTCGGTCTCGCGATCAGTGAGCGGATCGGGCCGGTCCAGGCTGACGAACTCGTTGCGCATGTGCTCCAGGCCAGAGAGCAGGCGCTGGGTGACCGCCGGCTGCACCAGCGAGCCGCCGTCGGCCACGGTGCGGATCGCACCGACCAGCTGTTCCAGCGACACGTCCTTGAGCAGATAACCCTTGGCGCCAGCCTTGAGCCCGGCCAGCACCAGCTGGTCGTCGTCGAAGGTGGTCAGGATGATGGTCGGCGGCAGGGTGCCATTGCGCGAGAGCATCTGCAGGGCTTCCAGGCCGGACATCACCGGCATGCGCATGTCCATCAGCACCACGTCCGGCTGGATCTGCGGAATCTGCTCCACCGCCTGCTTGCCGTCCGAGGCCTCGGCCACCACCTCGATGCCGTTGTCCAGCGCCAGCAGCGAGCGGATCCCCTGGCGCACCAGGGTTTGGTCGTCGACCAGGCACACACGGATCATCAGAACACTCCTTGAGTAACGGCCGCAGGCATCAGTGCCGGCGCGCCTGGAACGCAGATGCGCAGGCCGAAGCCGTCGCCGCGCCGGGTTTGGATTTCCAGCTTGCCACCATACTGGTTGAGCCGTTCACGCATGCCGCGCAGTCCGTTGCCGGGCGCCACCGCATCGGCGCCATGGCCGTCGTCGCGGGCGTCGATCAGCACGGTATCCGCATCGCGCCGTACCTGGATCCACAGATTGCGCGCGCCGGCGTGGCGCACCGCGTTGGTGATGATTTCCTGGGTGCAGCGCAGCAGCACGTGCGCCCGCTCGGGGTCATCCAGGGTCAGCGGCTGGGCGATATCCAGATGGATGTCCAGCGACGGGACCTGGGTCACCAGGGGGCGCAGCGCCGCTTCCAGATCGATGGCGCCGCTGTCGCGCAAATGGCTGACCGCCTCGCGCACATCGGTGAGCAGCAGCTTGGCCAGGGTGTGCGCCTGACGCACGTGTTCCTGCGCCTGGCCCTCGGTGATGTGGCCAGCCACCTCCAGGTTGAGGCTGAGCGCGGTGAGATGGTGACCGAGCAGATCGTGCAGCTCGCGCGAGATGCGGGTGCGCTCGTTGATGCGTGCGCTTTCGGCCAGCAGCGCGCGGGTGGCGCGCAGTTCGGCGTTGAGCCGGCGCTGTTCTTCGCGTGCCTCGGTCTGCTGCCGGGCGACCAGGCTGGTGACGAAGATGAACATCGAAAAGCCGCCGTAAAGCAGCGATTGCATCAATGCGCCGGAGACCGGGAACCCCAGCAGCAGATGGTAGACCGGCAGCACCGCCAGCTGGCTCAGCACCAGCCACACCACGCCCACACGTAGCGGCAACAGCCAGGGGATCACCCCGGCCGCCACCATCATCAGAATGCTGCCGAGGCCGGTTCGGGTGAGATAGCTGACCGCCAGCGCGCAGATCGTGAGCAGTAGCAGGATCAGGCGATCGTACCAATGCGCGTGGCCGCCACTGTTCAAGCCGCGCGTCAACCAGAAATAGCTGACACCGAAGCCGATGAAGAACGCCGACATCGTGGCGGCCTCCAGCACGCTGCGGTGGTCGCCATCTTCGGCAGGCGCCCAGTAGATGAACACCAACGGCATGGCGATCATCGCCCAGGTGAACAGGCCGGCGAAGCGCAGGACGCGCGTATGACTGAGGTATCCCAACATGCTGGCATCTTAGGCCCAAGCGCCGCCGCTGCCCTCTTGCCGGAAGTCATGCATGCACACGTTCGCCTGCACGCACCTGCCGGCAAGGCCGGGTTTGCGCATCTGCGTTGCCCTGCGCGGGGGCGACTTGCGCGCCGAGGCGCACGCGGCGGGTCGCCGCTTCAGGCCACGCATGTAATAATCCGACGCAGATCCGATTTCGGATCGAGAGCGTTACCCCACGGAGTCCCAATGTCGATCGTCATCCGCGACGTGCGCGAGCACGAGCTCGATTCCGTCCTGGCCCTGAACAACAATGCCGGACTGGCGATCCTGCCGCTGGATTCAAACAAGCTGCAACGCTTCTACGAACAGGCCGAATATTTCCGCGTCGCCGAGCGCGACGGCAACCTGGCCGGCTTCCTGGTCGGGTTCGGGAGTGGCAGTGCCCATGACAGCAGCAACTTCGCCTGGTTCCGGGACCGTCATCCGGAATTTTTCTATATCGACCGCATCGTGGTCGCCAGCCGCCGTCGCGGCGGTGGCGTCGGGCGGGCGTTCTATGCCGATGTGCAGAGCTACACCGAGCTGCGTTACCCGCAGCTGGCCTGCGAGGTGTTCCTGGACCACGGCGCCGATGCGGCGTTGCTGTTCCATGGCAGCTTCGGCTTCCGCGAGGTCGGCCAGAACACCATGCCCGACGTGGAAGTGCGCGCGAGCATGCTGATGAAAGACATGAGCAGCTATCCGTGGGTCAAGGAGACCTATGGCGGCAAGTTGCCCGAAGAATTGCCGTGGGTCGGCCGGCCGCGGCATGCCGCCGCCACCGACAACCCATCGACGGGGAGCTGAGCGTGTCGAGTGTGAATGTGGATTTTGAACAGGCCGGCGAACTCAAGATCGGCCAGGTGGGCATTGCCAACCTGCGCGTGCGGACGCTGGATGTGCCGCGCCTGGTGCAGGAAATGCGCGAGCGCGTGACCCGCGCGCCCAAGCTGTTCGGGCGGGCGGCGGTGATTCTGGATTTCGGCGGCCTGTCGCAGGTGCCGGACGTGGCCACCGCCAAGGCGCTGCTGGATGGGCTGCGCGATGCCGGCGTGCTGCCGGTGGCGCTGGCTTACGGCACCAGCGAGATCGACCTGCTGTCGCAGCAACTCGGCGTGCCGCTGTTGGCAAAGTTCCGCGCGCAATACGAGCCGACCGCGGTCAGCCCACCGCCTCCACCGCCGCCGGCGGCACGCGCCGAACCCGCAGCGCCGGCCGCGCGCCCGGCGCCGGGCCGCATGCAACGCAATGCGGTGCGTTCGGGCCAGCAGCTGTACGCGGAAAACTGCGACCTGACCGTACTCAATACGGTCGGCGCCGGGGCGGAGGTCATCGCCGACGGCAGCATCCATATCTACGGTACCCTGCGTGGCCGCGCTCTGGCCGGCGCGCAGGGCAACCCGGACGCGCGCATCTTCTGCCGCGACTTCCACGCCGAACTGGTCGCCATCGCTGGCCACTACAAGGTGCTGGACGATGTTCCCATGGACCTGCGTGGCAAGGCCGTCCAGGTCTGGCTGGAGCAGGATCAGATCAAGATCGCTGCGCTTGATTGACGCGGCCCAACCACAGAAATATTCGGAGAAATCCTTTGGCTGAAATCATCGTAGTCACCTCCGGCAAGGGCGGCGTCGGCAAGACCACCACCAGCGCGAGCCTGGCCTGCGGGCTGGCACGGCGCGGCAAGAAGGTCGCCGTCATCGACTTCGACGTCGGTTTGCGCAACCTGGACCTGATCATGGGCTGCGAGCGGCGCGTGGTGTACGACTTCGTCAACGTCGTGCATGGCGAAGCCACGCTCAAGCAGTCGCTGATCAAGGACAAGCGGTTCGACAACCTGTACGTGCTGGCTGCCTCGCAGACCCGCGACAAGGATGCGCTGACCCAGGACGGCGTGGAGAAGGTGCTCAAGGACCTGGCCGCCGACGGCTTCGAGTACATCGTCTGCGATTCGCCGGCCGGCATCGAAAAAGGCGCGTTCCTGTCGATGTATTTCGCCGACCGCGCCGTAGTGGTGGTGAACCCGGAAGTGTCCTCGGTGCGCGACTCCGACCGCATTATCGGCCTGCTCGATTCCAAGACTCGCAATGCCGAAGAAGGCAAGACGGTGCCGGCGTTCCTGTTGCTGACCCGCTATAGCCCGGGCCGCGTGGAAGGCGGCGAGATGCTCAGCATCACCGACGTGGAAGAAGTGCTGGGGCTCAAGGCCATCGGCGTGATTCCCGAGTCCGGCGACGTGCTTAACGCCTCCAACAAGGGCGAGCCGGTGATCCTGGATGGCGAGTCCCCGGCCGGCCAGGCCTACGACGACGCGGTCGCCCGCATCATGGGCGAAGAGCGCCCGATGCGATTCATATCCGTGGAGAAGAAAGGCTTCTTCAGCAAGCTGTTCGGAGGCTAAGCATGGGCCTGCTCGATTTTCTCAAGAGCAAGAAGAACACCGCCGAGACGGCCAAGAACCGCCTGCAGATCATCATTGCGCAGGAGCGCAACCACCGTGGCGGGCCGGATTACCTGCCGCTGCTGCAGCGTGAATTGCTGGAAGTGATCAAGAAGTACGTCAACATCGACGCCGATGCGGTGCGGGTGGATCTGGTCAAGGACGGCGAGCACGACGTGCTGGATATTTCAGTCGCCCTGCCGGAAGACGGCGACAAGTAACGCGGTCATTGCCGCCAGCGTGCAGCCCGTAGACGCTTGCGCGCTGTGTGGCGGTCGTCGCATCGCCCTCCTGACGGTACCGTGTTCGCACGGTACCGTTTTGGTTTCTGCCCCACTGCGCGCCATTGCGGCGCGCCCGACCGCGAGCCACTGCGCGTGATTCCACATCCTGCTTCCGCATCCGATGCTTCCGCTGTGCTGTGCGTGGCTGATATCGGCCTCGACGCACCGGCAGCCTTGCTTGGCCGGTATGGCCTGCGCCTGCATCGCGTGGACGCTGACGCGCCGATTCCTGGCAGTTTCTGGGGCGAACCCGAAGCGGGCATCATCGGCTGCGATGTCTATGTGCGCGACGACACGCCGGTGCATTCGATGCTGCATGAAGCCGGGCACCTGATCGTGCTGCCTGCCGACAAACGCGCTGCCGTACATACCGATGCCACCGATTCGGTGGATGAGGAAGACGCCACCTGCTACCTGCAGATTCTGCTGGCCGACCAGTTACCGGGCGTGGGCAGTGCACGGCTGATGGCCGACATGGATGCCTGGGGCTATACCTACCGACTGGGGTCCACCCGTGCCTGGTTCGAGCAGGATGCGGAGAACGCGCGCAGCTGGTTGCACGAACGCGGGCTGCTGCCGGTCTGAGCTGGCTGCATGATGGTGCGGTGCGCGCCGTGGCGCCCACCAAGGGGCAAAACGCCTGCGTGGCTTGGGGTGCACTATTGCCTGTGCCTGCAGATCACCGTGCGCGATCAACATGCCGTCGCAGCGTGCGCCGTGCGCTGCACCGTCTTGCGATGCAGGCAGTGCGCACGCTGATGGCTATGTGTGTGTGGGCTCGATCGCGGCCACGGCACCGAACAGATCCAGCGTCGCGACGGTGCCCTGCCCTGCATCGGATTCCAGGCTCAGTTTCCAGCCCAAGTGCTCGCACAGCCGCCCGATCAGTTCCAGACCGATGCCGTTGCCCTGCCGTGCATTGCCGCGCGCCAGGCGTGCGTAGATCGCGCTAATTTCTTCCGGCGTCATGCCGTGGCCCGGGTCGGCGATGCGTACCATGCCGGGCGCCGATAGGGTGATGCGGATAATGCCGCGGTCGCTGTTTTCGATCGCATTGCGTAGCAGATTGCCGATGGCGGTCTGCACGATGGCGACCGGGGCGGTGAGGCTGCATGGCGGCAGCGGGTCGATGACCAGCTGCAGATCCTTGTCTGCGCACAGATGCGCGTGGTCGGCGACGATGTCCGGAATCAGATGATCCAGCCGCAACGTATCGCTGCTGCCCACCAGCCGGCTCGGGTCTTTCGCCAGCACCAACAACAAGGTGATCAGTTGCTCTACCGATGCGCTGGTCTGCGCGATGCGCTGCAACTGATGGCGCACCGCCGGCGGCGTGCCGGGTTGCTCCAAGGCCAGTTCCACCGCATTGCCGATCACCGCGATCGGCGTGCGCAGCTCGTGGCTGGCGCTGTCGATGAAGGCGCGTTCGCGCTCGACGAACTGGCCGTTGCGCTCCAGATAATCGTTGAGCGCATCGGCGATGACGTACAACTCGGCGCTGCCCTGCGCACCCACGGCAATCTGTTGCGCACGGCGTTCCGGACGCAGCGCACCGATGTCGCGGGCCAGCTTCACTAACGGGCTCACCAATCGGGCCATTGCGTAAGCGCCCATCAGCAAGGTGATGCCGATCAGCGCGATCCCGGCGGCCAGCATCCAGCGGGTGAGGAATTTTTCCAGCGCTTCGAAATCGGTGATATCCAGCACCAGTACGAGGCGACCCGCATGCGGCGTGTCGCGCACCATCAACGCGCTCGGGCGGCCGTCGACGTCACGCTCATGCAGGCCGGGATGCAAGGTACGTAACACCGGCGGCACGGGCTTACTGCCATCGAGACGATACAACCGCAAGGTGTCCGAATCCTGCCAGTGATAACCGGGACTTTGCGCGCTGCTGTCCAGGATGCTGTCCAGTTCCGAGTTGAGCAGCGAGCGCCACACGCCATGCTCGGCGCGCTCGTGCAGGTATTGCGCGGTGCCGAACACCGCCAACGTCATCAGCAAGGTGTAGCCGAACAACCACACCATGACCCGACGTCCCAACGGGCGCGGCTTAGCCATCGGCGCGATCGCTGCTCGTCGGTTCGCTGGCGCCATCGAGTTCTGCCAAACGGTAGCCAAGCCGTGGCAGGGTATGGATGAGCTTCTGCGCGAACGGCCCGTCCACGCTGCGGCGCAGCTCGTAGATATGCGAGCGCAGCATGTCGCCGTCGGGCGGGTCGTCGCCCCACAACGATTGTTCCAGGCGCTGCCGGGTGACGGCGGCCGGGCTGGCCTGCATCAACACTTCCAGCAATTTTCGGCAGGCCGGGTACAGGTGCAGCACCTGCCCGTCGCGGGTGGCCTCCAGGGTGGACAGATCCAGGCGCAGATCGGCCACCTGCAACAGCTTGCCGCGACGACGGCCATGTGCACGCGCAAGCAAGGCCTCGATGCGCACTTCGAGCTCGGGCAGCGCGAACGGCTTGGTCAGGTAATCGTCCGCCCCGGCGCGGAAGCCGGCGATCTTGTCCGGCAATTCGTCGCGCGCGGTCAGCATGATCACCGGCAGTTCGGACTGGTACTGCTCGCGCAGGCGTCGCAACACCTCCGGCCCGTCCATGCGCGGCATCATCCAGTCCAGCACCAGCACGTCGTACTGCTGGGTGGTGGCCAGATGCAGGCCGGTGACGCCATCGGGCGCTGCGTCCAGGGTATGCCCGCGCGCTTCGAAATAGTCGAACAGGTTGGCAACCATGTTGCGGTTGTCTTCGATGACCAGCAGCCGCATGGCGGTTTCCAGAACAGCCCGACAGGGACGGTGTGCGCATCCTAACCGAGCCGAGCCGAACCCGACCGCTCCAGGCGGCTCGGCGCGCGTTCCGACAAAATTCCGACCTGCTTGCCAGCTATCGTTCGGCCCCTTTTAATCGGGGCATGCACGTGTCGCCTGCCAGCTCTGCCTCTCTCCCTCGTCGGCGTGCGTTGCTTGCCGCGTTGCTGCTGATCGTCGTCAGCCTGGTGGCCGGGCTCGGGCTACGCCAACCCAATCCGCCGGACGAGCCGCGCTTTGTGCTGGCCGCACGCACCATGGTCGAAAGCGGCCATTGGCTGCTGCCGCACCGTGGCAGCGAGCTGTACGCGGAAAAGCCACCGGTGTTCATGTGGCTGCAGGCGGCGAGTTATGAGCTGGTGCCGCACTGGTCTGTCGCGTTTCTGTTGCCCTCGCTGCTGGCCGCGCTGGCAACGCTGTGGCTGACCTGGGACATGACGCGCCGGCTGTGGAACCGGCGCGTGGCCGGCTACGCGGTGCTGGCGTTGTTTGCGGTGCTGCAGTTCGGCCTGATGGCCAAGCGTGCGCAGATCGACATGGTGCTGGTGGCGCTGACCACGCTGTCGCTGTGGGGGCTGCTGCGGCATGTGCTGCGCGGGCCGGACTGGCGCGCGTGGACGCTGGGATTGTTTGCCGCCGGCGTCGGCACGGTGACCAAGGGCGTCGGTTTCCTGCCGCTGCTGCTGTTGCTGCCGTGGATGGCGCTGCCGCGCCAGCACTGGAGCGTGCTGCCAGCACGGGCGCAGGCCGGGCGCAGCTGGCTGCTGGTACTGCCAGCGTTTTTGGCTGGCACCGCAGTCTGGTTGGGGCCGCTGGGCATCGCGCTGCTGCACAGCGACGAACCGCAATTGCACGCTTACGCGCATGAGTTGCTGTTCAAGCAAACCGGCACGCGCTATGCGCACGCCTGGCATCACGTCAAACCGTTCTGGTACTACCTGCAAGTGATCGCCACGCTGTGGCTGCCGGGCTGCCTGTTGTTGCCGTGGCTGCTGCCGGCGTGGTGGCGGCGGCTGCGTCGCGGCGACCCGCGCTATGTGCTGCTGCTGGCGTGGAGCGTGCTGGTGCTGCTGTTCTTCAGTGCCAGCCCGGGCAAGCGCGAGGTCTACATCTTTCCAATGCTGCCCGCGCTGTGCGTAGCAGCGGCGCCGTTGCTGGCCGGGCTGCTGCGCCGTCGCGGTGTCCGCGTGCTGCTCACCGGCTATGTGCTGCTGCTCGCACTTGCCGGCCTGGTCCTGGGTGCCGGCATTGCGCTGCATCTGCACTGGGCGGAAAACACCGCGCTGAAGCGCGGCATGGAGCTGGCGTCGTTGCAGTCGGTGGGTTTCTGGCTGATCGGCCTTGGCATCGTCGGCATGGCGGCGCTGGCGTGGTCGCGCGGTCGTCGTGCTGGCACCGCGGTGGTGGTCATGACGGCGGCACTGTGGAGCGTGTACGGCCTTGGCTTGATGCCCGCGCTGGACCCTTACAGTTCGTCCGCGCGGCTGATGCAGCGCGTCGGCCAGCGTATCGGCCCGGATGCGGAGCTGGGCATGCTGGCCTGGCGCGAGCAGAACCTGCTGCAGGCCGACCGCGCGGTGACCGACTTCGGCTTCAAGGCGAGTTGGCAGCAGCAATGGGACAAGGCAGGCCCTTGGCTTGCGCAGGCACCAGAAAAACGTTGGTTGTTCGTGCTCAAGCAGGCTGTACCGGCGTGTATCGATCCGGCGCAACGCATCGATATCGGCGAATCCAATCGCAATCAATGGCAATTGGTGCCGGGCACCGCATGGCACGCCGGTTGCATCACCACGGCGTCCGACACCGAACAAACCGGTAGCGATGGCGACACAGACTGAACGCTCGGGGTCGGGTTAACGACTGGGCAACTTCAGTCCGACCGCTCTCCGACATCCGGGTTTCGAAGATGCCGGGCAATGACACAGGCCGACATCTCGATGAGCACGCTTCCAGTCCACGCGCCAGTTTTGGCGCACACCGCCCGTGATGTGCAGGCGCGCTTCTTCGTTCGCCATCTGTGGATGCCGCTGGCGGCTGTGTTGTTGGTCAGCGCGTTGTTGATGGGCGCAGGCGGCGACCAGTGGATTGCCGATGTGTTGTATCGGCTGGAAGGCGGCCACTGGCTGCTCAAGGACCACTGGTTTACCAGTGGCGTGATTCATCGCATCGGCAGAGGGTTGAGTACCGCTGCGGGTGTCAGCGTCGTGATTCTGGCGGTGGCTGCCTGGTGCAGGCCGCGTTTGCGCGTGCTGCGTTGGCCGCTCACCTATCTGGCCGCATCGATCGCGTTGTCGACCTCGATGGTGTCGTTGCTCAAGTCGTGGACCGCAATGGATTGCCCGTGGGATCTGAGCCGATATGGCGGCACGCAGGCGATGATCGGCTTGTTCGAATCGCGCCAGGGCATTGCCGCGTCCGGTTGTTTTCCGGCGGGCCATGCCAGTGCCGGGTATGCGTGGGTCGCACTGTATTTCTGTGCGTTGTCGCTGCGTCCTGCGTGGCGCGTTCCAGGTTTATTGATAGGGCTGGCAGCAGGTCTCATTTTCGGCGTTGCGCAGCAACTGCGTGGCGCGCATTTCCTCTCGCACGATGTATGGTCGCTGGCAGTGTGCTGGCTGACGGCACTGGGGTTGTACTGCGTGATGCTGGCTCGGCCACATCGCACGTCTGATTCGATGTTGCCATCGGGGGATGCAGCATGAGCACCTGGTTACCGGAACCGCGCGGGCGCACCAGTACCCGCGCGCTGACATGGAGTACCCGGCCGATCGTGTCGACCGAAGCGCTGGTGTTGCTGTCGAGCGTGTTTTTCGCGTTGGTATGCAATCAGCTGTTCTGGCGCACGGCAATGGCCACGCACCCGGGAAGTATCGGGTTTGCCATTTCGTTGATGGCGCTGCTGGTTGCCGTACACGCGCTGTTGTTGGGTCTGCTGGTGTGGCGCTGGAACGCCAAACCGCTGTTGACCCTGCTGCTGTTCACCACCGCGCTGGCTGCGCACTACATGGACAGCTACAACGTCTATCTGGATGCGGACATGCTGCGCAACGTGCTGCATACCGACCACAAGGAATCGCGCGAGCTGCTCACGCCGGGGCTGATTTTTCCGCTGGTCTGCTACTTCCTGATTCCCACCGTGCTGCTGTGGCGTACGCGCTTGCGTGCACGCAGCACGGGCAAGTCGCTGCTGGTGCGGGTGGGATTCTTGCTGGCGGTGGCGGTGGTGGGTGCCGCCGGTACCATGCTGTCGTCGCAGGATATTTCGGCGTTGATGCGCAATCACCGCGAAGTGCGTTACCTGGCCACGCCGATCAACTACATCGTCGCACTGCGCCAGAACCTCAAGTCCGATTCGCCGATCAAGCGTGCGCCCAAGCAGCCGATCGAACACGATGCCATTGCCACGCCGCGCGCTGCTGGCAGCCGCCCGCGTCTGTTGCTGCTGGTGCTGGGCGAAACCGCACGTGCGCAGAACTGGGGCCTCAGCGGTTATGCGCGCCAGACCACGCCGGAGCTGGCGCAGGCAGGCGTGATCAATTTCCCGGACATGCATTCGTGCGGCACCAGCACCGAAGTGTCGGTGCCCTGCATGTTCTCGCCGTTCGGCCGCCGCGATTACAACGAAGACATGATCCGCGGCCACCAGTCGTTCCTGCACGTGCTTGAACACGCCGGCATCTCCACGCTGTGGCGCGACAACCAGTCCGGCTGCAAGGGCGTGTGCGAGGGGCTGGAGATCCAGAAGCTGGACGATGCCACCACGCCGGAGCTGTGCGCCGATGGCCGTTGCATGGACGAAATCCTGTTGCGCGATCTGGCGGCGCAAGTGCGTGCCAAACCCGGCGACCGCGTGGTGGTGTTGCATCAACTCGGCAGCCACGGCCCCAGCTATTTCGAACGCTACCCGGCGCAGTTCGAGCGCTTCAAGCCGGTGTGCAAGACCGCCGACCTGGGTAGCTGCAGCCGCCAGAGCATCGTCAACGCCTACGACAACTCCATCGGCTATACCGATCATTTCCTCAATCAGGCCATCCATACATTGCGTGGCTTGTCCGACTACGACACCGCGATGATCTATCTCTCCGATCACGGTGAGTCGCTGGGCGAGAAGGGTCTGTATCTGCATGGCGTGCCGTATGCCATCGCACCGAAGGAGCAGACCCACGTGCCAATGGTGATGTGGTTCTCGCCGGAGTTTGCGCGCGATCGCGGACTGGATGAGGCCTGCCTGCGCCATCGCGCCGGGCAATACACCGATCAGGACGCATTGTTCCCCTCGGTGCTGGGCCTGATGCAGGTCAAGACCAGCGTGTATGCACGCGAACGCGACGTGTTTGCGCAGTGCACGGGGAAAGGCTGAGCGTTCGGCACCGCCAACGGCGAGATCGATTGCCGCTGCGTGGCATCCGCACCGGCACCGCTTGCCCATGAAGCACCGCTTGCCCTGAAGCCTCGCGCGCTCTAGCCTTCGCCGGACTTCACTGCAAGGACCACCCGTGAATCCTCGTCTGCTGTTGCTGGCATTGGCTGTGGCCGCCGGCACGTTATCGCTGTCGGCCTGCCGCAAGGATGCCCCGCCGCCAGCCAAACCGGCCGCGACCAACACCGCGCCTGCCGAAAGCGCCGACCAGTTCGTCGCGCGCATCAGCGCCGAGTACAAGGCCGCCTACCCGGAAGTCACTGCCGCGCAGTGGCTGTCGTCGACCTACATCAACGGCGACTCGCAGCTGCTGGCCGCCAAGGCCAACGAGCGTTCGCTGGCGCAGCTGGATCGCTGGATCGAACAATCCAAGCAGTACGTCGGCACACCGATGTCGGCAGACAGTGCACGCGCACTGCAGCTGCTCAAACTGATGAGCGCCCTGCCCGCGCCGCGCGACCCGGCCAAACTGGCCGAACTCACCCGCATCGCCGCCAAGATGGAAGGCGACTACGGCGCCGGGAGTTACTGCGTGGGCGATGGCGAACAACGCCGCTGCCGCCAGCTCGGTGAGCTGGAACAAGTGCTGGCCAGCAGCCGCGACTACACCGAACAACTCGATGCCTGGCAGGGCTGGCATAGCACCGCCCAGCCGATGCGCAAGGACTACCAGCGCTTTGTCGAGCTGGCCAACGAAGGCGCGCGCGGCAACGGCTTTGCCGATGTCGGGGTGATGTGGCGCAGCGGCTACGACATGCCGCCAGCGCAGTTGGCCAGCGAGACCGACCGGTTGTGGGAGCAAGTCAAACCGCTGTATGCGCAGTTGCAGTGCTACGCGCGCGGCAAGCTCGATACGCAGTACGGCAAGGACAAGGGCGAAGTGGCCGGCGGTCTGTTGCCGGCGCATTTGATGGGCAATATGTGGCAGCAGGACTGGAGCAATCTGTGGGATCTGCTGCAGCCCTACCCCGGCGCCGGCGATCTGGACATCACCTCCGCGCTGGAAAAGCAGTACCAGGGCAATCTGAGCGCGGTACTGGCGCGTAATACCGGCGGCGACGGCGGGACGGCGGCACGCTTCAATGCCGAGCGCGAGGCGCAACTGCGTACCGCCAAACAGATGACCGAGCGCGCGCAGGATTTCTACACCTCGCTGGGTATGCCCAAGCTTCCGGACACCTATTGGCAACGCTCGCAGTTCATCAAGCCGCTGGACCGCGATGTGGTCTGCCATGCCAGCGCGTGGGACATGAACATGGGCGGCGAGCCGAGCCAGAACATCGGCGCCGATGTGCGCACCAAGATGTGCATCAAGCCCACCGAAGAAGACTTCACCACCATTTATCACGAGCTCGGCCACATCTATTACGACCTGGCCTACAACCCGCTGCCGCCGCTGTTTCAGAACGGCGCCAACGACGGCTTCCACGAAGCGATCGGCGACACCATTGTGCTGGCGATGACGCCGAAGTACCTGCAGTCGATCGGCATGGTCGGCGAACAGCAGGCCGGGCGCGAAGCGTTGATCAACTCGCAGATGCGCATGGCCTTGAGCAAGGTCGCCTTCCTGCCGTTCGGCTTGATGATCGACCGCTGGCGCTGGGGCGTGTTCGATGGCTCGATTCCGCCGGAGCGCTACAACCAGGCCTGGTGGGAACTCAAAGCCAAATACCAGGGCGTAGCACCGGTGACCGCACGCGGCGAAGAGTTCTTCGATGCCGGCGCCAAATACCACGTGCCGGGCAATACCCCGTACACGCGCTATTTTCTGGCGCATATCCTGCAATTTCAGTTCTACAAGGGTCTGTGCGATGCGGCCGGGCATCAAGGCCCGTTGTATGAGTGCAGCTTCTACGGCAACAAGGATGCAGGGCAGAAATTCTGGTCGATGTTGCAACGTGGATCGAGCCAGCCCTGGCAGACCACGCTGAAGGAGCTCACCGGCAGCGAGAAACTCGACGCCGGCCCGATGCTGGAGTACTTCGCACCGATGAGCGAATGGCTCAAGCAGCAGAATCAGGGCCAATTGTGCGGCTGGCAGGCAACCGCGCCTGCTGCCGCGAGCAATGCGCCTGCGCCTGCCGCATTGCGCTGACGCGCCACTTTGCCTGCGGCATGCGGCGGCCATCACCCAGGCCGCCGCATAACATTCCTTTGATAAACGCCTAAAACGCTGCCGATATACTGCGCGCCCGCTGCACAGGCGCAGCATGCAGGAAGCATCCCAATGAGCAACGCCTCCCCCGGCCCGGACGCGCGCGATGTGGACCGCAACAAGCAGGTCATCGACGACGCGAACGATCGCGCATTCAACCCAACCTATAGCAGCTCCAATAGCGAATACGCGGCGAAAGTTGGGAGCAGCACCGTCTCGGTCAACCCGGCAGAACAGTCGGCCAAGTATGCGCAGACCAGCGAGCAGAACAGCGGCAACCCGACGCAGCCGTTAGGCCAGACCAGCCTGCGTGGCGGTGGCTCGCTGAGCGCAGGCAGTCTCAGCGATGCCGACGCAAAGACCACCACCTTCAGCCTTGAAGCCGACGCGCAGACCGGCCAGCAACAGCGCCTGCAATCCACGCTTGGCGACAGCAAGCTGAGCATCGAGGCCGGCGCCAGTGCCGGGCAGCGCATGCGCTACGCACTGACGCTGCCCGGTGTGGACCAGCCGCTGGAGGCCGCCAGACAGGTGAATCCGCTGCAGCCGGAGAGCCTTCCGATCGGCGCGCGCGCGGTGATGGACACTCAAACCTTTGTGCAGAGCGAATCCTCGGCGAGTCTGCGAGGGCTCACCACGCAGAGCAAGATCACCGAAGCCAGCGGCCGCAGCTACATGATCGAACGCGTCGACGAGCGCCACGTGCGTGTGGTGACCGGGCCGAATGCGGCCATCGAGGCGGTGAATGCACTTGGCTTCAAAGCCGGACCGGCGCAGGCCCTGCTCGGGCGCGCCGACTCCCTGGGCCAGTCGCAAGTGAACAGCGCGCAGTTCGATCTGGCTGATCCGCGTGCGCGCGCGGCCATGGGCGAGTTCGTACGCGAAGGCAAGCTTGCACCGGGCGTGCCCGGCGTCGATGAGATGCAGACGCTGGAGCGCATCAATTTCAGCTCGCAGCAGCGTCTACAGCTGGAACTGGGCCCGCTCAGCGCCGATGTTGCCGGCAACCGCAACCAAGGCAGCCAGGTACGCATCAGCACACCGGGCCAGGACGGCTACACCGTGGTGCAACAGTTGCAATACGGCGACAACGTGCCGCTGACGATCGTGCGCCACTACGACGGCAACGCTGCCGAACGCGTGGAGCAGCGCAGCTACCGTTTCGAGATCGATGGCGACGTGGTGGCGCCTGGCTGGTTGCAGCGCCTGGGCGGGCGCAACGAGGCCAGTGAGGAAAAGGCGATCGCGCAGACGCTTAACAGCGCGTTGAGCGGTGAGATGACGGGCACCGGCGCGATCGCGCCAGGTCAGAAGACCACGCTGGAATTCAGCGAGGTGCAGATGCAGGCGCTGCTGGAACAGACGCGCACCAGCGCCGACGCCAGCAAGATCGGCGGCAGCGCGCTGACCTCACTGGTCGGCGACCGCAACGCCCCGGCGCAGTCGCCTGAGCAGTTTGCGATCGCGATGGCCCGCAATGTGGGTGGATCGCCGTATGGGTTCGCCGAGCGGCTGCAACGTATCGCCGACGGCGCCGACGGGAAATACGACGGCCAGCTGCAGCGTGTCGATGCCACCGTGCTGCCGAGGCCGGCGGACGCCGCCCAGGCGCTGCCGGACCCGCGCGATCCAGCGCATGCGGATCATGCCCTGCTGCAGCAATCCACCGCGGCAGTGGAGCGCTTGCAAGCCGCACCCGGCCCAGCCGCAGGAATGGACAGCGAACGCCTGGCCTTAGGGGCGGTGGTGGCCGCACGCGAGCATGGCTTGCAGCGGGTCGATCACGTGGTGCTCGGCAACGATCCGGCGCGTGGCTTCGTGGTGCAGGGAGCACTCGATTCGCCAGCGCATCTACGGGGCAGCTTCGATGCCAAGGCCGCGCAGGAAGAGCCCGTGGCCGCCAGCCTGCAGCGGCTGCAGGCGCTGGAACCCGGCACGGAGCGCGATGCTGCTGCGCAGGCGCAGGTGTCGCAGCAGGAAACGCAGCGACAGGCGCAAGCGCGCTGAGAACGCGCGCTGGTCGGTCGCACGTGATTGCGCAGGTCGACAGACTCCGATCACGCGCGGCCAGCCGCCGTGTCGGCGTAGCGTGCTGGATCGGGAGTTACCGCCGGCTCGCCGCCACACTGATGCTGCGCGCCACGTGAGGGGCCATCTGTGGCGCCGATGATCGCCTTCCAGCGTTTTAGAACGACTCCACAGCCGCCAGGCGCGCGCAGCCAGTGCTCGGTGCGGGATGTACCACGCGTACACACCGGTTCTGAGAGCGCCATCCACGCTCACCTGACGACTGCTCGCTACGTTTTGTTAGCCACTCTAAGCAGCAGATACGCCAAGCAGGTGACGCTCGCGCCCGTGCAGTGGACACCGCAGGCGAGTGATCCGTTCGCAACTCCAAGCGCCGGCGAAGGTGCACAGCGAAGGTACTTCAGTTGAGCTTCGCGCCACCCTGCAAGCGCTCGCTCAACCGGGCCTTGAACTGTTCGAACTCCATGCCATCGGCCTGGGCCTCGGCATGCGCGGCATCTTTCAGCGCGTCCGAGTAGGTCAGGCGCACGGGGGTGCCCTGGCGTTCGTGCAGTTCGGCGGCGCGCATGATCAGCGTCAACACCTGCGCGGCGCTGGTGCTTTCGCCAGCGATGCGGCCATCCATGCCCAGCACCCATTCGCCGTCGCGGCGGACGATGCCGGCCAGCAACGTGCGTTGCTGGTCGCGCAGTTCGGCATGCGCTTCGATCGGCGATTCGGCCGTGGCCTTGGCGGCGGCCTGGTTGCGCTGGCGCTCGGTTGCACGCTTGCGGGCATCGCGGCGCAACTTGGAATCGGTGGACATGCAGGCTCCTGTAGGGTCAAAGATGGTTGGCCGGCTCCAGAGGCACTGCCTCGGTGGCCTGGCGGTGCCGCAGACGGCGGCCGCTGCGGCGCTCCCAGCGCCAGAATAGCCAGCCCAGCAGGAAAAAACCGGTCATGCCGATCGCCAGATGCCGGGGGTGTTCACTGAGCAGCGGCGACAGCACCCCGGCTACCACCGTGTTGGTCATCAACTGGGTGAAGGCCTGCAGCGACGACGCCAGGCCGCGCTGCTGCGGGTACATGTCCAGCACCGCCAGCGCCAGGATCGGGAAGATCAACGCCATGCCGACACCGGCCAGAAAGATCGGCAGCACCGCCCATGGCAGCGCGATCTGCGCCACCGACAAGGTGTAGCCCAGGTTGGCGAGCGCGGCCACGCCGCAGCAGATGAAGCCGATGCGGATCTGCCGCACCGGGTTCATCTGGCCGGCCATGCGCCCGGACAGAAACGAGCCCAGCGTCATACCGCCGATGGTGGGAATGAACAACCAGGCAAAGTCGCCTTCGCCCAGATGCAGGTGCTGCATGATCAGCACCGGCGCCGAAGCGATGTACAAAAAAATGCCGGCGAAGTTGAACGCACCGGCCGCCGCCAGGCGCTGGAAGCGCGGGTTGAAGCCGATCCGCACGTAGTCGTGCAGCAAGCGCTTGAGCTGCAGCGGCGTGCGCGCTTCCACCGGGTGGGTTTCCGGCAGCCAGAGCATGGTCGCGATCAGCAGCACCAGCCCGAACACCATCAGAAACCAGAAGATCAGCGGCCAGCCGGCGCCGCTTAGCAGGATCCAGCCGCCGATGATCGGCGCGATGGCCGGCGCGATGCCGAAGATCATCGACACCTGGCTCATCAGCCGTTGCGCGTCCGGGCCATGGAACAGGTCGCGGATCACCGCACGGCCGACGATCATGCCCACGCCGGCCGACAGGCCCTGCAACGCGCGGAAGGCCAGCAGCGTGGGCAGATCCTGCGACAGCGCGCAGCCGATCGAGCCGGCGATGAACAGCACCAGCCCGCCCAGGATCACCCGCTTGCGGCCCCAGGCGTCTGAGAGCGGCCCATGCGCGATGCTCATCACCCCGTAAGCCAGCAGGTAGAAGCTGATGGTCTGCTGGATCGCCACCTGGTCCACCGCCAGGCTGCGGCTGAGCCGCGAGAACGCCGGGAAGATGGTGTCGATGGAGAACGGGCCGAACATCGCCAGCCCGGCGAGCAACAGCGCCATGCGACGGGTGGAAGGCGTGGTGGGGGTCATGCAGGAATCCGAAACGTGGTGCATCGGGGGACGCACGCCGGCATCTGCGATTTGCGGCGCCGGGATGAGCACAAGGGAGACGATGATAGGCGCTCGCCGTTGCAAGGTTAAGCAGACGCAAGTGCGGCAGCCCAGGTGCGATCGGCCCGGCGGGTGCGCCAGGTGGCGCAGCCCCACGCTATAATCGGCCCGGCAACACGGTGGGAGAAGCGGCACTGCCGCTGCCGAAGGCGCAACAGCCCGTAATCGCTCAGGCCCGATACCATCCGCAGTACAACTCTGGAGAGACCGGCCGATGCCGGCGCCGAAGGGGCACGGAACGCAGGCAGGCCAATGGCCAGGCCGCGTTTTTAAACTCTCAGGCAAAAGGACAGAGGGGCGCGAGGAAGACCGTCGCTGCGGCGGGTCGTGGTGCGCTGTGCGCGCCGGGCCGGCCAGGAGACGTGTCGACCATTCGTCTGCCCCCTGACCCGGATGCCCGCCATGTCCCAGACCTCGTCTTCCCTGCGCGACCTCGAACACCACAGCGCGTTCGTCGAACGCCACATCGGCCCTAACGACGCAGAAATCGCGCAGATGCTGGACGTGGTCGGCCACGCCTCGCTGGATGCGTTGACCGACGCCATCGTGCCGGGCAACATCAAGTCGCCGGCTGCGCTGGCGCTGCCCGAGTCGATCACCGAAGAAGAAGCGCTGGCCAAGATCCGCGCCATCGCCAGCAAGAATCAGGTGCAGCGCACCTTTATCGGCCAGGGCTATTACGGCACCCACACGCCCAAGGTCATTCTGCGCAACATCCTGGAAAACCCGGCCTGGTACACCGCGTACACGCCGTACCAGGCAGAGATTTCGCAGGGCCGCATGGAAGCGTTGATCAACTTCCAGACCCTGTGCGCGGATCTGACCGGCATGCAGATCGCCAACGCCTCGTTGCTGGACGAAGCCACCGCTGCGGCCGAAGCGATGACGCTGGCCAAGCGTTCGGCCAAATCCAAATCCGACATCTTCTTCGTGCACGACGCGGTGCATCCGCAGACGCTGGAACTGTTGCGCACGCGCGCCGAGCCGCTGGGCATCGTGTTGCGCGTCGGCACCCTGGACGAAGCATTGCAGGCCGAGTGTTTCGGCGTGCTGCTGCAGTACCCGGACAGCTTCGGCCGGCTTCACTTCGACACCATCGGCGGCCACGCCGCGCTGGCCGATGCGGTGCATGCGCAGGGCGGCCTGGTGGCGGTGGCCACCGATCTGTTGGCGCTGACCCTGATCGCCGCGCCCGGCGAATGGGGTGCGGACATCGTGGTCGGCAATTCGCAGCGTTTTGGCGTGCCGTTCGGATTTGGCGGCCCGCATGCGGCCTTCATGGCCTGCCGCGACGCGTACAAGCGCTCGATGCCGGGCCGCTTGATCGGCGTGTCGATCGATGCCGCCGGCAACCCCGCGTATCGCTTGACCCTGCAGACGCGCGAGCAACACATCCGCCGCGAAAAGGCCACCTCCAACATCTGCACCGCGCAGGTGCTGCTGGCGGTGATGGCCTCGATGTACGCGGTCTACCACGGCCCCGATGGCCTGACCCGCATTGCCCGTCGTACCCATCGCCTGGCCGCGATCCTGGCTGCCGCGCTGCGTAGCGCTGGCGTGAGCGTCGGCGAGCATTTCTTCGACACGCTGCACGTCAAGGCGATCGATGCCGATGCCATCCATGCACGTGCGCGTGCGGCCGGCATCAACCTGCGTGCCATCGACAGCGAAGCGGTGGGTATCAGCCTGGACGAAACCAGCACGCGCGCCGATGTGGTGGCGCTGGCGCAGTTGTTCGGTGCCCAGGCGGACATCGATGCACTGGACGCGGCCACCGCCGATGCGTTGCCGCAAGGCCTGCTACGCACCAGCCCGTTCATGACACACCCGGTATTCAATACCCACCACAGCGAACACGAACTGCTGCGCTACATGCGCTCGCTGGCCGACAAGGATCTGGCGATGGATCGCACCATGATCCCGCTGGGCAGCTGCACCATGAAGCTCAACGCCACCGCCGAAATGATCCCGGTGACCTGGCCCGAATTCGGCGCGATCCATCCGCTGGCGCCAGCAGAACAATCGGCCGGCTATGCGCAGCTGATCGAGGAACTCGAAGCGATGCTGGTCGAGTGCACTGGCTACGACGCGGTGAGCCTGCAGCCCAACTCCGGCGCGCAGGGCGAATACGCCGGCCTGCTGGCGATCCGCGCCTATCACCGTTCGCGTGGCGAGGCGCATCGCGACATCTGCCTGATTCCCGAATCCGCGCATGGCACCAACCCGGCCTCTGCACAGATGTGCGGCATGACGGTCGTAGTCACCAAGTGCGATGCCAACGGCAACGTCGATGTCGAAGACATCCGCGCCAAGGCGGAGAAGTATTCCGATCGTCTGGCCGCGCTGATGATCACCTACCCGTCCACGCACGGCGTGTTCGAAGAAGACGTGGTGGCGATCTGCGAAGCGGTGCATGCGCATGGCGGCCAGGTCTACACCGACGGCGCCAACATGAATGCCCTGGTCGGCGTGGCCAAGCCCGGCAAGTGGGGCTCGGATGTGTCACATCTCAACCTGCACAAGACCTTCTGCATTCCGCACGGCGGCGGCGGCCCGGGCGTGGGCCCGTGTGCGGTCAAATCGCATCTGGCGCCGTTTTTGCCGCGCACGCTGGGCGGCGAAGGGGATGTGGGCATGGTCAGCGCGGCCAGCTATGGCTCGGCCTCCATCCTGCCGATCAGCTGGATGTACGTGACCATGATGGGCAGTGGCGGCTTGCGCAAGGCCACGCAGGTGGCATTGCTCAACGCCAACTACATCGCCAAGCGGCTCGCACCGCATTACAAGACGCTGTACACCGGCCGTAATGGCCTGGTGGCGCACGAGTGCATCCTGGATGTGCGGCCGCTGGAAAAGACCAGCGGCATCGGCGCCGAAGACATCGCCAAGCGTTTGATCGACTTCGGCTTCCACGCGCCGACGCTGAGCTTCCCGGTCGCCGGCACCTTGATGGTGGAGCCGACCGAAAGCGAATCGCAGCACGAACTGGACCGTTTCATCGACGCGATGATCCAGATCCGCGAAGAGATCAGCGCCATCGAAGACGGCCGCCTGGACCGCGACGACAACCCGCTCAAGCACGCACCGCACACCGCCACGCAGGTGTCGGCCAGCGAGTGGACCCATGCCTACCCGCGCGAGCTGGCCGCTTTCCCGCTGCCGAGCCTCAAACAGCAGAAGTACTGGCCGCCGGTGGCGCGCGTGGACAACGTCTATGGCGACAAGAACGTGATGTGCGCCTGCATCCCGGTGGATGCGTACAAGGAAGACGCCGAGGTCTGAGTGGCATGACAGACGCGGTAACCATCAAACCCGGCTGGTGAAACAGCCGGGTTTTTTGTTGCGTCATACGATGCGGGCCAGATGCGCGAGAGGGGCAACATTCATCGCGACTGCACGCCGGTTGCAGCACGACCAATGAGCGTGCGGTATCGACATGCTGGCAGCGACACGCTCGCTACCAGAGCCGCTGCGCGAGCTACCGCCCTGTATTGCAACTGCACTTGCGGAGAGTGTGCGTCTGCATTTTTTTGCTTCAGAGGCATCGCCGATCGCAGCTACCAACGGATGCCACGCACGCACTGCACGCGCGTTTGCCTCGCCTACACATGCGCTGGGCATGATGGCAAACGCCTCCCCTTATGGCAGAACCTTGCGCATGCTTGCACTGAAACATCTTGGCACCTTGCTGTTGGCAGCCACCCTGCTACTCGGCTGCGCGCCACGTCGCCCCGGTGAGGTACCTGCGCTGGTGCATGCGCCCGATGCGCGTGCCGAGCTGGTACAGACCGATGCGGGCGTGGTGCGCGGTGTGGCCAGCGCACATGGCAAGGCGTTTTTGGGCGTGCCGTTCGCCGAGCCGCCGGTGGGCGCGTTGCGCTTCCGTGCACCGCAACCGGCAGCGGCCTGGAAGGATGTTCGCGATGCCACGCAGGTCGGGCCCGCCTGCCTGCCGCGGTATCGCTTCGGGCAAAAGCAGGTCTCCGAAGACTGCCTTACGCTGAACATCTACGCACCGCCCGGCCCTGCGCCGGCCCACCCGCGCGCGGTCATGGTGTGGATCTACGGTGGAGCATTGGAGCTGGGCAGCAATGCCGACTACGACCTGAGTGCATTGGCGGCGCGGCAGAATGTCATCGTGGTGGCACCCAACTATCGGCTGGGGGTCTTCGGATTCTTCGCGCACCCGAGTCTGCGCGGCGAAGGCGAAGGCGCGTATGCGCTACTGGATCAACAGGCCGCATTGCGCTGGGTACAACGCAATATCGCTGCATTCGGCGGCGATGCGCACAACCTCACCGTGTTCGGTGAATCCGCCGGCGCGTGGAGCATCTGTTACCAGCTCGCGTCGCCAGGCGCGCGGGGCCTGTTTCAGCGCGCGATTCTGCAGAGCGGTAGCTGTCTTGCATCCGATTCGAGCGTGACGCGCGCCGAGGCAGAGCGCGGCGGTACGCGCATGGCACAGATGCTTGGCTGCGAGCGGGCAAGCGATGTGGCCGCGTGCCTGCGCGACCTTCCTGCCGAGGCATTGGCCGATGCAACACCGCAGCGCCGCGGCTTGACCGGCAGCGATGCGTGGGCGCCGATGGCCGGCGGCGATGTGCTGCCGGTAGTGCCCGCCGAAGCGATTGCCAACGCGCAGCATGCGCAGGTCCCGGTCCTGATCGGCAACAACCGCTATGAGGGACGCCTGTTCGCCCAACTGCTGTCCTACATGGGCAAGCTCACGCTGCGCAGCGGTTATGAAGCGCGCATCCAGCGCATGTATGCGGCGCCGGCACCGATCATGGCGCACTACGCAGATGTCGCGGCGCAGTCGCGCTGGGAAGCGTTTGCCGACATCGTCACCGACGGCGGTTTCGCCTGCCCCACGCGCCGGCTTGGGCAAGCGCTGCGCACGCATGCCGCCGTGTATGCGTATGAGTTCGACGACCCGCAGGCGCCGTACGGCCTGTGGCGCTTGCCGTTCTCGCGGCCATTGGGCGCGTTTCACGCCTCCGAACTGGCGTATCTGTTTCAACGCGCCTGGGTGCTCAGTGGCGACCCGCAGTTCAGTGCCGCGCAACAGGCGTTTTCCGACACTTTGCAGGACTATTGGGGCGCGTTTGCCCGTACTGGCGACCCCAATGGTGGCGGGCGACCGCCGTGGCCGCGCTTCGATGGCGACACACCGTTGACGGTGTCGCCACACAGGATCGGCGCTACGCCCGACTTCGTACAGCGGCACCGCTGCGCGTTCTGGGATGCACAGGTGCAGGCCGCTGCAGCTCCGCCACCTGCGCGTTTGCAACAGCATCAGCAAGACCTCACACGCGATGGTCAACGATGAGCGTGTCCTAGACGAGGCCGCAGCTGCATCCAGGCAAGCCGATGACGCAGATGTCACTGGCCTCAGGTGCCGGCCTTCGCTCAGTTACATGCAATCAACGTTACGGGAGTGCTCCATGTCCACATCCACGTCATCCCCCTGCCCCGAGGTGCTGCTGCGCACCGGGCGTCGCGTCGCAGCGCTTGGCCTGGGCTCCTGGAACCTGGGCCAGGGCCGGCATCCGCCGCAGCAGGAGATCGAAGCACTGCAGACCGGCCAGCAACTAGGCATGCGGCTGATCGACACCGCCGAAATGTACGGCAACGGCCGTTCCGAGCAGTTGATCGGCCAGGCCATCGACAGCGCACAACCGCCGTATCTGGTGTCGAAGGTGTTGCCGAGCAATGCAAGCGCGCGCGGCATCGCACGCGCCTGCGAAGCCAGCCTGCAGCGGCTTGGCGTGCGCACCCTGGATCTGTATCTGCTGCACTGGCGCGGCGGGAGCGATCTTGCCGAAGTGGTCGCTGCGTTCGAAGCTTTGCGCGACGCCGGCAAGATCCGCGATTGGGGCGTGTCGAATTTCGATGTGGACGACATGCAGGATCTGTGGCGCATCGATGGCGGGCAGCGCTGCCTGGTCAATCAAGTGCTGTATCACGCCGGCAGCCGCGGGATCGAATTCGATCTGCTGCCGTGGTGCGCCGAGCATGAGGTGACGGTCATGGCGTACTCGCCACTGGGTAGCCGCGCATTGCTCGATCACCCGGTATTGCATGCCATCGGTGCACGACGTGGCGTGGCCGCCACCGCGGTGGCATTGGCGTGGGCGATCCGCAGCGGCCAGGTCATCGCCATTCCCGAATCGGGTACGCCCGCACATGTGAGCGCGAACGCGGCGGCGTGCACTTTGCAACTGGACGCGCAGGATCTTGCAACGCTGGATAGCGCGTTCCCTCTACCAACGCGTAGACAGCCGCTGGATCTGCTGTAGATCAAACACCACACGCGGCCTAATGCACATCGCGGGTGTGGCGATGTTCGCAGCATGCGCGTGGTGTGTTTGGCATTGCGCAGCGCGCGGTAGCGCACGCTTTGCGTTGCGCGACGTGTGTGTGTGAGTGTTCGTTCGCATGTAGACACACTCGTTTAACGGCACCACTCCCAGGCTCGGTTGGATCGCTAGCATCCCAGCCCGCCAACGTGGAGTCCCCCATGGCCAAGTCCCCAAGTAAAGCCGCACAGGTTCCTTCTGTCGGCAGTTCCGCCAGCGCGCAGGAACTGCGCGGCACTGGCGACGAACTGCATCAAAAAGCCGGCGGCTCGCATCCGCAATTGACCACCAACCAGGGCATCCCGGTTGGCGACAACCAGAACTCGCTACGCGCCACGCCGCGCGGGCCGACGTTGCTGGAAGACTTCATCCTGCGCGAGAAGATCACCCACTTCGATCACGAGCGCATCCCCGAGCGCATCGTGCATGCACGCGGCAGCGCCGCGCATGGCTACTTCGAGTTGACCAAATCGCTGAGTCAGTACACCACCGCCAAGATCTTCAACGAAGTGGGCGAAAAGACGCCGTTGTTTACGCGCTTTTCCACGGTTGCAGGCGGTGCCGGCTCGGTGGACACGCCGCGCGATGTGCGTGGGTTTGCGGTGAAGTTCTACACCAAGGAAGGCAACTGGGATCTGGTGGGCAACAATATCCCGGTGTTCTTCATCCAGGACGCGATGAAGTTCCCGGACCTGATCCATGCGGTGAAGATGGAGCCGGACCGCGGCTTTCCGCAGGCTGCCAGCGCACATGACACGTTCTGGGATTTCATTTCGCTCACCCCCGAATCGATGCACATGATCATGTGGGCGATGAGCGACCGCACCATCCCACGCTCGCTGCGCATGATCGAAGGCTTCGGCATTCACAGCTTCCGCTTCCTCAACGCGGCCGGCGACAGCACCTTCGTCAAGTTCCATTGGCGCCCAAAGCTTGGCCTGCAATCGACCATCTGGGACGAGGCAGTGAAGCTGGCCGGTGCCGACCCGGATTTCCAGCGTCGCGATCTGTTCGAGTCGATTCAAAACGGCGACTTCCCCGAGTGGGAGCTTGGCGTGCAACTGTTTACCGAAGCGGAGGCCGAGGCGTTTCCGTTCGACCATCTGGATTCGACCAAGGTCATTCCGGAAGAACTGGTGCCGCTGCAGATCGTCGGCCGCATGGTGCTGGACCGCTGGCCGGACAATTTCTTTGCCGAAACCGAACAAGTGGCGTATTGCCCAGCCAACATCGTTCCGGGCATCGATTTCAGCAACGACCCGCTACTGCAAGGACGTCTGTTCTCGTACCTGGATACGCAGCTGAGCCGTCTGGGCGGGCCGAATTTCCATCAGATCCCGATCAACGCACCCAAGTGTCCGTTCGCCAACAATCAGCGCGATGGGCATATGCAAATGGGTGTGCCGAAGGGCCGCGTCGCCTACGAACCCAGCTCGCTGCAGACCGATGCGCCGCGCGAAGCGCTGCGTGGATTCCCCAGCCATGCAACGCCTGCCGAAGATGGCGCAAAGGGCCGCGTGCGCGCAGAGAGTTTTGCCGATCATTACAGCCAGGCACGCTTGTTCTACCGCAGCCAGACCGCACCGGAACAGGCGCATCTGGCATCGGCGCTAGTGTTTGAACTGTCCAAGGTCGACACAGCGCACGTGCGCGAGGCCATCGTGGGTCATCTGCGTCATGTCGATCCGGCACTGGCGCAGCGCGTGGCTGACGGCATGGGCATGAGCAAACTGCCGCCTGCACCTCCGGCAGCGGTGGCGCCCACCGACATGCCGTTGTCGCCTGCGCTGCAATTGATCGGCAAGATGAAGGACACCTTGCAGGGCCGCACGGTGGGCATACTGATCCATGACGGCTCGGATGCCGCAGCGATCAAGGCCGTGCGCAAGGCTGCCGAAGCAGCTGGCGCCACAGTAAAAATCGTCGCACCCAAACGCGGCGGCGCCAAGCTCAGCGATGGCAAGCAGTTGGCTGCCGATGGCCAGCTCGCCGGCACGCCGTCGATCGTGTTCGATGCGGTGGCCGTGCTGCTGTCGTCGGAAGCGGCAAAATTGCTGACCAACGAATCGGCGGCACTGGACTTCGTCAGCAACGCCTGGGCGCATCTGAAGGCGATTGCCTTCGACGACGGCGCACAACTGCTGCTCAAGGCCGGCAATGTCGGCAAGGATGCAGGCATTGTCCCCGCGGCCGATACCAAGGCCTTCATCGCCGCAGCAAAAACCCGCCAGTGGGCACGCGAGCCGAAGGTGCGCATGTTGGCGTAAGCGCGCAAGCGCAAACAGCGACCCTGGACGCGAGCGACGTCACCGACGTCGTTCGCGCCCAGGGCGTCATACAGAGAAACATCTATCGCTGTTTCATTAGTCGGTAGAGAGTGTTGGAACAACGATGACGGCCGCTAGAAAGTGCGATGCATTTCGATGCGACATCCGACCGTCAAGCAACCCGCAGGACTACTGGAAGTTCAGTCTTTGAGTGGGTAGACGTGGGATCTATAACCTGAGAACGATCAGTAATCCTCAGTTGCAGCAAGCATCCCGATCGACCTCAGCCAGATGTACCAGAGCTATCAGGCACGAGGCGATGAATCAAAGCGCAGATCTTCGAAGATGGCTGAAAGACCGCGCTTGCAAGCGAAAGCCGCGGCGTCGCCAGCGTGACCACCATTGATTCAGACCTGTGCGCATCCACGTGCGCACCAGGCGCCGCCGAATCGAACAGAAGGTGCGTGCCAGGACGCGTCGAAAAAATACCTGCCGCAGCGAATTCAAGCGTATGCAAAGCATTGCGCAACGCCGACAGCAAGGCATCTTCCGACGGCGTCCAGCGCAATCGGACAATGAACACCGCCTCATCGCGTTCGATCAGCGACGTCCGATCAGGCTCATCGCCCAACACCAGCGCGCACCCGGGACCGGCTGTCACCAGACCAAGTTCGTCATCGATCGCACACGCACGCGCGTAGTCGGTTGTGCCGCTATCGCACAGGGAGGGCTCAATTCCCGACCAGTCTGGCAAATCCACCGCATGCAGCAGAACAAGCGGCCCACCACCTGATTCAATCCATCGCAGCTGTGTCATTTCTTGTCTCGATAGCACATGAAAACAGGCACACCGGCGCGCGACGGCGGGGGGGGCCGTCAGTCGATCGCAGGCAGCGGCACGTGTTGCTGCGCAGTCGCCAGCGCGCGGTACTCGCGCGGCGTCATGCCCACCGCTTGCTTGAACTGTCGCGCAAACGCGCTCTGATCGCTGAAGCCGCAGGCATGGCCGATTTCGGTCAGGCTCTTTTTTCCGTGCAGCAAATGCATGGCCATCTGCAAACGCAACTTGGCCAGCACCTGCTGCGGGGTGAGCTGGAACACCTTGCGAAACGAGCGTTGCAGCTTGGACATCGAAAACCCGGTGATCTCCACCAATGCCTGCATGCGCACGTTTTGCGCGTAATTGGCGTTGAGGTATGCCAGCGCAAGCCTGAGTTTTTCGTACTGCGATTCGTGCCCGTCCTGCGGGCCGAGATCGCGCGAGATACCGATGATGCCCTGAACCTTGCCGTCGACCAGCAGCGGACGTTTGCAGGTAAGGCACCAGCCCGGCTCGCGGTTGGCGAACAGATGCAGTTCCAGCAGGTTGTCGATCACCTCACCGGCCAGCACCTGCTCGTCCTGATTGGCGTAGTTGGCGCCGAGACCGCTCGGGTAGACCTCGGCGACACGCTTGCCGATCAGTTCCTTGCGCGACTTCAGGCCCAGGCGCCGCAGCATGGTCTGGTTGACGTGGGTGTAGCGACCCTCGCGGTCCTTGACGAAAAACAGCACGTCCGGCACGGCATCGAACAACGCTTCCAGATCGGCAGGGTCGATGCTCTTCATGCGAGAGGATTCATGCAGTGCGAGGGACTCGGGGCCAGGAGAGGCACAGCGGTGCAGTGACGCATTAGCGTCTGCACACACCACCGCTGCGCAACGTCATGATACGCCGCGCCTGTCGCTCGGTTTGCAGGCGCTCAGCGCGGCTGTTCGGCCACGGTGGCGGTGACTGCAGCCCGGCCGTCCTTGGGAGCGTCGATGGAAGCACTGGTGGCGCCCATGCGATCGGCCGGCGTGCGCCGCGCTGACCAGGTCTGCACCACTGCAGCACCCGATTGCGACCCCACTTGTACGCGCAGACGCGCACCGGCGGTGGGCGCCACGAATTCGATTTCGCAATCGCCTGCGGCCATGCAGCTGTCCGCTGCCAGCGGGTCGACCGGCTGCCAGCCCTGCTCGGCGATCGCCTGCGAAAACGCGCGATAGCTCATGCCTGGCTTGAGGGTCGCCGGCAACGGCACCAGCAGCTCGCTATTGGCTGCGTCTGTCGCGCTGGCAGTCACAGGCGCAGTGGCCACCGGCGCACGTGCAGGCACAGCCGCCGTGGGCCGCGGTGCGGCGCTCCAGGCAGGGCTGAAAATGAGGGCAAGCCCAAGCAAGGCCGGGCGGACGAACGTGCGCATGCGAAAGATCCTTGCGATCCTGGCAGGGATTGGGAAAGTTAAAGAAGCGCTATTTTGACACGTCGACATGACGCCTGGGCGATGATGCCGGCGCCCGATCAGCCGCCATTTCATCGCCGGTTATCCAACGGCACACCGCAAGCCACTCGACTACGTGGTTATCGGCGGCACACTGTGTTACTTGAGCGAGCGCGACAACAACGCGCATTTCCAGCTGGCTTGCGCAACACCATGCGTCTCCGCGCGATGTGCAGTTGCCGAATCTTCGATCGCCCTCAGCACTCGCATGCTGCCGATCGAGGAACGCGACGCAAAAAAAAACGGCACGCCGCTGCAAGGCGGCGTGCCGTTTTTTCTAATGCATCACTGCCCGATATGCTGCTTCAACCAGCCGTTGACAGTGTCGTGCCACAGGATGCTGTTGTCCGGCTTGAGCACCCAGTGGTTCTCGTCCGGGAAGTACAGGAACTTGGAATCGATGCCCTTGCGCTGTAGCGCGGTGAAGGCAGCCAGGCCTTGTTCGACCGGGATGCGGAAGTCCTGCTGGCCATGGATTACCAGCATCGGCACCTTCCACTTGTCCACGTGCAGCACCGGATTGAACTTCTCGTAGCCAGCCGGGTTCTGCCATGGCGTGCCGCCGTTTTCCCACTCGGAAAACCACAACTCTTCGGTGGCGTAGCCCATGGTGCGGTTGTCGAATACGCCGTCGTGATCGACCAGGCATTTCCACGGGTGGTTCCCGTCTTTATCAAGCCACGTCCCTGCCATCCAATAGACCATGTAGCCGCCATAGCTGGCACCTAGCGCACAGGCCTTGTCGCCGTTGAGGAAGCCGTACTGCTTCTGCGCGGCAGTCCAGCCTTTTTGCAGGTCTTCCAGCGGTCGGTCGCCCCAATGCTGGCTGATCGCATCGGTAAATTCCTGGCCGTAACCGGTGGAGCCGTGGAAGTCGATCATCACCACCGCATAGCCCTGGCCGGCGTAGGTCTGTGGGTTCCAGCGGTTGCTCCAGCCATTGCCGAAGCTGCCCTGCGGGCCGCCGTGGATCAGGAACGCCACCGGGTAGGTCTTGCCTTCCTGATAGTTGTACGGCTTGACCACATAGCCGTGCACGGTGTCGTTGTTCCAGCCCTTGAACTGGAACTGCTCGTAATCGCCAAACTGCACGTCGGGCAGTTGCTCGCCAGCGGTCTGGGTGATGGCACGCAAGTTCTGGCCCTGCACATCGCTGACGAAGATCTGATCGCCGCTCTTGAGCGAGTTGCGGGTAAATGCCAGCGTGATGCCAGCCAGCGTCGGTGCATGCACGCTGCCCTCGCCCACCAGCTTGGTCGCGTCGCCGCTGGCGATGTCGATCTTGAACAGCGGGTGTTCGCCCAGGTCATCGGCACTGGTGTAGATGCTGCTGCCGTTATCGCCCAGCACGATTTCGCCGGCCGAGCGATCCCACTTCGGCGCGATCTCGCGCGTCTTGCCGCTGGCCACGTCCATCGCCATCAGGCCGAAGCGGTCGGCCTCGAAGCCGGGGCGCTTCATCGCGCGGTAGTACAGGGTTTTGCCATCGGCACTGAACACCGGGCCGGCATCCCAGGCCGGGTTGGCGGCGGTCAGATTGACCGGCGCGGATTTGCCGGCCGCATCCAGGCGATACAGGTCGAAGTTGGTCTGCCACGGCTCGTCGTTGCCGGTCGGCTTGGTGGCGGCCTTGGCGTTCTTACCGGCCTCTGGGCCATGCGGTTGCGGAATACGCACGCTGGCGACCACGCTGGCACCGTCTGGCGACCAGGTGTAATCGTCGTTGCCGCCGAACGGCTTGGACGGCGCATCGCCGGCCAACGTGGCACTGATCGCCGAGGCGCCGACCACCGGTTTGGCGCCGGTTGCGGGCAGCTCTGAGACGAACAAGGTGTTGCGACGGCCATCGTTCCAGGTGTCCCAATGGCGCACGAACAGCTGGTCGTACACCACGCCGCTGGCCTTGGCATTCTTCACGCTGGCGAGCTTTTTCTTGGTGCAATCCAGGTCCGACCCGCAGTCCTGAAACACGCCCGCACTGAAGGCAATGCGCTTGCCGTCTGGCGAGAGCTTGTAGCTGTCCAGGTCCACTGCGAACGCGGTGAGCTGCTGCGGAGTGCCGCCGGCCAGCGGCTGCGCGTACAGCTGCTGGATGCCGGATTTGCTGCTGAGGAAGTACACCGTTTTGCCATCGGGCGACAGCGCCGGGCTGTTGACGTTCCAGCCTTCCGGGGTGAGCCGCTTGGGCGGCGACAAATCACGGGTACGCAGGTTGCGCATCCACAGACCGGTGGCCGGCTTGCCGTTGGCGGTCTTGGCCTGGCGCTTGGCGAACACCACCACGCCGCCATCGGGGCTGAGCGTGGGCGAGGACACTCGATCCAGCGCGACCATGTCGCGCACATCGAAACCGCGCGCGGCGGCAAGGGTTGGCAAGGCGGCCAATAGACACAGGGGCAGCACGGCGTGACGCAGCTTCATCGAGAGTTCCTGCAACGGCAAAACGTCGATGGTAGGCGTTGCTGCAGCGCACGCGCAAAGGCTTGCGCTCGCGCCTGCCTGCGCGGTTGCGTGGGCGTCGCCTCGTGGATGGAATTCCGCGCCTAAATGCGGCGACCAGAACCTGAGGTCCGTGCTGTCAAACGCGGATAGCCAGCGCGTGTGGCGGCATGGCTCATGCGGCCAGCAAGGCGGATCACACCGCCCAGGTCCGCTTAAGGAATGCGCGCTCTGTTGGACAGATGATTGCACCAGTGTGCCCACCGGTCGTCGCTACGCCGAAGCAAGCTTCCCATGCGGCGACAGCAGCTCAGCGTTGCTCACGTATCCGCAACGCTTGGCGTGCGGCGAATGGACGTTGCGAGGCACCAGTCGACCTGACGCCTCGCAACCTTGACCATTTTCTACAAAGCGGGGTGTGCATGTACGGCATGCACCCCCTGCCCTTGGCTCACCACACGACTTAGAAGCGGTGCGCCATGCCCACATACACCTGCGCGTCCGGGGTACGGTCGTTGAGCCCGAAGTTGGCGCCCACGTCCAGTTGCAATAGCGGATTGATCAGATACCCAGCCGCGATATCGGCCGAATACTGTTCGATGGTCTCGGCCGGGTCGCGATTGATCGAAGACCACACTTCCACTGCCATCGATAACTTCGGCGTCAGCGGGCGGGCCAGGTTGATCGCATTGACGATGGCGACATGCTTGCCGCTGCCATCGCTGTCGGCCAGCCAATCCACCTCCGGGCCGAAGGTCAGCGAGAAACTATTGGGCAATACGAAATTGATCGGCAACGCGACGCCGCCTTCCCACTCGTCGTTGCCCAGACCGGTGCGGGCAGTCGGCGCCTTGACGAACGGCAGCACCGCGACGGTGGCGGTGTCGCTTTCGTAGAAACGCGCCTTCATGCGTAGATAGATGTCGCCACCGCCGCTCAGGCTGCTGCGTGCGCCGGTAGCGCGATCGGTGGTTTTGACCTGCAGCTGCGGCGCCCAGTTGAGCTGCAGATCGATGCGGTCGCTGACGCCGTATTTGAGCGTGGGATTGGTGAACACCGAGGTTTCGATGCGTGTGCCGGGCTGGCTGTCGCGGGTGTAGCTACCGATGTCGGTTTCCAGCTGCCAGGCGCCGGTCGGCACGGTACAGGTGGAATTGGCCTTGGTCGGCCGATCGGTGCACAGCGCCGCTTCGGTGGCGTCTTGTGCCTGCGCTTGCGTCGCCAGGCCGCACAGCACGCCGGCCATGGCGATGGTCAGCAGGGGGATGCGCCGTACACGGGACGGGAAACAGGGAATAACAGTCAGCATTGCAGGAACTCCATGGCAGAGCGCTGGACCGATGACACGACAGGCCAGCAGTGAGGGAGGGGGAATGCGCGTGGAGAGGTAGATCGACTGCATGACGCTGGACTATCGGCGTCTGCTCGATCCTATCGAACTGTCGAGCTCGCCAGACAAAAAGCGACCGCAACCGCACCTTGGAAGCGGCGCAGTGTGATTGGGCTAACGTTTTTGTCGGCAGCAGCGGCGGCGCGATGGCCTAGGGCGCGGAGATCAGCGGGGTCGATCGAGGCATGCGGCAGCCGTAACGCATCATCCGTGCGGGAGACGGCACGATACGGAGCGGCGGCATAAAGGCGCTATGCATGAGCGCTGGATCTGGCATAAAGCCGGCGCAAAGACGGGCTGCAGACAAGTGAAGTGCCGTCACGGACGGTCGACGGGGTCTGCAGCGGCGATGCGTGGGGATGGTGCAGATGGCAGCGGCATGCGCTGTGGGCAGGTCGCCTTGCGCGCCTGCCAGAACGGCGCATGCATCGCATGCGCCGTGTCTGTCGTCAGGCTCAGGCCGCCTGTTCGCCGCGCTTGCCGACGCGATACAGCAGCCAGCCGACCACGGCGAGGATGGCCAGGCCAACCCACTGATTGAGCTGCAAGGCAGCTGGCAGTGCCAGCACATCGGCGCGGCTGGACAGCACGATCGGCACCGCGATGGCGATGCCCATCAGCGCTTCGCCGGTGATCAGGCCGGCGGCAAACAGCACGCCCGGACGATGCACCCGGTCGCGGCCATCTTCGTCGTCGGCGCGGATGTTGTGGAAGCGCTCGACCAGATGCGCGATCAGGCCACCGACAAAGATCGGCACCATCAGCTCCAGCGGCAGGTAGATACCGATCGCTGCGGCCAGCACCGGCACGCGGAAGCGCTTGCCGGTGGCCTTCAACCATTCGTCCAATGCGATGATCGCCGCGCCCACCACCGCTCCGATGGCGATCATGGTCCACGGCAACTGGCCGCCGAACAGGCCCTTGGCGACCGAGGCCATCAAGGTGGCCTGCGGCGCGCCCAACGAGTTGGGATGCTGCGGAGTGGCCGGGCCGATGCCATACGCCTGCGCCAGCAAGTTCAGCACCGGCGCCATGATCAACGCACACGAGAACGCACCAATGCCGAGCATCAGCTGCTGCTTCCACGGCGTGGCGCCGACCAGATAACCGGCCTTGAGATCCTGCAGGTTGTCGCCGCCCACCGCTGCCGCGCAGCACACCACCGCACCGATCATGATCGCCGCCACCGCGCCCAGCGGTGCGGCGCCGATGCCCACCGGCACCAGCCCATCCTTACCCAGCAACAGCACCAGCACCGCCGAGGCGAACAGGATGGTGGAGATGGTGATGCCCGACACCGGGTTGTTGGACGAGCCGATCAAGCCGGCCAGATACCCGGACACCGACACGAACAGAAAGCCGGCCACGATCATGATGATGGTCATCGGGATCGACACATGCCACTGCTGCACGATGGCCTGATAGAGGCCAAGCAGCGGCAAGGTGCAGAGCACCAGTGCCACCAGCATCCACTTCATCGGCAGATCGCGCTCGGTTTCGGCGACCACGCCGCCCCCGCTCTTGCGCGCAGCGGCAAAGCCGCTCTTGACGCCGGAAAACAGTGATTTGCGCAGCGAGAACAAGGTCCACACGCCGCCGATCAGCATCGCACCGACGCCGAGGTAGCGGATCTTCGCTCCCCAGATGCCGAAGGCCGCATCGGCCGCCGGCGCACCGACCAGGCTCTGCGCCAGAGCCGGGTCCGAGCCCATGAAGAACTGCTGATACAGCGGGATGGCAATGTGCCAGGACAGGATGGAACCGGACAACACCACGATGCCGACGTTCAAGCCGACGATGTAGCCCACGCCCAGCAATGCCGGCGACAGGTTGGTGCCCAGATACCCAACCAGGCGGCTGCTACCCAGGTAGGTGGCCTGCGCCCAGGTGTCCGGGATCACCCGCAAGCCGCTGGCGGCAGCGAGTTTGACCAGCGCGCCGATGGCACCGGAGGCGGCCAGGATCTTCAGGCCCGGACCGGGGTTTTCGCCGGCCTTGAGCACTTCGGCGGCGGCCTTGCCTTCGGGGAACGGCAGCGGGTCTTCGACGATCATCGAGCGCCGCAGCGGCACCGAGAACAGCACGCCCAGCAGCCCGCCCATGCCGGCGATGCCCAGCACCCACCAGTATTTGAAGTCCGGCCAGTAGCCCATGATCACCAGCGCGGGGATGGTGAAGATCACCCCGGCGGCGATCGACGAACCGGCCGAGGCGCCGGTCTGGACGATGTTGTTCTCCAGAATGGTGCCGCCGCCCAACAAGCGCAGTACGCCCATCGACACCACCGCTGCCGGGATGGCCGTGGCAATGGTCAAACCCGCAAACAGGCCGAGGTAGGCGTTGGCGGCCGAAAGCACCACCGCCAGCACGATGGCCAGCACGATGGCGCGGAAGGTGAGCTGGCGCGGTTGCGCGTCTTGGCTCATTGGGCATTCCCCTGTAGGCAAAAAATCCGTACCACGCTAGCGCCTGCGCCGATGCGAGTCCAGCTGCGGCGCGGCGTGACAGTGCGGCTGCCATGGCGGGTGGTACGGCGGTTTGACCGCGGTGCGGCTACATCGGTGCGTTTACGTCAGCATCAATGCGCTTTAAACCTCACCAAGACCGTGACGACCACGCATGCTTGTTGCATCGCCGCGCACTGCGGGGAACGCATCCCCGTGTTCAGTCTTTTTGTCTGTGCTGAGTAAAGCCCATGGGCAAGCGCCATACACACACAAGAGCGGCTAACAACGCGTAGCGAGCAGGCGTCAGTTGGATGTGGACGGCGCGGAGGAACCGGCGTGTACAAGGGGACCATGCCGCACCGAGCACCCGCCACGCCCGCCTGGCAGCCGCACAGTCGTTTTGTTAGCTGCTCTAAGACCGCCATGTAACCAGAGGTGCAGACCATGCAACATCCACTGACCGCCACCCTGATGGCCGGCATGCTGCTGTCGTTATCGTCAGCCGCCACATTCGCCACACCACCCGCCGAGCACGGCGCGCAATGCCCTGACCCGGCAGAGGTGCGTTACGAGGCGGGCCGCTATCGCGCCAACGTACGACTCGGGGTGGCGTCAGGAAGCGGGGCCTGGTCCAGCACACTACAAGCCAACAATGGCAAGCCGCGGCACCTGGCCTCGGTGCTCTATTACGGCGAGTCACCCGAGACAGCGTCCAGCATGGGCGTGCTGGTCAACTGCACTTACTCCATGCGCGGCGGCAAGGAAGTGGACCTGGCGTATTTCGACAGTCGCACGCCACAGATGCAACGCAACCTGTTCGTCACCCCCAGACACCCGACGCACTGGCAACTCGATCAGCCGCCGGTAGCAGGAACGGTCCAGTTCTACACATGCACTCGGAGTGCAGAGGACTGCGCGTTCGAACCGCTGCGTCTGGAGGAATGACGCAGCGGCACGCACTGTCTAGCGTCAGTGCAGCAGTTCGGCGAATGCGCGATCGGCTTCGATGACGTCCGGCAAGGTGGCGAACAAGCCCTCCAGGTCGACGCCGTCCATCAGTGGTGCGCGCAGCGCGTCCAATGCCTGCGGGGTAGCACCGCCGTGCGCGTGCAGCGCGTCGGAAACCTGCACCGCCTGGGCCACCAGCAACGGCATCCGTGCGCCTTCGGGCGCGGCGGCCGGGCGAACCTGGTAGGCGATGGCTTCCTGGATCACCACCGGCAATTGCCAGCGACGCACCAGCTCGGCGCCCACTTCCGGGTAGCCGAAGCCCAGTTGCAGGGTTTCTTCGGCGGCATGGCCGGCCGATGAGGTGTCGTGATTGATGCGACTGGCGTAATCCGGTGCGCCGGACTGGATCAGCAGTTCGCCGATGTTGTGCATCATCCCGCAGGTGAAGGCGGTTTCCGGGTCCAGGCCGTGCTGGCGCGCCAGCAGGCGGCAGATGCCGGCCACCTCGAAACTGTGCCGCCAGAAGGCCTTGAGATCGAAGCCCGGGCCGGCGCGGAAGGCACCGGTCATGGCCGAGGCCAGCACCAGGGTGCGCAGCGTGTTGAAGCCCAGGCGCATCGCGGCGTCTTCCACGCTGGTGGAATCGCGCAAGCCGTGGAATCGCGCCGAATTGGCCAGGCGCAACACCTTGGCAGCGATCACCGGATCGCGCTCGATGGTGTGCGCCAGTGCATCGATATCGGTTTGCGGATCGTCGAATTGACGGATCAGGTCCTGCGCCACCTTGGGCACGGTGGGCAAGGTGTGCAACTGGTCGAACAACGCCTCCAACTTCATGATCGCCTCGTGGGTGAACGGATAAGCCAGCGCGGTTGCGCAGACCTGCATGGTGTAGCACAGACCGGTTGGCTGTCGGTGACCGAGGCCGGGCTTATTTATGCATGCGTGTGGATTTTTGCGCTTGAGGCGGCATCCCGCACGCCGCCGGGCGGTGATCACGGCCGACAGCGAACTCGACAGTGATGCGCAGGCGATTGCGCGGATGCCAGTAGGAATGCGGTTTGGCTGTGAATCAGTGGGGGTGACAGGCGCGCAGCGCTGCACGGTTGTACTGCGCGCAGCTGCAGCAGGCGCATGGACATGACGCATCGTTGCATTGTCGCTGCGTGCTTGCTTCGGCAGCGCTAATGAAAGTCGCGCGATGGCAGCTGCATCTCGCCGAGCAGATCGCTGAGGTCGTACACGTCGCCGGCAATCAGATGCTCCACATCGTCCACGCGCTCCCAGCGGCCACGCACGGCGAGCAGGCGCGATTCGAGCAATGCGCGGCGTCGGCGCAGCGCCAGATGCGACCAGACGATGACGTTGATCATGCCGTGTTCGTCTTCCAGGGTGACGAAGATGGTGCCCTTGGCAGTGGCTGGGCGCTGCCGCTGAGTGACCAGCCCGGCCACATGCACGCCGCTGCCGTGGCGACGGCCCTGCAGGTCGCGCAGACCCAGGATGCGCCGTTGCTGCATCTGCGGGCGCAGCAGCGCCATCGGATGCAGGCGCAGGCTCAGGCCGACCGAGCGGTAGTCGGCCAGGATTTCTTCGCCCATCCGTGGCGCTGCGAACTCCACCGCGCGTTCTTCCGGACTGCCGGGCAGCAAAGGCCGGCGTGCTTCCACGCCAGCCATCGCCCAGCGCGCGGCGTTGCGATTGCCGACCAGGCTTTGCAAGGCACCGGCTTCGGCCAAGGCCAGGCGCGCCTTTTCGTCGAGTGCCGCGCGCAGGCACAGGTCGCCGATGTCGGTGAAGGCGCGTTGCGTGCGTGCGGCCACGATGCGGGTGGCCACCGTTTCCGACACGCCACTGACCTGGCGCATGCCCAGCCGGATCGCCGGTTGTTCGCCGGGGTCGGCATCGCTGCACCAGGCCCGGCCGCCCACCAAGGTGTTGTCCCAGTCGCTGTGCAGCACATCCACCGGCAAGACCTCCACGCGCGCGCGCTCGGGGCTGCCGCGACGTGCGTCCTGCACGATCTGGCTGGCCGAATAAAATCCCATCGGCTGCGCATTGAGCAGCCCGCAGGCAAATGCCGCCGGTTCGTGGCGTTTGAGCCAACAGCTGGCGTAGACAAGTTTGGCGAACGAGGCAGCATGACTTTGCGGAAACCCGTAGGAGCCGAAGCCTTTGATCTGCTCGAAGATCTGGTCGATGAAGCTGGAGGCGTAGCCTTTGCCCTGCATGCGCTCGCGCACCCGCGCGCGATGCTGTTCCATGTCGCCACCGCGTCGCCAAGCGGCCATCGATCTACGAAGATTATCGGCTTCGCTTTCGGTGTAATCGGCCGCATGCATCAGCAGCTCCATCACCTGCTCCTGGAACAGCGGCACGCCGAGGGTCGGCTTGAGGATGTCTTCCACCTCCGGCGAGGGATAGTTGACCTCTTCGCGGCCCTGTCGCCGGCGCAGATACGGATGCACCATATCGCCCTGAATCGGCCCGGGCCGCACGATCGCCACTTCGATCACCAGGTCGTAGAACACCGCAGGCTTGAGCCGCGGCAACATCGCCATCTGCGCGCGCGATTCGATCTGGAACACGCCCACGGTATCGGCGCGCTGGATCATCTTGTAGGTGGGCGCATCCTCGCCCGGCAGCGTAGCGATGCTGTAATCGCGCCCACGCTGCCCGCGTACCAGGTCCAGCGTCTTGCGGATGCAGGTCAGCATGCCCAGCGCCAGGCAATCGACCTTGAGCAGCTTCATGGTTTCCAGATCGTCCTTGTCCCACTGGATGATGGTGCGGTCGGCCATCGCGGCGTTTTCCACCGGCACCAGCATCGATAAAGGCTCATCGGAAATCACGAAGCCGCCGACATGCTGCGACAGATGACGCGGGTGATCGCGCAGGTGCTCGGTGACCGCAAGAATCTTGTTGATCAGCGGGTTGGCCAGATCGAAGCCGGCCTCTTCGATGCGTTGTTCCATTGGCGTGTCGCCATTGCCCCAGCCATAGCAATTGGCCAGCAAGGCGATCTGATCCGGTGGTAGGCCGAACGCCTTGGCCACATCGCGCACCGCGCTCTTGCCGCGGTAGCAGATCACCGTAGCGGCAAGCGCGGCACGCTCGCGACCGTATTTGCTGTAGACGTACTGCAGCACTTCTTCGCGGCGCTCGTGCTCGAAGTCCACGTCGATGTCCGGTGGCTCGTCGCGTTTTTCGGAGAGGAAGCGCGCCATCAGCAGACGGGTTTCGTCGGGATTGACTGCGGTGATCCCCAGCGCATAGCACACCGCCGAATTGGCCGAGGAGCCACGCCCCTGGCAAAGAATGTGCTCTGACCGCGCAAACCGCACTACATCCTGCACGGTAAGAAAAAACGCTTCGTAGTTTTTCTTGGCAATCAACGCCAATTCTTTTTCGATGTCTTCGCGCACCTTGGCCGACACTCCCTCAGGCCACCGCTCACGCATGCCGGCTTCGGTGAGCTGGCGCAGATAACTGGCAGGCGTATGGCCTTCGGGTACCAGTTCGCGCGGATAAGCGTAGTTGATGGTGGAAATATCGAAGGTGCAGCGTGCGGCCAACTCCACCGTGGCTTGCAACAACGCATCCGGATAGATGTTACCCAAGGCGCGCCGCGTGCGCAGATGGCGCTCGCCATTGCGGAACAGATGCGCGCCGCACTCGGCCAGCGGGGTGGTGTGGCGGATGGCGGTCAAGGTGTCCTGCACGATGCGCTCGCGGCGCTGCGCCATGTGCACATCGCCGCTGGCCAACGCGGTCATGCCCAGTTGCTGCGCCAACTGTTGCAAGGCGTGCAGACGCGCCGCGTCGTCCTGCTCGCGATGCAGTTCCACCGCCAGAAACGCGCGCTCGCCGAACACCTGCTGCAACCAGGCGCCCTGCTCTGCCTGCGGCTGCGCGCCAGGCAACCACAGCGCAAAGACACCAGGCACAACATCGCGGAACTGCGCCTGCACCTCCGCACGCCCCAAACGATAGTCGCCCTTGCCCGCCGCGCGTCGTGCGGTGGTGATCAAGCTGCACAACTGCGGATAGCCCTGCGCATGCTCCACCAACAGCACAAAGCGGGTGCCATCGACGAGGGTGAATTCACTGCCGACGATCAGCCGCACGCCGGTGGCGCGCGCCGCTTCCAGGCCACGCACGATGCCGGCCAGCGAACATTCGTCGGTGATGGCCAGTGCGCTGTACCCGCAGTGTTGCGCGCGCACGAACAACTGCTCGGCACTGGAGGCGCCACGCAAAAACGAAAAGTCCGACAGACAATGCAGCTCGGCATAGGCAGGCAGGCCATCAGCGAGCTGCGCATGGGTAATGTCGTCGTTGGCCGCGCGCAGCCGTGCTGCGACATTCCAGGCGCGCGGCATGCGCCCGCCCGGCGTGTCGCGGTCCACGCCATCGACAGCGTCATCCCAGCTCATGCGCGCATCCCTTCAACCATCGCGCTGCCAGCGCAGCGTCTTTGCAATGCGCGGCAGATCGTTGGGTTACAGCAGCCCTTCGCGTCATGCTGCATCGGACGCTTGCGGCAGCGCTGCGATGACCCGCCGGGCACCCCACACTGCGCTCTGGCAGTGGCATGCATCGGATCACGCAAACCACCCATGCAGCATCCAGCCTTGGACATGGCCAGGCGCGGCAAAGACCCAGCCGCGTCGGCCGCGTGCGGTCTCCACCACGTAGTAATCGCGACGCGCCTCGTCGTCGTCCCACCAGCCGCTTTCCAGCCGCTCGGGGCCGGAGACGATGCGCAGGTGCGGATCGTGCAGAGGTACCGGCTGCGGCAGCAACCAGGTGGGCCGCGGCGGACGTGGCGGCGCTGAGGTTTCGCGCACCGCATCGCCGATGGCGCGGCGCCAGGCGCGTTCCGGGCGCGGGTCGTCGGCCGGCAGCACGCGGTACACTGCCTCATCGCCCAGGCGCGCACGCAGCCGTTCGCGCAGTTGCGGCCAGTCCACCGACTGCTGCGCACGTTGGTCGAACAAGTCGCGCATCGCCGGCACGAACGGCGGCAACTGGCGCGCCAACAGCCGCATCGCCACCACCGGCCGTGGAATTTCCACCCGCTCCAGCCGGTTGCGGGCCAGCTCGAACAACAACGTTGGCGCACGCTCCGGTGTCAGCAGGCCGATCTCGACATCGGTGGCGCCCTGTTCGTGTTCCAGACGCAGCAAAAAGCGTTGCACGCCGCCATCGCGAATGGACAGATAGGTGCACAGATCGCCGATCAACCTGCGCAGCGGGAACAGCAAGGCCGGATGGGTTTCCACCTCGTAGCCCAGCTCCACGCGTTGGTCGAAGTGATCCGGAGGCGCGTAGTACTCCAGCGTGTCATCGGCGTTGCCGTAGAGCTGGTCCAGATGATCGAGCAGGCCGGCACCGAAGCGCCGCTGCAGCCCGTCGCGCGGCAAGGCACGTACCGCGGCGAGCGTGCGCACGCCCATGTGCTGCAGGCGCTCGCCGGCATCGCCGGGCAAGGCGGCACGGCGCACCGGCACCTTGTCGAGGGTGCTGTGCAAGTCCGGCAATTGGGTCACCACCATGCCATCGCGCAACCCGGCCAGCACGCGCGCCGCGCGTGGGGTGGGTGCCAGCGCAAGCCGGTGCTGGAATCCCAATGCCTGCAACTCGTCGCGAAGACGTCGCTCGAAACGTGGCCACGGGCCGAACAAGCGAAAACTCGCGCCCGCCTCCAGCACGATGGCGCGCGACCATTGCTGGCTCACCAACGAACTGTGCCGGTACGCCCAGGCCGCAAGAAAGCGTTGCGTGCGCGCTTCGTTCTGCGCGTCGTAATCGATCGTGCGTACCTGCGCCATCAAGGCATGCGCCGCAGACAGGCGCATGCCCGGTTTCAATCCCGCAGCGGCAGCGGCGGCATTGACCGAATGCAGGCTGCGCAGCTGCGCCGGCCCCTGCACCAGCACCAGCGGCGCCTGCGGCTCTTCAAGCCGCCGCAGAACGGCGTCCAGTGCCAGCTGCGGCAATAAGATGCAGGCCCACAACATGCGCGCGCCTCAATGCGCCAGCCGCAACGGCTGCGAGGGCACTTGGCCGCCGCGGCACTTGCGCACCTGCCAGGCATCGCGCTCGGGCAGAAATTCCAGCCGCAAGGCCGCCGGCGATGCATTGATCGCGTGGCGACGATCGCGCAACGCAAACGCGCAGCAATTGCCGCTGTCGGCCGCGACCTGCAGCCGCCGCAAGGCACGCGCATCGCCGGTCTGCGGCCAGCCCAACACCGCCGCGCAGGCGCCGCTGCGCAGGCATTGTTCGAACGCCCACAAGGCGTCGCGCGGCTCGGCCTGCACCACTTCCAGATGCTCCAGCACCACCCCGCCCGCCTGCCAGGCCGGCGCGTACGGGATGAAGGGCGGCGCCACCAGCACCACCCGGCTGCTGGCGCCGGTCATCCGCGCCAGCGTGGGCAACAACAAGGCGATCTCGCCGATGCCATGTGCGGGCAACAGCAACTCGGTGAGCGCCCGCCGCGGCCAGCCGCCATCGGGCAGCAGCGCATCCAATGCAGCATGCCCGGTGGATTCGCCGCCATTGGCCGTGGCGGTGCCGTGGCCTGCACGCCATACCGTGCGCGCGGCCAGCAAGGCATCCAGCGGCATGGCTAGCGCGGCATTGCCGTGGTGTCGCAGCTGCACGGGCTCGCTCATCTCAACCCTGCCGAATCAGGCCGCAGTACAGTCCTTCGATCGCGAAGTCGGCGTCGGCCGCCACCACGATCGGCGCATGCGCGCGGTTGCGCGGCAGCAGCCGGATGCGCTCGGCGCCGCGCTCCAGGCGTTTGATGGTGATTTCGCCATCCACCCGCGCCACCACGATCTGCCCATCGCGCGCGTCGTTGCTGCGATGCACGCCGACCAGGTCGCCATCCAGGATGCCGTCGTCGATCATCGAGTCGCCCTGCACTTGCAGCAGGTAATCCGGGCGCAGCGAAAACAGCGTGCGGTCCAGCCACAGCTGCCGCTCCAGCCCGATATCCGCCCCGATCGGCACACCGGCCGCCACCCGCCCCAGCACCGGCAAGGCCAGCAAGGCATCGCGCCCGGCGCCGCCTGGCACGCGGATGCCGCGCTTCTGGTTGGGCAGCAATTCGATCAACCCGGCCTCGGCCAGTGCCTGCACGTGCTTTTGCGCGGCATTGCGCGAGGCAAAGCCGAACGCCTGCGCGATCTCGGCCAGGCTGGGTGATACGCCGGCCTGGGCCTGCTGCTGCAGGAAGGCCAGCACCGCAGCACGTTTGGGGGACAAGGGCGTCATGGAGAACAAGAACCGCACGGGACAAGGTGTACATTTGTACACTTATCGGTCGCAGCAGGCGAGATTGGCTGGTGCAGGTTGCTGAGCCGCTCAGCACGGCTGCTTGCGAGCGTACGATCAAGGAGTTATAACTTACGTAATAACGCGAAAGGGCTGCCATGAAACTCAAGATCACTGCCATCGGCAACTCCGCCGGCGTCATCCTGCCCAAGGATCTGCTTGCGCGTTTGCGCCTGGGCAAAGGCGACGAGCTGTATGCGCTGGAAACGCCCGACGGCATCAAGCTGACCGCCTTCGACCCCACCCTGGCCGCGCAAATGGAAGTGGCCGAGCAAGTGATGCGCGAGGATCGTCAGGTGCTCAACAAGCTGGCCAAATGAACACGCGCATGGTCGTGTGGATCACGCGCGGACTTGCCTCGGCCATCCATGAGCGTCAATTGAGCGAACACGGCGGCGCTGCTGGCGTGCGCGACGAGGCATTGCTGGATTCGGCACTGGCACGTCCGCAACAGCTATTTTCCTACGGCGATCCCCCACCGGACCTGGTGGAGTTGACCGCAAGCCTGGCCTACGGGCTGGCGCGCAATCACCCCTTCGTCGATGGCAACAAGCGCACTGCCCATGTCTGCTATCGCGTGTTCCTGATGCTCAATGGTGCCGAGCTCATGGCGTCGCAGGAAGAGAAGTATGTCGCCATGATGGGATTAGCAGATGGCGCATGGAGCGAAGCCGAATTTGCCCACTGGTTGCGCCCACGTGTGCGCTTGCGTGCAGACACGCAGGTACATGAGCCGCAGGGTCAGTACGGTTGATGCGTTGTCGGCGCCATGCGGGTCGCATGCGATGGGTGTACTGACCTTCCCTGCAGCTGCGACGTTTTGCATGCACAACTGTATCTCTCTACACAACGACAGCGACGCCGCGACCCATCGCCTGCGGCATCGCTTGGCAGCTTGAGCATCGTGGCCATCCATGGCCGTGCATCGCTAAGTTGCAGCTGCGTGATGTCTGCCTGACAACGCGCCGAAGAGCGGCTCAAAAAACGTAGCGAGCAGTCGCCAGGTGGGCGTGGACAGCGCGCTCGGAACCGGCGTGTACGCGTGGTACATGCCGCACCAAGCACCGGCCACGCCCGCCTGGCGGTGAGCACAGTCGTTCTGTTGGCGACTCAATCCTTCGCATACACCACACCCAACTGATCGATCTCGTCGCCGGCACGGCCAGTGAAACCGGCGATGTGCCAGCCGCTGGGAGCGGTCAGCGTATAGCGCTCGCTGCTCGGGGTACCCACCTGTACGCTGCGGCCGGTGTTGGTGCGCAGGCTCAGCGAAAACACGCGGGTGCTGTCGTTGTACTTGCCCACGCTGAAAGTGGCCGAAGACAGCGTTTCGTTGGCACCCAGCGACAAGGTCGTTGCCTGCCCGCCACTGCCGCCATGCGCCAGCAGTTTGCCGCTGTCCAGGATCACACCCACGCCATCCAGGCGCTCACCGCCGCGCAGGGTCACGCCACTGAGCCGGCGAGCGCCGGGATTGCCGGCCAGGTCGTTGAACGGCATGCCGTGCGGGCCACCGAACTGATCGCTGGTGCGCAGTTGATCGCCTACCGCCCAACCGAACTGCGTATACACCGGGTAATGATCGGACAAGGGCTTGCCGGCGCTGTCATAGAAGCCGCCAGCATCGAGCTGATAGCGATTGGCCACCAGGGTCAGTTGCGGTGCATCGCGGTACAACATCTTGTCGACCACCTCGCAGCTATTGGTGGGCGGCGTGCCGCAGAGCAGCGGCGTGGCACCGGCCGCCGGTGCGCTGCCCTTGATCAATTCCACCCACGCATCGGTGAGCCCATTGGAGGCGATCAGCTCGCGGATGTTGTCGTCGCTGCGGGTGTAGCGCGTGTTGGAATCCATCATCACCAAAACCGCGTTACCGGCCGACCAGGTTTGGATGAACTGCGAGAGCTGGCCGATATTGGCGCGACGTGCGGACAGATCGCCCGCTTCGACACCGGCATTGGGGTGCGCGTTGTAGACGTCCAGCAACACGCCATCGGCCAGGCGGACGCGCATGTAACTGAAACCTTTCGGGGTCAGGCAGTCGGTGCCGTTGCACTGCTTCCACTTGACCCGCGTGAAGTCGCTGAAGGGATAGTTGCTGAGCGTATTGAGCCCATCGCCCAACGCGGCGCCACCACTGGTGGCGGTGCGATACGGATGCGCATCGCCGGCGTACAGCGCGGCATGGTAGTTGAAGTCTTCCTGCACATGGACCAAGCCGTAAGGCGCCAGTTTTGGTGCCAGCAATGCGGTGTTGGTGGCCGGCGTTCCGCTGGACAGCCCTTCGGGCAGACCGGCGACGTTGTAGGTCAGCACGTCGAGCACGCCGACGGTTGTTTGTGCCTGGGCAGTGCTGGCGCAGGCAAGGCTTAGAGCGATTCCGAGACTGACGAGTGTGCCTAAATGCTGGAGCATGGATCACCTCTTGCAGAAAGGAAAAACGGCTGGCACGGCGGCCAGAAAAGCGGCGTCAACGACGCCGATGCGACCACGTGCGACGGCCATCGGCCGGTGCGCGCAGCGTCATTCGCTCAGGTACTGCGGGTCGATCGCCGCGCCGATCAATGTCGCCAAGGTCGGGAGCGGGCAGTCGTACTCCGGCGTGGCACTGCTGCAGCCGGGAATGAAGACCGGCGAAGACGGCGGTGGCGCCTGCGCTGTGAGCGCGCGGCGTTCGCGCAGTTGCGCCAGGGTCTGCGCGGTGTAGCGCACGCGGATCACGCGTTGCCCGTCGGCACGCCGCCAACGCTCAAACACCAACGCACCACCGGGCACGGTCTGGTCGGGCTGATACCCCGGCAGCTGCCAATGCAGATCGAACATGCCGGCCAGTAAGGTCAGCGTGCCGTCGTGACCGGACAGCACCACCAGCCGTGCATCCCCACCAATCGGCGTGGCGTGCGCGGTATTGGCGTGTGCACCGCGATTGGGATCGCTGCCTTGTTGCAAGGTTGCCAGTAGCCGCGCCGCCAATGGCGAACTGGCCATACGCGCCACCGTCGGCGCACGCAGGCGCAACGCGAACTCGGCCTGATGCGGTGCGAACGCGCGCAGCAGGCTGGCTTCGTCCAGGCCTTGCCAGCCCAGTGCGGCAAAGTCCTGGCCGTCGGCCCAGCCCATCAACAGACTCTCGCTGATGCCCGATGCGGCCGGTGCCGGGCCTTCGACTCCGGCAATGCCGTCATGTGCATCGCCCATGCGTGCGGGCACTGCATCCAGGCGTCGCTTGCTGGCACCGGCCTGCATCGGGCACGGCCGTTGCGCGCACTGCAATAGCAGTTGTTGCAAGGTGTCGATCGCATCGTGCTGGGCTGCATTCCAGCCCGCGACATCGCCACCGACGCGGCCGGCGATGGCCGCGCGCATCAACTCGGCGGCAGCGGGTTGGCGCAACGCCGGCGCGCCATCGAACAACGGATCGGACGCACCATCGGCAACGTGGTGCACCGTGTTCGTGCAGCCCGGCGTGAGCGTACGTGCCAGCGCCTGTGCCGAGGCGATGGTGCGCTGGGTGCGATTTGCCCAGTAATACACGCTGTCGCAGCCATCGCCATCGAACAGGCCGAGCGGTGCGTAATGGGCGCGATAGTAGCTACCGAACAATGCTTCCAGACGTGCGCCGTTCTCGGTCAGGTGACCGGCCGGCACGCCGAAGCGTGGCCAGGGACGTGCGGAATACCGGCCCAATGCTTCCGGGCTGGACATCGCCGCACGCACGCCATGGCGTTTGAGGATGACGACTTTTTCAAGCGTGTCCGGCACCGCAGCGGCGTGCACGGTTCCCAGTGGAACCAGCGCAGCAACGACAGCAGCAAAAAATCCGAAACACAGATGCGGCAGTGATGACATGCATTCGATCTCGATCGTGGCGCGCCCCGTATGACGCGATAGGGCGCGGCGTGCAGTGGCAACAACGCCACAGCGGGCGCCATTGCAGGTGCAGAGGACGCCTTGCTGGAAGGCACCCGGTTGTGGCCTCAGTCGTTGCCGGCAACGCTGGATCGGCGATCGGAACGGCTGCGCCACCAGACGGCGGCTGCAGCATGTCGCGCTGCACCCGTGCCAGATCGAGCGCAGCGTCCTCGCCCCATTAATTCCAGCTCACCGGCTTGCCTTGGCCACACTCAGAAACGCGCGCGCAGCCCCAGCGACCAGGTGCGGCCGTAGTCGGTATAGCCACCGAACAGGTGATCGCCGACAAACTGACGCTGCACTTCGCCGGTGAGGTTGATCGCGTTGACGAACACCGACAGCGTGTCGTTGACCTTGTAAGCCACGTTGGCATCCAGGCTGCCGAACTTGTCGCTGTTGAGCGTGGCCACATTGGCGGTGCCGACGGCATTGAGAATCTCGTCGCTCCAGCTGTAACTGACACGCGCCATCAACGGGCCCTTCTCGTAGAACAGCACGGCGTTGTAGGTATTTTTGGCCACGCCTTCCAGGCTGTCGGTAAAGCTGCTGCTACCGTCGTGATAGGTCGCCTTGCTGTCGGTCCAGGTGTAGTTGAGCTGCATGCCCAGGCCATCCAGCGGCGACGGCAAGCCGGTAAACACCTGCTGATACGCCACTTCCGCACCCTGCACCATCGCCTTGCTGCCGTTGGTCTTGGACGACAGCAGATAAGTCTGGCCTTCGTAGACCAGGTTGGACATCTGGGTCTGGATGAAGCTGGAAATATCCTTGTAGAACAGCCCGCCGGTCAGCGCCGAGGTCCCATCGATATACCACTCGAAGGTCAGGTCGTACTGCCATGCTTCGAACGGCTGCAGCGCGGGATTGCCGCCACTGGCGGTGAGGATTTCGCCACTGGAATTGAAAGTGAGTTTGGACGACAGGTCGGTGAGGTCCGGGCGTGTGATCACCTTCGCTGCGGAGGTGCGCAACACCATGTCATCGCGCACATCCCAGGCCGCGTTGAACGACGGCAGCACGTTGGTATAGCTGCGCTCGAAATGCACTGGCTGGGCCGTGCCGTTGACGTCGGCATGACCATCGGTGGCCTGCTCGGTGCGCACCACGCGCGCACCGAGGTTGCCGCGCAGCTCGCGGCCGGCCAGATCGGTGCCGAAATCGGTCATCGCGTAGGCCGAAGCGATCTTTTCCTGCACCTCATAGGAATTCTGCAGATCCGCGCTGTTGGGCGTATTGCGCAGATCGGCGCTGGTGGGCCAATTGCCCCAGAATGCGGATTCGACCGGTGCCAGCCACTGCCGGGGCAGGTTGCCGTTGGCGTCGGCCAGCATGTCGTTGACCGGCAATGCGGTGAAGTTGCTGGCCGGGAAGCGCACCCCGGCGATGCTGTTGAGCAGCAGGTCGGCACGGTCGTAGGTGCGTGAGCGCTCCCGATATTTGGCGCCTACCTTGATGTCGCGAAAGAAGCTGCCGTCGAGCACACGTTTGGCATCGAACTGCAGTGCGTCTTCCTTGTCGCGCGCATCGATCTGCCGCCATTCCAGCCGGCGTCCTGCCACGGTGGCCGGGTTGGTCGGATCGAAACCGTTGGTGAAGCTCCAATCCGGCACGTTATCGCCATCGGCTTGCGGCATGTCCACGCGCATCGAAAGGTTGGTGCCGCTGCGCAGGCGTGTGCGTCGGATCGGGTCCGAATCGTAGCTATGCGCCTGCGAGTGGAACGCCACCGCGCCCAGCGTCCATTGGTCACCGCTCCAGGTGCTGGACAGGCGCGCACTGCGGTTGTCGTCGGTGATACCGGAGGTTTCGCGCGAGATCTGCACCTGGCCATTGCGGTAATCGAAGCCAGTGATGCCGCCGTTTTCCATGCGCAGGTTGCTCATCCTGGACAGGTTGTCGAAGCCGACACCCATGCTGTATTCGTCGTAATGCACGGTCTGCTTGGCGTAGAGCAGATCCAGCGTGGTTTCCCATTGCGCGCTTGGCTTCCATTGCAGCGACGCCGCAACGCCGGTGCGTTCGCGCTCTTCCAGCTCCAGCGTCGGGCGCAGACCGGTCGGCACGTAATTGGCACCAGGCACGCCCGGCACACCGGTGCGGTAGTAGTCCCAGCTCACCTCGTTGACGCGGTCCTGGCGCAGCGTGCGTTGCGCATACGCGCCAGAGATCAACATGCCGAAGGTGCCTTCGGCATTGACCCAGTTGAACAGGCCGGACACGCGCGGATCGTTGGCATGGGTGCGTTGCGCCTGGCTCGATTCCAGCGACACATTGGCCAGCGTCTTGCCCAGTTCCAATGGGCGGAACGTGCGCACATTGACGATGCCGCCGATGGCGCCTTCATCCAGATCCGCGGTGGGGCTCTTGATCACGTCCAACCCGGACACCAGTTCGGCCGGCAGCGTGTCGTAGCGAAACTGACGCCCGGTCTGGCCGGAGGTGCGCACGTTTTCGTTGACCGCCATGGTCTGGCCATTGAGCGTGGTGACCTGAAAGTTCGGGCCCAGGCCGCGCACGCGCACGTACACGCCTTCGCCGCGGTCACGCACGATCGACACGCCAGGCACCCGCTGCAGCGCTTCGGCCACGTTTTGTGCCGGCAACTTGCCGATGTCCTCTGCCGCAATCACATCCACCACGCTGTCGGCATAGCGCTTCTGCCGCAACGCGGCGCTGAGGCTGCCGGCATAACTGCCGAGCACCTGGATGCTGTCCAGCTCCTGCACCGGTGCGTCTGCGCGTGGTACTGGCGCGTTCGCCACTGCCGCCGACGTCGGGGACACCTGCGGCTGCGCGCCAGGCGCGTCCTGGGCTGTTTCGATGGTTACCGTGGTCGGATTGAGATAGCGATAGCGCAGGCCGGTACCGGCAAGCAATTGCTGCAAGGCCTGCTCCGGCGCGATGCCGGCAGTGGTAGCACGGGTCTGCGGGTTGCCGGCAACGCCTGCGGCATACACGAATTGCAGTCCGGTCTGACGCGACAAGGCATTGAGTGCACGTGCCAACGGCTGGGCGGGAATCGCATCGACCGACACGGCCACCGGCGTGGTCTGGGCACCGGCAGTACCGGCATGCAACGCGAGAGCAATCGAAAGAACCAACGTACGACGCATCGTGGAATCCAGTAGGGGAGGAAGCAATGCGCAGCGCCACGCACAGGCGGGAATGCTGCGTTGTACCCGGACTACGAGGGACGACAGCGACGATCGGGCACCGGTTTTTGATGAATTTTCTGTGACACGTGCGCGGTGGCGGCGCGCATGCACGCAGGCGCACGACGCTGAGTGAGCGATACGGGTGCATCTGCGCGCGTGCGCAGGCTGGCCAGTCTTGAAAGGGACATGGCTGCGGTCGGAGCGCGGCATGCACACGATGCTGCTCAGCCGGGCGCGCCTGGCTCGGGCCTATCAGCTGGACAACGACGGTGCCATCCCCCGCCGCTGTCGTCAGTGCGCAGCGGCGCCCTGCTCTGGTCGGCTGCTCACGCGCAACACGCCCGGCGCAGCGACCACGCGCAGGTTGGGTTGGTCGTCGAGAAACGCGCGCAGGGATGCGACATCGTCGCCGCGCAGGTTACCGGTGAGCCGCAACGCGCCGGCGGCGGCATCGTCGATGAGCAGGCGGGTGCGATTGAGCCGATTGAAATCCTCGGCCACAGTGGTCAGCGGTGCATCGCGGAATACGATGCGCCGCTGCCACCACGCATGCATCGCGGCGACATCCTCGTTGGACACGTCGACCCGGCCGGACACAGCGTCGATCCGTGCGCTCTGCCCGGCGCCCAGGTTCGCCAGCATCGGCTGCTGCTTGCGGTCATCGCGCCACACGTGCACGCGGCCCTCGGTGACTTCGATGCGCGCCTGCTGCCGATACAACGCAATATCGAAGGTGGTGCCGATATCTTCCACACGCAGACGGCCCGCATACACCTGCAACCGACGGCGGTCCTGGGCCACTTCAAAGCTGGCCTGACCCTGCAGCAATTGCAGGCGACGACTCCACGGCGTGATGGTCGCGCGCACGCTGCTGAGCGCGTTCAGATGCACTACGCTGCGATCGGCCAATTGCACGCGGCGCTGCTCGCCATGCGCGGTGGCATAGGTCTGCGTGCGCGGCCACGCCCAGCCGGTCAAGACCGCCACACCGCACACCGCTGCCGCCAAACCCAGGCTCCAGCCGCGGACACGCGCACTGCGCTGACCATCGGTGCGGCCCGGCGGCGGCGTATGTCGAGGTTGTTGTGGGTGTGGTAATCGCGACGGCAACGGCAACACGATCACATTGCGCGACGCTGCAGCCGCACGCGTACGGCGATCGCCATCGAGCAAGGCATCCACATCCAGCTGCATCCCACGCAAGGCATCGCCCAGCTCACCGGCCATGCGCAGCACGGCCATGTATTCGCGCACATGCAGCGGCGATGCGGTCAGCCATTGCATGAAGCTGGCTTGCTGCTGTGCATCCAGCGCTTGCATGCGTTGCAGCGCATGCCAGTGTGCGGCCTCGCTGGCAGCCCTGCGGGTGGCCCAAAGACGCGTACTCACCAGCTCTCCCCGCTGTCGGCAACTGCCTGCCTGCAAGCCGACAACCCACGTACCACATGTTTCTTGACCATATGTGCAGACACGCCCATGCGCTCGGCGATCTGCTTGTAGCTGAGCCCATCGCGGTACTGCATCACCAGCACCGCGCAGGTGCGCTCGGGCAAGGTGGCCAGCAAGGCCTGCAACCGTTGCTGGCGCTGCTGACGGTGCGCGGCGTCTTCCACATCCTCGCCTGCGGCCAGCAATTGCGAAAACTGTTCCATTTCTTCGATCTGCAACGGCGCCTGCTTGCGACGCACCGCCTGCTCGCGCGCAAGATTCAGCGCCACCGTGTACAGATAGGCTTCCGGATTGGCGATGCCCTCGCCCTGGTCCTGCTGCGCGCGCAACAGGCGTAGATAGGTTTCCTGCACCAGGTCCTCGGCGTCCTCCTTGGCACCGCGGCGCATAAAAAAACCACGCAGCACAGATCCGTGCTGCGTGAACACCTGGGTCCACGCGCGGCTGGCGTTGGCTTTCATCGTGCGCGCTCCCCTTGCGCTGGGTGGGCTAGCCTGGCCAATTCAGGTGACACCACGATGACGCGCAACGCGCAACGCACCTGCAAAGCGGGCCACTGCGCTACGCAACCGATTGCCGATTGCACGCCATCGCAATGCAGCTGAGCGAACGCCACAGCATTGCGATTGGCATGCGCAAGCGCGACCGAGCATCGCTACATCTACACCGTCCCTACACCGCACCTTGACCCTAGGCGCGTCAAGGTGAGCCCCTCCTCCCAGCCATCGCCACGGGGTTCGCATGAATGCCACGCCCGCCACTGCCAATCACACGGCGCCGGCAATCGCCACCGCTGCGCCAACCTACCCGGTCAACCTGCGCATCGATGGTCAGCCCTATCAATTGCAACTGGAAGCCTGGATCAGCTTGCTCGATCTGCTGCGCGACCGGCTCGATCTCACCGGCACCAAAAAGGGCTGCGATCATGGCCAATGCGGTGCATGCACGGTGCTGGTCGACGGCCGCCGCATCAACAGCTGCCTGACGTTAGCGGTGATGCAGGACGGCGCCGACATCACCACCGTCGAGGGCCTGGCCGATGGCGAACAGCTGCATCCGCTGCAGCGCGCCTTCATCGCGCACGATGCGTTTCAGTGCGGGTATTGCACGCCGGGGCAATTGTGTTCTGCGGTTGGCCTGCTCAATGAAGGAAAAGCGCACGACCGCGATCAGGTACGCGAGCTGATGAGCGGCAATCTCTGCCGGTGTGGTGCGTATCCGCAGATCACCGATGCGGTGATGGAAGTGATGGGCAAGCCCAGCGACAGCAGCGACAGCGCTGCCACGCCGTGGACGCCCGGGACGGTGCCGGCATGATCCCGCTCAGCTACGCGCGCCCAGACAGCGTGGATGCCGCACTCGCTGCTATTGCATCGCGCGGCAACGACCCGCAGCCGGTGCCGTCGGATGCGCCCGTGCGCCTGATCGCCGGCGGCACCAACCTCACCGATTTGATGAAGCTGCAGCTGATGCGCCCCAGCAGCCTGGTCGACATCAATCGCCTGCCGCTGGACAGCATTACCACGCTACCGGAGGGCGGCCTGCGTCTGGGCGCACTCGCACGCAATGCCGACACCGCGTATCACCCAGAGGTCGAGACGCGTTACCCATTGCTGAGCGCGGCAATCCTGGCGGGCGCGTCGCCGCAGATCCGCAACATGGCCAGCAACGGCGGCAACCTGTTGCAACGGACGCGCTGCCTGTATTTCTACGATCACGCCACACCTTGCAACAAGCGTGCACCGGGCAGCGGGTGTTCGGCCATTGGCGGGCTAACCAAGTACAACGCCATTCTCGGCACCAGCGCGCACTGTATCGCCACGCATCCGTCGGATATGTGCGTGGCATTGGCGGCGCTGAATGCAGTCGTCCATGTGCAAGGCCCGCAAGGCGAACGCGACATTGCCTTTGCCGATTTTCATCGGTTGCCTGGCGATCATCCGGAACTGGACAGCACGCTGGCGCCGGACGAGTTGATCGTGCATATCGATCTGCCCGACGCGCAGCGCTTTGTCGCCCATAGCGCTTATTTGAAGATCCGCGAGCGACTGTCGTATGCATTTGCACTGGTGTCGGTGGCTGCCGCGCTGGATCTGACCGACGACGGCAGCATTGGCGAGGTGCGTGTCGCACTAGGCGGGGTGGCACATAAGCCGTGGCGCAATCCCGATGCAGAAGCGCACCTGGTGGGATTGCCAGCAACCGCAGATACCTTCGCAGCTCTGGCCGATGTCTTGCTGCAAGGTGCACAAGCGCAGGGCGAAAACGCCTTCAAGCTGCCAATGGCGCGCCGCGCCATCGTGCGCGCACTTGAGGTCGCACGCGAGGGCACCACCGATAACCGCGGGCGCACCAGTGCGCTGGAGCAATCGCCATGAACGCACGCAACACCGATCTATCCAACAGCGAATTGACGCCGCCGGTCGCCGACCAAGGCACCGGCTTCCGCCCCACCGGCACGGGTGTACCGCGCATCGATGGGCGTGCAAAAGTCACCGGCCAGGCGCGCTATGCCGCCGAATGGCCGGTGCCGGATCTGGCCTATGGCGTGGTGGTCAGCAGCACGATCGCCAAGGGCACGATTGTCGGTTTCGATCTGGCTGCCGCACGCGCGGTGCCGGGTGTGCTGGAGATCATCACCCACGATAATCGCCCGCACATGCGTGGCATGGATCTGTTCTACAAGGACATGACAGCGCCGGCCGGTTCGCCGTTTCGCCCCCTGTACGACAACACCGTGCGCTACAGCGGGCAGCCGGTGGCACTAGTGGTGGCAGACACGTTCGAGGCTGCGCGCCATGCAGCGCATCTGGTGCAGGTTGAATACGCGCAAGAGCCGCACGAAACCAACTTGATGACCAATCTGGAGCGTGCGCACAAACCCAAGGCGTTGAAGGCAGGCTTTTCGCCACCGCCCAAGGACAGGGGCAAACCGGACACTGCCTTCGTCAATGCCGCCTGTCAGGTGCAGGCCGACTACTACAGCGGTGTGGAGCACCACAACCCGATGGAGTTGTTCGCCTCCACCGTCATCCGCGAGGAAGACGGCCACTTCACCATTTACGACAAGACCCAGGGCTCGCAGAACAGCCGTTGGTATGTGTCGCATGTGTTCGGCCTGAGCAAGCGCAAGGTCACCGTGCGCAACCCGTATGTGGGCGGCGCATTCGGCTCCGGTCTGCGGCCGCAATATCAGCTGGCGCTGGCGGTGATGGCCTCGATCAAGCTGGACCGCTCGGTGCGTGTGGTGATGACGCGGCAACAGATGTTCACCTTCGGCCATCGCCCGGAAACCGTGCAGCGGCTCAAGCTAGGTGCCGACCGCGATGGCAGCTTGCGCGCCATCTGGCACGAGGCCATCGCCGAGACCTCGCGCATCGAAGATTACGTCGAGGTGGTGGTCAACTGGAGCGGGCAGCTGTATGCCTGCGACAATGTGCATCTTGGCTACAATCTGGTCAGCCTGGATCAGTACAGCCCGATGGACATGCGCGCGCCCGGTGCCACCCATGGCATGCATGCACTGGAAGTGGCGATGGACGAGCTGGCCTACGAGGTCGGCATCGATCCGCTGGCGCTGCGGCTGAAGAATTACGCCGAGGTCAATCCCGCCGATGACAAGCCGTTTTCCAGCAAGGCGTTGCGCGAGTGTTACCAGCAAGGTGCCGAGCGCTTTGGCTGGGCACAGCGTCCGCCGCAGCCGCGCGCACGCAAGGAAGGCCGCGAGTGGGTCGGCTGGGGCATGGCCACCGGGCAATGGGATGCGATGCAGATGTTTGCGCGCGCCCACGCCGTGCTGCACGCCGATGGCCGACTGGTGGTGAGCAGTGCCGCCAGCGATATCGGCACCGGCACCTATACGGTGATGGCGATGATCGCTGCCGAAGCGCTGGGCCTGCCGCTGGAACAGGTGACCTTCCAGCTTGGCGACTCGACGCTGCCTGTCGCACCGATTGAAGGCGGCTCCTCGCATGTCACCACGATCGGCTCGGCGGTGGACGGTGTATGCGGCAAGTTGCGCACGCGCCTGCTGCGCCTGGCCCAGGCCTTGCCCAACTCGCGCTTTGCGCGGGTCAAGCTGGACGATGTGGTGTTCGCCGATGGCACGATTGCATTGCGTGCCGATGCCAGCAGCGCGATTGCGTTGCCGGCCTTGTTGCGTGCGGCCGAACTGGAGCAGATCGAAGACAAGTTCCTGCTGCTGCCCAACGTGCTCAAACAGCGCAAATACACACGTGCCACGCACGCTGCGGTGTTTGTGGAAGTACGCGTGGACGAGGAGCTGGGCAGCGTGCGGGTGACGCGCGCGGTCAGTGCGATTGCTGCGGGGCGCATTCTCAACCCGACCACCGCGCGCAGCCAGATCATCGGCGGTGTGGTGTGGGGCATCGGCCAGGCCTTGCACGAACATACCCAGGCCGATCACCGCTTCGGCCGCTTCATGAATCACGATCTGGCGCAGTATCACGTCTCCGCCAATGCCGACATCCACGACATCGAGGTGATCTTTGCCGACGAAGACGACCGCGTGGTCAGCAGCCTGGGGGCGAAAGGCGTCGGCGAGATCGGCCAGGTGGGTGTGTCGGCAGCCATCTGCAATGCCATCTTCCACGCCACCGGCAAACGCATCCGCAGCACGCCAATGACGCCGGACAAGGTGATGGCAGACTGAGCGACCTGCTGCGGGATCTCAGGATCTCGCAATCAGGGCTGATGGCGTCTCCCCACGGGCTCGACATCGCACGATGTCGGGCCCGCTGCGTGATTACGAACGCGGCTTGCAAGCACAAGCTAACCCGGCTCAATCACTCAAACAGATGCACACCGCATAGCTCGCCGACATCCGGTACGCGCCATCACGCATCGATCGCCGTTGAGCACACGACACAGTGCCGCTTGACGACTGACGTCAAAACGCGATGACCACTCCAGATCAACACGCCGCACCAACCCTCTCACCTGCACGCCACCGGCATCACCGTCCGCGCACGGCCTTCTTCTTGCCCGGCGTCTGCGCACTGCCCGCCTGCACCGTGGACAAGGCCATGGTGATCAGACCGGCGATCAAACGGCGCAACACCGCTTCGTTATCCGCCGATGCCTTGAGGCTGGTGGTGGCAAGCCGCAGGATGTAGGCAAGATCGGCTGCCGACATCGCGCTGTTATCGCGCACATGCGGGCGCAGCAACTGCACCAGGGTGTCTTCCATCTGCTGGTACAGCGCATCCAGCGCGTCGGGCGCATACACACCGCAGTTGGCAACCAGATCCAGCCCGTTTTCGGAATCGATCACCGCAGCCACCGGCTCAAGCACCCAGATATCGAACAACTGCCGTAACTGGGTCTGCAGGTCCTGCGTATCGCGTACGCGCTGCGCCGTTGCGGCCGTGCAAATGTCGCGCTGACGCACGACCTGCGCGGCGAAGATCGCCTCCTTGTTGGGGAACGCGGCATACAGCGACGGCCGCGACATCTGCGCAGCCTGGGCGATGTCGCTCATGCTCACCTTGCGGTAGCCATGCCGCAAAAACAGCTGCAGCGCGGTCTCCATGACACGCGCCTCCTTGCTTTCGGCAGGCGCTGTGGCGGGGATAGCCGACTTCTTCGATGACTTTACACTTGACATTATTTGTAAATACGTAAATCTTACACGTTCCGCCAATTGTAAAGCACAGCGACCGCCATGACCTCTGCCAATCCACACACCAGCGGCACCAGCCGCACCACCCGCGCCTATGCAGCGCTCGAAAAAGAAGGCGCCATGGTGCCGTGGCAGTTCGAACGCCGCGCGGTACGCGCCACCGATGTCGCAGTCAAGGTGCTGTTCTGCGGCGTCTGCCATTCGGACCTGCACTCGGTGAACAAGTGGGCCAGCGAATACCCGCTGGTGCCGGGCCATGAAATCGTTGGCGAAGTGATCGAGCTGGGCGCGGAGGTCGAAGGCTTTACGTTGGGCCAGCACGTGATGATCGGCACCATCGTCGACTCCTGCCGGCGCTGCGCGCCCTGTGAGGCGCATGACGAAGTTTATTGCCACGCCTTCCCCACCCTGACCTTCGATGGCGTGGATCGCGTGGACGGCAGCCGCACGCGCGGCGGCTATTCGGAGTACTACGTGTCCGATGCCCGCTTCGTCTACCCATTGCCCAACGGCCTGGACCCTGCCGCCGCCGCGCCATTGCTGTGCGCCGGTATCACCTGCTTTGCGCCGCTGCACCGCTACGGCATCGGCCCCGGCCACACCGTCGGCGTGGTCGGCATCGGCGGGCTTGGCCATCTCGGCATCAAGTTCGCCCGTGCCATGGGCGCGCATGTCGTCGCCTTCACCACCTCGCCCAAGAAGGCCGCCGAAGCGCACCGCCTGGGCGCGCACGAAGTGGTGGTCTCCACCGATGCGGCGCAAATGCAGGCGCAGGCCTACCGCTTCGATTTCATCCTCGACACCGTCTCGCGCAGCTATCCCATGAACGACATGCTCAAGGCGCTCAATCTCGACGGCACGCTGTGCACGCTGGGTCTGCCCGACCAACTGGATTTCCGCCCGGTGTTGCTGGCCATGGGTCGCCGCAAGGTCACCAGCTCGGGCACCGGCGGTACCGCCGACACCCACAGCATGCTCGCGTTCTGCCAGCAGCACGGCATCGTGGCCGATATCGAATTGATCAAACTGCAGGACATCAACGCTGCATTCGAGTGCGTCCACAACAACGACGTGCACTACCGCTTTGTGATCGATCTGCAAGCATCGGCCTTGTAAGCCGACAGCCGCGCAACGCCGGCGCGGCCGGTGCGCGTGCCGGCATTGCATCGCTGCGTTGCAACGTACTCCCAATGCACAAACCCGCCTTCCCCAAGCCCAACATGCGATGCGAACCCAACCGGCCGCAGGGCATTACGCTGATGTAGCGTGAGCGCATCTTCCGCCCAGCAAGGTTCCCGCATGCCTGCGCGCACTACACGTCGTGAGTTGGTCAGTGGTGCGGCCACGCTCGCGGTGCCTTCGCGCATTCCCAGCGGCTGGACGCTGCCACCGGGGCTATCGCATGGGCCGGCCTTTATCGAGGCGTTGATCGCGCGCATGAGCCTGGAAGAAAAGGCCGGCCAGCTCAGTCTTTTCAGTTCTGTAGAACAGGGCGACAAGGCGATTAACGCCAACCCGGCAAGCAAGGACGGCGCCGGGCGCAACCAGTTGGCCGCGGCGCGGGCCGGGCAACTAACCGGCGTGTTCAACGGCGTCAACGTGCGCTGGCATCGGCAGCTGCAAGAGACTGCGCTGAAAAGCCGCAGTGATGGCCACCGGCACACCGGTCGTGCTGCTGCTGAGCACCGGCCGTGCGCTCGCGCTGCAAGGCCCTGCGCTGCAGAGCGCGGCGATCCTGGTCTCCTGGTTTTTGGCCTCGGAAGCCGGCAATGCAATTGCCGATATCGTGTGCGGTGTGCAGGCGCCCTCTGGCCGTTTGCCGTTGAGTTTTCCGCATGCCGCAGGCCAGGTGCCCTACACCTGTGCGCACCCGCCCAGCGGCCGCCCCAACCTGGATCTGCACGGCTTGCAGCGGTACACCACGCATGACCGCGACGTGCCCAACACGGCCCTGTTCCCGTTTAGCCATGGCCTGACCTACGGACGCATCGCCTACACCGATCTGCAGCTAAGTGCGCCGCAGATGACGGCGACCGGCAGCCTACAAATCACCGCAAGCATCAGCAACCATGGCAGCCGCGACGCCGACGAAGTGGTGCAGCTCTATCTGCGCGACCGCACCGCCAGCATTGCCCGCCCGGTGCGTGAGCTCAAGGACTTCCGCAAGGTCAGGGTGCCTGCCGGCGGTAGCGTCAGCGTGCAGTTCGAGCTGCGTCGTGCGCATCTGTTTGTTTGTCGGGCAGGCAATGACCCCGATCGTGGAGTCGGGCCTGTTCGACGTGTGGCTTGCGCCATCTGCCGAAGCCGATGGCGTGCATGCGCAATTCGAGTTATTGGGCTAAGTCACCAACAAAGCGCAGCGGGCGGCTGCCAATCGAGCGTGGATGGCGCACAGGCGCCGCGGGGCGGCCGAGGTGCATGGCACCGTCGAGCACCGGCAGCGCGCGCTTGCTGCCGGCGCAGTCGCTTCGACGGTTGCTCCAGGCGCGCCGCTGCTGAGACCGCCGCGGCACCGGCTGATGTTGCGAGTGCTGGACAACCGCGGCGCACCGGATGTCGCTGCGCTTTACGCTCCGGCCAGCACCTGTACCAGGAACGGCGCGGTGCGACTGGTACGGTGCCGCGCAACCGCATCCGGCGTGCCTGCAACCACCACGTTGCCGCCGGCACCGCCCGCGCCCGGCCCCATGTCCAGCACCCAATCGCTGCTGGCAGCCACGCGCATATCGTGCTCGACCACGATCACCGTATTGCCGGCGTCCACCAGTCCTTGCAGCTGGGTCATCAAAGTATCCACGTCGGACGGATGCAGGCCGGTGGTGGGCTCGTCCAGCACGTAGACGGTGTCGCGCCGCTGGGCGCGTTGCAGTTCGGTAGCCAGCTTGATGCGCTGCGCTTCGCCACCGGACAATTCGGTGGCCGGCTGGCCCAGACGCAGATACCCCAGCCCCACTTCGCGCAACACTTGCAACGGCCGCAACACGCTGGCGTCGTCGGCAAAAAATGCCACCGCCTGATCCACCGTCATTGCCAACACCTGCGCGATGGTGTGCCCGCGCAGTTCGATTTCCAGCGTCTTGGCGTTGTAGCGCGCGCCATGGCAGGTGGGGCACGGTGCGTACACGCTGGGCATGAACAGCAGTTCCACCGACACCGAGCCTTCGCCTTCGCACGTGGCGCAGCGGCCCTTGGCGACGTTGAAGGAGAATTGCCCGGGGTCGTAGCGACGGCGGCGCGCAGTGGGCGTGGCCGCAAACAACTTGCGCACCGGATCGAACAAGCCGGTGTAGGTGGCCAGGTTGGACCGTGGCGTGCGGCCGATCGGTTTTTGATCCACGCGCACCAGCCGGCGCACGCGATCGAGCCCGCCGACGATCGCGCCACCCAGCGGCACCTGCGTGCCGCGCTCCAAGGGGTCCAGCGCGTCGTCCTCTTCAGACGCTGCATGACCAAGATGCGCGGCCAGCAATTCCACCAGCGCCTGGCTCACCAGCGACGATTTGCCCGAGCCGGACACACCGGTCACCGTGGTGAACACGCCCAACGGCAGATCCACATCCAGCGCGCGCACGTTGTTGCGAGTAATGCCGCGCAGCTGCAGCCAACCGGTCGCGGCGCGCGCATGGCTTAGCACCGCTGGTGGCGTGCCGAACAGATAACGCCGCGTGGACGATGCCGCCACCGCGTCCAGACCCGCTGGCGGCCCGCTGTAAAGCACCTGCCCGCCATGGACGCCGGCCGCAGGGCCCACGTCCACGATCCAGTCGGCATGGCGGATCACATCCACCTCGTGCTCGACCACGAACACCGAATTACCCGCCGCCTTCAACTGGTCCAGCGCGCCCAGCAGCGCCTGCGCGTCGGCCGGGTGCAAGCCCGCCGATGGCTCGTCCATCACGTACACCACGCCGAACAACTGCGAGCGGATCTGCGTGGCAAGCCTTAGGCGTTGCAGCTCGCCCGGCGACAGCGTGGGCGTGCTGCGCTCCAGGCTGAGATAGCCCAGGCCCAGCGCCTGCACCACCGCGATCCGCGCGCGCAAATCCTCGGCAATGCGTTGCGCGGCAATCACCTGTTCCGGGTGCTGCGCGGCGCCCTTTTTTTTTGCCTGCGTCCGCACATCGGCATCGGCGGCCGGGCGCAACAGCTCGGCGACCTCATCCAGCGGCCTGCGCGACAGCTCGCCGATATCCAGCCCGGCAAAGGTCACCGACAACGCTTCGCGCCGCAGCCGCTTGCCATCGCATTGTGGGCACAGCGTGCTGACCAGATACTGCGCCACGCGCTTTTTCATCTGCGCGCTCTGCGTGCTGGCAAAGGTGTGCAACACATAGCGCCGCGCACTGGTAAAGGTGCCCATGTAGCTGGGCTCTTCCTTGCGTTTGAGTGCGCGCTTGACCTCGTCCAGGGTGTAGCCGGCATACACCGGCACCACCGGTTGCTCATCGGTGTACAGAATCCAGTCGCGGGTTTTCTTCGGCAGCGTGTGCCACGGCACATCTACATCGTGGCCCAGCGTGGTGAGGATGTCGCGCTGGTTCTGCCCATGCCAGGCGCCCGGCCAGGCGGCCACCGCGCGCTCGCGGATGCTCAGGCTGCGGTCGAGCACCATGGTGGCTTCGGTGGCGTCGTAGATGCGGCCCAGGCCGTGACAGGTGGGACAGGCGCCGGCCGGCGTATTGGGCGAAAACCCGTCCGCATAGATGATCTCCTGCCCAGGCGGATAGCTGCCCGCGCGCGAATACAGCATGCGCAGCGAGTTGGAGATGGTGGTGACGCTGCCCACCGACGAGCGCGCACTCGGTGCGCCGCGTGCCTGCTGCAGCGCCACCGCTGGCGGCAGCCCATCGATGGCATCCACTTCCGGCACGCCCACCTGGTCGATCAGGCGACGCGCATACGGCGAGATCGAATCCAGATAACGGCGTTGCGCCTCGGCAAAAATGGTGCCGAACGCCAGCGACGACTTGCCCGAACCAGAGACGCCGGTGAACACCACCAGCGCATCGCGTGGAATGTCCACGTCCACATTCTTGAGGTTGTGCTCACGCGCACCGCGCACACGCACCAGGCCGGAGGAAGACGACGTTGCATTAGACATGACTAGCGAACCGACATTCGACAGCGCGCTAGCCTAACGCGGCACGCATGCAGCCGATGTCGTCGTAGATCGTCTAGGTGCAGCCGAGTGCTTTAGGTCAACCGCCTGGTCGGTCGAGGACGCGGTGCCCTCACCGCTCGCGGGACACGCCGTGAATCCATCCGTGGAGAAACCGACGTGGGCACCTGCCTCCACGACGATCGGCAATGATCTAGGCTCTAACGGTGACCCACGGCGGCTCTCGACACCCAGACTGGCAGAATCCGAACAGATAAGGCTCGGTGGCTGCATCCATGCCGCCACACGGTCCCGCAAGCGGCGAGGACACCGCACCAGAGAGTTGGTCGGTCGCTAGATGAAAAGCGGGCCATTTCACGACCTGCGTTGGCTTGCTGGTACGAGTCGCACAGCTGCATTTTGAGCCAGCGAGTTAAGAGCGGCTAACAAAACGTAGCGAGCAGTCGTCAGGTTGGTGCGGACGGCGCGCAGCAACCCGAGTGTACGAGTGGTACATGCCGATTCCGAGCACCGGCCGCGCCCGCCTGGCGGTGAGCACAGTCGTTTTGGTAGCTGCTCTAAAAGCACACCATGCATCTTGCGACTCTGCACACCGACCATCTCCGGTGGTCCTTGCCCGCCTACCGTCGCGGGACCTTACGCGGCATGGATGCCGCGTAAGAGCTTACAAGGACGTACTTGCAGCGTGTCCCGCGATGGTGGGCGGACAAGGGCCCTGCAGCCAGGCCGCAACTCAGCCGCTCTGCAGCGCTACAACCGACGCATCCACACAGTGACATCGCACCTGGCAACCCGGTCGTGATCGATGGGAACCACACCTCGGCAGCGCGCCCCTGGCGATGAGCGCAGTCGTGTTGCCGGCTGCTCTACAACCCGCTCATCCCAACGCATGCGCCGGCACCGGCTGCTGGCCGGTATCGGCCAACGCCTGCATGCGCGCCACCACACCACTAAACAGCCGAGCGGTGGCGGCATCGCGCGTGCGAAAGATGGCTTCCAGCTCACCGTAGTACCACAACGTGCCTTCGCGCCCGGCAGTGAACACGTTGAAGATGTCCTGACCCACGGCGGGGTTTTCCAGGTCCTGCACAATGGTGCGCGCGTTATAGAGCTTGTCGCAGCCGGACACCAGCAGCGCACGCTCGGGTGTCTTGCGCAGGTGCTCCAGGTAGGCCTGCTTGCGCTCGCGCCAATCGCGTTTGCGCGCACGCTCGGTGTTGTCCACCTCCGCCTTGTCTTCGGCAGTGGCATCAGTACACGCCATCACGATGTCGGCCACGGTATCGCCAAACTGCGCGCGGATCGAGGCCTCGTGCCCGCCGCCGCAGTCTTCCACCACATCGTGCAGCAAACCGGCAATGGCCTGCTCTTCATCGCCACCGCATTCCAGCACCAGCGTAGACACGCCGAGTAAATGGCTCAGGTACGGAATCTGCGTGCTCTTACGCACCTGTCCGGCATGGGCGATGCGCGCGTAATCCACGGCCTGGGCGTAACGTTCGGTGAGAGCGGTCATTGGGCGTCCGATGCGAGCGATGGCACATTATCGCCGAGCCCGACCACGCGCAGGGTGAGGATGCTGCGATGCGCAATTTAGGCTCAATGACGCGCCATTGCGGCCGATAGGTTCAAGAGCAGCCAACAAAAGGATTGTGCAACCGCCAGGCGGGGGCGGCCGGTGCTCGGAGTACCACTCGTACACTCCGGTTCTGGGCGCGCGGTCCACATCCACCTGACGACTGCTCGCTATGTTGTGTTAGCCACTCTAAGCTCGATCCACGCCGCACGATTGTGTCTACGCCATGACCCAACTTCCTGTTTGCAACGCCTGCCGCGACGGCCACGACTTTCCCACCGCCATCACCATGGCCTTCCAGCCGATCGTGGACGTCTCCACGCGTAGCATCTATGCCGGCGAGGCACTGGTGCGCGGCGTCAACGGCGAGTCGGCCGGCAGCATCCTGGCCGCCGTGGATGAGCGCAACCGCTATGCCTTCGACCAGGCCTGCCGTATCAAGGCGATCGAATGCGCCGCGCAGATCGCGCTACCAGCGCTGCTGTCGATCAACTTCATGCCCAATGCGGTCTACAACCCCGAGCACTGCCTGCGTGCCACGCTCTCGGCCACTGCGCAACATGGCTGGCCGCTGGACGCGATCATCTTCGAGGTCAGCGAGCAGGAACATCTCACCGACCCCGCGCATCTGCTGGACATCCTGCGTACCTATCAAGCACGCGGCCTGAAGACCGCCATCGACGACTTCGGCGCCGGCTATGCCGGGCTCGGCCTGCTGGCCGACTTCCAGCCGGACCTGCTCAAGCTGGACATCGCCCTGATCCGCGGCATCGACACCGACCGCAGCCGCCAGGCCATCGTGCGCCACGTCACCCGCATGTGCGAAGAACTCGGCATCGCCGTGATCGCCGAAGGCATTGAAGAACCCGACGAATACCGCACCCTGCGCGACATGGGCATCCACCTGCAGCAAGGCTACCTGTTCGCCAGACCGCAAATCGGCCTGCTACCGCAGGTGCAGTGGCCGGAGTGAGCAACGCTGCGTGCGCGGCATGAGTGAAGTGGGCGAAGCGGCACACCCATCACCCCACCTCATCAACGATCAGCAACACACCACCCAAACACGCAAGACCTCAGCAGCACGCAAACCGCTCCAACGATTCCCCACTCCCGATTCCCGATTCCCAGCGGCGCCCCAGCCAACCATCAGCACCCCACCAACCCGACGCGCCGCTCACACATACCGCGGAATCGGCACCAGCTGCGGCGTCTGATCCGGCAGTTCCACTTCCACTTCGTCCACATAGCACCAGCCCCAGCCTTCGGGTGGGTCGTAACCTTCGATGATGGGATGGCCGGTGGCGTGGTAGTGCGCGGTGGCATGGCGATGCGGGGAGTCGTCGCAGCAGCCCACGTGGCCGCAGATGCGGCACAGGCGTAGATGCACCCAGGGGCTATCGATGGCAAGACACTCTTCGCAGCCACGCGCACTCGGCGTGACCTCTTCAATCTGCGCGGTGTGGGTGCACTGGTGGCTCATGCGGTGGTCGACTCCTGATTGGCGCTGGCAAGTTCGGAGGCCGGCACCGGGTTGGCCTGATGGGCGAGATATTGATGGATCTGTGCGACCACGGCGGCGCCCTCGCCCACCGCAGCCGCCACGCGCTTGACCGAGCCGGCACGCACATCGCCGATGGCGAACACGCCGGGGCGATTAGTTTCTAGAGGCAAACACGCCGGCACGCCGTCGCCACGCGCAGTGCCGGTAATGACGAAGCCACGCGCGTCGGTGTCCACGCATTGCTGCACCCATGCGGTATTGGGGTCGGCGCCGACAAACAAAAATAGGTGCCGCAACTCCACGCGCGTGGTTGCACCGTCGCCGCGCGTGCGCAGCACGGCAGCCTGCAAGCCGCGATCGTGGTCGCCTTCCAGCGCGGTCACTTCGGTGCCGGTATGCAGGTGCACGTTGGGCAACGCGGCAATGCGCTCGATCAGGTATTGCGACATCGAGGCTTCCAGCCCGGTGCCGCGAATGATCAGGTGCAGCTCCTTGACGCGCGGCGCCAAAAACGCCACCGCCTGCCCTGCAGAATTGCCACCGCCCACCAGCGCCACCACGCCGCCCTCGCACAGGCGCGCTTCCACCGGCGAGGCCCAATACGACACGCCGTGGCCTTCGAAGCGATCCAGCCCATCGATCTGCGGGCGTCGATAGCGCGCGCCCGAGGCGATCACCACGGTGCTGGCCAGCAGCTGCTTGCCGTCGGCCAGATCCAGACGCAGCGCGCCATCGTCGCGACTGCACTCCAGCGTTGCCGCTTCGATCGGGATGGCCAACTCCGCACCGAATTTCAGTGCCTGGTTGTAAGCGCGGCCGGCCAGCGCCTGCCCGGAAATACCGGTCGGAAAGCCCAGATAATTTTCGATGCGTGCCGATGCGCCGGCCTGCCCGCCGATGGCGCGCTGGTCCATCACCAGCACCGACAAGCCTTCGGACGCGGCGTAGACCGCCGTCGCCAGACCCGCAGGGCCGGCGCCCACAATCGCCACGTCGTAGCGCTTGTCCGGGTCGATGTCCGGCGTCATGCCCAGGCAATGCGCGGCTTCGGCATCGCTGGGCTGGCGCAGCACGCGGCCGCTGGGGCAGACCATCACCGGCAGATCGTGCTCCTGGATGCCCAGCCGCTCGACCAGGGCGCGGCCGTCGGCATCGGATACATCCATCACCGTGTTGGGATAGCCGTTACGGGTCAAGAACCCCTGTAACCGGGTCAGATGCGGATCGTCCGGCGCGCCGATCAAGACCGATCCCGACGCATCGCCTTCGATCAGGCCCACGCGGCGCAGGATCAACGCACGCATCACCACCTCGCCCACTTCGGCCGAACTGATCATCAGCGCGCGCAGATGCGCGGTGTCGAAGGGCAGCGCCAAGCAGCCGTCGGTCCCGGCACGTCCGGCCGCCAGCGATGCGCGACCGGCCAGCTGACTCACCTCACCGGTGAACTGGCCGGGCGTGTGCCGGGTGATCGGCTTTTCGTTGCCCAGCCCGTCGCGGCGCACCACCTCGATGGCACCTTCCAGCACCACCCAGACCGGTGCGTGCGCATCGCCGACTTCGAACACGATCTCGCCGGCGTCGAACCGCTGCGCCGGCCCGCTGGCAAAGCGCCGCGTGATCGCCAACTGGCCCGCGTCCAGCTCGGGAAACATCTGATGGTGACGGGTATCGTCCAGAGGCATGGATCGGCAGCATTTGAGGGGGGATTGCATGCAAGCATGGCCAGTGGTGACGGCAATGGCAATCACCCGAAATGGGCAATGTCAGGCATGACAGACAAGACAGAGTGGCAAGCGCACGCGAGCGCAGGCAGCTGCCAGAGACGCGCGTGCAGGTCGCTGTAAAACCACCCGCGCTCAGCCAAGCACCACCGGCCAATCGACTGCCCGCATGTGCATCAGCGCTGCGCCGGTTGCCAATGCGGGCCGTGCTGCCCTGCCGCCAACAGACTGCCCGACGCCAGCTCCACACCGATGGTGCGGCTGCGGCCATCGTTTGCGCGCAGATGCATGCGCCTTGCAGCCCCCAGCGACAGCAGCGCGATGGGATGCGGCGCAAGCAGCGTGTGTAGCGCGTCGTGATGCATCGCCACGCTGTCGCGCCCATCGCGGTACAGATTCAACCCCACCGCGTTGTACGGGGCGGGCAACACCGCCTGCACCGTCTCCATCAGGCGCTGTAACGGCAGGCCGGGCGGCAAGGCCGCGTCCAACCGGTAAGAGGCCAGCAAGCGCGGCACCGCCACCACGCGGTCGTACATCTCACGACGCTGGCTGTGCCAGTCGGCGCGCTCGCGCAGTGCCGCGAAGCACTCCAGCGCCAGTGCAGGCGTCAGCAGCTGCGGCCAATAGCGCACGCCGCCTTCGGCATCGTCCAGCACCTGCAAGGGCGCGACGGGGGTGTCGAACAAATCCATCTGCGTCATATGCGGGCGAATGCCAAGGATTTCAGCTGCACGCTGCCGTTACGTAGTGCGCCAACCCGACCAGTTCAGTTTCATGCTGCGGGACGCAAATACCCCGCGTGTCGTTCACGCCGTGGACTGCGCGTGGGTGTCTGGAAGCTGTAGCGTCATTCTGTGTATTGCAGCTCTCCTGCCGAGGCCGTGGTTTGCGGTGTGTCCAGCTGCGTTGACCAAGCTGCTGACAAAACCGTTGCCGTTGCCGAGCAGGTGGCGCACATCGTGTTGGCCGCACGCAGCGAGACGGTGTTGCATACAGCTACCGCGTGCAGCGGCACAGCTGGCGTACGTATCGTAAGAGTTGTTCTCGTACATATCAGTGGCGAGCATGCCGAGCAGGTCAAGGCAAAGACGCGCATCGCGCACATCGATCGACGATGGCGGCGTTGCAATCTTGTTGATTGACAGGGAGTGATGCGACAAAGACAAGGCGTTGAACCATTGCGACGCTTAGCCGTCAACGATGCAGCTGCATGCCGCGCTTCACTGTAGGTATGGCTGCTGCACCGCTGCTTGCGTGCTCGCTTAACGGCGCATCGCCACCCTATATCCACCTAGCGACCCCAACAACAATCATCCCATCGTGCGCGGCGTGACGCCTGTGGCAGGCAACGTCGCTGTGCTACGGTCCGGCGCTGCATCCGCCGGAGACGTTTCGCATGCCGCACCGATCGATCGCATCCTCGCCTCTGCGTTGGCTGGTGCTGTTTGCCAGCCTTGCTGTCACTGCCGGCAGCGCAGCGCCACGCGCGGCCGAGTCTGCCTTCAACGCGGTGGACCCGTTCATCGGCACCGGCGGCGAAGGCCACACCTATCCCGGTGCCACGGTGCCGTTCGGCATGGTGCAGTTGAGCCCGGATACGCAGATCAAACCGCGCAAGGAGGCCTACGGCTGGGCTGCGGGGTATCGGCATAGCGACAGCACCATCGTCGGGTTCTCGCACACGCATTTTTCCGGCTCCGGGCATTCGGATCTGGGCGACATCCTGCTGATGCCGCAAGTTGGCGAGGTCAAGCTGGAGCGCGGCGATGCCAGCAAACCCGGCAGCGGCTATACCGCGCAGTTCGATCACGCCAGCGAGCAGGCGCAGCCCGGCTATTACGCAGTGACGCTGAAAGACCGTGCTATCCGTGCCGAACTCACCGCCAGCGCACGCGTGGGCATGCATCGCTATACCTTCCCCAAGGGCAAGCCGGCGCATGTACTGGTGGATCTGCGCACCAGCCTGTACGACTACCCCGGCAAGGTGCAGTGGTCGCGGTTGCGCGTGCGCAGCGATGGCACCGTCACCGGCTTTCGCGAAACACGCGGCTGGGCACCGGGGCGGCAGTTGTATTTCGCCATGCGTTTTTCCCGCCCACTCACCGCCACGCAGCTGCACGACACCGAGCAGGACATCCCGTACAAGGGCTTCCCGCCGCCGGGCGACAAGCACCCCGCGCAACGTGCGCAGATCGAAGGCCGGCAACTGGTCGGCGTATTCGATGTGGCCAACGACGGCACACCGCTGGTGGTCACCGTGGCGCTGTCGCCGGTCAGCGAAGACGGCGCCATCGCCAATCTGCAGGCCGAAGTGCCGGACTTCGATTTCAACCGCGTCCGCGCAGATGCCCGCGCGCAATGGACCCAGGCGCTGTCGGCGATCGATGCGCAAGGCACGCCGCAACAGCGCACCCAGCTCTACACCGCGCTGTATCACACCCTGCTCGGGCCCACGCTGTTCATGGACAGCGATGGCCGCTATCGCGGGCCGGACAACGCCGTGCATCAAGCCAACGGCTGGACCAACTATTCCACCTTCTCGCTGTGGGACACCTATCGCGCACTGCACCCGCTGCTCACCCTGGTGCAGCCGGCGCAACGCAGCAGCGACGTGGTCAATTCCCTGCTCGCGTCGCGCCGCGAAAGTGCCTACGGCATCCTTCCCGTTTGGGCATTCCACGGCCTGGAAACCTGGTGCATGATCGGCTACCACGCGGTGCCGGTGATTGCCGATGCCTACATGAAAGGCATCGGCGGCTTCGATGCCAACGAAGCGCTCGATGCTATGGTTGCCAGCGCCAACTACGGCCCCTACGACGGCATCGCGCAATACCGCGAGCTGGGTTACGTACCCATCGACGAAGAAGGCGAAGCCGCATCCAAGACACTGGAATACGCCTTCGACGACTGGACTATCGCGCGCATGGCCGGTGCGCTCGGCAAGCGGGAGATTGCCGCCGAATTCACCAAACGCGCCGGCAACTGGAAGCATGCCTTCGACCCGGCCACCGGCTACCTGCGGGCCCGCACCCGCGCTGGTAATTTCCGCGAACCGTTCGATCCCTCGGCCAGCGGTTACGGCAGCGACTACACCGAAGGCAATGCGTGGCAATACTCGTGGTACGTGCCGCAGGATGTCGCCGGGCTCGCCGCCGCGCATGGCGGCGAAAACAAGCTACTTGCGCGGCTGGACGCGGTGTTCGACGCCAAGGTCGACCCCAAGGTGTTTGAGCACATGGAAGACATCACCGGCCTAATCGGCTGGTACGCACACGGCAACGAACCCAGCCACCACGTCGCCTATCTGTACGCCTACGCGGGCCAGCCGTGGCGCACGCAGGCGCGCCTCACCCAAATCATGGACAGCCAATACCACGCCGGCCCCGAAGGCCTGGCCGGCAACGACGACCTCGGCCAGATGTCGGCCTGGTACGTGTTCACCACCCTGGGGTTCTATCCGGTCGCGCCGGGCAGCAACCAATACATCATCGGCCGCCCGTTCCTGCCGCGCGCCACGCTCAACCTGCCCAACGGCAAGCATTTCAGCGTCATCGCAGATGGCGTGAGCAAAGCGCGCCCGTATATCGGCAGCGTCTCGCTCAACGGCACGCCTTTGACTCGCGCCTACCTGACCCATCAGGAGATTCAGGCCGGCGGCGAACTGCGCGTGCGCATGCAGGCAACACCGAACACACAATGGGCCACCGACCCGGCGCAGCGGCCGTATTCGATGTCGGCACCTGCGTCGGCTCAGTAATAGATGCCCATTCGCAACCCGCAGGTATCGCGCTCCACCACCGCTGGCAGACTGCCAGCGGTTCCTGCGGCAATGCGCTGCGCGCTCCAATGGGCCACCAGGGCATCGAGGACATCGTCTGGCTGGGCGCATGCGCGCGGCACGCGCTCCAGCAGCGACGCAACGCGCTCCGCGCCGTAGTGATCGCCTAACAAGCTGCGCCGTTGTCGGTGCCCTTCGCTGCTTTTCTTGGGTGCCGCCAGGCCTTGCCCGCCGGCAAGCGCTGCAAACGACACTTCCGGATGCACCTCGAATACGTGCTCCGCCCATGCGGAGTCTGCACGCAACGCGCTGTCCCAGTCGCGAATCTTGGGCAGCAACGCAAACGACTGCACACCAAAGCCGCGTTGCTTTTCATGATCCAGCACGCGATGCAACGCCGATGCTTCTGCTTGTGTTTCAGCCTGCAAGATGCCGCGCAACGGCGCCGCAAAGATGCTGCACGCACGGCGCCCACCCACAAAGCGGCGCGCTTGCACCTCTGCCGCGCGTGAGGCGTGCTCACTCAAGCCTAGCGGAATATCGACACCCAGCACATCCACCCCGCGCAACGCCACCGTCAGCTCGGCCACCGTTGCGTAATACGCATACGCCAGTGCATCGCCGGCCTCCCACACCGCAATCCAGCCGCTGCGTGCACCATCCACGCCTACACAATGGTGTCGTTTCACGTACCGGTTCTCGCTAAAGAAATGCATCGGTTGACTGCCGTGTGATGCAACAGCGCCTGTCCTGCGTTACACGTTCATATGGCGCACAACATTTGAGCAGCGTCGATCCACCCGTGGTGACTCACTGCCGGCTTCGATCACACCAAAGCCTCCCCTTCTCCCGCCGGGAGACGATGCCCGAAGGGCGGATGAGTGTACGCAAGCTCCACCAACACTCCGAGCACCATCCACGCTTACTGCGTCATCACCACCGTCTGGATCGCATGCGCCGGGATCTCCAATTCACTCGACGCCTCACCCACATACAGGTTGTAGCGGATTGCCACGTCGCTGGCGTTCATCACCACCGTCGCCAGTGAGCCATCGCGGTTCGTAAATGCAGTCGTCATTAGATTGCTGCGGCTACTGGCCGCACTCACCCGCCGCGCACCCGGCCGGATGAACTTGGAAAAGTGGCCGATATACCAATAGCTCGGCGTATAAGTCACCTCACCCGTGCGCGTGTCGGCGTGCACCGGGGCAAAGCAGTAATTGCCCACATGATTGGGCCCACCGTTCTGGTCGAGCAGGATGTTCCAGTCGGTCCAACCCACCGCGCCATGATTGAGGTCGTTGATGATGGCGGTGCCATAACGCTCGCCATTGGGCCAGTACTGCAACTTCGCGGGGTCAAACTTTTCCACCGCCGCTTCGGTGAGCAGCAGATGCTTGTCCGGGTACGCCTGCGCGACCGCTGCCACGTTCTCCACCATCGGTTCGAATCCTGCCCAGGTTTCGTACCAATGAAAGCCCATACCCCACGCGTACTTCGCCGCGTCTGGGTCATCGAAGATCACGTGCGCGCGGTGCACCATCATGTCGCGGTTGTGGTCCCACACGATGATCTTGCGGTCGCCATAGCCGGCGCTCGCCATAGTCGGGCCAAGATGGTTCTTCAAGAAGTCACGCTCTTCCTCAGCCGAAAACAGCATCGACTCCCAGGTCTGCACCGCCATCGGCTCGTTCTGCAGGCTGATGCCCCAGATCGGGATGCCGGCCTTTTCGTAGGCTGCGATAAAACGCGTGTAGTAGCTGGCCCAGGCCTGCGCATACTCCGGCAACAGCTTGCCGCCCTTGAGCATGTTATTGCTGTCTTTCATGAAGGCCGGCGCGCTCCACGGGCTGGCAAATGTGGTGAGCGTGCCGCCGGCCGCAGCGATGGCCTGGCGCAGCATCGGAATGCGATATTTCGCATCGTGCTTGACCGAAAAACTCTTCAGCGCTACATCGCCTTCCTTGATGTAGGTGTAGCTGCCGCTACTGAAATCCGAGCTGTGGATGGTGGTGCGCGCCAACGTATAGCCGATGCCCTTTTGTGGGTCGTAGTAGGCGGTGAGCAGCGCACGTTGCGCAGGCTTGGGCAGTTTGGCAAAGGTCTCCGCACTGGAATCGGTAATCGCACCACCGATGCCCAGCAGCTCCTGAAACTGGCGCTGCGGATTGACGAAGATGGAGTTCTCTTTTTCTGTCAGCGCATGCCCTGCCCTGGGCGCATCAGCGGTGCTGACACGCATCTGCTGCGATGCGCCTTGGGCGGACGTGTAGACGCGTAACGCGCCGGCGGGTGCTGCTGGAGGAGTAGCAGCATCTACAACGGCAGCTTCTAGCGTATTCGCCGCAGGAGTAGAGGCAGATGATGTCGTTGATGCTGGCCTCGGAATCGGCGTTTCTGCTGCGGACGCTGCAGATGCCAACACTGTTTCAGTAGCAGCGCTCCAAACGCCAAGCACTCCCATCACCGACCACGCAATCGCTCGCTTCACCGTGCACCCTCCCAGGTTGGTCGCACAGCCTAACCGACCGACGCGCCGCAAATGCCCCGACAAACGAGCACAAGCGCGAATTGCTTCTCCCCGTTGAACAAGTGTCCGGCGAGTGCATGAGGCTATGTCTGCTGAGCTTAGAGCCAAGCCAGTCAATCAACGCCGCAGTCTCAGCCTTCTCCCGTCGGGAGAAGGTGGCCCAAAGAGCCGGATGAGGGTACGTCTGCACGGATTGGTGCCCAGTCCATCAATCAACGCAACAACACAGATGCCCACCAGGACAGCACGTCCATTATTCGCAGCACCGTTACTCGTGCCCCGGCCACATCCTGCGGCGCGAGCGCTCCAAAACACGTACGCCGGTCGTGTACAAGCTGTCTTTCACCCGGACCGGTGAAGGACGCAAATCATCTGCAAGTCAACTACAGCGCAGACCGTGCCAACCGATCCAGAATCCCAGGCACTTCCACCCCAAGCTCCCGCGCCAAAAACCCCACCGGCCCGATTCTCTTGGCCAACTGCCTGCCCGCAGCCGCATGCACGAACACGCCCCATAACGCAGCGGTCAACGCGTCGCAGCCGCGCGCGGCAAACCCTGCAATCAATCCCGCCAAGACATCGCCAGACCCGGAGGTGCCCAACCCGGACGCACCGCCGCGGTACACCCACAGCGCGCCATCCGGGCCGGCAATAACACTGTCCGCGCCCTTGACGATCACCACGCTGCGCATCGTCTTCGCAAACGCCAACGCGTAGTCGCCAGGCGCCGCTTCCACCGCCGCCTTGTCGTCGCCGGCCAGCGTGGCCATCTCGCCGGCATGCGGGGTCAGCACGAACGGGCGGCCCACCGGCGCACGCAAACGTGGCGACAACGCGCCCGCATCCAGCACCAAGGTGCACACCGCCTGCGCAATCGCACGTTTGACCAACGCCGCAGTGGTATTGGTCGATGCCATGCCCGGACCGATCACCGCCGCATCGCAGGACGCCATGGCCGCATCGAGCGCACGGTGCCCGCGCACCATTTCTCCTTGCGCGTTCTGCCCCAACCCCAGCACCAAGGCTTCCGGCACCGCCAACGCCATCCCCGGTGCAACGCTCGCCGCGGTGGCGATCTGCAACTTGCCCGCACCCGCACGCAATGCCGCCTCGCCAGCCAATAACGCGGCGCCCGGCACACGCATCGATCCACCCACAATCAGCACGCGCCCACGCTGCTCCTTGTCGCCACCGGGCGATGGCAGCGGCATCGCGCGCAATGCCGCTGCGGTGAGCGTCCGCACGCGTGCCGCAGCCATGTCAGCGCGCTCCTGCCGGCTGATCGGACTCGGTGGTCACCGGCTCCTGCGCCAGCTCCGGCGACACGAACTTGGTGCGCACCAGCTCCAGCGATTGCCCATCGGCTGCGGCAACGTACTCAGTCACCCCGCAATTGGGCACATCGCCCTCGCGGTCGATGCCCAGGATGGTGGCCTCGTCCATCCGCTCGATCAAATAGCGGAAGCAATTGACGATCACCTGATGCCCCACGATCAACACGCGCGCGCCCACATGATTCCGCTGCAAATCGCCCACGATGCTGCGCAGGCGAAAGATCACATCGCACCAGCTTTCACCACCGGGCGGGCGGAAGTAGAACTTGCCCACCAAGTTACGTTGCTCAAACAACGCAGGAAACGCATCTCGAATACCGGAGGTGGTGTAGCGGTCGAGCACGCCGAATTCTTTTTCGCGCAGCCGCTCGTCCAAGCTCACTGCACCGGCGGGTTGGCCCAGCGCCCGCGCCACCGCCGCGGCGGTCTGCCTTGCACGCACATAGGTGGAACTCAGGATCAAGGTCGGCCGCTCGTGCTCTGGCAGGCCTGCCATCCACGCACCCAGGGCCTCCGCCTGACGCTCACCCAGCGACGAAAGCGGAATATCCGCATCGCGATGCTCCAGCTCGATCAGCGCCGCTCCCTTGGCCTCGGCCACATCGCGCGCCACATTGCCTGCGCTCTGCCCATGCCGCACCACCCATAACCGCGCCGGCCACTGTGCCGACACCCCTGCAACCGCACTGTTCTCACTCACATGCATCTCCTGCAACGAGCTCCACATGTCGCACAGCGGCCGTGAAAAAACGGTCGACCAGCGCAACTACACGAACTGCAACGCAGCGCACGCAGCACCCATGACCAATGGCCTACAGCCCAGCGAACGCAACGGATGGCTAACGCAACGCCGCTATACTGCAGCCCCCCGCCTGCCTGCTCCCCATGTCCAACGTTCTGCTGCTACGCACGGCGAAAGAGCGCGAAGAACTGCTGCTGGAAGAGGTGCTCGACGCCACCGAACAGTGCATCGACGAGATCGGCCTCAATGCCACCAGCTTCGAACTGATTGCCGAACGCGCCAAGGTCTCCTGCGGCAGCCTGCTGCAACGCTTCGAAGACAAAGACGCATTGGTGCGCGCACTGCTGGAGCGCAACTACATGCGCGCCATCCGCCAGATGTGGCTGGTGGACCGCCCGGCCAACGTGCACGTGGTGGATTTCATTGCAGGCCTGCTCGAAGAGTGGCTGCTGCAGGAAATCAACATCAAGCGCACCCGCATCGACCTTGAGCTGCACCTGGCCACCCTGCGCGACCCGGTGCTGGCCGCCTTCATGCGCCGCCAGAGCGCATCGCTGATCGAACACCTCAGCGCCCTGCTCAAGCGCCTGCTGCGCGGCCACGCCGACCCCGCCAGCAGCGAACAGGAATTCCAGGCCCGCGTCTTCGCCGTCGCCGCCATGTGCGGCGGCCTGCACAGCGTGATGACCAGCGGCATGGAACTCAACCGCATGCATTTGCAGCTGATTTTGCGTGAGAGTTTGTCGGGGATTTTGAAATCTGCGCCGGTGTAGCAACCGCCAACTGGCCAGCGTGGCCGACCGCACGGCGCCAGTGACTTGGCACCCGAAGCCGATCGGATAAGATCACGCCTCATACCAAGGAGGGATGCCATGCGCGATATGGCCGTCAAAAAGGGAGTTGTATGCTTGGCGCTATTCGCAGCGCTTGCTATCTGCAGTTGGTCAGTTAATGCGACAAGCACGGTTGTCACATTCAGGACACCGGACAACCATTACGAAGTGGAGCTTTACGTTGGCGGCGGTTCCGAAGAAAGTGGCGGCATCGCTGGCGCAATGATCAGCTGGCCCGGCTATGAGCACATGGGCCTGCCCTTCAATGGGGTGAAGTACCACATGGATAAGGCCTTGACCCGCGCCGGCGCCAAGTACGTCAATTCCGGTGACTCGAAGGTTCCTCCATCTTTCACTCTTGAGATTGAAGGGAACAAGGGCCGCCTCATCGTGGGCAAGCGCGTCATACCAGGAACCGCATCATGGATTGTCGGTCCCTATGCTCCTGAGAGCACGTGGGAACCACGGCACAAGCGCAAGAACGGACAATGAAGCGCCCTTTACGCAGCGCATGGCTCGCCCCCTTTCTCCTATTGATGCTACTCACGGGCGCGCCAGCCGTCGCCACCGGGGACATCGTGGCATTCGAGGTGAACCATGGTCCGTATAGCTTCCTCGTCTACAGCGGAGGCGGCGAGGACGGCATTGGCGGCCTGGTGGTTTACTGGCCCAATATCGCTGCGCGTAGCCTGCCGCCGGGAAGTACCAAGTGGCGCTTCAAGCCCGAATCAAGCGAATTACGTGTGACATTCACCAATCCCGGCCGCAAGGATCTGCCACCCTCTTTCATTCTGAATATCGTGGGCAAGCGCGGCACGCTCACTTACGGCAAGCGTGTCCTGCCTGGCAATGTGACCTGGATGTCCGGACCGATGAGAGACTACTGACGCAATGTTTTTGGTGACTTGAAGGCTGCTTCCACAGTCCACGCGCGTTCTACTGCCCCTACAGCGTCAACCTCGGCTACGACGTCATCAGCAGCTAGGAACCGAGCGTCAGGAAAACCTGCCACTAGGGCGAGTTCAACGGCATCAACGTATACGTGGACACCATCAGCCTGGGCGGCAGATTCTGCTTCCAGGCGACTAGACATCGATAAAAAATCAAACGGCAGGTTGCGCAATCAGCCTGCCGTCTTTGTCTGCCAGCCATCACACCTAGCACTCCACCGCCGCAGGCCATTGCACCTCGTCCAGCACCTGTGTCACCTGCGTCGCCAGTAGCTCCAGACAGACCGCCAACTCGTCCATACAAATGGCCGGCTGTCTCTCCTGCTCTTCGGCCTGCGTGCGTGGCTGCGCCAGGCGCGCCAAGAAGCGCATATGGTCACGCAATTGCTGCAAGCGGTATTGCGCGCCTTCTGGCAAGTAGTAGCCCGGGTGTGACTGCGCATCTCGTAAAACGTCCGACATGGCCTGCTCCTCATTCCATGGAATCAGCCTGCCCGCCGCAATGCGACGGACGGGAAGTCGGGAGGCTCGAAACCGCGTATAGCCGGCGGGCGTATTCCCCTTGCGGGTGTTGTATTAGCCGCCCTCCCGACGCAGGCATCGCATCGGTTGCGCCCCTAAACAAGCAGGCACAAAAAACCCACCGGTTTGTCGGAGGTGGGTACCGCTATACGTGGAGTTTCGAGGCTCCGTGAGGAGATCGTGCTACTGGCAAGGCTTGGCGTCAAGGCTAGCCGGGAATCGCGTCAGTGAACTTACCTGCGAGCCGACCAGAGCGCGTGTCATCCACCAGCTCGGCGGCACCGCCACAAGACCAGCCAAATCGCGCAATTGGCGCAACCAATCAGATCTTTCAAATCCCTTCTACGTCCATCCCGTGCTCGGCAAGCCATGCCTTGCGCTGCGCATAGTCCGGCATCGCACGCTCCAACCGTAGCCAGAACGCCGGGGTGTGATGCGCCTCATGCAGATGCGTCATCTCATGCACCAGCACATACTCAGCGATGCGAGCCGGCAGAAGGATGGTCTTCCAATGGAAGTACAACCAGTCGCCCTTGCCACACGAACCCCAGCGGTAGCCCAGGTCCTGGACCTTTACGCCCGCCGGTGCGACTTCCATCCGGGCCGCATGCTCCACCATGCGCGTGGAGAGCCAGGCTTTGGCACGTACCCCATACCATCGGATGAAATGCTCCCTGGCCTCGGGCAAGGCCTGCGACGCCAGGCAGAAACGCCCGGCGGCCAGTTTCAGCGGCACGGTCTGGTCGGACATCATCTTCAGCCGGTAGCTCCGCCCTAGATAAAGAAAGCCCTCGCCGCCCACGAACTCCTTACGCGGCGCATGGCGTTGCAGACGATCCTTCTCCGCCAACCGGGTGTAGATCCAGAAGCGCTTTTCCTGCACAAAGGCACGCAACCTGGACTCTGCCACGTCCGGCGGTGCAGACAACACCAACGCGCCATCACGCTCGACGGTAATCTCCATCGTCCGGCGGCGCGCACTGTGTCGCACCGTGAACAGCAGATCGTCCACCTGCAGACTGGAGGCTGTCATGGCTGCTCGCATGGCATCACACCTGCATCAACCGCTCATGGCTGGCACGTGCCTGTTCCATCAGCTTGTCGGTGAGCAGCCCCGCCGCAGCTTCGTCCATCAGCGGGGGACGCAGCCGCATCAGACGGTCGAACAGCAAACCATTGAGCTGTTCCTGTGCCGCGCGCTTGTGCAAGCTCCAGATATTGCGGTTGCTATGCAGCTCCTGCACCAACAGCTCGACCAGCTCCACGGTCACGTCCATCAACCGGAGCAGTTCCGTCGGGGGCGGCTCGCGTCCGGCACAGACCACGTCCATCACCGTGCGAAGAAACGGCGCGCAGTGCTCCGGCACACCCGCTGGCGCATCGGCAACACCGGCGCTGCCGTTGCGCACATCGTCCACCAGTGCCTGCAGCTGAGCAACCTGCTCGCTCCATTGCTCACCCAACGCCCGCAAGATCTCGTTCAATCGCTCGGAAAGCTTGCGGTACAGCACCGGGTCCTCGTCGGCGTGCTTGCGGATATGCGAGCGCACCGCGTGTTCCATTTCCGAAGCCTTGGCGCGGTCATTCGCGGCCCGGCTCACATGTGCATCGAACTGGGCATCTGTCAGCTGGATCGGCGCAATCTTCGGATCGATGCCCAGAGAGATCACATGGTCATCAATCAGCTTGCGCACCTTGGCGCCCACGTCCTTCCCAAGCACCGGCGTGTCCTTGTAGCGATTACGGGCGCGCGCATGGATATAGGCCAGGCGCTTGGCATCGGCAGAGAACGGTAGGCCTTCCGGACGTGGCAACACCGTGTCCAGCGATCCAAGAAAGGCTTTGAGCTTGACCACTAACTCCGCTCTGAGCTTCTCGTTACCTAGTGCATCCACACAGGCCTCGGTGTCGGCTAGTGATGCGATGCCCCGTTCGCGGAATAGCTCAACCACCCGCCCATGCCGGTCGCGTAGCACCGGCACCTCGTCCTTCAAGCTTGCCAATGCGCCAACCACATCTTCGTCGGCGTAGGCAGCCAGCGCTTCCTTCAGGTGCTGGGCCACACCGTAATAGTCCACCACGATGCCGCGGCGCTTGCCAAAGCCGGTGCGATTGACGCGCGCAATGGCCTGCAGCAACTCGGCCTCGCGAATCGGCCGGTCCAGGTACATCACACCGGCGATCGGCGCATCGAATCCCGTCAGCAGCATCGACTTGACCACCAGGAACGCCAGCGGATCCGCCTTGGTCATATCCGGATGCAGCAGCGGCTTCTTGAAGCGTTTGATCAGGGACTCGTGGCCTGCATTGTCGGTCCAATGCTTCCAGGCGGGATCGTCGTTGTTGCTGCCGGAGATGATCGGCGCAAACTCGATACGCGCCAGCACCTCACGATAGCGCCAGGCCTGCACCACTGCCCGCACCTTCGGCAGCCGCAGGCACAGGGCCTCATCATCCATCGCCTTGTCCTGCGGGCTCAGCGCATCCGCCTCCTGCAGCAGCTCGTCGCGTGCAGCTTTCAAGGCGACGAAATAGCGAGTGGCAGCCAGCCGGCTGTAGGCCACCACCTGGGCCTTGTAGCCATTGGGCAGGATGTTGGCGACGTAATGGCGCAGGATGTCGCGCGCCTTGTCGGCAATCAGCGCCGGCGCATCGAAGATATGACCCTTGGTGGCATACTTTTGCTTGATCGCTTCCAGCTCTTCCGGTGTGTGCTGGCGGAACAGATCCTCGAACAGTTCGTCCAGGTCCGCGCCATCTTTGATAGCGCCGTTGGCAGTACGTCCTTCGTAGAGCACCGGCACCGTCGCTCCATCGGCCTCGGCATTTCGATCGTGCCTTCGCCCAAACGTCCGAGATCACGGACACCATCCCCATTGACATCGTCACCCTCGATCTTGCGCGGCCGCGTAATGCTCTCAAACCCGGGGGAGGGATCGAATCGGCGGTTTTCACGACTGCCCTCGCCCAGCGGCCTGGCTCCGGTATTGCCCGCGTGGTGATCGTATTGCGCAGTGGGCTCGGTGTTAGAGCGGTTCGCCTCAACAACATGAGCGGTTCCGTCTGCGTCCTTCCACAGAACGACCAGGCGATCGTTGTAGACACCGCTGCCACCGCGTGACTCATCGCGAGGAGTTGCCGGGTTATCTGACCGCCTTTGGGTTGGATGTGCCGAATCTTCCATGGCGTCGAGCGTGGAATTCTCTTGCCGCAGGCCAAGGATGACCCGTTGCCCTGGCGTTGCAAGCGCCTGATCTGCTGCCGTATTGCCACGCGCTTGGGCGATGCTTGCGTAAACGTCGTATTTTTGACCGTCGGAGAGAGTCGCCATCTCATTATCGGCTGGAAATCGCGGTGCAGTCGTGTGAATGCTTTGCAGGCGTTGTAGCGCTGCGGTAACGCCTGGCGTCTGCGCGCGGCCTGCATTGGCAGCGATATCACGCTCTGCCTGGATGCCGACGTAGCGATCCATGCTTTCTTGCATGATTTCTGGCTGTCCTTGCCGATGCCGTTCCAGCAATGCCACTGCATCTGCGGGACGGTTGGCATTGAACAACACCACAACCTCGTCTGCACGCTCTTTGATATTTAGCTCTATGACACGCGCCATCTTTGCTCTCGCTGCATCGATTAATGAGTGACGAAACGGTCGCCCTTGTTGTCCAGCGGACCAGAACAGGCAGCTTTTCCTTCAGCGACGGGCCTGCACGGCCATCGCGAGCGATCAACCGTGTTCATCAAGTCAAAGCGCTGCCCATTCCAGACCAGAAATCCGAAATGCAGGTACGCCCAATCGTTGTAGTAGCGCGGATCACTGGCAAGCGGTGCGTCCGGGTCGAACTCGATCACCCAGCGCAGCACGGGAACCGCCCACAGACGCGACATATCAAGAAACGGGACAGGTTCCGCGTAAGGCTGGTAACGACGGATCTCGTCCTCGGTCAATGTGGGTGCAGGCGGCAATACCTCTCTACTAACATCGGCCAGCTGTCCTTTCGCATCGAAACGGAACGCGCGCACGCCACCCGAATCCTTGCAGTCCACTGCCTGATCGGTACACCGCACCCCACCAACCAGGTATACGACGTCAAGAGGATCGGGTGATTCGAAAGAGCGCACCCAGAATGCATCGGTCGCCAGCATGAAATCGGCACGCTTACCCAAACCAGCAGATGCAACGTAAACAGCATGTTTCAAGGCGTCTGTGCGCGCGTCGGGAGTGATTGCCAGATCAGATGACGAAAGCGCCAAGATAACTTGAGCTAAAGGGCGCGGCGCAGGGCCGATACATTCGTCGGCAGGCAGAAGAACACTGCGGCCAGAAGCGCTTCGCTGTGATCGGGTTGTGCAGGTGGCCCCCATGTCTTGCTCCAGCGCGAACCGCTTCCATGGCTTTGGAGAGGACAAAGGCACTTCCGGATAGACGTTCTGGGGGGCAGCTATCGTCGCTGAAGAGTTGGTTGCCGAGCGGGCGCTGTCTTGGGCGCATCCAGCTGCAGCGATGAGCACGACACCCACAAGCAATCCGTTCAAATGGCGATGATGCATGCTCTGCTCCGTGTGGGTTGCCTAAGCTTTGATCGGCTTGTTGTATCAGGACGATATCAATCATGCCTTGTCGTGCTGGTTATCACTTTGGCCTGGTTTTACCTGTGCGCTTGCGCTCACCCTATGCCGCACGCCATGGGTTGGCAACCTTTGAATTAATGGAAAACGAATCGGTCCTCACCATCTGGATAATCAGAACATGCTGGTTCGCCCGTGCGTTGTTGACGACACGGCCACTGCGCTCTTGTAACCCGTTCGACGCGCTCGAAGCGTTCGCCCGTCCATCGGAGAAAGCCAAAATGCGCATAAGCGCCGACCCGCCTTGGGTCATCGGCGGCAAGCGGCTGGTCGGGGTCAAACTCCATTAGCCATCGCATGGTTGGCGCCATAGGTAACTTGTCGTCGAACAGAAAAAGCTCCGAGCCGCCGTGTTCGTTCTGCCTGGCAATATCTTCAGCAGTCAGGCTGGGCGCTTGCGGGAAGATTGATACGCTGACGTCGGATGCATTGCCGTCCTTATCGAGGCGATAGGCTTTGCGACCTTGGCCTGATTGGCATGCAAGGCCTGCGTCACCCGCACTGCATTTCACTGGCCAGACCAGATACACCGTCTTGTCGGGATCGGCACTTTCGAACGAACGAATCGTGAGCTCACCCGCGGCCACAGTGAAATCCGCACGTCGTCCCAACCCAGGTGCGGCCACGTAGACCGCATTGCGCAGACTGGCTTCGCGCGCCTGCTGCGAAGTATCGACGGCGTCTGCACGCAGAGCCAGCAGTGCGCGCGCCATGTGCGCGGGTGCCGGGCCTCGGCAAAACGCGTCCCTCAACAGCGGTGCAGGCGCAGTGCCCTGCGATTGCATCCTGTCAACACAGGCAGCCCCCATCTGCCGCTCCAACTTGAAGGGGATCCAGGGTGTGGGCGAAGCAGCGGGTGCCTGAGGAAACGAGGACACTTCCTGGGCATCGGGCAAGGGCTTTGCTGCAGCATCTTCTGTCGAAAGTCGTGCACACCCAAGCGTCATAATGGGCATTAGCGCCGTGGCTACCAGGCAACGCATCAGATTCTTCACGAGCATCACCTGAGCAGAGAGAACAGACGCTCCGGACTGTGGCCGCGTAACGGGGTGAGGTCAAGCATCGGCATGGCATTGATTGATCTGGCCCAGAGGTTGGCAGCGCCTGTAACAGAAGGCCTGTAACAACCTGTGCAGCATATGGGGGCAGTGCGACATCTCGCGACTCTATTGAGTACCGGAGGTCAGTTTCTCTCGGTCGTACATCAAGGCGCGCCCAATGCTGCAGGTCTGCATATCCACTCGCGAAAGTCACCGCCACCTCCCTGCGCTCATTGCACCTTCTTTGATCGGCACAGCCGATCAGTGCTCGTGCTTCGAGCGAGAAGTGACTGCGAGCGCTAGCCGAAATGAGCATCGGTCTTGTTGATACCTAAAGAGAGTCGAACGCCGGCCATCGATGTGGTCAACCTGTCCCGCCGGCGCTTATTTGCCTATAGTTCGCGACAAGACTCTGCAATGGATTGACGAATGCACATGATGTCAACTGGCCGGTGCCTGACGCTTGCACTTGCCGTCGCTGTGACCGGCAGTGCCTGTGCACGGACGCCATCACCCGAACAAAAAAGGACTTCCCCCATGTCGGACACCGTCACCACAGGCCGCACCATTAACGGGCACACCTATTCGGATGCGCCTGTCGACGTGAAGCTGGGACCGAACACGTTCCGTATCCCCGCCAACTACCTGGACAGCCAGATCGCACCGTGGCCGGGCGAAGGCGTGACGCTTGTCATCGAGTGGCCGGACATGACCCCCACCCCGCCCGGTGCGCGCGCGAACCCGCGTACGAACGATTTCCGTAAGGAAATTTCTGTGTCGATCGACTATGTCGACCATGTCCCCGTCGAGACATTGCTGGGGCGTTTCTCGTCAAACGATAGGCGTACCGAAACCGGCTCGGTTGAACGGGGAAATCCTGTCGACAGGCTCGACCTTCGCATTGCACAGTCTGAAACACTCGGATTAACGCCCTATGCCATTGATGAGGAGAAGATGGCGGTATACGTGAAAGCGTATCAAGCCCACCACGGCGAGCCTCCGACACGCAACCCAGCGTTTGAGGACGATTGGTATGTCGCGCGCGACTCGGGCGGCAAGTTAACTACTTTCATCAAATGCGACAGCACCAAATTTCGAGGAGATGGTGTTCGTCTGGAAGGATCTGAAGTGATTCATGAAAAAGGAGCTACTGCAGCAAGTTGCGTCCACTATTTCTCTGACATCGAAAACAAGCTTTCCATCAGCCTCAATTACAAGCGTGCTTTTTTAAAGGACTGGAAGCGCATGGAAGATGCGGTGAGGAAGGTATTAGCCCGCACTAAAGTCCAGTGATTAGTGTTTTTACAGGGAGTAGCCGATGAGCGGACTGACTGAGCAAGACCTGGAAATCCTTTCCGACTACGCAAATAAAGGCAACCGAGCGCTGTATTGGAACTATCTTTCGCAGCTTGATGGCGCAGACGGCTATGGGACATTGGCGTTAGGCGTAGTGCGCAACGACAGCTTGCCAGGGCAAGTGGCTAACAGTTACGCACAAAATTACGCCAAAACACAGCACGATAATGGCTCGCGCTTTGCCAATGCTGAATTGAGCGAACGCCAGTGGGAAGAGTTCGGACAAACGCTGCTCAAGAAAGATCTTGAGCTTCGGCAATCTTGGTTCGACAAAGAGCGTCCGGATATGGCGCTGAACCTTCCTGGCAAGGACGTCATGCGTGCACACGATCAAGCCTTCCTGGACCATGAGCTCGACCCCAACTGCTGGACACCCCGCGTGCTCCTGCAAGCGGCCCTAGAAAAAAGCGGCCCCCAGAAGCTGGAACAGATCTGGACCAACATGCTCGACAACGAGTACGTCGGCGCCGCTCGCATCAGCAATACCGGCTACGAGACCTTTGCGCAGATGGGCTTGGTGGACGGTAGCCAGTACCTGGCCAAGTTGGGGGCGACCGAAGCGATCCAGATGCTGGAGGGCCGTTCTGCGATCGATCCGAACGTCATCGGCAGCAACAGTTTCTATGCGATGTACTTCGAAAAAGAACAAAAGTGGATGAATGTCAGCGTCGGTGGCGGGCATGCTTCCATGCGCGAAGAAACCAATCCTGCGCGCCTGGCAGAACTCAACGATACACGCCAAGTGCGCATGGAGCGCCAGCAGAAAGCGACGCAATTTCATGAGGACGATCAGCACCGCTCCATCACTCGCAGCCCGTTCACGGCATCGGTCGATGGCGTGCCCGATCGGACGCAGGCACCTACCAAGCTAGCCGATATCGGCCCGGGCCACCGCGACTACGCGTTGCTGCAACAGGTAAGCGCTGGCGTGAGCGCGATCGATGCGCAAGCCGGGCGCACACCGGACGAAAGCAGCGAACGCCTGGTGGCCAGTGCCATGAACCTGGCCCGCCAGAACAATCTGGACCGTGTAGATCATGTGGCGCTGAGCACGCAGACCGCGCAACACCCGGCCGGATACACGGTGTTTGTGGTGCAAGGTGCATTGAACGACCCTGCACACCTGCGTGCATCGATGCCCACCGATGAGGCGGTGCGCACGCCGGTGAGACAATCGCTGCAGCAGCTGGAAATTGCGACGGTGGATCGTCAGCAGGCAGCGCTGCAGAGCCAACAGCAGGAGATGGACCGCTCACGCGAGGCTCCGGCAATGCGGATGGCTTGAGTGCAATCTGGCATGACGCAGAGTTGCGAGGCATCTCCGTCGTGCAAGACGGATTGCGCGTAGACGACCAGCGCCGCTTCGTGATGCAAGTGGCAATGTTGAAACGCTTAAAAAACGCTGCCTGCCGCGCAACTCCAGAAGTCGCACTAAGCTCAAACGCACAACTGCTTGCCCATCCAGTGCAGTACGCCCTTGCGCGAATCGGCAGACTGCAAACAGGCACTCACCTCCAACACCCGACACAAAAAAGCCCGGCGGTTGCCGGGCTTTTTCGTTAACTCACATCCGACAATGCTCAGCCCTTCCGCGCCTTCAACCATGCCTCGATCTGCGGCACCAACGCCGCGCGCAGCTTGATCCGGGTCTGGATGCCGGTGATGGCGGTCTCTGCGTCGCGGCGCGAGGTGGGAGCCAGGTACTGGTCTGCGTAGGCCTTGATCTTGTCGGCCATCTTCGGGTCGACCGAGCCGGAACCCAGACTCGGGTAATAGCGGGCACGCGAGGTGGAGTCGACCAGGCCGTCCACCTGTTGCCGATGCGCCACGGCGAAGTCGAAGCCCAGGTCCGGATGTTCGCTCGCCACCATGTCGATCATGCTGGCACCGGTGGTGGCGCCTGGCTCGGCGGTCAAGGCCAGCTCCAGTGCACGCTTGGCCAGGGCCTGGTCCTTTGTTGCCGCCAGCAGGCCGTAGTACTGGTCGCGGATCATCGAAGAGGTTTCCTTCTTCGCCATCGCATGCAGCGTGTCCCAGGTGGCGGCATCGGCATTGCGCGCGACGATGCTCAGCACGCTGGTGCGCAGCTCCGGCGACAGCGACGCCGGGTCGGCCTGGAAGGCGGCAAAACGGCGGCGCGCTTCGGCAATGAGCTGCGCGTCGCCCATGTCGCTGAGGCTGCCAATCAGCCGCGTGCGCAGTTGCTTGATCTGCGCCGAATCGCCAGCGCGGTCGTCCCAGCCCAGGGTGGCAAACTGCGGTGCCAGCCGCGAGGTGGTATACGACCGCCATGCGGCACGGGTGGCCGGGTATTGCTTGAGCATGTCGTCGACGCTGTCCACAGTGCCGGCCACCGTTTCCCACAGGTCCGGCGCAGCACCCACCGCCACCTTGGTGGTCAACTCCAGCGCATCTGCCTGCGGTTGCAGGCCAATCGTGGCAAGCGCACTGGTATCCATCATCAGGCCAAGCTGGTCCACCACCGGCAAGCTGGAAAATGCAGTACTGAGCGTCTTGAACTGCGCAGGTGCATAGCGGGTGCGGAAGTAACCTTTCTGTCCGGCGTTGACCACCACCGGTGCATCGCAGCCGGGCAATTGCAGCTGTGCGCTGCCATCCACCAGCACGCGTACCGGCGCGCCGTTGCCGGCACGCACGGCGACCGGCACATGCCAGCGCAGCGGCTGCTTGTCGGGGCGATCGAGCGTGTATTCGCCCTGCTGCAGGGTGAGGTTGGTCTGCCCGTCCACACACGTGGAGGCGACATTGATCAACGGCACGCCGGGCTGGGTGGTGAAGTCGTGTGCGACCTGGGTGAATTGCTTGCCCGGTGCCATCGCATCGACCTGCTGCCACAGCGCGTCGGTCACCGCATTTCCGTACTGATGCTGCTTGATGTAGTTGCGCACGCCGGCACGCCATTGCTCGGCGCCGACGTAGTCTTCGAGCATGCCGATGACCGCTTCGCCCTTGTCGTAGGTGATCACGTCGAATGCCTGGCTGGTCTGCTCCACGGTGTCCACGTGCTGCACCACAGGATGGGTGGTGACGTAGGCATCGCGCCGCATCGCCGCGCGGCTCTTGAAGGCTGCCTTGGTCTTGTCGATATCCCATTCCGGGTGAAGCATCGCGGTCGTTCGCGATTCCATCCAGTTGGCAAAACCTTCGTTGAGCCACAGGTCGTCCCACCACGCCATGGTGACCAGATTGCCGAACCACTGGTGGGCAATTTCATGCGCAGCGGTCGTGAACACGGCCTGCTTGCTGTTGATGTCGGCCACCGCCGGGTCAAGCAGAAACACGAACTCGAAACTAAAGATCGCGCCCCAGTTTTCCATGGCGACGAAAAACTGGCTCTGCCCGGGCGCAGCAATGTTGTCCAGCTTGGGCAGCGGATACGGCACGCCAAAATAATCGTTGTACGCGTGCAGCACATCGCGGCTGGATTCCAGTGCAAACTTGGCTTGATCGACCTTGCCGGCCTGCGCGATCACACCAATCTCGGTGCCGTTATCCGTCTTGACCGTGGCGCGCTCGAAGTCGCCCAGGCTCATGAACAGCAGGTAGGTGGACATCTTGGGCGTGGTCTGGAAAACGACCTTCTTCATCCCGCCCGCCGCTGCGCTGGAACGCGCCACCGGCATGTTGCTCACGGCCATCTGCTTGGCCGGCGCATTCACCGCCAGGTCGAACGTGGCCTTGAAATTAGGCTCATCCCAGGACGGAATGAAGCGACGCGCATCGGAATTTTCGAACTGGGTAAACAGCGCGCGGCGCTGGCCCTGCGGCGTGGTGTAATCCAGCGCAAACAAGCCATTGGCCTGCGTGTTGATGATGCCGCTGTAGTCGATGGATAACACGTAGTTGCCCGATGCCAGCGGTGTGCCGGTATCGAAGCGCGCGGTCTGCGCATCATCGTCGGTGGCGATCTTGGTCGCTACCGGCTTGCCGCCCGTTGCTGCGAGCGTGGCTTTGGAAAAGCGCAGATTGGCTGCCTGCAACACGATGGCATCGGTAGCGGTGAGCACCTGGACATCGATGCGCACCTTGCCATCGAAGGTCATCTTGTCGGCATGCGGGGTGATCTCCACCGCGTAATGCGTCGGCCTGGCGGTTCGCGGCAGCTGGGTAGTGACCTGCGAGGCCGATGGAGCCCCCGTCTCGGGAGCAGCGGCAGCATGGGCCACGGTAGCGGCGGACGTGCTGGCCAGCGCCAGTGCAATTGCAGTCACCAGAATATGGCGCATGAGGTTCCTAACGTGATGGAAGTTGTCCGTGCAGAATCATCGCGTCAACGCAGATACCCCAACACAGCCGAAAGTCACGTCCACGCCTTGCGAGCACGAAAACGTAGACGTGGAAAAGAAGCGTTGGTGCTGCCGATGATAATCAAAGCAAGCCGGCGCGAATGGACGCCGGATGGCGAGGGCATGCTACAGGCCAGCGATGAACACGACTCGTATCAAGGCGGCTGATGCGCAGTTGGTAATGACGGTGATGCGTCGCGCGCCCAATACCTCCAGCACCACTCGGCATGATGCTGACGCTACACACCCGCCGTAGTTGCAGTCTGCCTGCCTGATCGGCTGCGCTACGTGCGCAAGCGGGCCTTGGACTGCGATCAGGCTGCCGGCACGTACACCATTACTCCGCTACCTAAGGCGACGTGCGATAGCGTGACAAAGAAAAGCCCCGCTTTCGCAGGGCTCTCTTATTTCAATGACGCATCAGCCGATCAGGCGAACGGGTCCTGCAGCACCATGGTGTGGTCGCGGTCCGGGTTGGACTGCAATCAGGCTGCCGGCACGTACACCATTACTCCACTACCTAAGGCGACGCGCGATAGCGCGACAAAGAAAAGCCCTACTTTCGCAGGGCTTTCTTGTTTCAATGACGCATCAGCCAATCAGGCGAACGGGTCCTGCAGCACCATGGTGTGGTCGCGGTCCGGGCCGGTGGAGACGATGCTGATCGGGCAGCCGGCCAGTTCTTCCAGCGCGCGCAGGTAGGCGCGTGCAGCAGGCGGCAACTCGTCCCACACGGTGATGCCGTGGGTGTTCTCGCTCCAACCCGGGAACTCCAGGTACACCGGCGTGCACTCTTCCCAGCCCTGGGCATCCAGCGGCGCGTATTCGGTGCGCTTGCCGCGGTATTCGTACGCGATGCAGACCTTGAGCTTTTCCATGCCGTCCAGCACGTCGAGCTTGGTGATGCACAGGCCGGAGATCCCGTTGATGGCCACCGCGCGCTTGAGCGCAACGATGTCCATCCAGCCGCAACGACGCGGGCGGCCGGTGGAGGCACCGTACTCGGCACCGCGGTCGCGGATGCCCTGGCCCACTTCGTCGTCCAATTCGGTCGGGAACGGGCCGCCACCCACACGCGTGGCGTAGGCCTTGGCGATGCCCAGCACGTAGTCGATCGCATCGGCGCCAACGCCGGTACCGGCCAGTGCGCCGCCCACCGTGGTGTTGGAGCTGGTGACGTACGGATAGGTGCCGTGGTCGATGTCCAGCAACGCGCCCTGCGCGCCTTCGAACAGCACCCGCTTACCCTGCTTGCGCAGGTCGTGCAGGATGCCGGCCACGTCGTACTTCATCGGCTGCACGTAGTCGCCGAACGCCAGCGCTTCGTCGTAGGTCTTCTGGAAATCGACCGCCTCCACGCCCAGGTACTTGGTCAGCACGAAGTTGTGGTAATCCAGCGCGGTGCGCAGCAGTTCTTCCAGCTGCGGCGGGTAATGCAGGTCGGCGATGCGGATACCGCGACGCGCCACCTTGTCTTCATACGCCGGGCCGATACCGCGACCGGTGGTGCCGATGGCCTTGCCGCCAGCGGCCTTCTCGCGCGCCTGATCCAAGGCGATGTGGTACGGCATGATCAGCGGGGCCGCCGGGGAAATCTTCAGGCGCGAACGCACCTCCACACCGGCGCCTTCCAGCTCACTGATTTCCTTGATCAGCGCAGCCGGGGAGATCACCACGCCATTGCCGATCAGGCACAGCGCGTCGTCGCGCAAGATGCCGGACGGAATCAGATGCAAGACGGTCTTCTTGCCGTTGATGACCAGGGTATGGCCGGCATTGTGGCCGCCCTGGAAGCGGACGACCGCACCAATCTCTTCGGTAAGCAGATCGACGATCTTGCCTTTGCCTTCATCGCCCCACTGGGCACCAAGCACGACAACTGACTGACCCATGACGGGTGGACTCCTGAGTTTTGCTGCGGCCATCGGGGCCGCGGGATGGGACCGGTTCGGGGCTGGCGGCGCCACCTTGCGCGCGGCTCCATCGGGGAGCGTTGCAGCAGCGACCAACCCGGACACGGAAAAAGCCGAACGGAGTGCTCTGGTTGGAGCGTGCCCGGCCGGCTTTTGTGCATTATCCGGGTTTCGGGTGACGTGCACTACCCCTGGCGAGGCGGCGGATCGGGGGCTGGTCAGATTGCGGCTGGCCGTCGGTTGGTGGGTGCTGCCGAATGCTGCCGGTCTCTACACTGGCCGTCGAAAATCTCCAATTCCCTCGGGCCGTAGGAGCGCACCTGGGCGCGACGCTTTGCTAGGAATGCCTGTCGCGCCCAGGTGCGCTCCTACG
>NZ_JBEGDX010000001.1:395264-471194 GCF_040202975.1 Xanthomonas sp. WHRI 10207 | reverse complement strand
TCCCCGGTGGCTATGTCGCCGAGCTGCACGCCGAACTCGCCCAGGTGCGCTCCTACGCTGCCGGAATGGACGGCCCGCTCAGTGACGCACGATCCACAGCGCGATCGCCCCCGTTACCAGGGTGACGCCGCCGATAGCGCGCAGTTGGGCGGTGGGCAGGCTGAACAGTTGCTCGACCATGCGCTTCCAGGCGGTGGGCGCCGCAAATAGCAGCAAGCCTTCAATGACGGCGATCAAGCACAACGCTGACAGAAATTCGTGCATCAACAACACCAAGACAACGTGGGGATCTGCAGTGTGCCGGTTCGGCAACCAACAGGCCTACAGCGTAGGAGCGCACCCGGGCGCGACGGGCATTACCGGTAAAGCTTTCGCGCCCAGGTGCGCTCCTACGCGGCTGGGTCTGGCTCATAAAACCAAGCAAGCCTCACTCGTCATCTGGGATGCCCGGGCGCGATAGACACCCTGGGAATCTACAAAAGACAAGCCACCCGGCAGGTAGGCCAGGCAGGCCTGCATCGTAGGAGCGCACTCGGGAGCGATGGGCATTACTCAGAAGCCGAGTAGCGCCCAAGTGCGCCCCACGCTGCCCGTTCTCACAGCCAGATTGCGTCCCAGAAGGGGTAATCGCCGATGCGGGCAACCAGTCCGGCCCGCAGTGGATTGGCGACTAGGTAACGCGCCACTGCGTGCAGGTCGGCGTCTTTGCGCAACGCGTGGTCGTGGTAGCTGCGGCTCCAGACCGGCACGCGATGTTGACGCTGATCGTTCACCGCACGCGCTGCGCACGCTTTCATGCGCGATACGGTGTCGGCCAACGATGTGGCGCTGCCGAGTTGCACCAACCAATGCACATGATCAGGCATCAACACCCAGGCCAGCAGCCTGGCATCGGGTAGCGTTGCTGCAGTGAACGCCCGACAGGCCGCGGCGGCGAGCAGAAAATCTGCGAACACAGCGCGACGCTGCCATGTCGTGGTGGTCAACAGGTAACCGCCGTTGGGCAAAGACTGTCTGCCACGGCGCAGCGCGCGATGCCCGGGTGAGTGGACGTTGGCCATGCGGCAATGCTGATGGCCTCGCAGCATGGGGGATATCAGGGGTTGCCTGGTTTGGTTCTAGGAGATCTACGGGTTATTTAGCTGTTTAAAGTTTGAAGACGGTCGGTTGGGTATGCCGGCAAGGCCATGTCGCGCCGAGGTGCGCTCCTACGGCGGGCATTGGGCTAGAGCCTTGCCAGGTAACTGCGGCTCCTGACGCATGCTTCAACACCCCGAAACGCACACCCACGATAAGCGCAACGCGTAGGAGCGCACCTTGGGCGCGACGCTTTGCTGGGAATGCCTGTCGCGCCCAGGTGCGCTCCTACGTGACGGGCTCGTTGGGCGAGCATGCAACTGTTTGGGGGTGACGGGCACAGACGAAAACGCCCGCATTGCGCGGGCGTTTTCAGTTCAACACTGATCACCTCGGTACAAGGTGATCAGCAATTCAACACTCAGCAATCAACGATCGCTCTTGAGGTACTGCAGGAACGGGTCATTCTTGTCGAGCACGATCACGCCGTTGCCGTCGGCCATCGATTCGCGATAGGCCTCCAGACTGCGGTAGAAGGCGTAGAACGACGGATCCTTTGCGCCGGCCTGGCCGTAGATGCGGGCCGCGTCGGCATCGCCTTCGCCACGCAGCTTCTGCGCATCGCGTTCGGCGTCGGCCCTGATGACAGTGCTTTCGCGGTCGGCTTGCGCACGGATGGTCAGTGCCTGCTCTTCGCCCTCTGCACGCAGCTTGCTGGCTTCCTGCTTGCGCTGGGCCCGCATGCGCTCGTAGACGTCGGTGATCACCTGGCTGTCGGTCGGCAGGTCGATTTGCTTGATGCGCAGGTCGGTGATCTGCATGCCCAAGCCCTTGATGGCGCCGTTGATGCCCTTGAGCTGGCTGGCTATCAATTCGCTGCGGTCGCCGGAGACCAGCTGCTGCAAGGTGCGCGAGTTGATCTGGTTGCGCAGCGAGTCGGTGATGATCGGTGCCAGGCGGGAATTGGCCACCGACTCTTCACCACCGGTGGCGCGATAGAACGCACGCACATCGGAGATGTAGCCGATGGCGAAGAAGTCCACGCTCACGTCTTTCTGCTCGGCGGTGAAATACCGCGCCGGGGCGGTATCGAGCACCTGGAAGCGGCGATCGAACACACGCACCGATTCCACCACCGGAATCTTGAAGTGCAGGCCGGGCTTGAGGTCGGCACGCACCACGCGGCCCAGGTTGAGCACCATGGCGGTCTGGTCTTCGCGCACCACGAACACCGAGCCCATCAGGGTCAGCAACACGGCGACGATCAGGCCGATGACTAGCGAATTTTTCATTGTTCGGCTCCCTCACGGCCGGTCGGGCGCGGGCCGCGTTCCGGGTTGCGGATGGCCTCGCTGCTGGCGCTTTGCGGCGGATTCAGCAGCACGTCCTGCGGCACCATCGACGGCATGCCGCCATTGCCCGCGTTGCCGCCAGCGTTGGCAGCCTTGCCAGCATCTGGTAACGGCACATAGATGACCTGGCGACCATCGCTGCCGATCACCTTACGGTTCTCCGACAACACCTTTTGCACGGTTTCCAGCCACAGCCGCTTGCGCGTGACCTCGGGGGCATTGGCGTACTGCTCCTGCAGCAGGGTGAAGCGGTCGGCGTCACCCTCGGCCTTGGAGATCACCGCTTCCTTGTAACCTTCGGCACCGGTACGGGTGCGTGCGCCCTGGCCGCGTGCCTCGGGCACCACCTTGGCGGCGTAGGCCTGGGCTTCGTTGATCAAGCGCTCGCGCACCTGCTGGGCACCGTTGACCTCGTCGAAGGCCGGCTTCACTTCTTCCGGCGGACGCGCGTCCGGCAGGGTCACGCCGGTCACGGCCAAGCCGGTGTTGTAGGCATCCAGCGCCATCTGCAGACGGTCCTTGGAGGCGATCGCCAGCGGGCCGCGATTGTTGAGCACGGTATTGAGGTCGGACCGACCCACCTGCTCACGCACGGCACTCTGCGCGGCCTGCTCCAGCACCAGATCGGCATTACGCGAGCCGAACAGGTATTTGCGCGGGTCGCTGATCTGGTACTGCACGTTGAGCGAGACGTTGACGATGTTCTCGTCGCGCGTCAGTACCGGCACCTGGTTGCTGAAGGTCTTGATCTCGGTCGCATTGACCTTGCGTACCGACTCGATAGGCCAGGGCAGCTTGAAGCTCGGGCCGGGCTGCAGGATGCGCGAGAACTGGCCGAAGCGCAGCACCACGCCACGCTGCTGTTCGCCGATGAGCTGGAAGCTGGAGAACAGCACCATCAGCACCACCGCGACCAGAATCCAGCGCCCCACGCCGCCGTCGAACAGCTCCTTCAACGGGGCGGGCAGATTGCCCCAGCCACCACCGTTGCCACCACCGCGCGGGCCCCAGGACCTGCGACGGTTGGGATCCGGGCCGTCTCCGCCCTTGTTGCCGGGTGTGTTCCAGGCCATGCACGCTCCATGATCGAGGGGCTGTGCGGGCCAGTCCCGCAGTGCCGCCGTGTTGTTTGATTCGCCGATTCTACTAGATGGGGCAGACCGGCCGTTTTGAAAGGCCCTGATTGGTGCATCGGCGGTTTAGCCGGCGGGGTGAATCAAGGGGTTGGCAGTTTTTGGCGGGGTGGAGACGAGGTAGCGGCGCCAGGTTATAGGTCGGGGGGAGCCCTCAATGCGCAAAACGGGTGCCGAGATCGAAGGCGCGGAGCCGACCGCTCCGCTACCGGGAGGCTTGGCCGAACCGATTCAGCGCGGCCGACGCGCCCCCGGCGCTCGTGCGTACGACCTGGGCACTTCGAGACCGTGACCGGCACCGGCACGCGCCATGACGACAGCGGCTGTACCGCGCCAATCAATGGTGGCAGCGACTGGGTTGGTGCACTCGCGCGCACTGGCACATCGGCCTGGAGGGACGGCTGGTGCTGGAATGGACGGCTGCTGATCGAGGACAGCGGCGCAGTGGCACATCGCTCGCGTTGCGCTGCGCTTTGACAGCGCATGCAACGTCACGCATGCAGGCATGTGACTGGCGATCGACCACCTGATTGATTGGGCGGTGCCTGCTACACCGGCGCGCTGACCCGCGCGGCAGCCAGGCGTCGCGAGTGCCATCGCGCAGGCGCGCTTCGGGCTCGTGCTGCGATGGCACGGCAGCGATGATTAGCTGCGGTCTGTCGCGCGCTGCCATCTATATCGTGGGCAGCGGCGGAGAACTGCGTGCTGCCATGCAGCGGAGCGGCGAAACAACGAAGCCGCCCCATCGGGCGTTACGGCACCGGACGCGCCCGATGGCAAGCACGCATGCGCGCAGACCGTTGGCAATTGCCGGTTCGCAGTGAGGCGCTTGCCATTCGCCAAGGCGATGACGCTGAAAGTCATCGCCTGCTCGCGCGAGACTCCCGGCGCAGTTGCCGTGGATCTCTGCGATCACGCCTTCGGCGGCTCGTCCTTCTGGTTGAACACCCGCTCCATCACTTCCAGCAGTTCGTCTTCGGAGAACGGCTTGGTGATGTAGGCGCGCGCGCCTTGGCGCATGCCCCACATGCGGTCGGTGTCCTGATCCTTGGTGGTCACCAGGATCACCGGGATGTGCTGGGTGGTGGGCTCGCGCTTGAGCGTGCGCGTGGCCTGGAAGCCGTTGAGGTTGGGCATGACCACGTCCATCAACACCAGATCCGGTAGCGACTCCTTGGCCGCTTCCACGCCGGCGGCGCCATCGGTGGCGGTGATGGTTTCGTGTCCCAACTTCTCGACGATGCGCTGAATCCCCAGCAGCTGCGACGGCGAGTCGTCGACGATCAAAATGCGTGCCATGTGTTTCCCCTAGTGTGCGCGGCGAGTGTAGTGCGCCAGCTGCGCTTTCGGTAGCTGGGGGCAATAGCGCGATGGTCGAAGGCTGTGCTGCGGTGCGGTGCACGCGGTGCTCGCCTTCGCACTCCTGTGCGCCGTGGTGGGCGGTGAGGGGTTGGAAGCGAGGTGCAGGCGAGAGGCCGCGCTTCGGCGACGGGAGCTGCTGGCGCGGACTGCGGGAGGAGTGCTTGGATCCAGCTTCGCTCGCTGCGCGCAACTGACGCCATTGAAGTGGCGCCCGGCCGAAGTTGACTGACGCCGGCAGCCTCACCGGGCGGCCGTACCCTCACCCCAACCCCTCTCCCGCAGGAGAGGGGCTTTCGCGCCTCCTCATATTGGGAGGCTCGCGCGTTGCGACGGGCCAGACGTCTGGACCTCAGCGCCCCTCTACCGAAGAGAGGCGCCTGTGGACCTCACACCGTCTCGCCGAACGCCTTGGCCAGGTTGCGGTAGGCCTTTTTCTGCGCATCGTCGGTGGGGGCCGGGGCCAGGATTTCCAGCTCCACGATCTGATCGCCCGGGGGGGTGCCCGGCAGGCCGCGGCCGCGCAGGCGCAGTTTGCGGCCGGCGTCCGAGTCGGCGGGCACCTTCAATTCCACCGAGCCGCCCAGGGTCGGCACGCTGATGGTGGTGCCCAGCGCCGCCTGCCAGGGCATGACCTGCAGGAAGTAGAGAATGTTGCGCCCGTCCACCTCGAACTGCGGGTGCGCGGCGTATTCGATCTCCAGCAGCAGATTGCCGCCGCCGTTGCCCTGCCCGCTCAGGCGAATCACCTGGCCGGGCTGCACGCCCTTGGGCACGCGCACGTCCAGCTGCTTGCCGTTGATGGTGATACGGACGCTGTCGCCCGAATGCACCGCTTCCAGCGGGACCGCCAGCTTGGCGCGGGTGTCGCCGCGCGCCTGCGGCCCCGGCCCTGCGCCAGGACCGGCACCCGGGCCGCGCGGGCGGCCACCGCGCTGGCCGGCGAACAGGCTTTCGAAGAAGTCGCTAAAGCCGCCACCAGCACCGCCGTTGCCGAACACCTCTTCATAGTCGAAGCCCTGCCCGCCCCCGTGGCTGGGCGGCGCCTGGAACTCGTCGCCCGGGCGATAGCCCTGCGCCTTCAACTGGTCGTAGGCCTTGCGCTTTTGCGGATCGCGCAGCGCCTCATAGGCTTCATTGATCGCCTTGAATTTGTCTTCGGCGCCGGCTTCCTTGCTGACGTCGGGGTGGTACTTGCGCGCCAATCGGCGATACGCGGTCTTGATCTCCGCATCGCCTGCGCTGGGCTCCACGCCCAGCGTTGCGTAGTAATCCTTGAATTCCATCTATTCACCTCTGGAAAAAAAACGGCCCGCAGCCAGGGCCACGAGCCAGTTCGAGAGGCAGACACCGGGTGGGACGGCCATGCAGGGCGCGGGCGGTGGGAATCGTGGGTACATGCCGTCCCTGCCGATTCCAGACACCAACCGCGCCCGCGTGGCGGTCACGCAACAGGGTTGCTGGCCGATCTCTTTGCAGCCGGGCGGGCGACCGCGCCTATTCTACGGCGCGGCCGTCGCCGGGGAGCGAAGTCGGTGACCTCGCTCCAGGTCCATGACTTGTCAGCACGTGCCCCGCAGCACGCCGCGATGCCGGTCGGCGGCAACTAGCGAACCGGGCCGGGGTGTCATGCACACCCCGGCCACAGTCCTGTCCAGCCTGCGCCGCGCATGCGGCGGCTGCGATGGCGCTTACTGCACCGTGCTGCCACCGGTGTCCTGCCCGTTGCCCACCTGAATGCGACGCGGGGTGGCTGCCGGGCGCTTGGGAATGCGGATTTCCAGCACGCCGTTATGACCGGCAGCGGTGATGCCATCGGCATCGGCACTGTCGGGCAGCGCGAAACGCCGATGGAAACTGCCGTAGCGGCGCTCGATGCGCGAGAAGCGCTCGGTGTCGGTGCTGGACTCGCTCTTGCGCTCGCCCTTGATCGACAGGATGCCCTTGTCCATCTGCACCTCGATCTGGCTGGGGTCGATGCCCGGCAGATCGGCATACAGCACGAAGTGGTTGGGCTCTTCCGTGATGTCCACACGCGGCACCCATTGGGCGGTGACCACGGCCGATTCGTCGGTATCGCTGTTCTGTTCGAAGAAACGATCGAACACGTGCTTGATCTCGTTTTGCAGCGCGTGCGTGGGCCACTGGGGATAACGAACGATGTTCATTGCAAGCCTCCAAAAGGTTGGGTGAGGGGCCGGCGACGGCGGCATGCACCACCGCGCCGACCATGTGCGTCAGATAGGCGTGGCCGTGCGGATTTCAAGCGCGTTGACGCGCTTTTTCCCTGCCCTTTTCTAGACTTCGTTCAGCCACAGGAGCCCAGCCCCATGACCATCGCCGTTGGTGACAGCATTCCCGAAGTGGTGCTCAAGCGCATGCGCGAAGGCATCGAAGCGGTCGACACGCACCGCTTGTTCGCCGGCCGCAAGGTGCTGCTGTTCGCAGTGCCGGGCGCATTCACGCCGACCTGCTCGGCCAAACACTTGCCGGGGTATGTGGAGCACTTCGAAGAGTTCCGCAAACGCGGCATCGACGTGTTGTGCACCGCCGTCAACGACCCGTTCGTGATGCAGGCCTGGGGCCGCGCCCAGCTGGTTCCCGATGGTCTGCACCTGTTGCCCGACGGCAACGCCGAACTGGTTCGCGCACTAGGCCTTGAAATCGACGCGAGCGGTTCGGGCATGGGCCTGCGTTCGCGCCGCTATGCGTTGTATGCCGACGACGGCGTGGTCAAGGCCTTGTTCGTTGAAGAACCCGGCGAGTTCAAGGTGTCTGCGGCCGATTACGTGCTGCAGCATCTGCCTGATTGAAAAAGCGATTCCCCCGTCCACTCAGAAGGAAAACGGCCAGCCATGTCTGATCAGCCAGCCACCAACATCCCCGCCGGTATCACTGATACCGCCACCTTGCGCGCGCGCGCGCGCCAGAGCATCGAAGACGGCGCCATCACCGAGAGTTACCACGCCGACCGCAAGGCAGTGATCGCGCTGCTCAACACCGCGTTGGCGACCGAGTACGTGTGCACCCTGCGCTACTACCGCCACTACTTCATGGCCAAGGGCATGCTGGCCGACGCGGTCAAGGGCGAGTTTCTGGAGCATGCGCAGCAGGAACAGGCGCACGCGCACAAACTGGCCGAGCGTATCGTGCAGCTGGGCGGCGAACCGGACCTCAATCCGGACACGCTGACCAAGCGCTCGCATGCCGAATACAAGGAAGGCACCGATCTGCGCGACATGGTCAAGGAGAACCTGATCGCCGAGCGCATCGCCATCGACAGCTATCGCGAGATGATCGATTTCATCGGCGACAAGGACACCACCACCAAGCGCATCCTGGAAAGCATTCTGGCCCAGGAAGAAGAGCACGCCGATGAGTTTGCCGACATGCTGGAAGGCTGGATCGGCGAGTGACTGTGTTGCGTCGGTGCTGACGGCGCCGATGCGACTGCAGCATCGAAGACGCAATACAAACAAGGCGCCGTTGGGCGCCTTGTTTGTGCGTGTGGTCTGGTGCAAACGCTGGCAGAAACCATGGTCTCCGTAGGAGCGCACCTGGGCGCGATGGGGCCTTACCAGTAAAGCCCCATCGCGCCCGGGTGCGCTCCTACGGGTACGTAGTTATGCCCGCGACTTCGTCAAAGCATTGTCACCGGCCATTGCGGTGAGTGGGTGCTGGCTTGCCCGGCCTTGCTGATTACGCCGATGCGACTGCAGCACCGAAGACGCAACACAAACAGGGCGCCGCTGGGCGCCTTGTTTGTGCTTGTGGTCTGGTGCAAACGGTGGCAGAAACCATGGTCCGCGCAGGAGCGCACCTGGGCGCGATGAGGCCTTACCAGTAAAGCCTCATCGCGCCCGGGTGCGCTCCTACGGGTACGTAGTTATGCCCGCGACTTCGTCAAAGCATTGTCGCCGGCCATTGCGGTGAGCGGGTGCTGGCTTGCCTGGCCTTGCTGATTACGCCGATACGACTGCGGCATCGAAGACGCAAGACAAACAGGGCGCAGCTGGGCGCCTTGTTTGTGCTTGTGGTCTGGTGCAGACGGTGGCAGAAACCATGGTCCGCGTAGGAGCGCACCTGGGCGCGATGAAGCCTTACCAGTAAAGCCCCATCGCGCCCGGGTGCGCTCCTACGTGCACGTCGATGCCCACTCAACGCAAGACGCGAAACCGCACTTGCGTCCAGGCGCCGTCGCTGGCCATGGCGGTGAGCGTGTGCTCTCCCACGTCCGCAAAGTCGCGCTGAAATCCCTGGCGTCCGTTGGTCTGTGCAATCCAACGACCGTCCAGCAGCCAGTCGATGCGCGCCTCACTGCCCAGCGCGCGCAACTGCAGGCGCACCGGACGTGCGGTGTCGTTTGCGCGGGCCAACGTGGCGCGGTCACTCAATCCATCGATGCGCAGCACGCCGCCGCCGGTCATGCGCCCGTCCGGTAGGCAGTCCGGTGCCAACGGCGGCAGCTGCGCGGCGGTGCGTTCTGCCGCGCTGAGCCAGGGCGACACCAGTGCCGGCCAGCGTGCCAATGCGCGTGGCGTGCGCGCATGTGGCTGCGTGCACTCCTGCGACAGGCGCTGGCCGCTGTGCGCGTCCACCTCGAACTGCAACCGTCCGCTTTGCCACAACCGCGCGTCGCGTTCGCCAAAGGTGGGCGGCAGCGCGCCATCCAGTGCGTAGGCCTCGGCACGGCGTGCGCACAGTGCCGGCGGCGTCTGCTCCAGCGCGCCGCCGAGCGGCCAACAAATCTCCCTGGCCTGCACCGTGGCCGGCATCGGCAGCGGCGCACTGTCGCCGGCGTTGCGCGGCAATGCATCGATGACTTCGAACATCAGCGGCAATGCGGTTACCGCACCGTATTGGCCGGGCAACGGCGTGCCATCCGGGCGGCCAACCCACACACCCACGGTATAGCGCCGCGTGCCGCCAATGGCCCAGGCATCGCGGTAGCCGTAACTGGTGCCGGTCTTCCAGGCCACCCCCGGGCGGGCGGCGGTATCGAAGGTGCCACTGCCATAGCCGGGGCGCGGATTGCTCTGCAAAATCTCGCGCACGATCCAGGCCGCGCCCGGCGACATCAACCGTCGATCGATCCGTGCATCGTCCGGCGTGTAGCGCACGCGCCCGGCGATACCGCCACGATTGAGCGCCGCGAACGCACCGACCAATTCCTGCAATTGCGCACCGGTGCCGCCCAGGATCAACGCCAGCGATGGCGTGCTGCCACGCGGGAAGTGCAGCGCAATGCCGGCATTGGACAGTCGCGCGGCAAAGCGTGCCGGGCCGATGCGATCGAGCAGGTCCACCGCCGGCACATTCAATGACAAGCGCAATGCGGTGGCCGCACTCACCGGTCCGTTGAAAGCGGCATCGAAGTTGCCGGGCCGGTAGTCGCCGAAGCTCTGCGGCGCATCCACCAACAAACTTTCCGAATGGATCAAGCCATCGTCCAACGCCATACCGTACAAGAACGGTTTGAGCGTGGACCCGGGCGAGCGCCAGGCCTGCACCATGTCCACATGGCCGAGCCGCTTGCGATCGCCGAAGCTGGCCGAACCGACATAGGCACGCGCTTCCATGGTGGCGTTGTCGACCACCAGCAATGCGGCCGAAGTGCGCTCGGGCAATTGCGAAAAATACGTGGCCACGCGCTCTTCCAGGGTGCGCTGCAATTCCGCATCCAGCGTGGTGACGATGCGTGCAGCGCGCGGTTGCGCGCTATGCAACCGCTGCGCCAGCAGCGCGGCATGCAAGGGCGGTTTGAGCGCGCGCGTCACCACCGGTTCGATGCGGGCATCGTCGACCTGCGCGCGCGACCACACGCCCAGCTCCACCATGCGATCGAGCACCTTGTCGCGCGCACGTTGCGCCGCTTCCGGGTGACGGTCCGGGCGCAGCCGGCTGGGCGATTGCGGCAATACCGCCAGCAACGCCGCTTCGGCCTGCGACAACGCGGTGGCCGGCTTGCCCAGGTACGCCCAACTGGCCGCTTCCACGCCTTCGATGGTGCCGCCGTATGGCGCGCGCTCCAGATACAGGGTGAGAATCTCGCGCTTGCTCAGATGCGCTTCCAGCTGCAGCGCGCGCAGCAACTGCTTGGCCTTGCCCCATGGCGTGCGCGTATGCGGGTCCAGAATGCGCGCCACCTGCATGGTCAAGGTCGAACCGCCGGAGACGATGCGTCCCTGCCCCAGCCACTGCCCGCCGGCACGCAACAAACCCCACGGGTTGACGCCGGGATGCCGCCAGAACCAGCGGTCTTCGTAGTTCAGCAAGGCCTGCAGATACAGCGGCGATACCGTGTCCGGGCTGGCCGGATAGCGCCACACGCCGTTGCGATCGGCGAACGCGCGCAACGGCGTGCCATCGCGCGCCACCACCAGGGTGGAGGTGTCGCGCGATTTGGGCAGCGGCAGCGGGAAAGCCAGGTCCAGCACCAGCACCATGGCCAGCACCGCCGCCACGCTCCAGCGTAGCCAGCTCAGCCAGCGCCGTCCGTTTCGGACCTGTGGGTTCGGCACTTGCGGGCGCTGCTGCGTCCGCTCCGTCCCTGTCTGCGCCTGCGATTGCTCATCCATCGTGCCAAGCATGCAGGGCAAAACGCGTTTCGGCCACTGGCACAGATCGAATCACCTGATACCGCCCGACGTTCCTGCGCATCGGTGCTCTAGGAAGTTCGACGCACGTTCGCCGCGACCGCGGGAGGGGCCGGGCCACGCGGCGTCACGAAGACCCGCAACAAGGCCATCGTCAGAAACACGGCAGACAGGCGCAAGACCATGCCAAGCCAACCACTGGCCGCAGAGTCGGACACCGCGAACACAGTCCAAGCCGCGTTGAGCGACGCATGTAGCACCCAGCCGCTCCAGATCGTGTAGCCGTCCTGCGCATCGACGATGGCAAACAGCAGTGCACCGATCCCGGTGATGGCAAAGATCAGCAGTGCCTCGCCCCCGCTGCCGCCGCCGGCTCCGAGCCAATGCACGCCACCGAAGATCAGCGCCTGCACCAGCGCGGCCAGTGCGGGACGCCAAGCCAGCGCGCGACAGGCGAACACGAAGCCGAACCCGCGAAACACGATCTCTTCGGCCAGCGGAAACAATAACGCCAGCCATAGCAGGCTGAGCAGATCGTCGATACGGATCGCGCTGGCCTGCGTCCATAACCCAACCCAGCACGGCAACGTAGCGAGCAACGTCAACAACGGCCCACGCACCCCATTCCAGCGCAGCCCCAGGCGCGCGCGCAGATCGCCAGGCGTGCTGCGGTAGAGCAGCGCGGCTGCGATCACGACGAGGATGACGCTGAGCACATTGTCGAGGATTGCGCCGCCATAGGGCACAGGGATCCTCGGAATCGGCCACCCGATGGCCTTGGCGATATCGCGGATCTGTAGAGCAACCAGCAGCACTGCCAGCCACGTGAAATGCCTGCCAACCTGCTGAGGGCGAAACCTGAGCGACATGCCGACATCCTTGAGCGCACCTGTCAGGGATTCACTGTACCCGTTACACACCAACGCCCACAACGGTTTGAGGGCAAGACGGCGGGCTATCGTGCTTGTCGTCTGGCAGCTGCTCGCGATCGCTGACAGCGGCAGGTATCAAGCAAAGCGATGGCGTGTACTCACCCTCCCCACCAACTGACAAGTAGTCACATCTCTCCAATCGCGGACGCGATCCCACGTACCAGTGCTGATCGTGATCCAGCGCACTTGCCTGCAACCACTGATGCAGTGCGCTCAGCGTTTTTCGAGTGTGGCGCGATACCGCAACAACGCTTCCGGCGCATCAGTCTGGATGATCGACACACCATCGCGGTACAGACGCCCCCACACCTTGTCCGGGTCGCGTTCGGCATCGGCGTCGCCGCCGTAGCCCGCGATAAACCCTTCCCACAGCGAGTTGACCATCAGCCGCACGTTGTGGGCCTTGCTCACTGCCGCCAAGGCCGGCAATTGCGAGGCGGCCATCTTGGGCAGTTCGAAGGCCATCGGGCGCGCATTGCGGGTTTGTGCAGTGGCGATCGCGGCCAGATCGGCCGTGCCGTGCGCGTTGATCAGGATCGGGAAGAAATACACGCGGTCGAACGGCTGCATCGCCGCCAGCGGCGGGGTCGCAGTGCCGGCTTCGGCCTTGACGATCACCTGGTGCTGCATGCCGGCATGCGTGACCGCATCGACCACCTGCACGTAGATCGCATCCTTGACGTCCAGATTGAGCAGGATGTGGCCCTTGGCGGCGGCCAGCATCTGCTCCAACGTGACCACGCGCTGGTCGGTCAGCGCTGCCTGCGCGCCGCCTTCGTCGCTGCGCAACCGCAGATTTTGCAACTCGGCCAGCGTGAGCTCGGACAGCTTGCCGGTACCATCGGTGGTGCGATCCACGGTGGCGTCGTGCAACATCACCAGCGTGCCATCGGCGGCGCGGCGCACGTCGGTTTCCATCACATCGGCACCGATGGCGATGCACCGCTGCAGCGCCGCCAGCGAGTTCTCCGGCGCGGTGTCGGTGAAGCCATGTTGCGGCGCGGCCGCGTGGCAACCGCGATGCGCCACCACCACGATGCCGCCTTGCGGGTTGGTCAAGCGCGCCTGGATCGCCGCGACGCCGGTGGGCGCTGCATTCACAGGGCTTGCGAGCGTCGCGCACAGCATGGCGGCGACAGTGGCAACAGAACGTAGTGTCATTGAACAACTCTCAAGTGGGTGACTGATCGCCCGACGGCGTCTGCGCCAGACGAAGCACATGCAAGCTGGATGCGGTACGCACCGCTCGCACGTCCGATCCAGCGCGCCATCGGCATCCGGCCCATGGCGGCTTTATTTCAAACGCTGCGCTCAAAACGTCGGCGTAAAGCGCAGACCAAACCAATAGGTCGTGGGCACCGAATAACTGTCCTTGAGCAGGTTCTGCCCTGGGCCCGTCACGCTGGTGATGCGGCTATGGGTGATGTTGCTGACCTGGCCGATCAAGCTGAGTTGTTTGCTGATGGCATAGGTGGCAGTGAAATCCAATTGCGAGCGCGGCGACCAGTACAGATCCTGCCAATCGATATTGCTGACGATGGCACGCAAGGCCTTGCCCTGTCGATTGTAGGCCGCACGCAGCTCCAGGCCGCCGGTGTTGTAGAACAGCGTGGCGTTGGCGGTGTAGTCGGGCTGGCCAACCAGGTTGTCGAGCTTGCGCTCGCGCTGGCTCACGTTGCTGCCGCTGCCGACGCTATACGGCACATCCAGGCTGCCATCGAGCAAGGCGAGGTTTGCGCTGAAGCCCACACCGCTGAGCCACGGCGCAATCGGCGCCAAGGTGTTGACGATGCCGTTGAACTCCACGCCGCGAATGCGCGCCTTGGCGGCATTGGCCGGGGTGCTGATCAAGGCATTGGCGTAGGTGGTGCCGTCGAAGCTGAAGCTGTCGGTGCGCGAGAGCGTAAAGATCTCGTCCTGGATGCGCTTGTCGAACACCGCCGTGGAGGCGAACGCATCGAAATCGCCGGGCAGGCGCCATTCCAGCGACAGGTCCAGGTTATTGGACACGCGCGGTTTGATGTCCGGGTTGCCGATGGTGACGGTGACGCCTTGCGCATTCGGGTTGCCGGCGTCGGTCGTGTTGACGAAGCCGATCGAAGTACGCGCCGCGTACGCATCGTACGGGGGGCGGCCGAACGTGCGGCTGGCGCCGGCGCGCAGGTCCAGCGCGTCGGTCAGATGGTAGGTCATGATAGCCGACGGCAGCAGATAGTCGTAATCGGCACTGGTCGGATTGTCGACATAGACGTAGCGATTGGTCGCGGTATCCAGCTGACGCTGGCGGCCCACCGTGTCGAGCTTGGTGCGATCCAAATGCACACCGGCCTGCACGTTGAGCCGATCGCTGCGATAGCTCACCAGCCCATAGCTGCCGAAGGTCTTTTCGGTATGGGTGAAGTTGTCCTGGTTGCTGAAGGCCTGCTGGTCGGTGCTGTTGAATGCGCTCAACGGAGTCGCCGCCAGCACGCGGTTGGCCTTGCCCGGATCGATGGTGATCAGGTTCAAGCCGGCGTAACGCATCGGCGCCCTTCCGGTGCCGGCCACGTCGGCCAGGCCGAAGGCCGGCGCGCTGGTGTTGGGCTGATACTCGACACGATAGATGTCGTAGGACGGCTTGTCGGTGGTGTACGACACGCCCGCCGCAAAGCCAATGCCCTGATCGCTTTCGCCCTGATTGAAGCCGTAATCGAGCCGTCCGGTGAGAATGCGGTCGGCCGCGGTGCGTTTGTAGTCCGGGCGCCAGTACGACAGGCTGTAGTTGTCCAGGTTGTTATAAGCCTGCGGCGACACACCGAAGCGCTGATCGAACCCGGAAGTGTCGTAGTTGAATGCATAGTTGGGCGTGGCATTAAGGGTCACGCCACTGCCGGTCTGGCCCACTGGCACCGGTGCGGCGCGGGTAATGCCGGTGGCGTATTTGATCATGCGGATCGGCTCGTCGTAGGTCGCATCCGACCACGCCCCACGCGCGGAAAACTGCTGCCGATCGGTCGGCCGCCAGATGCTGCCCAACTGCGCGACCTTGGTGCGCGTGGTGACGATCTGGTTGGAATATCCCACTTCGATATCGCCACCGGGATACCTGCCGGAGGTGGCGGTCTGGTTGAACACCTGGTTGCGGTTGCGCGGGTCGATGATGACCTCGTTGCGCTCCATGTTGTCCTTGAAATAGTAATAACCGGCCATGGCATACGCTTCGAGCGCCGCACTGGGCCGCACTTCGAACTTGCCGGTGACGCCATAGCGGTCGCGCTGATTCTGCACGTACCAGTACTTGTCCTGCTGCGGCACTGCCCAGCCGTTACCGAGATTGGCGCCGGTCTGCAGTACGCCGTTATTGTCGTAGAACCCGTAATGCACCGTGTCGGTGGTCATGTGGGTTTCGGTGTAGCTGCTCAGCGTTTGGTAGTTGGCCGACAGCGTGAAGCCGTATTGCTGTTCGCTGCCGAAGGTGCGGCTGCCGGTGGCATTCAGGCGATAGCCCGGGTCGTCCTGATCGCGCGGCTTGCCAACATCGTTGGCGTGGCCCAGCGCCGCTTCGGCACTGAAGAACGGCTTGCCGCCGTTTTCGAACGCACTGCGCGTCTTGAGATTGATCGCGCCCCCGGTGGCATTGGGGTCCAGATCCGGCGTAAACGTCTTGATCACCTGCAACTCGCTGACCATCGAGGCCGGCAACAGATCCAGCCGCACGCCGCGGGTGATCGAGCCGAGCGTGCCGTTGGGCGTGCCGGGCGAGGCGATGGTCAAGCCATCGATGGTGACGTTGTTGTACGACGGCCCAAGGCCGCGCAACACCGGCGTGGCCGCTTCGTCGCGCGGATGTTCGTTGTCGGTCGCTGGCAATACGGATAAACCCGGCACGCGACGCAGTGCTTCGACGATGGTGCTGTCCGGCAGTGCGCGCACATCGGTGGCACTGATGACATCGGTGATGTTGGTCGCCGCGCGCTTGCTCTCCACCGCCGCCGCATTGGCACGACGCACGCCGGTGACCTGCATGGCATCGAGAGTTTGCATGCCGGTGTTGGCGGCGGCGCGCGGTGCGTCGGTGTTGGCTATTTCACCTGAGGACGCGACGGATTCGGCGCCTGCTGCGTCGCCCGGTGCCGCCATAGCGCCTGCTGGATTTGAAGAGACTGCAGGCGACGATGGAACAGTGCGCTCTGCGCTAGCAGAAGCCGCGTTGGTCTGCGCTTGCAACGCTGGGGAACATGCCGCGATGGCGACGGCGAGAACGGACAAGTGCAAACGGTACGAATCGGAGCGCTGCATGGAATCCCGAGATCGCGCAGCAAAGGCGCCGCGCCGGTGAGAAAGCACGCCACCCTATCCAGTAAAAATGACCCTTGCGTGTCGCTTGCATCGCATCGAAAAGACAATGCGCAGCGATGTCGCCGCATGCGAAGCCGCGGTGCCATTGCGCGGGATTGGGCTCTCCCGCTGACGTTCAACCGCGCGTAGGAGCGCGCTTGCGCGCGATGCGGCTCTCCCGCTGACGTCCAACCGCGCGTAGGAGCGCGCTTGCGCGCGATGTGGCTCTCCCGCTGACGTCCAATCGCGCGTAGGAGCCCGCTTGCGCGCGATGCGGCTCTCCCGCTGACGTCCAATCGCGCGTAGGAGCGCGCTTGCGCGCGATGCGGCTCTCCCGGTGTAGTCCCATCGCGCACAAACGCGCTCCTACGGCAGCCAGATTGCATCCCAGAATGGATAGTCACCGACCCGCTCCACCAATCCGGCGCGAAGCGGATTGGCGATCAGGTAGCGAGCCACGCTGCGCAGATCGTCTTCATTGCGCAAGCCGCGGTCCTGGTAGGCCCGCGCCCAAACTGCGGCGGGCACCCCGCGCTGCTGATTGACCGCACGCGTGCTTGCTGCCTTCATGCATGACACCACCCGCGCCAGCGGAGTGACGTCCCCCAGCTGGACCAGCCAGTGAACATGGTCCGGCATCAGCACCCAGGCAAGTAAGGTGGCATCTTCTGGCTGCGCGGCGATGAACGCGCGGCACGCTGACGCGGCCAGCTGAAAATCGTCGAACACACGTCGCCGCTGGACAGTTGTCACGGTGAGTAGATAGCAGCACTTTGCGAGCGAGCACCGGCCACGACGTAGTGCACGATGTCCTACGGAGATGGGGCTGATCATCGATGCATGCTGGCCCGCCCACGCAAATCCTTGCATCGGGGTCGGGCGCTCGCTTCAGTGAGGAAACCCCGACCGTAGGAGCGCGCTTGCGTGCGATGGGGTATAGCCGGGAAAGCTCCATCGCGCGCGAGCGCGCTCCTACCTTGTTGCCTTTACGGCTGCACCACCGTGATCGTCGCCGGGGTGGTGCGGCCCACGCCACGCAGCTCGGGGCGATACATGTCTTCCACCAGTGACGGCGGAACGGTGTAGGTGCCCGGCGTCACCGCGCGCACCAGGTAATACACCTGCGCCTTGCTGCCCGACGACAGCGCCAGCGCGGCCACATAACGGTCGTCGCGGAACTCTTCGTGCTTGACGTCGGCGGCACTGGAACGCTCGCTGACGCCGATACCGTCCACCACCACGTCGGCCCATTGCTTGGCATCGCCGAGATTGAAATTCTCGATTTCCAGGCCGGCCGGCAACAGATCGGTGAGCAACGCATCGGGCATCGATTCGTTGGCGGTGATGGTGACGCGCACAATCAGTGCCTCGCCCTCCTTCAGTGCACGCGGCGTCCACGGCTTGCCGTCGGTGGTGTACCAGCTGCGCTCCACGCTGAGGTGGCGCGTGTCTGCTTCCGGTGCAGTGCGCGGGATGCCGGCCACTTCCAGACTGGCATACATCGGCGCTTCGCCCTGCGGCGCGAACTGCACGCCGCGGGCCAGCGCCGCACTGTCGAAGCTGCGTCCGAACACGCGGGCCGGTGCGATCTGCTGCACCTCATCGCCGACGGTCAAACTGCCCGAGACCTGCTTGCCCTGCCCCACCATCAACGCCTTGCCCAGCCGCGCCAGCGCAATCTGCTCCTGCGTGCTCAGCCACAACACACCGCCAGCGCGGCGTGCATCCAGTGCCTGCCCCAGGGCCACCACGCGGGTGTCGTACTCGGGCTTGGACAAACCACGTTCGTGCAGCAACGCCATCATCAAGGCATCGTCGCGCACCACACTGCCGTAATCGCTCAGATAGCGCGGACGCTCGGCGCTGTCCTTGGCAAACCCGGCCTTGATCGCCGCGTCACCGCGCTTGGTGTCGCCCTGCAGCGACAACGCCGCGCCCAGATGCACCAGCGACAGGCCAGTCAACGCCTTGTCGCGCTGGTTGTCGTACAGCGCGCGCAGCGTGCCCAGCGGGGCGCGGTTGACGCGTGCCAACACGTAACCCGACCACGCCTGGTTGGCGAACTTCAGGTTGTCGCGACGGTCCTGCCCATAGAACTCGTTGCCGCCGGAGAGCAGATCTTCGCTCAGGCGATTGAGTGCCTTCTGCAGCACGTTATCGGGCACCGCAAAGCCGGCGTCCTTGGCGTCGAGCAGGAACTCGGCGATGTAGGGGGTCAAGCCCGGATTGACGTAGCCGTCGTCGCCCCACATCGAAAAATGCCCGCTGGCGATCTGCATCGACGCCAGGCGGCCGAACGCGCCTTCCATGCGCTCGCGGCGCGTGGCCGCATCCAGCCCCTTGGTGCCCAGCGCCTTGGCGGTGGCCTCGTCGAGCAACAGCGCTGCATAGCCCTTGCTGGTGGTCTGCTCGGCGCAGCCATACGGGTAATCCAGCGCGCCCTGCATGGCGCTGGCGAACGGAATCGGCGGCAGCGGGCTGACCACCATGCGCGCAGTCACCGAGCCGGCCATCAGACCGTCGGCAAAGCTGCTGTCCAGGGTGATCGGCGCCAGCGGGTCGAGCACGCGCGTCTGCGTGCGCAACACCTGCGGCCACCCGGCACGCACCGGCAGCTCGTAGTTACGGTCGGCCTTGAAGCCATTGCCGTCCACGCGCACGCGCACCTTGGCCACGCTATAGCCTTCGGTGGCGGTGAGCGGGAAGCTCAAGGTCTGCTTGGCATCCACGCCCAGCTTGATGCTGCGCGACGCCTCGGCAATGGCCAGCGGGCCGATGCCGTCCACGCGCACATTGAACTCGCCCGGCTTGCCAGTGAAGTTCTGCACGTCCAGCGTCACCGTGCTGCGGTCGCCCGGCGCCATCACGCGCGGCATGCTGGCTTCGGCCAGGATGGGCGCACGCACCACCGTTTCCATATCGCGATTGCCGTAACGCGTGTCCGAATACACCAGCGCCGACACCCGCAAGGTGCCATTGAAATCCGGCACCGGCAGTTGCACGCGCGCATTGCCACGGGCATCGAGCGTCACCGACCCGGAGAACAGGTCCACGGTCTGCACGCGGGCGGTCGGGCGTTTGGCCTGCGGCAGCGCTTCCAGCGCCATGTCGCCGCCGAACTTGAGCTTGCCGCTGGCGCCTTCGAAACTTTCGATCACGCGGCCATAAATGTCATAGGCATCGGTGCCCAGGCGACGTTGCGCGAAGAACTGCGCGTTGGCATCGGGCACCGGGAAGCGGGTGATGTTGAGGATGCCCACGTCCACCGCCGAGATGGTGACGTGCGCCGCCTTGCCCGCCAGTTCCGGCACGCTCACCGTCACCGGCAACGATTGCTCGGGACGCATCTGCTTGGGCGCGGACAAGCCCACCGCTACGCGCCGCGCCTTGCGATCCATCGGCACATGCGCCACGCCCACCGCACGCGCGGGGGTGATCTTGCTCGGCGCGGTACCGCCACGGAACACCAGCGCGGTGACGTAGACGTCGTGGCGCTCCCAGGCTTCTGTCACCGGAATTTCGAATGTGCTGCCCGGCTTGACGTCGATATCCTGCACGTAGAGCAGCTTGTCGCTTTCCACCAGCAGCACGCCCTTACCGGCGTGCGGCGGAGTCAGCGTGACCTTGAGCGTGTCGCCGGCGCGGTAGCCGGTCTTGTCCAGCGCCAGCTTGACCTTGTCCGGACGCGCATCCAGGCCGCGGTTTTCGTCATTCCAGCTCCAACCGGCGCGGAACGGGTAACGCGTGGTCAGCCCGGTGGCCGGGTCGAACACGTCCAGGCGGTACTCGCCCCACTCCACCGGGAAATCGAGCTTGGCGTTGGCGCTGCCCACATCGAGCGTGCGCGTGTCCTTGTTCTCGAAGCGGCGGGTGAAGTCGTAATCCCAGTGGTTGTCGTTGTAGTTCCAGTGGTAGTCGCGCAGCTCGCGCACCAGCGTGGCTTTCAGGCCCTTGGCCGGCTGCGGTTTGCCGTCGGCATCCACGCGGGTGAGTTCGAAGCGCGCGCTGCCGTTGGCATCGGCGCCGTCTTCGTCGTCGAACAACGGGCGCACGCCAACCAGCGCCTTGGCCGGCCACAGCACGCGCTTGACCGTGCGGGTCACCGTGCGTCCGCCGGTTTCGTACACGCTACCGGAGACCACTGCAGCAATCGTGCTGACCGGCTTGGCTTCGCTGGGCAGCGCGATGTCTTCGCGCAGGATGCCGTCGCTACCGAACTCGGTATCGATCACGTCCTTGGCTTCGCGCGGCAGCTCCAGGGTGGGGTCGCCGAAGAACCAGCCCGGCAACGACTCCAGCGGATGCTGCTCGACGCTGACCGCAAGTTTGGCGGTGAAACGGTTGCCATCGGCCGGCGCGCCATACAGATACGCGGCAGTGGCGACCAGCTTGAACGGCTGGCCGGCACTCAAGGTCTTTTGCGCGGCATCCAGGTCCAGCTTCATGCGCTCGGGCAGGAACTCTTCCACGCGCACGGTCATGCCCTGCACGGCATCCTTGCTGGCCGGGTCGGTGCGGAACTCCACCTGCCAGCGGCCGGTCGCGGCATCGGCAGGAATCTGCTGGGTGAATTCGAAGTAGCCCTGCTCGCCCGGCTGCAGTTTGGTTTCGCGGAAGGTCTTGCCGTCCGGCTGCTTGAGGCGCAGGAAGACCGGTTGCGGCTTGGTAGGCTTGCCATCGTTGTCGCGCAGGATCGCCGACACACGCATGGTTTCGCCGGGGCGATACAGATCGCGGCCGGCCCAGGCGAACACGTCAAACCAGGCACTCTGGCGCCCAGCCACGGCGAATTCGCTCAGATCCAGCGCCGGTTGGTTGAACGGCAGCAACGAGACATCGGTCTTGCTGCGCGCCACCAGCACGTGGCCGGCATCGAGCGTGTAGTTGAGCAGCGCATTGCCGTTGCCGTCGGTGGCGCCCTTGAGGAACAGCTCGCCCTTGGCATCGAGGATGCGCACTTCCACATTTTTGATCGGCTCGCCGCTCTGCAATGAGGCGGTGTGCACGAACAACTTGTCCTTGTAAGCGCGCGTGTGCAGGCCGATGTCGCTGACGGTGAAGAACGCGGTCTCTTGTTCGTTCTCGAAGCTGCCGGCGCGCTTCATCACCGCAAAGTACAGGCCAGGCTCCTGCAGCTCCTTGATGTCCTGCGTCGGCAGGTAGGTCAGCACGCGCTCGTTCTGCTTGCCGCCCAGGATGAAACGGTTGACGTACACCGGGTCGGCCAGCTTGGACAGCGGTTGTTTGTCGTTGTACTCGCTCTCAAGCTCCCAGCTGCCACGACGGCCGCCGCGCTGGAACTGCTGGAAGAACGCCGGCAGCGACTTCTCGCGCACGCGCAGAAATTCCACGTCCACTTCCGGCACGTTGACCGACACCACCGGCAGGCCGCGACTTTCGCGCGCCGGCAACACACTGCCTTGCGAAGCGAACCCGACCACCGGCTTGAGTTCGCCGGTATAGACCTTCTGCTTGAACGGCTTGCCCAGGCGGCTGCCATCGGCGGCCAGCAGATTGGCGTCGACCAGCACCGTGTAGTCCTTGGCGGCTTCCACGTACGGGTAACGCAGCGTCTTGCCGTCGTCGGACAGCGACCAGCTGCTGTCGCCGGTGCCGACCTTTTCTTCGAAGCGCACCAGCGCATCGAAATCCTGCGTGCCCACCAGCGGACGCGAGAATTCCAGCGCCAGCGACAGGCCGTCGCCGGTCTGGTCGGGATAGGCGCGCGCGAGCGCAAACCCGGTAATCGCCTGCTTGTCGGCCTTGATCGCCTCGCCGCTGGCGGTGGGCAGCTGCCCGCTTTCGTTGCGTTTGCACGCCACCCCGCCGATCGCCACGGTCAGCAGTACCACCCATAGCAGCATGCGCCGCGCGCCAAACCACTTCATCCCTGATTGCTGCCTGTCCATTCGCGCTACCCCATGACTGAGGTGGCCAGTATAGCGACGTGCTTCACGCCGCCGATGTCGGATGTGTGGCCGGTCGTGAACTTGCCGATGGGCGGTGATCGTGCGCGGCTGTGTGCATGCCGCGCTGGCACCGGCGTGCCGGAGCTGAGGTGAGCCCAGTGGTTTGACGCCGGTCTATTGCAGGGCCGCTGAGCTGCGACGTGGCTGCAGGGTCCTTGGCCGCCCACCGTCGCGGGACACGCCGCAAGTACTTCGATGTGAGCTCTTATGCGGCATCCATGACGCGTAAGGTCCCACGACGGTAGGCGGCCAAGGACAAGTCGAGAGTGTTGGTGTGCATGATTACAAGCACGGCATGACATGCGCTGTCTGGATAGCGGTGCGCCCGACAAACGTCCCATCGCAAGCAGAGCAACAGGCAGGCGTTGAACAAAGCAACCTGCGAACGTTCCGGGTGCGGTGTCCTCGCCGCCTGCGGGACCGTGTGGCGGCATGGATGCCGCCACCGAGCCTCCATGGACGGATGTACGGCGTGTCCCGCAAGCGGTGAGGGCACCGCGCGCTCGACTAACCAGGCTTTTGACTGCAGAAAAATAGAGTGGGCAACAAAACCACGGTGCTCACCACCGGAGGGCGCTAACTCCGTTTTTCTCGCTGTTCTTAGAGCAGCGAAAAAAAACGTAACGACCAGTCGTCAGGCAGGTGTGGACGGCGCACTCAGCACCGGAGTGCACAAGCGATACATGCCCGCACCGAGCACCGGCCGCGCCCGCCTGACGGTTGCTCAGTCCTTTTGTTCGCTGCTCTCACTGCAACTGCAACACCGTGCGCATGTACAGGTCGATCAACGCCGGCTTGTCCGCGCGCAGGCAGGCCTGCACGTTCGGCGTGCCCCGCCCTTCACGCGTATAGCCTTGCGCATCGACGTCCAGACGCAGCGGCGTGGTCGGGCACAGTTCGGGGCGCAGCAACCAGGCCACCGGCACGGCATCGAACAAGGTCGGCGTTGCGCTCGCCCAGGGCTGGTCGGTGTTGCGCCATTGGTAGTAGAGCTGGGTGAGCGCGTCGGTCAGGCCATCGCCGTGCGCAAACAGCGCGATACGCTCGGGTTCTTCCAGGGTGATCTGGGTAGCATCCAGCGGCAGTAGGACGATCGGCACGCCGGCCGCGAACACGCGCTGCGCGGCTGCCACATCGGACACGATGTTGTACTCGGCGGCCGGCGCGCTGGCCGGGCGATACGTGGACTTGCCGTAGCCCACCCGCACCGACCCGCCCATCGCCACGATTCGCTTGAGCTTGGCAAAGCCCGCCGGGTCGCGTTGCTGCGCCAGTGCGGCATCGGTCATCGGGCCCAGCACCAGCAAGGTCACCTCACCCGGATGGCGCTGCGCCTGCTGCAGGATCATCGTCGCTGCATCGGGCAAGCCGCTCGGCAGCTGCCCTTTCGCGGCCCAGTTCGCCTGACTGAAGGCAATCGTGCTGGTGGTGCGCTTGCCCACCGCCAACGGGATGTCGCTGCGCCCGGCCTGCTGCAACAAACGCTGCAACAGCTGTGCACGCAGCGTGGTATCCCCCCACGCCGATGCCATGCCCAGCACCCGCACCTGCGGGCGACGCAACAGCAGTGCCAGCGCGAACGCATCGTCGATGTCGTCGCCGATATCGGTGGAGACCACCACCATGTCGGCCGGCGCAGGCACAGCTGTGCGCTGCACCGCCGCGGCGGGCGTCTGTGCCCACGCGGCGGCGCAGAGGCACCACATCGCCAGCATGCTCCAGGTGCGTTGCCATCTGTGTTGCATCTGTTTCTCCTGCTGCAAAAAAAAACCGCCGGCATGCTGGCCGGCGGTTCGCGTTCTACCGTACAACGACGCCGATCAGAAGTTGGCGCGGAACTGGGCGCCAACGATGCGCGGGTCGTTGATGAAGCCGGTGAGGTTGTTGAAATCGATCGCACCGGTCACGCGGATCTGGTTGGTGCAGTTGCGGCAGAACACCGACAACTCGTACGCACCGGCGCCCCAGTTGTAACCGATCTTGGCGCCGCCTTCGACCAGCGGCTGGCCGGTGAATTCCTTGGAGTCGTACAGGAAGAAATTCACTTCGCTGCGGTAGGACCAGTCGGTGTAGAAGAACAGCTCGCCGTCGTTGCCCATCGGGATGCCGTAACGCAGCGTGGCGTTGGCCATCCACTTGGACGCCTGCGGTAGGTCGTTACCGTCGATCAGCGCGCGGCCGGCCGCATTGAGCGGGTCGGTCACGGTGCAGGTGCGGCACACGCCCACCGACAGGTTCGGGTCGTCGATGCGGGTCCAGTTGTAGGCGCCACCGGCGGTGACACGCAGGTTCTGGGTGATCAACGCTTCGAAATCGAACTCGGCGCCGCGTGCCTTGGTCTTGTCGGCGTTGAGCAGACGCACATCGTTGGAGGCGCCGCCTACTGCGGTGAGCTGCTGGTTCTTGACCCGGAAATCGTAGATGTCGAAGCTCAGGCGCGCGCGGTTGTCGAACAGATCCGACTTGATGCCGATCTCGAACGAATCCACCGTCTCCGGCTCGGCCACGGTCAGCGGCGCGGTGCCCGAGGGCACGCCGAAGCTGGCGCCGCGGAAGCCACGCGCGGCACGTGCATACACGTTGACGTCGTCGTTGATGGAGAACGTCGCGGCCAAATCGCCGGTGATCTTGGAGTTATCGGTCTCGCCGCTGGACGGCTCGACCAGCGTGACGCGGTCCAGCGCCAATACGTCGAAGGTCTTCTTGTCGTAGGTGTAGCGGATACCGGCGCGCAGGTTCAAACGGTCGGTGGCCGCGTAGTTCAACGAGCCGAACGCTGCCCACGAGGTATTGCGCTGGCGGGTCAGCTGGTAGCTGGCCAGATCGCCGCCACTGAAGGTGTTGTAGGTGTAGTTTTCGCCTTCCACATCGTCGTGGAAGTAGTACAGGCCGGCCTGCCAGTTGAGCGGACCTTCGTACTGCGATTCGGCGCGCAGTTCCTGGCTGTACTGGTCCAGGCTCTTGATGCCGCCGGCGGTTTCCACCGGGAACGGAATCGCGCCCGGGCCGGACGGCGGTGCGAAGACCGCGCCGAAGCCGCCGTCGATGTCGCCACGGCTGTAGTACTTGCCGATGCCTTCGTAGGCGGTGATCGAGTGCAGCGCGATATCGCCCAGGTCCCAGGTCAGATTGGCGCTGCCGCCATAGGTCTGCAGTTCCTGGGTGTTGGCGCCGTCGATGAAGGATTTTTCTGCGTCGAAGCCATCCACCAGCTGGTTGGTGCCGGGCTGGATGATGTTGGCGCGGAACAGGCGCGCGGTGCCGTCCAGATGGCGCGCATGCGCGTTGAACAATGCGCTGAAATCGTCGCTGGCCTGGTACAGCAACTGCAGGCGCACGGCAGAGTCGGTATAGCCTTCAAGATCGCGGCCGTCGCGGTTTTCGACCCAGTCGTCGCGGCGCTGGCCCAAGGTGGACAGACGCGCCGCCCAATGCTCGCCCATCGCGATGCTCAGGCCGCTTTCCAGCGTCATGGTGCCGTAGGTGCCATAGGACAGGCTGGCGTAGCCGTCATTGGAGCCGATGGTCGGCTTGACCGAGTTGAACTTGACCACGCCGGCCGGCGTATTGCGGCCGAACAAGGTGCCTTGCGGGCCACGCAATACTTCCAGGCCTTCCAGATCGAAGATCGGGAAGCCCTTCAGGAAGGCGTTTTCCTGCACCACGTCGTCATAGATCAACGACACCGGCTGCGAGGCATAAGTATTGAAGTCGGTGTTGCCGTAGCCGCGGATGTACACGCGCGGGAACACACGGCCGTTGGACGATTCGATGTTCAGGCTCGGCGCCTTGCCGGCCAGCACGCGGATGTCCGAGCCGCTGGTGGAAATGGCGTCCAGAAATTCCGGGCGCAACACGCTGGCGGACACCGGCACATCCTTGGAGTCTTCCGAGCGACGCTCGACCGTGACCTTGACCGCATCCAGACGCACGACACCGTCGGCGCTGGGCGCTTGCTGGGCGGCGGCGTAGAGCGGCAGAAGGGAAACGACGGCAACGGCAAGCGCGCTGATCTTGAGCGACCGGCTGGCTGACATGGGAAGACTCCGAATTCGGTTGGCGGAGCGGCCTGCTTTCCATGCCGCGTTGCAACAGAATTAACACGATTTACACAAATTTGGCAGAGCCCGTGCGAAAAAGTTTTCATAATTAGAAATGGCGTTCTAATTAATGCAACACCCCCGTGCAATTTGTGCGCTGGAGCGTTGTGTGTCTCAGCAGGCATTGCTCAGCACATGGGCCGCATGAACAGGCTTGGCTGCACTGGGCCCGGCGACGGCACGCGGCGCGCACGCGAGCCCAAACGAAAACCCACACGACGACTGCCCCGATACCGTTTGACGAGCACATAGACAAGCCGCCATGGACCGCCCGCAGATTTCTAAACCGGCGTAGACGCCCCCGCTCCGCCCGCCACCGGAGACATCCACCCACGTGCATCCGTGTTCCGTTCACTCGACCTTGACAACATCACCCGGCACGCGCACCCAGCCTTCCATGAGGACCCGCGCACTGCGGCTCATCAGCGCCTTGGTCACCTGCCACTGCCCGTCCACCAGTGTTGCCTCCGCACCGACACGCAAGGTGCCGGACGGATGGCCGAAACGCACCGCGGTCCGCGTCGTGCCACCGGCAGCCAGATTGACCAGGGTACCGGGCACCGCCGCTGCGGTCCCGATGGCGACGGCGGCAGTGCCCATCATCGCGTGGTGCAACTTGCCCATCGACATCGCACGCACCAGCAGATCGATCTCGCCGGCAAGCACCGGCTTGCCGCTGGAGGCGGTGTAGTCCGCGGGCGGCGCAACGAAGGCGACCTTGGGGGTGTGCTGGCGCGTGGCGGCTTCGTCGATGCTGGCAATCAACCCCATCCGCACCGCGCCATGCGCACGCAATGTTTCGAACATGGCCAGCGCACGCGGATCGCCATTGATCGCGTCCTGCAATTCGGTGCCGGTGTAACCCAGGTCATGCGCGTTGACAAAAATGGTCGGGATGCCGGCATTGATCAGCGTGGCGGCGATCGTGCCCAGGCCAGGAATCTCCAGCTGATCGATCAGCTTGCCGGTGGGAAACATCGCACCGCCCTCGCCTTCGGCCGCATCGGCGGGGTCGAGAAATTCCAGCTGCACTTCGGCGGCGGGAAAGGTCACTCCATCCAGCTCGAAATCGCCGGTTTCCTGCACCTGACCGTCGCTCATCGGCACGTGCGCCACGATAGTCTTGCCGATATTGGCCTGCCAGATCCGCACCGTCGCCACACCATCATGCGGCACCCGCGCCGCATCGACCAGGCCATTGGCGATCGCAAACGGCCCCACCGCCGCCGACAGGTTGCCGCAGTTGCCGCTCCAATCCACGAACGCGCTATCGATGGACACCTGCCCGAACAGATAGTCCACATCATGCCCGTCGCGCGCACTGGCAGAGACGATCACGCTCTTGCTGGTACTGGACGTGGCCCCGCCCATGCCATCGATCTGCTTGGCATACGGATCGGGGCTACCGATCACCCGCAGCAACAACGCATCGCGCGCCGGCCCCGGCTGTTGTGCGGCAACCGGCAGATCCTGCAGGCGGAAAAACACGCCTTTGCTGGTACCGCCGCGCAGGTAGGTGGCGGGGATGCGGAGTTGGGGGAGATAGGTCATTTTTTTATGCCGTGTCAGGGAGCGATCGGTAGCTGATGCGTGGTTGGCAACAACGCTTGCAAGACTGCATGTCGCTGAGATTTAAGGCGTATCCATCATCCAGGCGGGAATATCACGCTGCATGTGCAGAACACGCCAGATGACGAGATCGGTTGCGTGTGCGGTGTAGAACAGCAGATACGGATATCCTTTTAATGGCCAGGAACGAATGTCCGGTAACTGCAGCAGCATGCCGTGGCGACTGGAGCCTACGCCGGGGTGACGCGTGATCGTTGCCACTGCCGATTCGAGTGCCTTTACGAAGGACAATTCGCGCTGCACACCCGCTTCGGTGCCGTACCACGCTGCAGCTACCTCGACATCCTGTAGTGCCAGCGGGCGCCAATGCGCCGAGCTCACGTGCCGGCGGCACGTGCGTGGGCACGTTCCCGCAGTGTCTCGAACAACTCATTGCCCATCGGAATTGCAGGCCCCGAATTTGCGCCATCCAACAGCGCACCGCGCAACTGTTGCACATCTCGCTGCCGGCGAATTAGCTCTCGCAGGTACTCGCTGCTGGAGCCGTAAGCGTGTTCGAGGACCTGTTGGTCGACAAATGCCTTGAGTTCGTCAGGCAGCGAAATGTTCATGGTGGCCATTCATGATTCCCGATGGCAAAGATTGCCAAAAGTGTGCTCCCTGGCAAGGCGAGCCGCAAGCGGCCGCCACACCCAACAGAAAGCAATGCCTACGCCACCTTGCTCGCTTCCAGAAAATCCTGCGCAAACCGTTGCAACACGCCACCGGCTTCATAGATCGCCACTTCTTCCGCAGTATCCAGACGGCAGGTCACCGGCACCTGCAGCTGCTCGCCGTTGCGGCGATGGATCGATAACGTCAGCGTTGCGCCTGGCGTACGCTCGCCCATCACGTCGAATGTTTCGCTACCGTCGATACCTAGTGTCTTGCGATCGGTGCCCGGCTTGAATTCCAGCGGCAGCACGCCCATGCCGATCAGGTTGGTGCGGTGGATCCGCTCGAAGCCTTCGGCCACGATCGCTTCCACGCCCGCCAGCCTTACGCCCTTGGCCGCCCAGTCGCGCGACGAACCCTGCCCGTAATCGGCGCCGGCAATGATGACCAACGGCTGCTTGCGCGTCATATAGGTTTCGATCGCTTCCCACATGCGCACGACCTGCCCGTCCGGCTCCAGCCGTGCCAGCGAACCGGCGGTGACCTGCCCATCCACCACGGCCATTTCGTTGACCAACTTCGGGTTGGCGAAGGTGGCGCGTTGCGCGGTGAGGTGGTCGCCGCGATGCGTGGCGTAAGAATTGAAGTCTTCTTCCGGCACGCCCATCTGCGCCAGGTATTCGCCGGCCGCACTGCTGGCCATGATGGCGTTGGAGGGAGACAGGTGATCGGTGGTGATGTTGTCGCCCAGCACCGCCAGCGCGCGCATGCCATGCAGCGTGCGTACACCGGCCAACGCGCCCTCCCAATACGGCGGACGGCGAATATAGGTGCTGGTCGGGCGCCAGTCATACAGCGGGCTCACGCGCGCGCCCTGCCCCACGCTACGCTTGAACATCGGGTCGTACACGCTGCGGAAATGCTCCGGCTTGACGCTGCGCGCCACCACGGCGTCGATCTCCGCATCGCTCGGCCACAGATCCTTCAGCGTGATCGGCGTGCCATCCGCATCGATGCCAAGCACATCCTTTTCGATATCGAAGCGCACCGTTCCTGCGATGGCATAGGCGATCACCAACGGCGGCGAAGCGAGAAACGCCTGCTTGGCATACGGATGAATGCGCCCATCGAAATTGCGATTGCCCGACAACACCGCCGTCGCATACAGGTCGCGATCGATGATCTCCTGCTGGATCACCGGGTCCAACGCGCCGCTCATGCCATTGCAGGTGGTGCACGCAAACGCCACGATGCCGAAGCCCAGTTGCTCCAGCTCGCTCAGCAAGCCGGCCTCTTCCAGATACAGCTGCACCGCCTTGGAGCCGGGCGCCAGCGAACTTTTCACCCACGGTTTGCGGGTCAGGCCACGCGCATTGGCATTGCGCGCCAGCAGGCCAGCCGCGATGACGTTGCGTGGATTGGAGGTGTTGGTGCACGAGGTAATCGCCGCGATGATCACCGCACCATCGGGCATCTGCCCTGGCACGTCTTCCCACACAGCGGCGATGCCGCGGTTTGCCAGCTCGGTGGTCGCCACCCGCTTGTGCGGGTTGGATGGGCCGGCCATGTTGCGCACCACGCTCGACAAGTCGAACTGCAGCACACGCTCGTACTGCGCGGTGACCAGAGCGTCGGCCCACAAGCCGGTATGCCGCGCGTAGGTTTCCACCAGCGCAATCTGCGCGTCCTCGCGGCCGGTCAGCCGCAGGTAGTCGATAGTCTGCTGGTCGATGTAAAACATCGCCGCGGTCGCACCGAATTCTGGCGTCATATTGGAGATGGTGGCGCGGTCGCCGATGGTCAGCGCGCTGGCGCCGGCACCGTAAAACTCCAGATACGCACCGACCACGCGCTGCTGGCGCAGGAATTCGGTCAAGGCCAGCACAATGTCGGTGGCGGTGATGCCCGGCGCCGGCCGGCCCAACAATTCCACGCCGATGATGTCGGGCAGCCGCATCCACGACGCGCGCCCCAGCATCACGGTCTCCGCTTCCAGCCCGCCCACACCCACGGCGATCACCCCCAGCGCATCCACGTGCGGGGTATGACTGTCGGTGCCCACGCAGGTATCCGGAAACGCCACGCCATCCAGGGTGTAGATCACCGGCGACATCTTCTCCAGATTGATCTGATGCATGATCCCGTTGCCCGGCGGAATCACTTCCATGTTCTCGAACGCACGCTTGGTCCATTCGATGAAGTGAAAGCGATCGGCATTGCGTCGATCTTCCACGCTGCGATTCTTGGCAAAGGCCTGCTTGTCGAAGCCGGCGTATTCCACTGCCAGCGAGTGATCGACGATCAACTGCACCGGCACCACCGGATTGACCTGCGCCGGGTCGCCGCCCTGCTCGGCGATGGCATCGCGCAAGCCGGCCAGATCTACCAGCGCGGTCTGCCCCAGGATGTCGTGGCAGACCACACGCGCCGGAAACCACGGGAAATCCAGGTCGCGCTTGCGCTCGATCAGCTGGCGCAGGTAGGCCTCCAGCATCTGCGGCTCGGCGCGCCGCACCAGGTTTTCGGCATGCACGCGCGCGGTGTAGGGCAGCGTTGCATACGCGCCCGGCTGCAACGCATCCACTGCGGCGCGTGCATCGAAATACTCCAACGAGGTGCCCGGCAAGGGCTTGCGGTACTGGCTGTTCATGGCTGGCGATATCACAAGGCGGGCGAGGTTTCTTGCGGTTGCGGCACTGCTATTGCTGTGCGGTTGCGGTGCTGCTATTGCGTTGCTGTTGCGGTGCTGCCATCCGGCGCCGCTGCTGCTGCGGTGCGGCTGCGGTGCCCTTCTCCCGCAAGCGGGAGAAGGTGCCCGAAGGGCGGATGAGGGCCAGCGCCGCCCACACAGTCAGGCGCGCTGATCCAACGGCACGAAGACCTGATCTTCCGGCCCCGTGTAGTTAGCCGACGGGCGAATGATCTTGCCGTCCACGCGCTGCTCGATGATGTGCGCACTCCAACCGGCCGTGCGTGCCAGCACGAACAGCGGCGTAAACATCGCCGTCGGCACGCCCATCATGTGGTAGCTCACCGCACTGAACCAATCCAGGTTAGGGAACATCTTCTTGATGTCCCACATCACCGTTTCCAGGCGCTCGGCAATGTCGTACATCTTGCGGCTGCCCTGCGCATCGGACAGCTCGCGCGCCACGTCCTTGATCACCTTGTTGCGCGGGTCGGACACCGTGTACACCGGGTGGCCAAAGCCGATCACCACTTCCTTGCGCTCCACGCGCGCCTTGATATCGGCTTCCGCTTCATCCGGGGTGTCGTAGCGCTTCTGTATTTCGAAGGCCACTTCGTTGGCGCCGCCGTGCTTGGGTCCGCGCAGCGCGCCGATGCCACCGGCGATGGCGCTGTACATATCGCTGCCGGTGCCGGCGATCACCCGGCATGCAAACGTGGACGCGTTGAACTCGTGCTCGGCATACAGGATCAGGCTGGTGTGCATGGCACGCACCCACGACTCCTTCGGCGCAAACCCGTGCAGCAGATGCAGGAAATGCCCACCGATCGAATCGTCATCGGTTTCCACTTCGATGCGCTTGCCGTTGTGGCTGTAGTGATACCAATACAGCAGCATCGAGCCCAACGATGCCATCAGCTTGTCGGCGATGTCGCGCGCGCCCGGATGGTTATGGTCGTCCTTTTCTGGCTGCAGGCAGCCCAGCACCGAGACGCCGGTGCGCATCACATCCATCGGGTGTGCCGACGGCGGCAGTTGCTCCAGCGCCGCTTTCACTGCAGCCGGCACGCCACGCAGCGACCGCAACTTGGCCTTGTAACCGCGCAATTCGCCGCTATTGGGCAACTTGCCGTGCACCAGCAGATATGCAATTTCCTCGAACTCGCTGGTGGTTGCCAGATCCAGAATGTCGTAACCGCGATAGTGCAGATCGTTGCCGCTGCGCCCCACGGTGCACAGCGCGGTGTTGCCTGCAGCAGTACCAGACAGGGCAACGGATTTTTTCGGCTTGAAACCGGGAATGGTGGTGTCGTTCATGCGATGAGCTCCCAAGCTGTGGCGTGTTGCGGTGTCACGGAGGAGTGACCAGGTGGACGCAGCAAGCGGCGATCATGCGCCTTTGCGTGCAAACAGTGCATCCAGACGTTGTTCGTAGTCGTGGTAGCCGATGCGTTCGTACAGTTCTTCGCGCGTCTGCATGGTTTCCAGTACCGCTTGTTGATGGCCATCGCGGCGGATCGCGGTGTAGACGTCCTCGGCAGCTTTGTTGGCCGCACGAAATGCCGACAGCGGAAACAACTGGATCGCCACGCCGGCAGCGGCCAGTTGGTCGCGCGTAAACAGCGGCGTCTTGCCGAACTCGGTGATATTGGCCAGCACCGGCACGCCCACCGCATCGACAAAGCGCTTGTAGGTGTCCAGGTCGTAGGCGGCCTCTGCAAAGATGCCGTCGGCGCCCGCTTCCACGCAGGCGATGGCGCGCTCGATCGCCGCGTCCACGCCTTCCATCTGGATGGCATCGGTCCGCGCGATCAAAAAGAACGCGGGGTCGGTCTTGGCATCGGCCGCTGCCTTGACCCGGTCCACCATCTCGCCCTGACTGACGATCTCCTTGCCCGGCCGATGCCCGCAGCGCTTGGCGCCGACCTGGTCTTCGATATGACAACCGGCCGCGCCCGCCTTGATCAGCGATTTGATGGTGCGCTCGATGTTGAACGCGCTCGGCCCGAAGCCGGTGTCCACGTCCACCAGCAGCGGCAACCCGCACACATCGGTAATGCGGCGCACATCGATCAGCACATCTTCCAGCGTATTGATGCCCAGATCCGGCAGCCCCAGCGAACCCGCCGCCACGCCGCCGCCCGACAGATAGATGGCCTGATACCCGGCACGCTGGGCCAGCAGCGCATGGTTGGCATTGATCGCACCGATGACCTGCAGCGGCGACTCGGCGGCCAGCGCCGCACGGAAGCGGGTACCGGCGGAAGAAATGGGCGAGGACGTCATGGCGATTCCTGGGATGGGATAACGGATAGTTCGCAAACCCTGTGCCAATCGCAAGCACTTGATTCCACTGGGCACCGTCAGCGAATCGTTGCGGATATGAAACACGTGGCGCAACATGAAACACCCATGGAACACGCCAAACCCGATGCGCAACCCCTCCCCCGCCGACCCGGCAGACACATCGCCACCGGTGATCTGGACCGTCAGCGTGTCGCGACTGACCGGCCTGCTTGCCGACGTCATCCCCGAATTCGACCAGCGCGCGCGCATCGAGCAGATCAACCTCGGCTTTGCCGACGCCGTGGACGTCATCGGCCAGCGCCTGCGCCGCGAGCGCTGCGACGTCCTGGTCGCTGGCGGCTCCAATGCCGCCTACCTGCGCAGCCGGCTCGCGCTGCCGCTGGCGCCGATCCAGGCCACCGGCTTCGACCTGATGGAAGCGCTGGCGCGTGCGCGCCGCATCGCACCGCGCATCGGCGTGGTGACCCATGCCAGCGACGTTCCATCGTTCCACGCCTTCCAGCGCAGCTTCGACCTGGACATCGAACATCGCCGCTTCGTCACCGCCGAGGACGCGCGCGACTGCATTGCCGACCTGCGTGCCGGCGGTATCCAGGTCATCGTGGGCACCGGCATGGCGATCGATTTCGCCGAGCAGGCCGGCCTGCCCGGCGTGCTGCTGTATTCGGCAGATTCGGTCCGTCACGCACTGGAAAACGCCATTGCATTAGGCACTGCTTCCAGCCAGCAACCCCCAGCCGCCCACAGCAACGCACGACGGACACGCCGCAGCGACGCGCTGCTCGGCGACGACACGGCAATGGTGCACGTCCGCGAGCTGGTGCAGTTGTATGCGCCGCACGCGGGCACCGTGTTGATCAGCGGCCAGACCGGGACCGGCAAGGAGTTGGTCGCCCGACAACTGCATGCCGGCAGTCGCCGGCGCGGCCGCTTTGTCGCGATCAATTGCGGCGCCATCACCGAATCGCTGCTGGAAGCGGAATTGTTCGGCTACAGCGATGGCGCTTTCACCGGCGCACGCCGCGGCGGCCACACCGGCCTGATCGAAGCCGCGCAGGACGGCACGTTGTTTCTCGACGAGATCGGCGAATTGCCGATGCCACTACAGACGCGCCTGCTACGCGTGTTGGAAGAGCGCGAAGTGCTGCGCGTCGGCGCCACCGTGCCAATTGCGGTGGATGTGCGCGTGGTCGCTGCCAGCCTGCAGGATCTGCACTCCCTGGTAGAGCAAGGGCGCTTTCGTCGCGACCTGTTTTATCGCTTGAATGCACTACGCATCGCACTACCGCCGTTACGCCACCGCCCCGACGACATTGCGATGCTGCTGACGCACTACTTTCAGCAATTGGGCAGCATCGCATCGCCATTGTCGCCCGCAGCGCTGCAACGGCTGCAACAGCATGCATGGCCGGGCAATGTGCGCGAACTACGCAACCTGGTCGAACGCTTATGCATTCACTGGAAAGCACAAGCGCATGACCACCTGAGCCTGGAACAACTCCAACGCTGGGCGCCGGAACTGTTCGACGCACACGTCAGCGACCCTGCACCACAGGCGCACACCGAGCTTGCAGCATCGCGCCTGCAACTCACCGCCGCAGCGGTGCGCACGGCACTGGAACGCGCCAACGGCAACCGTGCCCTCGCCGCCCAGGCACTCGGCGTTTCGCGCACCACCTTGTGGCGCTGGATGCAGGCACAGGCGATGGCGCCACAGCGTTGAACATCGCACGTTCGCTCGGCTTTCAGCCAAGGTTGGACACGAGCGATGCCGTACATCAGGTGATGCCCAGCTGCATGCAGCATGCACGACACGCGGCTGAGCGCGACAATCAACCCGCACGCGTCGATACGCGATTACTTGATCCGCGTGTACTCGGTATCGCCCGTACTCAGTCGACCCGTCGCCTCGTCGATCGCATAATTGACCGTACCGCTGCCGCTGGACACCTGCAGCACACCCTTGGTCAGCAGCGCCGGATAATTTCGGGTCCTCACGCCACTACCGAACAGCTCCGGCGTGGTATCGCGAATGATGAAGCTTTCGCCATTGTGCTCGATGCTCAGCACATTCTTCTGCGACTTCACATTGACCCACTTGCCCACGTACTGCTCGCCAACATCGCGCGCGCACCCGGCCAACAGCAACATCGCAACCAGCGCACTTCCAAGCAGCGTCTTCATCGCCACTCCATCTCGATCCGGGGCCTTGCAGGATGGCAAGTCCCTGTCGAGCTCGCAAGGCACCGACCCTAGCGAAAAGTGCTTACGTGCACCGCTTCTCGAAATGCAATGCAGCGCCACTACCAAATGTGAGACAGCGACCCTGCCACACGGATTCATTCCCGGTGCAATCGAGTAACCGCAGCGTCCAAGCCATGCAGATGGCCAGTCCTGATCGAACGCGCAAGAAACGCGACATCGCGATGTCGCGCGCCAACGCGAACCACCGCACAGAACGCATGCCGCTGAGTGAGTGGCAGTGGCTGCCGAGTGCTGCATAAGAATGAGGACTGCGGCGCTATCGCATCGCCCATCCATGTAGCCGCTACGACACTGCGGCAAAGAAAAAAACCGGCTTTCGCCGGTTTTCATCTGACTCTGAATTCATGGTGGGCGGTACAAGGTTCGAACTTGTGACCCTTGCCGTGTGAAGGCAATGCTCTACCGCTGAGCTAACCGCCCGGTGACGCGAGCCGCACATTATAGGGCAGCTGCAGCAATCGTCAACAGCCGCGTTCGACCCGGTGGGTGCCTACTGAAAACCACGGCAGTTTGCAGACGCCGGCCTCATCCCGCCAGCCGACGGCGCTGCCCCTCTCTGCCCGGCATCACGCACGTTAACTGGCTGGACTTAGCGCAAAGCCGATCACTTGCCTGGCTCCTGATGGCTCATTCCCACCTGACAGGAGTCTCACCTACACCGGAGTCAGCGCACTGCGGTTAGTGGCAACCCTGCCGCAGCAGTTGTGCGGCGGCCGGCGGCCGGCCGCATGCCCAACAACAACCGCATCACATCGTATGCGTCGGCTTGTCCGAGGTGGTCAGGCCGGCCAGCAGGGTTTCGATCTTGTTGCGCACCGCCTCGCCTTCCGGGCCGTCCGGAAACTGCACGCCGATGCCGGCGGCGCGGTTGCCCTGCGCGCCCGCAGGCGTGGTCCAGATCACCTTGCCGGCCACCGGCAGGCGCTCGCTGGAATCGGGCAGGGTCAGCAGCAGGAAAACTTCATCGCCCAGCATGTAGCGCTTGGGCGTGGGCACGAAGATGCCGCCGCCTTTGACGAACGGCATGTACGCGCTGTAGAGCGCCGGCTTGTCTTTCAACGCCAGCGACAAAATGCCTTGGCGTGCATTCATTGCACTCATCGAGTTCCCCTAGAACGTGCCTGGTGCGCTCCCTCGCGCCAGGCCAGCAGCAATTCCGTCACTGCCAGGTCGGCGCGGACGGTGGTGCGCAGCAGATCGCGTGTGCGATTGGCGGCGTCGAACCAGGTCGCCAGCTTGTGCAACCGCGATGGATCGGTCAAGCCGGCCGAGGCCTGTGCCAATGCCAGGTCGGCGGCATGCCGCAGACGCTGATCGGCCTGGCCGTCGTTGGTCCAGCGCTGCGCAACCTCTACCGCACCGGCGCGGCCGCTGGCGATCTGCTCCAGGTCCTGCGCCACCGCGCGACGCACCGTCAGGCCATCCTCGCGCAACCACTGTGCGGCCAGCCCGGGGTGGCCGCGTGCGGCGTCCAGGGCATCCTGCGCGGCACGCTCGCTGATGCCTTGTGCCAGCAACCAGTCCAGCGCTTCGTGCGCGGGCGGCAGCTTGAATTCCAGACGCTGGCAACGGCTGCGGATGGTGGCCGGCAAACGCGCCGGCTGCGCGCTGATCAGCCACAGGTAGCGGCCCGGCGAGGGCTCTTCCAGGGTCTTGAGCAAGGCATTGCAGGCGGCGCGATTGATCGCATCGGCCGGGTCGACGATCACCACCTGGGCGATGCCGTACTGCGGCGTCAGCGACAGCTTTTGCGACACCTCGCGCACCTGCTCGATGACGATTTCCGTGCGCAGCTTGTCGCCGGTGCGATTGGGAATGAACGAGATCAGCTGCAGATCCGGATGGGTGCCGGCGGCGATCAATTGCCGCGTGCGCTGCGCCAACGCCGGGTCCGGCGAGCTGGCCAGCACGTGTTCGGCCAGCGCCAATGCCACGCCGCGCTTGCCCAACCCTTCCGGGCCGCAGATCAGCAGCCCGTGTCCGAGCCGGCCGGCGTCCAGCGCTGCCACCGTCTGGTCGAAGGCGCGCTGCTGCCAGGGCGAAAACACGGCGGTCATGGCGTGGGCTCCGGTTGCGGCATGTTCGGCAGGCGGCGACGCTGCAGGTAGCGCGCCACCGCCGCGTTATGGTCGGCCAGGGTGGCCGAAAACGCATGCGCGCCAGTACCGTCGCCAACGGCGACGAAATACAGCGCATCGCCGGGCGCCGGGCGCACCGCTGCCAGCAGCGCCTCGCGGCCGGGCATGGCGATCGGCGTGGGGGTCAGGCCGGTGCGGGTGTAGGTGTTGTACGGGGTATCGGTGGTCAAGTCGCGACGACGAATGTTGCCGTCGTAGCCGCTACCGATGCCGTAGATCACAGTGGGGTCGGTCTGAAGCTTCATGCCCAGCTGCAGGCGACGCAGAAACACCCCGGCGATCAACGGCCGCTCGCTGCCCAGCGCGGTTTCCTTTTCGATGATGGACGCCAGGATCAGCGCCTGCTCTGGCGAGGTCAGCGGCAAGTTGGCGGCGCGCTGCTCCCAGGCCTGCGCCAGCGCCTTGTCCATCGCCGCATGGGCGCGTTTGAGCACATCCAGATCGCTGTCGCCGCGTTGATACAGATAGGTCTCCGGCAGGAAGCGGCCTTCCGGATGCTGATTGGCAATCCCTACCCGCGCCATCAGCGCGGCGTCATCCAGGGTGCCGATGGTCTGCTGCAATGGCGTGGCGGTGGCCAGCGCGGCGCGCAACTGACGGAAATTCCAGCCTTCCACGATCGTGAAACGGTATTGGATCACCCGCCCCTGGCGCATGCGACCGAGCAATTCGCGCGGCGACAGGGCCGGCGCCAACGCGTACTCGCCCACCTTGAGTTTGCCGGCCGCATCGACCTGACGCGCCAGCAGTTGCCATTCCAGATCGGTGCCTTGCGCGATGCCGGCCTCGCGCAATTTGCGCAAGGTGGCCCTGAGCGAATCGCCCGGCGCAATCACCACGCTGGGCGCCGTGGCGCTCACCGGCGTCTGCGCGAAGTGCAGGTAATGCCGCCATGCCACCAGCGCGGCAATCGCCAGCAGCGCTACGAGCAGCAATGCCGTGCCCAGCACGGCCAGACATCCGCGTTTGCCAGTCACCGCCACACCCACCTCGTCATTGCCCTAGCGCCGCGCAGGATACCGCGCGCCGGTGATGTCCCGTTGAAGCGCTCATGTCGGCTCGATCGCACGCAGCACGCCACGCGCCTTGGCGCGGGTCTCGTCCAGCTCGCGTTGCGGGTCCGAGTCCACCACGATGCCGGCGCCGGTGCGAAAGCGCACCTGCGCACCCGCCACCTCCGCGGTGCGGATCAGGATGTTCAGATCCATGTCGCCATCGCGGTTGAGCCAGCCGAACGCGCCGGTGTAAGCGCCGCGCGCGGTCTGTTCGAGCTCGGCGATGATCTGCATGCAGCGCACCTTCGGGCAGCCGGTAATCGTGCCACCCGGAAACACCGCCGCGATCACCTCGCCCGGCGTGACCCCGGCGCGCAGACGGCCACGCACGTTGCTGACGATGTGATGCACGTGGGCATAGCTTTCCACCGCCATCAGCTCATCCACCTCGACCGTGCCGGGCACGCAGATCCGGCCCAGGTCGTTGCGCTCCAGGTCGATCAGCATCACGTGCTCGGCGCGCTCTTTCGGGTGGCCGACCAGCTCGCGGATGCGCGCCGCATCGTCGTCGCCGGCAAAGCGCGCGCGCGTTCCGGCGATCGGGCGCGTCTGCACCGCATCGCCGTGCACCGATACCAGCCGCTCGGGCGACGAGCTCACTACCGCGCGCCCGGCCGCCACAAACACGCCGGCGAACGGCGCGGGGTTGGCCGAACGCAACCGGGCGTGCAGCGCCGCCGGATCCACCGCAGCGGCAAAGCGTGCATTCCAGGCGCGCGAGATATTGGCCTGGAACACATCGCCGGCACGCAGGTAATCGAGCACCCGCTGCACCGCATCGGTAAAGCGCTCGGGCACGTCTTCGTCCACCGCAACCGGCCCGACCCAGGCCGGCAACGGCGGCAGCGCAGCGCAGGCGGCTATGTCGTCGTCGATGCGATTTAGCAGATCCTCGCGCCCCGATTCGGCCAGCGCGATGCAGCGCCCGTCCATGCGATCGCGCAACACCGCCGCCGGCGCACGCAAGGCGAGCGCGCTCGGCAGGCGGTCGGTCCGCGCAGGCAGCTGCAGGATCGGCTCGACCTGCGCGGCCAATTCGTAGTCCAGCAATACCGCCCAGCCGCCACGAAACGGCAATGCGCTGGTCGCATCGCGCGGCAGCCGTTCGGCGTGCCAAGCGGCATCCAGCGCGTCCAAAAAATTGCATTCGAGCGCTTGACCATCGCTATCGCGCGTCACGCCATCCGGATCCAGCCGCAGGCTGGCGCCATCTGCCAGCAACAGCACATCCCAGCGCCCATGCTCGGTACCGGAGGCAGTGGATTCCAGCAACGCCGGGTACCGCTGCGGCGCCAACCGATGCAGTGCCAGCAAGTCGATGTCCGCGTGCAGTGATCGGGTGAGCGTCATCGGTCCGGGGTGGCGTGAGATGCAAAAGCGCGCCGCCTTCCAAAAGGCAGCGCGCGCGATGCGTGGATCAGGATTAGGTCAAGCCAACACTGTCCGGCTGGCCGCACGAATGCAGTGCGCGCGGCGGCCAAGGACTGTTGCGTGACGCGTCGTGCGAGCGCGCAGACGCGCCGACTCAGACGCGCTTGAACACCAGTGTGCCGTTGGTGCCGCCAAAGCCGAAGCCGTTGGACATCACCGCATCCACCTGGACCTCGCGCGCCACGTTCGGCACGTAATCCAGGTCGCAGCCTTCGCTGGGCTCTTCCAGGTTGATGGTCGGCGGGATGATGCCCGTATGCAGTGCCATCACCGAGAAGATCGCTTCCACACCGCCGGCCGCGCCGAGCAGGTGGCCGGTCATCGACTTGGTCGAGCTGACCATGGTCTTGTAGGCGTGGTCGCCCAACGCGCGCTTCATCGCCAGCGTTTCGGCCAGATCGCCCAGCGGCGTGGAGGTGCCGTGCGCGTTGAGGTAACCGATCTGCTCGGGGTTGAGCTTGGCATCGCGCATGGCGGCCACCATGCTGCGCGCCGCGCCTTCGCCGTCTTCGCTGGGGGCGGTCATGTGGAACGCGTCCGAGCTGGCGCCGAAGCCGACCAGCTCGGCATAGATGCGCGCGCCACGCGCCTTGGCGTGTTCGTACTCTTCCAGCACCAGCACGCCGGCGCCGTCGCCCAGCACGAAGCCGTCGCGCTGCTTGTCCCAGGGACGCGATGCAGCGATGGGATCGTCGTTACGGGTGGACATCGCCTTCATCGCGCAGAACCCGCCCACCGAGCTCGGCGAGGACCCGCGCTCGGCGCCGCCGGCCAGCATCACGTCGGCATCGCCGTACTGGATCATGCGCATCGCCGTGCCAATCGAGTGATTGGACGTGGCGCACGCCGATACGGCCGAGAACGTCGGGCCTTTCAGGCCTTTGATCAGGCTGACCTGGCCCGGCAACATGTTGATGATGGTGCTGGGCACATAGAACGGCGAAATCTTGCGCGCGCCGCCCTCATGAAATTTGATGGTCTGCTCTTCGATACCGAGCAGCCCGCCGATGCCGGAGCCGAGAATGGCGCCAACGCGTTCGGCATTGCTTTCGTCGATGACCAGGCCGGAATCGTCCAGCGCCATGAACGAGGCGCCGACACCGTAGTGGATGAACGAATCCATCTTTTTGACGTCCTTGGCGGACACAAAAAGCGTGGGGTCGAAATTCTTGATTTCGCCGGCGATCTTGGTGGTGAACTGCGACGCATCGATCTGCGTGATCGGGCCAATGCCTGAGCGCCCGTGGATGATCCCATCCCAGCTGCTGGCCAGATCATTGCCCAGCGGCGACACCATGCCCATGCCGGTAACGACAACACGACGACTCATTGCAGATCTCCTCACCACGGAACGGACGGTGCTTGCGGTTTGCGGGTGACGCTTGAAAAACACAGGGCCGCATCAGCGGCCCCATGGAATGTCTGACGCAGCAGCGGCGTAATGCACGCCACCGCAGTCAGGAACAACGCATCAGCTCTTGACGTGAGCCTTGACGTAGTCGATCGCCTGCTGGACCGACGTGATCTTCTCGGCCTCTTCGTCCGGGATCTCGCACTCGAACTCTTCTTCCAGCGCCATCACCAGCTCGACGGTGTCCAGCGAGTCGGCACCCAGGTCATCGACGAACGATGCGCTGGTGGTGACTTCCTCTTCCTTGACGCCGAGTTGTTCGACGACGATTTTCTTGACGCGTTCTTCGATGGTGCTCATTGGGGATATCGCTCCAGCTGGAGTAGTGGTGGTACGAAAAAAACGCCATCGCCGCTGCGATGGCCGCGTTGGATAGTGTAGTGGAAGCGCCCGAGCCTTGCATTGCATCACAAGTCCCGGCCGATCAGCCACTTAGCGCCTCCCGGCGACGCACGCTCACGGCATGTACATGCCACCGTTGACGTGCAGGGTCTCGCCGGTGATATAGCGGGCGGTCGGGCCGGCCAGGAACGCCACCGCGTTGGCGATGTCCTCCGGCGCACCCAGGTGACCGAGCGCGATCTGCTGCAGCAAGGCGGCCTTGGCCTCCTCCGGCAACGCCTTGGTCATATCGGTATCGATGAAACCGGGCGCCACCACATTCACGGTAATCCCGCGCGAACCGATTTCCTTGGCCAGCGACTTGGAGAACGCGATGATGCCGGCCTTGGCCGCGGCGTAGTTGGTCTGTCCCGGATTGCCGGTCACCCCGACCACCGAGGCGATATTGATGATGCGGCCCTTGCGCGCCTTCATCATGCCGCGCATCACCGCCTTGGAGGTGCGGAACACGCTGGTCAGATTGGTGTCGATGATGGCTTGCCAGTCGTCGTCCTTCATCCGCATCAACAGGTTGTCGCGGGTGATGCCGGCGTTGTTGACCAGAATCGAGATGGCACCGAATTCCTTGCCGATCGCCTCGATCAGGCCATCGACCGCCGCCCCATCGGTGACGTTGAGTTCGCGACCGTGGCCGCCATGGGCAGCCAGCCGCTCGCCGATGGCCGTGGCGCCGGAGGCCGAGGTGGCGGTACCGATCACGGTGGCGCCCTGGGCGGCCAAGGTGTCGGCAATGGCCGCGCCGATGCCGCGACTGGCACCGGTGACGAGGGCGATTTCGCCCTGCAGAGGCTTGCTCATGACTACTGTTCCTCGAAGGGGGACGCTGCGATCAGTGCCGCGAGCGTCGAGGGATGCCGGTAGCACCGGCATGTGCGTCGGATCAGTGCACCCACGCGTCGAGCGCGCCGGCGTAATCGGCTGGCGTGGCCAGCGGGCGGGCGTCCAGGCTCTTGTCGATGCGCTTGATCAGCCCGCTCAACACCTTGCCCGGGCCGCATTCGGCGATCTTGGTGATGCCCTGGGACGCCAGCGCCTGCACACAGCCGGTCCACTGCACCGGCAGGTAGAGCTGCTCGACCAAGGCCTGGCGAATCGCCGCGCTGCCCTCGTGCACGCGCGCATCGACGTTCTGCACCACCGGAATCTGCGGAGCGTGCCAGGCCAACCCGGCCATCGCTTCGCCGAGTTGATTGGCCGCATCGCGCATCAGCGGAGTATGCGACGGCACGCTCACCGCCAGCTTGACCGCCTTGCGCACGCCGCGCTCTGCCAGCAAGGCCAGCGCACGATCCACCGCCGCCGCATCGCCGCCGATCACGATCTGCCCGGGCGAATTGAAGTTGGCCGGCACCACCACCTGGCTGCCTGCCGCCTCGGCGCAGACTTCCAGCACCAGGGCGTCTTCGGCGCCCAAAACGGCGGCCATCGCACCGACACCGGCCGGCGCTGCGGCCTGCATGAACTGCCCGCGTAACCGCACCAGATGCGCGCCGTCATGCAGCGACAAGGCACCAGAAGCGACCAACGCGGTGTATTCGCCCAGGCTATGCCCAGCCAACACAGCCGGGCGCGCGCCACGCTGCGCAGTCCACAGCCGCCACACCGCCACGCCCGCCGCCAGCAGCGCCGGCTGGGTGTACTCGGTGCGGTTGAGCATTTCTTCCGGGCCGCCCTGGGACAACGCCCAGAGGTCGACACCAGCACCCTCCGAGGCTTCGGCAAACGTTTCGCGAATCTGCGGATGCAATTCGGACAGTTCGGCCAGCATCCCCAAAGACTGCGACCCCTGACCGGGGAAAACGAAGGCGAGAGTGGATTCAGTCACGCGCGGCTGCCAGCAAAAATCGAGCCGGGATGATACGTGCGAAATCGCTCTAGCGTCTGTACTGCCGCGTATGCAGCCCGGCCTGCGGCAACACTTGGCCGGGCAGGAACAACCGGCGCCGCAGGCCGAGATGGCCATCGGTAAACCGGTCCAGGCAGACCGGCTAATACCAACGCCAGAGCGAACGCCCTGCTCAAGGCGGCCCCTGGATTGCACGCGGCGGGTGGCTGGCAGAGTGCCCCAACGATGGTCGCGCGTGGGCGCATCGGCATCGCAAGGCTGCCCCAAACAAGCGAGCGTTGTCGCTGGGGATCAGCGCAGTTTGGTTACAGCCAAGCCAACTCGCGGACTATTGACTGGATACGCATGCAACTCGCCGATCCGCCAGACATGCAGGACCGCGCGCGGAATTGCCACCACGGCGCGACCCAGGTCGGACAACACCCAAGCCCCAGCAGCATGCGAAGAGAATGGAAAGATGAAGAGACCGAGCGAGACCGGCAGACGGCTTACGCCGGAGCACGGTCCAGCGATCACAGCGCGTTTGACGTCGTTTCTGCAGGACGCATCGCCCTGACAGCGTCAGACCCTGTCCGCCGAGGCGGCAGGGTCTGCGGAACTCAGTAGCGCAGCAGCGCCGAGCCCCAGGTAAATCCACCACCGAACGCTTCCAGCAGCAGCAATTGGCCACGCTGCACGCGACCCGAGCGGACCGCTTCGTCCAGCGCCAGCGGCACCGAGGCCGACGAGGTGTTGCCGTGGCGATCCACGGTGACAACCACCTGCTCCATCGGCAGATCCAGCCGCTTGGCGGTGGCTTCGATGATGCGCAGATTGGCCTGATGCGGGATCAGCCAATCCAGGTCGTGCTTGTCGTAGCCGTTGGCCGCCAGGGTCTCATCGACCACCGAATCCAGCGCCTTGACCGCATATTTGAAGACGTCGTTGCCCTTCATCAGCAACGTACCGCCACCATTCTTGCCTTCGCCAAAACCGACCGATACGCCCACCGGGTCCCACAGCAGCTCTTTCTTGCTGCCGTCGGCATGCAGATGGGTACTGAGGATGCCGGTCTCTTCGTCGGCTTTGAGGATCACCGCGCCAGCGCCGTCGCCAAACAGCACGCAGGTGGTGCGGTCGGTCCAGTCGACGATACGGGTCAGCGTTTCCGCACCTACCACCAGCACGGTTTTTGCATCGCCGCTGCGCACGAACTTGTCGGCCACGCTGAGCGCGTAGACAAAGCCCGAACAGGCGGCATTGACGTCCATCGCTCCGCAACCGACGTTGCCCAGCCGCGCCTGCAGCAGGCAGGCAGTGGACGGGAAGATCAGGTCGGGCGTGGTGGTGCCGATGACGATCAGGTCGATCTCGTCGGCGGTGACACCGGCCGCTTCCATCGCCTTCAGCGAGGCGAAATACGCCAGATCGCTGGTGGTCTGGTCGTCGGCGACGATGTGACGCTCACGGATACCAGTGCGCGAGAAGATCCATTCATCGCTGGTGTCGACGATCTTGGACATGTCGTCGTTGGTCAACACCTTTTCGGGCAAATAGCTACCCGTGCCCGCGATTCTGGAATAGATCCGCTTGCTCATGCTGTTTCCTGGTGCAAGAGCCGCGGTGATTGGCGGCTCCGGAAGTATCGAGGGTCACCCGCCAACAAAACTGCGGCGGGCGCCACGGATCAATCTTCTTGGACGGCCGACGACTTGGTCGTGATCACCTTCTTGCCGCGGTAGTAACCGTCAGCGGTGATGTGGTGGCGCAGATGGATCTCGCCGCTGGTCGGATCGGTCGACAGCTGCTTGGCGGTGAGGGCATCGTGCGAACGACGCTGGCCGCGACGCGACGGGGTGACACGGGATTTCTGCACAGCCATGGGATTGCTCCAACTTTAGTTCGATAACTTGTCTGTTGAGTCGAACAGCACGCTCTACGCCCGCGTCGACCTGTCTTTCCGCCCTTAACAGCGGCGGTTACTGTTTCTTCAACGCTGCCAGCGCCGCGAACGGACTGGCCTTGTCTTGCTCTTCCTGGCTCGGCACCCACTCCGCCTCGACGGCCTCGCTGCCCGGCGCCATCGGCACCACTGGCACCGACAGCACCAGTTCGTCTTCCACCAGATCCACCGCCCGCAGCATGCCGTCATCGGGCACCAGCAAGGCTTCGTAATCGAGTGGCAACGCGGACTCTTCGTCTTCGTTGCGGATCAGGCCAAGACGCTGCCTGATCTGCACCGGATACAGAAAACGCTGCAAGGTGCGCTGGCAGGCCAGCGGCAGCTCGACATCGATGCTGAGTTCGACATAAGCGACCTTGAGCAGATCGTCCTGATCGAACTGAAGCGAATAAACACATTCGCCATCGGTATCGACCAGACTCCCCTGCAAGCGGGTCATCGCAGATAGCGGGATGCGGCCATCGAAGCGCCTGCGCGCTGCGACCATCCGCCAAGCATCCAGCATTTCGGGTACGTTCGCGGACATAAGCCGCAGAATGTTAAAGACCCGCAGTAGCCATGTCAAATGCACCCATTCACATGTGCCGCACGGCGTGCGGGCTGGCAGACTCCCCTGCCAGTCCTTTTCGGCGCCCATGATGCCACGCCTGATCCTTGCCTCCACCTCCGTCTACCGGCGCGAGCTACTCGGCCGTCTGCAACTGGACTTCACCACCGCCCGCCCGGAGGTCGATGAGCAGGCGCTGCCGGGCGAGGCGCCGAGCGCGCTCGCCAGCCGCCTGGCTGCCGAAAAGGCCGCCGCAGTGGCCGCGCATGCGCCCGACGCCTGGGTCATCGGCTCTGACCAGGTCGCCGATCTGGACGGCCGCGCCCTGGGCAAACCGGGAACCCTCGACCAGGCACGCGCGCAGCTAGGCGCCATGTCCGGGCGCGTGGTGCGCTTCCACACCGCCGTCAGCCTGATCGGCCCCGACCAGCACCTGCACGCGCTGGACATGACCGAGGTACAGCTGCGTCCGCTGACACCGGTGGAGATCGAACGCTACCTGGTCGCCGAGCCCGCACTGGATTGCGCTGGCAGCTTCAAATGCGAAGGCCTAGGCATCAGCCTGTTCGATGCAATTCGCTCGGAAGACCCCACCGCGCTGGTCGGCCTGCCGCTGATCGCGCTGGCGCGACTGTTACGGCAGGCGGGGTTTGCGATTCCGTGAGGCCCGAGGCCAGTTCCTCGCTTTCGAGTGCGGCGACGCTGTTCAGGCGCATCGATCGAAAGTCGGCCGTGACAGTACAGACCTCCAGCCACGATGGTGCGGAAGCGGCCACTGAAGCCGCGCATGACCATACACAGCTGCCCGGCCGCACAACGCCCGGCCGCTTGCGCTACTGGGGGCGAGCGAGCGCGCAGAACTGGTAGGGGTATTGGGCTTGTCCGACATGCGAGGACAAGGTGCGGCAACGTGACGGATCCAGGGTGAGCCCATACGCAGCCAGACGCTGCTGCGCGGACTCGCGCACCGCACGATCTGCAGCGGCGGTATCCAGCGCCTTGCCCTTGGGCACCTGCAGCACGCAGCGCCCCGGCGACACTTCCAGCTCCGCACGCAGACCGCGCGCGATCAACCAGCGCAACCGCGTGCACTGAGGCTGGATGTCCCAGCCAATCTGCTGCGCCCAGCCGTTCATGCGATCGATCCGCAATTGCTGCTTGTCGCGTGTCGCACCCAACATTGCATACAGCTGCGACCGCTCGGCGATCAAGGACCTGACCTGCGCGCGGTACTGATCGGTCTCGGAGAGATTGGTCGCAACACCGATATAGCGCGCCTGCTGCGGCAACAGCGGCACACGCCAGGACTGCGGCTCGTCGCCGACCAGCAGCACCGTGGATGCCGCAGGATCGGCAAGCGCCGGTTGCTCGACCTGGAAACTGTCGCGCGCCCATGCCTCATGCCCCCAGTCTTTCCATCCGACCACAGCAACCAGCGCACACACACCGATCAACCACCAAGCCTTGCGATCTGCATTCACCGCGAAAGCGCGCCGGCACACGACCCACAGCACCAATGGCGCAAGCAACTCCAGTACCAGCAGGTAGCGATGGATGCTGAAGACCGCTTGCCACAGCGCGTAGGCAATGCCGAAAAACACTAGCAGCACAACCGCTGCGCGATCGCGATTGGTCGCGGGTAGGGAGCGACGCAGCACGAGGCGTCCTGCTGCCATCAGCGTCACCGCATACAACACCGCCCACCCCGCCTGCACCAGGCCGAGATCGCCGATGCGTTGCGGTTTGAGTGTAAACAGCAGCGGCCAGATCAGATGTTCGCCAATGCTGCGCGGCAACCAGCGGACATCGGCAATCGACACCGGCTGAGCCAGCGGCGACTTGAACACGCCGTTGAATTGCGGAAACAGCGGATTGCCCAGATGTTGCCAGACCTGCCAGTACCAGGACCCGGCCGCGAGCAGCAAGGCGAGCACGGCGACACCAGCAAGCACGCCCAACCCCAGAACCCGCGAGCACATGCGTCCACCGTCGCAAAGCACCGCTGGCGCCAGGGCCAGCGCGTACAGCGCATTGGTGAGCTTGAGCGCGATTGCCAGACCGATCAGTGCGCCGGCGATGACCCATAACCACGTGACACGTCGGTCCTGCCGCGCATTGGCCTGCGCCAACAGCACGACCGCCAACGACGCCAGCACCGGGATCGCGCTGACGGTATCGCCCATGGTGTTGCCCAGTTCGGACAGGAACACCGCACTGCACATGCCGGCCAGCGCGAAGAGCGGCGTCCACTGCGCGCGTCGCGATTCATTGGACAGGACACGCCACGCCACCGCTGCCACCGGAATGAACACCACGGCATGCAGCGCGCCCAATAACGCCCCGACCAACGGCCCGGGCAGATGCAACATCAACCAGGCATGCAGGCTATCGAGCAGCGGACCGAAGTAGCTCTGCATCTGCGCCGGCGCCAGATCCACGCCCAGACGGTTGTGGGTCCACGCATCACCGATGTACAGGTGGTAATTGCGTAAATCCCAGTTGGCATCCTGGCCAAGACCGAGCGAAAGCAGCGCGCCCAGCAGCAACACGGCCATCACCGCAGTGATGACCTGGCGCTGCGAATGAAAGCCGAAACGGCCATCCGCCCAGCGCAACACACGCTGCCGACGCGTCGCCCACTTCGACATGCTCACCGATGTCATCAGCGCACTTCCTTGCCATGCGAGGCGGCCACACGACTACCTACGCCAGGCTCGGCGAGATACGCCAGATGTTTGGCTTCGACGCGTCCACGCGTGACCGTATCCAGGATCAGCCCGCAGGCCAGCAACAGAAAGCCAAGCAGCATCAGCGCCACGCACAGGATCGCGGTCGGAAAGCGCGGCACCAAACCGGTTTGCAGATAGGTCTCGAACAACGGGATCGCCAGCACGACCGACAGCGCGGCACTGAGCGCAAAACCGATCGAGAAGAACAACAACGGCCGCTCGGCCTTGAACAGTTTTGCAATCGTGGTGAGGATGCGCCAGCCGTCGCGCCAGGTGTTCAGCTTGCTTTGCGACCCTTCCGGGCGCACGCCATAGGCCGTTTCGACCTCGGCCACCGGCATGCGCAACTGCAAGGCATGCACGGCCAGCTCGGTTTCGGTCTCGAATCCCTGCGCGTGCGCCGCAAAGGATTTGACGTAACGCCGCGAAAACACCCGGTATCCGGACAACATGTCGTCGAAACTGCGCCCGAACAGCAACCCCGCGCAGCGCGTCAGCAGGACATTGCCGAGCCGGTGCCCTGGCCGATACGCGGCCTGCTGTTGATCGCGTCGCGCGCCGACCACCATGTCCAGGCGTTCGTCGATGAGCTTGCGCACCAGCGCCGGTGCGGCAGCCGCGTCGTAAGTCGCATCGCCATCCACCAGCACATAGATATCGGCTTCGACATCGGCAAATCCACGCCGCACTACATTGCCCTTGCCTTGCGGCGCAACGCGGCACACCTGCGCGCCCGCCGCCGCGGCGTTGGACGCGGTGGCGTCGCTGGAATTGTTATCCAGCACATGGATCACCGCCCCCGGCAATGCCGCGGCGAAATCGCCGACCACCTCGGCAACGGTTGCCGCCTCGTTATGGCACGGCACCAGCACAGCGATTCGAAACCCGGACAGATGTGCGGGATGGACAACGGGCAAGGCGTCAGTCATTGCGTGATCTAAGGTGCGGAAACGGTAACGGGCTGCTCCCACCAGTCCTCGACGCTGCCGTCGCGGCCGTGCAGGCGCAGTCCCAGCCAATGCGTGCCGGGCGGCAGCGCGTGCGTGTCGAGCGTGGCGGAGAAGCCGACATTGGGGTGCTGCGGGTCGGTGGAAATCTTCCAGTACGGGCGGACGTCCATCGGGCTGCCGTAGTCGGCCTGCGCGACCGGGCGGCCATCGAGCAGCAACTCCACATCGGCCAGGCCAACGCCGTCCTTGAACGCCCAACCGCGCACCTGGACCTGGCCAGCCACGCGCACATCCGGTAGCGGCGTATCGATCCAGGCCATTGCCGGGGCGATGCACGGCCCGGGCGCCCGTTGCGCCGGCAGTGCGAACAGCAGAAAACGTTGATACCCGTGATCGGTGGACACCACCGTGGGCGGTGGCAACGGCCCGACCATGTCGCAGATGGCGTGATAACGCTTGAGCAGATCGCGGTAACGCTGATCGCTGGGCGACAGCACCAGCAGACGCGGGCCATCGCGGCGTCCGTCGCTGAGCAGGCCCCATTGCTGCAATTGCGCGCTGCGCCCGTGCTTGTCGTTCAAGTCGGCGCGCAACACCTCGATCTGCGCATCGTGCAATTGAAATCCGAGTTCGGCGCCCACCTTGAAATTTTCTGCCAGCACGCGCGTGCCCGGCGGCATCTGCGCCAACTGGCGTTTGACCGCACGCGCCAGACCGTTCCAGCCGGCAAAATTGCGTGGGTAGTATTTTTCGCCAGCCGCATGCGCGCGGATCGACGGCACCGAGACCGACAGGTAATAGCCGTAGGCACCCAGTGTGCCGAGCAGCGCGATCAGCCATGCGGCACGGCGCAGCGAATGCGGCCAGCGCATCAGGATCACCGGCACCGCCACCAGCAATGCGAAGTAGCCAGGCAACGGCCAATGGAAGCTGATCCGTTCGGCATCGCTGAAGAAGCCGAGCACGAAGATCGCCACGGTCGAGATGCCGCCCAGCAAGCCGAAATAGCGCCACTGCGCACGCGACCCGCCGCCGGCACGCGTGCCGGCCAGACTGACCTTGACCATCGCCCAGGCCAGTAGCGGCGTCACCGCCACCGTCTGGATCAGCAAGAACCACAGCCCGCTGATCTGGAACCGCCACGGATGCCGGTCGACCAACTGGAAGCGCAGCCCGGCCTCGTCATGGTCGGTATTCCAGAACAGCAGCGGTAGCCAGCTCACCGCACCCACGGTCAGTGCCAGCCAGATGCGCGGGTCGCGCAGCACCGCGCGCCCCTGCGGAATGCACAGCAACGCGATGCAGCCCATGCCGATCACACCGACGAAGCGGTAGTGGCTGAGCGCGCCAATGACCAGACCGATCGCCAGCTCCAGCGCGCTGGTGGCATCGACCTCGCGCAGCAACCGTGCACCGGCATCCATACACAACACCGCCGCCAGCGCCATCGGCACGTCCGGCACGGCCAGGATGCCGAGCGTGGCCGATAGCGGCATCAGCAGCGTCAAACTGCCCGCCTGCCAGCCCAGCGTGGAGCCGAACCAGCGCGTGGCGATGTGCGCGATCAGCCATGGCAGCAGCGCGGCGATGGCCAGAAACGGCAGCCGCAACGCCAGCAGATGGTGCCCGCCAACTTCCACACCCAGGCGCGCCAGCCAGGCAGTCATGCCCGGCAGATCCGAATAGGCCGCGGCCAGGTGCTGGCCTTCCTGCCAATAAAACGCTTCGTCCACGAACAACGGCAGCCGTGCGGCAATCAACAGCTTGACGGCCGTCGCCAGTGTCCACAGGATCACGAAAGTGCGATGTGCCCGTTGGTCCCCCTGCATTGCCCTGTGCACTCTTCTTTTCACCTACGGAATTGTGATGTCGACACCGCTGCGTTCCACGGAAATGCTAACCGATGCGCTGCGCCAATCGCTGGGGCGCGCGCAAGACCAGGTCAATTCGCTGTTGTTGGGCAAGGCGCAGGAAGTGCGATTGGCGTTCGTGGCGCTGCTGTCCGGGGGACATCTGTTGATCGAAGACCTGCCCGGCCTGGGCAAGACCACCCTGGCCCACGCCATGGCCTCCAGCCTGGGATTGGGCTTCCAGCGCGTGCAGTTCACCTCCGACCTGCTGCCGGCCGATGTGCTGGGCGTGTCGGTGTACGACGCGGCCTCGCGCCAATTCCAGTTCCACCCCGGCCCGGTGTTCACCCATGTGCTGCTGGCCGACGAGATCAATCGCGCGCCGCCGCGCACGCAGAGCTCGCTGCTGGAAGCCATGGCCGAACAACAGGTCACCCTGGATGGCGTGACGCATGCCTTGCCGGAACCGTTCTTCGTGATCGCCACGCAGAATCCGGTCGACCTGTCCGGCACGTTTCCGTTGCCGGACTCGCAGCTGGATCGCTTTCTGCTACGGCTCAGCCTGGGCTACCCCAGCGCCGATGCCGAGCGCGCGCTCCTGTCCGGGGTGGACCGACGCGAACTGATCGCCCAGGCCGCACCGCAGCTCAGCGATACAGAGGTAGTCGCGCTGCGTGCGGGGGTCAACCAGATCCATACCAGCGATGCCTTGATCGGCTACGTGCAGGCGCTGCTGCTGCGTAGCCGCCAGCACGCCGGGGTACGCGTGGGCCTGTCGCCACGTGCCGGCATCGCGCTGCTGCGCGCCGCCAAGGCGTATGCGCTGCTGCTTGGACGCGAGCATGTGCTGCCGGAAGACGTGCAGGCGCTGTTCGTGGCCGTGGCCGGGCATCGGCTGGTGCCGGAAGCAGAATCGTCCTCCGGGCCGGCGCTGGCCAAGGCGCTGCTGCACAGCGTACCGGTGGACTGACACACGTGCGTGCAACCTTGCGCGGCATCGGCCGCCGGCTCAGCCTGCTGGCCCGTCCGCGGGGAGCGGAAGCGTTGCCGATCGTGCTGGATCGGCGGCGTATCTATGTGTTGCCGACCCGCTTCGGGTTGTTCATCACCGGCTTGCTGTTGGCGATGCTGCTGGGCGCGTTGAACTACAACAACAACCCGGCCTTGCTGCTAGCCCTGCTGCTGGCCACCGCCGGGATCGCCAGCAGCATCATGGCGCATCTGCAGTTGTCGGCGCTGCGCATCGAAGCGGTCTCGGCCGAACCTGTAGTGGCCGGCGAGCCGCTGCGGATGCGGGTGTCACTGGCACGTCGCGATACCCGCGTGCGGCGCGGGCTGCGGCTGGACCATCTGCAAAGCAGCGGTTTCTGTTCGCTGGTCGAGCACGAGATGGCCGACGTCGACCTGCTGGTGCCCACCACACAGCGCGGCTGGCAGGACATCGAACGCATCCGGCTGTCGAGCACCCAGCCGCTGGGCCTGGTGCGGGCCTGGTCATGGGTGTGGCCGGAAACCCCGCTGCTGGCCTACCCCAAACCCGAAGACCACGGCCCCACGCTGCCCGACGGTGCCGGTTCGCCCAACCAGACCCGCCTGCACGCGCAAGGCGAAGAACTGCATCAGCTGCGCCCATATCGCGCTGGCGATGCGCCGCGCACGATTTCCTGGAAGCATTCCGCGCGTCGCGACACCTTGCTGGTGCGCGAATACGAACAGCCGATGGGCATCGAAGTGACGCTGGACTGGCGCACGCTGCACGCGCTGCCCTACGAACGCCGCATCGCGCGGCTTGCCCGCTGGGTCAATCTGGCCGAGCGCGACGGGCGGCGTTATCGCTTGCTGCTGCCAGGCCAGCCACCACTGGGGCCTGCGCAAGGCCCGTCCCACCAGCACTTGTGCCTGCGCGCCCTGGCGCTGCTTCCTCATGACTGAACCATCCCTCCCGATCAGCCAGCCCAGCCGCGGTTGGGTCCTGGCCACCAGCTGGCTGGCACTGGCACCGTTACTGCTGCAGCTGCCCGGCCTGCTCGCTACCACCATTGCGGTAGCCGCGGTCCTGGTCGGCGTGCTGAGCTGGCGCGGCACCGTGATGGCGCCGGTGCGGGTATTGCTGGTGATCGCAATGCTGGCGGCGGTGTACTGGCAGATAGGCATGCGCTTCGGCCGCGATACCGGCTGTGCGGTGCTCGCCGCGATGCTTGCGATCAAGGCCTCCGAACTGCGCACCCTGCGCGATGCGCGCAGCCTGCTCGGCTTTGCCTTGTTCGCGCCGTTTGCGGCATTCCTGCTCGACCAGGGCCCGGCAACCATGGGCCTGGCGCTGCTGGCAGTGGTCAGCGCCTTGCTCAGCATGCAGCGACTGGCCGACGAGGAGCATCGCACCCGCACGCCTTCGCTACGCCTGCAGTTGCGCGGGATCGGCAAGCTGGTCGCCATCGGGGTGCCACTGGCGCTGGCCACCTTCTGGTTGCTGCCGCGCCTGAGTTCGCCGCTGTGGGGCGTGCCCGAGCGCGCACTGTCCAGGCCTGGACTCTCGGACAACATGTCGCCAGGCGAATGGATCGACCTGATGGCCGACGATAGCCCGGCCTTGCGCGTGCAATTCACCGGCAAGGCGCCACCGCCGCAGCAGCGCTACTGGCGTGGGCCGGTGATGTGGGATTTCGACGGCCGCACCTGGCAGCGCGCGCGCTGGACCGGTCGTGGCCAACCCGCGTCGGTCACGCCCGGCCCGCAGACCTATCGTTATCGACTGGATTACGAGCCCACCGATCGTCGCCAATTGGTGTCGCTGGACCTGCCGACCCAGGGCGTGGCCGACGCCGAGCTGTCGCCCGATTACGAACTGTTCGCGCAGCGGCCATTGAGCGCACTGACCCGCTGGGAGTTGCAATCGGCGCCACCGGCACGTTTCGATACCGACCTGCCCGATCAGTTGCGCAAGCGTGCACTCGCGCTGCCGCCTGGCTTCAATCCACGCACCGTTGCGCTTGCCAGGCAATGGCGGGCCGAAGCCGGCAACAACGACGATGCCGTGGTGCAGCGCGCACTGGGGTGGATCACGCGCGAATTCGCCTACACGCTGGATACGCCGCTGCTTGGCCGCAATAGCGTGGATGAATTCCTGTTCCAGCAGAAAGCCGGGTTTTGCGAGCACTTCAGCTCCTCGTTCGTGGTGCTGATGCGCGCTGCCGGCATCCCCGCGCGCGTGGTCACCGGCTATGCGGGTGGCACCTACAACGGGCTGGGCAACTACTGGGTGGTGCGCCGCATGGATGCGCATGCATGGACCGAGGTGTGGTTGGCCGGACGCGGCTGGGTGCGTGTGGACCCCACTGCCGCCGTGGCACCGGAACGCATCTACGACACGCTGGAAGATCGCCTGCAAACCGATGGCAACAACTTTGCCCAGCTCGGTACCTGGGCCGGCCTGGGCCAGGTCAGCGACTGGCTGCGGCGCGGCTGGAACGATCTGGTGCTGTCCTTCAATGCCGACCGCCAACAACGGCTGCTGCAGCCGTTCGGCATCGACCGCCTGGAGCCCACCCAGCTGGCCACCATCTTCGGCGTGTTCGCGGTCAGCGCACTGGCGTGGATGAGCTGGCTGCTGGCGCGCGGCGAACGCGAACGCGACCCGCTGCTGCGCGCCTGGCACCGGCTGAGCCAGCGCTACGGCAAGCTGGGTCTTGCCCGCGAACTGCACGAACCGGCCATCGCCTGGGCGCAACGCGTCGCCCGCACCCACCCCGACACCACACTGTTGGCACTCAGCCAACGTTTCGCTGCCGCGCGCTACGCTGGCGCTGATTCGGACAGCGCCTCACTCCTCAAAGATCTGCAGCAGCATCGCCCGCGAACCGGAGTTTCCTCATGAGTACCCGCTTTCTTTTTCCCATTGTCGCCGTGCTCGGGCTCGCAGCCTGCGCCACCGCGCCCAAGCCGCTGCAGGGCCAGTTCCCCACGGTCAGCCCGAGCGATTCCACTGCCAGCGCGCAGCTGGGCACTTCGGTGCGCTGGGGCGGCAAGATCATCCAGACCAAGCCGAGCCAGGGCCAGACCTGCTTCGAGTTGATCTCGCGCCCGCTCAACGCCAGCGGCCGCCCGGACCGCAATGCCGTGGATGCCAGCGATGGCCGCTTCCTGGCCTGCCGCTCGGGCTTCTATGACCCGGCGGTGTTCGAACCCGGCCGCGAAGTCACCTTCATCGGCAAGATCGAAGGCTATGAGACCACCAAGATCGGCGAGTACGACTACAAGCTGCCCAAGGTGGCGGCGGATGTGGTCTACCTGTGGCCGGAAGTGCGCGACGTCGACGTGATTCAGGCGTACCCGTATGGCCCCTGGGGCGACCCGTGGGGTCCGCGTTGGGGCGGCGGTTGGGGCTGGGGCCGCGGCTGGTGGTAATCGGCTGCTGAGTCAACTGTGATGCAAACGCCGCTCTTGAAGGAGCGGCGTTTTTGTTTGTGCGGGCAAGCCGCCGGCATTAGCGCGTTTTTGCTGGATTCTTATTTCGCCATTTCGCCATTTCGCCAGCCCGGCGCTGCGCGGGCGCAACAAGCCCTGCTGGAACCGCGACTACTGCGCGGATGCTGGGAGCGCCGGCTTGTGTACATCGGCTCGCAACCGCAGCACTGGCGATTAGCGATTAGCGATTAGCGATTGGCGATTGGCGATTGGCGATTGGCGATGCTCACCCCTGGCCTGCCCTTTCCGCTCGAGAACCTGTTCAGTCACATCGGTGGCAACGCCCAGCGATTTCGTCAGGGCGTGCCGAAGCGGCCCAGCGGCGCACCGGCCAGCAGATGCAGATGGATATGAAACACCGTCTGCCCGGCATGCTCGCGGCAATTCATCACGATACGGTAGCCGTCCTGCGCCAGGCCCTGCTCACGTGCGTACGCGGCAGCGGCGAGCGCCAACTTGCCGACCAGCAACGCCTGCTCCGGCGGGACGTCGTCCAGCGTGGGAATGGCGTGCAGCTTGGGAATGAAGAGCACATGCACCGGCGCCTGCGGCGCGATGTCTTCAAAGCCCAGCACCTCATCGTCTTCATAGACGATGGTGGCTGGGATTTCGCGACGGATGATCTTGCTGAAGATGGTGTCGGACATGGCGGAGATTAGGGATTGGTCATTTGGGATTGATAAGAGCTTACCGCGCGCGTGGTCTGGCAGCTTTTGTGCATCCTCGATCCGTGCCCAGCAGCAATGAGCTGTTTTAGAGGGCCGGCGCCTCCACCGTTTTTATCAATGCGGTAGCTGGATGTTCCCAGCGGTCAGCCGGCTGGTGATTCGAGATTCGAGATTCGGGATTCTTAGAAGCCCAAGCGCGCAGCCAGGCCGCTTTGACCAATCCCAAATCCCGACTCCCCAATCCTCGCCCTCAAACCACCTCACTGCGGGTACCGAAGGCGTGCGACAGCGTCCCGCGATCCACATATTCCAGCTCGCCGCCCAGCGGCATGCCTTGCGCGAGCCGGCTGGGGCGCACGCCATGCTGGCGCGCCAACTGCGCCAGGTAATGCGCGGTGGCCTCGCCTTCCACCGTGGCGTTGGTGGCGATGATCATTTCGGTGATTTCACCGGCGGCCAGGCGTTCGCCGAGTTGGTCCAACCCCAGCTCGCGCGGGCCGATACCATCCAGCGGCGACAGCCGTCCCTGCAGAATGAAATACACCCCGCGGTAGCCGGTAGCGTGCTCGATCGCCAAACGATCGGCTGGCGATTCCACCACGCACAGCTGCTGCCGGTCGCGGCTGGCATTGGCACAGATCGGGCAGATTTCCGCCTCGGTGAAGTCGCGGCATTGCACGCAATGGCCGACCTTTTCCACCGCGCTGGCAAGCGCCGTCGCCAGCCGTCGCCCACCCTCGCGCTCGCGCTCGAGCACGTGATAGGCCATACGCTGCGCCGATTTCTGGCCCACGCCCGGTAACACCCGGAAGGCTTCGATCAGTTGTTCGAGTAAGGAGGACATCGAGTGGCCGGGATTCGGGAATGGAGATTCGGGATACGCAAAGGCAAAAGCCATCTCGCTTTTGCCAATCTCCAATCCCGAATGCCCAATCCCTGATTCTTAGAACGGCAACTTCATGCCCGGCGGCAGCTGCATGCCGGCGGTAGCCGAACCCATGCGGTCCTTGGATTCGGCATCGATCTTGTTGGAGGCGTCGTTGAAGGCGGCGGCGATCAGGTCCTCGGCCATTTCCTGGTCGGAGAGAATGCTGGGGTCGATCCGCACCTTGCGGCACTCCTTGGCGCCGGTCAGCGTCACGCTGACCATGCCGCCGCCGGCAGTGCCGGTGACTTCCAGCTTGGCCAGTTCTTCCTGGGCGCGCTGCAGGTTTTCCTGCATCTTCTGCGCCTGTTGCATCAATTGGGCAATGTTTCCACGCATGGTCGTTACTCGTCGTAAGGGCGGATGGAATCGGGAACGACCCGCGCGCCCTGCTGCTGGATCAGCTGCTGCACATTCGGGTCATTCATGAAGGCGGTTTCGGCTGCGCTCTGGCGCTCGCCTTTCTGCCGGTTGGCGCGCTCATGCAAGGTCTCGACATCGGCGCTGCCGGTTTCGATCACGATGCGCGGCGTGTCTCCGAGGACCGGCGCCAGCGCCTGCGCCAGGTTGGCGATGGAGCGTTCGGAGTTGAGATATTCGAAGCCCGGCGCCAGCGCCAGCCGTAGCACGCCATCGCGATGGCCGATAAACGCCGCATTGGCCGCGAGCTGACGCGACGGGCCGTTCAACCCGCTACGCGTGACCAACTCAAGCCACTGTTCGGCGTCGGCAATGCGGCTGTCGTCGATCAGCGTGCTCGAATCGTTGCTGGGCGCTGATGCGGATAGCGATGCTGAAGCTGGCGAAGCTTCGGCAGACGCAGGACCAGCAGAGAGCGTATTTGCAGCCATCTCTGCCGGCACGGGAGCAGCGGCGGCGGCAAGCGCAGGCACAAGTTCGGGCACCGCCATGATCGGCGCCGCAATAGCGGCTTCTGGCGGCAGGGCCATTGCAGATTCGGGTGCCAGCACAACCGCCGTATCGGACACGGAAGCTGGCGCAGCATGCGTGCGCACCGGCGCATCGTCCACCGCCCACGGCGGCGTGTCGTCAGTGCGCGCAGCAGCGGACGAGCGACCATAGAGCGACGGATCTGCCGCAGGAAGCACCACAACCGGCGCCGAGGCTGCGTCGGCTGGTGCTGCAGCTGGTGTCGTTGGTGTTGGCGTCGCTGCCGATGTTGCTATCGGTGCCGATGTTGACGCCGACGTTGCCGTGGCTACCGACGCCGCAGCAACACCCGCACCCGACGCCGCTTCAACCACCTCGACCGGCCTGACAGGCACTGCAGCCGCCGCTGTCACCGGTGCAGCCGCCTGCACGCCCGCAGCGGACGCGCGAGCGCCGCCACCCGCGCTGGCACTGCGGCCATCGTCGCTGCTTCCGGCCGGCACCGCCGCCGCAGGGCGGAACGCCAGCATGCGCAGCACGGCCATCTCGAAACCGGCACGCGGGCTCGGCGCCAGATACAGATCGCGGCGCCCGTTGAGCGCCATCTGGTACCACAGCTGCACCACTTCCGGCCGCAGCTGCGCGGCGAATGGCGTCGGGTCGATGCCGTCGCCGACAAACGCCACCGACGGCACCAGCTGCTGCACCTGCACGCGGTGCAAGGCCTCCGCCAGGGCTTCCAGCACGCCGCTCCAGTCCGGCGAAAATTCCGCAAGTGCGGCAACCACCTGCAGCAGGCGCGCGCCATCGCCGTGGGCCAGCGACTGCAGCATCGCCCCGACCTGGGTGCGGTCCACCGTACCCAGCATCGTGCGCACGACATCCTCGCGCAGCGCACCGCCGGCATAGGCGATTGCCTGATCCAGCAGCGACAAGCCATCGCGCAGGGAGCCATCGGCCGCCTTGGACAGCTGCACGATTGCCGACGGATCCGATTCGATCTCCTCGGCGGCCAGGATGCGGGTCATCTGCCCCTGAATCTGGTCCTCGTCCAAGCGCTTGAGGTTGAACTGCAGGCAGCGCGACAGCACCGTCACCGGCAGTTTCTGCGGGTCGGTGGTGGCGAGCAGAAACTTCACGTGTTCCGGTGGCTCTTCCAGGGTTTTGAGCAGCGCGTTGAACGCCGCCTTGGAGAGCATGTGCACTTCGTCGATCAGGTAGACCTTGAACTTGCCGCGCGAGGGCATGTACTGCGCGTTCTCGATCACTTCGCGCACATCGTCCACGCCGGTGTTGGAGGCGGCGTCGATTTCCAGCAGGTCGATATAGCGGCCGGCATCGATGTCCAGGCAGGCCGGACAGGTGCCGCACGGGTCAGCACTGGTGCCGGTCTCGCAGTTCAGCGACTTGGCGAAAATGCGCGCAATGGTGGTCTTGCCCACGCCACGCGTCCCGGTGAACAAAAACGCGTGGTGCACGCGCCCGCTGTCGAGCGCGTTGGTGAGCGCGCGGACCACGTGTTCCTGGCCCACGAGTTCGGCAAAACGCTTCGGGCGCCACTTGCGGGCAAGAACGAGATAAGACATCGGGCAACCAGCTTGTTCTGAGCCGATATTGTGCCACGGCGCGTCTCACCGACTGCGCCGGAAAGATTCAGCTTGTGGTACGGGCCGGCGACCGCTAGAATTTGCGGCCCTGTTAGACCCCGGTCGTACAGGTACGGAGAGGTGTCCGAGTGGTTGAAGGAGCACGCCTGGAAAGTGTGTAAGCGTCTAAACCGCGCTTCGGGGGTTCGAATCCCCCTCTCTCCGCCAGTTTCATGATTTGCGCATTGACACCACTGTCGCAAATCGCAGGGCCATGCCAGTGGCCCACGTCTTATGGTGGCCCCGTCGGTCCCTCGCGACGCTAGATCGAAAATCCCGCCAGGGCCGGAAGGCAGCAACGGTATCGATTGATGCGGGCGCCGAGGTCAACCGGCGGGGACACCACCCTACTTGTCTGTGCACGCGCTGGATCGACCTGGTCGATGCTCCAGGCGCAGGTCATTGCCTGGAATCGGCAGCATCCGTCACGGAGCGTGCTGTGCGCCACGCCACGCTCAAGATCTTCGCTTGCATTGCTGCCGCCCGTAACGACAGCGCCAGACATCTCCGCAATGGGAACGCCATGCTCGACGCGTATCGATCGATGCGGGCGCCGAGATCAACCGTCGGAGACTCTCCTAACCTTCCTGCATGCCTCAGCGCGCGGACCATTGCCGTGCGCGCTTCAGCGTAGCTGCGGCAGCTTCTTAGGCCACACCAGCTAACCTTTGCCGCGGCATGATCGAACACGATGGCGCCCGCCAAACCGGCAGCCCCAGCAGTGCATCACGCCACCGCACACACGCGGTTGAGGACATCACTGCGACTCAGGATGCAACCAGCCCGCGTCGCCTTCCAGGTAATGCTCGTGCTTCCAGATCGGCACGCGCGCCTTGACCTCGTCGATGATGTAGCGGCACGCGTCGAACGCAGCGCCACGATGCGCCGCACTGACGCCCACCCAGACCGCCATGTCGCCGATCTGCAGCTCGCCCACCCGATGCACGCAGTGCGCATGCACGATGGCGAACCGGCGCGTCGCTTCATCGAGCACACGTTGACCTTCGGCCTGCGCCAGCGCGGCGTAGGCTTCGTAGCGCAACCCGGCAACGCCACGGCCTTCGTTGTGATTGCGCACCCAGCCTTCGAAACTGGCAAACGCACCGGCATGCGGATGCGCGGCGCCGGAACGCAGCTGCTCCACCGGCAATGGCGCATCGGAAAGCGCAAAGATGGACACGATGTCATCGCTCACGCTCAACCTCCCGACACTGGCGGAATAAACACCACTTCACTGCCATCGCGAAGCGCATCGTCCCAGCGCGCGAAGGCGCCGTCGACGGCAACGCGCAACTGCGCAGGCATCCAGCGCAAGCCGTGCCGCGCATCGAGTTCGGCATACAGGCCGCGCAGATCCGGCGCGCCGGATTGCACACGCTCGTCGGCGATTCCGGCTGCTTCGCGCAGGCTGGCGAAATACAACACCGTCACCGTTGCAGTCATTGCGCCACTCCGATATCGCGCTTGCCGCCGCGCTTGGACACCAATTTGGTCGGCCCGATCGTCATGCCGTGCGATAACGCCTTGCACATGTCATAGACCGTCAGGGCCGCCACGCTGGCGCCGGTGAGCGCCTCCATCTCCACACCGGTGCGATGCACGCAGCGCACGGTGCAGTGAATCTCCAGCACCTGCTCGCCTGCCCAGTCGATCTCGAAACGACAGCCATCGATCGGCAGTGGATGGCAGAACGGAATCAGCTCGTGCGTGCGTTTGACGGCCATGGTGCCGGCAATCACCGCGGTCTCGACGATGCCACCCTTGGCGCTGCGCAGGCCGTTGGCGCGCAACTGCGCGGCAACGGACGCCGGAAACCGCACCCGGCTGATCGCCGTGGCACTGCGTGCGGTGACCGCCTTGTCCGAGACATCCACCATGGTGGGGAGCCCGGCATCATCCAGGTGGGTCAGGCGCGTGGAACGGGACTTGGCAGGCATGGGAAACGACACGGTGATAGACGCTCAGGATGCGGCATTGTCAGTGAATGGGGTGCCTTGATGAAACAGCCGCCGTGATCATCCGGGCCCCTGTGCCATAACGAGCTGCGCAACGCATGCCGTTCGAGCCCACCGCTGCCATCGACCGTGGGGCACCGCAGCTGCGTGAGATCCGGCGCTTGCAGCACGCACGCGAAGGCATCGGCGTGGCAACCGCCAACAGCGGCACTGGAACGCGGCGCGGTGATGACGTCGCGCCGCGTGCAGTGGCGCGCGGACGCGGCGGACTCTAAGAATTCAGAAATTCAGGGGCGAGCCGTGCTTCCAGCGCCTGCGTGTCGTCACGCACCCGTGGATCGAGCAAGCGCGACTCCAGCGCTCACCTGCCGCAGACGCGTGCGCGCACTCATCCGCCGATCAAAAACATCTCGACCGGCTTGCCGCGACGCGGTTCCGCTGATGCACGCACTTCACTGTAGCGGTCGCCACGCATGCTCCAGCGTTGACGCAAGTGTGTCGCCAACCTTTGCTCGCCGTCGGCCAACGCCGGCTTCAGATCGTGACCCTGGCTGGCGAACAGGCAGGTGTACAGGTGACCGTCGGCCGACACGCGCGCGCGCTGGCAGTCGCCGCAAAACGGCACGCTGACCGAACTGACGAAACCCACCTCGCCCGCGCCGTCGACAAACGCATGACGTTGCGCGACTTCGCCGGTGTAATTGGCGTCCAGTGCCATCAGCGGCCAGCGTGCGTGAATGCGCGCGTGCAACTGCGCAGAGCTCACCACCGCTTCCGGCGTCCAGCCGTTGCAACTGCCCACGTCCATGAATTCGATGAAGCGCAACACATGCCCGGTGCCGCGGAAGTGCTCCACCAGCGGCAGCACCTGATCTTCGTTGACGCCACGCTGGACCACGCAATTGATCTTCAACCGTTTGAAGCCGGCCTGTTCGGCGGCGGTAATGCCGGCCAGTACCTGCGCGATGTCGCCACGGTCGCCGCTCATGCGCTTGAACAGCGCCGGCTCCAATGCATCCATGCTCACCGTGATGCGCCTCAGCCCGGCCTGGCGCAGCGCCTCGGCCTGGCGCGCGAGCAAGGCGCCATTGGTGGTCAGCGCCAGATCCTCGATCCCTTCGATGGCGGTGAGTCGCGCAACCAAGGTCGGCAAATCGCGACGTAACAACGGCTCGCCACCGGTCAGGCGCACCTTGGTGACACCCACCGACACAAACGCCCGCACCAACGTTTCCAGCTGGTCGAAGCTCAACCGCTGTTGCGCATCGAAGCCGTAATCGTCGGGCACGCGGTCGGCCGGCATGCAATAACCGCAGCGGAAATTGCAGGCTTCGATCACCGACAGGCGCAGATCGCGCAGCGGGCGACCGTAGCGGTCCTGCATCGGGGCACCGGTCAGGGTCGGCAGAGACAAGGCACCCATCAGCGCACCGTTTCGGCGGTCGGGTCCGCCAGCGTCAGGTGTTGCCCGGGCACGGCGACGCGATGGCCGCGTGCACGCAGCACGTCGCCGTCGGCGTCGCTGGCGTAGTGGTACAGCAGCATGCGGCTCAACAGGTCCTGCGGGTATTCCCGCTCCAGATCATCCACGCCAGTATGCGACGGGTTGCCGTGAACACCGCAGTCATGCGCGATGAGCTCATTGTCGTCCGCATAACGCTTCAGCATTTCCGGGATCGGCCGGGTGTCGCCGGTCCATACCAGCGCCCCTTTCAGACGCAGCCCGTAGGCCGTCTCCGGCCAGTGGTGGCGCACCGGGAACACCTCCAGCCGCACTCCGTCGTGCCAGAAGGCATCGCCGACCGGCACCAGCTGAAACGCATCCCAGAAGTTCGCCCCGCCCTCGGCCAGCACGTTCGGGTAGTCGGCGATGCGCCGCTGCAGCAGCGGCACTACTGGCGCCGGCACGTACAGGCGCGTGCGCCCGCGTCGCTCGGAGAAGTAGCTGTCGACGAAGACCCGCTCCAGCCCGCCGACATGGTCCAGATGCACATGGGTGATGAAGATGGCTTGCGGCAGGTAGCCGTAATGCGCTTGATAGGCGGTCAACCCCTCGCTGCCGCAATCGATGGTCAGCCACGGCGCGCCAGCGCGCTCGAGCGTGGCCATCGGCGAACCGAGCGCCACCGCCGACGCATTGCCGACCCCCTGCACGCGCAACGCCCACTGCATCAGTAGCCCCGACCCCAGGCCAGCTCGTAAGCGCGATGCAGCCGCTCGTAATCCTTGTCGACCTCTTCGCGGCTGCGATTGCCGCGCAGCTTCAACAGCGACCGATGCAGCCGCTTGAGGTTGCGCTCGCGCCAGCGCGTGGCCGGAATGCGCAGCACGCCACGGTCGAAATCGATCAGCCAACCATGCCCGCCGGCATCGAACAGGATGTTGTGCGCGTTGAGATCGGCGTGATCCAGGCCAGCGCGATGGAAACGCGCAATCAGTTGCCCGGTCGCTTCCCACGGCGCGCCACGCCCAGCCACTTGTGCATGGTCGGCCAGCGAGCGCACGTCTTCCAGCCGCTCCATCAACAGTGCCGCGCGATAGCCCAGGCCTTCGCGCAGATAGCAGGCCGCCAGTGGGCGTGGCACTGGCAGCTTGCGTGTGATCAGTTCGCGCATCAGCCGGAACTCGGCAAAACTGCGTGTGCGCCCCGCGCCTTTCCACACATACCGGTCGCGGCTGACGCGCGCGGCCATGCCGCCGCGCAGATACTGCCGCAACACACTGCGGCCGAACGGTGCATCCACAAACCAGGCACCGCCGCGCCCGCCTTCGTCGACCGGCCGCGCCCTGTCGCCCCAGTGTTGCGGCGAAAATAGCTCGGCGTCGGCTTGCCGCAGCCGTTCGCGGTCGAACAGAATGGCGCCATAGCCGCGGCCCTCGCGGTACGGCGTCAGCGCTTCGGTGGCGTCGAAAGAAACCATCTATCGAGTCTAACAACACCATGGCTGTAACGCCTGCATCGCTGTGTTTGCTGCGCTTGTCCGCCCTGGGCGACGTAACCCATGTGGTGCCGCTGGTGCGCACGCTGCAGGCGGGTTTCCCGCAGACGCAGCTGCACTGGATCATCGACAAGGCCGGCCTGAAGCTACTCGACGGCCTGCCCGGCGTGCACTTCCATGCCTACGACAAACGCAGCGGCGTAGTGGGCATGCGCGCGCTACGCCAGGCGCTGGCTCCGCTGGGACGCTTTGACGCCTTGTTGCAGATGCAGGTGGCGTTGCGCGCCAATGTGCTGTCGGCATTCGTGCCGGCGCGCCGCCGCATCGGCTACGACCGCAGCCGCTCCAAGGATCTGCACGGCCTGTTCGTCAACGAACGCATTGCCGACCGCCCCGGCATCCACGTGCTCGACGCCATCGGCAGCTTCGCCGAGCCGCTGGGCCTGCGCCAGACCCAGGTGCGCTGGGACCTGCCGGTACCCGACGCTGCGCACGCCTGGGCGCGCGCGCAATGGGACGACGATGGCCGCCCGGTGCTGATGATTTCCCCGTGCTCCAGTCACGTGCGGCGCAACTGGTATCCCGACCGCCACGCTGCGCTTGCCGACCATGCGGCGGCCCAGGGCTGGCGGGTGGTGCTGTGCGGCGGCCGCAGCGAACTGGAACGCAGCACCGCCGATGCCATCGTGGCGAATACGCATGCGCCGGTGCTGGATCTGGTCGGCAAGGACACCCTCAAGCAGCTGCCTGCGCTGCTCGCCCGCGCCAACCTCGTGGTCACACCGGATTCGGGACCAATGCATATCGCCAATGCGATGGGCAGCAAGGTGCTGGGATTGCATGCGGCCAGCAATCCACGACGCAGCGGCCCGTATTCGGACGTGCGCTATTGCGTGGACCGTTACGACGCGGCGGCGCGCAAGTTTCTGCACAAGCCGGCCGATCAGCTCAGCTGGGGCACCAAGATCGAGTTCGACGATGTGATGTCGCTGATTACCGTCGACGACGCGATCGCTGCGTTCGAGCGCTATCGGGCGGATCATCTCCGCTAACGGCCGGCGAACGATGCTGCCCAACTGATCGTCAGATCGATCCGACGAATGACGCGTCGCGCCGTTCTTCGTCCGCGCAAGGACTGAGTCACTTGGCAGCAAACCTTCAGGCCGCTGCACCCTGCATTGCGCAAGCCGTCTATCGCGATGAAAGACGGCCCTCGCATCAGTGCGCCGACTGGTACTGGTACTGGCGCACTCGGCCCATCACTCCGCTCAGGCGCCAGTCGCGCGATAGTCCTGGTAGGACTTCTCTTCCACGTACGAAGACCCCAGCGCCAGGTTGATGTCCTTCTTGATTCGCGCGCGCTCGTCGTTTTCGATGTAGACGCTGCGCGCCAGCTGCACGAAGCTGTCGTCGAAGGTTTGCGCCTGCTCCTTGAGCCGGATGTCGTCTTCGATCACCCACAGCCGCTCGTTGACGGCCTTGAGCTCGGCGCGCAGCCGCACGATGTCGTGACCGGCAGCCGGATGCGCCATCCAGCTGGTTTCCAGCGCAGACAACTCGTTACGCACATTGGCCAGCTTGGCCGCATCGCGCATGCGCTCGGACTTGATCTGCAGGATCGCGATCTTGTCGAGCAGCTCACCAAAGGACACGGGCACCAGGATCTCGGACATGACAAGTCTCCAACGGGGATCGAACGGATTGTAGTCATCGCAACGACAACCGACTGCGACACATAAACAAAAGCCCCCTTGCGGGGGCTGATGCGAATCTGGCGGAGAGGGAAGATTCACTCGGCACTACGTGCCTTCGCCCTGCGGGCGGCTTCGCCGTGCAGACAGCGATGCTGTCTGTCGAACCCGGGGCTTCCCCCCCCCCCCCCCAGTGACGCCGGCAAAACTCACGCGGCACTGGCACACCTTGTCGCCTCAATCTGGCGGAGAGGGGGGGATTCGAACCCCCGAGGCGCTATAAACGCCTGCCTGATTTCGAGTCAGGTACATTCAACCGCTCTGCCACCTCTCCAGATGGTCCCCAGTGTCCTGGGGCCGTGCATCATACGGGCACACGCGCCAGGCCACAAGCGGCCTGGGCCAGCGCCGGGCGGCCCGGCCGCCGGCCCGGCGTGAACCGGCACTGCGACTGGCGCGATCGCCGTGTTGCTGCCGGCCGGTCGGGCCGCGATGATGGGCACGCATCTTCTCCCTGGCGACCCGGCCCCATGCTCGAATTCGGACACCTCACCCACGTCGGCCTGCGCCGTGACCTCAACGAGGACACCTATTACGGCGATAGCGAACTGGGGCTGTGGCTGGTGGCCGACGGCATGGGGGGGCACGCCTGCGGCGAGGTGGCCAGCGCGCTGGCACGCGAAACCATCGTGCGCGAAGTCCGCGCCGGCACCCCGCTCGCGCAGGCGGTGCGCATCGCCGACGAAGAGATCATCAAAACCTCGCGCCGCTGCAACGACACCTTGCCGATGGGCACCACCGTGGTCGCGGCACGCGTGCTGGGCCAGCGTTTCGAAGTGGCCTGGGTCGGCGACAGCCGTGCGTATCTGTGGCGCGACGGGCGGCTGGCGCAACTGAGCCAGGACCATAGTTACGTGCAGGAACTCATCGCCCAAGGCACGCTCACCAGCGAGCAGGCGCGCGCGCATCCGCATCGCAACGTGGTCACCCAGGCACTGGGCGTCACCGACCCGGCGCACCTCAACGTTGCCACCATGCAAGGCGAGCTGAAATCCGGCATGCAGCTGTTGCTTTGCAGCGACGGGCTGACCGAAGAAGTGGACGATGCGACGATTGCGGCGACCCTGTCGCAGGCCGATTGCAGCGCACAAGAATGCGTGGAATGCCTGGTCGCCGCGGCACTGGATGGCGGCGGCTCGGACAACATCACCGCGATCCTGGTGCGCAGCTACTGAGCAAGGCTTCGCAGCGTCGATGCCGGACGTCAGCCTTCGAGTCCGCCGCAGACCTGCTGGCGCCCTGACCATACGCGGCACATGCCGTCGATGGCATGTGCCGCACGCAACGGGCGGCAGCGCCGCCACCGCCGACCTAGCCGGCGACTGCACTCTCTTCGATCGGCGCATCCCACAGCGCGCGGCCGGCCTTCTTGCGCAACTGCGCTAGCCGCGCCTCGTGCGCCTGCGATTCCGACGCAGTCACCACCACGCGCGGGCGCGGCAGCAGCAATGCGGGGTCGAACGCGATCATGCCGTTGCCCTCATTGTTGTTCTGGCCGGCATCGGCGCTGGCAAAGCCGATCTCTTCCTGACCCGAGGTCAGCGCGATATACACATCGGCCAGGATCTGCGCATCGAGCAAGGCCCCGTGCAATTGGCGATGCGCGTTGTCCACGCCCAAGCGTTTGCACAGGGCATCGAGCGAATTGCGCTGCCCCGGGTAACGCTCGCGCGCCATCATCAAGGTATCGACCACGGTGGCGCGGTCGATGATGCGGCCGTAGCCATTGCCCAGCAGCGATAACTCGTTATCCAGAAAACCCAGATCGAACGCAGCGTTGTGGATGATCAATTCCGCGCCGTCGATATAGGCGAGAAATTCCTCGACCACATCGCCGAATAACGGTTTGTCGGCCAGAAATTCCAGGGTCAGCCCGGTGACTTCCTGCGCACCCGGCTCGAAATCGCAATCCGGCTTCAGATAGCGATGAAAATTGTGGCCGCTCGGGCGCCGCTCCAGCAGCTCCACCGCACCGATTTCGACAACGCGGTTGCCCTTGCGCCATTCCAGGCCGGTGGTTTCTGTATCGAGAATGATCTGACGCATGAATCCTCTTACGCAGTTGCAGCGCCGCCGCGCTGGGCGATGGTGGCCTGATGACGGGCAAGCACGTCGACGCGCTCGTTGTCCGGGTCGCCATTGTGGCCTTTCACCCAGCGCCAATCGATGGTGTGCCGCTGGGTGGCCGCGTGCAGCCGCTCCCACAGTTCGCGATTCTTGACCGGGTCGCCGCCAGCGGTTTTCCAGCCGCGTCGCACCCAGCCGGACATCCACTCGGTGATGCCCTGGCGCACGTACTGCGAATCGGTATGCAGCACGATCTGGCACGGCTCGGTGAGCGTTTCCAGCGCCATGATCGCGGCCATCAATTCCATGCGGTTGTTGGTGGACAGCGTTTCACCGCCGGCCAATTCCTTTTCGCGGCCGTTGTAACGCAGCAGGGCCGCCCAACCGCCCGGCCCCGGATTGCCGAGGCACGAGCCATCGGTATGCACTTCAATTGATTTCATCAGCTTCCAGAGTTGTCGCTTACTAAGGTCAGATCGTGGCCACCGGTTGCGGCCAGCGCGTTGGCCGCGCAATCGGTGTTGGCGCAATCGGTGCGGAGGCGCGTTTTTCCACTTCGAGTAAATACACCGCGCGCCATGGGGCACGACCAGGATCGGAGGAACCGCGCCCGGTCCGCCAGATCGGCCCGAGATAGCGCTCGGTTTCCACACACTGCAAGCCGGCCTGCTGCGCCAGTGATCGCCAGCGATCCGGGCGCAATGCCACCGGGCCGCGGCGCGCCCAATGAAACCGGTAGGGGCTCAGCGGATTGAGCGTGAACAACCACAGCCGCCCGCCCGGCATCAACAGCCGCTCGCATTCGGCCAGAAACTCCGCCGCACCGCCAACCACCGCATGCTGCACCACGATGGCCTGCAGGCTTTCGGTGGGCAACGGAAACGGCATCGCGCACCGGGCATCGCCGGCAAAGCGTCCGGCACTGCGAAACAGGCGCAGCCCGCGGCCATCGAGCAACTCGCGTGGCGGCAACTCCTTGGTCGGCGCCACCCACAACCAGGGCTGGGATGGCCGCGTCTGCAGTGCCTCCAACGCCAGGCGACGCTCGGACTGGAGCAGGCTGCGCCCCGCATCCGTATCAAACCAGGATGAGACGCCAGCTTGACGGGAGAATGGGGCGGCAGGCATGGTCCCAATTCTATGCGACTGACCGCCCTGCCCGCATTCGACGATAACTACATCTGGGCGCTGGTCGCCGCGGAGGGCCGTGCCGTCATTGTCGACCCGGGCCAGGCCGAGCCGGTGATCGCCGCCGCCGCGCGCGAAGGCTGGACGCCCAGCGCGGTGCTGCTCACCCATCATCATGCCGACCATATCAGCGGCGTGGCAGCGCTGCAGCAGCGTTGGCCAGAGCTCGAACTGTTCGGCCCGGACGACGAGCGCATCCCCGCAGACACCCGCCGCGTCGGCCAGGGCGAGCGTGTGCGGCTGCTGGAGACCAGCTTCGATGTGCTGGAGGTGCCCGGCCACACCCGCAGCCACATCGCCTTTGTGACAGACCGCCACCTGTTTAGTGGTGATACCCTGTTCAGCCTAGGCTGTGGGCGGATGTTCGAAGGTACCGCTCCTCAGATGTTCGACTCGTTGCAGCGCCTGGCCTCTCTGCCCGGCGAAACGCTTGTGTGTTGCGGCCACGAATACACCCTGGCCAACGCGGCCTTTGCGCTGCACGTCGATCCCACCAACGCTGCCTTGCAGCGCCGTCAACAGGAAGCCCAGGCCATGCGTCAAGCAGCCCGTCCTACCCTGCCGATTTCGCTCAAGAGTGAACTGGCCACCAATCCGTTCTTACGTACCAGCCGTCCCGAAATTCGCGCCGCAGTCGCACCGCGCGCAGCCGGCGCACTTTCCTCTGAAGTAGATGTTTTCGCCGAACTTCGGCGCTGGAAAGACGAATTTCGCGCATGAGGCGCTTGGTTCTGGCAGTGTTGGCCGCCTGCGCGGCCATCGCACCGGCAGCCGCCTCGTCCAACGACGCAAGCCGCCTCACATCCGTCGACAGCACCGCTGTCGCGTCCAACGCTCCCAGCATGCGCAATGGGCGTGAGATCTTTTCGTCGTTCCTGGAAGGCCGTGCCGACCCGGGCTGCGACAGCGAACACAGCGATACCCGCTGGGAACAGCATTTCTCGCGCGCCCCGGCCCGCCTGGCCGATGACGCGCAGGATGTCCTGCCGCTGTTCGGGTATGTGGTCGACGAACTGCGTGCAGCCGACATGCCGACCGAATTTGCGCTGATTCCGTTTGTCGAGAGCGGCTATCGCCCTGGCGCGCGCAACGGCAGCGGCCCGGCTGGCCTTTGGCAGTTCATCGCCACCACCGCGCGCAACCACCATGTGCCGGTCGGCGCGCAGTACGACGGCCGCCTGTCGGCGGTGGATTCCACTACCGCAGCGGTGCGTTATCTCAAAACGCTGTACGGCATGTTCGGCGGCGACTGGCGCCTGGCGTTGATGGCCTACAACGCCGGCGAGTACCGCGTCCTGCAGGCAATGCGCAGTGCCGGCATGAACGCGCAGAACGCGCGTCCGTCTGAGCTACCGGGCATGTCCAAGGTCACTTACGACTATGTCGAAAAGCTGCATGCACTGGCCTGCGTGCTCGATCATGCGCAGCAACAGGGCACGCTGCTGACATCGCTGGATCGCCCAGTGCCGGTACTGACCGAACATGCGCTTCCGGCCGGTACCAGCCTCAATACGTGGGCCGGGCAGCGTGCAATCGAGCCGCAACTGTTGGCGCGCCTGAATCCTGCAGTGGCGGGCGCCCGTGCGGCACCCAAGGGTGTCCATGTGCTGGCCCCTGTCGCGGCAGCCCAACCTGGTTCGAGCGGTGCAGTGGTCGCGCTCACCTCCGTTAACATGGACGCAGACACAGCTGGCCGTTCAACAGCGGTCGCCACCATCACGCCTACCAAGGCGTCCCGCTCTTCGCCCGCCCGCACCACTCACACCGTACGCAACGGCGAGTCTGCATGGGCCATCGCACGGCGCTACGGGATCACGGTCGCCACCCTGCTCGCCAGCAACGGCCTGGACAAGCAGGCAGTATTGAAGCCGGGCATGGTGCTGTCGTTCAACGACACGCCCTGAGCAAGCCGCTTGATCAGCCGCGCCAGCGGCTGGTCATCACGAGCCTTCGCTGTCTCGATAGCCGTCGCTTAAGAACACATCCAGGCCTCGGGAGCGCTTTGACCGCTGCCTCTCTGCATGGCATCGCGTGCGTTTAGATAGCGCGCTGATCGACACAGCAACTTACTGCATCGGCGAACGAGTCATCGGACTTCAGCTTCCTGCACTGATTTCAGCTGCCCGAACTTGAGAACGAGGCGCCCGCATGGTCCAAGAGCGACTGGAGCAGCGCTGGCCGCATCCGCTCCGCCAACATCCAAGCCGCATGTCCACGACGAAAGCAACGCATCGCCTTACCCCTAAGCTCGGCTAAGAGAACGTAGCGCTTAATCGTCAGGCGGGAGTGGACGGCGCACTCGGAACCGGAGCCCAGGAGCGGGGCATGCCGCACCGCATACAGGCCGTGCCCGTCTGGCGGCTACGCGGTGGTTTATTAGCCGCTCTTACCGCGCAGTGCATACCCAATCGCACATTGCGTGAGCCTTGACTACGTCCCACGTCGCATCGGGGCACAACACCAGCGCCACACCGGTGCACTACCGTAAACAGCCCCCAAAGAAAAAGCCCGGTCGCCCGGGCTCGCTCTTTACATCCGTCGACAACACGCCGTTACAGCTGTGTTTCTTCGATCTGAATCTTGTAACGCTTGCGCATCTCCTTGACGTAGGACTGCGCGGCGTTATTGCCGTCGATCTGGCTCAGCTGCTCGCGCAGCATCGTCTGCTGCTCGGCCGGCATCTGTTTCAGGTCGCCCGGCGTGGCCTTGCTGATCACGAACACCGCAAAGCGGCCGCCATCCAGCTCCACCTTACCCACCGACGGCTTGCCCTCGGTCGGACGCGGCGCACTGAAGATCGCCCGATTTGCGGCCGGCGTCGGAATCGGCGCAGTGCGCGGCAGGCCCGGGATCGGCTGCACCTGCAGCTTCTCGCTCGCCGCCAGCGCCTGCAGGGTTTCACCCTTCTGCACGCGTGCCAGCAGCGCATCGGCGGCCGCGGCTGCAGCCTTCTCGGTACGGTCGGCATGTACTGCGGCGATCACCTTGTCGCGCACCTTGTCCAACGGCAACGCCTGCTCGGCGGTGTGGTTGGTCACGCGCAACATCACGCTGTGGTTCGGAGCGATGGTGATCGGGTCGCTCACCGTGCCGTCCTGCACCAACGTTTCGGAGAACGCCGAACGCAGCACTGCCGGATTGGCCGCAATACCGCTGGCATTGGTGCGCGAGAACGGGCCGAGGGTCTGCAGCGGCACACCGACCTGCTTGGCCGCCGGCTCCAGCGCAGTCGGATTCTTGTAGACCTGATCCACCAGCTTGCCGCTGATATCGGCATACGCCTTGTCGGCATCGGCTTTGAGCTGCTCTGCAGCAAGCTGGTCGCGCACCTGCTCGAACGACTTGCCCTGCCCGCCCTTGACCTCACGCAGCTGGATCACGTGATAGCCGAACTCGGTCTTGATCGGCCCGACCACATCGCCAGCCTTCATCGAAAACAGCGCGTCTTCGAACGGCTTGACCATGGTGCCCTTCTCGACCCAACCCAGATCGCCACCGGCATCCTTGGAGCCCGGATCCTGCGAATTGGCCTTGGCCAGCGCAGCGAAATCGGCGCCTGGCTGCTTGGCATCCGCCGCGAGCTTGGCTGCCTTGGCTTCGGCAGCTTTTTGCGCAGCAGCATCGCTACCGGCGCTGATCAGGATGTGCGACGCCAACCGTTGATCGGGCTCGACAAAGCGCGCCTTCTCTTCTTCATAGCGCTTACGCAACGTCGCCTCGTCAGCTGCCGTGGCCGGCGGCATCGTGGCGGCATTGAGCTCGACGTATTCGATGCTCACGGTCTCCGGCTGACGGAAATCCTGCGTATGCGCGTCATACCATTGCTTGATCTGCGCATCGCTGACCGGCGCGGTATCGGCGGCCGGCGCCGGCAACATCGCCAACTCCACATCGCGCGTTTCGCCCATCAGCTTGAGCAGGCGCTCGAACTCGGCCTTGGTTGCAAAACCCGATTCGGCGACGGCCTGCGGGATCACCGACTGCTGCAAGCTGTCGCGCACCAATGCATCGAACTGCGCTGGGGTGCGCGGCGGTGTGCCTTGTGCGAGTGCGGCGCGGTACTGGTCCGGGCTGAACTTGCCATCGACCTGGAACGCCTGAATATTGGTGATGTAATCGCGCACCGTGGCGTCGCCGATCACGATACCGGCATCTTCGGCACCCAGGCGAATCACTTGCTCGTCCACCAGCTGGTCAAGCACCTGTAGCTTGTTTTCGCGGGATTCGAAGGTGCGCGGGTCGAAGTTCTCGCCCTGACGCTGGCGCTCCTGCATGCGCGCCTGTTCGAAGCGCGCGCGGAAATCCTGCGTGCTGATTTCGTGGTGCTGCCACAGCAGCGAGATCGGCCACCAAGTCGGCGCGGATTTCCACCACGTCGGCGGCGCCTGCACCTTGGCCACATTGTTGGCGCCAATGCCGCCCAGGTAGCTGTTGTCGATGACGAACAGGAACGGAATCATCAGCAACCCCAGGATGGCGGTAGCGATCCAGCCTGACGTCTTGTCGCGAAGTTTCTGCAGCATTGGCAAATCACGGCCTGTGGGCGAGCCGGGCAGTGTAACCCGCTTAACGCCATGCACCCAGCCCGACGCCCGTCAGTTGCGGGTCAAGACGCAGAAAAGTGCAGTCGTGAATGGAAGAGACGTGAAGATCGCCGCACCTCACAGGCGCCATGGAGTCAGCGCATTGACTTACCGCCGCGCACAGCCTGCACTCCATTCACCGCAGACCCATGCGCCATCGCGTCATGGGACAAGGTTCAAACACTCCAAAAAAAAGCCCCCGGCACAAGGCCGAGGGCTTCGGTGTAACTGGC
>NZ_JBEGDX010000001.1:0-395167 GCF_040202975.1 Xanthomonas sp. WHRI 10207 | reverse complement strand
GGCGGAGCGGACGGGACTCGAACCCGCGACCTCCGGCGTGACAGGCCAGCATTCTAACCAGCTGAACTACCGCTCCGCTTTAAACTTGGACATCTACCCCACGGCATTCCCATTGCAAATGCTGTGGAGAAAACGAAGCCCCCAATCGCTCAGGGGCTTCGGTGTAACTGGCGGAGCGGACGGGACTCGAACCCGCGACCTCCGGCGTGACAGGCCAGCATTCTAACCAGCTGAACTACCGCTCCGCGCTTAAAACTTTGCTTGGTGCTTAGTGGTGGGTGCTGAGGGTTTCGAACCCCCGACCCTCTCCGTGTAAGGGAGACGCTCTACCGCTGAGCTAAGCACCCTAGCGAGTCGATTAGTTTACTGCATCCTTCAGGGCTTTGCCAGCCTTGAATGCAGGATTCTTCGAAGCAGCGATCTTGATGCTGTCGCCCGTCTTCGGATTGCGGCCGGTACGCTCAGCGCGCTCGCGGACCTGGAAGGTGCCGAAGCCAACGAGGGTGACAGCGTCGCCCTTCTTCAGCGCCTTGGTGATTTCGCTCACAACCGCGTCGACAGCACGGCCAGCTTCAGCCTTGGAGATGTCAGCGGCAGCGGCAACGCCATCGATCAATTCGGTTTTATTCATTCTTGAAACTCCCTTTGCGGCAGATGCCGCGGAATCGACAATCGGCGCTCTTGCCGTTAGCGAAGAACCCGACACAAGTGGTATCGCGTGACGCATCACATTTTGCCGCGCCCACGAGTCGTGCATTTATACCAGCGCCCCCAACAGCGCGCAAGCCAAAACCCAATAACGACGCGGGTTTTGGCTTGTTTCGGGACGTCTTAGACAGCGCACGTTAGTGCTTGACGCGGGTACCCGGGGTAGTACGCGACTTGCCGCGCACGGCAACGCGCGACGCAGTCTTGCGGGCCTTTTCCTTGCCTGCCTTCTTCGGTGCGAGCGGACGCTCCAGGGCGAGATCCAGCACTTCGTCGATCCACTTGACCGGCACGATCTTCAAATCGCGCGTAACGTTGGCCGGGATATCGGCTAGGTCCTTGCGGTTCTCGTCCGGGATCAACACGGTGCGGATGCCACCACGCAATGCCGCCAGCAATTTCTCCTTCAAGCCGCCGATTGCCGACACACGACCGCGCAGCGTGATCTCGCCGGTCATCGCCACATCGGCGCGGATCGGCACCTTGGTCAATACCGATACCAGCGACGTCACCATCGCGATACCTGCGCTGGGGCCGTCCTTCGGTGTGGCGCCATCGGGCACGTGCACATGCACGTCCTGTTTCTGCAGGAAATCCACATCGATGCCCAGACGCTCGGCGCGCGAACGCACCACCGACAGCGCAGCCGATGCAGACTCCTTCATGACGTTACCAAGCTGACCGGTCAGGATCAGATTGCCCTTGCCCGGCACCAACGTCGATTCGACCTGCAACAACTCGCCGCCGACTTCGGTCCAGGCCAGACCGGTGACCAGACCGATTTCGTTTTCTTCTTCGGCACGACCGAAGTCGAAGCGACGCACGCCCAGGTACTTATCGAGATTCTTCGACCCGACCGTCATCAACGCCTTCGGCTTGCCCTTCTTGGCGACCACTTTCTTCGCTGCCGGCTGCGGGCCGGCAAGCGCGATTTCCTTGACCACCTTGCGGCAGATCTTGGCGATTTCGCGCTCCAGATTACGCACGCCGGATTCGCGGGTGTAATAGCGCACCACATCCTGGATGGCGTCGCTGCCGATTTCGATCTCTTCCGGCTTCAGGCCGTTGGCCTTGATCTGCTTGGGCACCAGGTAACGCATCGCGATGTTGAGCTTTTCATCCTCGGTATAGCCGGGGATGCGGATCACTTCCATGCGGTCCAGCAGCGGGCCGGGGATGTTGAGCGAGTTGGAGGTGGCGACGAACATCACTTCCGACAGGTCCAGATCCACTTCCAGATAATGGTCGTTGAAGGAATGGTTCTGCTCGGGATCGAGCACTTCCAGCAACGCCGACGACGGGTCGCCGCGGAAGTCCATCGACATCTTGTCGATCTCGTCCAGCAGGAACAGCGGGTTCTTGCTGCCGACCTTGTTGAGGTTCTGCACCAGGCGACCCGGCATCGAGCCGACGTAGGTCCGGCGATGGCCACGGATCTCGGCCTCGTCACGGATACCGCCCAGGCTCATGCGCACGAACTTGCGGTTGGTCGCCTTGGCGATCGACTGGCCGAGCGAGGTCTTGCCCACGCCAGGCGGGCCGACCAGGCACAGGATCGGACCCTTCATCTGCTTCACCCGCGACTGCACTGCCAAGTACTCAAGGATGCGCTCCTTGACCTTGTCCAGGCCGTAGTGATCGGCGTCCAGCGTGTCTTCGGCAACCTTCAGATCCTTGCGGACCTTGGTGCGCTTCTTCCACGGCACGCCCAGCAACCAGTCCAGATAGTTGCGTACCACCGCCGCCTCGGCAGACATCGGCGACATCTGCTTGAGCTTGTTGAGCTCGGCCTTGGCCTTGGTCTCGACCGGCTTGGGCATGCCGGACTCGGCGATCTTGCGCGCGAGTTCTTCCAGTTCGCCCGGCGCATCGTCCAGATCGCCCAGCTCCTTCTGGATCGCCTTCATCTGTTCGTTGAGGTAGTACTCGCGCTGGCTCTTTTCCATCTGCGACTTCACGCGGCCGCGAATGCGCTTTTCCAGCTGCTGCACGTCGATTTCGCCATCCACCAGCCCAACCAGCAGCTCCAGGCGTTCACCGATCTCGGTGATCTCCAGCAGGCGCTGCTTGTCGGCCAGGCGCACGCCAATATGGGCGGCGATGGTGTCGGCCAGACGGCCCGGCTCGTCGATGCCGGCCAGCGTCTGCAACAACTCCGGCGGCAGCTTGCGATTGGTCTTGACGTACTGCTCGAACAGGGACATCAGCGAGCGTGCGATCGCTTCGACTTCGCGCGGCTCACGGCCATCGCTGGCCTCCACTTCGGTGCCCTGCCCCTGCAATGCGCCGTCCAGTTCGACGACCTTGTCGACAGTGACCCGCGACAGGCCCTCGACCAGCACCTTGATGGTGCCATCGGGCAATTTGAGCAGTTGCAGCACCTGCGCCAGGGTGCCGACGGTGTACAGATCGCCGGCGGCCGGGTCGTCGGTTTCGGCCGACTTCTGCGCCACCAGCAGGATGCGCTTGTCCGCCTCCATGGCCTTTTCCAGCGCGCGCATCGACTTGTCACGGCCGACGAACAGCGGGATCACCATGTGCGGAAACACCACCACGTCGCGCAGCGGCAACACCGGCAGATCAAGAACTTCTGGTTGGGACTGGGCCATGGGGCGCTCCGCAGGAATCGGGGAAATTAGGGCGTAAAAAAAGCCGATGGCCCCGTTATGGGGCCATCGGCGAGGTGTTGCAAGTAGCTGTCGGAAACCCTTTATCCGCGAGCGGGGCCAAGGCCTGGCAACGCGAATGCGCAGCTCAATCGCCGGACGCAGCCTTGGCCGGGGCCGGTTGCGCCTGGTAGATCAGATACGGCTCGGATTTGTGTTCGATCACCGACTCGTCCACCACGACCTTGCTCACATTTTCCTGCGAAGGCAGCTCGTACATCGTGTCCAGCAGCACCGATTCGACGATGGTGCGCAGACCACGCGCGCCGGTCTTGCGCTTGAGCGCCTTCTTGGCGATCGCAGATAGTGCGTCCGGGCGGAACTCCAGTTCCACGCCTTCCATGTCGAACAGCTTCTTGAACTGCTTGGTGATGGCGTTCTTGGGCTCGGTCAGGATCTTGATCAGTGCCGGCTCGTCCAGCTCCTCAAGCGTGGCGACCACCGGCAGGCGGCCCACAAACTCGGGAATCAGACCGAACTTGATCAAATCTTCCGGCTCGACCTCTGCCAGGATCTTGCCGACTTCCTGCTTGCGCTCGCTGCTCTTGACCTTGGCACCGAAGCCGATGCCGCCAGCGTCGTTGGAGCGCGCCTGGATGACCTTGTCCAGACCGGCGAACGCGCCGCCGCAGATGAACAGGATGTTCTTGGTGTCGACCTGCAGGAATTCCTGCTGCGGATGCTTACGACCACCCTGAGGCGGCACCGAGGCAACCGTGCCTTCGATCAGCTTCAGCAGCGCCTGCTGCACACCTTCGCCGGACACATCGCGGGTGATCGACGGGTTCTCGCTCTTACGCGAGATCTTGTCGATTTCATCGATATAAACGATGCCCTGCTGCGCTTTTTCGACGTCGTAGTCGCACTTCTGCAGCAGCTTCTGGATGATGTTTTCCACGTCCTCGCCGACATAGCCGGCCTCGGTCAGCGTGGTGGCATCGGCAATCGTGAACGGCACATTGAGCAGGCGCGCCAGCGTTTCGGCCAGCAGCGTCTTGCCCGAACCGGTCGGACCGACCAGCAGGATGTTGGATTTGGCGAGTTCGACTTCGTCGTTCTTGCTGCGGCTCTCGATACGCTTGTAGTGGTTGTACACCGCCACGGCGAGCGTGCGCTTGGCGCGCAGCTGCCCGATCACGTATTGATCCAGCACTTCAAGGATCTCGCGCGGCTTGGGCAGACTGGAACGTGCCGACTGCGCCTTCTCTTCGAGCTCCTCGCGGATGATGTCGTTGCACAGCTCAACGCATTCATCGCAGATGAATACGCTGGGACCGGCAATCAGCTTGCGGACTTCATGCTGACTCTTACCGCAGAACGAGCAGTAGAGAATCTTGTTGCTGTCGCCGGAACGACCTTGGCGGTCTTCGCTCATGCTTCTGTTACCCAGTTACCCCACCCGATGCACGGGGGTTCGATTTCGAGAATAGCACAGGGTCGGGAGGACGTTCGCCCCGCCCGACCCTGCCGGTTTTTCCTGCAATTTCAGCGACCTGGCGATCAAGACGGCTGGATCGACTCTTCCGGACGACGCTCCAGCACCTGATCCACCAGACCATAGGCCTGTGCATCGACCGCGCTCTTGAAGTTGTCGCGCTCGGTATCGCGCGCAATGGTCTCAAACGACTGGCCAGTGTGCTTGGCGAGGATCTCGTTCAGGCGCGACCGCAGGGTCAGGATCTCGCGCGCATGGATGTCGATATCGGTCGCCTGGCCCTGGAAGCCGCCCAGCGGCTGATGGATCATCACGCGCGAATTCGGCAGCGCATAGCGCTTGCCGGCCGCACCCGATGCCAGCAGCAGCGCGCCCATCGAGGCGGCCTGGCCGACGCAGATGGTGGCCACGTCCGGCTTGATGTACTGCATGGTGTCGTAGATCGCCATGCCGGCGGTGACCACGCCACCGGGCGAATTGATGTAGATGCTGATGTCTTTTTCCGGATTATCCGCTTCCAGAAACAGCAACTGAGCCACGATCACGTTGGCCATATGGTCGTCGATCGGACCGACCAGGAAGATCAGACGCTCCTTGAGCAGACGCGAGTAGATGTCATACGCACGCTCGCCACGGCTGGTCTGTTCGACCACCATCGGCACCAGATTCAGGGCTTTGGTCACAATGCTCATCGGTCTTCCTGTTGTGGCACCAGCTTGCGCCGATAACCGGGTTTGACGTCCGCATCCCAGCCAGCGGGATGCGGGTTGGTGTCACACCGCCGCTTTTAGACGCGGATCGCGTCCTGGAACGACAGCGGCTGCTCGGTATGCTGGGCGCGCTCGGCGATCCAGTCGATCACCTGCTCCTCCATCACACGGCTCTGCAGCCCACCCATCAGTTGGGGATCGTTGCGGTACATCTCAATGACCTGTTCCGGCTCTTCGTAGGTCGAGGCGATCAGACGCAGCGTTTCGCTGACGCGCTTGGACTCAAGCCGCAGTTCGTTGCGGCGTGCTACTTCACCGACCAGCAGACCGACCAGCACGCGCTTGGCAGCGGCATCCATGAAACCCTGGTGTGCATCGTCCGGCACCTGGCCTGGATCGCGACCACTGCGGCGCACCTGCTCGACCTGCTGGGCCAGCATCGAACGGGCCTCGTTCTCGACCAGACGCGGCGGCATCTCGACGTGCGCGTAGGCGGCGATCAGCTGCTCGCCCACTTCGCGACGCAGGCGATTCATCAGCGCGCCCTTGAGCTCGCGCTCCAGGTTGGTGCGGATGTCGGCGCGGAACTGCTCGGCATCGCCGCTTTTCACGCCGAAGCTCTTGATGAACTCCTTGTCCACCACCGGCAGCACCGGCTCGGACACTTCAACTGCTTTGACATGCACCTGCACGGTCTTGCCAGCCAGCTGCGGCACGCGCCACTCGGCCGGGAAATCGATGGTCAGGGCCTTGTCTTCACCCTTGGTCAGGCCTTCCAGGCCCTTCTCGATCTGGTCGAACATCACGCCCGAGCCCAACACGCTGCTGCCGGTTTCCACGCCTTCGGCGGGCAGACGCTCCTCGCCGGCCTGCGACCAGGTCTCCAGCGCCACCAGATCGCCGACCTGCGCGCCGCGCTCGACCGGGTTCCAGGTACGGCGCTGCAGACGCAGGTTTTCGATCATCTGGTCGATGTCGGCGTCGGTCACGTCGGCGGTATGACGCACCACCGACAGCTTGGCGACATCGATATCGCCAAAGTCCGGCACCACTTCGAAGGTGGCGACGAAGTCGAAATCGCTTTCGCCCTGATCGATGCGCGGGTTACCGGCCAGACGCAGCGAGTGCTCGCGCACGGCCGAGTCGAAGGTTTCACGCAACAGGCCTTCCATCGCCTCGGCACGCACCTGCTGACCGAAGCGCTGCTCGATGACCTTGGTCGGCACCTTGCCGGGACGGAAGCCCTTGATGCGCGTGGTCCGCGCCAGTTCGCGCAGGCGGCCACCGACGTGGGTCTCCAGACGCTCCTGCGGCAGGGTGAAGGTCAGGCGGCGTTCCAGATTGCCGGTGGATTCGATCGATGCTTGCATGTTGACTCCTGCCACCGACAGCACAAGCGTCGGCACGAGATGGAAGAGACGGGTTGACGGATGGCGAGAATGCCGCCGAGCCTTGTAGTTTCGCCGATAACGGCGACGGCTGCCAGCGGAACGCGCGCACCGGCGTTTGCAGCGGACAAGACGGGTTTGCCGGAGCGGCAGCGGCCGGAGCACTCACGGCCGCACTGCATTGGTGCGAAAGGGGGGACTCGAACCCCCACGCCTTGCGGCGTCAGAACCTAAATCTGGTGCGTCTACCAATTCCGCCACTTTCGCGATGTCGCAGGTGCGTGCGCATTGTTGCAGGGATGCCGGCAAAGAAAAAGCGCCGCGAACGGGCTGCCAAGGCAGCGCGCCGGGTTGAGGCAGGCATGGCATGCATGGACCTGCCAAATCGGCGCTCCGGAGGTGCCCGCCAACCGAACTCAAGTGAACGATTCACCCCCCGGCCTGATCCCAGCCCAAACCTGATGCTTTTGCGTGTACATGACTGCGTCAATATTTGCGAAAATTCTGTTAAGCCCAAGTCGAGAGAGCGCGCCGTCGCAATGAGAGACCGATACCGTCAGATCGTGGCACTGTCGCGAGACTGCATCAAAGAGATCGACCTCGACGGGCGGATCACGGCGATCAATGCCAATGGACTGACCGTCTTGGGGGCCAGTCGTCCCGAGCAGTTGCTCTCTCGCCCGTGGCGGGACTTCTGGCCGGCGGGAGCCGTCGGCTTGATCGATACGGCACTTACTGCATCGCTCGCGGGCGCGGTGCACGAGTTCGAGGCCAGCTGCGTCAACTTCGTTGGCGTGCGCCAGACCTGGCAGGTGGTCACCAGCCCGTTGTTCGACGCAGACGGCAACGTCGAGGCGATCCTGGCGGTCAGCAAGAACATTTCCGACCGCCGTGCGTTGGAAGCTGCCTTCCATACGCTGGACCGCACCTTGAAGGCAGAGCGCGAGTTCTCCACGGGCGCACTGATGCTGGCACGCACGCGCGAGAATTCTCTGTCGACCGAGCTGCACAGCCTGCGCGATCTACAGGAGCGCATCGAGGACGATCTGGATATTGCGCGCGCCGCACAGGGTGCTGCCGAACGAATTTCCGAACAGGCACAGAAAGGCGAGGCGGTCGGGCAACTGCTGGCCGGCGTGGTGCACGATCTGAACAATGTGCTGCAAGCCGCTACCTCGGCGATCGACCTGGTGGTCCAGCGTGGGCAGATCGACGCACAGGACACCAAACTGCTCGGCGTGGCCGATGCCGCGCTTCAACATGGCTCGGTCATGGCGCAGCGGCTGGTGGGATTTTCGCGCCAGTATCCGTATAGCCCCGAACCTGTTGACCTTGCCGCACTGGCCGACCAGCTCAATCCGTTGCTGGAACAGGTCATCGGCACAGACCTGCGCTTGCAGGTGAACACTGCTGCGGGCGGATGCTGCGCCATGGTCGACCGGCATACGGTGGAGCGCGCGATCTTGAATCTGGTCATCAATGCGCGCGATGCCTGCGCAAGCGGCGGCGTCATCCGTGTGGAGACCGGCCAAACGCAGGTCGCCAAGGCCGATGCAACCTTGACCAAACCCGCTGGCGAGTTCGCCACCATCGCGGTTGCCGATGACGGGCACGGCATGGACAGCCATGTGCAGTCGCGTCTATTCGAGGCGTACTTCACCACCAAGAGCGCAGACAAGGGAGCCGGGCTGGGCCTGGCGCAGGTTTACAGCGCGGTGCGCCAGGCAGGCGGCTTTATCGACGTGACATCGGCACCGGGCAAGGGCGCGCGTTTCCTGCTTGCGTTTCCGCGCGTGGACCAGGCGTAACACTCGGTTGGCGAATGCAAACATGCGTAGCTGCATGCGTTTGTTATGCAGATAAATTGACGTAAATCGCTAACTGCGGCGATTGCGCGCGGCGTTGCAATTGCAGAATTCTTTCACCACTGTCTGCAACATATCGGTAACACCCTTGCCTTAATCGAGGCGAAGGGAAGTTTCGAATATCTAAGGCGGCAGTTGGTAGCCTGCTGATCCAGTGATGCAGCAGCATCCATTCGGTATTCGATACTTCTTACTTAATGCCCATGCAGATCGTTCCGGCATGGATGTGTCGTGCTGCCTACCGGGCGACTGCATGCAGTCGCCGCCATAGTGAGTTACCAGCAGGGAACCAGGCGTCGCGCACCTCTCTGCCACCTTCCATCACTCTGCGAATCTATTGCGTCAAACACCCGATAAACGCGGAGCGGCGATTAATCGCGTCAGACCGCGCGCGTTCGCGCTGGGAGTGCGGGCTTCGTTGTTGGGAAATCCTGGCCTGCCCCACAAGCACATCATCTGGCGCTGTTAACTCGCACTCGCCTTGTCGGCATATCGCGTGCCGCTTTTTTTGAAAGCCCACTGGCCGATACGCACCTGACTGCACGTCGTTATCGGATACAAAACTTGCACCAACGCCAGCAAGGGATTGCGTCGCAGCGGAAGCTTTCGAGTTCCCGGTCGCTCCCCACGCAATCCGCACTTCTCGGGTAACTACACATGAGACACCACTCCATGGTCCAGATACGGAATCGCAATGCGTCACGCCTGTTCACTGCCATTGGGACTGCACTGGCTTTTCTGCCGATGATCGCAATGGCATCGCCTGCGCGCGGCACCCTGCTCAACAGTAACTTCCTGACCAGCTATACCCGCTCGGCACTTGCCGCCTTGCTGCCCGACGACAAAGCCAGCGACCTTCCGACATGCGATGTTCGCGTGGCCGAGTTCACCTACGCCACGATCGGTGTCCAGGGAGAGCCGACCACCGCGTCGGGCGTTCTGCTGGTGCCGGGCGGCACACGCTGCACAGGCCCCTACCCGTTGCTGAGCTGGAACCAGGGCACCCAACCCAAACGTACTGCGGAACAGGCGAAGGACATCCGCGATGCAAAGGGCGACGACCCGCTTGTCACTCGATTGGCAGGCAAGGGCTATGTGGTGGTCAGCACCGATTATCTGGGATTGGGCAAGTCGCAGTATCCGTTCCATCCTTATCTGCACGCGGCCACCGAGGCCAGTGCGAGCATCGACGCGATGCGCGCCGCACGCCAGGTTCTGGCACGTTTGCACACGCCACTATCGGGCAAGGTCATGCTGTCGGGATATTCGCAAGGCGGGCATGCCGCGATGGCGACCCAGCGCGAGATCGAAGCGCACGATTCCAAGGAATTCAATCTGGTTGCCAGCGCGCCGATCTCCGGGCCGTATGCGCTGAGTCAGACCTTCCTGGACAGCTGGAGCGGAACCAATGCGGTTGGCGAAAGCACCTTCGGCCTGGTGCTGGCCACTTACGCGCTGGTCGGCATGCAGCATGCTTATCACAACATCTATCTCGCTCCGTCGCAGGTCTTTCAGGACCCGTGGGCGAGCAAGGTCGAGGGTTACTTTCCGGGTAAGGATGAGCTGACCGATCTTGCGATCGGCGACGCACTGCCGGGCATCGACAAGATCGGCAGCTATTTCCAGCCGAGTTTCTACAAGGACGTGCCACGCAATCCGAACAACCCGTTCCGCAAAGACCTGGCGCGCAACGATCTGCTGGACTGGACGCCACGCACGCGCACGCTGCTGTGCGGCTCGTCCAATGACGCCACCGTGCCACTGAAGAACGCCACCACCGCCATCGACAGCTTCAGGCGACACGGCAGTACGCAGGTTTCGGTGCTGGATCTTGGAAGCGGCAACAGCGACGACAACAGCGCTCTGGAGCACCTGATCATCAAGGAGAGCTGCATGATCGCCGTGCGCCAGCAACTGCTGGACAAGCAGCGCTAAAGCCAGGGCGCGCGATGCATCGCTGCGAGGCGAGGCGACAACACATCAGGCGGTACCCGGAGCATTGTCGCCGTCTTCGGATCACCACTTCGTCATCTCCAAGATGACGAGGTCGAGCCGATCGATTTCGCGCACCGAGGTGGGCACCAAGGGTTGCGATAAACGCGTAGATGGCCGCGCAGCGATGCGGGGAATACAGTGCGCCTGGACCAGGCATCGGCACAAAGAAAAACAGCCACTCAACTTACGCTGAGTGGCTGCCTGTCTGGTGGGCCGTCAAGGATTCGAACCTTGGACCTATTGATTAAGAGTCAACTGCTCTACCAACTGAGCTAACGGCCCTGAAACTGGTCGCACATTGTATGTGCATTTTTGCTTCGTTGCAACACCCCGCGATGCGTCGGGTCAAACTTTCCTGCAATCAGTGGGGTGGCTGAGGGGACTCGAACCCCCGACATCTGGAATCACAATCCAGTACTCTAACCAGCTGAGCTACAGCCACCACTGAAAACCTACTTCCTACCGCACCGCCGATGGCGCGCCCGACAGGACTCGAACCTGTAACCGCCGGCTTAGAAGGCCGGTGCTCTATCCGGTTGAGCTACGGGCGCCCGGACCGAACTTTGCACTCCCACGCCGTCAAGAGCTCGGAATGGTCGGGGTAGAGGGATTCGAACCCCCGACATCCTGCTCCCAAAGCAGGCGCGCTACCAGACTGCGCTATACCCCGGCGGGACCTTTCCATCCCAAAGGCTGGAAAGGTCGGCTATTTTGGGAACGATTGGCCTCGCTGTCAATCACTCTGTGTAAATTCGGCGATCCGGTATCCTCGCAGCAACGCTCACCGGTACGGCGAGCACCACTTTCATGGAGAACACGCATGCGTAGCGGTAACCCGGCTCTTCGGGAATCCACGTTCCTCGACCTCGGCTCCGGCTCGGTGGTCACCCGCGATGGTCAGGCGATGACACTCAACGGCACGGTCAACAAGACCGGCCTGCTGTTGCTGATGGCCGTCGCCACCGCTGCGTTTGCCTGGTCGCAATCGATCGGTGCCGACGGCGCGCCGCTGCCGGCAGCACGCCTGTACATGATCGCCGGTGCGATCGGCGGGCTGGTGTTTGCACTGGCGACCAGCTTCAAGCCGACCTGGGCACCGGTCACCGCGCCGCTGTACGCGCTGATTGAAGGCTTTTTTCTGGGTTCGATCTCGGCCGTCTACGAGGCACGTTTCAACGGCATCGTGTTCCAGGCGGTGCTACTGACCTTCGGCACCATGTTCGCGCTGTTGTTCGCGTATCGCAGCGGCTTGATCAAGGCCACCGAGAACTTCAAGCTGGGTGTGGTCGCGGCCACCGGCGGCATCGCGCTGGTGTATCTGGCCACCATCGTGCTGGGCTTGTTCGGTGTGCGCATTCCCTTCATCCACGACTCGGGCCTGATCGGCATCGGCTTCAGTCTGTTCGTGGTGGTGGTGGCAGCGCTGAATCTGGTGCTGGACTTCGACTTCATCGAAAGCGGCGTCGAGCAGGGTGCACCCAAGCATATGGAGTGGTACGGCGCGTTCGGCCTGATGGTGACGCTGGTGTGGCTGTACATCGAGTTTTTGCGCCTGCTGTCGAAGCTGCAGTCGCGCAATTAAACGGGGAATCGGGATTGGGAAATCGCAACAGCGATCGCCTGGCCTGATGGTTTGACACTGACGTCAAGCAATTCGCTTCCACCAAAAAGAAAGGGCGCCTAGGCGCCCTTTCTTTTGTGCGATCTACCCGCGCGCTCAGAGGCGGCTGGCGATGGCCTTGGCGAAGCCCATGGTGTTGCCGGTGCCACCCAGGTCGGGGGTCAGCGAGTCCTTGGCTTCCAGCGTAGCGACGATCGCTTCGCGCAGGCGCTCGGCGTTCTGCGGCTGACCGATGTGGTCCAGCATCTGCGCGGCGCCCAGCAGCAGTGCGCATGGATTGGCCTTGCCCTGCCCTGCGATGTCCGGCGCCGAGCCATGCACGGCCTCGAAGATCGCCGCATCCAGACCGATGTTGGCACCCGGGGCCAGGCCCAGGCCGCCGACCAGACCGGCGCACAGGTCGGAGATGATGTCGCCGAACAGGTTGGTGGTCACGATGATGTCGAACTGTTCCGGACGCATCACCAGCTGCATGCAGGTGTTGTCGACGATCATTTCCTGGAATTCGATTTCCGGGTACTGCGTGGCGACGTCACGGGCGACTTTCAGGAACAGGCCCGAGGTCGACTTGATGATGTTGGCCTTGTGCACCGCGGTGACCTTCTTGCGGCCGGTGGCGCGCGCCAGGTCGAAGGCGTAGCGCACGATGCGCTCGGAGCCCTTGCGGGTGACGCGGGCGCCGGAGAATGCGGTCTCGCCATCCTCGGACACGGTCTGGCCTTCGCTCAGATACGCGCCTTCGGTGTTTTCGCGCACCGTGATCAGGTCAACGCCATCGGCGAAACGCGATTTGGTGTTGGGGAACGACTTGGCCGGACGCACGTTGGCGTACAGGTCGAACTTGCGACGCATGGCGACGTTGATCGAGCTGAAACCTTCGCCAACCGGCGTGGTCAGCGGGCTTTTCAAAGCCACTTTGTTCTTGGTGATCGAGGCCAGGGTGGACTCGGGCAGCAGATCGCCGTGCTTTTCCAGCGCGACCAGGCCAGCGTCGGCGTACTCGTAGGTCAGGCCAGCTTGCAGCGCGTCGAGCACGAACAGCGTGGCATCCATGATCTCCGGGCCAATACCGTCGCCGCGGATGACCGTGATTGTCTGCGTCATAAGGTTGGGGTTCCGAACTTGAAGGGGGGAGCGCCAGCCGTCAAACCCGGCAGAGCGGCGCAAGGAGGTTTCACTGGCAATTATGCCCGATGCCGGTGACCGCGCCCAAACCGACCATCGTCTAAGGGGCTGGCAACAGGGGCAGCGGCCGCAGCGCGCGTGGCCCGGACGGATGCCGAACCGGTGCGTGTCCTCCCAACCCCTGCAGGCTCTCCACGACACCGCGCGCGGCAGCGCGAACCAGGTCCCGTGCGCCGGATGGCCGCCAGGCCCCAAAACGCAGCGCGCCGCCTCGGTGGGCGGCGCACTGGAGCCACAGCAGCGCTGGATCAGCCGTGGCTGTGTTCGGCCGGCGCAGGCGCGCCGCCATCGAGCTGGTCGAGGAAATCCACCGCGCGGCGCAGATGCGGGATCACGATGGAGCCACCGACCACCAGGCCAACCGAGAAGGTCTCGAAGAACTCTTCGCGGGTGACGCCGGCCTCCTTGCATTGCGCCACGTGGTAGCTGATGCAGTCGTCGCAACGCAGCACCATCGAGGCGACCAGGCCGAGCAGCTCCTTGGTTTTCACATCCAGCGCGCCGGCCTGGTAGGTCTGGGTATCCAGCGCGAAAAAGCGCCGCACGACCTGATTGGGCTCGGCCAGGATTCGCTGGTTCATGCGCTGGCGGAAGTCGGTGAACTCGCGCAGGCGATCGGCGCTGCCGTCGTCGGAACCACTCATGCCTGGCCGCCCGCAGCGGAGAACAGCGGTTCGAGTTTGCCCGCGCGGTGCATGGCCATCATGTCGTCGTAGCCACCCACGTGGGTGTCGCCAACGAAGATCTGCGGCACGCTGGTGCGTCGCGCCAGGGCGACCATCTTGTCGCGCTCGACCGGGTCCAGGTCGATCCGCACCTCGGTCCAGGTCTGGCCCTTGCTCTTGAGGAAGTTCTTGGCCGCCACGCAGTACGGGCAAATGGCGGTGGAATACAGGGTGATCTGCGGGCCGGTGGCCGCGTCCTGCCCGGTGTGGTCTTGGCTCACAGGAAACTCCGTGGTGGGTCTGAGGTCTGATACATGGTAGCGGGCGACTGGAATTTCCATGTCGTCACCGCAACACTGTGGATTAATTGCCGATTCACACCGCTGCGCTGCGCTGCCCGCATGCTCCGCGCACCACCTGGGAGTTTCACTTGCGCCTGCTTCCGCTCGCCACCGCCCTCACCCTGGCCCTCGCCATGGGCGTGGCACCTGCCCAGGAAAGCCGCCTGCCCGATATCGGCTCGTCGGCGGGCGAGCTGCTGACCCCGGCCCGTCAGGCCGAGTACGGCAAGATGATGCTGGCCGAGTTGCGCAACTACGACTACGTGCTGGACGACCCGTTGATCGGCGACTGGCTGCAGACCATGGGCACCCGCCTGGGCGCCAACAGCGACCAGCCGCAGCAGCCATTTACCTTTTTCATGCTGCGCGACCGCCAGATCAACGCGTTCGCCACGCTGGGCGGCTATATCGCGGTCAACGCCGGGCTGGTGCTGACCGCCGAGCGCGAGGATGAAGTGGCGGCCGTGCTCTCGCACGAAATCGCCCACGTCACCCAGCAGCACGTGCTGCGCGGAGTGGAACGGGCGCAGCGCGACCAGATTCCGATCTTGCTCGGCATGCTAGCGGCGGTGGTTGCGGCGCAGCAGGCCGGCGGCAATTCCAAAGGCGATGCCACCATGGCCACCATCACCAGTGCGATGGGCCTGATGCAGCAACGCCAGATCGACTACACCCGCTCCAACGAATCCGAAGCCGACCGACTGGGCATCCGTACGCTGGTGCGCAGCGGCTACGACGTGGACGCGATGGCCGGCTTCTTCGAGCGCATGTCGGTGGCGATGCGCGCCAACGAGGGCGGCTATAGCGCGCCGGACTTCCTGCAGACCCACCCGGTCACCACCACCCGCATCAGCGAGGCCAAGGCGCGCGCCGAGCAGATGAAGAAGAACACCGTGGTGTTGACCACCTCGGTGCCGGGCGGGACGCGCCAGGAGCGCGTGGACCCGTCCGACCCGTCGTTATCGGAACCATTGAGCCGCAATGGCAACGCGCTGCTGCCGTATGCACTGCGGCTGCCGGTGGATGCGTTGAGTCGTGGCGGCGATCAACAGAGTTTCGACTGGGCCAAGGAACGTCTGCGCGTGCTCAGTGCGAGCACGCCCGATGCGGCCATTCGCGAATACGAAAACCTGCGCCGCAGTGCCAAGCAAGGCCTGACCGATGCGCAGCGTTACGGGCTGGCGCTGGCACAGCTGCGCAACAGCGGAAGCCGGCCGAGCGAGCCGGTGGCCGAACTGGCCGGCCTGCTGGAGGCGCATCCGGACAACCTGTGGCTGGCGTTGGGCCTGAGCGAGGCGCAGGCGCGCGTGGGGCAGCGCGAGGCGGCCAATGCGCGCTTCGATGCGTTGCTGAAGCGGCTGCCGAACAACCGTGCGGTGGCGTTGACCTATGCCGGCGCGCTCAACGAACAAGCCAGCAAGGAATCCGGCCAGCGCGCGCGCCAGGTGCTGGAACCCCTGCTCTACCGCAACGGCGAAGACCCGTTGCTGCAGCAGACCTACGCCCGCGCCTGCGAACTCGCTGGCGACCATCTGCGCGCCAGCGAAGCCTATGCCGAATCGGCGTCGTTAAACGGGCGCCCGGAGCAGGCCCTGATCCAGCTGGAAGCACTGAAAAAGAAGGATCTGGATTATGTGACGCGGGCGCGTGTGGATGCGCGCATCGCTGCGATTACGCCCACCGTGCTGGAGCTGCGTCGCCAGGGCATTCGCGACCCGGATCTTTCCACGCGTTGACAGCTGGCACGAGATTGGCGCCGACGGCGGCATGCGGCGCCCGGGCCTGGAAACGCTCGCAACGGCTCAGCCCGCTTCGCAAAATGGCAGCCTGTCTACAAGCAACGCCAGCGATGTCACATTAGAGTCACAAAACCGTAGTCTACTGGCGATCACCAAAGCCAGACGGTAAGCCCCGCGTGCAAAAACGCATTCTAATCGTCGATGACGAACCCGCGATCCGCGACATGGTGGCGTTCGCGCTGCGCAAAGGCGAGTTCGAGCCCATCCATGCCGGCGACGCGCGCGAAGCACAGACCGCCATTGCCGACCGCGTCCCCGACCTGATCCTGCTGGACTGGATGCTGCCCGGCACCAGCGGGCTGGATCTGGCGCGGCGCTGGCGCAAGGAACAGCTGACGCGCGAGATTCCGATCATCATGCTGACCGCGCGTGGCGAAGAAAACGACCGTGTTGGCGGGTTGGAAGCAGGCGTCGACGACTACGTGGTCAAGCCGTTTTCGGCGCGCGAGTTGCTGGCGCGTATCCGTGCGGTGATGCGCCGCACCCGCGAGGACGACGAAGACGGCAGCGTGGCGGTGGGTCGGCTGCGCATCGATGGCGCGGCGCACCGCGTGTTCGCCGGCGATGCGCCGGTGCCGATCGGCCCGACCGAGTACCGCCTGCTGCACTTCTTCATGACCCATCCGGAGCGCGTGTACACCCGCACCCAGTTGCTGGACCATGTCTGGGGCGGCAGCGTGTATGTGGAAGAACGCACCATCGATGTGCACATTCGCCGCCTGCGCAAGACGCTGGAACCGTTCGGCCTGGAAAACATGGTGCAGACCGTGCGTGGCTCGGGCTATCGTTTTTCGTCGGCAACTTAAGTACGTGCCGCACGGCAACCCGGCCGCTGCCTGGCCGGGTTGGCTACCTACCTGACGCTTCGTGGTAACGCCTTCCATGCCCCAACATATCCGTTCCGCCTGGCTCAAGACGCTCGGCACCCTTGCGCTGTTATTGGGCGCTGCCGTCGTAGCGGGCGTGCTGATCGGGCATGTGTGGATAGCACTGACGCTCACCGCGCTGGGCGTGCTGGCCTGGCATTACTGGCGGCTGCGCCAGGTGCTGCGTCGCCTCACCGCACGCCAGCGTGCCGAACCTGCCGCCGGCGTGGGTGCCTGGAACGAACTGGACCGTCTGCTGTATCGCAGCCAGGCCGAAATGCGTGGGCGCAAGCGCCGCTTGATCGACATGCTGCGCACCTACCGCGCCGCCGCGCAGGCGCTGCCGGATGCGGTAGTGGTGGTGGATCGCAACAGCCAGCGCGTGCAGTGGTTCAACAAGGCGGCCGGCGGCCTGCTCGGCTTGCATCATCCCGGCGACATGGGCGTGTCGGTGGTGGAGCGGCTGCAGCCGTTGCCGCTGGCGCACTGGCTGGCAGCCGGCCGCAACGCCGAGCCGATGCTGGATGCGGCCTCGCCAGTGGACCCGGATCTGCGCCTGAATCTGCGCCTGATCCCCTACTCCGACGACTACTGGCTGTTGGTGGCACGCGATGTCAGCAAGCTGCTGCGTCTGGAACAGGTACGTCGCGATTTCGTGGCCAATGTGTCGCACGAGCTGCGCACGCCATTGACGGTGGTGCACGGCTATCTGGACATGCTCGATCCGGAGGACTTCCCGGACTCCGGCCCGATGCTGGCGGAGATGCGCAAGCAGTCGCAGCGCATGGCGCAGCTGGTCGAAGATCTGCTGACCCTGTCGCGGCTGGAATCGCAGGAAGAACTCGGCGAAGAACACGTGGCGATGGCGCCGATGCTTTCGACACTCCGCCGCGAGGCCGAGGCGCATAGCCAGGGCCGGCATACGGTGGACGTGATTGATGAGGCCGGTGTGGATCTGCTCGGCTCCAACAAGGAATTGCACAGCGCGTTTTCCAACCTAGTCACCAACGCGGTGCGTTATACGCCCGGCGGCGGCACGGTGACGATCCGCTTCGTGCGCGAAGGCGATGGCGCGGCGTTGGCAGTGCGCGACACCGGCTACGGCATTCCTGCCTCGCATCTGCCGCGCATCACCGAGCGCTTCTATCGCGTATCCAGCAGCCGCTCGCGCGAGAGCGGCGGCACCGGGCTGGGGCTGTCGATCGTCAAGCACATCCTGGGGCTGCACCAGGCACGGCTGGAGATCGAAAGCGAAGTGGGACGCGGCAGCGAATTCTCGTGTCATTTTGTGGGCGCACGCATCGTGCAGCGCGAACAGTCCCTGCCACTGTCACGCTTGGCATGATATGTAGGGAGTGCGCGTCGCCGCGCGACGCGATGCACCTGCGCAACGCACGTTGCACGCGCTGCACCGCAACGCGCCTGTAGCAACACCGCACACCAACTCGTCTTGATGACCGACTCCATGGGCCACGCCAAACAACTGCACGACGTCACACCTTCCGAAGACATCGCCACCGATCCCTTGCGTGATCCGGCGCTGTACATCAATCGGGAACTGTCGCAACTGGACTTCAATTTCCGGGTGCTGGCGCAGGCGCTGGACGAACAGGTTCCGCTGCTGGAACGGCTGCGGTTCCTGTGCATTTCGTGCACCAACCTGGACGAGTTCTTCGAGATCCGCGCCGCCACCGTGCGGCATGCGCAGGAATTTGGCCTGCCGCCGGCGCCGGACGGATTGAGCCCCACGGCCATCCTCAATGCTGTGCACGACCGCGCGGCCAAACTGGTGGAACAGCAGTACCACGCATGGAACGACGTGCTGCGCCCGGCGATGGAAGAGGCCGGCGTTGCCGTGCTCGGCCGCGCGACGTGGACCTCGCGCCAGAAGCGCTGGTTGCGTGCCTACTTCCGCAACGAAATCATGCCGGTGCTGTCGCCGTTGGGGCTGGACCCGGCGCATCCGTTCCCGAAGATTCTCAACAAGACCTTGAACATCGTGGTGGTGCTGGAAGGCCAGGACGCGTTCGGGCGCGCCGGCCATCTGGCCATCGTGCGTGCGCCGCGCTCGCTGCCACGCATCATCCAGTTGCCGGCCAGCCTGTCGCCGGAGGGTGCGCAGAGCTTTGTGTTCCTGTCCTCGGTGTTGTCGGAGTTCGTGGACGAATTGTTCCCGGGCATGCAGGTCAAGGGCTCCTACCAGTTCCGCGTCACCCGCAATTCCGAACTGGTGGTGGACGAAGAAGAAGTCGAAAACCTGGCGCTTGCACTGCGCGATGAGCTGGTCACGCGCGGCTACCGGCCGGCGGTGCGGTTGGAGATTGCGCACGATTGCCCGGCGCCGATCATGCGCACCTTGCTGCAGAACTTCGGCTTGAACGAGAACGCGGTGTATCGCATCGTCGGGCCGGTCAATCTGAGCCGCGTCACCCAGGTCTACGACCTGGTGCAGCGCCCGGAGCTCAAGTACCCCTCGTTCAACCCGCGCACTTTGCGCGACAGCGAGGGCATCTTCCAGATCGTCAGCAAGGGCGATGTGCTGCTGCATCATCCCTTCGATGCGTTCACTGCGGTGCTGGATGTGATTCGCCAGGCAGCGGTCGACCCGAACGTGCTGGCGATCAAGCAGACGCTGTATCGCACCGGCAAGGATTCGCTGATTGTCGATGCGCTGATTCTGGCCGCGCGCAACGGCAAGGACGTCACCGTGGTGGTGGAGCTGCGTGCGCGCTTCGACGAAGAGGCCAACCTGGGCCTGGCCGACAAGTTGCAGGAAGCCGGCGTGCAGGTGGTCTACGGCGTGGTCGGCTTCAAGACCCACGCCAAGATGCTGCTGATCGTGCGGCGCGAGGGGCGCAAGCTCAAACGCTATGTGCATCTGGGCACCGGCAATTACCACAGCGGTACTGCGCGGCTGTATACCGACATCAGCCTGATCACCGCCGATGCGGAGATCGGCAACGACGTGCACATGCTGTTTCAGCAGTTGTCCGGGCTTGCCCCGCGCATGAAGCTGGAACAATTGCTGCAATCGCCATTTACCTTGCATGCCGGTGTGCTGAAGCGGATCGAACGCGAGACCCGCCTGGCGCGTAACGGCCGCCCCGGCCGCATCATCGCCAAGATGAATGCCCTCAACGAACCGCAGGTGGTGCGTGCGTTGTATTCCGCCTCGCAAGCCGGGGTGCAGATCGATCTGATCGTGCGTGGCGCCTGCACGCTGCGGCCGGGAGTGCCCGGTGTGTCGGACAACATCCGCGTGCGTTCGATCGTGGGGCGGTTCCTGGAACACAGCCGTGTCTATTGGTTCGGCAACGACGGGGCGGCCGAGTTGTACTGTGCCAGCGCCGATTGGCTGGAACGCAACCTGTTGCGCCGCGTGGAAACCTGCTTCCCGATCCTGGACCCGGATCTGGCCAAGCGCGTCTATCGCGAAGTGCTGCAGAACTACCTGGACGACAACGTCAGTGCCTGGGAACTGGATGCCGAAGGCGTGTACCACAAGCGCACCCCCGGCCCTGGCGAACCGGCACATTCGGCGCAGATGACCTTGCTCGATCGGATCTGAGAACGCCGCGGCCGTGGCCTCTCACGTGGCCGACCGCCCATCGGCTACCATGCGGCCATGCCAACGCCCTCCCCCACGATTCCGCCCCTGCGCGACGGCGATTTTCTTGCCGCCATCGACTTAGGGTCCAACAGTTTCCACATGGTCATTGCGCGCTACCTGATGGGTCAGCTGCGCGTCGTCGACCGCCTGCGCGAAACCGTGCGCATGGCCGACGGCCTGGATGGCAAGGGTGGCCTGTCCAACGAAGCGCGGCAACGTGCGCTCGAATGTCTGGCGCGCTTCGGTCAACGCATCCGTGAAGTGCCCTCGCTGCGCGTGCGCGCGCTGGCGACCAACACGGTGCGTCAGCTGCGTTCGCCGCAAGCGTTTTTGATGCCGGCGGAAACTGCGCTCGGGCACGCGATCGAAGTGGTCAGCGGGCGTGAGGAAGCGCGCCTGATCTACCTGGGCGTTGCCCATGCGCAACCGCCCAAACCCGATCAACGCCGGCTGGTGATCGACATCGGCGGTGGCTCGACCGAATTCATCATCGGCCGCGGATTTCAGACGCTGGAACGCGAGAGTCTGCAGGCCGGCTGCATCGCCAGCACGCGGCGGTTTTTCCCGGGCGGCAAGCTGTCGAAGAAAAAATGGAAAGATGCGCTGACCGAGATCGGCGCCGAATTTCAGCAATTTGCCGGCCAGTACAAGGCGCTGGGCTGGCATGAGGCGATCGGCTCGTCCGGCACGCACAAGGCGATCGGCGACATGTGCGCGGCGATGAAGCTCACCAAGGGTGCGATCACCGCGCAGGCGCTGCCGGCGCTGCGCGATGAGCTGCTCAAGGCCAAGCGCATCGAAGATATCCAGTTGCCCGGCCTGGCGGCCGAGCGCCGGCCGATCATCGCCGGTGGAATTCTGGTGCTCGAAGCGGCCTTCCAGGCCCTGGGGCTGGAGAAGCTGATGGTCAGCAAGGCGGCGATGCGCGAAGGCATCCTGTACGACATGCTCGGCCGCGGCGGCGAAAACGATCCGCGCGATAGCTCGGTGGCCTCGCTGGTGCAGCGCTACGGCATCGATGAGGTACAGGCGCAACGTGTGGAAGCCACGGCCTGCCGCCTGTTCGATCAGGTGTGCGAATCCTGGCAGCTGGATGGCGACGACGCGCAGGTGCTGCGGCGTGCCGCCCGCCTGCACGAGCTGGGCCTGATCATCGCGCACAGCCAGTACCACGTGCATGGCAGCTACATCCTGGAACATTCGGATATCGCCGGTTTTTCGCGGCAGGAACAACAGGTCGTCGCCTCGCTGGTGCGCACGCATCGACGCAACGTGCCCAAGACCGCCTTCGACGCGCTTCCCGACCGGCTGCTGCTGCCCACCCGCCGCAAGGCTGCGCTGCTGCGGCTGGCAGTGCTGCTGCACCGTGCGCACGAATCGGACCCGATTCCGACACTGGAACTCACCGCCGACGACACGCGGCTGTCGCTGATCCTGTCGCAAAGCTGGATCGATTCGCGCCCGCTGCTGCGCGCCGATCTGATCGGCGAAGTCGAAAGCATGGCCGGCCTGGGCATCGCGTTCAAACCGTTTGTAACCTGAGGCCTGCGGCCTCAGGCGGGAATCGGGAATGGGGATTCGGGAATAGTCGACCACGGGGCTCTGAGAAGTTTCTGACTGGCGGCGATTACGCCGAACGAATGCAGCACGCTGCCTTTGCGATTCTCGATTCCCGATTCCCGATTCCCGGCGCCACTGTCACTGCCGCGTCTTGTCGGCGCAACATCAATGCCATCGCCCTGCCGGAAGCTAGCGAAAACGGGAGAGCGGCATGCGCTACGCGATCGTTACCGAAACCTATCCCCCCGAGGTCAACGGTGTTGCGCTGACCGTCCACGGCCTGGAAACCGGCCTGCGCGCACGCGGACATCAGGTGGACGTTGTGCGTCCACGTCAGAGCAGCGACACCGGCACATCCGATGCGTTGCTGGTGCGTGGCGCTGCGCTGCCGCGCTACCCGGGGCTGAAATTCGGGCTGCCAGCGACCCAGCGACTGATCCGTCATTGGCGAACGACGCAACCGGATGCGATCTACGTGGCCACGGAAGGCCCGCTGGGCTGGTCGGCGATGCGGGCGGCACGCCGGCTGGGCATTCCGGTCGCATCCGGCTTCCACACGCGCTTTGACGAATACCTGCCGAACTACGGTGCCGCCTGGCTGCAAGGCACCGCGCTACGCTGGATGCGGCGCTTTCATAACCAGGCCGATGCCACGCTGGTGCCGACGCGCGAGCTGCAACAGTTGCTGCGCGACGACGGCTTCGAACGTGTGCAGTTGCTGGCACGCGCGGTGGACAGCCAGCAGTTCGATCCCGGCCGTCGTGATCATGCCTTGCGCGCCGAGTGGGGCATCGAAGACGAAGGCTTTGCAGTGATCTATGTGGGACGGATCGCCAACGAAAAAAATCTGCCCTTGGCGGTGCAGGCATTTCGCAAGCTGCAGCAGATCCGCCCGAAAGCGCGCTTTGTGTGGGTCGGCGATGGCCCGGCGCGCGCAAAGATCGCGCAAGAGAATCCGGACTTCATCTTCTGCGGTGTGCAGCGTGGCGATGCCTTGGCGCGCCATTTTGCCAGCGGCGATCTGTTCCTGTTTCCCAGCCGCAGCGAGACTTTCGGCAACGTGACCCTGGAGGCGATGGCCAGCGGTGTGGCGACGGTCGCCTTCGACTACGGTGCCGCCCGCGAGTATCTGCGCAATGGTCAGACCGGCGCGGCGGTAGACACCGATGCGGCCTTTATCCAGGCCGCCGTCACGCTCACCCAAGACGACGCGCTGCGCCAACGCCTCGGTACGGCGGCAGCGCAGGCGATGAAAAGGCTGCATCCGGACAATGTCGTGTCCGACTTCGATGGCTTGTTGTTGGGAATCACTGCGGCACGGGGGCGTTATGTCGTCAACGCGGCTTGAGGTCTTGCGCGGCCACGAAGCGCGCTGGTGCCGGCGCGCAAATCACTGGTGCCGGCGCCACCCGGTACGCCGCGCATTCGCCACCGTCAGCCGGCTGGGCGATGGGGTGTTCTGGTACAGCCTGATGGGCATTCTGGTGCTGCTCGACGGCATGGACGGCGTTCGCGCATCGGCGCACATGGCCGCCACCGGCGTGCTCGCATTGACCCTGTACAAGGCACTCAAACGCTGGACCCGCCGCCCGCGCCCGTATGCGGCCGACGTGCGTATCCGCGCCTGGGTGGCACCGCTGGACGAGTTCAGTTTTCCGTCCGGCCATACCTTGCATGCGGTGTCCTTCAGCATCGTGGCACTGGCCTATTACCCATGGCTCGCGCCGTTGCTGGTGCCATTTTCGGCATGCGTGGCGCTGTCGCGCGTGGTGCTCGGGCTGCATTACCCCAGCGACGTACTGGCCGCCACGGCGATCGGGGTGGGACTGGCGAGCCTGTCGTTGTGGGGGCTGCCGGCGCTGATTGGGTAGCGGTGTGTTGCGACACTGCACTGCGCGTCCTCGCATGTGCCCTCGCTTCATGCCTCATCGTTTTCCGCAGGAGAGCGGACTCTGCCCGAGTTGCCTGCGCAGGCATGCCCCGCTGCAATGCGCTAATCGCCCCCTCACGCAATCGCAGTTCCCGCGCCTCGCCATCCGGCGGTCGCGCCGTACAATGGCGCGATGACGACACTGTTCATTTCCGACCTGCATCTGGATCCGGCCCGGCCGGCGATCACCGCGCTGTTTCTGGATTTCCTGCGGACGCAGGTGCCCGGTAGCGATGCGCTCTACATCCTTGGCGATCTGTTCGAAGCCTGGATCGGCGATGACACGCCGTCCACCGCGGCAGACGAGGTGGCGGTGGCACTGCACGCAGTGGCCGATTCCGGCGTCCCGGTCTTCTTCATGCCGGGCAACCGCGATTTCCTGGTGGGCGATGCCTACGCACAGCGCGCGGGCTTCCGCATCCTGCCCGACCCCACCGTGATCGATCTCTACGGCCATACGACGCTGCTGATGCACGGCGACCTGCTGTGCACCGACGACACCGCCTACCAGGCGTTTCGCACGCAGACGCGCGACCCGGCGTTCCAGGCGCAGTTTCTGGCGCAGCCGCTGGCAGCGCGCGTGGCGTTCGCGCAGCAGGCGCGTGCGGCTAGCCAGGCCCGCTACGCCGAACTCAAGCAGGGCGACCAGGCGCAGCTCGAAACCGTCACCGACGTGTCGCCGGCCGAGGTGGAAGCGACCTTCGTGCGGTACGGGCTGGATCGGATGATCCACGGCCATACCCATCGCCCTGCAATCCACACTCTGCAAGCCGGTGGCAACACCTGCTCGCGCATCGTGCTGGGCGACTGGTACGAGCAAGGTTCGGTGCTGCGTGTGGATGCCGATGGCGTTGCGTTGGAGCAGTTGCCGCTGTAGATCCGGCACTTGCAGCTGCAGCTGCACCTGCATGCGGGGATCGCGCCGCGGTGAGCCGTGACGCCGCCGGTTGTGCGCGCGTCGCCGCTGTTATCCGCATCGCAAGCCAATCGTGACTCATGCTTTGCAAGCACGACAGCGTTCCCTGGATACCGGCAAGGACGTTCGGTAAGGCCAGCCAATGCAGAGCGCGCTCAAAACGACGCAGCGCGCGCGTTCTGCATTTCAATCCGAGTGTCGCAGCGAGTCCACCCGGCACCGGACATATCGATGAATCGCGCTGTTGAAGGGCCGCACTTGGCGACGCTCATCGACAACCGATGCCGCTAGCAGTAGCGCGCTTTGGTGCGGAAACCCTCAATTCTCAGCGCTCGGCGGCAAACCCAATGCGGGCGCGCACTCCTGCCTGGTCAAACCACTTCAACGCGTCACTGCGTGCTGCGCGCCCGCTCGGCGTAGTCGACGAAATCCGCATTGACCACGTCGTACCAGAACAGCGTGCCGTCGGCCTGAACGCGGAAACGGTCACGCACCGGGCTGGTCTGCGGGTCGCCTGGGCAGCCGTCGCCGTGGCGTTCGTGCACGGCAAATTCAAACACGTCCGGCGATGGCGGATCGTCTTGTTCGGCCATGATGCTGATGCAGTTGTCCGGGTACACCTTGTCGCTCTGCAAGCGCGTTTCGAGTACCTGCAACGCACGCGCTTCGGCAGCGTTTTCGGTGGTCGGCGCTGGCGCCGCAACTGCGGGCTTGGGTGGAGTGGCGGCGGGCTCGGCAGGTTGCTGTTTGCATCCGGCAACTGCCAGCGCGGCCAGGCACAGCAGCGCATAACGCGAGGACATGGACATGAGTGCTCCGCTGACGGGACGTGGCCGGCAGGTGCCGACGGTGCGTCTAGTCTGCGCGATCACCGCGCTCGGGTGTAGCGCAATGGCCCGACACCTGTCGGTGCCGGGCCATCGCAATCACACAAGGAATCGGCAAACGCCGCAAAGATCAGCGGAAGCCGGCGATCGTGGCCTTGGTGTTGACCAGCACGCGCTGATTGTCGGCGGTGCTGGCATTGCCCATGGGCACGCCGTTGTAGCTGATGTTGGGGTTGGACCAGTAGTTCAACCGGGGGCAGCCGCTGGTGCAGTCGTAGGCCATGATGGTGCGCCAGCTGTTGCCGTAGCGATAGCCGTGACCGTAGGCGTATGGCGAGGTGCTCGGGTCGTTGGTGGAATCGTGGCGGGCACTCTGCAAATGCCCGATTTCATGCGCAAAGCTGTAGTAGCCAGTGGCGCAATCCCAGTACACCGATGCGAAGGCGCTGGCGGCCGTGGAGCCGATGCCAGAGGCCAAGCCGCAGTAGCTGCTGTTGTCCAGCACGATCACGCCCACATCGGCCGTGTAGGTGTTGCGGCTGGTGTGGATGCTGTCCATGTAACCGTCGTTGGTGACGCGGAAGCGCTGCAGGTCGGTGGTGAAGTTGCCGGTTTCGGTGTAGCTGGTGGTCTCGTAGCGGGCCAGCTGCAAGGTGATGCCGACATTGCTGTTGATGTAGCCCTGGTTGGCTTCGGCCACCGCCAGTTGCACCAGCGACTGCATGTTGCCGCCGTACGCGGTTACCGCCTTGTTGGTGGCCACGACCAGCACGCGGATGGTGGCCGGGCTGCCGGATGAGGCCGCCGCCGCGGTCACGCGCCCATCGCCAGGCATGTCGAACTTGGGCAGCAGGCTGTATTCGGCCGGATGCTCCTGCGGCATGCGCTGCTCGTCGACCTGCACCAGCACATGGCGGCCATCGGCCAGCGGACGCAGGCGATACAGCTTGCCGGCGTAGCGAATGGTGCCGGTGACGGTGTCGCCGCTACGCACCAGGATGGCCGAGTTCAGCGGATCCACGCCCGACAAGGTGCGTGCACGGGTGCCGGCACGCGGGCCGAGGTTGCCGTACCACACGCTATCGCCGCCTTCCAACGCATCCACCTTGGCCTGCGTGGCGGTGATGGTCTGGCCATCCAGCTGCAGTTCCAGCAGTTTTTCACCGGCAACCACTGCACCGGCGTCGAGCTGCACCACCTGTGCGTTGGTGGTGGACGGGGCGCTCAACAGGCGTTGCAACGAGGGTTCTGCGGTAGCGGTTGCCGCAGCGCCGCGGCTGAGTGCCGGGCCGGTCTGATACAGCGGCTTGCCGGCAGCGGCAGCCGATCCGGCCAGGCACATGGCGATCAGACCCACTGTGGTGCACATCGACTTCGACTTCATCGTCTCTCTCTCCTAAGACATGGAAGCAACGGGTGCGAAACACCGGGCCCCTGTCCCCGGGACGCCATTAGGGCGCGCCGGAATGTACCGAATGCAAGTTGTTGCAAAAGAAAATTACATTTCTGTGATGCTTGCCGATGACTGGATGCGATTCCGGCGCGCCTGCGCAACGACGTAGCGCACAGTTCCGGTCGCCCGGGGTGGCGGCGATGCGCGTGCGTTGTGCCGCACCCCGGATATCGAGGCGGCGAGAGTCAGCCGGTTCACGCAGGTGCATCGATAGACTGGGAGCCGGTAACGCACCACTACTTGTCGATCAGCAGGGTGTCGGTGTTGTTCGGCTGGGCCTGCATCAGGTGGAGATGCGGGATGCCGGTTCTGGGTGCGCCTTCTGCAGCCGTCGGCCTCTCGCTCGCGGCGTTTTGTCAGATGCTCTAACAGCGAGGTGGGTTCTCGGTTTCTTGGAAAGCTTGGGTGCTTTGACTGGGTCGGTTGCGGAGCGCTTGATCTGCGTTTTATCTGCAGGGCCCTTGCCCGCCCACCATCGCGGGACGCGCCGTGCATCCATCCATGGAGCTCTCCCGCTGTCTTGGGAAGCTTGGGTGCTTTGACTGGGTCGGTTGCGGAACGCTTGATCTGCGTTTTATCTGCAGGGCTCTTGCCCGCCCACCATCGCGGGACACGCCGTGAATCCGTCCCTGGAGGCTCTTATGCGGCATCCATGCCGCATAAGGTCCCGCGACGGTGAGCGGGCAAGGACCCATCGTGATGGTCGGTGTGTCTGGTTTTCAATCGCACAATCGGCCAGGGCTCTGACGCGATGTACTCATTGCCTGCGGGAAAAACGGCGGCGGCAGGAATGGATTCACTGCGTGCCTTCCGACTGGTGAAGGCACCGCGGCATCGACCAGCGCAGCTTGCGAAGCTCCGACTACAAAAAGCGCACGTACCGCGCCACTCTGCGGCCAGTGCCCGACCAGGCATGCGTGTGTTCCGCTCCACAACAGCACGATCAACCCGCTTACTCAGCCGGCCTGCTCCACCAGATCGGCCAGCTCGTCTTCGTCGAAACCGGCAAGCAGCCGCGCCTGCAGATTGAACGGGCCATGCAGGTAGCCGCCGGCGTACTCGCGCAGCAAAGCCTTGAAGCGTGCCCGTGGTTCGATACCGGCCTGCGCGCAATACCAGCGGTACCAGCGCGAGCCGGCCGCGACGTGCGCCACTTCCTCGCGCAGGATGGTCTCCAGCACCTCGGCCGTGGCGGCATCACCGAGCGAGCGCAATTTGACGATCATCGCTGGTGTCACGTCCAGGCCGCGCGCTTCCAGCACCCGCGGCACCAGCGCCATGCGCGCCAGACCGTCATGCGCGGTTTTCTCGCACATTTCCCACAAGCCGTTGTGCGCGGCAAAGTCGCCGTAGTCGTGTCCATGCGCTTGCAGGCGCGCGCGCAGCAGCATGAAGTGGCGGGATTCGTCGTCGGCCACCGCCACCCAATCGGCATAGAACTCATCGGGCAGGCCGCGGAAGCGATAGGCCGCATCCCAGGCCAGGTCGATCGCATTGAGTTCGATATGCGCAATCGCATGGATGAAGGCGGCGCGCCCTTCCACCGTCCCCAGTCCACGCCGCGGCAACTCGCGCGGATGCACCAGTGCCGGTGTGGCCGGCCGGCCCGGCATGCAGATCGGCGCAGGTGCCGGCGCGGCCGCATTCAACCGCAGCTCGCCATCACGAAACGCGGCGGCGTATTGTTGCGTCAACGCGACTTTTTGCAGCGGATCGGCAGCATCCAGGCAGGCGCGTGCGGCGTCGAACAGATCGGTGATCACGGCGCCTGCCGCACCTGTTGCTGAACCAGTGCCGCGAGCGATGCGGCACGTACCCGCTCGCAGGCGTTTGCCTTGAGCCGCAACTCGCAGGCCGTACGTTTGGCACACACCAGCGCGAACAACCGCGCGCGATCGGCCTGCGCAGGCGCTGGCACCGATGACGGCAGCGCGCCCGGACCACCCGCACCAACACCGATTCCTGCCCCGAGCAAGCGCGCCTGGTCGCTGCGGCAATCCACCGCGTACGTCCATTCCGCCAAACCCGCTGGCGGCGCGCCTGCAGCTGCCGCTGCGCGCAGGCGCACGATAACAAGCGCCTCGCCCACGCGCGTGGCGCCGGCTAGATCCAGCCGCTGCGCGCCGGCAGGCGTGGCGAATGCGGGGTCCAGCGCGGCCTGTTGCTGCCAATCCAATTGCATGTCCAAGGTGGTGCTCAGCGCAACAGGCACCTGCCCGTTGCGCAAACGCGGGTCGTCCAGCGTGCGGATCGCCGCAGCGTCATCGGCGGCGCAGCCCGCCAGCAGCGCTGCCACCCCGGCAGCGACTACAGCCAATAGCGCACTGCGCCGTGACAACTCAGGCGCGGCGACGCTTCTTGGCATCGTCCGAGCGCAGTTGCTGGATGCGTTCGAAATAGCCCGGTTCGATGCCGGTGATGTACTCGCCGTTGAAGCACGAGGAATCGAACTGCTTGATGTCCGGGTTGCCTTCGCGCACCGCCACTTCCAGATCTTCCAGGTCCTGGTAGATCAGCCAGTCGCAGCCGAGAAATTCCTGGATTTCCAGCTCGCTGCGGCCATGCGCGATGAGTTCTTCGGCGGCCGGCATGTCGATGCCGTAGATGTTGGGATAGCGCACCGGCGGCGCGGCCGAGGCCAGATACACCTTGCGCGCGCCGGCATCGCGCGCCATCTGCACGATCTGCCGGCTGGTGGTGCCGCGCACGATGGAATCGTCCACCAGCAGCACCACGCGGTTGCGGAATTCCAGGTGGATCGGGTTGAGCTTGCGACGCACCGATTTCTGCCGTTCGCCCTGCCCCGGCATGATGAAGGTGCGGCCCACGTAGCGATTCTTGACGAAGCCTTCGCGGTACTTCACGCCGAGCACGTTGGACATTTCCAGCGCCACGTCGCGCGAGGTGTCCGGGATCGGAATGATGGTATCGATGTCGTGATCCGGGCGCAGGCGCAGGATCTTTTCGCCCAGCTTCAGGCCCATGCGCATGCGCGCCTTGTGCACCGAGATGTTGTCGATCATCGAATCGGGACGCGCGAAGTACACGTACTCGAAGATGCACGGCGCATTGATGGTCGGCGCTGCGCAGACTTCCGAGAACAGCTCGCCGCGCGCGGTGATCACCATCGCCTCGCCGGGACGCACGTCGCGCACGCGCTGGTAGCCGAGGATGTCCAACGCTGCCGATTCGGAGGACACGATGTATTCGGTACCTTCGGCGTGCTCGCGCTTGCCCAGCACCAGCGGACGGATGCCGTGCGGGTCGCGGAACGCCACCAGGCCCAGACCCAGCACCACGCTCACTACCGCGTAGCCACCCTTGCAACGACGGTGCACGCCGGCCACCGCGCGGATCGCCGCCTCGGGGGTCAGCATGCGCTGTGCGTCCAGCTCGTAGGCAAACACGTTCAGCAGCACTTCGCTGTCCGAATCGGTGTTGATGTTGCGGCGGTCGGCTTCGAACACCTGCTGGCGCAACGCCTCGGTGTTGATCAGGTTGCCGTTGTGCGCCAGCGCGATGCCGTAGGGCGAATTGACGTAGAACGGCTGCGCCTCGTCCATGCCTTCCGAGCCTGCGGTCGGGTAGCGGCAATGCGCGATGCCGACGCGGCCTTCCAGCACCGCCATCTTCTTTTCGTCGAAGACATCTCGCACCAGGCCATTGGCTTTTTGCACGCGCAAGCGCGTGCCGTCGGCGGTGGCGATGCCTGCGGCGTCCTGCCCACGATGCTGCAGGACGGTCAGGCCGTCATAAAGTTGCCCGGCGACGTTTTGGTTGCCGACAATACCGACGATGCCACACATGGTGCGCGTTCTCCGCTGCGGCTTGCGCCGTTACTGTGAAGGTGGCCGTGCCTGGCCTTGGGATTCGACCCGAGCCGGGTCGCTTTCTCCGCCGCGAACCTGCGCCGGATCGATATTGGCCGGCATCGCCTGCGCCGGATCGCGTCCGTCGCTGGCGGCATTGCCGGGTTTGCCAGGTTTACCGAGCGCCCGCGACACGGTGTCGCTCAAGCCAGACCCGGACAGCATTTTGCCCAGGTCGGTATTATCGCCTGTCGAGGGCAACTTCCCCAACTCCGTGGGCAATTTGCCGAGTTCCATGGATGGCATGTCCATCGACGGCATGCGCCAGGCCGGCAGTTGTGCTCGCATCCAGCCGGCGCCGGGCTGCAGGATCGGCAACAGCACCGATTGCCGCCACGCTGGCTCACGCGGCAACGGCGTAAAGCCCATCAGCAGCACCAACACGCTGGCCAGAAACCCGCCACGCACCACGCCCAGACCGAACCCGAGCATGCGGTCGGTCCCGCCGAGTTTGACCGCATCCACGCCGGCGCGAATGACCATGCCGATCACCGCCACGCTGATCAGCACACCGACAAACACCATGGCGTAGCCACCAAACGACTCAGTGGCCGACGGATGCTTGCCATCGGCCAGCCAACGCGCGGCCGTGCCGCCAAACAGAAATGTGGCCCAGCCCGCCAGCAACCACGACAAGGTGCCGACCACGATGGCGACAAAGCCGCGCAGCAAGCCCAACAGGGCCGACACCAGAATGATGACGCCCAGCACCATGTCGATCATTGGCGACTTCTCCGCGCGGCGCATGGGCCGGTCCAACGTGGCTTGCTGATCATTGCCTTCCCCTCCGTGGGCGTGAGGCTGTCGAAGTTGCGGGTATGGCCGAAAGATGCCAGCGCTGATCATCCGCCACTGCGGTGCCTACAACACGTGGACGGACGCGTGGCTCACACCGATTCGCACCGCTGTCGCGCTCGCTACGTGGCGGCGCGACGCGTTGCGCTCATCTCAAGGATGCGGACGCACCATGCCGGAAATGCCGACCTTGGCCGCGACCTGCGCGCGCAACTGCTCGGCATCGCCACGGTTGGCGACCGGGCCGACGCGCACGCGGTTGAGCGCGCCCTTGTCGGTACGGACCTGTTCGACAAAGGCGCTGAAGCCGGCAGCGCGCACACGGTCGCGTAGGGCATTGGCGTCTTCGGCGCGGCCGAACGCGCCGAGCTGCACGGCAAACCCGACGCCGCTCGCGGCAGGGGCCGCCGGCACGGTGGGTGCGGCGGCAACGGGCTTCGCAGCCTCGGGCTTGGTCGGTTCTACCTTGGCAACTTCCGGCTTGGGCGGTGCGGGTTTGGGCGCTTCGGCCGGCTTGGGAGCGGCGGCGACCGGCTTGGCCGGTTCCGGCGGCAGGCTTTCGGTCTTGGGCGCAGCAGGCGCGCTGGCAGCGGCCACGCTGCTGCTGGGTTTTGCGGCCGACGCGGGTGTCGGCGTCGCAACCGGCGCCGGTGCGGCGGCATTGGCGTCCAGCGTCACCACCTGCGCATTGACGTCGCCGCGCACCTTCACTGCCTGCAGCCTGGCCGATTCGGCCTGGGCCTGATCGGCATACGGCCCCACGCGCACGCGCCAGGCAGGGCGGCCATTGATCTGGGTCTTCTCGCTGAAGCCGGGCAATTGCGCCTGCTTGAGCCGCGCGATCACCGCATCGGCATCGGCGCTGGTGGCATACGCACCAAAATTCACCGCGTAGTTGCCGGCCGCCACGTCCGGCGCAGACGGCGCGCTGCTGGGGTTCGCCAGGTCGGCTGCGTCCGGGTTGTCCTGCACCGCCGCCGGAGCGCTGGGGGCACCAGCCATGCCCAGCGCACCACCCGCCGGCGCATTGCCAGGGGTGACCAGCGGCAATTCGCGGGTTTCGAACTCGCCATTGCCGGGCGCGGCAGGCGCCTCCAGCGGCACATCGGCGACACCGCTGGACGGCGCGGGGCCCTTGACCAGCATCGGCAGGAAGATCACGGCAAGCGCCACCAGAACGATGGCGCCAATCAGTCGCTGTTTCAGAGCAGTGTCCACAGTAAAAAGAGCTACAGGCGTGGCGGGGTGCCGCGGCGATTATAAGGCCGGCGCCACCTCGCCGACCCTAGTGGGCTGAACGAAGTGCGTTCAGCGCGTCGGCAACGGTATGAAACGAGCCAAACACCAGCACGCGGTCGCCCGGGTTGGCCATGGCGAGCACCGCATGCACGGCGCCGGCGACGGTGTCATGGCATGGCGCCTGCGCAGCAACCGTGCCTTGCAGGCGCTGCTGCAGAGCCTGTGCAGACTGACCACGCGCACCTTCCAAGCCGGCCAATGCCCAATGATCGATCTGCGCGGCCACCGCCTCCACCACCGCCGAGACGTCCTTGTCTGCCAGCGCCGCGTAGATCGCATGCGTGCTGCCGGCAATCGGCTGCGCGCCGAGCGCCTGCGCCAGCGCGCGCGCAGCCTGCGGGTTATGCCCAACATCCAGCAACACTTCCACGCCGGCGACGTCGCTGCGCTGCAGGCGCCCCGCCACCTGGGCATCGGCGATGCCCTGCGCCCATGCTGTTTGCGGCAGCTCGACCGGCAAGGCCTGCAGCGCAGCGATGGCGGCGGCAGCGTTGGCCAGTTGCACCGGGGCCTGCAATGCCGGCATCGGCAGCTCCAGGCGCACCGCCACATCGCGCCAGCGCCAATGCTGTGCGTCGATCGGCTCGAAGAAATAATCGCTGCCGGCGCGGATCGCGTTGGCACCAAGTTGGTAGGCGCGGCGCAGCACGCTGGAGGGCGGGTCGATCTCGCCCAGCACCACCGGCTTCCACGCGCGGATGATGCCCGCCTTCTCGGCGCCGATCGCCTCGCGGTCCTCGCCTAGCCAATCGGTGTGGTCGATATCCACGGTGGTGATCACCGCCACATCCGAATCGATGAGGTTGACCGCATCCAGGCGTCCACCCAGGCCGATTTCCAGCACCGCCAGGTCAAGTTCGGACCGCTGAAACAACCACAGCGCCGCCAGCGTGCCGTACTCGAAATAGGTCAGCGGCGTCGTGCCACGCGCCGTCTCCACTGCTGCAAATGCGGCGACCAGCGCGGCATCGCTCGCATCGACACCATCGATGCGCACACGCTCGTTGTAACGCAGCAGATGCGGCGACGTGTACGCCCCCACCTTCCACCCAGCGGCGCGGCCGATCGCCTCGACAAAAGCCACCGTCGAGCCCTTACCGTTGGTGCCGCCCACAACGATGACATGCGTGGCAGGCGCCTCGATCTGCAGCCGCGCAGCCACCTCGCGCACGCGCTCCAGCCCCATCGCAATGCTGCTGGGGTGTTGCTGCTCAATGTAGGCGAGCCAGTCGGTGAGTGTGGTGGGAGTGGTCACGGGGTTACCTGATGTCGTGCGGGCGGCAGACATTATCCCGGTTGATGGAGTCTTGGACCAATGCAGGCAAGCCCGCTCCAGCGTAAATCGCAAGCGTTGACACCTGCTGTGTGCCGCGGCAACCGGCGAAGGTATACAGGGATAAGAGACTTACGTGCCAGAGCGGAGACAGCTGGGCGACGATACCCCTTACTGCGCCCCCGTAAATCTCATCGATACGTTAGCCGAACATCGAGCGCTGGCCTTTCAATGTCACTGCAATCTGTTGCTCGGGATAGCGGCGGTACAGGCTTTCGCTGATGCAGAGGTAACCTGGAAACGCATACTCCATTGGTCCGCCACGCAACCGATACCCGCAAAAGTGTCTGCTCGATTGATAGCAGCTCTGCATAACGTACGGTTCTTCAAACCCACCACCGATGGCGAAAGTCAGCGACCAAGGCACTGTTTTTGCGCAACAGCCTGGACAGAAAACCCAGCATCACTGGTGTCCCGAAGAGCATGAATACATACAAAGACGCGTCCCTGGCCTTCCATGTCCGCTGGTCGACCAAGACGACGACTGTATTTACGTCGCAGCACTGTTAGCACGATGCCGACAATCAGGAATAGTCATCTCCAATAGCGTCCTTGCATGAACTCGCGCCGGTATGGAATCGGCAAATGCGCCGAGCAAGATCAGGCCCAACAGGAGGAATACGGAAGCTGCCTTCATCCAAGCAAACAGCTTTCACTTCACTGCACAACCCTTGAAATTTTCGTTGGACCGCACATAGGCAAGCGGGGCAGTGATATCTCATCCATCCTAGAAAAACAAAGAGGTCAATGAATGTGGCACGGGCGCATACAGCACACCACAATAGCTAAGGTACCGCTGCTTGCGGTGCGGCGGGATAGTAGTCATGCACTGTGGAACCCAGCGAGGAGCGCTTCCCTTGGATGACCGCACTCACCGCACCATTCGGGAAGCTCATCATTTCGTGCTCGCGAATGCAAAGCCGCACAGGTGTCCCATGAGGCAATGGGGAAATCCTGAGTGCGTAAGGGCACATCAGGCTTTTCGGCGCCGAATGTATGAGCACTTGCTCTGAATACGTGCTGCCGAACGCCTCAGTCCATACCCAAGGCACAATCCTGACGACCAGCGCCCATGCAACCAGCCCGACCACCATCGTCGACATCAGCCAACGAAAGACACAGCGTTCAACACCTATTCGCTGCAACTGACGTTTGAGCCTGCCAGTTGCATTGGCCCAGCACAGCGTGCCGAACAGGGCCATCGCGGTGAGACTGAACACCACAAGAGTAAGATCGATCGAGGCGTTGGACGGCGGAAGGAATCTGAAGGAATTAGCAAAAAAGAGCAACGCCACTGGCGTTAAAAACAAGGCTCCCGCACGCAGAAGATGTGGTCTATGCATTCATTGCAAACCCGGCAAACGTGGATACAGCCACTTTGTGCACCACACCTGCCGCGTGATTACTACAACGCCCGATGCTTGGCTTCCCCAAAGAACGGGGTGTGGTGCGCGCAGTCGTTGAGGCGCACCACGTCCAGGTGATCGACGTCGTCGCCTTCGAGCAGGTTGAGCGTGGTCGGGGCCTGGCGGAAGCTCCACAGCTTGGACGGCGGCAGGCCGAGGATCTTGCACAGGATCACGCGGTTGACCGCGTCGTGCGCGACCACCAGCAAGGTGTCGTCGGCACCCAGGCCATCGGCCGCGCGCGTCAGTCCGCGCCAGCTGCGGTCCAGCACCTGACGCAGCGATTCGCCGCCCGGCATCAGCACGGTGTCCGGCTCTTCGCGCCAGGCGCGCAGGCGCGCGGGGTCCTTGTCGTTGATCTCGCTGGCCAGCAGGCCTTCCCACTCCCCATGGGCAATTTCCTGCAGGTCCGGATCGGTCTGCAGCAGGCTTTCGCGCGATGCGCCCAATGCAGCTTTGGCAGTGGCCTGCGCGCGCGACAGCGGCGAGGCGACCGCACGGGTGATCTGCAGCGCCTGCAGCCGCTCGCCCAACGCACGTGCCTGGCCTTCGCCAACCGGCGACAGCGGAATATCGATCTGGCCCTGGTAACGGCCTTCGGCGTTCCACGGCGTCTCGCCGTGACGAGCAAGCAGGATGCGCATGCGCTGAGAGTTCCTTGGGGGAGGGGCCGGCACGCCGCGGCGAAACCGGACCGCATCATAACCGCTCCCCGCCCCTTCCCTCTGCGCTTCAGCGCACGCCCTGTTCCCTGCTGACCGCCGCGCGGCCTTTATGCACCCATCTGAGCCTCTAGACCCTCCAAGCTGAGGCTGTGCGCTTCCGATCCTCGGATCCTGGTGAACTTGTCGAGGCCGGCAGCGGTGCCGGCGCGTTCAACCTGGAGATCGGCCGCTGTGTGCCGGTGTCACGCGCGCGATGCAGCCAACAGCACCGCCACGCTGGACCTGCAGCCCTTGCACGCAGTACGCGTCCCGATAAGGCAGGGCGCTGCTCCGGGCCAATATCCGCCACCCCGTGAGGCGCACTCAGACGCGACCGAACGCCGGATCGCTGCGACTGGGCTTGCCGGTTTCCAGATGGCCGGCCAGACGCCGCCGGAACGCGCCGCCCGGTTGCTCGACGACCACGTCATACCAGTGGTCGCTTGCGGCGAGCGGCAACTGCAGGATCTGGCGCTGACCTGCAGAAAGTTGCAGCGCGCGCGGGGCCGGATCTGCGTAGTCCAGCGCGCGCAGTTGCATCGTACAAGGCTGTTGCCCGGCGTTACCGATCTCCAGGATCAGCGTGCCGCCGTCCTGGCGCGCTTCGAGCCACGGTGCTGCCGCTGGTTGCGGCGTGGTCGCCAGATCGCCTGCAAATTCGCGCAGAAATCCATTCGGCCCGTGCACGCGCAGCGCATATGCGCCGTCGTGCGCGGCGCCCATCGGCACGTCATCGAGCCGGGTACCAGGTAATACCGTGTAGTACCACGGCCCGCCGGTGGACGCGCTGGTGTAGACGTTGAATGCCGCCGCAGCCGTCCCGGTATTGACGAACTGCAACTGCAGCGCGCCATCGTCCTGCACGCGTGCGTGCACCTGTACGGCATACGGCAACGCGCGCGCCGGGCGTTGGCCGGGCTCCTGTCGCGGCATGACGGCGTTGGTCGGCGGCAACGGCAACGGCTTATTGCGTAGCGCCGCCGTGCGTGCGCGGTAGTCGCCGATGGACGGCAATGCGCTCAGCGCCGAATCGTCCGGCTTACGGAAATCGAACACGCTGGTGAGATCGCCACTGACCGCGCGACGCCACGGGCTGATATTCGGCTCGGCCACACCGAAGCGACGTTCCAGCAACCGCAGTACCGAAGTGTGATCGAATACCTGCGAATTGACCCAACCGCCACGCGTCCACGGCGAAATCACCAGCATCGGCACGCGGATGCCCAGACCCACTGGCACGCCGTTGTAGGCCTCGCCGCGTACATCGACATTGCTGCGGCCCATGCGCGCGTCCAGCGCTGGCAATGGCGCCGGCACATGGTCGAAAAAGCCGTCGTTCTCGTCGTAATTGATGATCAAGGCTGTTTTCGCCCAGACCTGCGGATTGGAGGTCAGCGCATCGATCAACCGCGCCACCAGCGATTCGCCGTAAGCCGGCGGCGCTTCGGGGTGTTCGCAATATGCGGTGGGCGGAATGATCCACGACACCTGCGGCAAGCGATTGCCCTGCACGTCGGCGGCGATCGCGGCAATCAGGTGGTCGGCCTGCGTGCTGGCTGCATTGTCTGCGGTGGATCCAGGCACACAGGCACGCGCGCGGCGATAACGTTCGTCGGCTGTGTCCAGCCCGCGGTAGTGCGCAAAATACGCCAACGAGTTGCAGCCAAAATTGTCGTATTCCTGATACACGCGCCAATCGATGCCGGCCGCCTGCAAGCGCTGTGCATAGGTGGTCCAACCCATCGCCGCATAGCCGGGTTTGTCGCGCGCCATGTCGGCGGTCCAGTTGCCGTCATCGGCGTTGTCGGCCACCTGCGCGCGGGTATCGCCCACACTCAGCCCGCTGGTGCCGGTGAACAGATACATGCGATTGGGATTGGTCGGCCCGTGCATCGAGCAGAAATAACCATCGCAGATGGTGAACGCGTCGGCGAGTGCGTGGTAGTACGGAATGTCGTGACGTTGGAAGTAGCCCATCGTCAACTCGCCCTTGTAGGGCACCCACGCGTCGTATTCGGCCCAGCGCGCCGGGTCCTGCCCGTGGCCGGCTTTCCACGAATGGTCCAGGCTTTTGATCAGCGGCGCGCTCGTGGTTTGCGCATCGAAGGCAAACGGCAGCAGCCGGCGTCCATCGGCTGCCGGCTGACTCCACACCGGGTGGCCATCGCGCAACTGCAGCGTATGCGGATCGCCGAACCCGCGCACACCGCGCAGCGTGCCGAAGTAATGATCGAACGAGCGATTCTCCTGCATCAGGATCACCACGTGTTCGATATCGCGCAGCGTGCCGGTCCGTGCATTGGCTGGCAGTGCCAGCGCGCGGCCGATCGACGACGGCAATGCCCCGGCGGCGGTGAGCGCAGCAACGCGCTTGAGGAAATCGCGGCGCGAAGAAGATGACGTCATGACGAAAAACCCTGCAAAAGTCGGTGACGTGCAGCGCACATGGCGGCCGCACACGACACGTATAGCGGGCCTACGCGACAGTTTTGCGACAGCCACCGTCATCAATGTTTCATGAGCCATTGACACCCTGCGTCGCGAAACGCCGGTCTTGCACCGTGCGTCCGCCCTCAGCCGTGCTCGAACAGGACTCCCCCATGACTCCCGCCCGTCGTTTCCATGTCACGCCACTGGCACTCGCCCTCGCCGCGCTGCTTCCCGTCATTGCGCACGCCACCGATCCGATCGCTGCCAGCGTGGCGGACGCACCGGTCACGTCCGCCGATGCGGCCGGCAACGCGACTCAGCTGGATGCGATCAACGTGGTCTCGCAAGGCAGCACGCGGCAGGTGCAGCGCATCAGCCGGCAGGATATCGAGCAGCTGACGCCAGGCAGCAGCGCCTTCAAGGCGGTGGAAAAACTGCCCGGCGTGCAGTTCCAGTCCGCCGATCCGTTCGGCACCTACGAGTGGTCCACCCAGGTCACCCTGCATGGCTTCGACCAGAGCCGCCTGGGCTACACGCTCGACGGCATTCCGCTGGGCAACATGAGCTACGGCGTCACCAACGGCCTGCACATCACCCGCGCCATCATTTCCGAAAACCTCGGCTCGGTAGAGATCGCACAAGGCGCCGGCGCACTCGGCACCGCGTCCAACACCAACCTTGGCGGCACCATGCAGTTCTACTCCGCCGATCCGCAGACCACGCCCGGCGCGCGGCTGGTGCAGACGGTGGGCAGCGATGCCACGCGACGCACCTTCGTGCGCGCCGACACCGGCGATCGCGATGGCTTGTCGGCGTATCTGTCCTACGCCAATGCCACCACCGACAAGTGGAAAGGCTTCGGCGATCAGCAATCCGAACAGGCCAACCTCAAGACCGTGTACCAATGGGGCGACGGCAATCGTCTGAGCCTGTTCCTGGATACCTCGCGGCGCAAGGAATACGACTACATGGATCTGTCGTTGACCAGCCAGCGCGCACTGGGCTGGGACTACGACTACCTGCAACCGGATTGGGCCACCGCCGTGCAGATGGCGCGCGCCTACCAGAGCACCGGCGCCACCAGCGGCGTGGCCAACGGTTACCCGCAATCGCTGGCTGGGTTGCCCAGCGACTACAGCTGGCTCGATGCCAGTTACTACGCCGGCGGCGGCCTGCGCCGCGACAATCTTGCCGGCCTGTCGGGCACGTTCGTGTTCGGCGGTGTCACGTTGGATGCCACCGGCTACTACCACGCCAATCGCGGTGAGGGACAGTGGGTCACGCCGTATGTCGTCACCTCGGCGCAGATTCCGGTGTCGATGCGCACCACCGACTATGGCCTGGACCGTTTCGGCGGTACCAGCGCACTGAAGTGGTCGTGGGGCACTCACGATCTGGAAGCCGGCGTGTGGGCCGAAAATGCGCGCACCACGCAGGGCCGCAACTACTTCGCGCTCGGCAACGAGGGCTACACCTCGCTGTACAACGTGTACGAAGCGCAGACCCCGTTCCGCCGCGACTTTCTGCAGCGGTACACCACCCAGACCCGCATGCTCTACGTGCAGGACACCGTGCGTTTGCTCGATGACCGCCTGACGTTGAACTACGGCGCAAAGGCGCTCAACACCACCACGCGCGCGCAATCGCTGGTGCCCACCACATCACTGGCGCAAGGCCGCATTCGTGCCGAAGACAGCTTTCTGCCGCAAGTCGGCGTGAACTACAAACTCGACGAACGGCAGGACATCTACGCGTCCTACAGCAAGAACATCGCCGCCTTCGGGTTCACCCCGTTCGCCACCTCGCAGGCCGCGTTCGATCGCAGCCGCTCCACGCTGGAGCCGGAAGAGTCGCAAACCGTGCAGATGGGCTACCGCATGCAGGACGAGCAGTTCCAGCTCTCGGCCGATGCCTACTTCACCAAGTTCTCCAACCGCCTACTGACCACCTCGCCGTGCAGCGCGGTGCAGACCTGTGCCTCGATCCTGAGCAATGTCGGCGCGGTGCATAGCGCCGGTGCGGATCTGGCGGTGATGTGGCGCCCGACCGACGGCCTGAGCTGGTTGAACTCGCTGTCGTGGAATCGCTCGCGCTATCAGGACGATTACCTCAACAACGGTGTGGTCGCGACCTCGGGCAAGGACGTGGTTGGCATCCCGGCGCTGATGTTCTCTTCCAGCGCCAGCTATCAACTGGGTAACCTGCGCCTGGATCTGGACGGCAAGTACGTCGACAAGCGCTACATCACCTTTCTCAACGATTCGCAGGTGCCCTCGTACTGGCTGTTCAACGCCGGTGCGCGCTACGACTTCGGTCGCGTCGGCGGCGTGGCGGATATCGCGCTGGCGCTCAATATCACCAACCTCACCGACAAGCGCTACTTCGCCAGTACCGGCACCAACGGCTACGTCGCTTCCGATCCGAACGGCTACAACCAGACCATGGTGGTCGGCGCCCCACGCCAGTACTTCATGAGTCTGGACGTGAAGTTCTGAGCAGCCCTGCAATCGCCGCTCTCCCGCTGGGGAAGAGGTTGGGGTGAGAAGACGGGCGCCAAGCGAGGGCGCATGGCGACGCGATTGTGTGGCTGACTGCCTCGGTGACTGAGGCGGCCCTCATCCGGCGCTGCGCGCCACCTTCTCCCGCACGCGGGAGAAGGGATGCGGACGATCGCCTGGCATCTGGCGTCGATCCGCCGCTGCGTAGCCCGACCCAATCCTTCTCGTCCTCTTGCCTTCTCGTCCTCTTGCCTTCTCGCCCTCTCGCCCTCTTGCCTTCTGGCCTCCTGGCCTCCTGGCCTCCTGGCCCTCTCGCCTCCTGGCCTTCTCGACTTCTCGCCTGCGAGCCTTCTGGCCTTGTCGACTTGTCGACTTGTCGACTTGTCGACGTATTCGCCTTCTCAACGTGCCCTGCTTCTCTGGCATCCCCGCCCTTCCCCCGCCAGCGGGGGAAGGTGCCCGCAGGGCGGATGGGGGCAGCAGTGGTCAGCCAACCCACGCATGCGGCCCCCAGCCCATCCAACGCCGCCTTCACCACCACCCACCCAAACGGCAGCCATCACTGCAGACCGGTTCTTGCACCGCCGCATGGCAGCCACCTCGCCCCGCATATAATCGGCAACTTACTTTTACTCAGCAGGCCCCGCCAGATGGCGCAGACGATGAAGGCGCTGGTCAAGCGCGAAGCGAACAAAGGCATCTGGATGGAGCAGGTTCCCGTGCCCACGCCCGGCCCCAACGAGGTGCTGATCAAGCTGGAAAAGACCGCCATTTGCGGCACCGATCTGCACATCTATCTGTGGGACGAATGGAGCCAGCGCACCATCACGCCTGGCCTGACCATCGGCCATGAGTTTGTCGGCCGTGTGGCCGAGCTCGGTTCGGCGGTCACCGGTTACCAGGTCGGCCAGCGCGTCTCGGCCGAAGGCCACATCGTCTGCGGTCATTGCCGCAACTGCCGTGGTGGCCGCCCGCACCTGTGCCCCAACACGGTGGGCATCGGCGTCAACGTCAACGGTGCATTCGCCGAATACATGGTGATGCCGGCGTCCAACCTGTGGCCGATCCCGGACCAGATCCCTTCCGAGCTGGCCGCGTTCTTCGACCCGTACGGCAACGCCGCGCATTGCGCGCTGGAGTTCGATGTCATCGGCGAAGACGTGCTGATCACCGGCGCCGGCCCGATCGGCATCATTGCCGCCGGCATCTGCAAGCACATCGGTGCGCGCAACGTGGTGGTCACCGACGTCAACGATTTCCGCCTGAAGCTGGCCGCCGACATGGGCGCCACGCGCGTGGTCAACGTGTCCAACACCTCGTTGAAAGAGGTGATGAAGGACCTGCACATGGAAGGCTTCGACGTGGGCCTGGAAATGAGCGGCAACCCACGCGCGTTCAACGACATGCTCGATTGCATGTACCACGGCGGCAAGATCGCCATGCTCGGCATCATGCCGCGCGGCGCCGGCTGCGACTGGGACAAGATCATCTTCAAGGGCCTCACCGTGCAGGGCATCTACGGCCGCAAGATGTACGAGACCTGGTACAAGATGACCCAGCTGGTGCTGTCGGGATTCCCGCTGCAAAAAGTGCTAACGCATCAACTGCCGATCGACGACTTCCAGAAAGGCTTCGACCTGATGGAAGAAGGCAAGGCCGGCAAGGTCGTATTGAGCTGGAATTGACCGAGCGGCAGTGAGCAACGCAAAAGGCGCCGCAAGGCGCCTTTTGCATGTCGCGTGTTCGGTGTCCGACAGTTGCATCACGCGTGGCAGTCATCGCCCGCCACGCATGCACCAGCCCCGCGTTTAACGCATCGCACTCACGGCCAGGTGACGGTGGCGGTCGCCACAAGATGGTTCTGCGAATTTTGCCGCCCGAAGCCGAATTCGGCCGCTTCGCTGGTGTCGTAATAGCCCACGGTCAAACCCAGCGGGCCGAAGGTCTTGCCCACGTTCACGCCGAAGTCGTTGTAGTCGTGGTCCACCTGGCTCAGCGCCGAGGTGTAGATGCTGTGCCCGGCATGCGCGCCAACGGTGAAGTCATGCGGCAACGCCCAGTTGGCGTCCAGTGCGTAGTAATACCCATCGGTGTCGGTGCCGTACAGATCGTTGGTGTAGGCAACGGTCAGGCTGTAGGTCTTCAGGAACGTGGTTTTGGTGATCAGCTCGGCGTAGTTGGAAGCGCCAGCGCCCAGGTACTGGTAGCGGTTCACCATTACGTCGAGATTGAAATTGGTGCTCAGATCGGTGTTGTAGCCGACAAAGCCGTCCACTTCCCAATCCGGATCGCCAGCGCCGAAATCGACATTGGAGGCCCAGGTGCCGACGTAGAACCCGTACGGCAATTTGTAGGTCAGCCCGGCTTGAAACGCGGGTTCTTCGTTGGTCTGCGAGATACCGCGGAACAGGTAATCGCTGGTCACCGCAAAGGTGCCGCTGAGCGGCGACGCTGGCGCCTCTTCGTCCTGTGCCTGTGCAAGCGGCACCACACCCAACAGCAGCAACGACGACAGACAACAAGCGAGCGGGGAAGGCTTCATGGGCATCTCCTGAAACGATGGGCGGTCGGTTGGCGAGCGAAGACTGCAATGACTTCTTAGTCCAACTGTCATTGCAGCGCAACATAAAAGTCGCGCTCGCTCGATCCAGCGCACATCTCTGGTCGCCGATGCGCTGGTCAGATGCCTGTTTCATCGACCGATCGGGCCGAATCTTGATGGCGGGGAGTGGAGAGTGGGGAGTCGAGATTCGCAACAGCCACAGCAAGACACCTTTGGCGAATCTTTGGTGCCGATCGCTTATCCAGACGCAGGGCGTCGCCCACCTGCCTGCATCAGACTGGAAACACGCCGTAGTGCCGTGCGGACAGTCGCAGCTGCTGGCCGGGCTCGAAGCTTCCTGCCGAGGCCGGTAGTTCCACTTCCACCTCATTGCCTGCCGGCTGCAGCGTGGCACGCAGGCGCAGGCGCGCCCCACTACGCTGCGACCAGGCCACCGTGGCCGGCCAGCCGGCGTCGTCGGGCACCAGATCTTCCGGACGCACGTACACCTCGACCGGGCCGGCGGCCAGTGCGGCGTTGGCTGCCGGCAACGCGTGGCCTGCCACCTGGATCTGCCCTTGCGCCAGCACACCGGGAATGCGGTTCACCGCACCCACGAACGAATACACGAACGGCGAAGCCGGCTTGTCGTAGATCATCGCCGGGGTGTCGAGTTGCTCGATGCGGCCACGGTTGAGGATGGCGACACGGTCGGCCAGTTCCAGTGCTTCTTCCTGATCATGAGTCACGAACACCGTGGTCAGACCGGTCTGCTCGTGCAGCGCGCGCAGCCAGCGCCGCAGATCGCGGCGCACCTGCGCATCCAGCGCGCCGAATGGCTCGTCCAGCAGCAGCACACGCGGCTCGATCGCCAGCGCACGCGCCAGTGCCACACGCTGGCGCTGCCCACCCGAGAGCTGGGTGGGATAGCGTTGCTCCAGGCCCTGCAATTGCACCAGCGCCAGCAGTTCTTCCACCCGCGCACGGATACGCGCTTCGGCCCAGCGTTCGTTGCCGCGGCGCACCCGCAGCCCGAAGGCGATGTTCTCGAACACGTCCATATGCTTGAACAATGCGTAGTGCTGAAACACGAAACCGACCCGGCGCGACTGCACGCTCATGCGCGTGGCATCTTCATCGCCGAACAGCACCTGCCCGCCATCGGCGTGCTCAAGTCCGGCCATGATCCGCAGCAGCGTGGTCTTGCCCGAGCCGGAGGGGCCGAGCAAAGCCAGCAACTCGCCCTGACGCACGTCCAGGGTGATGTCGTCCAAGGCGGTGAAGGTCTCGAACTGCTTGCGCAGGCGGTGGATGCGGATGCCCATGGTCACCTCAATGGCGGTGGTTGGCGGCCAGCGAATCGCCGTGCCGCCATTCCAGATACGTCTTCAGCGCCAGCGTCAGCAGCGCGGTCAAGGCCAGCAGCGACGCGCACGCAAATGCGGCGCTGTAGGCGTATTCGTTGTAAAGAATTTCCACATGCAGCGGCAGCGTATTGGTGCGTCCGCGAATATGCCCGGACACCACCGACACCGCACCGAACTCGCCCATCGCACGCGCCGCGCACAGCAACACGCCATACAACAGGCCCCAGCGGATATTGGGCAAGGTCACGCGCCAGAACATCTGCCAGCCGTTCGCACCCAGACTCAGCGCGGCTAGTTCTTCGTCGCTGCCCTGTTGCTCCATCAGCGGCATCAACTCGCGCGCAATGAACGGAAAGGTGACAAAGGTCGTCGCCAGCACGATGCCCGGCAGCGCGAACACGATCCGCGGCAGCTGGATCACCAGCTCGCCCAAGGCCGGCAACTGCACCCGCCAACCTTCATCGATCAACGGCCAGGCCCAACCGCTGCGGCCGAAGATCAGCACGAAGATCAAGCCCGCCACCACCGGCGAAACCGAGAACGGCAGGTCGATCAGGCTGACCAGCAGGCGTTTGCCCCAAAACTGATGTTTGCTGATGGCCCACGCCGCAGCAACGCCGAAGATCAGATTCAACGGCAACACGATCGCCGTCACCAGCAGCGTCAGCTTGATCGCCGACAACGCATCCGGGTCGACCACCGCGCGCAAAAACACGTCCCAACCACCGCGCAGCGCTTCGGCAAACACCAGCACCAGCGGCAGCAGCAGGAACGCCAGCAGAAAGACCAGCGCCCCCAGAATCATCAACCACTGCACCCAGCGCGGCTCATTGGTGGCCGAGTCGGTGATGCGGCGCGCCTGCTCGGTCATCGTGCGGGTCTGCAACATGGAAGGCAGCGACGAAGCAGCATTGCTCATGCGGGCCTCTGTTGATAGCGCAGCAGGCGTGCCTGCAGCGTGTTGACCAGCAGCAGGATCACGAACGACAGCAAAAGCATTGCCGCTGCAATTGCGGTAGCACCGGCATAGTCGAATTCTTCCAGCCGGATGGTGATCAGCAGCGGCGCGATCTCGGTGGAATTGGGCAGATTGCCGGCGATGAAGATCACCGAGCCGTACTCGCCCACACCGCGCGCGAAGGCCAATGCAAACCCGGTCAGCACTGCCGGCCACAGCCCCGGCAACACTACTCGCCACACGGTCTGCCAGCGCGACGCGCCCAGCGTGGCGGCGGCAGCTTCCAGCTCACGCTCGCTCTCGGCCAGCACCGGCTGCACCACCCGCACCACAAACGGCAATCCCACAAACACCAGCGCCAGCACGATGCCCAGCTGGGTGTAGGCCACCTTGATGCCGATCGCCTCCAGCCAGCGTCCGACCCAGCCGTTTTCACCATACAACGCGGTCAGCGCAATGCCGGCCACCGCAGTTGGCAACGCAAACGGTAGATCGATCACCGCATCGAACAAGCGCTTGCCCGGAAAGCTGTAACGCACGAACACCCACGCCACCCAGGTGCCCATCACCGCATTGAATGCGCCCGCTACGAAGGCCGTACCAAAGCTCACCCGCAGCGCCGACAGCACGCGCGGCTCGCTCCACACCTTCCACAAGCCCTCCCAGCCCAGGCCGCTGGTCTTGATGAAGATCCCCAGCAGCGGGATCAGCACGATCAATCCGAGCCAGGTCAGGGTGATGCCCAGACTCAGGCCCAGCCCCGGCATCACGCGTCGGCGCGAGGGCGACGCTGGGCGTGCAACCGACGTCTGCATGCCTACTTCTTGGCCTGGATCTGGTCGAACAGGCCACCATCGGCAAAGTGTTCCTGCTGCGCCCTATCCCAGGAGCCGAACGCCTGCTGGATGGTGACCAGCTTGATGTCCGGAAAACGGGCCAGGTCCGCCGGGTCGGCGAATTCGGGGTGGCGCGGGCGATAGAAATGCTTGGCGGCCAGCTTCTGGCCTTCCGGCGCATACAGATAACGCAGATAGGCCTCGGCCACATCGCGCGTACCGTGCTTGTCCACGTTTTTGTCGACCAGCGCCACCGACGGCTCGGCCAGGATCGACAACTTCGGCACCACGATCTCGAACTTGTCCTTGCCCAACTCTTCGCGCGCCAGCAACGCCTCGTTCTCCCAGGCCAGCAGCACATCGCCGATGCCGCGCTGCACGAAGGTCGTCGTGGCGCCGCGCGCGCCGGTATCCAGCACCGGCACGTTGCGGAACAGCGCCTGCATGTAGCGCAGGATGCGTTCGCGGTCGCCCTTGAAGATGTGATCGGCGTAGGCCCAGGCAGCCAGATAGTTCCAGCGCGCGCCACCGGAGGTCTTGGGGTTGGGGGTCACCACCGCCACGCCCGAGCGCAGCAGATCCGGCCAATCGTGGATGTTCTTCGGGTTGCCCTTGCGCACCAGGAACACGATCGTGGAGGTATACGGCGCGCTGTTGTCGGGCAGTCGCTTCTCCCAATCGGTATCGATCAGCTTGGCCTTCTGCGCGATGGCATCCACGTCGTAGGCCAGCGCCAGCGTAACCACGTCGGCCTCGATCCCGTCGATCACCGCGCGTGCCTGCTTGCCGGAGCCACCATGCGAGGTCTCCACGGTCACCGTGTCCTGCGGGTGCTGCTGCTTCCACTGCGCCGCAAACACCGTGTTGTAGTCGCGGTAAAACTCGCGCGTAGGGTCGTAGCTCACATTGAGCAGCCCGATGTCGCGCGCCCCCGCCGGGCCGGCCAGGGCCAGCAGGGTGCAAAGAAGGGAAGCAAGACGGATACGGGGGTGTGTCACAACGATCTCCTGGCCGGTGGGCGCAGCTGAACAGCAAGCATGCCATGCTGCGCAGCGGCACGCGGGCGGTGAAATGACATCAGTGCCGCCGCTTATGCCGATTTTGCATGACGTAGTGGTATGCCATTGTGATCGTTAACATTGCGCTTCTTTCTTTGCCACAGCGACCGCCATGACCCGTCCGCCTGCCGCGCTAACCGCCCACTACGCCGCCGAACTGGAGACGATCCAGTCCCAGGGCCTGTTCAAGTCCGAGCGCATCATCACCGGCCCGCAGTCGGCGCGGATCACGCTGGCCGACGGCCGCAGCGTGCTCAACTTCTGCGCCAACAACTACCTGGGCCTGGCCGACCACCCGGACATCATCCAGGCCGCCAAGGACGCACTGGACACGCACGGTTTCGGCATGGCCTCGGTGCGTTTTATCTGCGGCACCCAGGATCTGCATAAGCAGCTCGAGCGCACCATCTCCGCGTTCTTCGGCACCGAAGACACCATCCTCTATGCGGCCTGCTTCGACGCCAACGGTGGCCTGTTCGAGCCGCTGCTCGGCGAGCACGACGCCATCATTTCCGACGCGCTCAACCATGCCTCCATCATCGACGGCGTGCGCCTGTGCAAGGCCAAGCGCTTCCGCTACGCCAACTGCGACATGGCCGACCTGGAAGCGCAGCTGCAGGCCGCCGATGCGGCCGGCTGCAAGACCAAACTGATCACCAGCGATGGCGTGTTCTCGATGGACGGCTTCATCGCACCGCTGGACGAAATCACTGCCCTCGCCCGCAAGTACAACGCGCTGGTGCATATCGACGAATGCCACGCCACCGGCTTCCTGGGCGCCACCGGGCGCGGCTCGGCCGAGGTCAAGGGCGTGCTGGACCAGATCGACATCTTCACCGGCACCCTGGGCAAGGCGATGGGCGGCGCACTGGGCGGTTTCACCACCGCAAAGCGCGAGGTGATCGAACTGCTGCGCCAGCGCTCGCGCCCTTACCTGTTCTCCAATTCGTTGCCGCCGCACGTGGTAGCGGCCGGCATCAAGGCGTTCGACATGCTGGAAGCGGCCGGCGACCTGCGCACGCAACTGGTCGAAAACACCCGCTATTTCCGCGAGCGCATGACCGCCGCCGGCTTCGACCTCAAGCCTGGCGTGCATCCGATCAGCCCGGTGATGCTCTACGACGCACCGTTGGCGCAAAAGTTTGCCGAGCGCCTGCTGGAAGAAGGCATCTACGCCATCGGCTTCTTCTTTCCGGTGGTGCCCAAGGGGCAGGCGCGTATCCGCACCCAGATCAGTGCCGCGCATACCCGCGAGCATCTGGATCGGGCCATCGACGCCTTCATCAAGATCGGCCGCGAACTCGACGTCATCAAGGCCTGAGCATGCGCACGGTGCTGCGCCAACGGCTCCTGCTCGCGGCGCACACCGATGCCCAGGCGCAGCTGCTCGCCGGCAGTTGGGAAACCCGCTGCCTGCATTGCCGTCGCCGCCTGCAGATTCGCATCGATGGCGAACCGCTGGGCCACACCACCCTCGAACACGTGGTCCCGCAGGCCTGGTTCGGACGCCGCGCGGCGGCAGCGCTGTGCGCGGTGGTTGGCGACGACCCCAACGACGCGCGCAATCTGGCGCTGGCCTGTGCCGGCTGCAATCACGCCAAAGGACGGCGCCACGATGCCAATGGCGCAGGCGATGCACGCGCCGTCGAGGTCGTCAGCGCGCTGCTCAGTGCGCGCCTGGCACGCTGGCGGGAACCGACGTCAGTGCCTGAACTTCCTCCGCGCTAAGCATCCGCCAGGCGCCTTTGCCCAACTCGCCCATCGGCAGCGGCCCGATCGCCACGCGCACCAGCCGCAACACCCCGATCTCTACGGCCGCCAGCAGCCGACGAATCTGCCGGTTACGGCCCTCGTCCAGCACGATTTCCAGCCACGCATTGCGCTCGCCCTCGCGCAGCAAACGCACCTGCTTGGCGCGCAGCAGGGTGCCGTCGCCATCGGGAGCGGGATCGATCACCCCGGCCTGCAACTGCGCCAGCTGCTCGGCGCCAGGGCGGCAGTCGATCTGTACGTGATAGGTCTTGTCGGGCCCGGTCGCCGGGTCGGTCACCGCCGCCGCCCATTGCGGGTCGTTGCTGAAAAGCAGCAGACCCTCGCTGGCCTTGTCCAGCCGCCCCACCGGCGCAATCCACGGCAGGCCGGCGCCGTCGAAACAGCGATACACCGTGTCCCTGCCCTGCTCGTCGCGCACGGTGGTGACCACGCCGCGCGGCTTGTTGAGCATCAGATAGACCCGCGCAGGCCCGGCCAACGGCTGGCCATCGACCGTGATCGCCTCGTGCTGGTCGGCACGGATCGGACATTCAGGGTCGCGGATCACCCGCGCGTCCACGCTGACCCGCCCATCGGCGATCCAGCGTGCCGCTTCGGTGCGCGAACACACCCCCAGCTTGGACAACACCCGCGCCAGCCCATGGCGTGGCGCGGCGGTCACCGGTCCTGCAGCCGATGGACGCGAGACGCGCGTCGGCGCTGCCGAACCACGGTTGCGATGCCGGGACGTTGCCGGCGGAGGCCGCCGGGTCATGCCGTCCCGACCGTGCGGCTTACTTGTTTTCGATCGGCTTGGCGTCGGCTGCGGGCGCAGCCGGAGCCGGTGCCGCAACCGGACGCGCCTTGACCACACGCACGCCGCGCGCCTTCATCCAGGCATCGAACTCTTCGGCGGTCATGCGCTTGCCGTTCTGGCTCATGTCGAAGCGCCACGGCGTGTTGTCGAACGCAGTGGTGGCCTTGTAGGCCGCAGGATCGTTCGGATTGACGGTGCCGCCCGGCGGAATGACCTTGGCCAGATCCTGGCAACCTTCCACGCGCAGGCGCAGCAGCACGCGGTCCACCGACTGATCGCTGCTGTACGGCTGTGCCAGCACGCCGGTGGGCATGCCCAGCTGCACGCTGCGGGTGTAGAACTCGGCGGCTGCCGGTGCGATGACGGTGGCGGGCAACGGCAGCGGCTGGGACACCGTGCTGCCGGCGCAGTTCGGAGCGGCGTAGGCGGCGGGAATCAAGGCGAGACAGAGCAATCCTGCCGAAGCGGTACGCAGCATCGTTGGTTCTTCCAATAAAAGTGTGGTGTCGACGCGGCGAGTGTAGGCAGCGATGAACGCCGTTTCAACCGGAACCGTGCCTGGATGGCAACACAGACAGCATTGCGGCCTGTGTGCGAAGGAATTTGGGGATGTTTGGAGCGCACATAGACAAAACCCGGCACAAGGCCGGGTTTTGTATGGAGCAAGCTAGCGGTCCAATTAGTTCTGGACGTTCAGCTCGGTACGACGGTTCTTCGCACGGCCTTCCGGATTGTCGGAACCATCCGGGTTGGCGTTCGGAGCAATCGGACGGCTCTCGCCGTAGCCGATCGGGCCAACCAGACGCGACGCATCAACGCCGTTCTTGGTCAGGTAGTCGTACACGGTGGTCGCACGACGCTCGGACAGCTTCTGGTTGTACGCGTCGGTACCCTTCGAGTCGGTGTGACCGGCAACCTCGACCTTCAGGTCGGGGTAACGCTTCAGGATCTCGGTCGCTTCGCTCAGGATCGACATTGCGTCAGGACGCAGGGTCGACTTGTTGAAGTCGAAGTTCACGCCCTTCAGGTCGATCGACACAGGCACCGGGCAACCGTCCGGACCGATGGTCTGGCCAGGCTGCGAAGCCGGGCACTTGTCGTCGCAGTTGTTGACGCCGTCACCGTCGTCATCCAGGTCTGCGCAGCTCGGAGCAACCGGAGCCGGAGCCGGCGGCGGAGCGGTCGACGGAGCCGGTCCCAACGGGATCACGACGCCGACCGAAGCCAGCACGTCGCCGAACCAGTCTTCCTGCGGAGCAGCAACGCTCTGGTCGTTGAAGTCGGCGCGGTAGGCCAGTTCAGCACGCACGGCGACGCGCTTGTCGAAGGTGGTCTGCAGACCGACACCAGCCTTGGCGGCAAAGTTGCCGTCTTTCTGCTGGCCCGGCGAAACCGGGTTCGGGGTTGCGTCGAACTCTTCTTCCGAACGCTGATAGCCCAGACCGAACAGCAGGTAGGGGTTCCAGCCGCGGCCTTCCTGGATGAAGTGGCGACGCAGGTCGAACGAGATGCCGTACTGGCTCCAGTTCTGATCCTGGTTGGCATCGAAGTTCGGGTTCTGATAGTTCAGTTCACCGTCGATCGACCAGTTCGGGCTGACAAACTTGCCCAGGCCCAGGGTGACGAACGGAGCATCATTGGTCAGACGATCGCTGTCCTGGAAGTTGAAGCCAGCGCTACCGGTCAGGTACCAACGGTCATCGAACTCCTGCGCGGACGCAGCCTGGGCAACTGCCAGACCGCCGAGCAACGCGGCAGTGAGAATTTTCTTGTTCATTTATACAGCTCCTTCTTTGGGAGATAAACCGATAGAGGCGTTGTTCTTGGTAAAGATGCTCGTCACATCCAGAGCCATCGGGGCGCAGATTAAGCCGGCCTCAGTGAAGATCGCGTTAACGGTCATATAACATGTGAAAGCAATCACCAGGGTTGCAAACCCCAGGCAATACTACGTATACAGTTTCATGAAGGAAAGGACCGGGCACTCACTTTCACCAGCCACCCCATCTGAACGGCAGCCGACTCAAGCCTGTTGAATACGGTTACAAGCCTGCTGGTTTTCAATGGTCACGACCATGCCAAAAACCACATTGGTGAACGCAAGGCCCCGTGCGAGCTGAATTGTGGGGCCGGTAGTTGCAGCTGACTCGCTTCACAACGCACCCTGAACTTCCCATCAGGAGAGCCCCGATGAAAGCCGTCGCCCTCACCCGCTATCTGCCGATCGACGATCCGGCATCGCTGCTTGACATCGACGTCCCCGTCCCTGCGGCGCCGTCGGGGTATGACTTATTGGTACGTGTCGAAGCGATCTCCGTGAATCCGGTCGATACCAAACTGCGGGCGCCGAAGCCGCAGCCCCTGACCGAGCCGAAAATCCTGGGATACGACGCGGCTGGCGTGATCGAAGCAGTTGGCCCGGAGGTCACCGCGTTTGCCGTGGGCGACGAGGTGTACTACGCCGGCGATATCGGCCGGCCCGGAAGCAACGCGCAGTACCAGCTGGTGGATGCGCGCATTGCCGGGTGCAAGCCCACCTCGCTGAGTTTTGCGCAGGCGGCCGCACTACCGTTGACCACACTGACTGCGTGGGAGCTTCTGTTCCAACGCATGCCGTTCGCGTTCGATGGCGCACGCAATCGCGGCCGGCATCTGTTGATCATCGGCGGTGCCGGCGGCGTGGGGTCGATCGCGATCCAGCTGGCGCGGCATGCCGGCTTCACGGTGATTGCCACCGCCTCGCGCCCGGAGAGCATCGAATGGGTGCGGCAGATGGGCGCGCAGCAGGTGATCGACCATCACCAGCCACTGCAGCCGCAGTTGCAGGCGTTAGGTCTGCCGCACGTGGATGCAGCGCTGAATCTGGCCGACACCGACCGCTACTGGCAGCAGCTGGGCGAGATCCTGGCGCCGCAGGGGCATGTCGGTCTGATCGTCGAGCCACGCGGCCCGCTGATGATTGGCGACCCGTACAAATCCAAGTGCATCGGCATCCATTGGGAGCTGATGTTTGCGCGGTCGCGCTACGCCACCGACGACATGGTGGAGCAGCATCGCATCCTCAACCGTACTGCGAGCCTGATCGATGCTGGTGAGCTGCGCACGACGCACACCGAGACGCTGTCGCCGATCAATGCCGACACCCTGCGCGAAGCGCATCGGCGACTGGAGGGCGGCAGCACGATCGGCAAATTGGTGCTGGCCGGGTGGTAGCCGCGGCGACTGGCGCCGCTTGTTTGCGGCAGTGAGACGCAATCCGAAGGCGCCCGCACCCGCCTTCGGGTTGCACGAGCGCTGTGATCGAGCGCCACCGCCGCAGCATGGGCAGACGCTCCGCAAGGCAGGTCTTGGCCTAGCGGACGGTGTGACGTCGGCCAACCTGCAGCTGCGTCGCGGCCGGCAGCGCGGAATTCGGCACCCAGGGCTTGCCGCCACGCCCGTTTGCCTGCATCGTGCGCACTCCGTACGCCAGCGTATCCATATCATGTCGCCCGCCACCGGCCCTTCCGCCTCCTCCTTTCCGCACCTGTTCACGCCACTCGATCTGGGTTTCACCCAGTTGCGCAATCGCGTCCTGATGGGCTCGATGCACACCGGGCTGGAAGATCGTGCGCGCGATTTCCCCAGGCTGGCCGCCTATTTCGCCGAACGCGCCGCAGGCGGAGTGGGCCTGATTGTCACCGGCGGCTTCTCGCCGAACGTGGTGGGTTGGCTCAAGCCGTTCGGCGGCAAGCTGTCGTGGCCCTGGGAAGTGCGCCCGCACCGCCAGGTCACCCGCGCGGTGCACCAACACGGCGCCAAGATCTGCATGCAATTGCTGCACGCCGGGCGCTATGCGTATCACCCGTTGTCGGTGGCGCCGTCCAAGCTGCAGGCGCCGATCAACCCGTTCACCCCGCGCGCGTTGTCGGCAGCGGCGGTGGACCGGCAGATTGCCGCGTATGCGCGCGCCGCGCGGCTGGCGCGCGAGGCCGGCTACGACGGTGTCGAGGTGATGGGCTCGGAAGGCTATCTGATCAACGAGTTCACCGCCGCGCGGACCAATAAGCGCAACGATGCCTGGGGTGGCGACGCAGCCAAACGCATGCGGTTTGCGGTGGAGATCGTGCGTCGCATCCGTGAAGCCTGCGGGCCGGACTTCATCATCATCTACCGGTTGTCGCTGGTGGACCTGGTCGAAGACGGCAACCAGTGGCAGGAGATCGTGGCGCAGGCGCAGGCAATCGAATCCGCGGGCGCGACCATCATCAACTCCGGCATCGGTTGGCATGAAGCGCGCGTACCGACCATCGCCACCTCGGTGCCACGCGCCGCATTCGCCGGCGTCACCGCCAAGCTCAAACCACACCTGCGCATTCCGGTGGTGGCGAGCAACCGCATCAACATGCCGGAAGTGGCAGAACGCATTCTGTCCGATGGCGCAGCGGACATGGTGTCGCTGGCGCGCCCACTGCTGGCCGACCCGGAGTGGACCAACAAGGCCCGCGCCGGGCAGTCGCACACCATCAATACGTGTATCGCCTGCAACCAGGCCTGCCTGGATCACGTGTTCGAAAACAAACTGGCTACCTGCCTGGTCAACCCGCGCGCGGTGCACGAAACCGAACTGATCTATACGCCCACCACGACACCCAAGCGCATTGCCGTGGTCGGCGCCGGACCGGCGGGGCTGGCGTGCGCGACGGTGGCGGCCGAGCGCGGGCATCGCGTCACCTTGTTCGATGCGAGCAGCGAGATTGGCGGGCAGTTCAATGTCGCCAGGCGTATCCCCGGCAAGGAAGAATTCAACGAAACGCTGCGCTATTTCCGTCATCGCATCGAAGCGACTGGCGTCCAGCTGCGTCTGAGTACCCACGTGCAGGCAGCAGACCTCAAGGACTTCGACGAGGTTGTATTGGCGACCGGCATCGAGCCGCGCAAGGTCGACTTCCCCGGCGCCGATCACCCGATGGTGGTGAACTACCTGGATGTGGTGCTGGGTCGGCATGTGGCCGCCCCCAAGGTGGCGATCATCGGCGCGGGTGGCATCGGTTTCGATGTCGGCGAATTTCTGGTGCACGCCGGGGAGTCGCCAGCGCTGGATCCGCAGCGCTGGATGGCCGAATGGGGCGTGGACCCGACCTTCGAAGCGCGTGGTGCGCTGGCCAAACCGCAACCCGAGCTCCCTACCCGTCAGGTCTGGCTGCTGCAGCGCAGCTCCGGCCGCCCCGGTGCCCGCCTGGGCAAGACCACCGGCTGGATCCACCGCGCAACGCTCAAGGCCAAGGGCGTCAAGATGCTCGGTGGCGTGGAGTATCTGGGCGTGGACGATGCCGGCCTGCGCATTCGCGTGGACGGCGCCGAGCAATTGCTCGATGTCGGCACGGTGGTGATCTGTGCCGGTCAGGAACCGCGACGCGAGCTGCTGGCCGCCCTGCAGGCCAATGGCCAGCAACCGCACCTGATCGGCGGCGCGGACGTGGCCGCCGAACTGGACGCCAAGCGTGCGATCAACCAGGCCAGCCGACTCGCGGCGGTGTTGTAATACGTCAGCCGATGACGCACCAGACAAGCCCGGGATAAGGTTGTGGTGCACCGCCCAGTCGCGATAGCAATCGAGCGGCAGGCCGCTTTCTCCAGGGGAAAGCGGCTTTAACGTTGCATCGGAACGGCTGCCACCCTCGCCTGCAATAACGTCCTCATCGCCTTCTCGCTGCCGTGGCATGCAGCGTTCTTCTTATTGTCTTGGATCGGGGCTATAAGCGGCGGATGCGGACGTCACCGACAACGCGCTTGCTTCCTCCCCTGTCAACGGACACGTTGCTGGCGTACACGGCTGCACACTTCGGCAAAAGCCTGCTCTGGTACACCGGCGAGTTGTTGCTGATCTTCGCCTTGACCGAATACGTGGAACTGAGTGCAACCGCTGCCGGCTTGTCGGTCGCAGCCGGGCTGCTCGTCAGTGCAGGCATGGGGGTGTTCGCTGCGCACCGCTGGCGTGCGGGTGTCAGCCTCGCATGGGCGGGGCGCGTGCAATGGCGAGGCATGTCGCTGGCGGCAGTGACGATGTCGTTGTTGTTTCTGGTTCCGGTATTGCCACCACCTGCACGCCTGCCTTGCGTGCTGTTACTCAGCCTGCCGTTTCGTGCGGCCTACGCCATGGGTGACGTCGCGCAGAACACGTTGCTTGGACTGTGCCGTTGGCCATGGCGCGGAGCGCAAGGCGTGAGTGCGCTGCGATTGATCGGCAGCGGCCTGGCCGCATTATTGATGAGTGCAGCGATCGGACTGCTGTTGCACACAGGGCATCATGCTGGGGCCGCGACTGCAATGACGGTTGTGGGCACGGTGAGTACCATCGCAATGACCTCGTCCTGGTGGCTGCGCCAGACGCTGCACACCCACACGCAGCACGTTAGTAGCCCAACTGCCGATCAATCGATCGCATCCTCGCGTAGCCATCCACGGTTGCCGATAGTGGTGATTGCGTTGCTGTCGCTAGCCTTGCCGACGTTTACCAAACTGGCGCCGTATCTGGCGCAGACGCTGGTCATCTCGCAGCGTTGGGGTAGCGCGCTCCTGATCAGCTACGCCATTGGCTCCGTGGTCGTACAACCGCTGGCCGCGCGCCTGCCTACCAGCGCGCGCCAGCGACTGGGATACAGCGGTATCGCGTTGGTCGGCTGCGGGCTGCTGTTTGCATTGCAGACAACGCGCAGCGTCTGGCCGGATGCGGCGCTGGCGCTTGGCGTGGGCATGGCGGCGGGCAGCGTAGGGCACTGGGTGTGGGCGCGTCATGCCGAACTCTCCATGCACTACGACCCGGCGCACCAAGCTCGCCGCTTTGCCATGCTGACCGCCGTCGCACAGATCGCGCTTGCGCTAGGCAGTGCTGTGGTCGGGCTGCTGCTCCATCTGTACAACGACCACGATGCACCTCAAGAGTCCCTGGCGTGGTCGATGGCGCTCGGGCCCATCGCCTGCGGCTTGGCCTGCCTGCTGCTGGCCTGGAGCACCCGCGCCTTCTCGCTTGCACGGCGATTGCCTGCAGAAACAACACCGACACCGCTATAAACTTGACCGCGCGCACCTAGTTGCACGTTACGCATTTTCTCGACGATTACCGCGCGAAAACGTGTCGCTGGTGCGTACCAAACACGCACGCGTCACTGTCGTGTTGGCCGACGTGGCCGAAGCACGATGCAGATCCAGTCGCTGCGTTAACCAACACCACGTTCGCAATCAAGACACGCAATCGTCCGAATCATTTCACCACCTCGAATATGCGCCTCTGAGCGATGCGCGTGATCGTAGATAGGACCTTGGACATCGATCACTGATGACGTAGCACCGCGACGACCACGCCATAAGACGTGGCGATCTCGGATGTCCGCCGATCCAGCAAGACACCGCGCAGATCTCGCTACAGTTGAGTAAAAGGTGATTGCGACGAAAGTGTCGTGGAGATCGTTGCGGCACCGATGCAGCAGCGCAGTTTTGCAATCGCCTACGACACTTCATGCGTACACGGGCAGACAACTGCTCGTTCAACAATGCCGCGGGATGTGCGACGCCGACGCGTACAAAACGTGCGACTGCTTGTGTGCGTCACTTCAACGACACGCGAATTCAATGACTGTTTTTTCGTTTCCAGATAACGCGTGCAGCCAGCGTGAAAGCAGAACTCATCAACGATCCAGGTGCGCCATCTGCGTAATTTCGAAACACGACCAACACACATGATCCCCTGTCGCCGCGCGAATGCGACGCGCATTGCATGGTGCGATGCATGAGGCATTACCGACGCAACCTAGGCGCAGCGGAGGCAAGCCCGCGTCAACCCCGCCCATTCAGCCAAGATTGTGTGATTGGCGCCTACCTTGCGCCAACTTTTTGACCCACCTCATGTGGTGGGCACCTTCGGTAGATCTCTCTTTCACCGAAGACCGGGCGGCCCGTGACAGGTCGCCTCCCCATGACGCCAAGCCTTTCGTACTGGTGCATTCACTTTGGATGCTCTACGAACCGGCCCATACGGAGCAAGGAGTTGTATGAAGATGATTTGGATATTCTGGCTGGCGCAGTTGATGCCGCAGCCAGCTGCAGATTCGCTGTGTTTGAGCACGACCGTTTATCTGGAAGCGCGCGACCAGACCTTGCGCGGCCAGCAGGCTGTTGCGGAAGTTGCGTTGCGTCGACTGGACAGCGGTTTGTGGGGCGACTCGATGTGCGAGGTAGTCACTGCACGTAAGCAGTTCGCACCGACAATCGTCGCGCCGGGCACGCAGTTGAAGAACGACGATGCCTGGAACAAGGCATTGGGCGTTGCACTCGCCGCAGAACGTAACTGGGCATTGCCTGTGGGTCAGCGCAAGGAGATCGTGCCTGGCGCCAGCCACTTTGCCGCAAGCGCGATTGCTAGCCCGAGTTGGCGGAATGCGTATCAGGTTGCCACCATCGGCGATCACACGTTCTACCGCGTGCAGAAGTTGCGGCCGCGTACTGCGTCGTAAAGACGTAGTGGACCGATAGCGCGTTGCAACGTGTCCACACCGTTGCGATACCGCATTCGGCTAGTAGCGCGGCGTTGTCGCACCAGCCGATCAGTGCGTAGCTCTATGCACGGTGTCTCGCGATCCACGCAAGCGCCCGGCGTGCGCCGCCAGCAAATCGCTACGCGTGATGATGCCGATGACGCGCAGCGTTTGTAGCGTGTCTCTGACAACCAAGCACCTGACGTCGGCGCCGGCCATGTGATCGGCTGCTTCGCGTAGCGAATGCTGTTCGCCAATGACAACCGCCGCGCCGCACGTGCGCGATTGCAGCACTGATGCGATCGCCATTGATGCGGCAACAGCGTCAGTACACGCGGCCGTGTCGTCTCGCACGAAAACGCTTTTCCACGTTACGCAGTGCGCTACACGTCGCGCTGCAGGTCGCAGTGCGCCCAGCGTTACAGCGCATTGCCGTTGATCCCATGGCGGCACAGCTGACCGCCCAACCCGGCTAAGCTTGCACCCCCTAGTCCTCACTGGATGCACATGAAGCTCTACACCAAGCCCGGCGCCTGTTCACTTGCAGACCACATTGTGCTGCGTTGGTCCGGGCTGCCGTTCGACCTGGTCGTGGTCGATGCAGCCACCATGAAGTCGCCCGAGTATCTGCAGCTCAATCCCGCAGGCGCAGTGCCGTTGCTGGTGGTCGATGATTGGGCGTTGACCCAGAACGCGGCCATCCTGAATTACATCGCCGATGTTGCGCCGCTCACCAGCCTGGGCGGTGACGGCAGTGCGCGTAGCCGCGCCGAAATCAATCGCTGGATCGCCTTTTCGAATGCCGATGTGCACCCGACCTTCAAGCCGATCTTCGGCAGCACCGCGTATCTGCAGGACGAGGCATTGATCGCGCGCAGTCACGACGATGCACGCAACAAGTTGCGCGCGCTCTACACGCGCGTCGATGCGCACCTGCAGGGCCGCGAGTGGTTGGCCGGCGACAGCCATACCGGCGCCGATGCCTATCTATTCGTGACCTTGCGCTGGGCCAATAAGGCAGGCGTGGACCTCAGCGGCCTGACCGCACTGGATGCGTTCTTCAAGCGCATGCAGACCGATGCGGATGTGCAGGCCGCCCTGAACGCCGAAGGCCTGTCGTAATCGGCACTGCGGTGTAACGGGTGACGTGATGCCACGTCACACGATAAGGCAGCCCATCGCAGCGCGTGCAGATCATCGCGTTGCGTCGCCCGCAGACCATCGCAGCAAATCGAACTCCGCATGCACGTTCATCGCCTGCATGCAGACAAAAAAACGCCGGGCAATGCCCGGCGTTCTTGTAGCAAATACAGCTTGTAGCAACTACAGCTGCGAACCTCAGCCCAGCAGGTGCGACACGCCGCTGCGCTCTTCTTCCAGCTCGGCCAGGGTCTTGTCGATGTACTTCTGGCTGAAGTCGTCGATCGGCAGATCCTTGACCAGGGTGTACTGGCCGTTTTCGGTGATCACCGGGAAGCCGAAGATCACGCCTTCCGGAATCCCGTAGGAGCCGTCGGACGGCACGCCCATGGTGACCCACTTGCCGTTGCTGCCCAGCACCCAATCACGCACGTGATCGATGGCGGCATTGGCAGCCGATGCGGCCGAGGACAGGCCGCGCGCTTCGATGATCGCCGCGCCGCGCTTGCCCACGGTCGGGATGAAGGTAGACGCGTTCCATTCCTGGTCGTTGATCGCATCGCCGATGGACGCGCCATCGGAGGTGGCGAAACGGTAGTCCGGGTACATGGTCGGGCTATGGTTACCCCACACCACCAGCTTTTCGATGCCGCCGACCGGCTTGCCGAGCTTCAGCGAGAGCTGGCTCAGGGCGCGGTTGTGGTCCAGACGCAGCATGGCGGTGAAGTTCTTCGGGTTCAGATCAGGCGCCGACTTCATCGCGATGTAGGCATTGGTGTTGGCCGGGTTACCGACCACCAGCACCTTGACGTCACGCTTGGCCACCTTGTTCAACGCCGCGCCCTGCGCGGTGAAGATCTTGGCGTTCTCCAGCAGCAGGTCCTTGCGCTCCATGCCCGGGCCGCGCGGACGCGCACCGACCAGCAGGGCCACGTCGATGTCCTTGAACGCCACTTCGGCGTCGTCGGTGCCGACCATGCCGGCCAGCAGCGGGAACGCGCAATCTTCCAGCTCCATCATCACGCCCTTGAGCGCGGCCTGGGCCTTCTCGTTGGACAGTTCCAGCAATTGCAGGATCACCGGCTGATCCTTGCCCAGCATTTCGCCCGAAGCGATACGGAACAGCAGGGCGTAGCCGATCTGGCCGGCAGCGCCGGTCACAGCAACACGAACAGGTGCTTTCATGGGGTGTTTCCTCTGCTAAAAAGCGTTGGTGGGGGTCGCGCGCTGGCGTGGCGCAAGGCCTGGCGGCGCGCTTTGACAAGCAAACGGCCGCACATGGCGGCCGTTCGATGGGGTGCGATCAGGCGGCGAGGATCTTGTTCCACTCCGCAACGCGGTCGGCCTTGGCGGCCAGCACGGCGTCGGTGTCGCCTTCGATGGTGAGCGTGTTGATGGTGTCGCCCTGGGCAACGCTATCCACCACGTCCAGGCCCTGGGTAACCTTGCCGAACACGGTGTGCTTGCCGTCCAGCCACGGGGTGGCGGTGTGGGTGATGAAAAACTGGCTGCCATTGGTGTTCGGGCCGGCATTGGCCATGGACAGCACGCCGCGCTCGTGGCCGACGCCATTGTTGGCTTCGTCTTCGAAGCGATAGCCCGGGCCGCCGCGGCCGGAACCTTCCGGGCAACCGCCCTGGACCATGAAGTCGGCGATGACGCGATGGAAGCTCAGGCCGTTGTAGAAGCCGCGCTTGGCCAGGTTGACGAAGTTGGCGACGGTGAGCGGTGCCTTCTCCGGGTACAGCTCAACAACGATCGGGCCGCGGGACGTGTCGAAAGTGGCGATCAGGGACATGGAAATCCTTGCAGGTTCTGGGGTGATCAACAGCCCATTAGGATACACCCGGGCGCGTGGACGACCGCGCAGTTACGACCATGGTCCAAGGCCGTCGCCGGGCCTGGATCCGCTCGCCGTCACGCTGCCTGAATGGGGGATCTGAATCGCCTTCAGGTAATCCGCAACGGCAGCGCAACGAAACCGCTATAATATTCGGCTTACCTCATCTCAAGACTGGCGCCAGACAGGGGCCCTTTCCGCATGTCCATTGAAAAACTCCGCAATATCGCCATCGTCGCGCACGTCGACCATGGCAAGACCACCCTCGTCGACTGCCTGCTGAAGCAGTCCGGCACCCTGTCCGAACGCACCGTCTTGGCTGAGCGTGTGATGGACAGCAACGATCAGGAAAAGGAACGTGGCATCACGATCCTGGCCAAGAACACGGCCATCACCTGGCAGGGCAACCGCATCAACATCGTCGACACCCCGGGACACGCCGACTTCGGTGGCGAAGTCGAGCGCGTGCTGTCGATGGTGGATTCGGTGCTGATCCTGGTCGACGCGATGGACGGCCCGATGCCGCAGACGCGCTTCGTGACCCAGAAGGCCTTTGCGATGGGCTTCAAGCCGATCGTGGTGGTCAACAAGATCGACCGTCCCGGCGCACGTCCGGACTGGGTGATCGACCAGGTGTTCGACCTGTTCGACAAGCTCGGCGCAACCGACGAGCAGCTGGACTTCCCGATCGTCTACACCTCCGCATTGAACGGCTACGCCAGCCTGGATTCGGACGTGCGCGACGGCGACATGACCCCGCTGTACGAAGCGATCATGCAGCACGTGTCGGCACCGGACGTTGATCCGGACGGCCCGTTCCAGATGCGCATCAGCCAGCTGGATTACAACAATTTCGTCGGTGTGATCGGCATCGGCCGCATCCAGCGCGGCGTGTTGAAGAAGAACATGCCGGTCAGCGTGATCGACCGCGAAGGCAAGAAGCGTCAGGGCAAGGTGCTGCAGGTGCTGGGCTTCCTGGGCCTGGAGCGCATCGAGCAGGACACCGCCGAGGCCGGCGACATCGTCGCCATCTCCGGCGTGGCCGAGCTGACCATCTCCGACACCGTGTGTGCGCTCGACGCCCCGGAAGGCCTGCCGCCGCTGACCGTGGACGAGCCGACCATCTCGATGACCTTCCAGGTCAACAACTCGCCGTTCGCCGGCAACAAGGACCTGTCCGGTGGCAAGTTCCTGACCAGCCGCCAGCTGCGCGATCGTCTGGACCGCGAGCAGGTGCACAACGTGGCACTGAAGGTCGAGGAAGGTTCCGACGCCGACAAGTTCCTGGTCTCCGGCCGTGGCGAACTGCATCTGTCGGTGCTGATCGAAAACATGCGTCGTGAAGGCTACGAACTGGCCGTGTCGCGTCCGGAAGTGATCATCAAGGAGATCGACGGCAAGCAGATGGAGCCGATCGAACAGCTCGTGGTGGACATCGAAGAACAGCACCAGGGCGGCGTGATGGAAAAGCTGGGCAGCCGCAAGGGCCAGCTGAAGAACATGGAATCGGACGGCAAGGGCCGCGTGCGTCTGGATTACATGATCCCGGCGCGTGGCTTGATCGGCTTCCAGAACGAGTTCCGCACCCTGACCCAGGGCTCGGGCCTGCTGTTCCACGTGTTCGACCATTACGGCCCGAAGGAACAGGGCGCCATCGCCAAGCGCCAGAACGGCGTGATGATTGCCAACGCACCGGGCGCCACTCCGGCCTATGCGCTGGGGCCGTTGGAAGAGCGTGGCCGTCTGTTCGCCGCTGAAGGCGACAACGTGTACGAAGGTCAGCTGATCGGTATCCACTCCAAGGACAACGATCTGACCGTCAACGCGATCAAGACCAAGCCGCTGACCAACATGCGTGCTTCGGGCAAGGACGATGCGATCAAGCTGACCCCTGCGATCAAGTACACGCTGGAGCAGGCACTGGACTTCATCGAGGACGACGAGCTGGTCGAAGTCACCCCGAAGGAAATCCGTCTGCGCAAGAAGGGTTTGACCGAAAGCGACCGTAAGCGCTCTGGCCGTTCCGGCTGAGTTACTGACTAAGCCACAGTCGTGAGCAACAAGCCTTACAGCCCGGATCCGCGCGCGCATCCGGGCCTCCACGCGATCGCCTTGCTAGAGGCGGTCAAGGGCGGGCTTGCGCTATTGGCGGCGACGGGCCTGGAAATTCTGGGCCCGCTCCCGCTGCAACATGCGGTCAGTACGCTGATTCGCCGTTTCAATCTGGATCCGGACCACGGCGCATTGCCGTCGTTACTCAAGACCATCAGCCCCGATGCAGTGCATCTGGCGGCCGCCGCAATGCTGGCCTACGGCCTGCTGCATGTGGTGGAAGCCTGGGGTCTGTGGCGTGCCAAGGCCTGGGCCTCGGTACTGGGCTGCCTGTCGGCGGCCATCTATCTGCCCTTCGATATCTACGCCATCGTCCGCCATCCTGGCTGGACCGCTTGGGCCGTGCTGGCGATCAACCTGATCGTGGTCGGCGTACTGGCACGCGATCTGGTCAAGCGCCGACGTCGCTGACCCTGCCTGCCCGTCCACGGGCGCGCGATCACGTTGTCACCCCGACGCAGCGACGTTAGCCTGCGGAAGGTCCCCCGCGGAAAACCTCCCATGCGCTCCACCACCTTGTGCTTTGCGCTGCTGCTGGCGTTGTGCGGCTGTGCGCATGCCGATGACACGATGCGTCCGGCAACCGACGCCGCTTCGGCTACCAAACCGCTTGACCTGATCGATGCCGACGTCGCCGGCCTGCAAGCGCGCATGGCCCGTGGCGACACCACCAGCCTGGCACTGACGCGCGCCTATCTGCAGCGCATCGAGACCATCGACCGCGCCGGCCCCACGCTCAACGCCGTGATCGAGCGCAATGCGCAGGCCGAAACGGATGCCCGCACCCTGGACGCAGAACGCGCCGCCGGACGCGTGCGCGGACCGCTGCATGGCATCCCGGTGCTGCTCAAGGACAACATCGACGCGCTGCCGATGGTCAACAGTGCCGGCTCGCTGGCGCTGGCCGAGTTTCGCCCTGCTCGCGACGCGTTTCTGGTGCAGCGCCTGCGCGCGGCCGGCGCGGTGATCCTGGGCAAGACCAACCTGAGCGAATGGGCCAACTTCCGCTCCACCCAGTCCAGCTCCGGCTGGAGCGCCCGCGGCGGGCTGACCCGCAATCCCTATGCGCTGGATCGCAATCCGTGCGGTTCCAGCGCCGGCACCGGCGCGGCGATCGCCGCCAGTCTGGCCACGGTAGGCATCGGCACCGAAACCGACGGCAGCATCACCTGCCCGGCTGCCGTCAATGGCCTGGTCGGGCTCAAACCCACCGTCGGCCTGGTCAGCCGCGACGGCATCATTCCGATCTCGGCCAGCCAGGACACCGCCGGCCCGATGACCCGCAGCGTCGCCGACGCCGCCGCGCTGCTGCAGGCGATCGCCGCGCCCGATCCGCAGGACCCGGCCACGCGCCATGCGCCGTCGTCCACACCAAACTATCTCGCCCACCTCAAGCCCGATAGCCTGCGCGGCGCGCGCCTGGGCCTGCTGCGCAATCCACTGCGCGAGGATCCCGCGATCGCCGCGGCATTGGATCGCGCCGTACAGACCTTGCGCGCGGCCGGCGCCACGGTAGTTGAGACCGCCCTGGTCACGGATGGCAAGTGGGATGCTGCTGAGCAGACGGTCCTGTTGGTCGAATTCAAGGCCGGTTTGAATGCCTATCTGCGCAGCCACGCTGCGCCGATCAAAGATCTGGACGCACTGATCGCCTTCAATCGCGCCAATGCGCAGCGCGAAATGCCCTACTTCGGACAGGAATTGTTCGAGCAGGCGCAGGCTGCGCCCGGCCTGGAGGACCCGGGCTATCTGAGCGCGCGCGCCAGCGCCAGGCGGCTCGCTGGCGAGCAAGGCATCGACGCAGCCCTGAAAGCCGACCGACTGGACGCACTGATCGTGCCGACCACCGGCGCTGCCTGGGTCACCACGCTCGGCAAGGGCGACACCTTTCCCGGCGCCGGCTACGGCGCCGCAGCAGTGGCCGGGTATCCCAGCCTGAGCGTGCCGATGGGGCAAACCCAGGGTCTGCCACTCGGATTGCTGTTCATGGGCACCGCCTGGAGCGAGCCGCGCCTGATCGAACTGGCCTACGCCTACGAGCAACGCAGCCACGCGCGATTTGCGCCCGGCTACGCGCCAAGCGCATCGCCGGCGACACCGGCCGCACCGCAGCCGAAGGCGCCCGACTGACTGAGAGTCTGCAAAGCAGCACTGGTCATCGATTGATGCGCACGCCGCACGCCGCACTACCGAACCTGCCGCAGCCTGTCGGCAGGCACAGCTAGATCGAAGCCGCAGGCTCGCCGTCTTCTGCACCTGGCGAACGCACGCTGTCCGGTGCGATCGGCTCCTTCGCGCCTGATGACGGTTTTTCCTGCGTTGCAATTTCGGCGCGGATTCTGGGCAGCGCATAAGCGTGCTCGCGGGTCAGAAAATCGATCATGCGTTCGCGCACCAGACAACGCAGATCGAACGCATCGCCGGAATTGCGCGCGCTCACCAGCAAACGCACCTGGATGGTGTTGTCGCTGGTGTCGGTGATCTGGGTGACGCAGACGCGCCCATCCCATAACGGCTCGCTGTGGCAGATGCGCTCCAGCTCCGCGCGCACTGCCGCAATCGGCGTGCGGTAATCCAGCCACAGGAACGCGGTACCGAGCAGGTCCGCACTGGCGCGCGTCCAGTTCTGAAACGGGTTTTCGATGAACCAGGTCAACGGCACCACCATGCGCCGTTCGTCCCAGATCCGCACCACCACGTACGAGCTGCCGATCTCTTCGATACGGCCCCATTCCCCTTCCACGATCACCACGTCATCCAGGCGGATCGGCTGAGTCAGCGCAATCTGCAAGCCGGCGATCAGGTTGCCGAACACCGGCTTGGCCGCAATACCTGCCACCAGCCCGATGATCCCCGCCGACGCCAGCAGCGTCTTGCCGATCTGGCGCACCTGCTCAAAACCGAGCAGCACCACCGAGATACCGAGCAGGATCACCGTGCCCATCACCACGCGACTCAAGACCCGTGTCTGGGTCTGGATACGCCGCGCGGTGAGATTGTCCGACACCTCGATCGGATTGCTGCGCAGAATCGCCATTTCGCCGGCGGCGACCGCACGCACCAACAACCAGGTGACGCAGCCGACAATGCCGACATGCAACAAGTGCTGCACCGCTGCCAGCGCCTTGCCGGATAGCGGCGTGGCCTCGGTGGCGATGCCCAGAAACAGCAGCGGCAGAATAAAGGCGGCCGGCAGCGTGACCACGCGAATGATGCGTGCGCGGCGGTAATCGCGGCCCTGCATGCGGCGAAACAGCCACAGCATCAGCGACCAGGTAACGACGCCCGCCAGCAGCGCGGCGCCCAGCGGGATTGCGTATTCGCGGATGACGTTCCAATCGGCAGTCAAACCGTTCCTCCTGTGGGGGGAAAGAGGGATGGCTGCAAGAGCATGCCGCATGCGGCATGAGCGTCACGTCATACGCACACTGACTTCATGCGCCCAGCGGCTGCGATGCCACCTGTTGCTGCTTGCGCACGATCGCCATCGCAATTTCCAGCGACTGCTCATAGTTCAAGCGCGGGTCCACGCTGGAGCGATACGCACGCTCCAGATCGCGTTCGGTCAACTCGCGCGCGCCGCCAGTGCATTCGGTGACATCTTCGCCGGTGAGTTCCAGATGCACGCCACCCAGCCGCGTGCCGGCCGCCGCATGCAGATCGAACGAGGTTTCCACTTCGCTGCGAATATTGTCAAAACGCCTTGTTTTATAGCCATTTCCGGTGCTTTCGGTGTTGCCATGCATCGCATCGCAGACCCATAGCACGCGTCGGCCATCGCGCTTGACCGCATCCAGCAACGGCGGCAGTTTCTCGGCAATCTGCGTGGCACCCATGCGATGAATGAAACTCAGGCGGCCAGGTTCGTCTTCCGGATTGAGCACATCGATCAGGCGCAGCAGCTGGTCCGGCTGCACCGACGGCCCCACCTTGATCGCGATCGGATTGCGCACGCCACGCAGATACTCCACGTGCGCGCCATCCAGCGCCGCGGTACGCATGCCAATCCACGGGTAATGCGTGCTGAGATTGAACCAGCCCCACTGGCGCGGCACCTGCCGGGTCAGGCCTTCTTCGTACGGCAGCAACAGTGCTTCGTGAGATGTGTAGAAATCGATGCGATTGAGGTTGTACACCTCCGATCCGGACAGGGTTTCCATGAAGCGCACTGCATCGCCGATCGACGCCACCATCTTCTGGTAGTCCGCCGCCAGCGGCGAATAGCCCACCCAATCCAGATTCCAGTATTCGGGGTGATGCAGGTCGGCGAAGCCGCCATCGATCAACGCGCGCACGAAGTTCATCGTCATCGCCGAACGCGAGTGCGCGGTGATCATGCGGCGCGGGTCAGGCACACGCGCCGCCTCGGTGAAGGCCGGCGCATTGATCACATCGCCGCGGTAGCTGGGCAAGGTCACGCCATCGCGCGTTTCGGTATCGGCCGATCGCGGCTTGGCGTACTGCCCGGCAAAGCGCCCTACCCGCACCACCGGCAGGTGCAGGCCATGCACCAGCACCAGGCTCATTTGCAGCAGCACTTTCAGCCGATTGGAGATCGTGCCCGACTCGCAATCGCTGAAGTTCTCCGCACAATCGCCGCCCTGCAGCAGGAAGCGCTTGCCCTCCTGCGCTTCTGCCAGCTGGCGTTTGAGCGCGAAGATCTCCCAAGAGGTCACCAACGGTGGCAACTGCCCCAACTCGTCCATGGCGCTCTGCAGTGCGGCTTGATCCGGATACACCGGCAGCTGCAGTGCGGGTTTGCCACGCCAGCTACCGGGCGCCCACACGGAGGCAGCGGAATCGGAAACGAGAGAAGGGGCGGAAAGATTCATGGCAACAGCACTCCTGGACAGCCTGCGATGGTGGCAGAGCCGGCGCGTCTCGCAAAGCGCTCTGCACCGATGCCGTCCAGGGACGAAAGCACTGTTGGCGCGGCAACGCCTGCCAAGCGGTCGCGAGCGACTGAACCGCAAGCAAAGCCATCGGCCCAGGCATGACTTTCGGCCTACGCTAGCGCCCGCCCGCAAGCAGAATGTTATGAGGTAACACCCCTCCCTAGCCGTCCTGCGACCGCCATGACCCCTCGCCGCCTCCCAGCCGCCATCGTTTCCATCCTGCTGTCTTCCTGTGCCGGTACCGCAATCGCCGCAGATGCCGTTGCCGACCAAACCACCGATCTGGACACCGTCAACGTAATCGCCAAGCTCGAGGCGGCGCGCAACGCCTTGTCACCGGATATCGGCAGCAGCCAGTACGCCATCACCGCTGAAGACATCGACCGCCTCCCGCTCGGCGCCTCCACACCGCTCAACCAGGTGCTGTTGCAGGCGCCGGGCGTGGTGCAGGACTCGTATGGCGGCATTCACGTGCGCGGCGATCACGCCAACCTGCAGTACCGCATCAATGGCGTGATGCTGCCCGAATCCATCTCCGGCTTCGGCCAGAGCCTGGAGCCGCGCATCATCAAGAACCTCAAACTGCTCGATGGCGCCTTGCCCGCGCAGTTCGGCGACCGCACCGCCGCAGTTGTCGACATCACCACCAAGAACGGCGCCGAGCTGGGCAATGGCGGCAGCGTCGGCATCACCGGCGGCTCCTACGACACCGTCAATCCGAACGCCTCGCTGTGGGGCAGCAGTGGGCGCTGGAGCTGGTTTGTGACCGGCGACTACGAACAGAACAGCCACGGGCTGGAAAACCCGGTCGACAGCCGCTCTCCCGAACACGACAAGACCCATCAGGGCAAAGGCTTTGCCGATCTGAGCTATCTGATCGACGAAAATACCCGCCTCAGCCTGTTGGTCGGCTATGCCAACAATCGCTTTCAGATTCCCAATAATCCCGGCCAGACTCCGGCCTTCGATTACCTTGGCACCACCGATTTCGATTCCTCGCGTCTGGACGAAAACCAGCGCGAAACCACCCGTTTTGGCACCTTGGCACTGCAGGGCACGCTCGGCGACACCAGCTATCAGCTGTCGGCTGGCCAGCGTTACAGCAGCGTCGCCTTCTCGCCCGATGTGGCCGGCGACCTGATCTTCAACGGCATCGCCTCGCAGGTGGACCGCAGCAATCGCGCCAATACGGTGCAGACGGATTTCTCCACGCCTTGGGGCAATGCGCACACGCTGCGCTATGGCCTGTACGGCAACTTTGAACACGCCATCGCCAGCAACAATTCCTTTGTTTTCCCGGCCGATGCCGACGGCAACCAGAGCAGCAACGTGCCGGTGTTCATTGCCGATGGCAGCCGCTTCCACGCCAGCACGTACGCGCTGTATCTGCAGGACGAATGGAAGATCGCCGACGACTGGACCGTCAACTACGGCGTGCGTGGCGACCGCTACAAGGCCTTCGGGGCAAGCGAGGGCCAGCTCAGTCCGCGCCTGGGCGTGGTCTGGACCGCAAGCGACAGCACCACCGTGCATGCGGGCTACGCGCGCTACTTCACGCCGCCTGCCAGCGAGCTGATCTCTACCAGCGATATCGCGCTGTACGACGGCACCACCAACCAGCAGTCCACCGGCGGCGGACCGACCACGCCGCTCAGCGAACGCAGCGATTACTACGACCTCGGCATCTCGCAAGTAGTGAGCGATCACCTGACCTTGGGCCTGGACACTTACTACCGCAAGGCCGACCGTTTGCAGGACGAAGGCCAGTTCGGCGCCGCTTATGTCTATTCCACCTTCAACTACCGCAACGGCCGCATCCGTGGTGCGGAATTCAGCGCTGACTACAGCAATGGCCCTGTCACCGCGTATTTCAATCTGGCCTACAGCAAGGCGATGGGCAAACAAGTCCTGACCAGCCTGTACAACTTCGACCCGGACGCATTAGCGTACGCGCAAAACAACTGGATCCATCTGGACCACGACCAGAAGCTGACCTCCTCCGGCGGCATCAACTACGCCATCAGCGACAGCAGCCGGATCGGTGCGAATTACCTCTACGGCAGCGGCCTGCGCACCGATACCGACACTGTGCCCAATGGCGGAGAACTGCCCTCGTACTTCCAGTTGAATCTCAGCGCCGGGCACGATTTCGCGCTTACCGCGCATCCGCTCCACGCGCAGCTGGCCGTCCTCAACGTGCTCGATCGCAGCTACCAGCTACGCGATGGCGGCGGCATCGGCGTGTTCGCGCCGCAATGGGCGCCGCGCCGTGGTGTTTATCTAAGTCTGCAGCAGACATTCTGAGCGCAACACGCGGCGCACCGGAAACTGCGCAACGCAGCAGAAGGACCCGGTCGATTCCGGGTCCTTCTGCTTTTTCAGGCACAACGAAAATCAGGGTATTGGATCTGAGTGGTCAAACGCCTGTACCTGCCATGTCGCTAGCTCAAGCTCAGCGCTTCGGCACGTCATAACGTCCATCAACGTAACGCCTTACCCACGCGCCGCCCAGAGCGTGCCGGTGCCAGCGCTGACGCAATTGGCCGACCTCACGAAAGCACCATGCTCAACCAAACCAGCCGCAGCACCTGTGCGCAACGCAACGCACAGCCGCGCGCGACGAGTAACGGCCAGCAAGCGGAGAGTGAGCGCGCAGCGCACTGCGCACAGAAGCGGACTGCTTACAGAACGCGATTTCGCGCAGCGGCCCTACTGCCCCGGTCACCGGAGCAGTTCTCTCGCCGGCGATCAACGCCCGTCAGTGATGCACAGACGTCCGGCGTGCTTTGAAGCCGGCGTACAGCGCCCACAAGGCTAGCGACACGAACCAGACCATGCTCCACATCGGCATGCTCAGGCCCAGAAACCGCCAGTCGATGTTGCCGCAATCCCCGGTGCCGGTCAGCACGGTGCGGAACACTTCGAACGGCCCCATCGTCTCGCTCAGAAAGCTCAGCGGCGGGCCGCATGACGACATCATGTCCTTGGGCCGGATCTGCACCCAGACGTGCCGTGCCGCGATACCCATACCCACACCGGCGGCGATGAAACTCAGCACGCCATACACCTTGCGCCCACCAGCAGCACGCGGCCCATGCAGCGCACCCAGCAAGAAAAACACAGCCAACGCCGCAAACGCGATCCGCTGAAAAATACACAACGGGCAAGGCTCGAGCCCCAGGTGCAATTGTACATAGATCGCGTAGGCCAGCAGTCCTGCGCAAGCAACAAACCCCAACAGAAACTGTGCCCGGAAACCCCAACGGAATGGATTCATCGTGACCGCTTGCCTAGGACCAAGGCGTCGATTATCAGCCATGACCGCCGCCGTGACCACGGATGCATGCGTCTGACGGAGCGCCTGCTGCGAAGCGCTGCAACAGCTACGTTGTGCCGTCGACCTTAGCGATTAGGTGCAGAGCACTCAGCCGACCCTCGGGGATGGTGGAGCCATCCAGATCGCTCGGCGTGGATGGTGATTAGGGTCGGGCACGAACAGGTGACGCACATTGACCACATCACCGCTAATTGCCTGACACGGACACAGATGAAGGCGTTACACGCGGAATCCGCCCCCCTTCTCTGCGCTCTCAACCAGGTCCTTGGGAGCCCAACGGATACTGGAAACAAGCCTTCGACCCACGCCCCGCCCAAGACGTTGGTGGCTCTCACTTGATTTGCGGCGCGTCGCTCCAGCGCCCCAATACGGCCTCGCCTATCCCACACACCCCCCGACTTCCCCGGGCTCCAAACTCGCATTTCTGCCCCCAAACGCAGGCGACACGAACTGGCGGATTCTTCAACCCACGCAGGCAGTACCGCAGCGCCACGTAAGCGCACCAAACCAGCCGCGCACCCCATGCCGCGTCCATCGATAATCCAAACGCCCCAATAAAAAAGCCCGGCGTGAGCCGGGCTTTTTCGAGAATCTGTATGAAGCGATCCGATTACTCGGCCACTTCTTCTGCCACGACCGGACGGTCGACCAGCTCGACATACGCCATCGGCGCATTGTCACCGGCACGGAAGCCGGCCTTCAGGATGCGCAGGTAGCCGCCGGGACGGGTCGCGTAACGCGGGCCCAGTTCGACGAACAGCTTGCCCACGGCTTCCTTGTCGCGCAGGCGAGCAAACGCCAGACGACGATTGGCCACGCCATCGACCTTGCCGATGGTGATCAGCGGCTCGGCGACGCGACGCAGTTCCTTGGCCTTCGGCAAGGTGGTCTTGATCAGCTCGTGCTTGAACAGCGAAGCCGCCATGTTGCGGAACATGGCTTCGCGGTGCGCGCTGGTGCGGTTGAACTTACGACCGGATTTCTGGTGACGCATGAGTGTGATTTCCTAAGGAATGTTGAGACTACTGAGAGACGTTGTCGCCATCCTGGCGCTGTTGAATGGACTGCGGTTGGTCCGAACCGGCCGTCCTTCGACCGGGTGTCATCGCGGGCTTTGGCCCGTCGATGTGGAAAAACAAACATGGGCGCCCGAAGACGCCCATGCCTTGAAACATTAACCAAGCATGCCGTGCTGGGCGACACCGGCCGGCGGCCAGTTTTCCAGCTTCATGCCCAATGCAAGGCCGCGCTGTGCCAGCACTTCCTTGATTTCGGTCAGCGACTTCTTGCCCAGATTCGGGGTCTTGAGCAGCTCAACTTCGGTCTTCTGGATCAGATCGCCGATGTAGTAGATGCTCTCCGCCTTGAGGCAGTTGGCCGAACGCACGGTCAGCTCGAGGTCGTCGATCGGGCGCAGCAGCACCGGATCCACGCCGCTGGCAGCCGGCTTGGCCGCACCACGATCGCGGTGGGTGAAGTCACCAAACACCGAGAGCTGATCGCTGAGGATGTCGGCGGCGGTGCGCACGGCTTCCTCGGCATCGATCGTGCCGTTGGTTTCGATATCGATGACCAGCTTGTCGAGGTCGGTGCGCTGTTCGACGCGTGCAGCTTCCACGGCGTAGGCAACGCGACGCACCGGCGAGAACGACGCATCCAGCATCAGACGACCGATGGTACGGGTCTCTTCGTCCGGACGACGACGTGCAGCAGCCGGCTGATAGCCGAACCCACGCTCGATCTTCAAACGCATGTTCAGTGCGGTGTCTTTGGTCAGGTGGCAGATCACATGGTCACCGTTGATGATCTCAACGTTGTGATCGGTCCTGATGTCGGCCGCAGTGACCGTACCCGGACCCTGCTTGGACAGCGAAAGCGTGGCGCTGTCGCCACTGTGCATACGAATCGCCACGTCTTTCAGGTTCAGCAGGACGTCAAGCACGTCTTCCTGCAAACCCTCGACCGTGGTGTACTCGTGCAGCACGCCGTCGATTTCGACCTCGGTAATCGCAAAACCGGGGATCGACGACAACAGCACACGACGCAGGGCATTGCCCAGCGTGTGCCCGTAACCGCGCTCCAAGGGCTCGATCACGACCTTGGCACGGTTGTCGGTAAGACGTTCGATCTGCGGACCACGAGGGCGCAGAACCTGGTTGGCGGTAACCGTCATGTTGCGGGGTCTCCTGCGAACCTCCGGCAGTGCCGGAGGCTCTCCAATGTGAATTACTTCGAATACAACTCGACGATCAGCGCTTCGTTGATATCCGAAGGCAGGTCAGCGCGATCCGGCACGGCCTTGAACACGCCGCTGAACTTCTTCGAATCGACTTCAACCCACGACGGCGTCATGTCGTGCTGCTCAGCCACGGTCAGGGCTTCCTGCACGCGGAGCTGCTTCTGTGCCTTTTCCGACAGCGTGATCGCATCGCCAGCCTTGATCTGGTACGAGGCCAGATTCACCGACTTGCCATTGACCAGTACGCCACGGTGCGACACCAGCTGGCGCGCGGCCGGACGGGTGACGGCAAAGCCCATGCGGTAGCAGACGTTGTCCAGACGGGTTTCCAACAACTGCAGCAGGTTCTCGCCGGTGTTGCCCTTCTTGGTCGAGGCCTTCTTGTAGTAGTTGCGGAACTGACGTTCCAGCAGACCGTAAATACGCTTGACCTTCTGCTTTTCACGCAGCTGGGTAGCGTAGTCGGAGAGCTTGCCCTTGCGAGCCGCGCCGTGTTGGCCGGGCTTCTGCTCAAGCTTGCACTTGGAGTCCAGCGCACGCGCCGGGCTCTTGAGGGAAAGGTCGGCGCCTTCACGGCGCGCGAGCTTACAGGTAGGACCGATATAACGAGCCATTTCTTATCGCTCCCTTTAGACGCGACGCTTCTTCGGCGGACGGCACCCGTTGTGCGGGATTGGCGTCACGTCGATGATGTTGGTGATCTTGTAGCCCACGTTGTTCAACGAACGCACGGCCGACTCACGGCCCGGACCCGGACCCTTGATACGTACTTCCAGCGACTTCACGCCGTAGTCGAGCGCAGCGCGGCCAGCCTTTTCGGCGGCAACCTGAGCAGCGAACGGGGTCGACTTACGCGAACCACGGAACCCGGCACCGCCGGACGTAGCCCACGACAAGGCGTTGCCCTGACGATCGGTGATGGTGACGATGGTGTTGTTGAACGAAGCGTGGACGTGAGCGACGCCGTCAGTGATGACGCGCTTGATCTTCTTCTTCGTTTTCTTTTCTGCTGGCTTTGCCATGATCTATCCCTTACTTCCTGATCGCCTTGCGCGGACCCTTACGGGTGCGGGCGTTGGTACGGGTGCGCTGACCACGCAGCGGGAGACCACGGCGATGACGCAGACCGCGATAGCAACCCAGGTCCATCAGTCGCTTGATCGCGATACCGATTTCGCGGCGCAGGTCGCCTTCGACGACATACTTGCCGACTTCGGCGCGCAGGCGCTCGATTTCGGGTTCGGACAGATCACGAATCTTCGTGGTCGAGGTAACGCCTGCGGATTCGCAGAGCTTCTTCGAACGGGTACGGCCGATGCCGTAGATGCTTTGCAACCCGACCCAGACGTGCTTCTGGGCTGGCAGGTTGACGCCTGCAATACGCGCCATGACGCGATTCTCCAACTGAGTGATGGCCCGACAGCGCCCAGGCGCCATCCGGCAGGATGGATCAAAAAGTGAACTCGGAATTATAGCAAGGCCTCGGATTGCTTTGAAGCCCGTGGAACCAGAAGTTCCATGGACCCGGCGTGGGGAGTGTGCCCTCGCTCCGGCGCCGGACGGTGTTGATCCAGAAAACTTCTCCAAATCGCCTGTGCTACTCCCGCACAGGACCACCCCGTCACACCCGCGCGCGAGACGTCGCGCGAGCCGCCCTTCTGATCGGAAGATCGTGGCCCGGGAACCAGGCCGTCTTCACGTAATGAAGATCTAGTGTACCACTTAACCGCGAGCGAGACCGCCGCGCGAGCCGCCCTTCAGGTTGGCCTTCTTCAGCAAGCTCTCATACTGATGCGACATCAGGTGCGCCTGGATCTGTGCAATGAAATCCATCACCACCACCACCGCAATCAACAGCGAGGTGCCGCCGAAGTGAAACGACGTGCCGAGCTGCGTGCGCATGATTTCCGGCAGCAAGCAGACGATCACCAGGTACAACGAACCCGCCGCCGTCAGCCGCGTCAGCACGCCATCGACATAATCGGCCGTGGCCTTGCCCGGACGGATACCCGGAATCAACGCGCCAGACTTCTTGAGGTTGTCGGCGGTTTCCTGCGAGTTGAATACCAGCGCCGTGTAGAAGAACGCGAAGCCGATGATAAGCGCCGCGAACACCAACATGTGCACCGGCTCACCCGGCCCAAGCGCATTGGCGATCTTCTGCAGCCACGAACCAACACCACTACCCGATGCAGCCTGACCGGACCACATCGACAACGTGGCGGGAAATGCCAGGATGCTCGATGCGAAGATCGGCGGAATCACACCTGCCATATTGAGCTTCAACGGCAGGAACGAGGTCTGATTCATATACGCATTGCGACCGCCCTGACGGCGCGCGTAGTTGACCGTGATGCGCCGTTGCCCGCGTTCGACGAACACCACAAACAGCGTAAACGCCAGGATGGTAATGACGATCAGCAACAGCGAGATGAAGCTCAGGTTGCCTTCGCGGAATGCTTCGACGGTTTGAATCGCGCCCGACGGCAGACCAGCAACGATGCCTGCGAAGATGATCAGCGACACGCCGTTACCGATACCACGCTCGGTAACCTGCTCGCCAACCCACATCAAAAAGATAGTGCCAGCGGTCAACGCAATGACTGCGGTCAACACGAAGCCCATGCCTGGCGCGTAGACAACCGGAGCGCCACCCGGCGCCGTCTGGTTCTGCAACGCGAGCGCGATACTGCCGCCCTGCACTACTGCCAGAAGCACCGCGCCGATACGCGAATATTGGGTGATCTTGCGTCGACCGGACTCGCCTTCCTTCTGCATCGCCTTGAGGGCGGGAAAGATGTGCGTGGCCAACTGAATCACGATCGATGCCGAAATGTACGGCATGACGTTCAATGCAAAAATGCTGAAACGGTGCAGGGCGCCGCCCGAGAACATGTTGAACATGTCCACGATGCCGCCACCCTGCGCCTGCATCAACGAAAGCATGGCATCGGGATTCACGCCCGGCACCGGCACATAGCAGCCGATGCGATAGACGATCAATGCCCCGAGGACGAACAGTAGCCGCTGACGAAGTTCCGTGAACTTGCCGAGCCCGCCACCGAGGTTACCAATGCCAGCCTGCGCCATCTGCCGATTACTCCTCTACGCTGCCGCCGGCAGCTTCGATTGCTGCCTTGGCGCCTGCGGTAGCCGCAACGCCCTTCAGCACGAACTTCTTGCTCAGCTCGCCCTTCAGCACGATCTTCGCCTTCTTGGCGCGGCTCGGGACCAGATTGGCCGCACGCAGCGCTGCAAAGTCGATTTCACCTGCTTCCAGCTTATCCAGCTGGTAGGACAGCACTTCTGCGCTGTCGCGCGCCATCTTGGAGCGGAAACCGATCTTCGGCAGACGACGCTGCATCGGAGTCTGGCCGCCTTCGAAGCCAGCCTTGATCTTGCCGCCGCCCTTACGCGCGAACGAGCCCTTGTGGCCACGGCCACAGGTCTTGCCAAGGCCAGAACCGATACCGCGACCGACCCGCGTACGCTCGGTACGGGCACCATCGGCGGGCTTGAGGTCATTGAGATGCATAGTCATTGGATTAGTCCTCAACCTTGACGAGGTAGTGAACCGTATTGATCAGGCCACGCACCTGCGGGCTGTCCTTGAGTTCACGCACATCGTTGATCTTATTCAGGCCCAACGCGTGCACCGACAGGCGGTGACGCGACTGGGTACCACGCAGGCCACGCACCAGGCGCACCTTCACAGTCTTGCCAGTGTCCTTAGCCATGGTTGAGCTCCTCCACCTTCTTGCCGCGCTTGGCCGCAACACGCGTCGGCGACTGCACTTCCGACAGACCCTTCAGGGTTGCACGGACCAGGTTGATCGGATTACGCGAACCAACTGCCTTGGCCAGCACGTTCTTCACGCCAACCGCTTCCAGCACAGCGCGCATGGCGCCACCAGCAATGACGCCAGTACCTTCCGAGGCGGGCTGCATGTAAACACGCGCTGCGCCATGGCCGGACTTGACGGCGTGCCACAAGGTGCCGTTATTCAGATCGACGCTGGCCAGGTTCTTGCGCGCCTGTTCCATCGACTTCTGGATGGCGACCGGCACTTCGCGCGCCTTACCATAACCGAAACCAACCTTGCCCAAACCATCACCGACCACGGTCAGCGCGGTAAAGGTGAACTGACGACCGCCCTTGACCGTCTTGCTGACGCGATTAACCGCGACCAGCTTTTCGATCATGCCATCGTCGACTTTCTCTTCGCGGTTACGGTCGCGATCACGACCCCGCGGTGCACGTTCTTCTGCCATCTTGATTCCTTGATTGATTGAGTATGTACGGCTCTAGGCCGCTTATGGTTGTGGAGTGAAACGGTGTTCCCATAGCCGTTGCAAAAGAACGGGACGGTCCGGCATCTCCCTGCCGGCGGAAACGCGGATGCAGCCGATGGCCACATCCGCAGCAGTGCTTAGAACTGCAGGCCGCCTTCGCGAGCTGCATCGGCCAGCGCCTTGATGCGGCCGTGGTAGCGGTAGCCCGAGCGATCGAATGCGACCTTCTCGATACCGGCAGCCTTGGCGCGCTCGGCGATCAACCTGCCAACCTTGACGGCTGCATCGCTGTTCTTGCCGTTCTTCAGACCATCCTTGACGTCGGCCTGCAGGGTATTCGCCGCAGCGATCACCTTGGAACCATCGGCAGTGAAGACCTGTGCATACAGGTGCTGACCGGTGCGCAGCACCGACAGACGGGCGACACCCAGTTCGCGGATGTGCGAGCGGGTGGATTTGGCGCGACGCAGACGGGCGATGTTCTTGTTGATGCTCATGATATTTATCCTACGGAAGCTGAAGGAAAAGCGCGCTCCTGTTAAAAGTCCGCACATGGATGTGCGGGCTCTTGCGAGGGACTCGCCATTAAGCCTTCTTGGCTTCCTTGCGAATGATGACTTCACCGGCGTACTTCACACCCTTGCCCTTGTAGGGCTCCGGCGGACGGAAACCGCGAATCTTGGCGGCGACTTCGCCGACGCGCTGCTTGTCGGCGCCCTGGACCAGAATTTCGGTCTGGGTCGGGGTCGACAACGTGATGCCTTCCGGCGCCACGAACACCAACGGGTGCGAGAAACCGAGCGCCAGGCTCAGATCCTTGCCCTGCATGGCAGCACGGTAACCGACGCCGACCAGCTCGAGCTTGCGCTCGAAACCTTCGGACACACCCTTGACCATATTGGCAAGGATGGCGCGCACAGTGCCGGTGATGGCGAGCTGCGACGGATCGTTGGCCGACAGCGTCGCAACATCGCCGTCGATGGCGATTTCCACGCCAACCGGCTTCGGAAGGGTCAACGTGCCCTTCGGGCCCTTGACGCTAACCAGCTCAGGCTGGACGTTAAGCTCAACACCCTTCGGAAGGGAAACAGGCTTCTTGGCTACACGGGACATGTTCGATTCCTTCCCTTAGGCCACGAAGCACAGGACTTCACCACCAACGCCGGCTTCGCGAGCCTGCGCATCGGTCATGATGCCCTTCGACGTGGAGATGATGGCGATACCCAGGCCACCGAGGACCTTGGGCAGCTCGGTCTTGCCGCGGTACTGACGCAGACCCGAGCGCGAGAAACGCTTCAGGGACTCGATGACCGGACGGCCTTCGAAATACTTCAGCACGATTTCCAGCTCCGATTTATTGTTCTCGGTGGCCGTTACGCGCAGGTCGGTGATGTAACCCTCGTCCTTCAGGACTTGGGCGATCGCAACCTTGATCTTGGATGACGGCAATTTCACCGTCTGCTTACCAACCGCGGCCGCATTCTTGATGCGAACCAGCAGGTCGGCGATGGGATCAGTCATGCTCATGTGAGTACCTTTGAGTGCACCGATATCCGCTTTCGCGAAAATCTTGTGTTTTCCTGGGGATGGGCCAGGACCCTTGACGCTACGCCGAGCCCGTACGGGCAAGACAGGAGCGGAAGTATACGACAAAAGAGCCCGACTTGCGTCGGACTCCCTTGTTGAACAGAACAATCCTGCTCAAACCGGCCGCGAACGGCCGGAATGCTGTTACCAGCTTGCCTTACGCAGACCCGGAACGTCGCCGTTCATCGTGGCCTTGCGGAGCATGTTGCGACCCAGACCGAACTTGCGGTACACACCGCGCGGACGACCGGACAGCTCGCAACGGTTGCGGTGGCGGCTCGGCGACGAATCGCGCGGCAGCTTCTGCAACTTGGTCGAAGCATCGATCTTCTCTTCGTAGGACGCATCCTGACTGGAGAGGATCTTCTTCAGCGCATCACGCTTGCCAGCGAATTTCTTCGCCAACTTTGCACGCTTGATGTCGCGGTGGATCATGGAGGTCTTTGCCATTTCGGATGTCCTCGACGGTCAGTTACGGAACGGGAACTTGAACGCTGCCAGCAGCGCCTTCGCTTCCGCATCCGTCTTGGCGGTGGTGGTGATGGCGATATCCATACCGCGAATCGCGTCGACGGCGTCGAAGTCGATTTCCGGGAAGATGATCTGTTCCTTCACACCCATGTTGAAGTTGCCACGACCGTCGAAGGAACGACCGGACACACCACGGAAGTCGCGCACGCGCGGCAACGAGATGTTGATCAGGCGATCCAGGAACTCGTACATCTTGGCGCGACGCAAGGTGGTCTTGCAGCCGATCGGCCAACCGTCACGAATCTTGAACGATGCGACCGAAACGCGCGACTTGGTGACCACCGGCTTTTGACCGGAGATCTTGGACATGTCGGCGACCGCATTTTCAAGAATCTTCTTGTTGGTAGCCGCCTCGCCCACGCCCATGTTGAGCGTGACCTTGACCAGCTTCGGCACTTCCATCGGATTGGAGTAGCCGAATTCCTTCATCAGGGCCGGCACCACGTTTTCCTTGTAAAACTTTTCGAGACGAGTGTTCATGATCTCATTCCTCAGGCGTCGAGCGCCTCACCGCTGGAGCGGAACACACGCAATTTGCGTCCATCCTCCAGCACCTTGAAGCCAACGCGCTCGCCCTTGCCCGTTGCCGGGTTGACGATATTGACGTTGGAGATATGGATCGACGCTTCACGCTCGACCACGCCGCCGGCGACACCCGCCTGCGGGTTCGGCTTGGTGTGGCGCTTGATGATGTTGGCATTGGAGACGATCACGCGATCGCCGTCCACACGCACAACTTCACCCTGCTTACCCTTGTCCTTGCCGGTGTTGATGACGACCTGGTCGCCCTTCTTGATACGGTTAGCCATGTGTATGTCCTCCGCTCACAGCACTTCGGGAGCGAGCGAGACGATCTTCATGAACTTCTCGGAACGCAGCTCGCGCGTCACCGGCCCGAAGATGCGGGTCCCGATCGGCTCCTGCTTATTGTTCAACAGCACAGCGGCATTGCCATCGAAGCGGATCAACGAACCGTCGGGACGGCGCACACCCTTGCGGGTACGCACCACGACGGCGTCGTAGACTTCGCCTTTCTTGACCTTGCCACGCGGAATGGCGTCCTTGACGGTCACCTTGATGATGTCGCCAATGTGTGCGTAGCGGCGCTTCGAGCCGCCCAGCACCTTGATGCACATCACTTCCTTGGCACCCGAATTGTCGGCCACATCGAGGTAGCTCTGCATCTGGATCATGATTCAGATCTCCCTTAGCCGGCCGAACGGGTGACGATTTCGACCACCCGCCAGTTCTTGGTCTTGGACATTGGAGCAATCTCGGTCACACGCACGACGTCGCCTTCATTACAGGCATTGTCGGCATCGTGTGCGTGCAGCTTGGTCGAGCGCTTGATGTACTTACCGTACAGAGCATGCTTGACCTGGCGCTCCACCAACACGGTGACCGTCTTGTCCATCTTGTTGCTGACGACACGGCCTTCGACCGTGCGCAGCGCTTGCTTTTCGTTGTTGTCGCTCATCGCGGCCGTCCTTACTTGGTGCTGCCGAGCAGGTGCTTGACGCGAGCAATCTCGCGGCGCACCCGGCGGGTATCGTGGGTCTTCGGCAGCTGGCCGGTGACCTGCTGCATGCGGAGCGAGAACTGCTCCTTACGCAGATCGGTCAGGTGGGCCTTCAGTTCGTCAGCCGACTTCTCGCGGAGTTGTTTGATATCCATCAGCGCACCGTCCGGGTCACGAAAGTGGTCGTCACCGAGAGCTTGGCAGCGGCAAGGCGGAACGCCTCACGTGCAGTCTCTTCGGGAATACCCTCGATTTCATAGATCATGCGGCCCGGCTGAATCTGCGCGACCCAGTACTCCACGTTGCCCTTACCGGAGCCCATGCGGACTTCGATCGGCTTCTTGGTGATCGGCTTGTCGGGGAACACACGGATCCACATCTTGCCGCCCTTCTTGACGTGGCGGCTGATCGTGCGGCGTGCTGCTTCAATCTGGCGTGCGGTCAGCTGACCGTGCGCCGTGGCCTTGAGACCGTATTCGCCGAAGCTGACGGCGTTTCCGCTCCATGCCAGGCCGTCATTGCGGCCCTTGTGCATCTTGCGATATTTGGTTCGCTTGGGTTGCAACATTGCCGTTACCTCGCTTCACGAGCCGGGCGCGACGGGCGGTCACCACGGTCGCCGCGATCGTTACGATCGTTGCGCGGGCTGTCGTCCTGCTTTTCCTGGCCAACCTGAGAGAAGTCGAAGACTTCGCCCTTATAGATCCAGACCTTGATGCCGATGATGCCGTACGTCGTGGACGCCTCGGCAAAACCGTAATCAATGTCGGCACGTAGCGTGTGCAGCGGCACGCGGCCTTCGCGGTACCACTCCGAACGGGCGATTTCTGCACCGTTGAGGCGGCCAGCCACATTGACCTTGATGCCCAGGGCACCCAAGCGCATCGCGTTACCGACCGAGCGCTTCATTGCGCGGCGGAACATGATGCGACGCTCAAGCTGCTGCGCGATCGATTCAGCGACCAGCTGCGCATCCAGCTCCGGCTTGCGCACTTCGGTGACGTTGATGTGCGCCGGAACGCCCATCAGCTCGCTCACTTCCTTACGCAGCTTTTCGATGTCCTCACCACGCTTGCCAATCACCACGCCCGGACGGGCAGTGTGAATCGTCACGCGGGCGGTTTTGGCAGGGCGCTCGATCAAGATCTTGCTGACACCTGCCTGCGCGAGCTTCTTGCGCAGCATTTCACGCACTTTCAGGTCGGCTGCCAAATAGGCAGCGAAATCGCCCTTGTTTGCGTACCACTTGGAATTCCAGTCTTTGGAGATACCAAGACGGATTCCAGTCGGATGAACTTTATGACCCATGGTCTTTTCCTTTCCGCTTACTTGGCGGCGCCAACAATCACAGTGATGTGACTGGTGCGCTTGAGGATGCGGGTACCGCGGCCTTTCGCCCGCGCCATGAAACGCTTCAGGGACGGACCTTCATCAACCATGATGGTCTTGACCTTCAGCTCGTCGACATCCGCGCCCTGATTGTTCTCGGCATTGGCAATAGCCGACTCCACAACCTTTTTGATCAGGTGTGCAGCCTTTTTGTCCGAGAACTTCAGCAGATTGACCGCACGCTCGGCGGACAAACCACGCACCTGATCAGCGACCAGGCGGGCCTTCTGCGGGGAGATGCGCGCGGTGCGCAGGATTGCTTTCGCTTCCATCGTCATCTCTCCTTACCTGCTCGACTTCTTGTCGCCACCGTGACCCTTGAAGGTCCGGGTGACGGCAAATTCGCCGAGCTTGTGGCCGACCATATTCTCGTTGACGAGCACCGGAATGTGGTTCTTGCCGTTATGCACGGCGATGGTGATACCTACCATTTCCGGCAGGATCATCGAACGGCGCGACCAGGTCTTGATCGGCTTCTTGCTACCCGCAGCGGACTCCACCTTCTTTGCAAGGTGGTGATCGACGAACGGGCCCTTCTTAAGTGAACGTGCCATGGTCGATTAGCCCCTACGATCGCGGACGATGAATTGCTGGGTGCGCTTGTTCTTGCGCGTCTTGTAACCCTTGGTCGGAACACCCCACGGGGTGACCGGATGCGGATTACCCTGACCAGCCTTCGCTTCACCACCACCGTGCGGGTGATCGACCGGGTTCATGGCCGCACCGCGAACGGTCGGGCGAACACCGCGCCAACGCTTTGCGCCGGCCTTGCCCAACTTCTCGAGGTTGTGCTCGTCGTTGCCGACTTCACCGATGGTGGCGCGGCATTCGACAGGCACCTTGCGCATTTCGCCCGAGCGCAGACGCAGCGTGGCATAGATGCCTTCGCGAGCGACCAGCTGGACAGCTGCACCGGCAGCACGTGCGATCTGAGCGCCCTTACCCGGCTTCAGCTCGATACCGTGCACCGTCGTACCGACCGGGATGTTACGCAGCGGAAGCGTGTTACCGGTCTTGATCGGTGCATTGGCACCGGCAATAACCTGGTCGCCAGCCTTCAGGCCCTTGGGGGCGATGATGTAGCGACGCTCGCCGTCGACGTAGCACAGCAGGGCGATATGAGCGGTACGGTTCGGATCGTATTCGATCCGCTCCACACGCGCCGGAATACCTTCCTTGTTGCGCTTGAAGTCGATGATGCGGTAGTGCTGCTTATGACCACCACCGACGTGACGCACGGTGATGCGGCCATGGTGGTTACGACCACCGGACTTGCTCTGCGAATCGAGCAGCGCCGCGTGCGGTGCGCCCTTGTGCAGATCGGGAGTAACCACGCGCACGGCGGAACGACGGCCGGGAGAGGTGGGTTTGAACTTCATCAATGGCATGGGATGGACCTCAGGCCTTGGCCGTTACGTCGATGGACTGACCATCAACCAGGCGGACGTACGCCTTGCGCCAATTGCCACGGCTGCCAGCACGGTTACGGAAGGACTTGCTCTTGCCCTTGACGTTGACCACGTTGACTGCCTTGACCTTGACGTCGAACAGCTGCTCAACCGCGGCCTTTACATCGGCTTTGGTGGCTTCGTTCGAAACTTCGAAGACATACTGGTTGGAGATTTCCTGCAGGCGCGCGGTCTTTTCAGAGACTCGCGGAGCACGCAGCACGCTGAAGATTTTTTCGTTGCTGCTCATGCCAGCCACTCCTCGATCTTCTTGACCGCATCGGCGGTGATCACGACCGTATCGGCCCCGACCAAAGCGACCGGATCCAGACCCTGCACATCACGCACCTGCACATACGGCAGATTGCGAGCGGACAGATACAGGTGCTCGGAAGCTTCTTCGGTGACGATCAGCGGGCGCTTACCCACATCCAGCCCCTTCAACTTCTCGATCAGACCCTGGGTCTTGGTGGTTTCGACGTCGAACGCATCGACGATCATCAGGCGACCCTGGCGATTAAGCTCAGAGAAGATCGCGCAGATGGCCGCACGGTACATCTTGCGGTTGACTTTCTGCTCGAAGCTGCGCGGCTTGGCCGCGAAGGTCACGCCGCCGCCGACGAAGATCGGAGCCGTCAACGCGCCATGACGCGCACCGCCGCCCTTCTGCTTCTTCGACTTCTTGGTCGTGCCCGCAACTTCCGAACGCGTCTTCTGTGCCTTGGTACCAGCGCGACCGGCGTTGCGATAAGCGACGACGACCTGGTGAACCAGATCTTCGCTGAATTCGCGACCGAACACGGCATCGGAGACCGAGACCTTGTTATTGCTACCCGTGATAACGAGTTCCATCGTCATCTCTCCTTATGCCTTGCTCGCCGGACGGACGATCACGTCGCCACCAGCTGCGCCAGGCACGGCGCCGCGGATAGCAATCAGACCACGCTCGACGTCGACCTTGACCACTTCCAGGTTCAGCGTGCTTTGCTGCACGGCGCCCATGTGGCCCGACATCTTCTTACCCGGGAAAACGCGACCCGGGGTCTGGCGCTGACCCAACGAACCCGGCGCGCGATGCGACAGCGAGTTACCGTGAGTTGCATCGCCCATACGGAAGTTGTAGCGCTTGATGGTGCCCTGGAAACCCTTACCCTTGGTGACGCCCTGGACGTCGACCTTTTGGCCGACCTCAAAGATGTCCGCCTTGATTTCGCCGCCGACGGCGAAATCGCCGAGCTGCGCATCTTCAACGCGGAATTCCCACAAGCCGCGACCCGCTTCGACCTTCGCCTTGGCGAAGTGACCGGAGGCCGGCTTGTTGACCAGTGCGGCGCGACGCGCGCCAACGGTAATCTGCACTGCGCTGTAGCCGTCGGTTTCAACGGTCTTGATCTGCGCGATGCGGTTCGGAGTTGCTTCGATCAGCGTAACCGGCACGGAGCGGCCATCTTCAGTGAAGACGCGGCTCATGCCAGCCTTGCGGCCTACGAAGCCCAACGAATATTTCTTCGTCATGGTCGTAGTCCTCAGGTCAACTTGATCTGTACGTCGACGCCAGCCGCGAGTTCGAGCTTCATCAGCGCGTCCACGGTCTTGTCGTTCGGGTCGACTATATCGAGCACACGCTTGTGCGTGCGGGTTTCGTATTGGTCACGCGCATCCTTGTCGGCATGCGGGGATACGAGGATGGTGTAACGTTCGATCTTGGTCGGCAACGGGATCGGGCCACGCACTTGCGCGCCGGTCCGCTTAGCCGTTTCGACGATCTCGCTGGCCGAACGGTCGATCAAACGATGATCGAACGCCTTCAACCGAATCCGGATCTTTTGTTCCGACATGACGGAAGCTTCCTTCGTTAAAAGAGCGACGGGCAAGGCCTCTGGGATACCTGCCCCGGTATTCCTGCATTGGTGAAATCGCCAGACATCCTGCCGACGAGGGCTTTCCTCCGCCCAAAAACTGAGGCAGCCCGGTAAACCGGCCTGCCCAGACGGAAAAGTATAATGCGCAGCTAGAGCACGGTCAACAACGACTGAGTTGTTGAGTGCTCCATGCAACGCGACCTTCCCGGTCTGGCGAACACGAGCGGCTTCCTGCCGTTCTTTTCGCTGTGAACTCAGCGCCCTACCCAGGGACACCGAGCCGCGCATTATAGCGAGCGATGTTTAGGTGCGCAAGCGTCCATTCAATTAATCCTACTTCTCGCCCACCTCGCCCACCTGCAGCCAAAAAAAGGGCCGGCTTGCGCCGACCCTTTTGATTGCGCCGGCGGCCAGAGCCGCCGAACTGCAGGCATTGCTTACTTGACGATCTTGGCAACCACGCCGGCGCCGACGGTCCGGCCGCCTTCGCGAATTGCGAAGCGCAGACCTTCATCCATCGCGACCGGGTTGATCAGCGTCACGACCATCTTCACGTTGTCGCCCGGCATCACCATTTCCACGCCTTCCGGCAGCTGGCAGGCGCCAGTGATGTCGGTGGTACGGAAGTAGAACTGCGGACGGTAGCCCTTGAAGAACGGGGTATGACGACCACCCTCATCCTTGGACAGCACGTAAACTTCGGCTTCAAACTCGGTATGCGGCTTGATCGAACCCGGCTTGCACAGCACCTGGCCGCGCTCGACGTCGTCACGCTTGGTGCCGCGCAGCAGCAGACCGGCGTTGTCGCCTGCCTGACCCTGATCCAGCAGCTTGCGGAACATTTCCACGCCGGTGACGGTGGTCTTCTGCGTATCGCGGATACCGACGATTTCGATTTCGTCGCCAACCTTGATGATGCCGCGCTCGATACGACCGGTCACCACGGTGCCGCGGCCGGAGATCGAGAACACGTCTTCGACCGGCATCAGGAACGGGCGGTCCACGTCACGGGTCGGATCCGGAATGAAGCTGTCCAGTGCGTCGACCAGCTTCAGGATCGCCGGCACGCCGATTTCGCTCTGATCACCGTCCAGCGCAAGACGCGCCGAACCATGAATGATCGGGGTGTCGTCGCCCGGGAAGTCGTACTTGCTCAGCAGCTCGCGCACTTCCATTTCGACCAGCTCGAGCAGCTCGGCGTCGTCGACCATGTCAGCCTTGTTCAGGAACACCACGATATGCGGCACGCCGACCTGACGCGACAGCAGGATGTGCTCACGGGTCTGCGGCATCGGGCCGTCAGCGGCCGAACACACCAGAATCGCGCCATCCATCTGCGCAGCACCGGTGATCATGTTCTTGACGTAGTCGGCGTGGCCGGGGCAGTCAACGTGTGCGTAGTGACGGTTCGGGGATTCGTATTCGACGTGTGCGGTCGAGATCGTGATACCACGCGCCTTCTCTTCCGGCGCTGCGTCGATCGCGTCGTACGCCTTGAACTCACCACCGAAACGCTCAGCACCGATCTTGGTCAGCGCAGCGGTCAACGTGGTCTTGCCATGGTCAACGTGACCAATGGTGCCGACATTGACGTGCAGCTTGTTGCGCTCGAATTTAGCTTTTGCCATGACTTGCTACCTCTAATTAGAAAATTTTTGAAGCGGCTGAGCGAACTCAGCCCTTCTTGGTGACGGCGTCGGCGATGTTGGTCGGCGCCTCTTCGTAATGGTCGAATTCCATCGAGAACGTTGCACGCCCCTGGCTCATCGAGCGCAGCGAGGTCGCGTAACCGAACATCTCACCCAGCGGAATCATCGCATTGATGATCTTGCCCGACGGGCTGTCGTCCTGACCCTGCAACACGCCGCGACGGCGGCTCACGTCGCCCATCACGTCGCCCAGGTAATCCTCCGGGCTGACGATCTCGACTTTCATGATCGGCTCGAGCAACACCGGGCTGGCTTTCGCAAAGCCCTGCTTGAACGCCATCGACGCGGCCAGCTTGAACGCCATTTCTGAGGAGTCGACATCATGGTACGAGCCGAACACCAGCTTGACCTTGACACCCACTACCGGGAAGCCAGCGATCGGACCACTGGTGATCGTTTCGCGCAGGCCCTTCTCAACCGAGGGGATGAATTCCTTCGGAATGATGCCGCCGGTGATGTCGTTGATGAAGAGGAAATCGTCCTTGACGCTGTCGTTCTTGCGATCTTCTTCGGTCATCGGCGACAGCTCGATCACGACGTGACCGTACTGACCCTTACCACCGGACTGCTTGGCGTGCTTGTAGTCGGACTTGACGTCGGTCTTGCGGATCGTTTCGCGATACGCAACCTGCGGCTTGCCAACGTTGGCCTCGACATTGAACTCGCGACGCATGCGGTCGACGATGATGTCCAGGTGCAGCTCGCCCATGCCGGAGATGATTGTCTGGCCGGATTCTTCGTCGGTCTTGACGCGGAACGAGGGATCTTCCTGCGCCAGGCGACCCAGCGCCGTACCCATCTTTTCCTGGTCCGACTTGGTCTTGGGCTCCACCGCCATCGAGATCACCGGCTCCGGGAAAATCATGCGCTCCAGGGTGATGATCTTGTCCTGCGCACACAGCGTGTCGCCGGTGGTGACGTCCTTCAGACCCACGGCCGCGGCGATGTCACCAGCGCGCACTTCCTTGATCTCTTCGCGATTGTTGGAATGCATCTGCAGGATGCGGCCCACGCGCTCTTTCTTCGACTTGACCGGGTTATAGACCTGGTCGCCGGAGTTCAGCGTGCCCGAGTAGACACGGAAGAACGTCAGCGAGCCCACGAACGGATCGGTCATGATCTTGAACGCCAACGCCGAGAACGGCGCGGTGTCGGTCGCAGGACGGCTGTCTTCCTTCTCGTCTTCGTCGATGCCGGCAACCGGCGGGCGGTCAGCCGGCGACGGCAGCAGATGCACAACGCCGTCGAGCATGGCCTGCACGCCCTTGTTCTTGAACGCCGAGCCACAGAACACCGGCACGATCTCGACCTTCAGGGTGCGCTCGCGCAGACCCACAAGGATCTCTTCTTCGCTCAGGTCGCCTTCGTTGAGGTACTTGTCCATGAGTTCTTCGCTGGCTTCTGCAGCCGCTTCGACCATGAACGAACGCGCCTCGGTCGCAATCTCGACCAGGTCGGCCGGGATGTCGCCGTATTCGAAGGTGGTGCCCTGCGACGCGATATCCCAGTGAATCGCCTTCATCTTCAACAGGTCGACCACGCCCTCGAAACCGTCTTCGGCGCCGATCGGCACCTGCATCGGCACGGCGTAGGCACCCAGACGGGCTCTCAGCTGCTCGACGACCTTGTCGAAGTTGGCACCGGTACGGTCCATCTTGTTGACGAAGGCCATGCGCGGCACGGAATACTTGTTGGCCTGGCGCCACACAGTCTCGGACTGCGGCTGCACGCCACCCACGGCGCACAGCACGAACACCGCACCGTCGAGCACGCGCAAGGAGCGCTCCACTTCGATGGTGAAGTCGACGTGCCCAGGGGTGTCGATGATGTTCAGGCGATGCTGCGGCATGGACTTGTCCATGCCCGACCAGAACGCAGTGGTCGCAGCGGAGGTGATGGTGATACCACGCTCCTGCTCCTGCTCCATCCAGTCCATCACTGCAGCGCCGTCATGGACTTCGCCGATCTTGTGACTGACACCGGTGTAGAACAGGATGCGCTCGGAGGTGGTGGTCTTGCCGGCATCGATGTGGGCCATGATGCCGAAGTTGCGGTAACGCTCGATAGGGGTGGTGCGGGCCACGGGGAGCCTCTCAATTTCTTGGATTTCGGATGGCCGAACGCCGCCTTTCGGCGGCCTTCGGATTGAATGCGACGCGAGACGCGTCGCAAACAGCACTCATATGGTGCTGAAGGGCCCCGTTACCAAGGCCCCCGAGGTCACCAGCGGTAGTGTGCGAACGCCTTGTTCGCTTCCGCCATACGGTGAGTCTCTTCGCGCTTCTTGATCGCGCCGCCACGGCTTTCCGAGGCGTCCAACAGTTCTGCAGCCAGCTTGCGCGGCATGGTGTTCTCGCCACGCTTGCGCGCGGAATCGATCAACCAGCGCATTGCCAGCGCCGTGCGACGGGAGGAGCGCACTTCGACGGGCACCTGATAGGTAGCACCACCAACGCGACGCGATTTAACTTCGACAGCCGGGGCCACGTTGTCCAGTGCTTTCTGCACTAGCTCGACGGCATTCGGATTCTTTTCGCCAATGACGTCCATCGCGCCATAGACAATTTTCTCAGCAACCGACTTCTTGCCACTTTGCATCACCATATTGATGAAGCGGGCAATGGTTTCGCTGCCATGCTTTGGATCAGGCAGGACGGTGCGCTGCGGAGTAGAACCTTTACGGGACATTGGAGTATTTCCTTAGCTCTTCGGGCGCTTGGCGCCGTACTTGGAACGACCTTGACGGCGCTTTGCGACGCCGGCGGCGTCCAGCGAACCACGGACGGTGTGATAACGCACACCGGGAAGATCCTTGACGCGGCCACCACGAATCAGGACCACGGAGTGCTCCTGCAGGTTGTGACCTTCACCACCGATGTAGCTGATGACCTCTTCCTGATTGGTCAGGCGCACTTTGGCAACCTTACGCAGGGCCGAGTTCGGCTTCTTCGGGGTAGTGGTATAGACGCGTGTGCAGACGCCGCGGCGCTGCGGACACTTGTCCAGTGCCGGGGAGGCACTCTTGTAGGTGGTCGCTTGCCGAGGCTTGCGGACCAGCTGATTGATCGTCGTCATCAGTTGATTCTTCTGATTAGAGAGGCCGAGACGGCCTTGCACGAAAACGAAGGCAGGCCGAAAAACGGCCCGCCGAGACAGGGAAGTATAGCTGGCAGGACGAAACTCCGTCAACTTCACGGAAACCCAACCCTGCTGGCCCGTCCAAAGGCCCGAAAACGGAAGGCCTCCTGCCCTCCTTGTCGCTTGGCTGACGGCGCTCTTGCGAGCGCCGTCGCAAGCGCTTACTCCTCGTCCGCGCCGGCGTCTGCCACAGCGACGACCGGTTCGGCAACCGTCGGCTTGCCCGACAAGGTTTCCATTTCCGAGTCGGTCAGACCGGACGATTTACGACGCCCGGCGTGGTAGGCAAGACCGGTACCGGCCGGGATCAGGCGACCCACGATCACGTTTTCCTTCAGGCCGCGCAGGTTGTCGCGGGTACCGCGCACGGCAGCCTCGGTCAACACACGCGTGGTCTCCTGGAACGAGGCCGCCGAGATGAACGACTCGGTGGCCAGCGAGGCCTTGGTGATACCCAGCAGGACCGGATCGTACTTGGCCGGCAGTTCGTTGCGCTTGACCAGGCGGACATTTTCCTCGATGACGCGCTGGCGCTCGACCTGCTCGCCATTGAGGAACTTGCTGGTGCCCTGGTCGGTGATCTCGACCTTGCGCAGCATCTGGCGAGTGATCACCTCGATGTGCTTGTCGTTGATCTTCACGCCCTGCAGGCGATACACGTCCTGGATTTCCTTGACCAGATACGCGGCCAGCGGCTCGACACCCAGCAGACGCAGGATGTCCTGCGGGCTCGGCTCGCCGTCCACCACGGTCTCGCCCTTGGTCACATGCTCGCCTTCGAACACGATGATCTGGCGGTACTTCGGGATCAGCTCTTCGTGTTCCGACCCATCGGTGTCCTTGATGATCAGACGCTGCTTGCCCTTGGTGTCCTTACCGAAGCTGATGATGCCCGAGCGCTCGGCCAGGATCGCCGGATCCTTCGGCTTGCGTGCTTCGAACAAGTCGGCAACGCGCGGCAGACCACCGGTGATGTCGCGGGTCTTGGACGCTTCCTGCGGGATCTTGGCGACCACGTCGCCCACGCCGACAGCGGCGCCGTCCTGCAGGTTGACGATGGAGCGCGGCGGCAACAGGTACTGCGCCGGCAGATCCGTATTCGGGATCGTCAGGTCGTTGCCCTTGCCATCGACGATGCGCACGATCGGGCGCAGTTCCTTGGCATGCGCACCGCGACGCTTCGGGTCGGTGATTTCGCGCGAGGCCAGGCCAGTCAGTTCGTCGGTCTTCTCGATGACGGTGACGCCGTCGACGAAGTCGATGAAGCGAATGAAACCGGCCACTTCCGACACGATCGGGTGGTTATGCGGATCCCAGTTGGCAACGCCCTGCCCGGCCTTGACCGCATCGCCGTCTTTGGCGGTGATGGTGGCGCCGTACGGCAGCTTGTAACGCTCGCGCTCGCGGCCATGGCCATCGAGCACGGACAGTTCGCCAGAACGCGAGACCGCAACCAGTGCGCCGCTGGCATGCGCCACCGACTTGAGGTTGTTGAACTTCACCGAACCGGTGGTCTTGACGGTGATGTTGTCCACCGCAGCCGCACGCGATGCCGCACCACCGATGTGGAACGTACGCATGGTCAGCTGGGTACCCGGCTCACCGATGGACTGGGCGGCGATGACGCCGACCGCTTCACCGATGTTGACCTGGTGACCACGTGCAAGATCGCGACCGTAGCAACGTGCGCACACGCCGAACGACGATTCGCAGCTGATGGTCGAACGCACCTTCACCGACTGCACACTGGCGTCTTCCAGCTTGGCAACCCAGGCTTCGTCGAGCAGCGTATTGCGGGTGACGATCGGCTCTTCGTCGTTGCCCGGCAGGTACACGTCCTCGGCCACGACACGGCCCAGCACGCGCTCCTTCAACGGCTCCACCACGTCGCCGCCTTCCACGATCGGGGTCATGATCAACCCTTCGGTGGTGCCGCAATCGACTTCGGTGATCACCACGTCCTGCGCGACGTCGACCAGACGACGGGTCAGGTAACCCGAGTTCGCCGTCTTCAACGCGGTATCGGCCAGACCCTTACGCGCACCGTGGGTGGAGTTGAAGTACTCCTGCACGTTCAAGCCTTCGCGGAAGTTCGCCTTGATGGGCGTCTCGATGATCGAGCCGTCCGGACGCGCCATCAGGCCGCGCATACCGGCCAGCTGACGGATCTGCGCCTGGCTACCACGCGCACCGGAGTCGGCCATGATGTAGAGCGAGTTCATCGACTTCTGGTCGATGGTTTCGCCCTTGGCATTTTCGACCTTCTCGGTACCGATGGTGTCCATCATCGCCTTGGCGATGCGCTCGCTGGTACGCGACCAGATGTCCACGACCTTGTTGTAACGCTCGCCGGCGGTGACCAGGCCCGACTGATACTGCTCCTGGATTTCCAGCACTTCGGCTTCTGCCTCAGTGAGGATGCCCTTCTTCTCGTCCGGGATCAGCATGTCGTCGATGCCGATCGACACGCCTGCGCGGGTGGCGTAGGCATAGCCGGTGTACATCAGCTTGTCGGCGAACACGACGGTGTCCTTCAAGCCCAGCAGACGGTAGCTGGAGTTGATCAGACGCGAGATGTTCTTCTTGGTCATCTCGGTGTTGGCCAGCTGGAACGGCAGGCCTTCGGGCAGGATTTCGCTCAGCAACGCACGACCGACCGTGGTGTCCACGATCGAGGTGCCGCTGGTGCGCTTGCCGTCGACGGCGTCGACGTCCACCTGGGTGATGCGAACCTTGACCTTGGCGTGCAGTTCCACCACGCGGTTGTCGTAGGCGCGCTTCACTTCGCTGGTGTTCGCAAACACCATGCCCTCGCCCTTCTTGTTCTCCAGGGCGCGGCTCATGTAATACAGGCCCAACACCACGTCCTGCGACGGCACGATGATCGGCTCGCCGTTGGCCGGCGACAGGATGTTGTTGGTGGACATCATCAGCGCACGCGCTTCCAGCTGGGCTTCCAGCGAGAGCGGCACGTGGACAGCCATCTGGTCACCGTCGAAGTCGGCGTTGAAGGCGGTACATACCAGCGGATGCAGCTGGATGGCCTTACCTTCGATCAACACCGGCTCGAACGCCTGGATGCCCAGACGGTGCAGGGTCGGCGCACGGTTCAGCAGCACCGGATGCTCGCGGATGACTTCTTCGAGGATGTCCCACACCTCGGCCTCTTCGCGCTCGACGAGCTTCTTGGCGGCCTTGATGGTGGTGGCCAGGCCACGACGCTGCAGCTTGGCGAACACGAACGGCTTGAACAGCTCGAGCGCCATCTTCTTCGGCAGGCCGCACTGGTGCAGCTTGAGGTACGGACCGACGGTGATGACCGAACGACCGGAGTAATCCACGCGCTTGCCGAGCAGGTTCTGACGGAACCGGCCCTGCTTGCCCTTGATCATGTCGGCCAGCGACTTCAGCGGACGCTTGTTGGTGCCGGTGATGGCACGGCCGCGACGGCCGTTGTCCAGCAGCGCATCGACCGATTCCTGCAGCATGCGCTTTTCGTTGCGCACGATGATGTCCGGCGCATTGAGCTCCAGCAGGCGACGCAGACGGTTGTTGCGGTTGATCACGCGGCGGTACAGATCGTTCAGATCCGAGGTCGCGAAGCGGCCGCCATCCAGCGGCACCAGCGGACGCAGGTCCGGCGGCAGCACGGGAAGCACGGTCATGACCATCCACTCCGGACGGTTGCCCGACTCCAGGAAGGCTTCGATCAACTTGATGCGCTTGGTCAGGCGCTTGAGCTTGGTTTCCGAACCGGTGCTGGCGATTTCTTCGCGCAGGCGTGTCATTTCCGACTGCAGGTCGATCGTGCGCAGCAGCTCGTACACGGCCTCGGCGCCCATGGCGGCGTCGAAGTCGTCGTTGTACTCCTGGCGTGCAGTCAGGTACTGCTCTTCGGTCAGCAGCTGGCGGCGCTCGAGCGGGGTCAGACCCGGCTCGGTGACCACGTAGGCTTCGAAGTACAGCACGCGCTCGATGTCACGCAGGGTCATGTCCAGCATCAAACCGATACGCGAGGGCAGCGACTTGAGGAACCAGATGTGCGCGACCGGCGAGGCCAGGTCGATGTGACCCATGCGCTCGCGACGCACCTTGGCCAGGGTGACTTCGGTGCCGCACTTTTCGCAGACCACACCGCGGTGCTTCATGCGCTTGTACTTGCCGCACAGGCACTCGTAATCCTTGATCGGGCCAAAGATCGCGGCGCAGAACAGGCCGTCACGCTCCGGCTTGAAGGTGCGGTAATTGATGGTTTCGGGCTTCTTCACTTCGCCGTAGGACCACGAACGGATCAGGTCAGGCGATGCCAGCGCGATCTTGATCGCGTCGAAATCCAGCGTCTGGCGCTGTTGATTGAAGAGGTTGAGCAGGTCTTTCATTGGATATCTCCGGGTCGGAGGAATTTTGTATCTGAGATGAAACCGAGGGCATTACGTTCCGGATCCAGGCACCGCATTACGGCGCCTGGATCCAGCTCGATCACTCTTCCAGTTCCATGTTGATCGCCAGCGAGCGGATTTCCTTCACCAACACGTTGAAGGACTCCGGCATGCCCGCGACCATCTCGTGCTCACCATCGACGATGTTCTTGTACATCTGGTTACGGCCCTGCACGTCGTCGGACTTCACCGTCAGCATTTCCTGCAGGGTGTAGGCCGCGCCGTAGGCTTCCAGCGCCCAGACTTCCATTTCGCCGAAGCGCTGACCACCGAACTGCGCCTTGCCGCCCAGCGGCTGCTGGGTCACGAGCGAGTACGGGCCGGTCGAACGGGCATGCATCTTGTCGTCGACCAAGTGGTTCAACTTCAGGTAATGCATGTAGCCGACCGTGGTCTTGCGATCGAACGCTTCGCCGGTGCGACCGTCGTACAGCTGGGTCTGACCGCTCTGCGGCAGTTCGGCCAGTTCCAGCATGCGCTTGATTTCCGCTTCGCTGGCGCCGTCGAACACCGGGGTGGCCATCGGCACGCCGTCGATCAGGTTCTTGCCCAGGTTGAGCAGTTCCTCATCGCTGAACTGCGACAGATCCACACGCTGCGCATTGATCGCGCTGTCGTGGTTGTAGATGTCGTCCAGGAACTTGCGCAGCTCGCTGACCGCGGTCTGCGCTTCCAGCATGCGCTGGATCTTGCGACCCAGGCCCTTGGCGGCCCAGCCCAGATGCACTTCCAGAATCTGGCCGATGTTCATACGCGACGGCACGCCGAGCGGGTTCAGCACGATGTCCACCGGCTCGCCGGTCGCCATGTACGGCATGTCTTCGACCGGCACGACGTTGGAGACCACACCCTTGTTGCCGTGGCGGCCTGCCATCTTGTCGCCCGGCTGGATGCGGCGCTTCACCGCCAGGAACACCTTGACCATCTTCAGCACGCCCGGTGCGAGGTCGTCGCCCTGGGTGATCTTGCCGCGCTTGTCGGCAAAGCGTGCTTCGAATTCCTTCTCGTGCGCCTGGATCTGCTTCTGCGCGCGTTCGATGGCGTCGGCAGCGTCTTCGTCCTTCATGCGCAGCTGGAACCAATCGGACTTCTTCAGCCCGTCCAGATACGCGTCGGTGACGTTGTCGCCCTTCTTCAGGTTCGGGCCGCCATTGGCGACTTTGCCCACGATCTGCGAGCGCAGACGTGCGTAGATGGCCGCTTCCAGGATGCGGAACTGGTCGTCGAAGTCCTTCTTGACGCGCTTGATCTCGGATTCTTCGATCTGGCGCGCACGCTTGTCCTTCTCGATGCCGTCGCGAGTGAAGACCTGCACGTCGATGACGGTGCCGTCCATGCCCGGGGGCACGCGCAGCGAGCTGTCCTTCACGTCGGACGCCTTCTCACCGAAGATCGCACGCAGCAGTTTTTCTTCCGGGGTCAGCTGGCTTTCGCCCTTCGGCGTGACCTTGCCGACCATGATGTCGCCAGCGCGCACTTCTGCACCGATGTACACCACGCCGCTTTCGTCCAGACGGTTCAAAGCCTGCTCGGACACGTTCGGGATGTCGGCGGAAATTTCCTCCGGCCCCAGCTTGGTGTCGCGTGCAACGCAGGTCAGTTCTTCGATGTGGATCGTGGTGTAACGATCCTCTTCCACCACGCGCTCGGAGAGCAGGATGGAGTCTTCGAAGTTGTAGCCGTTCCACGGCATGAAGGCGATCAGCATGTTCTGACCCAGCGCCAGCTCACCGATGTCGGTGGACGGGCCGTCGGCCAGCACGTCGCCGCGCGCGATCACGTCGCCCACATTCACCAGCGGACGCTGGTTGATGCAGGTGTTCTGGTTGGAGCGGGTGTACTTGATCAGGTTGTAGATATCCACGCCGGCATCGGTGCCGCCGCCAATTTCTGCCTCGTTGACCTTGACCACGATGCGGGCCGCATCGATCTGCTCGATCACGCCACCACGCAGCGCGTTGACGGTCACGCCCGAGTCGCGCGCAACCGCACGCTCGATGCCGGTACCGACCAGCGGCTTCTGCGAACGCAACGTCGGCACGGCCTGGCGCTGCATGTTGGCGCCCATCAGTGCGCGGTTCGCGTCATCGTGTTCCAGGAACGGCACCAGCGCCGCTGCGACCGACACGGTCTGCATCGGCGAGACGTCCATGAAATGGACTTCTGCCGGCGGCTTGAGCAGCGACTCACCCTGGAACCGGCACGGCACGAACTGCTCGGTGAGCATGTTCTTGACGTCGGTCAGCGCGTTCGCCTGGGCGATCACGTACTCGTTTTCTTCGATCGCCGACAGGTATTCGACGTCGTCGGACACCTTGCCGTCCAGCACCTTCCGGTACGGCGTTTCGAGGAAGCCGTACTGATTGGTGCGGGCGAACACGGCCAGCGAGTTGATCAGGCCGATGTTCGGGCCTTCCGGCGTTTCGATGGTGCAGACGCGGCCGTAATGGGTCGGATGCACGTCGCGCACTTCGAAGCCTGCACGCTCGCGGGTCAGACCGCCCGGGCCCAGTGCGGAGACGCGACGCTTGTGCGTCACTTCCGACAGCGGGTTGTTCTGGTCCATGAACTGCGACAGCTGCGAGGAACCGAAGAATTCCTTGATCGCGGCGGCCACCGGCTTGGCGTTGATCAATTCCTGCGGGGTCAGACCTTCCGACTCCGCCATCGACAGACGCTCCTTGACCGCGCGCTCGACGCGGACCAGGCCCACGCGGAACACGTTCTCAGCCATTTCGCCGACCGAACGCACGCGACGGTTGCCCAGGTGATCGATGTCATCGACCACGCCGCGACCGTTGCGGATTTCGGTGAGCACCTTGATCACTTCCAGAATGTCGGACGTGTCGGTGTGCTCGGCGACCAGACGCTTGGATTCTTCGTCGTTACGCTCGGCAAAATACTTCTTGTCGTACAGCACCGACTCGCCCAGCACTTCCTTGCGGCCGACGCGACGGTTGAACTTCATGCGGCCGACCGTGGACAGGTCGTAGCGCTCGAAGGTGAAGAACAGGTTGTGGAACAGGTTCTGCGCGGCTTCCTTGGTGGGCGGCTCGCCCGGACGCATCATGCGGTAGATTTCGACCAGCGCTTCGAGCTGCGTCTTGGTCGGATCGATGCGCAAGGTGTTGGACAGGTACGGACCGCGATCCAGATCGTTCACCCAAAGGGTGCCGACCGCATCGACGCCGGCCTTACGGAAGGCAGCCAACTGGTCTTCGCTGATTTCGTCGTTGGCATTGGCCAGCAGTTCGCCGGTCGAACCATCGACCACGTCGTGCGACAGGATGCGGCCGACCAAATAGTCGTCCGGCACGGCCAGCGCGGCAACGCCGGCGGCTTCCAGCTGCTTGACGTGACGGGCGGTGATGCGCTTGCCCGCTTCCACGATGACTTTGTCGCCATCGGCCAGGTCGAAGTTCAGCGTTTCACCACGCAGACGCTCCGGCACCAGCTCCAGCTGCACGCCTTCGTCCGGATTGATGTGGAACGTGTTGATCTCGAAGAACTCGGCCAACATCTCTTCGTTGTTATAGCCAAGCGCGCGCAACAGGATCGACACCGGCAGCTTGCGGCGACGGTCGATACGGGTGAACAGTGCGTCCTTCGGGTCGAACTCGAAGTCCAGCCAGGAACCGCGGTACGGAATGATGCGGGCGCTGTACAGCAGCTTGCCCGAGCTGTGGGTCTTGCCACGGTCGTGGTCGAAGAACACGCCCGGCGAGCGGTGCAGCTGCGACACGATCACGCGCTCGGTGCCGTTGACGATGAAGGTACCGTTGCCGGTCATCAGCGGGATTTCGCCGAGATAGACCTCCTGCTCCTTCACGTACTTGATGGCCTTGGTCGACGACTCACGGTCGTAGATCACCAGACGCACGGTCACGCGCAGCGGCGCGCCATAGCTCATGCCGCGCTGACGGCATTCGCGCTCGTCAAACACCGGCTGACCCAGCTTGTAGCCCACGTACTCGAGCGCAGCGTTGCCGCTGTAGCTGGAGATCGGGAACACCGACTTCAGAGCAGCATGCAGACCGAGGTCTTTGCGCTTGATCGGCTCCACATCTTCCTGCAGGAATTCGCGATAGGAATCCACCTGGATGGCAAGCAGAAACGGCACTTCGAGAATCGAGCGCTGCTTACCGAAATCCTTGCGGATACGCTTTTTTTCGGTGAACGAATAAGACGTCATGAGGTCTTCACCCTAGGCTGCGGGGGCCGCGTCGCGGCGGCCCTGAAATAACAAAATTGTCAGTTGGAAGTCGCTGGTATTGCCGGCACCAGCACGCCTTCTCTTGCTACTTCCAACTACCAACTCGGTGAGGCCGGGAATCGGGAGTGGAGATGCGGGGTTCGGAAAAGCACAACCTTGCAGTTGCAGATCTCCAACTCCCATTCCCGACTCACGTCCGAAACGGCCAAAGGCCGGGGGCTTTGGGCCCCCAGCCTTCAGTGCATCACCGTAAAACGCTGGCGATGCAAGATGCTGCTTACTTGACTTCGACGGTCGCGCCGGCTTCGGTCAATTCCTTCTTGATCTTCTCGGCTTCGTCCTTGGACGCGCCTTCCTTCAGGATGCCACCGGCTTCGGTCAGATCCTTGGCTTCCTTCAGACCCAGGCCGGTCACGGCACGGACGGCCTTAATGACGCCGACCTTATTGGTGCCGCAGTTGACCAGCACCACGTTGAACTCGGTCTGCTCTTCGACCACAGCAGCCGGACCAGCTGCAGCGGCAGCGACCGGAGCGGCGGCGGAGACGCCGAACTTCTCTTCGATGGCCTTGACCAGCTCCATCACTTCCATCAGGGACTTCTCGGCGATGGCGTCGACGATCTGTTCGTTGGTAAGGGACATTGTGATTACCTTTTAGAAATTAATTCTGGAATGGTTTCTAGCAGACGCTAGGACATCAAGCTTCGGCAGTCTCGGCGACCGGCTCGGCGGCTTCGTCGCCACCGCCCTGCTTGTCGCCAACGGCCTTGACGGCACGGGCGAACATGGCAGCCGGTTCGGACAGCACGCGAGCCAACATGGCCAGAGCCTGGTCACGGGTCGGCAGCGAAGCCAACACGTCGACGTGGCTCGCCGGGAACAGTTCCCCGCCGATTGCCACAACCTTGGCCTGCAGCTTGTCGTTGCTCTTGGCGAATTCCTTGATCAGGCGACCGGCAGCGCCGGGCTCCTCCATCGAAAACGCATACACCAAAGGACCGACCAGCTTGTCAGACGCGACAGCAAATTCGGTACCTTCGACGGCGCGCACAGCCAGGGTGTTCTTGACAACTTTCAAGAACACACCGGTTTCGCGGGCCTGCTTGCGCATCGCGGTCATCTGGGAGACCGTGGTGCCAGCGTATTCGGCGGCGATCAGGGAGTGGGCCTTGGCGGCGATGTCTGCCAGCTCGGCGACTACTTCTTGCTTCTGGGACAGATTGAGAGCCATTGCACTCCTCCGTTAAAGCTGGGACGCGAGATTTGCGATTCGGGATTCGCCCAAGGCCATGCAGCAGCCCTGAAAATCCCCAATGCCAACCCTTTCATCCCCGCTTCAAACTACTCCGCTCGCGGCTCCTGCCGGTTGCGGTCCAGGGCAGCTTCCATCCTGGAAGCCGGGAACATCGACCGATGTTCCTTTGGTGGCCGTTCTAGACCTGGAGTGGACTCGATCCGGGATGTCCCAGACGCGCGTAAACCAGAAAACTCCAGAAGGGCGACACCATCTACGCCGGCCAGTTCGAAACGAACCAATTAAGCGATCCCGCTGCATCGACGGCGACTCCATGCCAGTGCGAGCATCCCTGCCCGTCGTCGATCTGCGCTGACCGCGCCTGCGGTCTTTGACGGCTACCGCCGGACATGCCGGCGATCGCCTTCAAAATGTCCGTTACCCCAAAGGAGGGAACGGACTCCCAGCACACGGTTACCCGGGCCGGAAAAACAATGCAGTACTGCACAAACACGTCAGGCGCATGACGCCCGACGGATTCGATTACTTCAGCGACAGACTCGACTGATCAACCGTCACGCCCGGACCCATGGTCGAGCTGACCGATACCTTCTGCAGGTAGGTCCCCTTCGAGGTGGCCGGCTTGGCCTTGATCAGGTCCAGCAGCAGCGCCTGCAGGTTCGACTTCAGCGCTTCGTCGTCGAAGCTGGCCTTGCCGATCGTGCAGTGAATGATGCCGGCCTTGTCGGTGCGGTAACGCACCTGGCCCGACTTGGCGTTCTTGACCGCTTCGCCCGGATTCGCCGACACGGTGCCGACCTTCGGATTCGGCATCAGACCGCGCGGACCCAGCAGGGTGCCGAGCTTACCGACAACGCGCATGGCATCCGGGGTCGCGATGACCACGTCATAGTTCAGATCGCCGGCCTGCATCTTCTCGGCCAGGTCGTCCATGCCCACTGCCTCGGCGCCTGCAGCCAGGGCTTCGTCAGCCTTGGCGCCCGCCGGTGCGAACACCGCAACGCGCACGCTCTTGCCGGTACCGGCCGGCAGCACGGTCGAACCGCGCACCTGCTGGTCGGACTTCTTGGCGTCCACGCCCAGGCGCACAGCAACGTCGATGGATTCGACGAACTTGGCCTTGGTGGCGGTCTTCAGGATCTTGATTGCGTCTTCGAAGGCATAGTTCTTGCCCGGGACGACAGCGGCCGCAATGGCCTTAACGCGCTTGTTCTGTGCCATGTCTTAGCCCTCCACCGTCAAACCCATGCTGCGGGCAGTACCCGCAATCGTGCGAACTGCCGCTTCGAGCTCGGCTGCCGTCAGATCGGCTTCCTTGGTCTTGGCGATCTCTTCCAGCTGCTTGCGTGTCACCTTGCCGACCTTGTCGGTATTGGGACGCTTCGAACCGGAAGTAACACCTGCCACCTTCTTGAGCAACACGCTGGCGGGCGTGCTCTTGGTGACGAAGGTGAAGGTACGGTCGGAATACGCGGTGATGATCACTGGCGTCGGCAGACCCGGCTCCAGCTTGGAAGTCGCAGCGTTGAACGCTTTGCAGAATTCCATGATGTTCAAACCACGCTGACCCAGTGCAGGGCCGACCGGCGGTGCAGGATTGGCCTGGCCGGCCTTAACCTGCAACTTGATGTAGGAAGTAATCTTCTTAGCCATTTCGATGCTCTCCGGGTGCTAACGCCTGACAACAGGCTCCCCATCGGACCGGGAGAATCACGCGTCCCGGCGTCGCGCTGTGTACCACACGCAGATGGCTGCCATGCGGCAGCCATTATTTCCCGGCGGTCGCCAGGTCAGCGAGCCGCGCACTATAGCAGTATTTAGAGCAGGCGCCTAGCAGGCGCCCGCCCAGGTCAGCCCTTCTCGACCTGGCCGAACTCGAGCTCGACCGGCGTGGAGCGACCAAAGATGAGCACAGCGACACGCAACCGGCTCTTCTCGTAGTTGACTTCTTCGACAACGCCATTGAAGTCGTTGAACGGACCATCGGTGACGCGCACCATCTGACCCGGCTCGAACAACACCTTCGGACGCGGCTTTTCGACGCCATCCTGCACACGCTGCAGGATCGCATCGGCCTCTTCGTCGCGAATCGGCAATGGACGATCAGCCGTACCGCCGATGAAACCCATGACCTTGGAAGTTTCCTTCACCAAGTGCCAGCTTTCATTGTCGATGCGCGGAATACCGGCTTCTTCGTGGGTTTCGATCTGCACCAGCACGTAGCCGGGGAAGAACTTGCGTTCGGACCGACGCTTCTGGCCGGCGCGCATTTCAATCACTTCTTCGGTCGGCACCAGCACGTCACCAAAACGATCTTCCATTTCGGTGCGGACGATGCGATCGCGCAATGCCTGCGCAACCGATTTTTCAAAGCCTGAATAGGCGTGAACGACATACCAACGCTTCACTGCTTGATTCTCCTTAACGAGCCAGGAACCACTGCGTGAGCTTCTGGATGACGAAGTCGAAGCCGCCCAACAGCAAACTCAGAATGATCACAACAACAATCACCACCCAGGTAGTGCGAATGGCTTCCTGACGCGTCGGCCAGACCACCTTGCGCAACTCAAACCTGGATTCGGACATGAATTCGCGGGTTTCCCGGCCTTTGCCAGTCCCCAAAAACACAAATGCACCCGCCGCCAATCCGACAATGACAGCCAGCGCGCGCAACTGCGGCGTCCAAGCTCCCAACTGCGTGGCGCGCTCGGGCGCAGAAAACCAGAACCACACAAACAACCCCGCAACCACAAGGATCGCGGAGAGAACGTATTTCACAATATCAGCGCTGGCAGAAGACGCGCTTTTGGAAGGCTCGATTTTGCTATTCATCCGGCTCTAGTTACCGATCTGACCCGAGTCGCTGGGCCGGAAAGAGGAGTGGCACGCCAGGAGGGACTCGAACCCCCAACCTGCGGTTTTGGAGACCGCTGCTCTGCCAATTGAGCTACTGGCGTATGTACTCGTTTACCGCAAACCCTAAGACAACGAAGGCGGACCGATGTTCAGCCGGCCCGCCATTCGCGCAGTGTCGGCGGCCAAAGCCGCCGAACTGCAGGCATTGCTTACTTGACGATCTTGGCAACCACGCCGGCGCCGACGGTCCGGCCGCCTTCGCGAATTGCGAAACGCAGACCTTCATCCATCGCAACCGGGTTAATCAGCGTCACAACCATCTTCACGTTGTCGCCCGGCATCACCATTTCCACGCCTTCCGGCAGCTGGCAGGCGCCAGTGATGTCGGTGGTACGGAAGTAGAACTGCGGACGGTAGCCCTTGAAGAACGGGGTATGACGACCACCCTCATCCTTGGACAGCACGTAAACTTCGGCTTCAAACTCGGTATGCGGCTTGATCGAACCCGGCTTGCACAGCACCTGGCCGCGCTCGACGTCGTCACGCTTGGTGCCGCGCAGCAGCAGACCGGCGTTGTCGCCTGCCTGACCCTGGTCCAGCAGCTTGCGGAACATTTCTACGCCGGTGACGGTGGTCTTCTGCGTATCGCGGATACCGACGATTTCAATTTCGTCGCCAACCTTGATGATGCCGCGCTCGATACGACCGGTCACCACGGTGCCGCGGCCGGAGATCGAGAACACGTCTTCGACCGGCATCAGGAACGGGCGGTCCACGTCGCGGGTCGGATCCGGAATGAAGCTGTCCAGTGCATCGACCAGCTTCAGGATCGCCGGCACGCCGATTTCGCTCTGATCACCGTCCAGCGCAAGACGCGCCGAACCATGAATGATCGGGGTGTCGTCGCCCGGGAAGTCGTACTTGCTCAGCAGCTCGCGCACTTCCATTTCGACCAGCTCGAGCAGCTCGGCGTCGTCGACCATGTCAGCCTTGTTCAGGAACACCACGATGTGCGGCACGCCGACCTGACGCGACAGCAGGATGTGCTCACGGGTCTGCGGCATCGGGCCGTCAGCGGCCGAACACACCAGAATCGCGCCGTCCATCTGCGCAGCACCGGTGATCATGTTCTTGACGTAGTCGGCGTGGCCGGGGCAGTCAACGTGTGCGTAGTGACGGTTCGGGGATTCGTATTCGACGTGTGCGGTCGAGATCGTGATACCACGTGCCTTCTCTTCCGGCGCTGCGTCGATCGCGTCGTACGCCTTGAACTCACCACCGAAACGCTCAGCACCGATCTTGGTCAGCGCAGCGGTCAACGTGGTCTTGCCATGGTCAACGTGACCAATGGTGCCGACATTGACGTGCAGCTTGTTGCGCTCGAATTTAGCTTTTGCCATGGGTGCAGGTCTCGGTAATCGTTTGGAGTTTAAGACGATTGAGTAATGGTGCTCACGAAAGGAATCGAACCTTCGACCTCCTCCTTACCAAGGAGGTGCTCTACCGACTGAGCTACGTGAGCGAGTTTTGCATTATGCCATGCATTTGCGTTCAATGGAGCGGGAGACGGGAATCGAACCCGCACCATCAGCTTGGAAGGCTGAGGTTCTACCGTTGAACTACTCCCGCGCCGGGAACTGCATGCCACAACGTGAAACTGGTGGAGGGAGGTGGATTCGAACCACCGAAGGCGTAAGCCAGCAGATTTACAGTCTGCCCCCGTTGGCCGCTTGGGTATCCCTCCAGCTTTTACTACCGGACCGTTGCGCCGTGAGGCGAATCGGTTCGGGGTGAAGCAGCCCGTTATTTTGTTGTGGGACGCACCCGGTGTCAACAAAAATTTTGAACTCTTCGTCACTACTGAGTAGGCGCGACGCTCAGCGCCGCGCGCACCGGATCAGACGTTGAAACGGAAGTGCAGCACGTCGCCTTCCTGGACCCGATATTCCTTGCCTTCCAGGCGCAGACGACCCGCGTCGCGCGCGCCAGCTTCGCCGCGATACTTGATGAAATCATCGAAGCCGATCGTCTCGGCGCGAATGAAGCCCTTCTCGAAATCGGTATGGATGACCGCCGCCGCCTGCGGTGCAGTGGAGCCGGCCCTGACCGTCCACGCACGCACTTCCTTGACGCCCGCAGTGAAGTAGGCCTGCAGGCCGAGCAGCTTGTAGGCCGCGCGAATGACGCGATTCAGGCCGGGCTCGCTCAGGCCGAGATCGGCGAGGAAGGTGTCGCGGTCCTCGTCGTCGAGCTGGGACAGCTCTTCTTCGATGGCGGCCGAGACCGGCACCACTTCTGCACCTTCGGCGGCGGCATGCGCGCGCACTGCGTCCAGGTGCGGATTATTTTCAAAGCCGTCTTCGAGCACGTTGGCGATGTACAGCACCGGCTTGAGCGTCAGCAGAAACAGATCGCGCACCAGCGCCTTCTCTTCCTCGTCCAGACCCGCTGCACGGCCGGATTTACCCTCGGCCAGCGCGGCCTGCAACTTGGCCAGCACCGGCTTGCGTGCCGCTGCGTCCTTGTCGCCGCCCTTGGCACTGCGTTCGGCGCGATTGAGCGCTTTCTCCACGCTGTCCAGGTCGGCCAACGCCAGCTCGGTATCGATGGTTTCGATATCGGCGATCGGGTCGACCTTGTTGTTGACATGGATGACGTCGTCGTTCTCGAAGCAACGCACCACGTGGGTGATCGCATCGACTTCGCGAATGTGCGCCAGGAACTTGTTACCCAGCCCTTCGCCGCTCGCCGCACCGGCAACCAGGCCGGCGATATCGACGAACTCGACCGCGGTGGGAATCAACTTTTGCGGCTTGACGATCTCGGCCAGCTGGTTGAGCCGCAGATCCGGCACCGGCACGATGCCGACGTTCGGCTCGATGGTGCAGAACGGAAAATTGGCCGCAGCGATGCCCGCCTTGGTCAGCGCATTGAACAGGGTCGACTTGCCGACGTTGGGCAGGCCGACGATGCCGCATTTGATACCCATGGGTCACATCCGGGATTCGGGATTCGGGAGTGGAGATTCGTCGCCTACGGCTGCGAATCCCCACTCCCCAATCACGCGTCCCTGGCGGTATGCAGCCGCTTCATCGCTTCGTTGAAATTGCCGTCCATCGCCAGCGGCAGGACATCGATGGCCGCATCCACCGCACTACCGATCGCAGCATCGTCGTCACGCCCTGCCCGTCCCAGCACCCACGGCACCACACGGTCCTTGTGACCAGGGTGACCGATGCCGACGCGCAAGCGGTGAAATTTGCCGTGCCCGAGCAGGCGGATCGTGTCACGCAGGCCGTTCTGACCACCGTGTCCGCCGTCGAACTTGAGCCGTGCCGTGCCCGGCGCCAGATCCAGTTCGTCGTGTGCGACGAGCATCTGCTCCGGTTCGATCTTCCAGAACCGCAGGGCGGCGGTGATCGATTTGCCACTGAGATTCATGAAAGTGGCCGGCTTGAGCAGCCAGACCGGCTGTCCTGCGATATCGACCTTGGCCGTTTCGCCGAACAACTTGCTGTCCAGACCCCAACGGGCGCCACTGCGCTCGATGAGGGCATCGACGAAACGAAACCCGGCGTTGTGCCGGGTTTGCGCGTGTTCCGGACCCGGATTCCCGAGCCCGACGATCAGCCGAAGTGCAGACATGCCAGTCACCGCAGCCGATTCCCCGCGCAGGCGAGGAATCGGCCGACGGATTACTTGGTTTCTGCGCCTTCGCTGCCTTCTTCACCGGCAGCGTCTTCTTCTTCGATGCGCACGTGCTTGGCAGCAACCACGGCAACATCGTGTTCCTTGCCCAGCTTCAGCTCGGGGATTTCCACACCGGCCGGCAGCTTGATTTCGGACAAGTGGATCACGTTGCCCACTTCCAGCGCACCGAGGTCGACTTCGATGAACTCCGGCAGATCCTTCGGCAGGCAGACCACCTGGACTTCGTTGAGCTCGTGGGTCACGACCACTTCGCTCGACTTACCAGCCGGCGAAGTTGCTTCGTTGACGAAGTGCAACGGCACCGCGGCGCTGAGCTTCTCGTTGGCGCTGACGCGCTGGAAGTCGATGTGGATGATCAACTGCTTGAACGGATGGCGCTGCATGTCACGCAGCAGCACCTGCTGCACGTCGCCATTGAGGTTCAGGTCCAGGATCGACGAGTAGAACCACTCGTTCTGCTGGGCGAGCCAGATCTGCTCGTGGTTGAGCTGGATGCTGACCGGCTCGAGTTCGCCACCATAGACGATGGCCGGAATGACGCCAGCGTGACGTAGGCGGCGGCTCGCACCCTTCCCCTCGTTCGCGCGGCGCTCGACCTTGATTTCGTGAGTCTTTGCCATGTTATTTCACTACCTAGATTGGAATACCGCCTCGCGGCGATGAAGCGTCTCACCCGCGACCAGGAGAGACGTAGTACGGCACCCGGAGATCCGGGCGCCGAATGGGATATCAGTCGACGTAGAGCGAGCTGACCGATTCGCCGAAGGCGATGCGGCGGATGGTCTCTGCCAGCAGTTCGGCCACGCTCAGCTGACGAATCTTCGGGCAGGTGCGCGCCGCTTCGTTCAACGGGATCGTGTCGGTGACCACCAGCTCGTCGAGCTGCGAATTATTGATGTTGTCCACCGCCGGGCCGGACAGCACCGGGTGAGTGATATAGGCCACCACCTTGAGCGCACCGCGCTGCTTGAGCGCTGCGGCGGCCGCACACAAAGTGCCGGCGGTATCGACCAGGTCGTCGACCAGCACGCAGGTCTTGCCCTGCACGTCGCCGATGATGTTCATCACGGTGGCGACATTGGCGCGCGGACGGCGCTTGTCGATGATGGCCAGATCGGCGTCGTCCAGACGCTTGGCGACGGCGCGCGCGCGCACCACACCACCCACGTCGGGCGAGACCACGATCAGGTTGTCGGTGCCGTAGGCGCGCCAGATGTCGGCCAGCAGCAGCGGCGAGGCGTAGACGTTGTCGACCGGGACATCGAAGAAGCCCTGGATCTGGTCGGCATGCAGGTCGACCGTCAACACGCGGTCGGCCTCCATCGCGCAAATCATCTTGGCGGCGACCTTGGCGGTGATCGGCACGCGCGAGGAGCGCATGCGACGGTCCTGACGCGAATAGCCGAAGTACGGGATCACCGCAGTCACCGAGGCGGCGCTGGCGCGCTTGAGCGCGTCGATCAGCACCAGCAGCTCCATCAGGTTTTCCGCGCTCGGCGCGCAGGTCGGCTGGATGACGAACACTTCCTGCCGGCGCACGCTTTCTTCGATCTCGACCTGCACTTCGCCATCGGAAAAGCGCGTGACCAGCGCCTTGCCCATGCGAACGCCCAGCTCCTTGCAGATGCTCTGGGCAAGCGGCTTGTTGGCATTGCCGGAGAACACCAGCAGATTACGTTGGTCTTGCATGGGATCTCTCAGGCGGCGGCGATAGAGCGTGCGGGTGGGTGAAAGAGCAGACGAGCCAAGCCGTTGCCCGGCCGTTCCTCGATCTCCGCACGTGGATGTGCGGGCGTTTGCAGAAGAATCTGCGTCTACAACTCTTGCAGGGCGACCTGCATCGGTACATTGGCAGGGGCGGTAGGATTCGAACCTACGAATGCCAGGATCAAAACCTGGTGCCTTGGGCCTCTTGGCGACGCCCCTGCATCAAACCTTTGTTGCGTCCAGTGCGTCGAGCAATGGCGAGTGCGCTGCACCCTCCACCACCCACGCCCGCAGGCTGTCCGGCAATTGCGCCAAGGCCTGCTCTGCAGCAGCGCGCGTGGCGAATTCGACGAAACACCCACTCCCCGACCCGGTCAAACGTGGCGTGCCGATCTGGGACAACGCCTGGAACACGGCCTCTACGGCAGGTTCGCGGCGCCGCAGGACCGGCTCGAACGCATTGTCGAGCAGAGAACCGGAAGCGAAGTCCGCTATTTTCACGGGCGCAGCATCCCGCGTCAATTCCTGTGATTGAAATAACGCCGGCGTCGGCACGTGAACGCCCGGATCGACCAGCACATAGGCGGCGTCGGGAAGCGCAATCGGGGTGAGTTGCTCGCCCACGCCTTCGGCCCAGGCGTTGTGTCCGCGGACGAACACCGGCACGTCCGCGCCCAACTGCAGGCCCAGCGCGGCCAATGCATCGACCGGCAAGCCCAGGCGCCACAAGGCATTGAGCGCGACCAGCACGGTTGCCGCGTCCGACGAGCCGCCGCCAAATCCGCCACCGGCGGGGATGCGCTTGTCGACGCGGATCTCCGCGCCCGCCCGGGTGCCGGTAGACGATTGCAGCAGGCGTGCGGCGCGGATCACCAGGTCATCGTCTTCGGCAACGCCAGGCAAACTGTCGCCGATGCGCCGGATCAGGCCGTCGCTGCGCAAACGAAGATGAATGGTGTCCCCCCAGTCCAGCAGCCGGAACACGGTCTGCAGCAGGTGGTAGCCGTCGGCACGGCGCCCGACGATCTGCAGAAACAGGTTCAGCTTGGCCGGCGCAGGCCACGCCGACCAGCCGTCCAGCGCTGCCATCAGGGCGATACCGTCCACTGATCGACCAACAGGCGGACCTTGGCGGTGCCGTTATGGGCTTCGATGCGCTGCGGCAGCGCGGGCTGGCCGTCGCTGGCCGGCGCCCAGGCGAGAAATTCGATGGTCCAGCCATCCTGTTGCACGGTGCGTGGGCGCCCGGCAGCGTCGAGATCGACGCGCTGCGCGCCGGCATCGGCAATGCGCAGCGCGCGCACCCAGTCCGGCATCTGATTGACCGGGATGGTCCAGCCGGTCGCTTCCAGCAAGACCTGTTCGGCATCGGGGCCGCTGCGCGGACCGCCGTCCAGCCCTTCGAGCCGACCGGCGCCGGTAGTGGTATCGCCGGTAAGCACCCAGCTCTGCCGGGTCACCGGGGCACTGAGCTGCACGCGGTACTGCGGGCCGTTCTGCTGCCAGTCGATGCGCCCGCTGCCGCCGTTGCGGTCCTTGCTGATCGCCACCCGCCCCTGGAACGACCACTGTGGGTGGACCTGCAACCAGGCCTGGCGCGCAGCTTCGGCGTGACGCGCTTCATCGGAGACGCGCTCGACCACCGCCGCGCCGCCGCCCTGCCCGCGAGGCACGCTGACGCAGCCGGACAGGCCGACCAGCACCAGCCCGCTCAGGGCCAGCGCGCGTCGTGCAGCGCTCATAGCCCGAACTTTTCCACGGCGCGTTGCAGCGCGCGGTTGTCAGGATCCAGCCGGCGGGCTTCGTCGAAGTAGCGCCGCGCCTCGTCCTGCTTGCCGCTGACCCACAGCACCTCGCCCACGTGCGCGGCGATTTCCGGGTCCTTGACCAGCGCCCAGGCGCGGCGCAGCTGCACCAGCGCTTCCTTGGTGCGGCCCATGCGATACAGCACCCAGCCATAGCTGTCGACGATGGCCGGGTTGTCCGGGTCGGCGGTGCGGGCGCGATCGATCAGCGCCAGCGCTTCCTTGTAGCGGGTGGTGCGGTCGGCCAGGGTGTAGCCCAACGCGTTCAAGGCCGCCACGCTTTCCGGCTCGGCGACCAGGATCTTGCGCAGGTCGGCCTCGGCGCGCGCCACGTCGTCGCGACGCTCCCAGGCCAAGCCGCGGGCGTACAGCAGCGCGCTGTCGTCCGGATAGGCGGCCAAGCCACGTTCGAAGGCATCCAGCTCGCCCGGGGCGTCGTCGGCGCGCTGATGCAGCTCGGCTTCCAGCACATAAGCATCGCGACGGGCATCGTCGTCGGCGCTGGCATCGCCCTGCAATGCACGTACTTCGGCCAAGGCTTCGGGCTTGCGGCCCAGCTCGTATAGCGCGCTGGCGGCGCGCAAGCGCGCTTCGCTCACCTGCGGCCCGCCGGGTACGCCGCGGTACCACTCCACCGCTTCGTCGTAACGCTTGAGGAATTCGGCGATCTTGCCCAGCAGCAGGCGGCGATCCGGGTCGGGCTTGGTGGCGTTGCTCTTGAGCTCGCCATACAGCGCTTCCAACGCGGTGCGGTCCTTCTCTTTGGCGAGCATGGACGCGCGCAGCCCGTAGGTCTGGGTGTCCTGCGGGCCGGTGGACAGCACGCGCGCCGCCGCTTCGGTCTGACCCATGGCGTCGTAGGCGAAGGCCAGCGCGCCGCGCAGTTCGGAATCCTTCACTGCCTGCGGTTCGACGTTCTTCAGCAGCGCCAGCGCTTCGTCGTTCTTGCCCTCCTGCTGCAGCTGGGTGGCATGCAGCAAGGCCACGCGCGGCTCTTCGGGGAAGCGGCGCACCACTTCGTCGACGATGCGCTTGGCCAGCGCCGGGCGCTCCATGCGCAGCGCGAGCCGGCCGAATTCCTGCCACACCTCGATCTGGTTGGGGATGGCGCCGGCCTTGACCAGGTCTTCGAGCACGTCGGCCGAGGCTTCCGGCTCGCGGCCACCATTGGCCAGCGCGATCAACGCAAAGCGCCAGCCGCGCGGGTCGGGTTCTTTGAGCAGGCCGAGCAAGTCGCGGCGCGCGGTGCGCAGATCGTTGCGGCGCAGGGCCAGCGAGGCTTCGGTGCTGCGCATCGACATCGACGATGGCGCGCGGGCGCGCCACAGCGCCAGGGCTTCGATGGCACGCGGGTCGTCATTGGCCAGCATGGCGATGCGGGCGGCGCGTTCAGCCAGCCCGGCGTCGCCGGCCTCGGCCTTGGCGGCGTCCAGATAGGCGCGGGCGGCTTCGTCCAGCTGCCCGGCCTGCAAGGCGAATTCGCCGGCAAGCACAGGTTCCAGCGAGGTGGCGCCGGCACTGCTGACGGGTGGAGCGGGAGGTGCTTTTTTGGGTGCTGCCGTGGCGTTGGCGGACACTGCTACCAGCAAAAGAACACTCAGGATGCGAATCGGTACAGGCATCGGGGGCAACCGGGCCGTAAAATGGGGCCCTGAATGGCCGCCAGCTTATCGCAAGCAACTGAACAATGACGTTGTGGGTGCTCGGACTGAATCACCAGACCGCACCTGTGGACCTGCGCGAACGCGCGGCGTTCGCAGGTGACGCGTTGCCGCGCGCGCTCGAATCGTTGCGGGCCTTGCCGCAGGTGCGTGAGGCCGCGCTGCTGTCCACCTGCAACCGCACCGAGCTGTATGCGATGGCCGACGACGTGCAGGCGCTGGCCGGCTGGCTGGACGCGCATGCGCCGGGACTGAGTAGCTATCTGTACCAGCATCAGGATGCCGACGCGGTGCGCCACTTGTTCCGGGTCGCTACCGGGCTGGATTCGATGGTGCTGGGCGAGCCGCAGATCCTGGGCCAGGTGAAAGATGCCTGGGCGGTGGCGCGCGCGCATGGCGCACTGGGCAGCGGGTTGGATCGGTTGTTCCAGCAGACCTTTTCGGTAGCCAAGCGCGCGCGGACCGATACCCGTGTCGGCGCCAATCCGGTGTCGGTGGCCTCCACCGCCGTGCGCCTGGCACAGGAGTCCTTTGCCCGGCTCAACGAATCGACCGTGTTGCTGGTCGGCGCCGGCGAAACCATCGAGCTGGCCGCCAAGCACCTGAGCGAAGGCCGCGTGCGGCGCCTGTTGATCGCCAATCGCACCCTTGCGCATGCGCAGACACTGGCCAGCCAGCACGGCGGCTATGCCTTGCCGCTGACCGATCTGGAACGCCATCTGGCCGAGGCCGATGTGGTGTTTTCGGCCACCGCCGCGCGCGAGCCGGTCATCACGCGGGTGCAGGTGGAACAGGCGCTGCGCGCGCGCAAACGCAAGCCGATGCTGTTGTTCGACCTGGCGGTGCCGCGCGATATCGAAGCCTCGGTGGCCACGCTGAGCGATGCCTACCTGTACACCGTGGACGATCTGGAACGCGCGGTCGAAGACAACCGCCGCAGCCGCCGCGAAGCCGCAGACCAGGCCGAGGCGATCATCGACCTGCAGGTGGCGCGCTATGTCGAGACCGTGCAGGCCAACGCGCGCCAGGCACCGCTCAAGCGGCTGCGCGCGTTCGGCGACAGCACCCGCGACGAACTGTTGGCCAAGGCGCGTCAACAGTTGAGCAACGGCAAGCCGGCCGACGAAGTGCTGGAGCAACTGGCGCATGCGCTGACCAATCGCCTGTTGCACCCGCCGACCGCCGCGCTGCGCGATGCCGCGCTCAACAATGACCTGGAATTGACCAGCGCGGCCGACCGGCTGTTCCCGGAAAAGCCCGGTTACCCACATCCCCCTGTAGCTACCCCGATCGTGAGGACTGATGACGCCGACCCTGCGCCGTAAGCTCGAAGCGCTGGCCGAGCGCCGCGAAGAACTGCAGCACCTGTTGTCCGACCCGGACGTGGTCAACAACAACGACAAGTTCCGCAGCCTGTCGCGCGAACTGTCGCAACTGGAACCGGTGGCCGTAGCGCTGGAAGACGAGGCACGCGCCAAGGCCGACCTGAGCGCGGCCGAAGCCATGCGCAACGACCCGGAAATGCGCGAGTTGGCCGAAGAGGAAATCGCTGCGGCACAGGCGCGCCTGGACGAACTGGATGCGCAGCTGGCATTGCTGCTGGTCCCACGCGACCCGCGCGACGACGGCAACCTGTTTCTGGAAGTGCGCGCCGGTACCGGCGGCGATGAGGCGGCGATCTTTGCCGGCGATCTGTTCCGCATGTACGCACGCTATGCCGAGCGCCAGGGCTGGAAGGTCGAAATCGAATCCGACAGCCCCGGCGAACACGGCGGCTACAAAGAAGTGGTGGCACGCGTGGTCGGGCGCGGCGCGTATTCGCGGCTGAAGTTCGAATCCGGCACCCATCGCGTGCAACGCGTGCCGGCCACCGAGTCGCAGGGCCGCATCCATACCTCGGCGGCGACGGTGGCGATCATTCCCGAAGCCGACGACGTGGAAGAGATCGTGATCAATCCGGCGGATTTGAAGGTGGATACCTTCCGCTCGTCCGGCGCCGGCGGCCAGCACGTCAACAAGACCGAATCGGCCATCCGCATCACCCACGTGCCCAGCGGCGTGGTGGTGGAGTGCCAGACCGAGCGCAGCCAGCACGCCAATCGCGACAAGGCGATGAAGCGCCTGAAGGCGCAATTGGTGGAAGCCGAACGCAGCAAGGCCGCGGCCGCCGAAGCGCACACGCGCAAGTTGCAGGTGGGCAGCGGCGACCGCAGCCAGCGCATCCGCACCTACAGCTTTCCGCAGGGCCGCATCACCGACCACCGCGTGGAAGGGCTGACGCTGTACGACCTGCCCAACATCATCGAAGGCGATCTGGATGCGTTGGTGGCACGGTTGCTGCACGAGCATCAGGCCGACGAACTGGCGCGGTTGAGCGACAGCCCGTGAGTGCCAACGTCCCGCGCGAGTTGCTGCAGCTGCGCGAGGCGGTGCAGCGACAGCCCGGCGATTTCGTTGCGTGGTTGATGCTGGCCGATGCCGAGCTCGGCATGGGCGGCATCGCTGCTGGCGAGCTGGCCGTGCAACGCGCGTTGGCCCTGCATCCCGGCCACCCGGAAGCGATTGCGCGGCTTGGGCGCGTGCGTTGGGCGCAACAGCGGCATGCCGAGGCGTCACGTCTGCTGCAGCAGGCATCGGACCTGGTGCCGCAGCATCCGGGCATTGCGCTGTGGCTGGGCCATGCCTTGGAAGACGCCGATCAGCCGGAACAAGCGGCAGCGGCCTATACACGCGCGTATCACCTGCTGCCCGACGAGCCGTACATCGCCGCGCAGCTGCTCAACTGGCGACGTCGGTTATGCGATTGGCTCGGCCTGGATGCCTTGGCCACGCAGGTCCGCAACGCCGTGGCACATGGCGCGGCGGCGGTGGAGCCGTTCGCGTTCCTGAGCGAAGACGCCACTGCGGCCGAGCAACTGGCCTGTGCGCGCACGCGTGCGCAGGCGATCGCTTCAAGCCTGCAGCCACTGCCACCAGTTGCGCTACGCAGCCGCGGCGGGTTGCGCGTGGGCTTCGTATCCAATGGCTTCGGCGCACATCCCACCGGTGTGTTGACGGTGGCATTGTTCGAGGCATTGCAGCGGCGCCAACCGGAACTGCAGCTGCACCTGTTTGCGACCAGCCAGGACGACGGCAGCGCGATTCGCGCGCGCCTGACGCAGGCCACGACCCTGCACGATGTCACCGCGCTTGGGCATCTGGCCACCGCGCAGCACATCCGTGCGCAGGGCATCGACGTGTTGTTCGATCTGCGCGGCTGGGGCGGTGGCGGACGCCCGGAAGTGTTCGCGCTGCGGCCGGCGCCGGTGCAGATCAATTGGCTGGCATACCCGGGCACCTCCGGTGCACCGTGGATGGATTACGTACTGGGCGACGCGTTTGCATTGCCACCGTCGTTGGGGCCGTTTTACAGCGAGCAGGTGCTGCGCTTGAACCGCGCGTTTCAGCCGTCGGATACCACGCGCACGCCTGGCGAACCGCCGTCACGCACCGCCTGTGGGATACCCGCGCAGGGCACGGTGTTTTGCTGTTTCAACAATAGCTACAAACTCAATCCTCGCAGCATGGCGCGCATGCTGGCAGTACTGCATGCGGTGCCCGGCAGCGTGCTGTGGCTGTTGTCGGGGCCGGGCCAGGCCGATGCGCGGTTGCGTGCGGCAGCACAGGCGCAGGGCGTGGATGCGCAGCGCCTGGTCTTCATGCCGAAGTTGCCTCACCCGCAGTATCTGGCACGTTACCGGCACGCGGATCTGTTTCTGGATACGCATCCTTATAACGCGCACACCACCGCCTCCGATGCGTTGTGGGCGGGTTGTCCGGTGCTGACCGCGCCCGGCGAGACGTTTGCCGCGCGGGTCGCGGGCAGCCTCAATCAGCATCTGGGGCTGGAAGAGATGAACGTGGCCGACGACGCGGCGTTTGTGGCCAAGGCGGTGGCATTGGCAAGCGATGCGGATGCGTTGGCCGATCTGCGTGCGCGGCTGGCTGAGCAACGACAGCGCAGTGGCGTTTTCGATATGGATGGGTTTGCGGACGATCTTGCAGCTCTGCTGCAGACGATGGCGCGGGAGCGTGGTTGGTTGGGGGTTTAGATGTCGGCCAAACACTGCCGGTGGACCTGCTCCCTTCTGCCGTCGGGAGAAGGTGGCGCGCAGCGCCGGATGAGGGTGCGAGCAAGCCTGCAATGCTCAGGCTGCGACCGATCGCCAATACTCGTGTCTCCGCGGATCGCTGCTGCCTTGTGCTCACCCATGTAGCAAGTGCTGCCATGCAGGCTTCGCCCGTACCCTCACCCCAACCCCTCTCCCGCAGGAGAGGGGCTTTGTTCACTGCGCGCTGAGAGTCGCAGCGCGCGTAGTGGCTGACGCTCGATAGCCCAACACTGATCGACGTCCAACATTGAACGAATCCCAGCAGTGATCGATCTCCACCGCTCGGCTTCCTTCAAATTCACACTGCAGCGCTGTACCCGGCCGCTGCGGCTGGTTACGCTGCGGCATGCCTTCTACTCCCGACTTCATTCCCCTGCGCCTGTGCGTGCTGACGGTGTCCGACAGCCGCACGCTGGCCGACGACCGCTCCGGCGATTACCTGGCCGACGCCCTCACCCAGGAAGGCCACGTGCTGCACGACCGTGCGCTGTGTCCGGACGATCGTTACCGCATGCGTGCGGTCGTGTCGGCATGGATTGCCGATGCGCAGGTGGACGGCATCCTGGTCACCGGCGGCACTGGCTTTACGGGCCGCGACAGCACGCCTGAGGCGATCACGCCGCTGCTGGACAAGATCATGCCGGGCTTCGGCGAGATGTTCCGCGCCATCAGCGTGGAAGAAATCGGCACGTCTTCGCTGCAATCGCGCGCGTTTGCGGGGCTGGCCAATCACAGCTTCGTGTTCTGCCTGCCCGGCTCCACCTCGGCGTGCCGCACGGCGTGGGAAAAGATCGTGCGTGCGCAGCTGGATGCGCGCACCAAGCCATGCAATCTGGCGACATTGCGTCCACGGCTGGGCGAATAGCCTGCGCGTTCGATCGTCGAACGGAACCCGCATGTCGCACCTGAAACGCAAGGCCTACAAAAAGTTGCTGGCACCGCTGCAGTTGGAGCTGGTCGGTATGGCGCGCTGGTTGCGCCACACCAATCAACGCGCCCTGGTGCTGGTGGAAGGCCGCGACACCGCCGGCAAGGGCGGCGTGATCCAGACCATCGCCAGCCATCTCAACCCGCGCCAGTGCCGGGTGGTGGCGCTGCCTAAGCCCAACGACCGCGAAAGCACGCAGTGGTATTTCCAGCGCTATGTAACGCATCTGCCGGCCGGCGGCGAATTGGTCCTAATGGACCGCAGTTGGTACAACCGCGCCGGCGTGGAACGGGTGATGGGCTATTGCACCGACGCGCAATACGAGGCGTTTCTGGAGCAGGCGCCGCGCTTTGAACAGATGCTGGTCGATGATGGCATTCTGCTGTTCAAGTACTGGTTGTGCGTGGACCAGGCCGAGCAGGAAGACCGCTTTGCCGAGCGTCACGAAGACCCGCTCAAGGGCTGGAAGCTGTCGCCGGTGGATCTGCAATCGCGCACCAAATACGACGATTACACCACCGCGCGCGAGCGCATGCTCGAAGTGACCCATATCCCGGATGCGCCGTGGACGCTGGTGGACTTCAACGACCAGAAACGTGGCCGGCTGAGCCTGATCCGCGATTTGCTGGATCGGCTGCCGGACACTTCGGTGCCGGAAGAGCCGCTAGCGCTGCCGCCCTTGCACGGCAAGCCGCACAAGGAGCGCTACGGCGTGCTGGAACCGATCGACGATTACGCCGGCCAGTCCTGAGAAACTTCGTCGCTGGCCGTGGTGGCGCGCGGCAGCGGATGCAGGCCGGCCTGACGTTCGGCCTGCTCAGCCTGCAGCACCAGCTGGCTCAGGCGCTGACTGAACAACTGCATGAAACCGCGGTGCAGCGGGCGCATCGCTTCCATGTAGTCCACATCGTCGGCTTGCGCGCCGAGCGGGCTGCAGGACGACAACAGCACTTCGTCCAGGCGTAAGGCGCTGTCGGGCAGACGGACCAGCGCAGCGCGACGCAACCAGTCGCGCATGCCTTCGCGGTATTCGGCGGCCAGGATGTAGGCCACTTCGACCTGGTCCAGGTCCACGTCCGGGTTCCATGCCAGCACCTGGATCACCTGCGAGCGCTCGTCCAGCATGCGGCCTTCGGCCACCAATGCATGCAGTTGCTGCAGCAGCCGCCACTGCACGCCGGCCGCGTCGCGTTGTGCGGTCGGCATCGCTTCGATCGCCAGCGCCAGACGGCGCGAGAACAGGGCCGGTACATCGGCCAGGACCACTGGGCCCGCATCGGCGCCCAGCAGGAAACGCTCGGTGCGCAACGCGGCGGTATCCGGCAGATAACCGTCCTGCAGCGGGCGCATCACACCGTGATCGAGCAGCGACAGCACCACGTCGAGCCAGTAGCGGCGATCCTGCTGCAGCGCGCGGTTGACCGAGGCGTTCTGCCAGGCGGTGCGTCCCTCGTCCAGACGTGCGATGCAGGCCTGGGCATCCATCCCATCCCACGGTGCGCGGGTGGCATCGTTGGGGTCGAAGGTTTCGGCGCTGAGCATGCCGGCGCCAAAGCGGTGCCAGGCGGCGCCACGCTGGGTGTCGGTCGGGTCGAGGCGGGGGGTGGCAGGCGCGACCGGAGCCGCCGGACGCAGCAACGCCGCGTAGGCATCGGTCCACGATTCGGGCAGGCGTGCGGACATCGGGTAGGTCGCCGCTGGCTGCGCCAGACCGCGACGCGCCAGACGCAGGCTCCACGCCACCGCACCGATCACGATGCCGCCAAACGTCCACGCCAGCAGCCAGCTGGTGGCCGCCTGTTCGGGCTGGAGGACGCGGGTGGACGGCTGCACGAACAGCAACCAGCCGCTGCCCAGCAGCGCACCGAGATACAGCCACGGCCCGAACTGCGTCAGCTGGTGATTGCGGCGATGTGCCGCCGGAGCGTGCCCGTCGTTGTGATCTTGAGATGGAGCGGCCATTACATTCCCCTGAACGCCTGATCGCGTTGAGAAGGTTATCGGCGAAGCAACGCAACTCTGTTGCCCCGCCGTGGCGGCACGCACTCAGCCAGTTACAAATTCTTCAGTCGGCGGAACCGCGCACGCCGTGCGTGTCACCGACGTCACCTGCGCCGCTGGCGGGCCTTGCCACAGCCAGGTTTCCAACGCATCCAGTGCGGCCTGGCTGCCGACGGCGACCACCTCCACGCTGCCGTCCGGCTGGTTGCGGGCGTGGCCGTACACACCCAGCGCAAGCGCGCGCTCGCGGGTGGAGGCGCGGTACCACACGCCCTGCACTGTCCCGCTGACCACAAAGCGCGCCGCCTGCATCACCCTGCCTTGCCGGTGATGCCGACCGCCGCCTCGATGTCGCGGGCGGTGACCGGGCCGAGGAACTGCTTGGCGACCTTGCCGTCCGGGCCGATCAAATAGGTCATTGGCAAGCCGCGTGGCGTGGCGAAGTCCTGCGGCGGCTGATACGGGTCCAGGATCGCCACCGGGTAAGACACCGGGTGATCCTTCAAAAACGCCTGCATGTCGGCGGCGGTGATGTCTTCATAGGCAAGGCCGACCACTTCGACGCTGTCGCGCATGGTGTGCAGTGCCGACAGCTCCGGCATTTCCTTCAGGCAAGGCGCGCACCAGGTGGCCCAGAAGTTGACCACCACCCACTTGCCGCGATGCGCGGCCAGGTCGTAGGTCTCTCCCGACACCGTGGGCAGCGACAGCTTGGGCATCTCGGCGGTCTGCTGCACCACCGAGGTATTGGCCGCGCTTGCCGGGTCAGCGGCGGGTTTTTCGGGTGTCTGGGTGGTTGCGGCAGGCGCAGCCGCCGAATCGGCTGCAGCGGGGGTGCCCTCGCCGGTAGGCTTGCAGGCGGTCAGGATCAATAGCGGCAACAGCAGCGCGCATGCGCCGCGCACAAGACGCATCGTCATAGGGGATCTCCGGGGAGGTGGGTGTAGAGGTCGCCGACCGGTTGCGCCAGAACGCCGCGCAACGGTTGACGCAATTGTTCCAGCGCGGCGGCGGCGGCCTGGCCGTAGGCATCGTCGCGGCACGGCAGCGGGCGGTCTTCGATCGGCACGCGCAGCTGGCAGTTTTCGTAGAGTTCGGCCATTGGCACCACGTCCAGATCGCGCGCCAGCAGCCATTGGCCGCGTTCGTCGCGCCGCAGCAGGCGGATGCGTTTGAGCTCGCACAGCAGCTCCTGCATCAGCGTGTCGGTGAGCATCGGCTCCAGCGCCAGGATGCGGTCTTCGTCCAGGCCATTGCCGTGGATGCGCGCCTGCCGGAACCGGCCGAGCAGGCGCAGCAGGCCATAAATTTCGAAGCCCGGCGGCAGGCGCATGGCTTCGGGCTGATAGCGGAATGCGGACATCGACGACGCCAGCGACGCGCCCAGCAACACCGACACCCAGCTCAGATAAATCCACAGCAGCAGGATCGGCAGCGCCGACAGCGCGCCGTAGATGCGCTGATAGGTCTGGAAATTGCCCAGATAGAAGCCGAAGCCCCACTTGACGATTTCCATCAGGATCACCGCCAGCAGCGCGCCAGGCAGCGCGTGCCGCAGGCGCACCGCATGCTGCGGCACCACGCGGTAGATCAGCACGATGCAGACGAACTCCACCGCCATCGGTGCCAGCCGCCAGGCGAATTCGGCCAGCCACTGGCCTTCGGTGGTGCGGAACAGCGGCAGCGCGAACACGTAGGCCGCCATCGCCATCGAGGCGGCGGCGAGCATCGTGCCCAGGGTCAGCACGGTCCAGTAAATCAAGAACCGCGTCACCTTGGGCCGCGCGGCAGCCACCCGCCAGATGCTGTTGAAGGTCTGCTCGATGCTGTGCAGGGTGATCAGCAACGAGGCCACCAGCGCCACCATACCGGCGACGGTGAACTTGCCCAGATCCTCGAGCGAGCGGTTGAGATAGTTCTGCACCGAGCGCGCGGCGCCGGGCACGAAATTGTTGAAGATGAAGTCGGTGAGCGCGTCCTTCCACTCGTTGAATGCAGGAAACGCCGACAATACGCCGAACACCACGATGGCCAGCGGCACCAGCGCAAACACCGTGGTGTAGGCCAGCGAGGCCGCTGCCTGGAACAGGCGGTCGTCCAGAAAGCGGCGCCACAGAAAGCGCCCGAAGCTCACCGTCCGCGCGCGATCGCGCAGACGCTCTTTCCATTGGTGGAGTTTGTTCACACGCGACATCGCGCAAGGGTACCCGATGCGCCGTCATCGCGGCCTTGTCGCACCTGCGGCGTGCAGGCAGGCGGCGGCATGGCCGATACTGCGGCAACTCAACAGGCGGCAGAGGCACGATGGCGGAGATTCTGGTGCTGTATTACAGCCGCGGCGGCTCGGTGGCGCGGCTGGCGCGGCAGATCGCGCGCGGCATCGGCGAGGTGCCGGGCATGAATGCGCGGCTGCGCACGGTGCCGCCGGTGGCTGCGGTCACCCAGACCAGCGCCCCACCGGTGCCTGACGAAGGCGCGCCGTATGTGGACCGCGTCGATCTGGCCGAATGCAGCGGCCTGCTGCTGGGCAGCCCGACCCGCTTCGGCAACATGGCCGCACCGATGAAACACTTCCTCGACAGCCTGGGCGCCGAATGGGCCACCGGCACCCTGGCCGGCAAGCCGGCAGGCGTGTTCACCTCCACCGCATCGATGCATGGCGGCCAGGAATCCACCCTGCTGTCGATGCACCTGCCGTTGCTGCACCACGGTTGCCTGATCGTCGGCATCCCGTTTACCGAGGCCGCGCTCAGCCACACCACCAGTGGCGGCACTCCGTACGGCGCCAGCCATGTGTCCGGCGCCGCTGGCGACCCGCAACCCAGCGAGGACGAAACCCTGCTGGCGCGCGCGCTCGGCCGCCGCGTGGCCGACATCGCGCGCCGGCTCGCCACGCCGTGAGCCTGCGCGCCGTGCATTGGCTGCTGACGCTTGCGCTGCTGGCGCTGGCGGTGGTGTACGTGATCTGGTTTCACGACGACCCGCATCGCACCGCCGCCTTGCTGGTCTTCGCGCTGCCGCCGGCACTGACCGGCGTGCTGGCCGTGCGCAGTGCCCGTGCCCGCTTCTGGGCCGGCACCTTTGCGCTGGGCTGGTTCAGTCACGGCGTGATGGCGGCCTGGAGCCAGCCCCACGTCCGTGGGCTGGCGTGGCTGGAACTGCTGCTGGCGCTATTGGTCATCGGGCTGGTCAGCGGGCCCGGCGTTGCCGCGCGCTTCGGTAAGCGCCGCCCGACACCCTAACCGCAAGCGACACGCGGGCACTCAACGTACTGGAACACCCCCGTTGCCAAGCGGCGGGCGGGCGCTGTTGCACGCCACCACCAGTCACCGGCAAGCGCGCCAGGCGTTGATGTTGATCATTGGCACTAGCGCCAGACTGCCCTTGGTGGGCCGAATCGCCAAACACCGTGGTTTTTTTAAAAACACGACGTTAATTTTTTGCCGACACATCCATCTCCGAATCATTAGAGATAAAGAAAATATTAGAGACCACTCCTACAAAACAGAGTTTGTCTTTCTGTGCGGATCCCCAATACATTCTCGCAACACGGAATAGATCGATTCCACAACACTCAAAGCCACTGGCTTAATGCTTCGTTAAAAAGGTCACATATTCTCCTGTCCAACCGGCTATCGCCACAGGAGACATGACCACATCTAGAGACCAATAAATACCCGCAAAACGGCCTGGCAACGTAGTCTTATTTAAACAAACTATCTAATTTTAATCTTTGCCTGAATCTTTAGCGCAGCGACACACAGTGTCAGTCGATGACACGTAGCCAATCAAAGGCACCAGTACGTTTGCGACGCAGGGCGGCACCCGCATCAACTTAACTACGCACTGCCTTTCGTAGAAATGTGAATCTGTAACGACGGAATAAATCACGCCGTCGTAGTCCCGTTTTACTTGCCAACCTCAATCACTATCCGGCACGAACTGCGCGATTATAACCGAGCACCCCACTCTTCCTGGGACATTCAACGATGCACCAATACACACCGCGACGCCGAAATCTTTTATTCTTCGCTATCGGCAGCGTGATCGCCTGCATAGCAATATACAGTTACTCCGGCACCCCTTCACCCAATGGGAAATACGGCAATTCAACCAGCGAAAATTCCTTGAGTAAAAAAGCTCCTTCTTCACGCAATTATTTTTCGCCACCCGCCACCGATGCGCGTGCCCTGACCTCTGAAAATCCACTGCCATCGCAGGATGAAGGCATCTTTTCTGCTGACGAGATCGCATCCCGGGTCAAGGAGTATTTCGAGCGCCTAGTGTCCGACCCATCGCTCTCCGATGCACAGCGCAGCGCGTTCGCGGCACGTCTGGTTGCAAGCATTGAGGCCGATCCCAAAGCGAAGCTTGCCGTTTCAGACTACCTCAGCAAGATGCCTGATGACATGCTCCGGGACGAACTTGGCAACATGCTGGTGCTTAACGCAACCGGCAGGGAGATGCTGGTTACCGAGGCAAACCGCATTTGGCAAAGCAAGGACAAGACACTGTATCGGGGCATGTACATGACATATGCCAACATGCCCGGCACTGCTTCTCCTAACATCCTGGCCGATGCGATTTCCTCGCTAGGCGAGCGCAGCAATAGCGACTATCCGTCGATTTCAGCACTGAACTTCATCGGGACCCTGGAACAGGACACCTCCATCGAAGGTGCCGCGCTTCGACAAAGCGCACTGTCGCAATTGGAGTCCCTGATCAGAGGCGATGGCGACGACACCGTGCGCGCCATCGCCGCTCAAAAAGTCTATCGCCTGTCTTCCCCAGAGGCGGCTGCAGAGGCAGCCACAAACTATCTTTCGCATAACCCGAGCAATCCGTTGGTAATGGAAACGCTCAATTCGGTGCGCAGCGGAGATGTGGAGCTGACTCCGCCACTCAGATCCAAACTTGCCGCAGCCGTGTCCCGTCCACAGGCATCCCAATCGGAAATACAAAGTTTTGCCGCGTTGACCAAGGCACGCGGCTCGTAGGACTGCTTTCACCGTGAACGAGGGGGAAGTGCATGACACCACATCATCGTGGTCGCCGGTCATGAACGGTGTCGCCGCCTGATCTGGATGGAATGCGTACGTCGTTAAGCCGCTAAATCACTCAAGGTGCATCCCCAATGACTTAAAGCCCTCCGGCCTAAGCCGTGCGCACGCTCAAATATTCAAAAACTTATCATTCTCAACGGAGTTGAAAAATGCTGAATAAAACATTCAAAACCACTTGGTTGATTGTTGCGGCGGCTGTTTTGTTCGCAAGCAGTTGCGCCAATGCCGCAACCATCCATGCGAAGGATATCGAGTTATTCAATGGTTGGGTCGGCAAGACGCAAAAGGCGTTCTATGAAGACGGCGATTTCAAGAATTGGTCCACTTGCTTCAGCTCGACCAACGGAAGCTGCAGCGCCAGCACCAAGTCCTCCACCGTTGGCACGTGCCGGAGTACCGAATTCGGTATCGGCGCAGACTGGGAGCTACCGATGAAAATCCCAGGATTGTCACTGAGCGGAAGTGCCAGCCATAGCTGGACCGAGTGCAACGAACGCTCCGAATCGACCGAATGTACGCCCCATGTAGGATTCAAGGGCGGAACAGCGGTTTTGGTGAGCGAACGCATTGGCCGAACGAAGTATCTGGGCGTGCTTGCGATTCCCCTTGGCAAGGTGACGTTGCCAGCCAATTACTTTGCAAGCAGTTATCAAGGCCGCAAGATCTACCAATACTCGGGAGCACCCATCATCACGCAAGGCTATCTTCCCGAGTACAGAGCCTATGGATGCCAGTATGTTCGCCCGTGGGTGAACTGATCGCATCGCGTCTGGGCACTCGGCCGTCATACGTCCGGCCTTGCACCCTCGGCGTGTTTGCGTGACCTGAAGTGTGTGACACAAGGAGTCCGTGCTTGCATAGCAAGCACGGACTTTGTACAGGCGCCCATCCAACTGCATCACTGCGGTGGGTAGCCACATCATGACAACCTCATCCAATTGGGGTGCCTTGCACTGCTGATGCAGCGCCCTGCAGGGCGCCGGCCGGGGCCGTATCATGACGGCCTTGCGCGGCCCGCACCGTGCCGGCCCTACAGGATCCGCAGCAATGGAAGACCTCCTGATCGTCACCACCGGTGGCACGATCGACAAGATCTACTTCGACGACAAATCCGACTACCAGATCGGCGACCCGCAGATTGGCCAGATCCTCAAGGAGCTGGGCGTGACCTTCCGCTTCTCGGTCATTCCGATCATCCGCAAGGATTCGTTGCACATCACCGAGGCTGATCGCGAGCTGATCCGCGCCACCATTGCCGCCCAACCGACCCGCCACGTGTTGATCACCCATGGCACCGATTCGATGGTGGCAACCGGCAAGGTGCTGCAGTCGATCGCCGACAAGACCATCGTGATGACCGGCGCGCTCAACCCGGCGCGTTTCCGCGGCTCGGATGCGGAGTTCAATATCGGTTGTGCGGTCGGTGCGGTGCAGTCGCTGCCGGCCGGCGTGTATATCGCCATGAACGGGCGGATCTGGAATCCGGAACAGGTGCGCAAGAACGTCGCTGCCAACCGTTTCGAATCGCTCTGAGGTCATGAGCAAGGCCACTCGCGCGACCAAGGCATTGGACGCTGCCGGCGTGGCCTACGGGCTGCACCCTTACGACTATCAACCCGACGCAGACGCCAAAGGCCTGCAGGCGGCAAACGCGCTTGGGCTGGCACCGCAGACGGTACTGAAAACATTGATGGCCTGGGTCGACGACCTGGCCGTGTGTGCAGTCATTCCCTGCAACCGGCGCCTGTCGCTGAAACAACTGGCCAGCGCATGCGGCGGAAAGTCCGCTCGCATGATGGACGTGGCGGATGCCGAACGCCGCACCGGCTACAAAGTGGGCGGTATCAGCCCGCTCGGTCAGCAGCGGCAGGCGCCGGTGCTGATCGAAGCCACCGCGCTGGACGCACCGGCACTGTGGATCAATGCCGGCCAGCGTGGCTTGCTGCTGGAATTGCCCGGCGCGCAGCTGCTGCAGGCCCTCACTGCACGGGCTTGCGTGCTGTGCGAGTAACAGCGGCCAACAAACCGTAGCGCACCCGTCAGGTCCGCATGGACGGCATGCTCAGCACCGGAACGTAGGCGTGGTACATCCCGCACCCAGCATCGGCCACGCCCACCTGGTGGTAAGCGCAGCCGGTGTGTCGGCGGTCTTAAGCCCGCATCGGGAGCCGTGCTCCCGCGATGCTCAGTACGTCGCCGTAACGCTGACCCCTGAAAACGCCAGCGTTGCCTTCAACCGCACGTAATACGTGCCGGCCGCCGGTGCGTTCAATGTGCAGCTGTCGGCATTGCCCGGCAGCAGGCTGCGGCAGTTGTAGGCGGTGTCGGTGGGCAGTGCAGCTGCGCGTAGCGACAGATCCGCATTGCCGCTGCCCCCGTTGAGCGCCACCTTGAGCGAGCGCGTACCGGCCGGCACGTTGATCTTGTAATACAGCACGTCCGACTGCGCTGCACTCAAACCGGTACGTGCCACATTCCTGTTCAAGGTGGTCGACGCGATCACCGCCGCCACCGCGCCATCGGCATTGACCAGCCCCGCACCGCACCCCTGCGTGCAGGCAACCGGCAACGGCCGGGCGCTACTTTTGAGCAGGGCTTTCACCATGGCCGGCGTGAGCGGATTCAGTGCCACCGACTGCATCAGCGCCACCACACCTGCCACATGCGGTGCAGCCATCGAGGTGCCGCTGTAAGACGCATACGCCGCATTCCCCGGCACCGTGGTGCCGCTGTTGAGCGTGGAGACGATGGCCTGCCCCGGCGCTGCAATATCCACGCCTTTGCCGAAGTTGGAGAAGCTGGCCTTGGCGCCCGCCGAGGTGGTGGCCGCCACGGCGATCACGTTCGGGCAATTGGCCGGCACGCTGGTGGCCACATCCATATTGCTGTTGCCTGCCGCCACCACCACCGAGCTACCCCGCGTCACCGCACCGGCGATGGCCGTGCTCAGCGTTGTCGAACAATTTCCCGCACCACCCAGCGACAGATTGATCACCGTGGCCGGATTCGGATTGGCCGGCACACCGGTGACCTTGCCGCCCGATGCCCAGACGATCGCATCGGCGATATCGGACATGTACCCGCCGCAGCGGCCCAATACGCGCAGCGGCAGCAACTTGGCATTGAACGCCGTGCCGACCACGCCGCCTGCATTGTTGCCGACCGCCGCCACGATGCCGGCCACATGTGTGCCATGCCAGCTGGAGCTGGAGGCGGACGCACCGGGCCCGCATTCGTTTGCCGCCGTCCAGTCGCCCTGGTCGGCGGCATTGGCGTCGCGCGCATTGCCGTCGCGCGCCGTCGCCGGGTCGACGATGAAGTCGTAGCCGGGCAGCACATTGGCGTCCAGATCCGGATGCTTGGTGATGCCGGTATCGATCACCGCCACCACGATGCCCTTGCCGGTGGTGCGGTCCCATGCCGGCCGGATGTTGAGACCGGCGGTGCTGGTGCCCATCGCCCACTGCTGCGGCACGCCGGGATCGTTGGGCACCAGCAAGGCGCGCATCAACACGTCCACTTCCACACGCTTGACGGCCGGGTCGGCGGCAAGGCGCCGCATCAGGCTTTCCGCATCCACGCGATCCAGTTTGCGATCGGCCACCAACAGCATCGGGCCAGTGCTGAGCCGGCGCGTGGCGGACAACCCCAGCGCGCGCCCGCGCTGTGCAGGCACGGCGCGGGCGATCTCGCGCCACGGCGCAGACAGGCCGGTCGCACGGCTGCTGCCGACACGGTCCTTGTAGCTGACGATGAAACGTTGATGGGTGGAACTGGACGCCAGCCCTTGCAGGCTGACCTCGCCGGCAGTGGCATAAAACGTGCAGGACAACGCACAGACAAACGCAGCGTGGCGCAGCACACCAACCGAGACATGCGACATGGATCAACCCTCCCCAAGGAGCTGAAAATTCGGAAGACAACGCGCTGACGCCCTCTGCGACGCGCACTGCCTGATCGTGGGGCGGTTGCACACGGCCATGCCTCACGTGCGGTGGCTATCGGCGCGCCGTTTGCGGGGCTGAAGCGGCAGCAAGGCTGCTCCATGCGCTTTGTTCAGCCATTGCCGCCGCCGGTTGGCCGACGCCCAGTCGTGGCCTATGCCCAAACGCACACTGCCCCGCCGAAGCGGGGCAGTGCAGGATTCAAAACACCGACAGCTGCGTCGGGGCCGGCCCGACGTCGATGCCGACGGTCAGTCCGGCATCGCGCCTTGCCTTCGCCTTACGGAGTCTGGCTGACCGCACCCGCCGCGTTGACGATACCGGCGCCGCAGCCGCCCGAGCAGGCGCCCGGCAACGGACGTGCGGTGTTCTTCAGCAGGGTTTCCACCGCCGCCGGCGTCAGCGGACGGCTGGCCGCCGATTGGACCAGCGCAACCACGCCGGCCACGTGCGGGGCCGCCATCGAGGTGCCGTTGTAGGACGCGTAGCTGGCGGTGCCCGGCGTGGTGGTGCCGCTGTTCAAGGTCGACAGGATCGCCGAGCCCGGGCCGGAGATGTCGATGGTGGTGCCGAAGTTGGAGAAGCTCGAACGCGCACCGGCCGAGGTGATCGACGCCACCGAGATCACGTTGGCGCAGCTGGCCGGGGTGAAGTTGGCCACGTTGGCATTGCTGTTGCCGGCCGCCACCACCACCGTGGTACCGCGCGAGACCGCACCGTTGATGGCGTTCTGGTAGGTGCTGGAACAGGTGCCGTTGCCGCCCAGCGACATGTTGATCACCTCGGCCGGATTGGCGTTGGCCGGTACGCCGGACACCGTGCCGCCGGAGGCCCACACGATGGCGTCGGCGATATCGGAGGTGGAGCCGCCACACCGGCCCAACGCGCGAACCGGCACGATGCGCGCGTTGAATGCGGTGCCTGCCACGCCGGTGTTGTTGTTGGTGACTGCGGCGATCGTGCCGGCCACGTGGGTGCCGTGCCAGCTTGAGTTGGAGGCCGGCGAACCCGAGAAGCACTGGTTGGCCGTGCTCCAGTCGCCCTGGTCAGCCGGATTGTTGTCGCGGCCGTTGTTGTCGCGCGCTCGCGTGGCATCGCTGATGAAGTCGTAGCCCGGCAGCACGTTGGCATTGAGATCCGGGTGGCTGGTAATGCCGGTGTCGATCACCGCCACCACCACGCCGGTGCCGGTGGCGGTGTCCCAGGCCGGACGCACGTTGATGCTGGATGCGGTGGTGCCGAAGCCCCACTGCTCGGACAGCCGCGTGTCGTTCGGGGTCAGCGTCGGATACATGATCTGATCGATTTCCACGTAGTCCACGCTCGGATCGGCGGCGATGCGGCGCATCAGCGTCTCGGCTTCGGCACGGTCCAGGCCACGGCTGGCCTTGAGCACTTCCGACCCCAGCGCGGTGCGGCGCACGTGGCTCAGACCCAGCGCGCGACCGGCGCGGGCCGGCACGGCGGAGGCGACCGAATTGAGCGATGCGCGCATCGACGTCGGGCTCACTGTCGGGCTGCTGCCGTCCTTGTACTTGACGATGAAGCGGTCCAGCGTGGGCTGCGATTCCAGACCGGACAGATTGACCTGACCGGCAAACGCCGGCACGGCCAGCAGGGAGGTCAGCGCGGAAACACCCAGCACTACCAGTGCGCGTGCAGGTGCACGACGTTGCGACACATTGGACATCGATCGTTCCTCAAGAAGTAGAAGTGCCGCAGCTGCGGCGAGATGACCGAGCCCTTGCCGCAACACCGCGGATCGGGCCGGACGAAACGGGCGCTGGCGCCCGTCGAAACGACTGACCGGTGTCCATTCCGGCCGAGCGGCAATGCCCTGCCTGCGCCTGCCGAAACGGCAGACGTGGGCGGACATCGCAGATGAGGTGTCGCGCTGGGACAGCGCTGCCTGGCCACGCGGCCAGACAGCGCAACAGCGTCGAACGGCAACGTTTAGTAGCTGGCGCTCAAGGTCACGCCAGAGAACGTGCTGTACGCCTTGACCCGCACGTAATACGTGCCGGAGGGCACGCTGATGTTGCAGGTTTCGGTATTGCCGCTGAGGTACGGACGGCAGGCGTAGGTGGTGTCGGTCGGTGCACTGCCGGCGCGCACGTACAGGTCTGCATCGCCGGTGCCGCCGCTGATCGCCACGGTGAGCGTGCCGCTGCCGGCGGGAACGGCGATGGTGTAGTTCAGCTCCGCACCGCTGGACGCGCCCAGGCCGGTGACCGGCGTGCCGTTGGTCAGCGTGTTGCCGGTTCCGCCACCGCCACCACCGTTGCTGCCGCTGATGGCAGCCGTCACCGCGGCGTCGGCATTGACGATGCCGGCACCGCAACCGCCGGAACAGGCACCCGGCAACGCGCGTGCGGTGTTCTTCAGCAAGGTTTCCACCGCTGCCGGAGTGAGCGCGGTCGGCGCGACCGACTGCACCAGCGCGACCACGCCGGCCACATGCGGCGCCGCCATCGAGGTGCCGTTGTAGGACGCGTAGCTGGCATTGCCCGGGGTGGTGGTGCCGCTATTGAGCGTGGACAGGATCGCCGAGCCCGGCGCGGATACATCGATGCCGGCGCCGAAGTTGGAATAGCTGGCCTTGGCACCCGCCGAGGTGGTGGCCGCCACCGCGATCACGTTGGCGCAGTTGGCCGGCAGCGAGCCGGACACGTTGGCCGAGCTGTTGCCGGCCGCCACCACCACGGTGGTGCCGCGCGACACCGCACCGCTGATGGCGTTCTGCATGGTGGTCGAACAGGCACCGCCACCACCGAGCGACATGTTGATGACCTCGGCCGGGTTGGCGTTGGCCGGAATGCCGCTGACGCTGCCGCCCGACGCCCACACGATGGCGTCGGAGATGTCCGACAACGAGCCGCCGCACTTGCCGAGCACGCGCACCGGCACGACCTTGGCGTTGTAGGCGGTACCGGCCACGCCGGTGCTGTTGTTGGTCACCGCAGCGACCGTGCCGGCCACATGGGTGCCGTGCCAGCTCGAGTTGGAGGCCGGAATCCCGGTGCCGCACTCGTTGGCGGCATACCAGTCGCCCTCGTCTGCAGGGTTGCTGTCGCGGCCATTGCCATCGCGCGCAGCCGTCGCGTCGCTGATGAAGTCGTAGCCGGGCAGGATATTGGCGCTGAGGTCGGCATGCGTGGTGATGCCGGTATCGATCACCGCCACCACGACGCCGGTCCCGGTGGCCTTGTCCCAGGCCGGACGGATGTTGAGGCCGGCATTGGTGGTGCCAAAGCCCCACTGCTCGGACAGCCGGGTGTCGTTCGGGGTCAGCGTGGCGCGCAGGATCTGGTCGACTTCCACGCTCTGCACGTTCGGGTCGGCGGCCAGTTGACGCATCAGGGTCTCGGCCTCGGCACGGTCCAGCGCGCGGTCGGCCTTGATCAGCTCGGGCCCCAGCGCCAGACGGCGCACCGCGTTCAGACCCAGCGCCTTGCCGGCCTTGGCCGGAACCGCGCGTGCGGCGGTGCGCAGCGAGGTGCTCAGCACAGTGGGACTGGCCAGCGCAGTGCTGCCGTCCTTGTAGGTCACGATGAATTTCTGGTGGGTCTGGGCAGTGGCAAGACCGTCCAGGTAGACCTCACCGGCAAACGCAGGTGTTGCCAGCAACAGGGAGGTCAGCGCGGTGGCGCCCAGGACGGTAAGCGTGCGAGGACGCTTGCGGAATGACTCGTTCGACATCGAATTCCCTTCCAAATCAAAGAGAACCGCCTTGGCGGTGTAATCCGGCACCGCCTGCATAGGTCGGCGCCGAGTCCCCGAATCAATCCCCTGTTATTGATCCGTTCAGCGAACCTATCCCACTCCAACCAGACTGGACAATACGAAATCGACACTTTTGAAACTTAAATATCAGTTTTGTGACAAGCGTCATGTCTGCTCAGTCCGCTTCCCACAGTTTTTTGACGGGATGCATGTCGCCCTGCTGCACAGCAGGCAAAAAAAAGCCCCTGCGCTGACGCGCAGAGGCCTGTTTTTGACGCTGTACCGCTGACTCAGGACAAGCGCACCAACCAGCCATGCCGGTCCGGCACGCGGCCGTACTGGATATCGGTCAATTCCTGGCGCAGCGACATGGTCACCTCGCCAGCCGGCGCGGACAGATCGCCCACCGCAAAACCGTCGCCCTTGAGCTCACCGATCGGGGTGACCACCGCAGCGGTGCCGCAGGCAAACACTTCGACAATCTCGCCCGACGCCACGCCCTGCTTCCATTCGTCGATGGACACCTTGCGCTCGACCACGCGCATGCCGCGGTCGCGCGCCAGCTGCAGGATGCTGTCGCGGGTAATGCCTTCCAGGATGCTGCCGGACAGTTCCGGGGTCACCAAGGTGCCGTCCTGGTAGACCAAGAACACGTTCATGCCGCCCAGTTCTTCGATGTACTTGCCTTCGACCGGATCCAGAAACAGCACCTGCGAGCAGCCCTGCGCATAGGCTTTCTGCTGCGGCAGCAGCGAAGCGGCGTAGTTGCCGCCGCACTTGGCCGCGCCGGTGCCGCCCTTGGCCGCACGTGCGTATTCGGTGGACAACCAGATCGACACCGGCGCCACGCCCTTGGCGAAGTACGGGCCGGCCGGACTGGCGATCACGTAATACGACGCCTTGTGCGCGGCGCGCACGCCCAGAAAGGCCTCGTCGGCGATCATGAACGGGCGGAAATACAGGCTGGTCTCCGGCGCCGACGGCACCCAGCCGGCGTCCACGGCCACCAGCTGGCGCAGCGATTCGACAAACAGGTCTACCGGCAATTCCGGCAGCGCCAGACGACGCGCCGAGCGCTGCAGGCGTTCGCCGTTGGACTGCGGGCGGAAGGTCCAGATCGAGCCATCGGCATGCCGGTAAGCCTTGATGCCTTCGAAGATTTCCTGGCCGTAATGCAGCACCGACGCGGCCGGGTCCAACTGCAGCGGGCCGTAGGCACGCACTTGCGCGTCGTGCCAGCCCTGCTCGTTGTTCCAGGAAATGGCGACCATGTGGTCGGTGAAGTGCAGCCCGAAACCGGGCGCGGCCAGGATCACGGACAGTTCGTCGGCGCTGCGCGGCGACGGAGAACGGGTGGAAGCGAAGGACACGGACACCGGAAGATTCCTGTATGGCGGGCGAAAGGACGCGGCGCCACATCTGCGGACATGGCGCCTGACGATCAGAGCATGCCGGTCTCGAGACGGGCCGCTTCGGACATCATATGCCGGCCCCACGGCGGGTCGAACACCAGCTCGACATCGGCCTCGGCAATGGTCGGGATCATTTCCACCTTGCTGCGCACGTCGTCGACCAGGATCTCACCCATGCCGCAGCCGGGCGCGGTGAGCGTCATCTTGACGTCCACCCGACGCTGGTTGTCCTCTTCGCGATGGCTGACCACCGCTTCGTAGACCAGGCCCAGATCGACGATATTGAACGGAATTTCCGGGTCGAAGCAGGTGCGCAACTGCTGCCATACCAGCGCTTCCACTTCTTCGTCGCTGGCGTTGGCGGGCAATTCCAGCCCCGGCGGGGCCTCCTTGCCGATCGCATCGCCATCCTTGCCGGCAATGCGGAACAGATTGCCTTCGACAAAGACCGTGTAGCTGCCACCCAGGGCCTGGGTGATATAGCCATAACTGCCTGCGGGCAGGGTCACCGAATCGCCCTGCGGCACCATGACGGCATCGCAATCGCGTTCGAACTGGACGGGTTCGCTGCTACGGGAGTACATGGGCTGGATATGGGGCCGCGCCGGACGCGCGCAAGTCGGCCATTCTAGCCGACCGCGATGGCGCCGCCGCCGCTGGCCGCCAATCCCTTCAACGACGCTGCATTCCATCTGCCGATGCAGTGCGTCGCAAAGTGCGGCATGCGCTCTATCATGTGCGCACTGTCAGGAGCTCCAATGCCGCCCACCTCCGCGTCCGCCAGAAGCGCCCACTGGCTCTGGCCCCCGCTCCTGTTGCTGGGAAGCGTCACCGCCCTCATCGCCTGGCTGCTCATCGCCCTTGCGCTCGGCAACCAGGCCGGCTGGATGGCGGTACTGGTCGCACTGGAAGTGGTCTGGATGCTGCGCCTGGGCACATTGCGCGCCGGCAGGTTGCGTATCGGCGTGGCGGTGGCGACCACCGCATTGATCATCGTCGGCGCCAACTGGGGCATCGCCTCGGCGCAACTGGGCGGATCGCTGGGTCTGGACCCGTGGACCTCCGCCCAGAAAATGGGCCCGCGCCTGGCCTGGACCCTGCTGCAACTGGCCAATAATGCGTTCGACCTGCTGTGTTACTTCGCAGCGGTGCTCGTGGCGTGGTGGGCTGCGCGCTGAGCAAGGCGCAGTTGTCGCGGTAGCCGAAGCAGCGATGCGTTGAAGCGGATGCCTCGGTCATACAGATCCAGATGGCGCTGTTCTTCGAAGACTGTCGTGCTCATTGTGCCGACGCAGCGATGCCTGGAGCTCTGCGACTTGGCTGCAGGGCCCTTACCCGCCCACCCTCGCGGGACACGCTGCAAGTACGTCCTTGTAAGCTCTTTGGCGGCATCCATGCCGCCAAAGGTCCCGCGAGGGTGGGCGGGCAAGGACCAGTCAAGCTGGTCGGTGTATGTGGTTGCGAGCAGGGCATGACGTGCGCTGATCAGCCCACTGTGCGTCGACCAGCTTCTCACCACCTTCTCATCGCAAGCCGAGCAGCAGACCGGCTTTCAACACGCAATCCAAACACTTTACATTTGCATAGCGCAGCGCAAGACCCGCAGTACGCTTTCAAGAAAGCAGCCGACCAACTCTCTGATGCGGTGTCCTCGCCGATTGCGGGACCCTTGGCGGCATAGATGCCGCCAAGGAGCCTCCAAGGACGGATTCACGGCGTGTCCCGCAAGCGGCGAGGGCACCGCGCCCTCGACGAGCTGAGCGTTGGACTACCTCTGGACACTGCTGCGATTCGAAAGCTCGGCAGCTTGTTTGCGACTGGCTGGAGATTGCGGATAGATCACGCGTGAGCTGCCGATCTGCGCCTCAGCTGCAAGGAACTTGGCAGCGAGCACACCGCCCTCGACCAATCGGCTTCTCAAGTGCATCCGCGACATCCGTCGTACGAGGCCTCAATGCCCGCCCCCATCCAGCGCCTTTAGCTCGCTGACCAGCGCGCTGGCCGCTTCGGCACCGTCGCCGTAGAGCATGCGGGTGTTGTCGGCGTAGAACAGCGCATTTTCGATGCCGGCAAAGCCGGTGCCCTTGCCGCGCTTGATCACCACCGTATTGCGTGAATTGACCACGTCCAGGATCGGCATGCCGTAGATCGGGCTGGCCGGGTCGGTCTTGGCGACCGGGTTGACCACGTCGTTGGCGCCAATCACCAGCGACACATCGGTGCTGGCGAACTCGGGATTGATGTCGTCCATGTCGGCGATCAGGTCGTACGGCACGCCGGCTTCGGCCAGCAGCACGTTCATATGCCCGGGCATGCGCCCGGCGACCGGGTGGATCGCAAACTTCACCTTGACACCGCGCGCGATCAGCCGCTGCGCCAGCTCCCAGATCTTGTGCTGCGCCTGCGCCACCGCCATGCCGTAGCCGGGCACGATCACCACCCGTTCGGCGAAGGCCATCATTGCGGCCACATCGCTGGCCTCGATGGGTTTTTGCGCGCCGCTGATCTCCTGCGCCTGCCCGCCGCCACCGAAGTTGGAAAACAGCACGCCGCTGATCGGCCGGTTCATCGCCTTGGCCATCAACCGAGTCAGCAGGATGCCGGCCGCGCCCACCATCATGCCGGCAATGATCAATGCCTCATTGCCCAGCACATAGCCTTCAAACGCCACCGCCAGGCCGGTAAAGGCGTTGTAGAGCGAAATCACCACCGGCATGTCGGCACCGCCGATCGGCAGCGTCATCAACACGCCCAGCGCGAGCGCCACGGCGAAGAAGGCGATGATCGCCAGCGGCTGCAGGCTGGTGGCGGCCCAGATGCCGAGTGCCAGGACGGCCAGCGCCACCAGCAGATTGACCGCCTGCTGGCCGGGAAAGGTCACCCGTCGGTCGAGCCGGCCATCCAGTTTGGCCCAGGCGATGATCGAGCCGGACAACGACACCGCCCCGATCGCCGAGCCGATCACAGCCAGCATCACCGTGGTGGTGTCCGGCCGCCGCGCCGCCAGTTCGGCGATCGCCTGCGCGCTCCAGTGCGCAGTGTCGCGATTGGCGAAGAAGGAAAACCGCAGCAGCTCCACCGCGCCGATCGCCGCCGCCGAGCCGCCGCCCATGCCGTTGTACAGCGCCACCATCTGCGGCATGTCGGTGATGGCCACCTTCTTGGCCGACCACCACGCCACCCCGGTGCCGATCGCCAGCGCTGCCAGGATCAGCGGCACGTTGTGCAGTTCCGGCAGGAAGAACGTGGCCACCGTGGCGATCAGCATGCCGGCGCCGGCCCAGCGGATGCCGCTACGCGCGGTCCTGGGAGAGGCCATACGTTGCAGGCCGAGCAGGAACAGGGTCGCGGCGATCAGGTAGCTACTCTTGATGAGGATCGGCAAAAGGTGCATCAGCAGCCACGCTCCAGAGAAGGACATCTGCCCGAACGGCAGCACATAAGCCAGGAAGCCCAGCGCGAAGCCGAGCAGCGGGACAAGCACGGCTGCGGCCAGCACCGCTGCGATGCGATGCGTAGGCGCCGTACGTTCAATCTTTCGCGTCGCGCTTGGCCGGATCCGGCTTGCTGGATTTGAACATGTCCAGCATCCGCTCGGTCACCACGTAACCCCCGGCCGCATTGCCCGCGCCCAGCACCACCGCGACGAACCCCAGCGCTTTTTCCAGCGTGGTGTCGGCATGCCCAAGCACCACCATCGCGCCGATCAGCACGATGCCGTGGATGAAGTTGGAGCCGGACATAAGCGGGGTATGCAGGATCACCGGCACCCGCGAGATGATCACGTGGCCGGCGATGGCCGCCAGCATGAAGATGTACAGCGCTACGAACCCGTCGCTCATCGTCTTTCGCTCCACTGGCCGGTGCGGCCCGCCGATCATACCCACGCATCGGGCATGTCAACCGAATCGGCGCTGGGCCGTTGACGTCGTATCGTCTTCGCGGAAGCTACGCTGTGCTGGTGGGAACCCCTTTCGATCCGCAGCCTTCTACAACGGCCGCCGCCGTCCCGGTGTCGCTGGACGCATTTTTGGCGGGCATCGGTCCGCGTGCGTTCCGTTTTGCCGAGGCCGGTCTGCGTCACCGCGAAGACGCGCTGGATGCCGTGCAGGACGCCATGGTCAAGCTGCTCGGCTACCGTGAACGGCCGGCCGAGGAATGGACGCCGTTGTTCTGGAGCATCCTGCGCAGCCGCATCATCGACCTGCAGCGCCGCCGCACGTTCCGGCTGAAATTCTGGGCACCGGCCGAGCACGCCGATGATGAAGGCCCGATCGAGTGGGCCGACCCCGGCATCGGCCCGGTCGGCGCGCAGCAACATCAGCAGGCCTACCAACGGCTGGTTGAGGCGCTGCGTAGCCTGCCGGCGCGCCAGCGCGAGGCGTTCACGCTGCGCGTACTGGAAGACCTGGATGTGGCCACCACCGCCAAGGCGATGGGCTGCTCCGAAGGCTCGGTCAAAACTCACCTGTCGCGCGCGCGCGACGCGCTACAAAAACAGTTCGAGGATTTCCTGTGAACCGCTCCCACGATCCGGCCCAGTTCGATGCGCAACTGCGCCAACTGCACGCCGCCGCGCTCACCAGCCTGCCGCCGCAGACCCTGGCACGCCTGCGCCAGGCACGCCACGCGTCGGCGCCGCGTCCACGCCGCGGTTACTGGTTGCTGGCCACCGCCTGTTCGGGTCTGCTGGCCGTCGCTATCGGCCTGCAACTGCGACCGGGCGACACTGCACCCACAAGCGTCGCGCCAACCCAGGCAGTGGCCGGCAACAGCGCCGGCACCGACACCGACGACCTGCTGACCCAGAACCCCGACCTGTATGTCTGGCTCGGGTCCGATACCGCTTTGGCAATGGAATGAGCACGATGACCCGCACCACCCGCCTGCTGTTGACCCTGCTGCTCTGCGCCGGGCCGTGCGCGTCGCTGTTGGCGCAGGATCGCCCGCCGCCGGGCCCGCCGGGGCCACCGCCGATGGACGGACACGGCCCGCATGGCCCAGGCCCACGCAACGAGACGCCGATGCCGGAGTGGGACAAGCTGACCCAGCAACAGCGCCAGGTGCTGATCGATGCGCTGCGCGAGCGCTGGAACGATGTGCCCGAAGAACGTCCGCGCATGTACCGGCATGCCAGTCGCTGGCTGGACATGACTCCCGAACAGCGCAAGCAGGCCAAGGCCGGCATGGACCGCTTCCGCAACATGAGCCCGGACCAGCGCCGCGAAGCCAAGGCCTTGTTCGACCGCATGCGCGCGCTCAACCCGCAACAGCGCAATGAGCTGCAACAACGCTGGCAGAAGATGAGCCCGGCCGAACGCAGCGCCTGGTTACGCGACCACCCGCCGACGGACGATTGAACGCCGCCGCACTAGCGGCGCAGCAACGCGACGGCGTGCGATGAAGGCTTGACGGTCACCTCCATCGCGCGCAAGCGACAGGTCGAACAGCCACTGCGCGCACGCACGCAGCGCGCTAGGCCGCCGGTGTGGCCGACCAACGCGTCTTCGCCAGCAACTCATCGTCCCAGTCGAATGACAGCGCACCGTCGCTGATCAACAACGCGGCGAATGCGTAGACGTTGCGCGCAAACATCTCGCTGGCATGCACCGCGCCCTGGCTTGCCAGGTTGAGCGGCCCGGCGACCACCACGCCATCGAGATCGACGGTTTCGCCCGGACGCGTGGCCGCGCAATTGCCGCCGGTTTCCGCAGCCAGATCCACGATCACGCTGCCGGCGCGCATGCCCTGCACCATCTCCGTGGTCACGATCTTTGGCGCTGGTCGCCCCGGCACGGCCGCAGTGCAGACCACCACATCCACGCCTTTGAGATGCTCGGCCAGGCGGCGCTGCTGCTCGGCGCGTTCGTCGTCGGTGAGTTGGCGTGCGTAGCCGCCTTCGCCGGCAGCGCTGACGCCCAGATCCAGAAAGCGCGCGCCCAGGGACGCGATCTGCTCGCGGGTTTCCGGGCGCACATCGAAACCTTCCACCTGCGCGCCCAGCCGTTTGGCCGTGGCGATCGCCTGCAAGCCGGCCACGCCCGCACCGATTACCACCACCTTGCAGGGGCGCATCGTGCCCGCGGCAGTAGTGAGCATCGGGAAGAACCGCGGCGCCAGTTGCGCGGCCAGTAACACGGCCTTGTAGCCGGCCATGCCGGCCTGCGAACTCAGCACGTCCATCGATTGCGCACGCGTGGTGCGCGGCAGGCGCTCCAGCGGAAACGCGACCAGTCCGCGCGTGGCAAATGCCTGCGCACGCGCCGGGTCGGCATCGGGTGCGAGCATGCCGATCACCACCGTCTGCGGTTTGCACAACAGCAAGACATCGGTCGGCGGTGCCTGCACACAGAGCAGCATGTCGGCCTGATCAAGCGTGTGTGCGCTGGCAAGTTGCGCACCGGCCTGCAGATACGCCGCATCGTCCATGCTGCTGGCGCGGCCGGCGTCCGGCTCGATCCACACGCTGGCGCCAAGCGCGACCAGCTTCTTGACCGTTTCCGGCGTTGCCGCCACCCGGCGTTCGCCCGCTGCCTGTTCTTTCAGCACCAGCACCTGCACAGCCATGGGTTGCTCCGGTCTCGCGCTCAGTGCGGCGATGCTAGCAGAGCGTGGCCGCGGCGCCTGGCACGTGTGCTGCGCTGGCTGTCGGCTAGGCCGCACGTCAACCCGTACCGCGTTTTCCCCGCAGATCGCGCCTCAGGGTTCAAGCACCGCATGCAGCAACGGGGCAAACACCAGTTCCGGCGCAAACGCGCGCAAGGCGTCGTGCTTGCGGTCGATCGCAAGCGACGCATAGCCGTGCACTGCACTCCACGCCAGCAGGGTGCGTTGTTCCAGCAGCTCGGCGTCTGGCGCGCTGCCGTGACGGGCACTCCACTGTGTGCGCACCGTGTCGCGCAGGCAGGCCATGGCTGCCTCGCTGGCCTGCAGCAGCCGTGGCAGGCTGCGCGAACGCAGGTCCAGGCCCAACATCAGCCGGAACTGCTGCGGATAGTCGATGGCGAATCGCAAGTAGCCCAGTCCACAGCCCAGCAGCGGGTTGGCAAGTTCCTGCTGGGTTGTGTGGATGCGCACGAGCATGCGTTCGTAGCCATCGGCCGCCACTTCCGCCAACAACCCGTCCAGCGAGCCGAAGTGGTGCGCGGGTGCGGCATGCGAGACCCCGGCGCGGCGCGCACATTCGCGCAAGGTCAGCCCACGCACGCCCGATTCGCCGACCAGCTCCCAGCCAGCGCGACGCAATGCGGCCGGCAGATCGCCGTGGTGATAGCCAGCAGGAACGTCTGATCGCGACATGGCGGCTTCGTTTATCGGGAGCTCAGTGGAGCAGATCATCTTGACGCTGACAAGATTCAATCGGCAGACTTGCGTCGCATCTTGTCGGCGACAAGATGTGCGACGCGCCCTCCCCACAAGGACTCCCCCATGAGCTCGTCCATCGCCAAATTGCGTGCGCGGCTGCTCCGCGGCCTGATGCGCACAGTCAGTCGCCTGGCCCCCGGCCCGACGGGCCGCTCTCTGGCGCGCCGTTTCGTCACCCCGGGTGCGGCAGGGCGTCGGCAGGCGGCCACCATCGCCGCGACGTTGACCGATGTGCAGCAGCAAACCCTGCACATCGACGGCATCGACATCGCCGTCTACCAATGGGGCGACCCCGCGCAGCAGCCGTATGTGCTGCTGTCGCATGGCTGGGCCAGCTACGGCCTGCGCTTTGCGGCCTGGGTACCGCAGCTGCGCGCACTTGGCTATGCGGTGCTCGCGTTCGACCAGGCGGCACATGGCCTGAGCAGCGGCAAGATCAGCAACATGCCGCATTTCGTCAAGATACTGCGCCAGATCGGCGAGCGCTTCGGCCGCCCTGCGGTGTTCATCGGCCACTCGCTGGGTGCAGCCTCGGTGGTGTTTGCCGACGACCCGGCCTGGCGTCCGGCCCGTTATGTGTTGATCGCCCCGCTGGTGGCGCCGGCCGCCAGCGCGCAACGTCAGTTCCGCGCCTTCGGCATCGCACCCGGCGCATTCGCGCCGTTCGAAAATTGGCTGATCCAACTCACCGGCAAGTGTTTTGCCGACTTCGATGCGACCGCGCACCTGTCGCACTTCGATCGCCCGGCGCTGATCATCCACGACCGCCGCGACCGCGAGACGCCGTGGGAAGAAGGCGCACGCTTTGCCGCACTCTGGCCAGGCGCGCAACTGTTCAGTACCGAAGGACTGGGCCATAACCGCATGGTCGATCACGCCTCGGTGATCGCGCGGGCGCTGGAGTTCATCGGCCCGGCATCGCGCTGAAGACTGCGCTCTGGGATGCAGTCATCGCGGGCGTAGTTGCCGGAGTGCAGGCGTCAGGGCAATGCGTCGGTTAAGAGCGGCTGAGAAAAGGACTGTGCTCACCGCCAAGCGGGCGCGGCCGGTGCCCTGTGCCGCATGTACCACGCGTACACTCCGGTTCCTCCGTGCCGTCCACACCCACCTGGCGACTGCTCGCTACGTTTTGTTAGCCGCTCCAAGCGTGTTGCGCAATCCGATCGCAAATGCAGCGCTTACGTATTGCGCGACAAGGCAGCACACGTCGCGCTTGCTGCTGCAATGATTCCGCGCCTGCCGATGAGTCACTTCGAAAGAGTCGCCTGGCCATCCGAACCGCCACGACGCCGCAAACATCCGGCGTCTGCCGCAGGAGCCCGACGACTCCAGGAGCCCAAACGCCGGCACAGCAAGACCCTCGCGATGGTCGCGCCAGCGACGCACATCCATTCTTCAAAACACGCTCGCCGAAGGAAGCGACACAGCCTCCGTCGCGCAGCGACAGCGCTGCGCAATCGATGCAATCGCTCAGTGCACCGTGCCGTTGTTGTGCAGCGGATCCAGCCGGTCGATCACGCCCTGCATCGCGCTGTCGAACGCGCCGTCGTTGATGTGTTCGCGCAGGCGCCCCAGCCGCACCATCACCGCCAGTTCTTCCGGCGAGGCGACGCAGAAACGCACACCGCGGCGGTTGACGAACAATAGCCGCTGCGAAATCGGGCTGACCCACGACAGCTTGCCGGCCTGCACCTTGCCGTCCTTGTCGACAAAATCCAGCCAGGTGCCGATGTCCATCGCACGGAACCGTTCGGCGTCGGCACTGTCGATGCTCTGCGCCACCGCTTCGGCACCCAGCACTACGCTGACGCTTTCGGCCGCTGGCGGCGGCAGGTTGACCTGCGGCAGTTCCGGCAAGGCTTTTTCCAGCTCCGGGCGTGCCTCGGCGATGGCTTGCAAGGTGTCGTGCAATGCGGTGATCGCTACCACCACCGCGTCGCCATGCAGGCCAACGCTGGCGAACACGCGATGCAGCGCCGGTTGCCAGACCTGCAGCCACGGCTTGCCGATGATGTGGCGGCGCGCCTCGCTCAGTTCTTCCAGCACGCCATCGGCCAGCGCCAATGCCTCGACCGTGCCGGGACCTTCGTCGCCGTCGCGCAGGATCGCCATGGTCAGGTGATGCAGCCACGGCTGGCGCAGGAAGTCTTCCACCGCCTTGGGCAACGGCGCACCGGACAGCACGCGCTGCTCCAGCTCCGCCAGCGCGCGGTTGCGCGCCAGCTCCAGTTTTTCCTGGCCGCGCTGGGTTTCGGTGGCGCGGCGCTCGGCAATTTCCACACGGCGGCGGTGCTGCGACAGGAAGTCGCGAAACTCTTCTTCCAGGGTCAGGAAGATCGCCAGGTTCTCGTTGAATTCGGCCACCAGACGGTCGACGATTTCTTCGACCTTGCCCATCAGCACGCGCTCGGCGGCGCTGTCGCCGTTGTTGCCCTCGCAGGCCTCGGCCAGCGAGTTGAGCAGGCGCCGCGCCGGGTGAGTCTTCTGCACGAACATCTTGCGATCCAGCAGCGCCACCTTGACGAAGGGCACCACCAGCCGGCCGATCATCTCGCGCGAGCGGTTTTCCAGATCGCGCTCGTCCAGCATCACGTCGAACAGCATGCCGACCAGGTCGATCGCATCCTCGTCCATCGGGTCCAGCTTTGCGGTGGCCGGGTCCACGCCCAGACGCGTGGCGCTGTTGAGCACTTCGTTCTTCAGTCGCTGCGCAAGTGATTCGTTGTCGTCGCCGATGGCCGCCTGCAGCGTTGCGCTGGGCGTGGCCTGCAGCAACGACAGCACCGACATCATTTCGCGCTGGCTCAGCGGGCGTTGCTGGCCCACTGCCACCGACGCAGCCGAGGCCGTGCTGTCGCGCACGCTACGGGTCTGCTGCAGCAGTTCGTGCAGTGCATCCAGCAGCATGCCCTGGCTGCCGCCAGGATGATCGGCCTCGCCTTCCATGCCGCCAGCGCCGCCACCATCGGCATGGCCGCGTTGCGCAGCGGCCTGCATGCGCCCACGGCTATGCGCCCAGCGGTCCAGGAAGCGATTGGCCCAGGCTGGCGCGTATTGGTCGTTCTGATCGTCGCCGCCCATTTCGGCATCGCCGCCATAAGCGTCGGCCTGCGCGCGCGCTTCGGGCGTCTCGCCGCGTGGCTGCATGCGCGGCGGCTGGCGCTTGGGCTGCGAAATTTCCGGCATCACACCGGCCTTGACCAGAGTTTCGTCCAGACGCGCATACAACTTGCCGATCGGTTCAGCCAGGTCGCGCTCGCATAGCTTGATCACTACCAGGCGCACTTCCGGCGCCAGATCGCAGGTGGCGAACGCTTCGTGGATCGCCACGCCCAGATGTTCCGGACCGAACGGATTGGTGTCAGCCACCAGTTCCAGGCCACCGGCAATCCAGCCCAGGCGGCGGTCGACACGCGCCAGCACCTGCTTGAAATCGCGCAGCAGCACGGTGGCAAGGTTGCGCACTGCCAGCCGCGATTCGAGTACGTGCTCGGGCACCAGGCTGAGCGGGCCTGTGCCCATGTCGCCGGCCAGTACCACTTCGGCCGACAACGGCGTGCCGAGCAACAGCGCCTGCCAGCCGTCTTCCAGCTGTTGGCGGAATTGGGTGGTCACGTCTTCGCGCTTGCGGCGCAGCTCGCGCATGCCATCGAGAAACAGCAACTGTGACGCGCCGGCGGATTCGGCGCGATCGAACAGGACATCATCGAAATGCGCGACTGCAGCTGCAAACACCTGCACCAGCGCGGGCACGAACACGTCGTGCGCCTGCTCGAGCAAGCGTTGGTCACGGCCCGGATGTCCCGACGGACTGGGCTGAAAAGTCATGCGCAAAGGCTCCCCGCCTCTGCAGGCGTGAAAATATTCAAACGAGTAAAAACAGACGCGGCCCCAAATTCCGCCCTCGCATGGTAGGCGTTTCGCTCGTTCGTTAAGTGTGACGCAGCTCTCACTTTACTCGTGACCGCCCAGGGTTTGCGTGTCAAGGAGACATCGTAGCCCGCAACCTTGCGGTGGAGCCTGCCGGCACCCGTTATACGCCTGCGGGGGTTAAGCCTTGAGGGGGGTCAGACGCGTCCAGCCCGTCGACCACGTCCTGCATCGCGCTGTAGAAAGCGTCTTCTTCACGGTGCAGGCGCAGGCGATCCAGCCAGACCATCATGGCCAGCTCTTCCGGCGAGGACACGCACAGCCGCCCGCCGCGCCGATTGACGAACATCAGCCGCCCGGAAATCGGGCTGATCCACGACAGCTTGCCCGGTTGGACACGGCCTTCGCGGTCGACGAAGTCCAGGCTGGTGCCGATTGCCATGGCGCGAAAGAAGTCAACGGTGATGCGGTCGAACTCCACCTGCCCGCCCGCATCGAGCATCGGAGTCAACGGCTCTGCCACCGGGTCGGCGGGGCTGGGCACCAGGCGCAATGCGGTCAGGGTGGGGGCAAGCGCTTCCGCATGGGCAGCAGCCGGCATGGGCGCCAGCGCGCGCAGCAATTCCTGCAAGGCCTGCTCAGCCTCGCGCGGCCCCAATCCGGCCAGCGCAAACGCCTGCAGCAACGGCGCACGCTGTGCATCCAGCCCGGTGTCACTGCGCGCGGGCGTCAGCTGCGCCAGCACGGCGTCGCCCACTGCCATGGCGGCGTCCAGGGCCGGGCCGGCGCCATCGGCGCGCAACGCAGCCTGTTGCACGCTCGGATGCCAGACGCGGCTGAGAAAGTGCTCCACCACCGGCGGCAGCGATCCGCGTGCCAGCCGCTCTGCCAGCGCCTGGGTGGCAATGCTGCGTGCGCGTTCGCGGCGTTCTTCGGCACGTTGCAATTCGTTGGCGCGGCGCTCGGCAATCTCCACGCGTCGCCGGTACTGCTCATGACTGGCGCCGAACTCGGCTTCCAACGCCAAGAACACCGCTGGATGCTCGTCGAAGTCGCGCACGACGGTTACGACTGCCGCCTCCACCTGCGCCAACAATGCCTGTTCGGCCGCGCTTTCGCCGCCATTGCCGTCGCAGGCATCCACCAGCAGATTGAGCAGACGACGCGCCGGATGGCCATCGCGCACGAACAGATGGCCGTCGAGCATCGCCATCTTGGCCATCGGCACCAGCAACTGCCCCAGCAGGCGGCGTTGCGCATCGGAAAGCTGGCTCTGCACCAGAATCGCGTCGAACAGCAGCGCGATCAAGTCCAGCGCATCGGCATCGTTGGGGTCCAGGCAGGTGGTGACCGGGTCGACGCCAAGCGAGGCAGCCGAGCGCATGAGGTGCTGCCGCAGTGCGTGCGGCAAGCCGCGCTGCCCGTCGTCGATGCTGTCGAACCCGGCGCCGGGCATGGTCTGCAGCAGCGACAACGCCGAAACCACCTCACGCGGCGACAGCCGCCGCTGCGCGACCGACTCCAACCGCCCGGCATCGGGCTCGCGCAGGTGGCGCGCCTGTTGCAAACGCTGGTGCAACGCGGCCGGCAGCACTTCGCGGCCGCTGCGCAGATGCACGTCGATCACCTTGACGTCGACCAATGCCCCCTGCCCGCCGGACCAGTCGGCAAAGAACCGTGCGATCCAGTCCGGCGTCTCGGTGGTGTCCTCGTTGCCGGTCTTGCCCTGGCGCGGGATGCCGCCGCGGCGATGGCGCGCCTGCGGCAACTCGCGCAGGCTGGCAACCTGCGCCAACGCCTGTTCCAGCTCTGCGTAGCGCTGGCCGACGCGCGGCATCAGCTGCTGCTCGCAGACCTTGATGACCGCCAGATGCACCTTCGCCGCCAGCGTCACGCCCTGGAAGGCCTCGTACAGCGCCACGCCCAGGTGCTCAGGGCCGAACGGATTGCTGTCGCCATCGATGCGCAGCCCGCCGGCGATGAAGCCCAGATAGCGATTGAGCCGCATCAGCTCCGGCCGCCATTGATGCTGCAAAGAGCCGGCCAGATTGCGCACCGCCAGCCGGACTTCAAGATCCTGTTCGGGCAGCAGGGTCAGCCCCGCAGCGCCGCGTGCCAGGCTACGCTCGGCCGACAACGGCCGCGCGGACTCCAGGCCCTGCCAGGCCTTGGCCAGATGCCCGCGAAAGCGCGCGGTGATCGGTTCGCGCTGCTGCCGCAAGGCCTGGATGGCTTCCATGAAATCGTTCTGGGCCGCGCCGGCATCGGCCGCCAGGCGGAACAACGCCTCGGCCAGCGCGTCCTGCACGTCGATAAACGCATCGGCCAGCGGCACCAGCACGATATCGCGCACCTGATCGAGCAGTTGCGGGTTGCGGCTGGGCAGAGGATCGGTGGACACGAACTGGGTCATCGGACAACGCTGAAGGAGCGGGCAGGAAGGAGCGATGCCGTTGCAGCAGACGTCACCCGGCCGGCCATCATGCGGCGGGCGTTGGGAAGGGCCCGTCTATAATTGACGCATTCGTCGCCCAGAACCGCAAATTATGCATGCACCGTATTCGCTACAGGCGCTGGACGCGCGTCGTTCGGTCCCCTCCAAACAATTGGGCGAGCCCGGCCCGGATGAAGACACCTTGCTGCGCATGCTGACATCGGCCGTGCGGGTGCCCGACCACGGCAAGCTGGTGCCGTTCCGTTTCCTGCGCATCAGCGGCGACGCGCGGCATGCCCTGGGCGACTTTCTGGCCGAACGCACCCAAGCCGCCGATCCGCTGGCACCGCCGGCGGCGGTCGAGAAAGACCGCAACCGCTTCAGCGACGCACCGTTGGCGATCGTGGTCATCGCCTCGCTGCGCCCCGAGCACAAGGTGCCCGAGCAGGAACAGCTGCTCACCGCCGGCTGCGTGTGTTTTGCATTGCTGCAGGCCGCGCAGGCGCATGGCTTCGGCGCGCAGTGGCTGACCGCCTGGATGGCCTACGACCCGGCCGTCAGCGGCTATCTGGGCCTGGGCGAAAACGAGCGCATCGCCGGCTTCATCCATATCGGCACACCGCGCATGCAGGTGCCCGAGCGCGAGCGTCCGGACCCGCGCGTCTTATTGCGCGACTGGACCCCATGAGCACGCTGCCGGGTGCCATTGCCACGGCGCTGCCGGGCGGTCCGCGCCCGGAGCCGCTGTATCTGATCGATGCCAGCCTGTACGTGTTTCGCGCCTGGCATTCGATCCCGGACGAGTTTCAGGACGCGCAAGGCTGGCCGACCAATGCGGTGCACGGCTTTGCGCGTTTTCTGCTGGACCTGCTGGAACGCGAGCGCCCGCAGTACATCACCATTGCCTTCGACGAAGCGTTGGACAGCTGCTTTCGGCATGCCATCTACCCAGCCTACAAAGGCAACCGCGAGCCGGCGCCGGATGCATTGCGGCGCCAGTTTGCGCATTGCAAGGCACTGTGCGCGGCACTGGGCCTGAGCGTGCTGGCGCACCGCGAGTACGAGGCCGACGATCTGATCGGCAGCGCCTTGCACAGCGTGCGCGCGCAAGGCTTGCGCGGGGTGATCGTGTCGGCCGACAAGGATCTGTCGCAGTTGCTGTTCGAGCACGACGAACAGTGGGATTACGCGCGCAACTTGCGCTGGGGCATGGACGGGGTAAAGGCGCGCCATGGCGTGCATGCGCATCAGATTGCCGACTATCTGGCGCTGTGCGGCGATGCGATCGACAACATTCCTGGCATCACCGGCATCGGCGCAAAATCGGCAGCCGTGCTGCTGGCGCATTTCGGCAGCCTGGATGCCTTGCTGGAACGCATTGACGAGATCCCGTTTCTGCGCTTGCGCGGCGCCGCGCAAATGGCCGTGCGGCTGCGCGAACAGCGCGACCATGCGTTGTTATGGCGCCAGCTCACCACCATCGCATTGGACGCACCGCTCGGCTTGACCGACGCCGGCTTCACGCGCACGCAAGCCGATGCGGACATGCTAATCGGGTTATGCGACAGCCTGCGTTTCGGGCCGCTTACGCGCCGCCGCCTGCTGGCCGTGTGCGACGGCGCCGCACTGCCGCCCCCTCCCGCTTCCCTGTCTCAAGGCACCTACCCATGAACCGACACGACACCCCGCCCACCGTGGTTTACGAAGGCAAGTACCAACGCATGGTCGTGCGTGGCACCTGGGAATATTCCGAGCGCGTGCACGCCGGCGGCCTGGCCGCGATCATCGTGGCGGTGACGCCGGACGATGCGATGTTGTTCGTCGAGCAATTTCGCGTGCCGCTGCAAGCGCGCACCATCGAAATGCCGGCCGGGCTGGTCGGCGATGTGCATGCCGATGAGTCGATCGAGCTATCGGCGATCCGCGAACTGGAAGAAGAAACCGGCTGGACCGCCGAGCACGCCGAAGTGCTGATGATCGGCCCCACCTCGGCCGGCGCGAGCAGCGAGAAGATCGCGTTCGTGCGCGCCACCGGGCTGCGCAAAGTCGGCGCAGGCGGCGGCGATGCCAGCGAAGACATCACCGTGCACGAAATCCCGCGCGCGCAGGTCGGCGCGTGGCTGGTGCAGAAGATGGCCGAGGGCTATCAGATGGATCCCAAGTTGTGGGCCGGGCTGTATCTGGTCGATCACGCACTGGATGGCACGCCGCGTGGTTGATGCCGCTGCCGGTCACTTGCTTGGCCCCGAGGATCCGCCAGCGTTCACCGTGCACAACGCGCAGGCGGCATCGCCGTGGCTGTTGATCGCCGATCACGCCGGCCAGCGCGTGCCCGCACGGCTGGCAAATCTGGGCCTGCCGCAGCAGGAGCTGGACCGCCATATCGGCTGGGATATCGGCATCGCACAGGTCACCCGCCTGCTGGCCAACGCGCTGGATGCCATCGCTATCACCCAGACCTATTCGCGCCTGGTGATCGACTGCAACCGGCCCGATAGCGCGGCCAGCCGGATGCCGGAGATCAGCGACGGCACATCCATTCCCGGCAACCTGGCGTTGACCGCCACCGATCGCCAGCAACGTATCGATGCGATCTTCGCGCCCTACCACGCACGCATCGCGGCCGAACTGGATGCACGCGCACAGCGCGCCCAGCCGACGCTGCTGGTGTCGATGCACAGCTTCACCCCGGTGATGGCCGGCAACGCGCGTCCCTGGCATGCCGGCGTGCTGTACCACCGCGACACGCGACTGGCGCATCGCTTGCTGGATGCCTTGCGCGCAGAAGCGGACCTGGTGGTTGGCGACAATCAACCGTATGCGGTGAGCGACGCCACCGACTACGCCATCCCGGTCCATGGCGAAGGCCGCGACCTGCTGCATGTGGAACTGGAAATCCGCCAGGACCTGATCGGCGACACCGCCGGGCAACAGGCATGGGCAGATCGATTGGCGCGCATCCTGCCACCGCTGGCCCAGGCGCTGTTGCCACGCTGAAACAACAACCCCCGTAGGAGCGTGCCTGCGCGCGAGGAAGCGTTATCGATAACGCCTCATCGCGCGCGGGCACGCTCCTACGGGTCATGCACCAGCGTGAGCTGGCACATCACTCGCCTGCGCCCGACCGGCTCGCTCAAGCAAACCCGTCGGTCGCGCGCACCAGTGCATCGACATTTTCCGGCTCGAAGGCCGAATGCCCCGATGCCGGGCTGATCTGCAGCTGCGCCTTCGGCCACGCCTTGTGCAGATCCCAGGCGCTTTGCAGTGGGCACACCACATCGTAGCGGCCATGCACGATCACCCCGGGGATGTCGGCAATGCGGTGCGCATCGCGCAACAGCTGGCCTTCCACCTCGAAGAAGCCCTTGTTGACGAAGTAGTGGTTTTCGATACGTGCGAAGGCCAACGCAAAGTGCGCGTCCTCATGCCCGGTGACGAAGTCTTCGTCCACATGCAGAAAGCTGGTGGCACCCTCCCACACGCTCCAGGCCTTGGCCGCGGCCAGACGCGTGGCCTCGTCGTCGCTGGTCAGGCGGCGATGGAAGGCGGCGACCAGATCGCCGCGTTCGTCGGCCGGGATGGCGTTGATGTAGTGCTCCCATGCATCCGGGAACAGCCGGCTGGCGCCTTCCTGATAGAACCAGTCCAACTCGAAACGACGCAGCAAAAAGATGCCGCGCAGCACCAGCTCGGTGACCTGCTGCGGGTGGGTTTGCGCATACGCCAAGGCCAGCGTCGAGCCCCAGCTACCGCCGAACAACTGCCAGCGGTCGATGCCCAACTGCGTGCGCAAGCGCTCGATGTCGGCGACCAGATCCCAGGTGGTGTTGTCGGTGAGATCGGCATGCGGGGTGGACCGCCCGGAGCCGCGCTGATCGAACAGCACGATGCGGTACTTGGCCGGGTCGTGGAAGCGCCGCATCTTGTCGTTGCAGCCGCCGCCCGGGCCGCCGTGCAGCATCACCACCGGCTTGCCCTGAGGGTTGCCGCACTGTTCGAAATACAGCGTGTGGCGGTCGTCGACCTTCAGGCTGCCCTGCTCGTAGGGCGTGATCTCGGGATAGAGCGTGCGCATGCGTCGGTCCTGGGCGAAAACCCGCATTGTAGCGATCGACGATGGAGCCAACGGCGGTGTCTTCCCGTGGCGAGGTGAGGCTGCGCATGCCGGCGCGCAATGACTGCACCGTCGGCGACGCTGCACCAGCCAGCACTACTGCGTAGAGCCCTCCTCCCAGCAGCCCAACGTCACCCGATCGCGCTGTTCCAGATCCTGATGCGTGGCCACCTGCGTAAACCCGCGCGTGCGCAGCAACTCGGCCACGGCCGCGCCCTGATCCCAGCCATGCTCGAGCAGCAGCCAGGCGCCTGCGCGCAGATGACCGGGCGCATCGGCCACGATCGAACGGATGTCGTCCAGCCCGTCGCTGCCGGAGGCCAGTGCGCTGGCCGGCTCGTAGCGCAGATCGCCCTGCGCAAGATGTGGGTCGCCGGCCGCGATATACGGCGGATTGCTGGCAATCAGATCGAAGCGCTCGCCGGCCAGTGGTCCGAACCAGCTGCCCAGCCGGCACTCCACGTTCGATAGGCGGTGGCTGTCGGCGTTGCGCTGGGCGATGGCGAGCGCGGCCGCGCTGGCGTCGGTGGCGATCACCTGCGCCTGCGGCCGCTCGCTGGCGATCGCCAGTGCGATCGCGCCGCTGCCGGTACCCAGATCGGCCACGCGTCGGCCGGGCGCCTGATCCAGCCGCTCCAGCGCCAGCTCGACCAACGCTTCGGTGTCGGCACGCGGAATCAGCGTGGCCGTGGAGACGGCCAGGTCCAGGGTCCAGAACCCGCGCGAACCGGTCAGGTAGGCCACCGGCTCGCCAGTCTGCCGCCGCTGCACCAAGGCGTCGAAGGCCTGCGCGATGGTCGGCGGCACCGGGTCGCGGCCGTGCGCGAACAGCCAGGCGCGGTCGCGGCCCAGTGCATGCAGCAGCAGCGGCTCGGCATCGGCACGCTCGATCCGCAGCGCAGCCTGCCGCAGCAGCTGTTCGGCGGGGATGCCTGCAGGATCGTCGCTCATACGGGTCATTCACTCATGCGAAACATCGGCCGACCATTATCGGAGATGGAACGGCCCACCCGCAGCGCCAGATGCCGTCTGCAATATCGATAGCCAAAACCTATCTATGCAATTCCATTAATCGATTTGAGAAATCTATCGATCCTGCCTACCATGGCGGCTGTTCCATCCCCTGCCCCCCCTTTCATCGCACGAGGAAACTCAATGTCTCTCATCAACACCCAGGTCCAGCCGTTCAAGGCGAATGCGTACCACAACGGCAACTTCATCGAAGTCACCGAGGCCAGCCTGAAGGGCAAGTGGTCGGTGCTGATCTTCATGCCCGCCGCATTCACCTTCAATTGCCCGACCGAAGTGGAAGACGCCGCCGACAACTATGCCGCGTTCCAGAAGGCTGGCGCCGAGGTGTACATCGTCACCACCGACACGCACTTCTCTCACAAGGTGTGGCACGAGACCTCGCCGGCCGTTGGCAAGGCGCAGTTCCCGCTGATCGGCGACCCGGCCCACAAGCTGACCCGCGCCTTCGGCGTGCACATTGAAGAAGAAGGCCTGGCCCTGCGCGGCACCTTCATCATCAATCCGGAAGGCGTGATCAAGACCCTGGAAATCCACGACAACTCGATCGCCCGCGACGTCACCGAGACGCTGCGCAAGCTGACCGCAGCGCAGTTCGTGGCCAACAATCCTGGCCAGGTCTGCCCGGCCAAGTGGAAGGAAGGCGCCAAGACCCTGGCTCCGTCGCTGGACCTGGTCGGCAAGATCTAAGCCGCCGCGCATCCCTGGCCCGGTTCATCGGGCCGGGGGTGAACCGGAGCCGGTGCCGGGCTGCCCGCCAGCCATCGCCAGCACGCATCCCGACCCCGCGCCGGCTGCGGTTCACCTCCTTCCTTCCCCGGCGACCTGCCCTTCGGCAGCGACGCCACGCCCTCCCCTTGCCCATTCCCAGGAGTTTTCCATGTTGGATGCCAATCTCAAGACCCAGCTGACTGCCTACCTGGAACGGGTCACACGCCCGATCCAGATCCACGCCTCGATCGACGACAGCGACGGCTCGCGCGAAATGCTCGACCTGCTCGAAGACCTGGTGCTGCTGTCGGACAAGATCAGCCTGGACGTCCACCGCGATGACAACCAGCGCAAGCCCTCGTTCGCGCTGAACACGCCGGGCCAGGACATCTCGCTGCGCTTTGCCGGCTTGCCGATGGGCCACGAGTTCACCTCGCTGGTGCTGGCGCTGCTGCAGGTGGGCGGTCACCCGTCCAAGGCCACCGCCGAGCTGATCGAGCAGGTGCAGCATCTGGATGGCGACTACCAGTTCGAAACCTATTTCTCGCTGTCGTGCCAGAACTGCCCGGACGTGGTGCAGGCGCTGAATCTGGCGGCCGTGCTCAACCCGCGCATCAAGCATGTTGCCATCGATGGCGCATGGTTTCAGGACGAGGTCGAAACCCGCCAGATCATGTCGGTGCCTACCGTCTACTTGAACGGCGAGCTGTTCGACCAGGGCCGCATGACGCTGGAGCAGATCGTCGCCAAGCTCGACACCAATGCCGCAAAGCGTGATGCCGCCAAGATCGCCGCCAAGGATGCCTTCGACGTGTTGGTGATCGGCGGTGGCCCGGCCGGCGCGGCAGCAGCGGTGTATGCCGCGCGCAAGGGCATCCGCACCGGTGTGGCCGCCGAGCGTTTCGGTGGGCAGGTGCTGGACACCATGTCGATCGAAAACTTCATCTCCGTGCAGGAAACCGAAGGCCCGAAGATGGCGGCCGCGCTCGAACAGCACGTGCGTCAGTACGATGTGGACATCATGAATCTGCAGCGCGCCGAGCAGCTGATCCCGGCCGGTGCCGATGGCCTGGTCGAGATCAAGCTGGCCAATGGCGCTTCGCTCAAGAGCAAGACCGTGATCCTGTCCACCGGTGCGCGCTGGAGGCAGATGAACGTGCCGGGCGAAGACCAGTACAAGAACAAGGGCGTGGCCTATTGCCCGCACTGCGATGGCCCGCTATTCAAGGGCAAGCGCGTGGCGGTGATCGGTGGCGGCAACTCGGGTGTGGAAGCGGCGATCGACCTGGCCGGCATCGTGGCGCATGTCACGCTGGTGGAGTTCGACGACAAGCTGCGTGCCGATGAGGTACTGCAACGCAAGCTACGCAGCCTGCACAACGTGCGCATCATCACCAGCGCACAGACCACCGAAGTGCTGGGCGACGGGCAAAAGGTTACCGGCCTGGTCTACAAGGACCGCACCGGCGGCGACAGCCAGCACATCGAACTGGAAGGCGTGTTCGTGCAGATCGGCCTGCTGCCCAATACCGAGTTCCTGCGTGGCACGGTCGAGCTGTCGCCGCGCGGCGAGATCATCGTCGACGACCGTGGCCAGACCAGCGTGCCGGGCGTGTTTGCGGCAGGCGATGCCACCACGGTGCCGTACAAGCAGATCGTGATCGCGATGGGCGAAGGCTCCAAGGCCGCACTGAGCGCATTCGATCACCTGATCCGCTCCAGCGCACCGGTCAGCGCCGAAAACGTTGCGCAGGCCGCATAAGCGCAACGACAGCCATCGCCCGGCCACGCCGGGCGCTAAGCTGCATCACGCGTCAGTCGTTAACCGTCACCGCCTTGAGGGCTGCTGCACATGAATCTGCGTGACTTGAAGTATCTGGTAGCCCTGGCCGACCACAAGCATTTCGGCCGTGCCGCGACGGCGTGTTTCGTCAGTCAACCGACGCTGTCCACCCAGATCAAGAAACTTGAGGACGAGCTGGGTGTGCCGCTGGTAGAGCGCGCGCCGCGCAAGGTGATGCTGACGCCGGCCGGCCGCGAAGCGGCGATGCGCGCACGCGGCATCGTTGCCGAAGTGGAACAGATGAAGGAAGCCGCGCGGCGCAGCCAGGACCCGGAAGCGGGCACCGTGCGGCTGGGCATCTTCCCCACGCTGGCGCCCTATTTGTTGCCGCATGTGGTGCCGCGCATCCGCGAGCGGTTTCCGCGGCTGGAGCTGCTGTTGATCGAAGAAAAAAGCGACCGACTGATGCACCAGTTGCGCGAAGGCCGCCTGGATGCGGCGCTGCTGGCGCTGCCGTTGCAGGACGATCAGCTGCATGCAGAATTCTTGTTCGAAGAACCCTTTGTGCTGGCAGTCCCGGAAGGCCATCCGCTGTCGCGCCACGACAGCATGACGCTGGACGATCTGTCCGAACAACGCCTGTTGTTGCTGGAAGATGGCCACTGCCTGCGCGAACAGGCGCTGGATGTCTGCCATCTGGCCGGCGCGTTGGAGAAATCCGAGTTCCAGGCTACCAGCCTGGAAACCTTGCGTCAGATGGTCGCTGCCAATGTCGGCGTCACCCTGCTACCGCTTCTGGCAGTCAAGCCGCCGGTCGCCCGCTCGGAAAACATCCGCCTGATTCGCTTCCGCGAAGACAAGCAACCCAGCCGTCGCATTGCCATGGCGTGGCGTCGCAGCTCGGCCATGACCGCCTTCCTGGAGCAGCTGTCGCAGTTGTTCAAGGAATTGCCGGAGAGCCTGTTTACGCTGGATCAGCCTGCGACAGGCCCCAAGGCGGTGGCGGCTTAGGGAATCGGGAATCGGGAATCGGGAATCGCAAAAGCGTTTCATGGCTGTGGTCGCTTTGCGCGACAGTCGTAGACAACAAACATCGGCGGCGCGCAAGCGACGCCTTGTGTTTTTTCCAGCTGGTGTTTTTCTTCGGCTGCAGATTCGTCGGTGGAGCCACTCCGTCTGGCTTACCTGGGCAGGCATTTGATGCTGCCATCTGCGCCCTTAGAACTCTACCGCAGCGCTCGCTTGATCGCCGCGTTAACGCCAGTGGCTTGAAAAAAAACCACGTCGGTCTGACCCAAGTCGCCGCACGTTTCCGCCGGGCAGCATGTATTGGGATCGGCCAACGGCGCCCTCATCTTGTCGATGCCGCTTGCCATGTTGGCGAGCCGTATTCGTCAGGAGAGTGCCATGACTTCCCAACACCACAGCGGCTTGCCGCCATCCATCCTTGTTTCCAGCCACGACCTCGCCCGGCTTGAGGCCTTGCTCGATTCCCCCGCCTTCAACAAGCATCCCGCCGCCACTGCGCTGAGCGACGAACTGGGCCGCGCACGTGTGCTGCCGCCCGACCAGATTCCCGGCGATGTCGTCACCATGCACTCGCGCATCGAATGCGAAGACCAGCTGCACGGCGAACGGCATACGCTCACCCTTGTGTACCCGCATGAAGCCGATGTCCAGCACAGCCGCATCTCGGTGCTCGCGCCGGTGGGCAGTGCGCTGCTTGGCCTGTCGGTCGGCCAGAGCATCGACTGGCGCACGCCTGACGGGCGCGACCTGCGCCTGCGCGTGACCGCCGTGCACGATCAACCCGCAGCCGCGGGCGACTTCCAGCGCGCGGCGCGCTAACGTAGCGCGCTGCGTCATCCCCGACCCGTTCCACGATTCGAGAGAACCCGCATGACTGCATCCCCCTCCAAGCTTGCCCAACTGCGCGACCTGTCTGTCGTTGTTGCCGACACCGGCGATTACGACGCCATCAAGCGACTGAAGCCGGTCGACTGCACCACCAATCCCACCCTGGTCAAGAAGGCGCTGGACCTGCCGGTCTATGCCGATCTGATCGAGCGCGAACTGGCCTGGGGCCGCGAGCACGGCGGCGACGATCGCACCGCCACCACCCACGAGGTCGCCGACCGTCTCACCATCGGCGTGGGCGTCAAACTGGCCGAACTGGTGCCGGGGCGCGTGTCTACCGAAGTGGACGCCGACCTGGCTCACGACACCGAGGCCACCATCGCCAAGGCGCGCAAGTTCATTGCGATGTACGCCGAGCGTGGCGTGTCCAAAGACAAGATCCTGATCAAGATCGCAGCGACCTGGGAAGGCATCGAAGCCGCCCGTCAGCTGCAACGCGAAGGCATCGACTGCAACCTCACGCTGATCTTCAACCACTCGCAGGCGCTGGCCTGCGCGGAAGCCGGCGTGTTCCTGATCTCCCCGTTCGTGGGCCGCATCCTGGATTACTACGTCGCCCAGGGGCAGACCCCGGCCAACATCGATGAAGACCCGGGCGTGGTGTTCGTGCGCACCGTCTACAACGAGTTCAAGCGACGCGGCTCGTCGACCGTGGTGATGGGCGCCTCGTTCCGCTCCACCGCGCAGATTGAAGCGCTGGCCGGCTGCGACCGCCTGACCATCTCGCCGGATCTGCTGGAAAAGCTCGACGCCGAACACGGCGAGTTGCCGCGCAAGCTCTCCCCGGCCAAAGCCGAAACCGTGCAGATCACGCCGATCAATAGCGACAGTTTCGCCAACGACCTGGCGGCCGACCCCATGGCCACCGAAAAGCTGGCCGGCGGCATCGACACCTTCGCCAAGGATCTGCAAGCCCTGCGCAAGACCATCGCCGACAAGCTGGCCGGCTGATTGTCTTAACGTACAAGTGCGACCACCAACGCCCGCGGCCGATGCTGCGGGCGTTGTCGTTTTCGGGGTTGCAGCGGCAGTCGCACCGGGGCTTGGAATCCCGGCCGAATACGACTTCCCGCGTATCCGATACAACACCCGCAAGTCGATGCCGCTGCGTCGCGCACCTCTCTGGCGCTGGCCCACGCGGTCTAGTGAGGTAACGCAGGTAACGCGACGGATCTGATCGACACTGCGTGCCTCGCACAGCGTGGCCATCCTCAGCCGCCCCGCGCATCTGTCAAGCAAGCTCCGTTCGAGCAGCCGATGGACCAGGCCGCGATACCGCCCGCCCCCTGCGCGTCTGCACACCTTGCTTACAATCGCCGCGCGCGCACTGCCTAGAATCCAGAGACCTCAACTGGTGTAGCGGACAATGGCAAACATTGCAGTGGTGATGGTCGATGGTGTGGCCGATTGGGAAATCGGTGTGGTGCTGCCAGCGGCGCGCGAGTGGTTTGGCGATCAGGTAGCCATTGCCAGCATCGATGGTCAGCCGGTGCAGTCCATCGGCGGGCTGCGGATCGCTCCGGAATTCGCGCTCTCGGATCTGGCGCCGCTGGACGCGGACCTGTGGATCCTGCCCGGCAGCGAGCGCTGGCAGGCAGGCGAAATCCCCGGCTTAAGCGGTCTCTTGGTCGAACGCGTGCAACACCAGCGACCGGTCGCCGCCATCTGCGGCGCCACCATCGCGCTGGCGTATGCAGGCCTACTCGACGAACGCGCGCATACCAGCAACGCGCTGGCGTTTTTGCAGGAACATGTGGTGCCCTATGCCGGGGCCGCACAGTATCGCCACGAGAAAGTCGTCACCGCTGACAGCGTCATCACCGCACCCGGCACCAGCCCGGTCGGCTTTGCGCTGGCCTGCATGCGTCTGCTGCATCCCGAACGCACCGACACGCTTGCGCAGCTGCGCGGCATGTTTGCCGGCGAATTCGTCTGAGTCAACGGATTCAAGCACGCCCAGCGCGTTGCACCCACTGAGTGCTGTGATTCGCCGCACCGATGCATTGCACCGATTGGCTGCAATGATCCGCTGGCCAGTTTGCCTATCAACCACACGAGGCGACGGCAGCGCGTCTTGCGCACGCCGCACAAAAAAAGATGGCTACGTCGTCTCCGACGTAGCCATTCAAGTTGCCTGGCATGCACTCCCATGCGCTGCCTGATCGTGATAACGCTGCCGGTCACTATTGGCCATCGGCGCGCTGCCACGATCACGTGGTTGACAGCGCTTCAATCCGGCCTGCCTTTCCGTCAGGCATCCAGCCCGATCGGGCAGCTCACTCCCGTGCCGCCAAGCCCGCAATAGCCATTGGGGTGCTTGGCGAGATACTGCTGGTGATCGTCTTCGGCGTAGTAGAACGTGGTCGCCGGGAAACGGATCTCCGTGGTGATTGCGCCATACCCTGCGGCATCCAGCTGCTGCTGATAGGCGTCGCGGCTGGCAAGTGCCGCGTCGTATTGCGCCTGCGTAGTGCAATAAATTGCAGAACGGTATTGCGTGCCGACATCGTTGCCTTGCTGCATGCCCTGGGTGGGGTCATGGCTTTCCCAGAACGTGCGCAGCAACTGCGCAAACGACGCCGATGCTTCGTCGTACACCACCAACACCGCTTCGGTATGGCCGGTCTGTCCGGAGCACACCTCGGCGTAGGTCGCATTGGGTGTCTCGCCGCCCGCATAGCCCACTGCGGTGGTGTACACCCCCGGTGCGCTCCAGAACTTGCGTTCCGCGCCCCAGAAGCAACCAAGCCCGAATTGCACCTGGGCCAGGCCGGTAAATTCCCCGCGCAACGGGTGACCGTTGATCAGGTGCGTGTTGTGTAGCGGCAGCGCTTGCTCGCGTCCTGGCAGTGCCTCGCCCGGACGTGGCATACGTTGTTTAAAGGCGCCGATTCCCAGCATGGTGCAACTCCGCAATCGTGAGGATTGCCTGCTGGATGGCGCCGGCCGCAGCAGCTTTCAAGCCTGCCCGACCGGCGCTCGCCGCCGATGCAGCGCTTACTTGGCCTTGGCGACCGCCGCACGCGTATCGACTTCCGGCATCGCCGAGCTGTGGTGGTTGATGATCAACCACTTGCCGTCGCGCTTCTCGTAGACGAAGGTGTAGCGCGCCTGCACGTCGCTCTTCTTGCCGCTCTTGTCGGTCAGCGTGAAGGTGTAGACGCCGGCATCCACCGCGCTGTCGTCATCGAGCACACGTACGGTGCGGTAATTGATCACGCCCTTGGGCTTTTTGGTCAGGAACAGTTCGAAGTAGTTTTCGATCTGCTCGCGCGAGGCGCGCACTTCGTTGGAGACCGTCGGCAGCAGCACGCCGTCCGGTGCATACAGATCGGCCACCTTGTGCGGGTTACCTGTCGCCAGCGCGGCGTTCCAGGTGTCGAACAGCGCAGCGACTTCGCGCTCTTCGCCGCCAGCCGGCAGTGCGGCCTTGTCTGCGTAGTGCATCACACCGCCGGCCAGCGCCGGGGTGGCAGCCAGAGCCAGAACCAAAGAGAACAGGGTGCGGCGCATGGAAAATCTCCGTTAGGTTGTTGTGGGTGCCTCATCGGGCAAGCTCAGTATCGAAATCAAGCACCCCCAACAATTCTGCCGATTGGCATATACTCAAATATGCTGATCGGCCTAGAGCTAACCTATGGAAGCCCCTACCAATGCTGGCGATTGGCGCCTGACCTTGCGGCGCGAGGCCTCAGACAGCGCACGTTGGCAGGCGCTCTTGGAGGCGGCCGCGGCCCTGCGTCAGGCCCACACGCCGGAGCAAGCCTGCGATGCAGTACTGAGCCGCGTGCTGCTGTTGCTGGGCCTGGAGCACGGCGCCGTGCTGGCGCAGCGCGGGCCGCGCGCGCAGGTGCTTGCCAGCCGCGGGCGGGCACTGCCGCCCGGTGCCAGTGCGGCCGGCGACGGTCACGAAGCCGCCTGGCTGATGCCACCGCGCCCAAGCGACATGCGCGAAGCCAAAGTATCGATCCATGCCCTGGGCACAACCCACGGCATGCTGTGCGTGGCCTGGACCGACAGCCGCACCGCGCCCGGCAACGATGACGTGCAGGCGCTGCAAGCCTTCGCACTGTTGCTGCCGGCAATGGTGGCCGAACCGGCCAAGCCGATCGCCACGCGTCGGCGCAAACCCCAGCAGGACGACCGCCTCAGTGCGCTGAGCAAACGCGAGAAACAGGTCTTGTCGCTGCTGCCGCGCGGACTCACCAATGCCACGCTGGCAGCTGAACTGGGGATTTCTCCCGGCACGGTAAAAGTGCATGTGGAGCGAATCCTGCAGAAACTTGAGGTAAAAGATCGCACCCAGGCCGCGGTGTACGCGGTCCATGCCGGACTCGCGCTATGAATGCATTGGCAGTGCGTTGGAACGATTGGCCAATCACCCGTAAAAGTCTGGCGGTAGTGACCCTGCCGCTGCTGTTGCTGGCCGTGGCGCTGATGGCGATCTACAGCGTGGAGCGGCAGAACATCGCCGCCGAAAACGATGTGCGCCAGACACTGGAGGTGTTGAGCGACCTGTACGAAGCACATGCGCTGTTGGCCGAAACCGCGGCCGGTGTGCGCGGCTATCGCCTGGTGCGCCGCGATGAATTCCTCACCCCATACCGCGATGCCGAACCGCGGTTGCAACGCGTGGCCGAACGGCTCTCGCAACGCATCACCGACCCGGTCCAGGCGCAGCGATTTGCGCGTATCAAGCCGCTATTTGCGGAAAAAATGCAGGGGTGGCGTCGTTTGCTGGCACCGGACCTGAGCCGCGAAGAAGAGATCCGTCAGCTCTGGGACGGCAAGTACAAGCTCGACATTCTGCGTGCGGAACTGCGCGAGTTGCGCAATTACGAAACCGCGCAGTTGCAAGTGCGCACCGCCAAGGCGCAAGGGCTGCGCCAGCGCAATCTGATCATCACCCTGAGCGCGGCCATGCTCGGCGGCCTGGGCGCAGTGTTTGCAGTGGCGTGGTTCGCCTCGGCCTTGTCCGGGCGGCTACGCACGCTGGCGGCCAACGCAGACCGACTGGGCGAAGGCCTGCCGCTGGCACCGCAACCGCGCGCCGGCGATGAGTTGGGCCAGGTCGGCCAGCGGCTGGCGCAGGCCAGCGAACTGTTGGCCGCACGCGCGGCCGAAGCGCAACTGGCACGGCGCGATGCAGAAACCGCAAACCGCGCGAAAACCGAATTTCTCTCGCGCAGCAGCCATGAACTGCGCACGCCGCTCAACGCAATTCTGGGCTATGCGCAGGTGCTGGAAATGGACCTGCCCGAACCGGGCCACCGCCGCCATCTGCAGCACATTCTGGGCGCCGGCCGGCACTTGCTGGGGCTGATCACCGAGTTGCTGGACATCGCGCGGATCGAAGCCGATCAACTGGATCTCAGCCCGGAACCCATTTCGGTGCGCGCGGCCGTGCACGAAGCGCTGGGCCTGATCGCGCCGGATGCCGACAAGTACGGCATTGCATTGCAACCGGCCGCCATCGAAGGGCCGTGGACGGTCCGCGCCGACGCGCAGCGGCTGCGTCAGGTGCTGCTCAATCTGCTGTCGAACGCGGTCAAGTTCAATCGTCCCGGCGGTCAGGTGCAGGTCACCGCACAGGCAGATGGCGAACAACTGCGCATCACCGTGGCCGATCAGGGCACGGGGCTGACGCCTGCGCAGATCGAGCGCTTGTTTACGCCGTTCGAGCGACTCGGTGCCGAGCGGTCGGCCGTGGAAGGGACCGGTCTGGGCCTGGCACTGAGCAAGCGCCTGATCGAGGCGATGGGTGGGCAGATCGGCGTGGACAGCAGCCGCGATGGCGCACGCTTCTGGATCTCGCTACCGCAAGGCGAGCCGCAACCCAACGAGCCAGCACGCATTCTGCTGCCGCCCAGCACCAGCGGCAGCGCGGTGTGCCGGCTGCTGAGCATCGAGGACAACCCGTCCAACCAGGCGCTGATCCGCACCCTCACCGAGCGTCGCCCGCAATGGCACTTGCTCGAAGCCGCCAGCCTGGCGCAGGCGCGCGAGTTGTTGCAGCAGGGCGTGCCGGATCTGATCCTGCTGGATCTGCACCTGAGCGACGGCAACGGCGAGGAGCTGTTGCGCGAGCTGCAAGCGCAGCCGGCCACTGCGCAGGTGCCGGTAGTGGTGATCAGCGCCGATGCCACCACCGCCACCCTGGCGCGCGTCGGCAATCAGGGCGTACGTGCGTATCTGACCAAACCGCTCGACGTGGCGGAATTCTTCACCGTGATCGACAGGCTGCTGGCATGACACGCGACGAAATCCTGGGCTCTCGCATCCTCATCGTCGACGACGAGCCGGCCAATGTGCGGCTGCTCGAAGACCTGCTGCAGCGCGAAGGCTTCCAGCAGGTCATCGCCACCACCGATCCGCTGCGGGTCATGGGGCTGGTGTCGGCGTTCGCGCCGGACCTGATCCTGCTGGATCTGAAGATGCCCGAGCTGGACGGCTACGCGCTGCTGGAACAGCTGGCGCGGCTGTCCGATCCGGGGCATTTTTTGCCGGTGATCGTGCTCACCGCCGACCCCAGCCGCAGCGCGCGCCACCGCGCCCTGGGCCTGGGCGCCAAGGACTTCTTGACCAAGCCGCTGGACACCTTCGAAGTCGCGCTGCGGGTCTGGAACGTGGCCGAAACCACGGTACTGTTCAAACGCCTGCGCGCGCTGGCCGCGCCAGAGGCCGCGCCGCCAGGGTGGCGTCAGTCGGAATGATGCGTACGCGTCGTAGGAGCGCACCTGGGCGCGACCGGGCTTTGCCGATAAACGCCCGCGCAGGAGCGCACCTGGGCGCTGTGAAGCTTTGCCGATAAACGCCAGATCGCGCCCGGGTGCGCTCCTACGGGTGGCGCTGCGCTGCTTCAACGCTATAGCGCGCGGGTGACTTCGCCGCACAGGCCGATGTCGGCCAGCACCGCCTGCGCCTGACTCAGCTGCAGGTCGGACACGCACACCTGCAGCACGCCGAAGGCCGGCAATTCGCCGGCGCCGCCCAGCAGCGATTCGCCGAACACGAAGGCGGTGATGCCGGCATCTTCCAGCGCGTGCTTGGCCAGATGCGCATCGATGATGTGACTGGCGCGATAGGCGATCTGCATCAGCCGCGCTCCGCGCGTTCGCGTTCTGCGCCGTTGCGCCATTCGCGTAGCGCCGGCAGCGCATCCAGGGCGGCCAGGTAATCGCCAGCAGCCTCGAACAGCGGTACGCCATAGCTGGCAAAGCGCAGCGCCACCGGGGCGTACATCGCATCGACAATGCCGAATTCGCCGCACAGGAAGTTGCCGGCATGGCCGTGCTCGGCACGCAGGCTGGCCCACAGGGCCTGGATGCGGGTGATGTCGCGCTCGGCCGCTGCATCCCACTGCGCCGGGCCGGGGGGACGGGCCAGATCCATCGGCAGCTGCGTGCGCAGGGCGGCAAAGCCCGAATGCATTTCGGCCGCAGCCGCGCGTGCCTGGGCCCGCACCGCCAGATCCGCCGGCCAGCCGCGGCCGTCGAGCCAGCGCTCGTTGATGTATTCGCAAATCGCCAGCGAATCCCAGACATGCAGGGTGTCGTCCCACAACACCGGCACCCTGCGAGTGGGCGAATAACCGGCGATGCGCGCCTGGAACTGCGGCGTGTCCAGCGGCAGGCAGACTTCCTCGAACGGCACCTGGAAATGCCGCAATAGCAGCCACGGCCGCAACGACCAGGAAGACAGGGTTTTGTCGCCGATCACCAGACGGGGCAAGGGCATGCGCAGCTCGCTGCAGAGGGTCGGCGCAGCGTACGCGTCGGGGCCGGCCACCGCCAGCCGTGGCCGATCGGGTGCTGCCAGCGCCCTTCACGCACGCTCGCGATGGCACCACCGCCTGCCACCGCTTCCTTCGATAAGGTCTTGAGACTGGCCCTTGACCACCGGATGTCGCTGCTGGCCAGCCGCGCGGAGCCCACTGACGGCGCCGACGGCGGTAAAAACATCGCAAAACGCGCCGCACTGCCCCACCGCCTACCCCTAACCGGTGCCACCGCCTAAACTTGCGGTTTACTTATTGCCGATGCCCCGCATGTCCGAGATTCCAGCCACCGACGCCACCGCCCCGGCGGAGAAGAAAGACTTCATCCGCCAGATCGTTCGCGAGGACCTGGCCAGCGGCAAGCACACGGTCATTCGCACCCGCTTCCCGCCCGAGCCCAATGGCTACCTGCACATCGGCCACGCCAAGGCGATCTGCCTGGACTTCGGCCTGGCGGCCGAATTCGGCGGGCTGTGCAATCTGCGCCTGGACGACACCAACCCGGCCAAGGAAGACCCCGAGTTTGCGGCCGCCATCCAGGACGACGTGCGCTGGCTGGGCTACGAATGGGCGCAGCTGCGCCACGCGTCGGACTACTTCGATGTGTATTACCTGGCTGCGCAGAAGCTGATCCGCGACGGCCACGCGTTCGTTTGCGATCTCAGCGCAGAGCAGGTGCGCGAATACCGCGGCACCTTGACCGAGCCGGGCCGCAATTCGCCGTATCGTGAGCGCAGCGTCGAAGAAAACCTGGACCTGTTCGGCCGCATGCGCGCCGGCGAATTCCCCGATGGCGCACGCACGCTGCGCGCCAAGATCGACATGGCCAGCGGCAATATCAATCTGCGCGACCCGGCGCTGTACCGCATCAAGCATGTGGAGCATCAGAACACCGGCAACGCCTGGCCGATCTATCCGATGTACGACTTTGCGCATTCGCTGGGCGATGCAGTGGAAGGCATCACCCACTCGCTGTGCACGCTGGAATTCGAAGACCACCGCCCGCTGTACGACTGGTGCGTGGACAAGGTGGACCTGGCCGGGCATCCGGCGCTGCTGCAGCCGCTGCTGGACAAGGGCCTGCCGCGCGAAGCCGCCAAGCCGCGTCAGATCGAGTTTTCGCGCCTCAACATCAACTACACGGTGATGAGCAAGCGCAAGCTCACCGCGCTGGTGGAAGAACAGTTGGTGGATGGCTGGGACGACCCACGCATGTACACGCTGCAGGGCCTGCGTCGTCGCGGCTATACGCCAGCGGCGATGCGCCTGTTTGTGGACCGCGTGGGCATCAGCAAGCAGAACTCGCTGATCGACTTCTCGGTACTGGAAGGCTGCCTGCGCGAAGATCTGGATACCACCGCAGCGCGCCGCATGGCGGTGATCGACCCGCTCAAGCTGGTGCTGACCAACCTGCCCGACGGCCATACCGAGACACTGCAGTTTTCCAATCATCCCAAGGACGAGAGCTTCGGCACACGTGAGGTGCCGTTCGCACGCGAGCTGTGGATCGATCGCGAAGATTTTGCCGAAGTCCCGCCCAAGGGCTGGAAGCGGTTGGTGCCGGGCGGCGAAATCCGTCTGCGTGGCGCCGGCATCGCGCGCGTGGATGAGGTGATCAAGAACGACGCCGGGCAGATCGTCGAGCTGCGCGGCTGGCTGGATCCGGAATCGCGCCCGGGCATGGAAGGCGCGAACCGCAAGGTCAAGGGCACCATCCATTGGGTCAGCGCAGTGCATGCGGTGGAAGCGGAAATCCGCCTGTACGACCGTCTGTTTTCGGTGGAAAAACCCGACGACGAATCCGAAGGCAAGACCTACCGCGACTATCTCAACCCCGAGTCCAAGCGCAGCGTGCGCGGCTATGTGGAACCGTCGGCGACGCAGGCGGCACCGGAGCAGGCATTCCAGTTCGAACGCACCGGTTACTTTGTTGCCGACCGCCGCGATCACAGCGCGGCCACGCCGGTGTTCAACCGCAGCGTGACCTTGCGCGATACCTGGGCCAAGTAAGTGCGGCAGCCACTTCGGCGATGCTTGCGGCAACGCAGGCGTCGCCGAGTGGTTGGAGCGGCCAATAAAACGTAGCGAGCAATCGTGATGGTGGATGCGGACGGCGCACTCATAAGCGGTGTGTACGAGTGGTCCATGCCGCACCGGGCACTGGCCTCGCCCGCCTTGCGGCTGCACAGGAGTGTTGCTAGCTGCTCTGAATGTGCGCATGCAAGCGTTCACCCACGTTGTTCGAACAGCCAGCGTGCGGCCATCCGGCTGCTGATCGCTGCGGTGTCGTAGTCGCAATGCCCACCCGTGCACGCGGCGGCCAATCGTCCGGCGCGACGTCGGCAATCGAACGATCGCTGAGGGAATGCCAGATCGCATAGGGCACGCTGTTTACGGGCGTACCGCTTTGACGGCTTCATCGCGAAACAGCCATCTCAGGGCGGCAGGCATGCGTGATCGGCGAGCTTGATCAACGCCACGCTGCACTGCACGCTGCGGTGGATGGCATGAAGGAGACGCACGATGCGTGAGCGCATGATGATGGGCGTTGCCTGCGGCATCGGTGCGGGCGCGTTGTGGGGACTGGTGTTTCTGGCGCCGCAGTTGTTGTCGGCGTTTACCCCGCTGCAATTGGCGGTGGCGCGCTACCTGTCGTATGGCGCGGTCGCCGCGCTGGTGCTGGCACCGCGTGCACGACAAACCGCCGCCCGGTTGGGCCGCGCCGAGTGGTGGGCGCTGGTTCGTCTGAGCCTGATGGGCAATCTAATTTATTACGTCTTGCTGGGCAGCGCCGTGCAGTGGGCCGGTAGCGCGGCGACGGCGCTGATCATCGGGTTGCTGCCGGTGGTGGTCACCATCATCGGTACGCGCGCTGCCGGCGCGGTGCAACTGCGGCGGCTTGCCGCGCCGTGCGCGCTGTGCGTCATCGGCGTGGCGCTGGTCGCGCTGGACACCGTGCAGGACGACTCCGGGCAACAGGCGAGCGACCGCCTCACCCGCATTGCCGGCTTGCTGTGCGCAGTTGGTGCACTGGTCTCGTGGTCGGCATATTCGATCGCCAATGCGCGCTGGTTGCGTCGCCGTCCCGACCTCTCCGGTGGCGACTGGTCGCTGCTGACCGGTGTGGTCACCGGCGCACTGGCCGCGTTGCTGGCGCCGGCGGCGATGATTGGCAGCGCAGCGCATGCAACGATCGATTGGGCCAGTTTCTGGGGTGTTTCGCTGCTGCTGGGCATCCTGGCATCGGTGATCGGCAATGCCTTGTGGAACCGCGCCAGCCGCGTGCTGCCACTGACCCTGGTCGGGCAGATGATCGTGTTCGAAACCGTGTTTGCGCTGCTGTACGGGTTTGCCTGGGAAATGCGCCTGCCCACGCCACTGGAGCTGGCCGCGATCGCCTGCTTGCTGGTCGGCGTGCTGTGGTGCGCAGCGCTGCATGCGGAAGCGAATTGACGCAACCGGCCTGCGCGCGCATCGGCCTAGATTGCACGCTGTCTTCAATGGAACACCACCATGTGCCTCCCACGACAAGGCAAGCGAGCGCTCTACGGAGCGGTCTTTTCTCTTTCGATCGGCTTGGCGGGCTGCTCGCAGCCGCAGCAAACCGTACAAGCGGTCACTCCGGCCGACGTGCTGTGCATGTTCGTCCCCAACCCGCCCGACGCCGAGCTGCCCAACGCCGACCGCGATGAAAGCATGCAGCAGTTAGCGCTTGCCAACCGTTGCAGCTCTGCGCTGCGTCGGCGCCGATGATGAGGTCGCAAGAACCGGCAGTCCCCACCAGCGAATGGCGATTGCCTGTGACGGCGCCCGCCACTGCGATGACCAACGCGCGTTTCACCACTGCATATCGGCGCGCGCTTCTACGGTCGGCTCGCTCGCGCGCGCGTCGTGACCGGCAAATGGCGCAGTGCGTCACCCGGCCAGGCACTCTGCGATGCGTCAGGTGTCATACGGACCACATTCGCGGCGGCCAGGGCTTACCATGAAACTCACTTACCGTGATCGGAGCAGCCACATGTCCCGTGCCTTGTCCTGGTGTCTGAGCAGTCTGTTCCTGATCGCATCCCTGGTTCTGATGGGCTGTGTGACTGCCCCGCCCACCGAAGCGGCAACCCGTCCGGCGGTGTCGCCGATCAAGCTCGCCCAGGTGAATACCACCTGCCGCACCGATGCCGACTGCATGGTCAAGGACGTGGGCAGCTGTTGCGGCAAGTTGCCGGCCTGCGTCAACGTCAACAGCCCTACCAACCCCAAAGCCGTTGCGGCGCAATGCCAGGCTAGCGGGATGGTGGGTGTCTGCGGCTTCCGCCCGATCGACGCCTGCCAGTGCGTTTCCGGCCAATGTGCCGCAACGCGGGCAACGACCGATACACTGAGACCTTGATTCGTCTCAGCAACCGGTCCACTGATGCTCTACGCGCAAGTCCACCTCACCCTGCCCGCCTGGATTCATGAGTTTGTAGACGCCAGCCGCGCCTATCCCGGCGACGACGACAAGGTGGCGCTGGCCATCGCGCTGTCGCGGATGAACGTGGAAGCGCGCAGCGGCGGCCCGTTTGGCGCTGTCGTGTTCGGCCCGGATCATCACATCATCGCGGCTGCGGTCAACCGCGTGGTGCCGCAAAACACCTCGCTGGCGCATGCAGAGAACATGGCCTACATGCTCGCGCAGCAGCGCCTGCAGACGCCACGCTTGAACGACGTGCTGTCGCCGGTAACGCTGGCCACTTCTGCGCAGCCATGTTGCCAGTGCTATGGAGCCACGGTATGGGCCGGTATCGACCGCCTGTTGATCGGCGCACGCGCAGAAGACGTGATGGCACTGACCGAATTCGATGAAGGCCCGCTGCCTGCCGACTGGGTGGGCGAGCTCACCCGCCGCGGCATCGAGGTGGTCCGCGATGTGCAACGCGAACAGGCTTGTGCGGTGCTGCGTAGCTACGGCGAGGGCGGCGGTGATCATTATTGACCTGTCCTTGCGAGTGCTGCGATGAGCGGACTGCTGTGTTATTGCCGCCAAGGCTTCGAGCCAGAACTGGCGGCCGAACTGAGTGCGCGCGCCTCGTTTATCGGCATCGCCGGCTATGCGCGTACGCAGCGCAACGATGGCTATGTGCTGTTCGTCTGCGATGAGGCCGCGCAACTGGCTGCAAAGCTGCACTGGCGCGAGCTGATCTTTGCGCGACAGAAACTGGTGGTACTGGCCGAGCTCAAGGGCATCGACCCCAAAGACCGCATAACCCCGATCCTGGCCGCACTGGAAGGGCAGCAGCGCTTTGGCGATCTGTGGGTGGAGCACCCGGATTCGGATGCTGGCAAACCGCTGGCGGGCCTGGCGCGCAGCTTCGGCAATGCGTTGCGCCCGGCACTGCGCAAGGCCGGCCTGCTCACCGACAAGCCGCAACCGCGACTGCCGCGCTTGCATGTGTGTTTTCTCGATGGCGACCACGCACTGCTGGCGGTAGCCGATGCCGACGACAGTGCGCCATGGCCACTGGGCATTCCGCGCCTGAAGTTGCTGCCGGAAGCGCCATCGCGCTCGGCACTGAAGCTCGACGAAGCGCTGCTCACCCTGCTCACGCCCGAGGAACGCGAGCGCCTGGTCAAGCCCGGCATGCGCGCGGCCGATCTGGGCGCCGCTCCCGGCGGCTGGACCTGGGTGCTCACCCGCCAGCATGTGCATGTGACCAGCGTCGACAACGGCCCGCTACGCGAGCATGTGCTGGAAACCGGTCTGGTCGAACATCTGCGCGCCGACGGCTTTCACTGGAAGCCGGCGCAACCGCTCGACTGGATGGTCTGCGACATGGTCGAGCAACCGCGCCGCGTGGCCGAACGCATGGCCACCTGGGTGCGCGAAGGCTGGTGCCGCCACACCATCTTCAACCTCAAGCTACCGATGAAAAAGCGCTGGGACGAGACGCGGCTGTGCCTGGACCTGTTCGAACAGCAGGCAGAAAAATCGCTGACCGTGCGTGCCAAGCAGCTGTATCACGATCGCGAAGAGATCACCGTGCTGGCGATGCGTGACTGAGCTGGGATTGGGGAGTCGGGATTGGGGAGTGGTAGAAGCGGTTGATCGGCGCGTTGCCGGCACATGTTCGCCATGAATTCCAGCAATCGTTGCGCGATGAGCTCTGTGCCTAGCGTGCACAGGTGTTGGAATGGAATTGGAGCAGCGGTGGCTGGTGGTGGATCTTGAAGGCTGTTGGCAGCTTCCAGCCCCATGCTTCGGCCGCATATTCCTGCGGCTTGTTGCCTCACTATGTCGGCGGCCTGTCGACCGCCGACACCTGCCGACTTACAGCACGATGCGCTTGCTGCCTTCACGCGCGGAGCGGTAGATCGCATCGACGATACGGATATCCCGCAAGCCTTCTTCGCCTGGCGCACGCAACGGCGTGCCATTGATGATCGCCAAGGCGTCTTCGTCCATCTGCAATGCCTGCTGATGCGGCACTTTGACATCGAAGACGCGGCCGTCGCTGGCCTTGCCGGTGACGCCTTGATAGCTCTGAAACGGCGACAGCTCATACCAGCCACGCTCGCAGTCGGCGCGCAGCACGTTCATGTTGGCACCGAAGCTGGTCTTGCATGCCGCACGCACGGCATTGGGAAATTCCAGCGTGAAATCCATATGTTCGTCGACCTCGTCGAACAACTCGGGACGGTCGGTCCAGCGCTTGGCGGTCACCGCCAGCGGCTCGGCGCCCACGGTGTAACGCGCGGCATTGAGCGGATATACGCCCATGTCGTACATCGCACCGCCGCCGAATTCCGAGCGTAGCCGCCACGGGCGATCGGCCTTGGTCGTATCGCGATAGCCGTTGTAACCGGCCTCGGCACGCACGCGTTGCATCGCGCCGAACGGCTTCTCGCCTGCCATCGCAATCAGACGCCGCGTATTGGGTTCGTGCTGCATGCGGTAGCCGATCGTCAATGCAACCTTGTTACGTTTGCAGGCGGCAATCATCGCCTCGCATTCGCCCGCATGCATTGCCATCGGCTTTTCGCACCACACGTGCTTACCGGCCGCCGCCGCACGCAATGCAAGCGGTGCATGCATGTGAGTCGGCGTGACGATGTAGACCACATCGATGTCGTCGTTGTCGGCGATACGGTCGAAGTTGTCGTAGTTGTAGACGTTGCGATCGGCAATGCCGTACTTGGACTGCCACTGCCCAATCTTCGACGGCGTGCCGGTCACGATGCCCGCCAGCTTGCAGTGTTTGGTCAAAGCCAGGCCCGGCGCGAGTTGCTCGCTGGCATAACTCCCCAACCCTGCCAGTGCAACATTGAGCGGTTTTCCCGGCTTCTTTTTCGGCAACGCCCATGCAGGTGCGCCAAGCAGGATGCCGGCACTGCCGAAGGCGGCAAGCAAGCGGCGACGTGTCAAGGATTCCACGGACATGCAAACCTCCTTCTTAGAGAGAATAGCGACCAGCGTTTGCCAAGCGGCATCGTGCAGACGGCATTGGCGCAGCGGACATTGCGATGCACGCGCGACATGGCACGCATCAGCCACATCGGCTCGACGACACGCCGTCATGTATCGGCTGCTCCGATCCACTACTGCCCGCGCACCTTACTTGATCGCACGTGATCATCGCCATGGTCGCGCTGCACGGTCTGGCACACTGCCGACGATCATCTCTGGAGGATTTCGCATGACCGCTGCTGCCCGCCATCGTTTCCTGCCACTGGCGCTGTTGTTGTCCAGCTCGCTCGCCAGCGCTGCCGATCCGCCGTTCGTTACGCGCGACCTGATCGGAGATGGCGCATTCACGCATAACGCCGAGGGCCCGGCAGCAGGCCCGGACGGCGCGCTGTATGCGGTGAATCTGGGCAAGGACGGCACCATTGCACACATCGCGTTGCAAACAGACGGCAGCGCAATTGCCGAGGTGTTTGTCACCTTGCCTGCCGGCAGCACCGGCAACGGCATTCGCTTTCGTGATGGCGCGATGTACGTGGCCGATTACACCAGCCACAAGATCTTGCGAGTGAATCTGCAGACGCGCGCGGTGAGCACCTTCGCCTCGCTGCCCGATTCCGATGGTCCCAACGATCTGGCACTGGCACCCGATGGCAGTTTCTATGCCAGCGACCCGAACTGGAAAGACAACAGCGGCCGCTTGTGGCACATCAGTCGCGATGGCGCAGTGCGGCTGCTGGAATCGGGCATGACCACGCCGAATGGACTGGACGTCAGCCCGGACGGCACGCACCTCTACGTCAACGAAAGCATGTCGCGCAAGGTGTGGGTGTACGACCGCCTGGACGATGGCAGCGTGCGCAACAAACGTCTGCTGATCGCGTTCCCCGATTTCGGTATGGACGGTATGCGCTGCGATGCCGACGGCAATCTTTATATCGCCCGTTACGATGCCGGACAGATCGCGGTGGTGTCGCCGGCAGGCAAGTTGCTGCGCACGGTCGCGCTGAAAGGCCGCAAGGCCAGCAACGTCGCCTTCGGTGGCAGCGATGGCAAACAGGTGTTTGTTACCTTGCAGGATCGCGGCGCAGTTGAAACGTTCAGATCCGATCGCCCCGGGCGCGAAACCGGACGCTGAAACTGCTGCGCGCGTCGCATTGGTTCTCAGGCCGCGCAACAGCATCCTGGCATCCTGCAGGTCACCCGCGGAGGACTCCCCCATGCAACCCATCGAACTCAAGGACGCGGCCGCCTTTGGCAGCGAATTCCTGCGATTGACCCTGTTGCAGGGGTTTCAGTCGCTGACCAAACGCGACCTGGAACTGTTGATCTTCGTGCTGCTGGAGCGCGATGGCGCCATCTCGCGCAATAGCTCCAACGCCCTTGTCGCACTGCAGTTACGTGTCACCTCGGCCAAGGTCAAGGCCTTGCGTCGCGATGGCTATGCGCGCTGGCGCGCGTTGGTGCCCGAAGAAGGCGACGCGGCGATGCAGCGCATCGTGGCCAACGTGCTCACCGAAGACAATCTGCGCTCCGGTGCCAAACACGTCAGCGAACGCAGCCGCAAAGAAGGGTTCCTGGCGGTGCGGATCGAACATCCCGACGACGCACAGCAATTCGAGCAAGCCATTCTCGATGTCGGCGCGTTGCCGGTATACGAACGCAATCGCGAAGTGGTGGCGGTGCGCTTCGACACGCTGCTGAAAATCGCCGAACGCTGGGGCTATCTGCAGCAGGATCCGCAGGCGGCGGTACGCGAATTGCAGAAGCTCACGCCCACCGCCGAAGAAGTGGCGGATTTGCTGAAAAAGGACATTGCGCAGCTGCGCTGGGACGATGTGCGTCGCGCACTCAACAGTCTGGGCGCCAAGGCAGTGGCCAGCACCGCCGAAGGCGGCTTGAAGGGCTTGCTCAAGATCGTGTTTCCCTTCATCCCCGGCTGAGTGACCTGCAAGGCGACGGCAACGTGCCGTCGCCCCGCCAGATCCAGCGTTGATGCCGACGCCGCTGCGCCCAGCTTGCGCAAAGGATCTGGCGATGCGCCACATCCCACCCGCATGCCACCCACCGCAAGCTGCCCGCACCCTCTATCCTTGCCGGCTGTTCCACATCAGGGGGATCTGATGACCATCCGCCGTATCGCCACACTCACCGCACTGCTGCTCGTTTGCGGCATCGCCTCCGCCCAGCAGGCACCTACGCCGGCCAGCAGCATGCCGCTGATCGATGTGCCCAACGTCATCCGCACCCAACCGCTGTCCAGCGGCGAAGTCACGCACCAGACCCAACTGGAACGCCCGCGCGGCGAATCGAGCGTGATCGTGCGCTCGATCCAGCCCAGCAGCGTGGTCGGGAGCTACCGCATCGATTTCCAGGCGATGGACGTGGATGGCGATGGCCGCATCAGCCGTGCCGAAGCCCAGGCCAACCCCGCGCTGGCCGATGAATTCGATGCGCTCGACACCCGCCACAGCGGCTATCTGACCCGCGAGCAGCTGGCCGGCTGGCTGACCCAGTAATCACGTCGCACACCTCCGCGGCACGCAGGCGCACCGGTATTACGCGGGCGCGCACCGCACTTCAGTTTTTGAGGCCCGTCCCCCTTGCAGCGCCCGCTTCGGTCGGCTAGATTGTATTTAACGGATACAATTTGGATGGATCGATGACCGCTCGCCTGGCACTTGCCAAAGACCTCGGCTACCAACTGCAACTGGCCGCCTTGGCGTCCAGCCATGCCGCCCGCCAGGAACTGGCCGAGCTGCATCTCACCCCGGCACGCGTCACTGCGTTGATCCACATCCGCGACCAGCCCGGTTGCGACCAGACCGAACTCGGCAACCGCCTGCTGGTCAACCGCGCCGCCGGCATGAAGATCGCCAACGCGCTGGCCGAGCAAGGCCTGATCGAACGCCTGGCCGGCCGCGACCGTCGCAGTAAAGGCCTGTATCTGACCGAGCAAGGCCACCGCACGCTCGAGGTGGCACAGGCCTGCCTGGCGCGCGCCGTCGCGCGTACCTGCACCGGCCTGCAGGCCGCCGAGCAACAAACCCTGCTCCGCCTGCTCTGCAAATTGAACGCCAGCGCCACGCTGGAGCGGACAACCGTGGCAGAGACCGCGTTGGCCGAAGACCTCTGAACCCGCAGCCCCCGACTTGAAGGAGACGCCGCTTGAACGAGCATGACGTGGTATCGGTTCGCATCGAAAACCGCATTGCCTGGGTGAAGTTTGCACGCCCGGACAAGCGCAACGCGATGAGCCCGGCGCTCAACCGCCGCATGATGGATGTACTGGACGAGCTGGAATTCGACGACAGCGTCGGCGTGCTGGTGCTCGGCGGCGAAGGCACTGCCTGGTCGGCCGGTATGGATCTGAAAGAGTACTTCCGCGAAACCGAAGCACAGGGCCTGCGCGGCGTGCGCCGTTCACAACGCGAGTCCTACGGCTGGTTCCGGCGCCTGCGTTGGTATCAAAAGCCCACCATCGCGATGGTCAACGGCTGGTGCTTCGGCGGCGGCTTCGGCCCCTTGTTCGCCTGCGATCTGGCTATTGCCGCCGATGAAGCGCAGTTCGGCCTGTCGGAGATCAACTGGGGCATCCTGCCGGGCGGCGGCGTGACCAAGGTGGCGGTCGAACTGCTGTCCATGCGCGATGCGATGTGGATGACGCTGACCGGCGAAATGGTCGACGGCAAGAAAGCGGCCGAATGGCGCCTGGTCAACGAAAGCGTGCCGCTGGAGCGACTGGAAGCACGCACGCGCGAGGTGGCCGAGTTGTTGCTGCGCAAGAACCCGATCGCGCTGAAATACGCCAAAGACGCCGTGCGCCGCGTGGGCACCATGACCTACGACGAAGCCGAAGATTATCTGGTGCGCATGCAGGAAGCGGCCAACTCGTTCGACAACAACGCCCGCAAGGAAGGCATCCGTCAATTCATCGACGAGAAAAGTTACAAGCCTGGCCTGGGCGAATACGACCTCAAGAAAAACAGCGCCTAAGCACGTCCTACGGCGCCTGAAGCGATGCGTGCAACCCACGCATCGCTGGCGCTGCCAGTGGTTTTCTGCACCGAGGAGGGAGTATGGAAGCCTTATCCGCAACACTGCGCGGGATTGCCGCGCGTGGGCCGTTGGGCCTGTTCATCGACGGCCAGTGGCGCGCAAGCACCGGCGATCGCCATGTCGATGTGATCGCCCCGCATACCGAAGAACGCCTGCTGCGCTACACCGAACCATCGCACGCAGATACCGAAGCCGCGGTGGCTGCGGCGCGTGCCGCCTTCGACACCGGCCCCTGGCCGCAGCTGTCGCCACCCGAGCGCGGGGTGATACTCAAGCGCGTCGCCTACCAGCTGCGCGCACGCATGCCGGAGCTGGCTGAAGCCTGGACCGGCCAGGTTGGCGCCACCATCGGTTTCAGCCGACGCGCCTCGCAACAGGCGCCCGGCCTGTTCGACTACTACGGCGATCTGATCGCCATGCATCCGTTCGTCGAGCCGCGCGCACGCTCCAGTGGCGGCCGCGTGCATGTGGTGCAGGAACCGGTCGGTGTGGTCGTGGCGATCACGCCCTGGAACGCGCCACTGGTCTTGCTCTGTTACAAGGTCGCCGCTGCGCTGGCTGCCGGATGCACGGTGGTGGCCAAGCCCTCGCCGGAGACCCCGATCGATGCGTACATCCTGGCCGAATGCATCAGCGCCGCAGGCGTGCCCGATGGCGTGTTCAATCTGTTGCCGGCCGGTCGCGAGGTCGGCGAACAGCTGATCCGGCACCCGCTGGTCGACAAGGTCAGCTTCACCGGCTCCACCCAGGCCGGGCGACTGATCGGCGTGGCCTGCGCCGAACGCCTGGCGCGGGTCGGCCTGGAGCTGGGCGGCAAGTCGGCCGCCATCGTGCTCGAAGACGCCGACCTCGCCAAAGTGCTGCCCAGCCTGGTGCCCTACTCCATGCCGATCACCGGGCAGGTATGTTTCGCGCTGACCCGCGTACTGGTGCCGGCGCAGCGGCGCGACGAAGTCTTGCAGGCATATTGCGCGGCACTGAGCGCAGTTAAGCTCGGCGACCCGTTCGCCGCCGACACCGGCATGGGTCCGCTGGCGCTCGGCCGGCAACTGGAACGCGTGCAGTCCTACATCGCACAGGGCAGCGCCGAAGGTGCGCAACTGGTGATGGGCGGCAACCGCCCGACGCATTTGCCGCGTGGATTCTTCATCGAGCCGACGGTGTTCGCCAACGTCACGCCGGACATGACCATTGCCCGCGAAGAAATCTTCGGCCCGGTGGTGAGCTTCATCGACTATCACGATGAGGCCGACATGATCGCCAAGGCCAATGCAAGCGACTACGGCTTGCACGGCACCGTCTATAGCGAGGATGTTGATCGCGCGTATCGCATTGCACGACGCGTGCGCAGCGGCAGCCATTCGATCAATGGCATGTGGGTGGATATCGAGATGCCGTTTGGCGGGGTCAAGCATTCCGGAATTGGTCGCGAAGGCGGCATCGAAGGACTGCATGCATTTCTCGAAACCAAGACCGTCTATCTCGGTTGAGTTTTACGTCATCGGCTACGCGGCGAGCATGCCTGCGTCGCCGCAATGCAACGTGCCGTACACCACGGCACGTCATCTCCGCTGGTGTGTTGGCAACGTGTCTGTGAACGCCTAATGCGTGGTTGCGCGCACGCGTCAACCTTCCTGCCATCTCCGTCGCACTCACGCACGTCACTCCCCCATTCTGCATTCGGAAAGACAGCGCCATGACCATGCCGACCGACTCGATTTCCTTCCATGCCCGCCTCACACCGCACCGGCTTGCCGCGCGCGACCTGTTGCTGGAGCAGGAATGGACATATGCCGAACTGGACACCTTGATCGGCCAACTGGCCGCCCTGCTGCAGATGCGCGGCTGTGTCGACGGCGAACGGCTGGCCGTGCTCGCCCGCAATTCGGTCTGGCAGGTCGCGCTGCACTTCGCCTGTGCGCGGGTCGGCGCGATCTATGTGCCGCTCAACTGGCGGCTGAGCGGCACCGAGCTGGACACCTTGCTGCAGCGTGCGCAGCCGCATCTGTTGCTGGGCGACGATGTCGCTGCCGGACGCGCGCATGCCGAAGCGCTATCGAGCTTCATCGACAGTGCCAAGGTGCTGGCACCCGCCGAAACGCCCTACATCCCGCCCGAGCGCGTGAGCCTGATCCTGTTCACCTCGGGCACGTCCGGCCAACCCAAGGGCGTGATGTTGAATGAGCAAAACCTGCAGCAGGTGGCCCACAACTTCGGCGTGACCACACGTGTGGATGGCAACAGCAGTTTCCTGTGCGAAGCGCCGATGTTCCACATCATCGGCCTGGCGACCAATGTGCGGCCGGCGCTGGCGCTGGGCGGGTCGATCCGGGTGTCGAGCGGCTTCGAACCGAAGCGTACCTTGAGCTGGCTCGGCAACCCGGCGCTGGGCATTACTCACTACGTCGGCGTGCCGCAGATGATGCAGGCGTTCCGCAGCCAGCCCGGTTTCGATCCGTCAACGCTGCGTCACCTCACCGCGCTGGTCAGCGGCGGCGCGCCGCATGCCAGCGACGATCTGCTCGGTTGGCTGGACGATGGCATCCCCATGGTCTGCGGCTTCGGCATGAGCGAAGCCGGCACGGTGTTCGGCATGTCGGTGGATTGCGACGTGATTCGTTGCAAGCTCGGTGCGGCGGGGATTTCGTCGCCGGGCGTGCAAACGCGGGTGGTGGATGGCGATGGCAACGACTGCCCGGCGGGCATGCCTGGCGAACTGTTGTTGCGCGGCCCCAACCTCAGCCCCGGCTATTGGCGCGACCCGCAGGCCACTGCGGAGATGCGCGACGCACAGGGCTGGTTCCGCACCGGCGATATCGTCAAGCGTGATGCCGACGGCTTTTTCTGGGTGGTGGACCGCAAGAAGGACATGTTCATTTCCGGCGGCGAAAACGTGTATCCCGCCGAGATCGAAGCGGTACTGGCGGATCACCCGGACATCCGCGAATGCGCCGTGGTCGGCATCGCCGACCCACAATGGGGCGAGGTGGGCTACCTGGCGATCGTGCCAACCGCTGAGGCGACGGATCTGGAGCAGATCCGCAACTATCTGGTCGAGCGCCTGGCCAAGTACAAGGTCCCCAAACACCTACGCCTGGTCGAGGCCCTGCCACGTACGGCAACCGGCAAGCTGCAGAAGGCGCGGTTGAAGGATGCCTTGGCCAACGACGCCTGAGAGCGGTGGCAACCGTGCGGCGTGGGCGTGGGCGTGCGTATTGCCGCCACACTTGGACTTTGCTTACTCGGATCACCGCGATGAATACCGCTCGAGTACTCCGGCGCGAGACCAGCCGGGCACCATGCAGCGTTCAATCCAGCGCGCCTCGCATCCCTGCGCACTCCGCGAATACGGCCGAACAGTGCAATTACCCAAGCCAGTACTGCATCGCATCCGCCCCGGGCGACGATGCAGCTCCCGCTTGTGGGATTCCATCGTCGGTTATGCAGACGCATCCAGCAGAATATCGTGCTCGCCAATCTGGTCGTCCACCCAGACCGCGCCTTGCTGGGCCATGAGCGCCAGCTGGTGTTCCAGCTCACGCATCAACAACCGCACACCGGGTTTGAGGATGGCGCTGCTGTCGCGATAGATCACGCCACCTGCGCGCGCCTGCGACGGCTGCTGCAGCTGGAAGGCCCGCAACTCGCCGCGTGCGATGTCGCCGGCCACCATCATGCTTGGCATCACCGCAATGCTGTCGGTGCCGAGCAGAATCTCGCGCGTGAAGCTTGCAGAGCTGGAACGCAGTTGATCGCGTGTGGCCAGCCCATGTTCGCGCATGACCTGCGCCACGTCGCGCTCCACATGCTGACTCAGCGTCGGCAATACCTGTCGGTACGCGGCCGCTTCGGCGATGCGCACCGGGCCATTGGCAAACAAGGGATGGTCGCTCCGCGCCACCAGCGCAATCGGATCCTGGTACAGCACCTTGCGGACCAAGGCATCGTAGCGGGCCAGCGGATACAACCGGCCAACGACCAGATCCACCTCGTTTCCGGCGAGCTTGGGCAGCAATTCATCGGTACGGCCATGCAGCAGGCGCACACGCAGCGTGGGCTCGGCACGGTACAAGGCAGCCAGCACCGACGGTAGCAGGCCGCTCGCTGCCACCGGCAACGCGCCGACGGTGATGGTGAGCGCATCGTCCTGCAGCAGCCCTTCGAAGGTGTCCTGTGCGCGGCGCAGCTGGCCGAGCACGACGTGCGCGGTCTGCACCAGCACCTCGCCCATCGCATTGGGACGCACGCCACGCGAATGGCGTTCGAACAGGGGCGCACCGACGATCTCTTCGATCTCCTGCAAGGCACGCGTGAGTGCAGGCTGGGTGACATTCAATACGCGTGAGGCGCGGAGCAGGCTTTTTTGCCGATCCAGCGCCTCGATGACACGTAGATGCCGGACCTTGATGCGGTGTTCGAAGAACACGGAGGACATGGTCATAGGGGGTGGGCCTTACGTTGGAAAGTCGGGTGGCAACGCCCGGCCAGCGACCGGGACGCGCAGCTCAGCGTGCCTCGGGCACACGCCGGGTCTGCATGAAGTCTTCGAACGACTCGCCGCGCATGATGGCGTAGACCTGCAGATTGGTCGTGCGCACCACGCGGGCGAACTTTTCGATCACAAAAAAATTGGCGCCGTACTGCACCAGTCCGAGCCAGTCGCGCGCACGGATCAGCGCTTTCTCGTGTTCGGTGAGCTCGGCTTCCTGCATCAACACTTCCGCGTCCTGCAAAAAACGATCGCGCCACGGGGCGCGGATCATATGCCAGAAAAAACGATTGAGGCGCAGCGCGCGGTTGCTGGTGCGCAGATCGAACAGGTAGGTGCCGTCGATCTTGTCCATGCCGTGTACTTGCGGATTCATATGCAGGCCCTCATGCCGCGTTGGCAGTGCGTGCCAGCAGCTCTGCCGAGCGCGGCGCATCGGCGCGTTCTTCGCCCGGCTCGTACAGCACCACGGTCATCGCGGTCGTCGTCATCAGGTAGTAGTTCTGATGCAGTTTGCGGATCGGCCCATCCAACGCACCGCGCATGGCCAGCCACATGATCTGCTCCACGCTCTCGGCACCACCCAGACGCACATAGTCGGTATGGGTCAGATCGGTCAGCGTTTCCGGCGCGTGCTGAAAGCGGTCCAGAAACTCCATGTCCCAGTCCGTGTTGTTGAAACCGGTGCGCTCGCCATGGATCTGGTGCGACAACCCGCCGGTGCCGACCACCACCACTCTGAGATCTTCCGGGTATGACTCGATCGCACGGCGCACCGCCTGGCCCAGGCGAAAACAGCGGCGCGCGGTCGGCAGCGGGTACTGCAGGACGTTGATCGCAATCGGCACCACCGTGCCCGGCCAGTCCGGCACATGCGGCCACAGCAGCGGCAACGGCGCCGCACAGCCGTGGTCGATCGGCTTGTCCTGAAATACGGTCAGGTCGAATTCGTCGTTGACCAGGCATTCGGCGATATGCGCCTGCAGCTGTACATCGCCACGGATCGGAGGCAGGTTGCGCAGCCCTGCGCCCTCGTCGGCGACCGGAAAGCGCTCACCCACGCCCAGGGCGAAGGTCGGATAGAGATCGAAGAAGAAGGTCGTGCAGTGGTCGTTGTAAAAAAACACCAGCACGTCGGCCCGTTGTTCGGCCAGCCACTCGGCCACCGGCGTGTAGCCGTCGAACAACGGCTTCCACACTGGATCCTGTTGTTTGCCCTTGTCGTAGGCCACCCCGATGGTGGGAACGTGCGAGGTTCCGATGCCGCCGATGATGCTAGCCATGCTTTGCTCCTGCTGCGCACCACTGCCAGGAGAGGCAGAGCGCACGTCATTGATTGAGTCAGGATCGACGATGCAATGGATCCCAACACGGACGACCAACCACTGCGGATCTCCAAAACGGTATCCTTGGGATCCAAAGTGCCATCAAGCGATCTCATCCGCAAGGTTTTTATACAAGTAATTGCTAGTTTCCCCTTCGAAGGAACGTGCGCTGCGGTACGGCGCGAGAGAATGGAGCCAATGGCGAACAACCACCGATTGCAAGCGGTCCAGCAGCTACGCGAATTGATCCTGTGCGGCGCCTTTGCCCCGGGCGAGCGCATCACCGAGGCGGCCCTGGCCGAGCGCCTGGCCATCTCGCGCACGCCTATTCGCCAGGCATTGCCGGCGTTGTGCCAGGAGGGTCTGCTGGTGCAGGTCGGCAACCGCGGCTATGCGGTACGGCGTTTCAGCCAACAGGAAAGCCTGGATGCACTGGAGGTGCGCGCACTGATGGAGGGCATGGCGGCACGCACGGTGGCCGAACAGGGCGCGTCGGCCGCATTGCTGTCCACCCTGCACGCCTGTCTGTGCGAAGGCGACCGGCTGTTTGCCAAGCGCAGCCTCGATGCCGGCGATGAGCAGACCTACGGCGCGATCAATGCCCGTTTCCATCGCGCCATCGTGGTGGCGGCGAACAAACCGATCCTCACCGAGACGGTAGACCGCTGCACGCTGGTGCCGTTCGTCAGCCCGGTCAACGTGGTGTTCGGTCAGCGCTCGGCCACCCTGGCTTACGACGATCTTTATTACGGCCACCGGCAGCATGGCGCGATTGTCTCTGCCATCGAACAACGCGATGGCGCGCGGGCGGAGTTACTGTTCCGCGAACATGCCAATACGCAACGGCACAGCATGGGCATGTGATGCCTCGGGGTGCGCGGGACCGCGCGCCGAGCAGTGGCAATGGCGTCGATGCGCGTGGAGCGGATGTCGGCCGTACCTGCGACGCAGGACCACGCATAGAGCAAGACATGGCTACATTCGACCCTGCACGCTGACCAAGACGGTCGGCGTGCAGGGCAGCTTGCCTGCGCTATAGCGAGTGCACGAACATCAGGTTGAAGGTGTTTCCGGCCACCGAGTTCTTGACCTCGACCGGCAGGTAGACATTGAAATTGAGCACGTTCTTCGGGTCCAACCGCCACGAGAGCCCTGGCCCCATGTAGAACTGCGTGCGTTTGCTGTCGGGCACGCGCTGGCCATTGGTCCGGTTGTCTTGCAGCTGACGTAGGTAGAAGCCGTTGACACCGACCCGCAGCTGCTCGGTCACCTTGACCGAGCTGGCAAAATTCAGCCACGCCAGATCGCCTGCCTGGCCGTTGCGGAACTGGAAACCGGGAATTGGCGGCACTCCACCGGCACGGTCGGTGCGGAAGTTGTACATGTAATGCAGCCGCATGCTGACCTCCCAGTTATCGGTGGGCTGTACCGTGAATGCCCAATGCGGCGAGAACGACCAGTAGCCGGTGCTCTGGTTGATCGCGATGTCGCGATCGAACTTGCCCACCGGTGCAAATGCCACCAGGGCGAAGCGCTGAAACAGCAAGATCCGGTCGTTGCGCATCACCGGCGGCATCTGCAACGCCGCCCCGACCGCAATATCGCCAACGCCGAATCCGTTGTCGCTCAACCGCACCGGGCTGTCTGCGGCAAACGAGGCATTCTGGTTGACCAACGGCACGATGGCATCGACGGAAATCGTGCCGCCCAACCATTTGTAGGGCGTCACGTAGATGAGCTGGGTCAGCGCTGCCGAGCTGCTGATCTTTGGATCACGAAACGCCGGCGAATCGTTGCCTTGCGCATCCAGCACGGCATTCAGGTGCGCATGGCGCAGATATTCGATCACCGTCCACCCAGGTTGGGTGGAGCCAAAACCATCGAAAAAGCTGGTGCCCCCCAGGTTGATGCCTTGCGGCACCGGAACTGTGTCAGGCACCGCCTGTGCGAAGGCCGCCGCCGGCGCCAGCGCACCCAGGAGCAGAGTCAAGCTGCCGGCGCGCAGGCGATGCGACCGGAGCGATGAGCGACGACGACCAACAGACGAACATGCGCGTTCCACTAGGCGATTCTCCAACGAAGATGGGCGATTGAGGCAACGCGACTGGGGGGAGAGCAGTGTCGAGATGTCGCCTGTAAGGGCCGGCGGCATCGTTGAACAGACAGACAGCGATCAATCTCGGTCAGGGCGCCTCGACGCGCAGCAGCAATGCGCCGAGGCGTTGCTTGAACAACCATTGGTTGTCCTGGTGCACCAGCACATCGTCGAAGGTGCCGATCAGTGCAGGCGCCTGCGCCGTCCAGGGGACAGACGCGTCGGCCTGCGGTGCGCTATAGAGCAGCACATGGCTATGCGCATGGGCCAGCGTGCTCGATTGGACGCTGACCAGCGTATTGAGCATCAAATGACAGGTGTTGCGTGGCGCGCGAGCGCGGAAGGCCTCCAAGATCGCTTCGCGTCCATGCACGGGCACGTCCGGCGCGCTCGGTCGTGCAAAGACGCCGTCGGCAGTAAACAGCGCAGCCAACGCCTGGTGCTCATGGCGGTCGTTATGCAGGGCGAACCGGCGAATCAGTTGTTCGCACGCAACGATGATCGAAATATCTGCAGACACGCAGCAGCCTCCCTTGGCGGTGGAATGACACAGATAAAGCGCTAGCGATACTTCAGCGCAGGACAATGACCGAGACGACCGAACTGCCGCCGCCTGCGGTACGGCCGATCACGTGCTCAGCCACTCGCGCAGCGCGGTGCTGACTGCAGCGGGCGCTTCCACCGGCGCCATATGCCCGCAATCTTCGAATACGACCAGGCGCGCCTGCGGAATCTGCCGCGCCATGTCCTGATGCCGTACCAGCGGGCTCCAGGCATCCTGGCGCCCGACCCCTAGCAAGGTGGGGCAGCGAATCTGCGCAAGCACCGGCGCGGCATCCGGGCGCTCCAACAACGCGTTGACCTGGCCAGCGAAACTCTGCGCGCTTTGCCGCTGCACCATTGCGCTGAGGTCTTGCATCAAACCGGTATCGGCGCTGCGTGCGGGGTGCAGCATCGGGGGTAACCAGGCCAGCGCCAGCGCATGCATGCCTTGCGTCTGCGCCAGATCCACCAGCGCTTGGCGCTCCTCGCGTTCGCCATCGCGACGCGGTGCAATACCGGTATCGAGCAGTGCCAGCTGCGTCACCCGCTCGGGCGCCTGACGCATGATTTCCAGCGCAACCCGCCCGCCCATCGAATGCCCGACCAACGCAAACTGTGGCGGTGCGCCAGCCAGCACGTGGGCCGCCATCTGCCCGATGCTGTCGAATCCGGGGAAATCCAGCACCTGCACATCGGCCAGATCCGCCAGCGCGTCGCGCTGCGGTTGCCAGATGGCGGCGTCGCAGAGCAGGCCGCAGAGCAGCAGCAAGGTGGGTCTGGAGGTGTGCGAAACGGAAGTCATGGCGCGACTGTAGCCACGCCGGCCGCGTGCGTCGTATGGAAGATGCGGCCTACGCTATAAGCCCAGAGACATAGAACGTCAGCTATGCCTGCCAGCCACAGCGCAGGCCGGCAGACGCAAGGTGGCTTACGCGCCGCCGGAGGCGCGCTTCCACAGCACATCGACCAGCGGCGGCAACCTGCCGGCGAGGCCAAGCGCGGCACCGCGCAACAGGGTCAGGTGCATTTCGTCGTTGGAGAACACCGTATTGATCGCATCGAAGCCATAGGCGGCCACGGTATTGTCGCTGCGGCGGGTGCGCGCCCAGCGTTGCAGGCGATGCGGCGCGGCCCAGTCCGCACGTTTGGCGAGCGCACTGCGCACTTCCTCGCGCAGCGCAGCGACATCGCGCAGGCCCAGGTTGACGCCCTGCCCCGCCAACGGATGCACCACATGCGCAGCGTCGCCCAGGGTCAGCACGCGGCCACTGACGTACTGCTCCACCAACTGCCGTTGCAGCGGGAATGCAGCGCGTGCGGATGTCACACGCACCTCGCCCAGACGCGCGGCAAAGGCTTGGGTCAGCTCTCGCGAGAACGCCGCATCGTCGAGCGCCAGCACGCGCTCGGCCTCGCGATCGGGCAAGGTCCAGACAATCGAACTGCGGCCTTCGGCAAACGGCAGGAATGCCAGCGGCCCGGTGGTCAGAAAGCGCTGCCAGGCCGTGGCCTGGTGCGGCTGTTCGGTCTCCACGAAGGCAACCACGCCGCGTTGTGCGTAGGCGTGCCGCGACACTGGCAAGCCGGTCAAGTCGCGCAAGGTGGACGACGCGCCGTCGGCGGCGATGGCAATCGCCGCTTCCAGCCGACTGCCATCGTCCAGACGCAGGCGCACGCTGTTGGTGTCCTGCTCCAGTTCGGCCACACGCGCCGGGCAGTGCACTTCGATCCCCGCGCTATGCACGGCCGCCCACAGGCGATCGACCAGCAGCGCATGCTCGACGATCCAGCCGAGTTGTTCGCGGCCCAAGGTGTCGGCGTCGAAGCGCAGCTCGCCGCCACCGCCGGCATCCCAGACCCGCATGCGCCGATACGGCTGCACGCGCCCGGTGCGCACGCTGGCCCACACGCCAAGACTGTCGAGCAGCGCGGCGTTGTCGGCGGCGAAGGCATAGACACGCAGGTCGGGCTGATCGGCATGCCAGCGCGCGGACTCGCGCCCTTCCACCAGCGCAACGCTCAAACCCGCGTCGGCCAGCGCCAGCGCGCAGGCAGCACCGACCACGCCACCGCCGACGATCACCGCATCGCGCGTACCGCGGCGGCTCATGCGATCCCCCGGCACAGCTGCGGCACATCGCCACGGAACCCCATCGCCCCGCCGACCAGCATCGATTGCAGCGGCGCGGCCTGCGAGGTCGCGAGCAATCCCAGGCTGCGCAGCGGCCGCAGCAACGGTGCCGGATTGCCGGTCAGCCGCGCCAGCCCGCTGGAGAAGCCGATCGTCTGCTCGCGGTCCGCGCGTCGACGCGCCACATAGTCGGCCAGCAGCGCGCCGGCCCCGGCATCGCTGCGATCGTGTTCGATCAGCTCTGCCAAGGTGAGCGCGTCGCGCAATCCCAGATTGAAGCCCTGCGCACCGATGGGGTGCAGCGTCTGCGCGGCGTTGCCGAGCAACACCACGCGCTCGGCGATCAGGTTGTTGGCCAGCACCTGCACCAGCGGATATGCACTGCGTTCGCCGCTGGCGACAAAGCGCCCGGCGCGCCAGCCGGCCGCGCGCTGCAGCCGGGCCAGCCAGCCAGCCTCGTCGAGCGCGGCGACCGCATCGGCCTCGGCGCGCGCCACACAGTGGATTGCGCCGTAATGACGGTCGCCCCGCGGCAACAGCGCGGTCGGCCCGTGCTCGCCGAAGCGCTCCCACGCGGTGCCATCCGGCGGCCGGGAGGCGCGCACGCGCGCCACGAACAAGGTCTGCAGGAAATCGTGCGTGTCGGTCTCGATATGCAGCAGTTCGCGCACTGCGCTGTGGCTGCCATCGGCACCGACCACCAGCCTGGCACGGACGCGCTGCTCGCCGTCGTCGGTCGCCAGCCGTAGCGTGCGCACGCCATCCTGCACCGGTTCCACGCCGATGCAGCGCGCCGGGCGATACCGGCGCAGCCGCGTCAATTCGTCCAGGCGTGCCTGCAGGGCGTCGCCGAAGTCGCGAGCCACCACCACTTGCCCAAAGCTGTCGCGCCCGTAGTCGGCGGCGTCCAGTTGCACGCGCCCGAAATCGCCGGCGCGGCTGACGTGGATGCGCCGGATCGGCCCGGGCGGGCTACGCAACTTGGCCATCACGCCCAGCACGCCCAAGGCGTTGACGGTGGCGGCGGCGAAACTCAGATTGCGTTGATCGAACACGGCCGGCGGCGTGCCGGCTGGCGTGGCTTCCACCAGCCCGACATCCAGGCCGAGGCGGTCCAGCGCAATCGCCAGGCTGGAGCCGACCAGGCCGCCGCCAACGATCAAAACGTCATGTGGATGTGTCATTCGCCCATGATAAGCCCTCGCCCGCAGCACATCGTGCGCGCCGGATGAGACACGTTGACGCGTCCAGCCGGTCTGCCGTTGTCATGCCTGCCGATGCCGGGCGCAGCGCAGGCCAGGCAGTGGCGCGGGCACGCCAGGTTCCACGCTACACTCCTGCACCTGTAATCCGGCAACCCCAGCGCATGACTTCTCGCTCGCACGACACCCTGATTTTGAGCCTGCTCGCCGTCCTGATGGCGGCCACACGGATCAATCACTTCGCGCCGGTCCCGGACGCGTCCTGGGCGGTGTTTTTCATCGGCGGGTTTCATCTGGCTGCACGCAGCAAACTGGCGTTCCCGCTGCTGATGGGCCTGGCGGTCGCGGTGGACTGGCTGGTCATCACCCAGCAGGGCATGAGCTTCTGGCAACACTACTGCGTGTCGCCGGCGTACTGGTGCCTGATCCCGGCGTACTTCGCGCTGTGGGCCGGTGGTATATGGCTGCGCCGGCACTATCACGGGGCCCAATGGACTGCGCTGGTCGCGCTGGTTCCTGCCCTGCTCATCGCCGTGGCGCTGTGTCAGCTGATCGCCCAGGGCAGCTTTTACTGGATCAGCGCCAGCGTGAGCGAACCCACCCTCGCCGGCTGGTTCAAGAACTACAGCGACTGGCTCTGGCCGTACCTGCGCAGCGCCGCGCTGTACGTCGCGGCCGCAGCCGTCATCCAGGTGGTTGCCGAGCGTCTGGCTGCGCCCCATCGCCAGCGCCAGGCCGGCTGAGCCATGGGCAACCGGCTCTCACGTATCTATACGCGCACCGGCGACGACGGCAGCACCGGGTTGGGCGATGGCAGCCGGACCGGCAAGGACGCCTTGCGCGTCAACGCCTACGGCACCGTGGATGAGGCCAATTCGGCGCTCGGCGTGCTGCTGGCCGCGCCCGGCGTGCCCACCGCGATTGCCGAGCTGCTGACCACCGTGCAGCACCAGCTGTTCGACCTAGGCGGCGAGCTCTGCATCCCCGGCCATGCCGCCATCGAGGCGGCCGACATCCAGGCCCTGGAACGCCACCTGGACCACTTCAACGACAGCTTGCCGCCGCTGCAGGAGTTCATCTTGCCGGCCGGTGGCGAAGCGGCCGCGCGCTGCCACCTGGCGCGCACCATCGTGCGCCGGGCCGAGCGCGAGACCGTTGCGCTGTCGCGCCAGGAGTCGGTGCGCAGCGAGGCGATCGGCTATCTCAATCGGCTCTCGGACCTGCTGTTCGTACTGGCCCGCGTGCTGGCACGCGTGGATGGTCAGCAGGAAGTGCTGTGGCGGCACGACCGCCGGCGCGGTTGAGCATGTGCCTGGCGCGGCGGACAGGCTAAAGTCATCTCATGTTGGTCTTTACCCATCCCGCCTGTCTCGGTCACGACGCCGGCCCTGAGCACCCCGAAAGCCCTGCCCGCCTGGAGGCGGTCGTCGACGCCCTGCGTGCGGCCTTTCCGGACCTGGACTGGCGCGAGGCGCCGCTGGCCAAGCTGGGCGACCTGTGCCGCGTGCACGAGCGCGAGCAGGTGGACGCGGTCCTGGAGACCGCGTTCGAAGGCTATCGCCAGCTGGATGTGGACACCCGCATGGTGCCGGCCTCGCGCGCGGCCGCCCTGCGCGCCGCCGGCGCCGGCATCGCCGCCGTGGACGCGGTGATGCAGGACCTCACCCGTACCGCCTTTTGCGCTGTCCGCCCGCCCGGCCATCACGCCACCGCGCAGGTGTCGATGGGGTTCTGCCTGTTCAACAACATCGCCGTGGCCGCCGCCCATGCACGCGACCGGCATGGCCTGGAGCGAATCACCATCGTCGATTTCGACGTGCACCACGGCAACGGCACCCAGGCGATCTTCGAACGCGACCCGACCGTGCAGTATCTGAGCACGCATCAGTCCGGGCTCTACCCGCACTCGGGCAGCGTCCATGAGCGCGGCGTTGGCAATATCCACAATCTGTTGCTACCGCCCGGCAGCGATGGCTTGCGCTTCCGCAACGTGTGGGAAGACGAGATGCTGCCGCTGATCGACGCCTTCCGCCCGCAGCTGATCCTGATTTCGGCCGGCTTCGATGCGCATCTGCGCGATCCGCTGGCCGATCTGATGCTGGACGACGATGATTTCGCCTGGCTGACCGGCGCGCTACGCACCCTGGCCGAGCGGCATGCGCGTGGCCGGGTGGTGTCCATGCTGGAAGGCGGTTATGACCTGCAGGCCTTGCGCGAAAGCAGTGTTGCCCACGTCGCCGCACTGCGCTGACCCACAGCGGCACGCCGGTCGCGCCACGGTTTGCGATGAACCTCGTCCTCTTCACGCTGGCGCTCTTCATTGCCCCTATGCGGGGTATGCGGCAAGCTAGTCGCCATTTTACTGGTTGAATCCACGCGTGCGCCGAGTTCTCCGCCTGCTGCCCCTGCCCTTGAGCATCGCCATCTGCCTTCCGGCCATGGCTGCCGACAAGCCGTTGAATTGGGGACTGTGCCCGGCCGTGGACCCGCTGCCTGGTTTCGATGGCGCGCCCGCTGCCGACCCCAAGGCCGCCGAAGTGCGCCAGCAGCTGCCAACCGACATCGAAGGCGACCAGCTGTCCGGCACCAGCACTACCCCGCAGTACCAGGGCAACGTGGCGCTCAAGCGCGGCGACCAGTTCCTGGGCGCGGACAACCTGCGCATGGATACCGAGACCGGCAATTACATCGCCGAGGGCAATGTCCGCTACCAGGACACCTCCTTCCGCATGGTCGCCGACCGCGCCGAGGGCAATCAGGACACCGATGCCCACAAGGTCTCCAACATCCAGTATCAGATGGTGGACCGCCGCGGCAATGGCGTGGCGGAATCGGTGGACCTGCAAGGCCAGGTCGGCCAGATGCATCGCTCGACCTACACCACCTGCGATCCCTCGCAGCCGATCTGGCGGGTGCGCGCGCCCGAGATCGACGTCGACAACGAAGAAGGCTTCGGCACCGCGCGTAACGCCGTGCTGCAGATCGGCAAGGTGCCGGTGCTGTACTTCCCGTGGTTCAAGTTCCCGATCGACGACCGTCGCCAGACCGGCCTGCTATTTCCGCAGTTCGGCCTGTCCGGGCGTAACGGGTTCGACTACCTGCAGCCGATCTACCTGAATCTGGCGCCCAATTACGACGCCACCTTGTTGCCACGCTATATGAGCAAGCGTGGCTTCATGTTCGGCACCGAGTTCCGGTATCTGTACGACGGCGGTCGCGGCGAAATCACCGGCAACTACCTGCCCAACGACAAGTTGCGCGAGAAGGACCGTGGTAGCGTTTTCTATAGCGGCTACCACAACGTCAACAGCCATTGGCAGGCCCGCAGCAGCATTTCCTGGGTCAGCGACACGCGCTATGTGGAAGACTTCACCAGCCGCTTGAACGGCATGGGCTCGGCGTCCAGCCTGCAGAGCACCATCGGGATCTACGGTACCGGCGAAACCTGGACCGCCGGCCTGATGGCCGACCGCTGGCAGCTGACCGACTACACCCTGGACGAGCGAGCCCTGCCCTATAACCGGCAGCCGCGTGCCTTTTTCACCTGGGAAAAGCCGTTCGGCATTTTCGAAGCCGGTGTCTATGCCGAGGCGGTGCGGTTTACGCATGACGACTCATACCAGGTGAACTTCGTCCCGAACACCAACGGCAATAACAACAACAACGGCGACGAATACGTCCGGACCAATATCCGTAACTTTGACTATGGCAGCGGCTCGCGCCTGGACGTCAAACCCTATATCTCGATGCCGTTGTCGGGTGCGGCCTGGTTCGTGACCCCGACGGTGGCCTGGCGTTACACCGCCTACCAGTTGGACTCGACCTTGGCCAACACGGCGCCACTGACCGGCGACCGTTCGCCCACGCGCAGCCTGCCCATTGCTTCGCTGGACGCCGGCTTGTACTTCGATCGCGAGACCTCGCTGTTCGGCACCAACTATCTCAATACGCTGGAACCGCGCATGTACTACCTGTACGTGCCCTACCGCGACCAGGACGACCTGCCGGTCTTCGACACCCGTCCGTTTACCTTCAGCTATGGCCAGCTGTTCCGCGACAGCCGCTATACCGGCGCCGACCGTCAGAACGATGCCAACCAGCTGACACTGGCGGTGACGTCGCGTTGGCTGCGCCAGGACGACGGCCGCGAGAAATTGTCGCTGAGCGCTGGCCAGATCCTGTACTTCAACGACTCGCTGGTCACCATCAACAACAGCACCAATTCCGCTGCCGGCAGCGAACAGCCCATCGAGCAGGGTAAGTCCGCCTGGGTGGCCGATGCCAACTACATGATCAACGACCGCTGGTCGATGGGCGCCACCTATCAGTGGAACCCGAACTCGCGCAAGGAAGATCTTGCCAGCCTGCGCACCCGCTATTTGCTCAACAACGACGGCATCATCAACCTGGCCTACCGCTACCGTCGCAACCTCATCGACAACAGCGACCAGCTCAAGCAAGCCGACTTCTCGTTCCTGTATCCGATCAATCCCACCTGGAGTGCGGTCGGTCGCTACTACTACTCGCTGCTGGACCGCACACCGCTGGAAATCATCGGCGGCGTGCAGTGGGACAGCTGCTGCCTGGCAGTGCGCGCGCTGGTACGCCGGTTCGTGCGTAACCGCGACGGCGAGATGGACAACTCCATCCAGTTCGAGTTCGTGCTCAAGGGCTTGAGCTCGTTTGGCCAGAACACGGACCGCACTTTGCGCCGTGCTATTCTCGGCTATTACCGCGACGACCTGTACCTGGTCCCGCCCAGCAACACCACGACCAATCCGGACGATTACGATCCGAACCTGATTCCATGACCAAGCCTTTCTCTGTTCTTCTTGCCTCGTTGCTGGTAATCACCAGCACGGTCTCGCCGGTGGCATCGGCGCAGCAATCCCAGCCGCTGGATCGTATCGCCGCTATCGTGGACGAGGACGTGGTGCTGCAGAGCGAGCTTGATCGCGCTGTGCGCAACGTCAAGTCGCAGTACGCCGGTCGTGAAAACCAGCTGCCGCCGGACGATGTCTTGCAGCGGCAGGTGCTCGAGCGCCTGGTACTGGTCAAGCTGCAGATCGGCCGTGCCGACGGCAGCGGCATCCGCGTCAGCGACGAGGAACTCAACCGCGCCGTTGCCAGCATCGCCCAGCAGAACGGCACCACCGTGGATGGCTTGCGCCAGAAGCTAGCCGCCGACGGCATGGCCTACGGCGATTTCCGCGCCTCGGTGCGCGACGAAATCATCGTGCAGCGCCTGCGCCAGAGCTTTGCGCAGAGCCGTATCAGCGTGAGCGAAGGCGAGGTGGATACCGCACTGGCCCAGCAGGCCACGACCGGTAGCCAGTACCACCTGGCGCATATTCTGGTGGGCTTGCCGGAAGGCGCGAACGCCGACCAGATCGCCACCGGTCAAAAGAAGGTCGATGGCGTCAAGGCCTTGATCGACAAGGGCGAGTTGGACTTCTCCGCCGCAGCGGTGCGTTATTCGGATAGCCCGAATGCACTGGAAGGCGGCGACCTGGGCTGGCGCAGCCTGGACGAAATCCCCAACGCATTTGCTCAGCTGATCCGCGACATGCAGCCTGGCCAGGTGGCCGGCCCGCTGCGTGGTCCAAGCGGTTTCCAGCTGCTCAAGCTGGTGGAAATGCGCGACGCCAATGCCGGCGGCGAAAAGAAGATGGTCACCGAGTACAACGCGCGCCACATCCTGGTCCGCATCGGTGACAACCAGACCGACGCGCAGGCCAAGGCCAAGATCGACACGCTGCGCGCCCGCGTTGCCGGCGGCGCTGATTTCCAGGCGACTGCCAAGGAGTCCTCCGAGGACACCAACAGCCGCGGTCAGGGTGGCGACCTGGGTTGGTTCCCTGCCGATGCGTTCGGCCCGGATTTCGGCAAGCAGGTTGAGGGCTTGGCCGATGGCGCCGTGTCCGAGCCGTTCCGCACGCAAGCCGGTTGGCATGTCGTGCAGCGCGTCGGCAGCCGCCAGACCGACGTCAGTGCCGAAAACCAACGTGCGCAGGTCCGTGAAACGATCGGCCGTCGCAAGCTGGAAGAGGAATACAACCGCTACCTGCAGGAACTGCGTGGCGAGGCCTATGTGAGCTACCGCACCGGCGATCGCGCCGACGGCAATGCCACCGCCGAGCCGACCAAGAGCGCAGAACCCGCTGCCCCGACCCCGCCGCCGGCACAGCCGGCGCGCTGAGTCGATGATGGTCCCGTCGCTCGCGCTGGTGCCAGGCGAGCCGGCCGGGATCGGGCCGGAGCTGTGCATCCGGCTCGCCCAGCAGCTGCGCTCCGATGCACAGCTGGTTGCATATGCCGATCCCGACACCCTGAACAGCGCCGCAAAGGCGCTGTCTTTGTCTGTGCGCCTGCTCGACCCCGATCAGCCGGCACGCATGCCGGGCGACCTACCGCTGTTTCCGATTCGCCAGCCCGTCCCGACCCGCTTCGGCATTGCCGACCCGGCCAATGCAGCGGCCGTCATTGCCGGCCTGCGTACCGCTGCCGGCGACTGTCTTGCCGGCCGACGGCAAGGCATCGTGACCGGCCCGGTGCACAAGGCAGTCATCAACGCCGGCGGGATCGCCTACACCGGCACCACCGAATTGCTGGCCGAACAGGCCGACTGCCCGGTGGTGATGATGCTGGCCAACAGCATCGTGCGCGTGGCACTGGTGACTACACACCTGCCGCTGCGTGCAGTGGCCGATGCGATCACCGCCGACGCCGTTGCGCGCTGCCTGCGCATCACCCACGCCGCGATGCGTCGCGACTTCGGCCTGGAGCACCCACGTATCGCCGTGCTCGGCCTCAATCCCCACGCGGGAGAAGACGGCCACCTGGGCCGCGAAGAACTGGACATCATCATCCCGTTGCTGGAGCAGCTGCGCGGTGAAGGCATGCAGCTGATCGGCCCGTTGCCGGCGGACACTGCCTTCCTGCCACAGAAACTGAGCGGCTTCGACGCGGTGGTGGCGATGTACCACGACCAGGGCCTGCCGGTGCTCAAGTACAGCGGTTTCGAGCAGGCGGTGAACATCACCCTTGGCCTGCCCTACCCGCGCGTGGCGGTGGATCACGGCACCGCACTGGAACTGGCCGGACGCGGCATCGCCGATCCATCCAGCCTGATGGCGGCAACCGCGTTGTGCGCACGCTTGGCGGCACGCGGCTGAGCGCGCGCCCCACCTGCGCGATCGCCGCAGGTTATGAGCGTCCTACCTTACTGTTACAGCCTGGACGCGCAGCACCGACACCGCGTGCAGCCGCCGGCTCCGTTAAACTGCGCGCATGAATTATTCCTTCAGCGCACCGGCCAAGAAGTCGCTTGGCCAGCACTTTCTTGCCGACCGGTATTACATCGACCGGATCGTCCAGGCGGTGGACCCGCGCGCCGGCCAACACCTGGTCGAAATCGGCCCCGGTCAGGGCGCGATCACCTTCCCGCTGCTACGCAAGCATGGCGCGTTGACGGTGATCGAGTTCGATCGCGACCTGATCGCACCGTTGACTGAGGCCGCTGCACCGATCGGCGAACTGAGCATCATCCATCGCGACGTACTCAGCGTGGATTTCACCGAACTGGCCAACGGCACGCCGATCCGGTTGGTCGGCAACCTGCCTTACAACATCTCTTCGCCGATCCTGTTCCATGCGCTGGACCATGCCGCTGCGGTGGCCGACATGCACTTCATGCTGCAGAAGGAAGTGGTCGACCGCATGGCCGCCGGTCCCGGCAGCAAGGTCTACGGCCGGCTCAGCGTGATGCTGCAAGCGTACTGCGAGGTCACCGCGCTGTTCGTTGTGCCACCTGGCGCGTTCCGGCCGCCACCGAAGGTGGACTCGGCAGTGGTGCGGCTGGTGCCGCGCGACCCGGCCACGGTGATGATCAACGACCGCCGCCGCTTCGCCGATGTGGTGCGCGCCGGCTTCGGGCAGCGCCGCAAGACCCTGCGCAATGCCATGTCCACCGTCTGCGAACCCGCGCATTTCGAGGCAGCCGGCGTGCGTCCGGATGCCCGCGCCGAACAACTCGAGGTCGCCGATTTCATTCGGCTGGCCAATGTCGAGCTGGCTTGAGCGCCGCTCCCACACCGTTTTATTTAGACTTTTCCCATGCAAGATGATCCGCGCTATCGGGTCGAGGTCGAGGTGTCGCCGCGCTTCCTCGCTCATCAATCGACCCCGGAAGAAGGCCGCTATGCCTTCGCCTACAGCATCCGCATCCATAACGCGGGCGCCGTGCCTGCACGCCTGATCGCGCGCCATTGGCAGATCACCGACGCCAACGGCCGCACCGAGCAGGTGGATGGCGAAGGCGTGGTCGGCGAGCAGCCATGGCTGCGCCCCGGCGAAGCCTTCCATTACACCTCCGGTGTGCTGCTGGAAACCGAGCAGGGACAGATGCAAGGTCACTACGACATGGTGGCCGACGATGGCACCGAATTCACCGCCCCGATCGCCGCCTTCGTGCTGAGCGTACCCAGGACGCTGCACTGATGACTGCTGGATTGATGGAGCGCACGCGATGAGCGTCTGGGCAATTGGCGACCTGCAAGGGTGCTACGACATTACCCAGCGGTTGCTGGAAAAGATCAATTTCGACCCCGCACAGGACACGCTGTGGTTCTGCGGCGATCTGGTCAACCGCGGCGGGCAATCGCTGGAAACGCTGCGGCTGGTGCATTCGCTGCGCGCGCACAGCGTGGTGGTGCTGGGCAATCACGATCTGTCGCTGCTGGCGATCGGTGCGCGCTCGGAGGAAGAGCAGCGCAAGGTCAATCCGGATCTGCAGCGCGTGGTGCTGGCCGAGGACCGCGACGTGCTGCTGGACTGGCTGCGCATGCAGAAGCTGGCCCACGTGGACCGCGAGCTGGGCTGGATGATGGTCCACGCCGGGCTGGCGCCGAAGTGGACCACGCAGCTGGCCGAAAAGCATGCGCATGAAGTCGAACAGCAGCTGCAAGGCGGCGGCTATCGCAAGCTGTTGCGCAACATGTACGGCGATCAGCCGGGATGGTCGCCAGGCCTGAGCGGGTACGACCGCAGCCGCGCGATCATCAACCTGTTCACGCGCATGCGCTATTGCACGCCGCGCGGCCGCATCGCCACCGACGACAAGGGCACGCCGGGCACGCAGGCACAAGGACTCTACCCGTGGTTCGAGGTACCGGGCCGGGTCGAGCGCGATCTCAAGATCGTGTGCGGGCATTGGTCCGCGCTGGGGTTGACGATTACCCAGGGCGTGCATGCCATCGATACCGGTGCGGTGTGGGGCGGCAAGCTCACCGCCCTGCAACTGGATACCGACGAATTGCGCGTGGTGCAGGTTCCGGGACGCGAAGTCACTGCCCCGACCGCACCTGCCGCGAATGCTCCACGGCGTCCACGCGAAGGTCAGGGCCGCCCGCGCGGGCGTGGCCGCGGTCGTGGCAATGGTGGCGGCAATGGTGGCGGCAATGGCGGTGGCGGCAACAACGCGGGAAATGCAGGTAGCGGCACTGCCGCACCGGCCAAGCCACAGGGTGGCGTCGTTCCTGAGTAAGAGCGACTCACCAACCGGCTGCGCCCCCATGCGGGCGCAGCCGTTGCTCGGACCGGCATGTGCCACGCGTACGCTGCGCTCAGGTGCGCCGTGCAAGGCCAACGGGCAACCGCTCGCTAGGTTTTTCTTTAGCGGCGCTTAGTTGTATGGAATCGGGTGCGCTGATCGCGCGCTGCGTCCTTGCCGGCTTAGCGACGCAGGTAATCCACAAAGGAAAACGCAAACGCATGGCGGTCATCGGCCGCATGCGTCTGGCGATGCGCTGGCACCCATACCGCCGGGTCGATCGGTGGGAAGTGCGTGTCGGCCCCATCCACCGCGGTGTCGACCTCGGTCACCGCCAGCACGTCGGCACGCGCCATCGTCAGGCGATACACCTCGCCGCCGCCGATCACGCATAACTCCTGCGCGCCCTCCTGCTCGGCACGTTCGATCGCCTGATCGACCGACGCCACCGCCTGCATGCCCTCGAACGGCACTTGCCCCGAGCGCGTCAGCACCAGGTTCAAGCGCCCCGGCAATGCGCGCCCGAGCGATTGCGCTGTCTTGCGCCCCATCAGGATCGGCTTGCCCATCGTCAACGCCTTGAAGCGCTTGAGATCGTCCGGCAGTTTCCACGGCAGATCGTTATCGCGACCAATGGCGTTGTTGCGGTCCAGCGCCACGACGAGCGAAAGCTTCAACATCACTGGACCTTCTTGTTTTCAGCCATGGAACCGCACAGGAGTTTGATCCCGGAGATGGCATCCAGCACGTCCTGCTGCAGTGGCGCTGCGCCCGGCCTGTCGAATTTGATCCAGGCAAACGAGGTACCCAAGGGCACCAGCCACTGCGTCAGCCGCGTGCCATCGGCACGCGAAGCATCGGTACGGTAAGTCTGCTGCGCATCGAGCTCGACCCACTCGGCCTTTTCACGTGTCAGCTTCTTGTCCAACTGAAACGTCACGGCGGCCAATCGCTCCATGCCCTTGGCCGAATTCAGTTGGCCGATTGCCTGTGGGCAACTCATTTCAATCGTGACCGGCCCAATCGCACCGGGCTGCACGTTGGTCAGCGTGATGATCGCGCTGGCGTCGACATTCGGATGCGTCGGATTGGATGGCGCGATCGTCGCAGTCACACCATCGGGCAGCTGCAGGCGACCGGCCGGACCACGCACGGTTTCGGCGAACGCCACTGCATTCGTCGACGCCAGCCCGATCAAACCGATGAAAACCAGCAAACGCCTCTGCATACGTTCCTCCTTGATGACGTGATTACTAGACCGCCACCGGCGCCTTGATCGCCGGATGCGGGTCATAGCCTTCGATTGCGATGTCCTCGAAGCGGAACGCGAACAGGTCGGTGACATCGGGATTCAGGCGCAAGGTCGGCAATGCGCGCGGGGTGCGCGTCAGCTGCTCACGTGCCTGTTCGAAGTGATTCGAATACAGATGCGCATCGCCCAGCGTGTGCACAAAATCGCCCACGCCCAGGCCGGTGGCCTGCGCCACCAGATGGGTCAGCAGCGCATAACTGGCGATATTGAACGGCACGCCCAGAAAGATGTCGCCGCTGCGCTGGTAGAGCTGGCAACTGAGTTTGCCGTCGACCACGTAGAACTGGAACAGGCTGTGGCATGGCATCAATGCCATCTGCGACAACTCGCCGACATTCCAGGCGCTGATCACCAGCCGGCGCGAATCCGGGTTACGTTTGATCTCATCGACCAGCCACTGCATCTGGTCGATCTCTACGCCGTCCGGGCCGGTCCAACGCCGCCACTGCTTGCCATACACCGGGCCAAGGTCGCCATTGTCATCGGCCCATTCGTCCCAGATGCGGACCTGGTTGTCTTTCAGATACCCGATGTTGGTATCGCCCTGCAGAAACCACAGCAGCTCGTGGATGATCGAGCGCAGATGCAGCTTCTTGGTGGTGACCAGCGGAAAACCGGCATTGAGATCGAAGCGCATCTGCCAGCCGAACACGCTGCGCGTGCCGGTACCGGTGCGGTCGGACTTTTCGGCACCGTGTTCCAGCACATGCTGCAGCAGATCCAGATACGGCTTCACTTCGCCGCCTCCACCGTTACGGCGGTCGGCACCACCGGCTGCAACACCGGTGCACGGCGCGACATCGCCAGCAAGACCAGCCCCACCGCTATCAACGGCAAGCTCAGAATCTGGCCCATCGTCAGCCAGTTGAAGGCCAGATAGCCGATCGGTGCATCCGGCACACGCACGAATTCCACGATGAAGCGGAACACGCCATACAGCAGCGCAAACAGCCCCGACACCGCATAGCGTGCGCGCGGCTTCATCGAGAATGCCCACAACACGACGAACATCACCACGCCTTCCAACGCGGCTTCGTACAGCTGCGACGGATGGCGCGCGAACCGATCCAATGCGCCGGCGGCGTATTGCGCGTGAATCTGCGCTGGCGCGATATCGGCCAGTTCCGGCGCATGCGGGAAGATCACGCCCCAGCCGGCCTGTGTGAACTTGCCCCACAACTCGCCGCCGACAAAATTGCCGAGCCTCCCGAAACCAAGGCCCAACGGCACCAGCGGCGCGACAAAATCCATCACGTCGAAGAAGTGCAGGCGATGCTTGCGCGCCCACAGCCAGCAGGCGATCAACACGCCCAGCAGTCCGCCGTGGAAGCTCATGCCGCCTTCCCACACCTTGAACAGGATCAGCGGATTGGCCAGGAAGGTCTCGAACCCATAAAACAGCATGTAGCCGATGCGCCCGCCCAGCACCACGCCGAGCATGCCGTAGAACAACAGATCGGAAAAACCGTCCATGTCCACGCCGGGCAGACGGCCGCGCAGGATGCGCGAGCGGCCCAGCGCCCAGGCCGAGAAGAAGGCGGCCAGATACATCAAGCCGTACCAGTGCACCTGCACCGGGCCAAGCGAGAAGGCGATGGGGTCGATGGCGTGCAGATAGATCATGCGGACCGCGTATCACAAAAAAGCGAGGCGTCTATTCTGACACCTCGCACGCCTTCAGCCTAAGAGCTGGGGCCGATCGGGCAGCTCGTCTTCATGCTGCATCTCCGCGCCACGCGGGAAATGCTCGACCAGCAGCTCGGTCACCGCTTCGATCCCCGCCAGGACGGCCACCTCGTACTGGCGCTCGCGCAGGAACTGCTGCATGCGCCGGCACACTTCCGCCCACTGCGCCTCCGGCACCTGGCTGCGCAAGCCGCGGTCGGCAACCACTTCGATGGCGTGGTCGGCCAGCAACAGATAGATCAGCACTCCGTTATTGGCTTCGGTGTCCCAGGTGCGCAGCTGCGCGAACGCCTGATCGGCGCGCTGACGAGCGGTGTGGGCGCTCCACAGCGCCCCGAGCGGCAGGTCCGCTTCGACCGCCACCATGATCTGGCCGGTATGACTGCGCTCACTGGCGGCCACCGCCGCGGTGATCGCATCCATGCAACTGGTCGGAAACCTGCGTTGCGCCGACGGCGCGAAAAGATGCCTGAGCCACCGCATTACCAACTCCCCGAGGCGCCACCGCCTCCCGATGATCCACCGCCGCCGCCCCAGCCGCCGCCGCCAAAACCACCACGGCCACCACCCCCGAATCCTCCGAATCCACCACCGCCCCAGCCACCGCCGCCGACAAAGCGCCCCGGCGAGCCAGAGACCAGGCCCGCCAGCAGACCGATGACGGCTGCACCGGCGCTGGCGAACAGCAACGAGGTAAACAGCAAGGCGGCGCCCCCGGCCGCGACGCCGGTCAGCACGGCGCGCAGCGGACGCGGCAGGGCGCCGAGGATGCCGCGCGCCACCATCGCGACCACAAAGCCGATAAACAGCGCCATGATCCAACCGCCCCCACCTACCCCATTGCCGACGCCACCATCGGCGTGACCGCTGACCGGTTCCGGGAGAGCTTCTCCTTCAATCAGGCCCGCCAGCGTCGCGGTCGCATCGCGGATACCGCCGCCGTAGTCGCCCTCGCGGAACCTCGGCGCCAGGTACTCCTGGATGATCCGGTTGGCCACGATGTCGGGGATGGCGCCTTCCAGGCCATAACCGGGCTGGATGCGCACGCGGCGATCGTCCTTGGCCACCAGCAGCAGCACGCCGTCGTCCACGCCCTTGCGCCCGATCTTCCATTGATCGAACACGCGCTGGGTGTACTGCTCGATCGTCTCCGGTTGGGTGGTCGCAACGATCAGGATCTGCAGCTGCGCGCCCTTGCGTTGCTGCAATGCCAGCGCCTGCTGCTCAAGTTGCTGGAGCTGCGCCGCATCCAAGGTGCCGGTGACATCGACCACCGGCGAGCGCAGTGGAGGGATGGCAGCAAGATCCTGCGCCAGCACCGAGGCGGGCAGCAGCAGTAGCGCCATGATCCAAAACACCCACATGTGCGTTTTCCGCATTACCAACTCCTAGCTGATAAGTACTGACAGTGAATCAGCAATGACACTTAGCTTGGCTCACACAACGTAGCGAGCAGTCGTCAGGTGGATATGGACGGCACGCTCAGAACCGGAGTGTACGAGTGGCACATGCCGCACCAAGCACCGGCCGCGCCCGCCTGGCGGTGAGCACAGTCGTTGTGCTGGCCGCTCTTGGCTTTCCCTTCTCCCTGCGGGGAAGGTGCCCCGAAGAGATAAATGAAGGAACGAGCGAAGCTACGTGCAGTGTCGTTACACGACGGCTTCGTCCCTCACACCCACCCCGCTCCTGAGGGAGAGGGGCTTGATGCCGCGCATTTGAACGTTGGTTGATCACGCAGGCGATAGGTTGCTTGCCATCGCACACGTAACGATTACCTCGACATGCCGTGCAGCACACCGCGCAGTAGTTGAGACTGCGCAGGTGCATGTATCTACTGTGCCGGCTGCGGCTGTGGCGGTTGTTGCTGCGGCGCTTGCTGATTGCCGAAGTCCACTTGCGGCGCGCGCGAAATCTGCGCTTCGTTCTCCACGCTGAAATTCGGCTTGGGCTGGTAGCCGAAGATCTTGGCAGTGATCACCTGCGGAAACGAGCGGATATAGGTGTTGTAGTCCTGCACGGTCTGGATATAACGGCCGCGGGCCACGGTGATGCGATTTTCGGTGCCTTCCAGCTGCACCTGCAGATCGCGGAACGACTGGTCGGACTTGAGCTGCGGGTAGTTTTCGCTGACCACCAGCAACCGCGACAGCGCACTGCCCAGTTCGCCCTGCGCCTGCTGAAAACTCTTGAGCGAGGCTTCGTCATCGGCATTGACCTGAATCTGCCCGACGCGTGCGCGCGCATTGGTGACTTCGGTCAGCACCTGACGCTCCTGCTGCGCATAGCCCTGCACGGTGCGTACCAGGTTGGGAATCAGGTCGGCACGACGCTGGTACTGGTTAAGGACTTCCGACCAACCGGCTTTGACGCCTTCTTCTTTTTGCTGGATCGCGTTATACCCGCAACCCGACAGCGAGGCTGTCAGGATCAGCAACACCACAGCGCGCATCAGGACAGACATGCAGGCGATTCCGTTGAAAGAGAGCCGCAGCATGCCACGCGCCAAGTCAAACCCGCATGCACATGCGCCTGCCAGGCGTGCGAGGGGTAGTGCGCCCCGAAACGACCGGCAGTCCCTGATGAGCAACCACGTCGATCTGCGGTCCGTGGCGACGGCGCTCGCACCCTGAGGCGAGCCCGTCGACGCATGGCGCCGCGTATTGACAGGCCATGCGTGCCGCGCGAGCTCACGCCCCGCTCCACCCTGAGTGCACCAAACGCAAGGTGCGAATGTCGTGTGCTGGAGCAACACGTGGGGCTTGGTCGAGGAAGACATGTCCAGCGCAGCCGAGCGCAGCAGCGCGCGGCTGCCGACGCAGGAGATCGCCTTGCGTCGGGGTGTCTGCGTGCCTGCGTGCCTGCGTGCCTGCGTGCCTGCGTGCCTGCGTGATCAATCAGGATGTGGCGCGCAACCGGATGACCGTCAAGATCGCACCCGTTTCAAAACACCCGCGGCAGCAGAATCAACCCCCAGCACAACAGCACATTGATCAGCAGCAGAAACACCGCTGCCGATCCCATGTCCTTGGCGCGACCGGCGAGCACGTGGTGCTCGGGGCCATAGCGTTCGATCACCGCTTCGATGGCCGAATTCAACAGCTCGGCGGCCAACACGATCAACAACGGCGCGATCAGCGCGATGCGTTCCAGCGGCGACTGACCGAGCCAGATGCCCAATGGAGCCATCACCACGGCCAGGCAGACTTCCAGCCGGAATGAAGATTCATGCAGCCAGGCTGCACGTAAGCCCTGCCACGACCAGATCGCGGCCTTGAGCATGCGGCGCGGTCCGCGCGGCACGTGTCCCAATTGATCGGCCATGCGTCAGTGCTTCCGGCCGCAAGGGCACGTCAGGGGACAAGAAGAACGCATGGCATGATCGCTGCTGGGGAAAGTGCGAATCTTGCACCGTGACGCTGCGCATCGCCAGCCACGGCCCGGTTTGCCCTCAGCTCGCAGACTGCTGCACCATGGGCAGCCCGCTCTCTCGCTGCAGGTTTCCGTATGACTCGACGCGTCTTGCGCACACTGCTGTGCACCCTCGCACTGCTCTCCAGCCAGGCCATCGCGCAGGCCCATCAGGCCCCACACACCGCGCCTACGGTGCCCGCGCAGGTGTCCAATGCGGCCTGGGAAGACGATATGCAGCGCTTTGCCGCCAGCGATGCGCGCCAGCCGCCGCCCAAGCATGGCATCGTGTTTGTCGGTAGTTCGTCGATCCGCTTCTGGGACACGCTGGCGCAGGATTTCCCCGGCAAACCGGTGATCAATCGCGGCTTCGGCGGCTCGGAGGTGCGTGACAGCACCTGGTACGCCGACCGCATCGTGATTCCGTATGCGCCACGCCAGGTGCTGCTGTATGCCGGCGATAACGATCTCAACAGCGGCCGCACGCCCGAGCAGGTCCGCGATGACGTAGTGGCGTTCGTGGCGCGCATTCGGCGCGACCTGCCCGATACGCGCATCAGTTATCTGTCGATCAAACCCAGTCCCTCGCGTGCGCAGTTGCTGCCGTCGGTCATCGCCGCCAATCGCCTGATCAAGGACGCACTTGCGCCGCTGCCGCGCGTGGATTTTGTGGATGTCTACACGCCCATGCTCGATGCCAATGGCAAGCCGCGCCCTGCGCTGTTTCGCGAGGACATGCTGCACATGACTGCAGACGGCTATGCCCTCTGGCGCAAGGCCGTGGCGCCGGTGTTGGAGCAAAAATAAGGATCAGCGAAGCGATCTGGTGGAACAGCTCACGCCGACGCTATCGAACGGCGACAACGCGCCTGGCAAGCACCACCCGACCTACGCCACCACCACCGCCACCGAGGTCCCTAGACCTGCCTCGCTGTGCAGCTCGATCCGCCAACCGAAGCGGTCGCAAAGACGCCGTACGATCGACAAGCCCAGCCCGGTGCCCTGCGGGCGCGTAGGGTCGGCACGAAAAAACGGCTCGAACGCACGCGCACGCGCCTCTTCGCTCATGCCGATGCCGGTATCGCGCACCACGATGCGATCCTGGCTGACTTCCACTTCGATGCTGCCGGTGTCGGTGTAGGCGCAGGCGTTGCGCAGCAAATTGCTGAGCACCACCCGCATCACCCGCGGCGGCGCGAACATCTGCAGGCTGCCGTCGCCGATCATCCGCAGCGATACCGGCTTGTCGCCAAGTAACTCGCGGGCGCTTTCGACCTCTTCGCCCGCCAGTTCGGCCGCATCGAAGGTCTCGCTTTGCGGATCGATCTCCGCTTCGCGCGCCAGGATCAGGAACGCATCGATCACCGCTTCCATGTCGCGGCCAGCGCGCTGGATGCGGCGCAGGCTGCGCTGCGTGCGTTGCGACAGCTCCTCGTCGGCCAGCGCCATGTCGCTGGCCACACGGATCACCGTCAGCGGCGTGCGTAATTCATGACTGGCATCGCGGGTGAAGTTGCGCTCGCGCGCGACGTGGTCGCTGACCTTTTGCCCGAGCGTGTGCAAAGCCGCAGCCAATTGCCGCGTTTCGCCCTGCAGTTCCGCAGGCAGCCGCTCGGGTGCCAGTTCGTCCACATCGGGGTTGCGTGGATCCCACTGCGAAACGCGCCGCGCCAGCCAGCTGATCGGCGACACCAGGCGCTTGGAAAGCCGGTAAGTAAACCAGGACACCCCGTAGATTCCCAACAACACCACGATCGCCGGCACCACGCCAAACCACAGCGTCAGGTGGGCCGCGCGCGCGCGCGGAAACACCAGATACAACCGGCCTTCGGGGCGTTGATCGACATACACCAGCGCATCGGCTGCGGCCACTTCGCTAAAGCCGGGCGACAACCGCTGCAGCACGCGCGGCGCGGTGTCGCGGCCCGTACCGGCTGGCGAGAAATACCCTTGAATATTGCGCGTATCCGGCGGCGGATGATCCGGCGCGCTGCGCTGCATGCGCCAGAAGTGCACGGCCTCATCGGCGAGCACGGTGCGCACCAGGCTGTACTTGATCACGAAGGAAATCAGATACCCGCCCAGCACAATCGCCAAGCTCGCCAGCGCGACCTGCAGCAGGAAGGCGAGACGTATTTTTCGCGGGAGCCCGTGTGGCATTGCTGCATCCAGGGGAGAGCGCCGGATTATAGGCAACGCTTCCGTGAGTCCGTCGTGCAGCCAAACGGCAGCACGGGAGAACGAGCGGCGCGTGTGCGCCTACAGGATCGGCCGGCAGCCAGTCGGCAGCCGGCCGGCGACATCAGGCCATCGGTTGGGCGATGTCGGCAATGCGATAGCCGGCGCTCTGCACGGTGTGCAGCAGCGGGCGGTCGAACGGCTTGTCGATGATCTTGCGCAGGTTGTACAGATGGCTGCGCAGGGTGTCCGAATCCGGCAGCCCATTGCCCCAGATCTCGCGCTCGATTTCCTGGCGTGTCACCACGCGCGGCGATTCGCGCATCAGGATGGTGAGCAGGCGCAGGCCGATCGGCGAGAGCTGCAGCTCGGTGCCGGCACGGGTGGCGCGCATGCTGACCGGGTCGAGCACCAGGTCGGCGACCTTGAGCACTTCCGAGCCCACCTGACGACGCTCGCGGCGGATCAGCGCACGCAGGCGCGCTTCCAGTTCCTGAATCGCGAAAGGCTTTGTCAGGTAATCGTCGGCGCCAAAACCCAGGCCGGTGAGCTTGTCGTCCAGCGTGTCGCGGGCGGTCAGCATCAGCACCGGAGTGGACTTGCGTGCGTCGTTACGCAGACGGCGGCACACTTCGATCCCGTCCAGGCGTGGCAGCATGAGGTCCAGCACGACCACGTCGTAGCTGTTCTCGGCGGCCAGACGGTAACCGTCCAGTCCGTCCTGCGCATAGTCGACCTCGAAGCCACGGCCTTCCAGGTACTCGCCGATCATTTCGGAGATATTGCGGTTGTCTTCAACGACCAGCACGAGGCCGGACGTTTCCTTGGTCTGACGCATGGACTTTCCTCGGTCTTCAGCTTTGTGAAACATGCCGGATCGGCGGTGGAAAGCATGTGAAGACCAAATAACGTTACATGACGCGCCTGGTTCAGCGCGCCAGCAGCGGGCGCAGCGCGGGCCACACCGTTTCCAGCACCTTGGGCTGCGCCGCCGCGGTCGGATGCAGGCCGTCGGCCTGCATCAAGCCGGGCTGCAATGCGACCTTCTCCAGGAAGAACGGCACCAACGCGGTTTTGTACTGTTTAGACAGGTCGGCGTAGGCAGCTTTAAGGCGCTCGCGATAGGCCGGGCCGTAGTTCGGCGGCACATCGATGCCCAGCAACAGTACCTTGGCGCCGGCCTGCTGGCTAAGCTGGATCATCTTTTCCAGGTTGCCCTTGAGCTGGGCCGGGGTCAGCCCGCGCAGGGCATCGTTACCACCCAATTCGATCACCACGACGCCGGGGTGGTGCTTTTGCAGCAGGCCAGGCAACCGGGTCAGCGCGCCCGATGTGGTCTCGCCGCTGATGCTGGCATTGACGACCGGCGGTGGCGTCGCCATGTCACGTTTCAGGCGTTGGTCGAGCAAGGTGACCCAGCCGGACTGCACCGGGATGTTGTGCGCAGCGCTGAGGCTGTCGCCGACCACCAGGATCGGTGCGGTCGCAGCCGGACTTTTGGCAGAGGCAATTCCCGGCGCAAGCAGGGACAGTGTCAGCAGCCACAGGGCCAGCGCGCCATATCGCAGTGTTCTTTCACGCATTCGGAGATTCCTCATCGACAGTCTGGCCCCCCGCTCCAGCACCCGCACCGCCATCGACGTCCGCGAGGTCGGCAAATCCGTCAGTGGACCGGAGGGAACACTTCACATCCTCGACAACGTCAGCTTGACGGTCAGTGAAGGCGACAGCATCGCCATCGTTGGGGCGTCCGGTTCGGGCAAGACCACCCTGCTCGGCCTGCTCGCCGGGCTGGACCTGCCCACCCGCGGCAGCATTGCGCTGTCTGGCCAGGACCTGGGCCAGCTCGACGAAGAAGCGCGCGCAGCCTTGCGCGCCCGCGAGGTCGGCTTCGTGTTCCAGAGCTTTCATCTATTGCCGGCGCTCACCGCCGAGGAAAACATCGCGCTGCCACTGGAACTGGCCGGGCGCGAAGATCCGGCGCGAGTGCGTGAAGTGCTGGAGGCGGTCGGCCTGAGCGCACGTGCGCGGCATTACCCGCGCCAGCTGTCCGGCGGCGAGCAGCAGCGCGTGGCGCTGGCGCGCGCGTTCGTGGCCAAGCCGCGCATTCTGTTTGCCGACGAGCCCACCGGTAGCCTGGACCAAACCACCGGCGCGCAGATCAGCGACCTGTTGTTCGCGCTCAACGCCACCAGCGACACCACCCTGGTGCTGGTGACCCACGACATGACCCTGGCGCAGCGCTGCCATCACATCTACCGCATCGACAGCGGCCGTTTGCACGCACAGACCGGCCCGACCGCATGAACGTACTGCGGCAGGCCGCACGTGCGGTACGGCGGGAATTCCTGGCAGGCGACCTGCTGACCGTGTTCGCCGCGTTGGTACTGGGCGTGGCGGTGATGACTGCGGTCGGGACCCTGGTGGACCGGGTGACCCTGGCGCTGACCTCCAGCGCGGCCGAAGTGCTGGGCGGCGATCTGGGTGTCACCGGACGCCAGGAGATCCCTGCCAACTTCACCGACGAGGCGCAGCGACGTGGGCTGCAAAGCACGCGCATGGTCAGCTTCCCGAGCGTGTTGTTTCATGGCGAGGCCAGCCAGATGGCCAATATCCGCGGCGTCGGCGCCGGCTACCCGCTGCGCGGTCAGTTGCTGGTCTCAAAAGGCGCTAGCGACCCGGAAGGCACTCCCGCCACCGCACCGCCGCCGGGCCAGGCCTATGCCGACCCGCGCCTGCTGGAAGCCCTGGGCCTGCGCGTAGGCGAACAGCTGGAGTTCGGCGCCGGCCATCTGACCATTACCGGCGTGCTGCGCGCCGAGCCGGATGCCTCAGGCGAATTGATGCAGCTGTCGCCGCCGCTGCTGGTCAACCGCACCGACATCGAGGGCGCCGGTCTGCTGGGGCCGGGCAGTCGCGCCTCGTACCGGTTGATGTTTGCCGGTGCGCCGAACGCGATCGCCGACCTGCGCACGTGGCTCAAGCCCCGCGCCAGCGAGTACCGCCTGGTCGGCATCGAAGACACCCAGCGCGGCATGCGCGCCGCGTTCGATCGCGCCGGGCGTTTCCTGGCCCTGTCGGCATTGCTGGCGGTGTTGTTGTCCGGCGTGGCCACCGCACTGGCAGCCAATCGCTTTGCGATGCGGCGCATTGACACCGTGGCGGTGCTGCGCTGCCTGGGCGCAAAACAGCGCGACATCCTGGCGATGCTGTCGCTGCAATTGCTGTTGACCGCCATCCCGGCCTGCCTGGTCGGCATTGGCTTGGGCATGCTGGCGCAGGAAGGCCTGGTGCAGGCGCTGGGCAGCCTGATCCCGAACCGGCTGCCGCTGCCGCAGGCCACCCCTGCGCTGGCAGGTGCAGGCATCGGCCTGGTGCTGCTGCTGGGCTTCGGCCTGCCGCCACTGCTACGGCTGCGCAACGTGCCGCCGATGCGCGTGCTCAACCGCAGCTTTGCCGCGGTGCCGCCGAGTTCGTTGCTGGTGTATGCGGCCGCGTTGGCCGCCACGCTGGCGCTCACCGTATACGCAACCGGCAACCTGGTGCTGGCCGGCTGGGTGTTGGGCGGCCTGGCCGCGCTGGCGGTGGTAGCGATGCTGCTGGGGCTGGGATTGCTGACGTTGCTGCGGCCAATCCAGCACCGCCTGCGCGGGGCCTGGAAGTTGGGCCTGGCCTCGCTGACGCGCCGACGCGGGTTGAGCGTGGTGCAGTTGGTCGGCCTGTCGCTGTCGCTGTGCGCGCTGTTGCTGCTGGCGGTGGTCGGCCCGGGCCTGCTTGGTCAATGGCGCGACCGCTTGCCTGCGGACACGCCCAACTATTTCCTGATGAACATCCAGCCCGAGCAGACCGAGCCGGTACTACAGACTTTGCGCGGCCTGGGCGTGGACAACGCGGCGGTGGAGCCGTTTTCCACCGGGCGGCTGATCGCGATCAACGACAAGCCGCCGGTGCGCGGCGATCGCGACCCGCAGGACGATGGCGATGGCGACAACCGCCCGGTCAATTTTTCCTGGCGGCATGCGTTTCCGCCGGCTAATACCTTGCTGCAAGGCAAATTCTGGAGCGCCGACAGCACCCAGGCCGAGGCATCGGTGGAAGAAGGCTGGGCACAGCGCTATCAGCTCAAGCTCGGCGACCGCATCACCTTGTTGCTGGGCGAACAACAGCGCAGCTTCACTGTCACCAGCATCCGCAAGGCCGATTGGGATTCGTTCCGGGTCAACTTCTTCCTGCTGCTCAACCAGGGCGCGGTAGGCGATGCGCCGTACAACCTGATTTCCGCCTTTCATCTGCCACCCGGCAATGCACCCAAGCTGGCATCGCTGAGCCGCGACTACCCCAATATTTCGGTGTTGGATATCGACGCGATTCTCGGCCGCGTGCGCGAGGTGATCGACCAGGTGGCGCAAGCCGTGCAACTGGTGATGGGCTTCAGCCTGCTGGCCGGTGTGCTGGTACTGCTGGCCGCGTTGCAGGCCACGGCAGGCGAGCGCCGCTACGACAGCGCGGTGCTGCGCACCTTGGGTGCGCGGCGCGGTCAGCTCCGTGGCGCGGTGTTGGTGGAATTCGGCGCATTGGGGCTGCTGGCCGCGGGCCTTGCGGTGACGGCTGCCGCCGTCATCGGCGCGGTGGTCGGGCAGCAGGCGTTCGACATCGCACTTGCGCCGGATTGGCCGCGGTTGCTGCTGGGCGGCGCATTCGGGCTGGCGTTGAGCCTGTTGGCGGGCTGGTCGGGCACCCGGCGCATTCTGTCCACGCCACCTGCGTTGGCGCTGCGCACGGAGTAACGCCGGCGATAGACGCGGCCGAGTGTTGGCCAATGGCCGCGTGCTGCGACGCGAGATGCGCTGCATGACCCACTGTCATGCAGCGCTGCGCCTTACGACGCGATCGGCAGCGCCCGTTTCGCAACGCATATACCTGCAGCGCATAAGCACCTTGCCAATCGTACGTTCGCAGCGGCGGCACGACTGCCTAGAGTGACCAGTCCGGCCGCCGTTCGGGCGGCCTTTAGCTGTCGTCGAGGTGCCACCGTCATGGCCAGCGTGAGTTCTGCAGCGCGCGTGCAATCGCCGCGCAACGATGCCGCCGCCGTGCAGACGTCCGGTGTGCGAATCGTGCCATTCGATGCGCCACTGGGTGCTGAAGTCCTGGGGCTGGATCTGTCGCAGCCGCTGGATGCCGCCACCTTTGCGCGCATCCATCAGGCGCATCTGGACCATCACGTATTGGTGTTCCGCGATCAACGCATCACGCCCGCGCAGCAGGTGGATTTCAGCCGCCGTTTCGGGCCGTTGCAGATCCATGTGCTGCGCAACTTTCAGCTGCGCGGGCATCCGGAAGTGCTGGTGGTGTCCAACATCAAGGAGAACGGCGAACCGATCGGGCTGGGCGATGCCGGGCATTACTGGCACTCGGACCTGTCTTACAAGGAAACGCCCAGCCTGGGCTCGCTGCTGCATGCGCAGGAACTGCCCAGCGACGGCGGCGACACACTGTTCGCCAATCAGCATCTGGCCTGGCAAACGCTGCCCGAGCCGCTCAAGCGCCGCGTGCAGGACCTGCGTGCCGAACATAGTTATCTCGCCAAGTACGAAGCGCTGCGCGCACGCAACCCGTGGCGCCCGGCGCTGACGCCCGAACAGATTGCCGAAGTCAAACCGGTGCAGCACCCCATCGTGCGCACGCACCCGGAAACCGGGCAAAAAGCGCTGTTTGTCAGCGAACACTTCACCACCCGTGTCGTCGGCTTACCCGACGAGGAAAGTGCTGCGTTGCTGCAGACCTTGTTCGAACACAGTACCCGCGATGCATTGGTCTACCGGCATCAATGGCAGGCGCACGACATGGTGTTCTGGGACAACCGCTCGGTGATGCATCTGGCTGCAGGCACGCCCGACCACCTGCGCCGCCGGCTCAACCGCACCACCATCGAAGGCGACGCGCCGTTCTGAGCGTGCGCCTGTCCCCTCCTCCCCCTTTCGACTGGAGCGCCGCATGCGTTTGACCGTCACTTCTCACGCACCTTCGCAGCGCCGCACAGTCTCAAGGCGCGTCGCGGTGTTGCTGCTGGCAGCACTGCCGTTGCTGCTGAGCGCCACCGCGCAGGCAGAAGGAAAGCTGCGCATCGCCAAGCAGTTCGGCATCGTCTACCTGCTGCTGGATGTGGCACAGGACCAGAAGCTGATCGAGCAGCAAGGCAAGGCTGCTGGCGTGGACATCGATGTGCAGTTCCTGCAGTTGTCCGGCGGCGCGGCGGTCAACGATGCCCTGCTCACCGGTTCGATCGATATCGCAGGCGCAGGCGTCGGGCCGTTGTTCACCATCTGGGACCGCACGCGTGGTCGGCAGAATGTGCGTGGTGTGGCCTCGCTGGGCAATTTTCCGTACTACCTGATCAGCAACAACCCGCGCATCAAGAGCATCGGCGACTTCACGCCGCAGGACCGTATTGCGGTGCCCGCCACCGGCGTGTCGGTGCAATCGCGCTTTCTGCAGCATGCCTCGCAACAACGCTGGGGCGACAAGGGCACCCATCAGCTGGATCCGTTGCAGGTGGCATTGCCGCACCCGGATGCCGCCGCAGCGATCATCCGTGGCCGCACCGAAATCACCGCACATTTCGCCAGCCCGCCGTTTCAGGAACAGGAACTGGCGCGCAACCCGGCCGCGCATATCGTGACCAGCTCCTATGACATCGAAGGCGGACCGTCGTCGGCCACGGTGTTGTACGCCACCGAAAAATTCCGCCGCGATAATCCCAAGACCTATCGCGCCTTTGTCGCCGCACTGGATCAAGCGGCGAAATTCGTCACCGCGCATCCGGAACAGGCGGCGGATATCTTCTTGCGTCGCAATGGTTCAAGCATTGATCGCGCGCTTGTCTTGCAGATTCTCAAGGACCCCAAGGTGCAGTTCACCGTGGCGCCGCAGAACACGCTGAAGCTGGGCAAGTTCATGCAGCACAGCGGTGCGATCAAGCAGGCGCCTGCCAAGGTGGGCGATTACTTCTTCGATGATCCGCTGATTGCAGGCGGGAGCTGAGCGATGAGCACACCGTTGCTGCAAGTCGATCATGTCAGCCTGGAATATGCGTCCGTGCAGCGCGTGGTGCGCGCGACGCATCGGGTGCGCTTTGATGTGCATGAAGCCGATCGTTTTGTTCTGCTGGGGCCGTCGGGATGCGGCAAGTCCACCTTGCTCAAGGCGGTGGCCGGCTTCGTCAGTCCGCGCGAAGGACAGATCCGTCTGGACGGGCGCGCAGTGACCGGACCAGGGCCGGATCGAGTGGTGGTATTCCAGGAGTTCGATCAACTGGCACCGTGGAAGACCGTGCGCGAGAACGTGATCTTCGGCCTGCGCGCAGCGCGCAAGCTCAGCCGCGCAGAAGCGCGCGAGCGTGCCGACGAAAGTCTGTCGCAGGTCGGGTTGAGTGCGTTTGCCGAGGCCTACCCGCACACCTTGTCCGGTGGCATGAAGCAACGCGTTGCCATTGCACGTGCACTGGCGATGCGTCCGCGTGTGCTGTTGATGGACGAGCCGTTCGCTGCGCTTGACGCGCTGACGCGCTCGCGCATGCAGGAGCAGGTGCTGGAACTGTGGGAGCAATTGCGCTTCACCCTGTTGTTTGTCACCCACTCCATCGAAGAAGCGCTGGTGGTCGGCAACCGTGTGTTGCTGCTGTCGCCGCATCCCGGTCAGGTACGCGCCGAACTCAACGCGCACGCATTTGGCCCGCACAGCGCCGGCAGCGTGGCGTTTCAACAGACCGCGCAACGCATTCACCGCTTGCTGTTCGACCTGCCCGACGCCACGCTCGACAACGACAAGGTGGCGCCTTTGCGTCGCCCGCCCATGCGTCAACGCGAGGCGCTGCCATGAGCCGCAGTCCTGCCGCCAGGCTGCCGCGGCTCCCGCCGGTGCGCGCCGAGTACGAGCTGGCCGTCCAGCCGCTGGACCCCGCGCTGATTGCCACGGCGGCGCCCGCGCGCTGGCAGGCGCCGCCATGGCTGCGCAAGGCGCTGGTGCTGGCGGTGCTGGTAGCGGTGTGGGAAATCGCCGCGCGCGTGGTCGGCGACGATCTGATGTTGCCCAGCGCATGGCAGACCGCACGCGCGTTTTTTGAGGGGTTGCTGTCGGGCGAATTGCTGCGCCGCGTAGGTGCGTCGCTAAAGGTGCTGGCGCAGGGCTATGTGCTCGGCGTGGTGCTGGCTTTCGTGTTGACCGCCCTGGCCGCCTCCACACGCTGGGGCCGCGATGTGCTGGGCACGCTGACGGCGATGTTCAACCCGCTGCCCGCCATCGCGCTGCTGCCGCTGGCCTTGCTGTGGTTCGGGCTGGGCACCGGTAGCCTGGTGTTCGTGCTGGTGCATTCAGTGCTGTGGCCGCTGGCGCTGACCACCTACGCCGGCTTCCAGGCGGTGCCTGAGACCTTGCGCATGGCCGGCCGCAACTACGGCTTGCGTGGTCCACGCTATGTGGCGCAGTTGCTGATCCCGGCCGCGCTGCCGGCGATCCTGTCGGGCCTGAAGATCGGCTGGGCATTCGCCTGGCGCACCCTGATCGCAGCGGAGCTGGTGTTCGGCGCCACCTCCGGCCAGGGCGGCCTGGGCTGGTACATCTTCCAGAACCGCAACGAGCTGTACACCGACAAGGTGTTCGCCGGCCTGGCCATGGTGATCGTACTGGGCCTGCTGGTGGAAGGCGTGGTGTTCCAGGCCATCGAACGGCTCACCGTGCGTCGCTGGGGTATGCAGCGCTAGCAGGGTGAGCGTGGGAGCCGCGACGTAAGGCGAGTCGTTTTGCATGGCCCTGCTGCAGACCAGCGTTTCGCACAGGCCTCCGGCCGCCTTAGCCTGCGCCCGGCGCATCGAAACGGTCGCGTGCGCTTAACGGCGCTGGCTTATGCTGCCGGCCCCTTTCCTGCCGTCCGCCGTCATGCCCACGACCGCCTTCACTGCGTACCTGTACCCAATCCTGCTGCTGCTCGTCAGCAACGTGTTCATGACCTTCGCCTGGTACGGGCATCTGAAGTACAAAAGCACGCCGCTGATGATCGCGATCCTGGTCAGCTGGGGTATCGCGTTTTTCGAATACTGCCTGCAGGTTCCGGGTAACCGCATGGGCAGCGCGGTGTATTCGGCGCCGCAGCTCAAGGGCATGCAGGAAGTGATCACGTTGCTGGTATTCGCCGGTTTCTCGACCTTCTACCTGGGCCAGTCGCTGAAGTGGAATCACTGGGCCGCGTTCGGCCTGATCCTGGTAGCGGCGTTTTTGATGTTCAAGGAATAACGTCTGCCTTGCCCGTAGGAGCGCACCCGGGCGCGACGGGCATTACCAGGAAACCCGCATCGCGCCCGGGTGCGCTCCTACGATAGCCGGTGGTTAGTTCGCAGGTTCCACCCACTGCGCAAAGACCGCGTCGAGTTGCGCGTCCTTGACCGGCTTGCCCTTCTGCACGGTGTTGGCCTGTTCGAACATCGGCATGATCATAGCCATGCCATCGGGTTTGGTTTTCAGATGCAGGCCCGGTGGCGTGTCCAGGAAGGTGGCCCAGCGCGTGCGCACTTTGGCCCAGTAGCCTTGCGTGCCCTTCCAGTAGGCGTAGGCCGGAGCAAAGTCGACCTCGCTGGTCTTGCGGTAATCGTTGAAGCCGAACTCACGTGCGATGGCCTGCTGGCTCCCATCGGGCTTGCGCAGCACCTTGGTGTTGAACTGTTCGTGCGTCCAGCCGTTAGGCGTGAGCGTGTGGCGATTGATCACCGACAGCGCGTTGTAGTCGCTGCGCTTGGTGTATTCGCGGCGCGGTAACGGGCGCCAGCTCAGATCGCTGGTCCAGGTCGGGTGACCATCGGCGTAGTCCCAGCGTCCGGTGCCGCAATAACGCGGCGCATCGCTTACCTCGAACACGCATTGCGTCCATGCACCTGCAGTCGTCGTCGCCGGCACTGCGCGCACCCGCCAGGTCTGGTCGGAGCTGAATTCAAAACGCTGCGGCGCTTCGTAGACCCAATCCTGCCGCCAGTGCTTGGTCACATGCTTGGTCTTTTCATCCACCAGCAAATGTTGCAACACGATCTTGTGTGGCGTGTCTTCCACCACGATCACCACTTCGTTGGCAGCGCTGCGCATCGCCGATGCGCGCTCGTAACCGGGCTTGAGCAACACGGTTTCGTCGAAGGCGAAATCCACCGCGTATTCGCCCTGCATCGCCAAAATGCTCTGGCGATCGCGTTCGGGCTCTGCGGCCGCAGTGGCGACCACCGGTAACAGGCTCAGCATCACTGCAGGGAAACACGGAAACAATCGGCTCATCGGAATTCTCGGTCGTGGTCGTGGGAACGTCAGCGGCGCAAGCGCAGCAGCGACGTGGTCATGTCGGTGGGATCGGTACCGCGTGAGGTGGCCTGCGCAGCGCGCGAGGCGGCAGCGCGTGCGCAGCAACAATCGTCCACTGCCACACGTCCGTCGATGCCTTCTTCGCGGGCCAGGCGCGCGGCGACGTCCGCACCCAGCGCAGACACGGTCGCAAGATTGGCGGCCAGCGACTGCTGGCGGTTGGCGATGGACTGCAGGCGCAGTGCGCTCAAGCGCCAGCTCTCACCGCGCAGGCGTCCGGCCAGACGACGCCATAAGCGTTCGCCGACGCCCAGGCCGTGCGTCTCCGCCGGCAGTGGCGGCAAGCGCGAGACCAGGCGATCCCAACTCAAAAAATCGCTGTCCGGCAACAGATACAGCCGCCAGCAACATTGGCCGTCGGCGCCGAAGAACCAGATGCTTTCGCGCACGCCATCGCTGTCCACCTGGCGCGAGGCGGCGGCATCGACGGCGTGCTGCCAGCCATCGAGTTCATTGCCCAGCGCGGGACGGTACAGGCATAGCACCGTGCCCAGCGCCGATAACTGCGGTGCGCGCGGCAGTGCGGCGCGGTCGGCACGTGCAGCCGAGGACAACGGGAGTGAGCGGGCGATAGGCATGGCGGCTACCAACTCACCGCCAGGCTGACCGACGCCGTGCGTCCGGCGCCGGTGAAACGATCCAGCACCGTGCTACTGCCCAGCGTGCCATTGGGTAGCGCATTCCAGTCCACGTAGCGGCGGTCGGCCAAATTAAAAATGCCTGCAGTGACCTTGGCGCCGGGTGCGAATTGCCAATGGCCCATCAAGTCCAGCGTCACGTAGCCGGCCGGCGTGTAATAGCTGGCAAGCTGCGGCCGGCGCTTGCGTGCGACAAAGGTGCCGATCAATTCCGCACCCCAAGTATCGCTGTCGAAAGCGACGCCCAGCGTGCCGCGCAACGGGTCGACCGAATTGAGTGGCGTGTCGTCGGTGAGGTTGTCGCCTTCCGAATAGGCCACCGCGCTGTTCAACGACCAACCCTGCCAGCCGGCCAGCGCGCCCAAATCCAGCCCGCCACGCGCTTCGGCGCCCTTGATCACTACATCGTCCACATTGCGCGACTGGAACAGCAGTAAACCCTCCGCGTTGACGCCAGCCGGCGCATACGATTCGATGAAGTTGCGGTAGTCGGTGTAGTACACGCTCACCCCAAGATAGCCGACGGCATCGTTGAGGCGCAGCCCCAGCTCGCCGCCGCGACTGGTCTCCGATTTCAACTCCGGGTTGGCGATGGCGGTGTAGCGCGCCTGCAGATTGGTAAAGCCGATATTGACATCGTTGTACGGCGGCGCGCGAAAGCCGTGCGCATAGTTGGCATACGCCGACCAGGCTTGCGAGAACCGCCACACCGCGCCGAATTTCGGCGACACCTGCGTCTGGTCGATGGTTGCCACCGCCACGCCGGGATTGTCTTCGCGAAAGATGTCATCCAGCTGCGGCGCCAGACGGAAATAATCCACGCGCACACCCGGGGTCAGCGACAACCTGCCATCCAGCAGATCGATTTCGTCCTGCGCATACAGACCGAGCTTGGTGGTTTCGCTCTTGGGGAAATCACGCACCGGGAACACGTCCTGGCCAACGCGGTTGGTGATCGCGCCACTGGCCAGATTGACCGAATACCCATCGCGCTTGGCGCGCGTGTCGGTCCAGGTGCCGTCCAGGCCGTAGGTGATGTCGTGGGTCAGCGCCGCGGTTTCGATGCGCTTGTGCGCATTGACCAGCAACCCGTACACGCGCTGATCGAAAGTGTGTTCGTTGTGGCGACGCGTGTTGTTGCCACGCAATTCATCGGTGCGTTGCAGGCTGTCGCTGTCCTGGCGATAGAACTGCCATTGCAGATCGTCGGCGAGCACCGCGTCCAGCGCGTCCAGCTCATGCCGCAACGACACCCGCGCACGGGTCTGATGATCGCGGCCGTCCTGCGACAGGATGCGCAGCGATGGCGTGGTCACACGCGGGTCGATGCCGCTCAACGCTTCGATGCTGCCATAGTCCTCGTTACCTTCGACAGTGAGCTTGAAACGCTGCTGCGCGTTCGGTGCGTACACCAGTTTGGCCAGCACGCTGCGCCCGTCGATGGTCTGCGGATTGGCGGCGGTGCGTGTGAAATCGCGACTGCGGTTATCGCCCTGGTTTTGCGCTTCTTGCCCCTGGCGATGCGCTACGGCCACCATGCCGCTCCAGCGCTCGCCACCGAATGCGGCAGTGGCACCGGCAAACAGGCCGTTCCAGTCGCCTTCGTAACCGAACTTCAGCCCGACATAGCTGCGCTTATCGGCGCTCAGATAATCCGACGGGTCCTTGGTGACAAAGGCCACCACGCCACCCAGCGCATCGGAGCCATACAGCGAGCTGGCCGGCCCACGGACGACCTCTACCCGCTTGAGCGTTTCGAGGTCGACAAAATTGCGGTTGGCATTGAGATAGCTGCCGAAGGCGAAGGTGTCCGACACCGGCACGTTGTCCACCAGGATCGCGACGCGGTTGCCATCCAGTCCACGAATGCGAATGCCGCTGGCGCCGGCAAAGCGACCGCTGTTGCTGGTCACCGACACCCCGGGCGTGTAGCGGAACAGGTCCTTGAGTTCGCGCACCAGCTGGTTATCCAGTTGTTCGCGGTCGATCACATCCACCGTGGCCGGCACATCGATCAGTGCGCGCTGGGTGCGCGTGGCGGTGACCTGCAGGCGATCGAAGTCGTGCACCTCGCGCGCAGCATCGCCGCCGGCGTCTGAGTCGGCAGCGTGGGCACACAACGGAACAGCAGGCAGCGCAAGCGACAGCGCGACCACCAGCGGATGCAGGCGAATCATCTAGGAACCTTTGTGGGAGCCCCCCGGCAGCGCACGCTGCGGCATGCCGCATGCGGCAACCGGGGGTGGAGAGGTCAGCGGTGGGCAGCGGCGGCGTGCCCACATCGGTCGTGTTGTGCGGATGCCGGTCGGCACGGCCGCACTGCGCAGCGCAACGTCGGCTGCGAACACGCAATCACTGCGTGGCGCGCCTGGAGCGGTTGCGCGACGCGTCTGCCTCAGGGCCGTGGCCGGACGACCCGCATCGGGTCGCCCGCGTCGGCTCGGCAGGACTTACTTGGTCAAAATGAGCTTGTCGTTACTGGTATGGCGTAGGCGATAGACGCGGTCGCCATGCTGGATCAGCACTTCGCGACGGCCCTTGAGCAGCGCCTCGCTGCTGATGAGGTCTTCGGCAGGCACAACACGCGGCACGGCGCGGTCGCGCAGGTTGACCGGTTCGGAGCGGAGCAGCACGGGATGAGCGGTCATGATCTGGTTCTCCAGTCGGTTGGCCAGACAAATAATAACCATTCTCATTTAATGATCAAGAGCCATTCTCATTTGGAACTCTCGATCTTTGCATCGCTTTACACCTTTCGATTGACCTAACCAATCGTTAGCGGCGCATCGCTCAACGCGTCGTCGCGTCCACCCGCTCCCAGCCCGCGGCATCCACCTGCACCAAGGTTTCCAGCGCCCCCAGGTTTTCTTCCAGTTGAGAGACCCGGCTCGCGCCCAGGATCACGGTGGACACATGCGGGTTGCGCAGGCACCAAGCGATGGCCAGCCGCGCCGGGGACTGCCCGAGCTCGGCAGCCACTGCGCAAAACGCGCGGGCCCGCTCAAGACGGCGCGACTCGGGCGTCCCCAGCACTTCGTCCTGCAGCCAGGCGTTCTCCGGCTGGCCCAGGCGGCTGTCGGCCTCAACGCCGCCGTTGTATTTGCCGGTCAACAAGCCCGACGCCAGCGGCGACCAGATGGTGGTCCCCAGCCCGGCTTCGCACAGTGGCGCGTACTCGCGCTCCAGCCGCTGCCGGTGCAGCAGGTTGTACTGCGGCTGCTCCATCGCCGGGGCATGCAGGTGTTCCTGCTCGGCGATGGCGATGGCCGCACGCAACTGCTCGGCGCTCCACTCGGAGGTGCCCCAGTACAGCACCTTGCCCTGGCGGATCAGCGCGTCCATCGCACGCACGGTTTCCTGGATCGGCGTGTCCGGGTCGGGCCGGTGGCAGAAATACAGATCCAGATAGTCCACACGCAAGCGTTTGAGCGCCGCGTGGCAGGCGTCGGTGACGTGCTTGCGCGAGAGCCCGCGCTGGGTCGGGCGCGGGCTGTCCACCGCACCGAAGAACACCTTGCTCGACACGCAGTAGCCATCGCGCGGCAGGCGCAGGTCGGCGATCACATCGCCCATCACCTCTTCGGCGCGGCCACGTGCGTAGACCTCGGCGTTGTCGAAGAAATTGATGCCGTTGTCCCAGGCGGCGGCGATCAGGTTGCGCGCCTCGCCGCGCCCGATCTGCTTGCCGAAGGTCACCCAGGCCCCGAACGACACGGCCGATAGCTGCAGCCCGGTGGAACCCAGACGACGGTAAAGCATGGCGAACTCCTGCGACCTCCAGGGCACCTGCCCCGGACCGGCTTGCGCAGTTTACCGGGCCGGGCGCCCGCGCAACCCTGTGCCGGCCTTCTGAATGCCGCTCGCCTTGCCCGCCGACACCCCCTGCTCTAGGCTTCATCGTTTTGCCGTTGGCAGCCCGGGGAATGGAATGGTCGAAGGTTTAGGAAGGATCGGTTTCGGCCTGTTCGGTCTGGCGGTGCTCATCGGCATCACCTGGCTGTTTTCGACCAACCGCCGCGCGATCGACTGGAAGCTGGTCGGCACCGGCCTGTTGCTGCAGATCTCGTTCGCCTCGCTGGTGCTGCTGGTACCGGGCGGGCGCGACGTGTTCGACTCGCTGGGCAAGGGCTTCGTGAAGGTGCTGAGCTTCGTCAATGAAGGCTCCACCTTCATTTTCGGCAGCCTGATGAACATCGAAAGCTACGGCTTTATTTTTGCGTTTCAGGTGCTGCCCACCATCATCTTCTTCTCCGCGCTGATGGGCGTGCTGTACCACCTGGGCGTGATGCAGGTGGTGGTGCGTGCGATGGCCTGGGCGATCACCAAGGTGATGCGCGTGTCTGGCGCAGAAACCACCAGCGTCTGCGCCAGCGTCTTCATCGGCCAGACCGAGGCGCCGCTGACGGTGCGCCCCTACATCCCCAAGATGACCCAGTCCGAATTGCTGACGATGATGATCGGCGGCATGGCGCACATCGCCGGCGGCGTGCTGGCCGCATACGTGGGCATGCTCGGCGGCAGCGATCCTGCGCAGCAGGCGTTCTACGCCAAGCATCTGCTGGCCGCCAGCATCATGGCCGCACCGGCCACCCTGGTGGTCGCCAAGCTGCTGGTGCCGGAAACCGGCACGCCGCTGACCCGCGGCACGGTCAAGATGGAAGTGGAAAAAACCACCAGCAACATCATCGATGCGGCTGCGGCCGGCGCCGGCGATGGCTTGCGCCTGGCGCTGAACATCGGCGCGATGCTGCTGGCCTTCATTGCGCTGATCGCCTTGATCAACGCACCACTGACCTGGCTGGGCGAGGTGACTGGCGCGGCTGCGGCGCTGGGCCGGCCGACCAACCTGTCGACGATCTTCGGTTACGTGCTGGCGCCGATCGCCTGGGTGATCGGCACGCCGTGGGTGGATGCCACCACGGTCGGGTCGCTGATCGGCCAGAAAGTGGTGATCAACGAGTTCGTCGCCTACAGCGAGCTGTCGCGGATCGTGAAGGGCGAAGTGCCGGGCGTGGGCCTGAGCGACGAAGGCCGCCTGATAGCCACGTATGCCCTGTGCGGCTTTGCCAACTTCAGCTCGATCGCGATCCAGATCGGCGGCATTGGCGGGCTGGCGCCGGAACGTCGTCACGATCTGGCCAAATTCGGCCTGCGTGCGGTGCTCGGCGGTTCGATCGCCACCTTCATGACCGCTACCATTGCCGGCGTGCTCTCGCACTTCGGTTGAGGCGGCGCGGGTTCATCGGCGTCACGGTCTAATCGCCGGACGCCACGTTTCTTCAAGTCATTCAAGCAAGCAGGTATTTATGAGTTCGGTCGTCGTTGTCGGGTCTTTCAATGTCGATCACGTGTGGCGCTGCGATGTGCTGCCTGCGCCGGGTGCCACCATCGCCGGCCGCTACAGCACCGGCCCGGGTGGCAAAGGGTTCAATCAGGCGGTCGCGGCCGCACGTGCCGGCGCCAAGACGCACTTTCTGTGCGCGCTGGGCGACGATGCCGGCGGCGCGCTGGCGCGCTCGCTGGCGGCGCACGACGGCTTTACGCTGATCGCCGAACCGAGCAATGAACCCACCGGCACCGGCGGCATCTATGTCGACGGCCACGGGCGCAACACGATTGTGATCGGCGCCGGCGCCAACTCGGTGCTGAGCCCCGGCTTCGTCGAGAACCAGCGCGCGCTGGTCGCCTCGGCACGCGTGCTGCTGGCGCAGCTGGAATCGCCGGCCGAGACGATCGAGTCGGCGCTGGCGCTGGCCCGCGAATGCGGCGTACTGACCGTGCTCAATGCAGCGCCGGCCAACGCCCCTACGTCGATCGGCCTGCTAAAGCTGTCCGACGTATTGACCCCCAACGAAACCGAATTCGCCGCGCTGCTCGGCCGCCACGTCGGCGAGCGCATCAACGCCGACGATGTCGCGGCGCTGGACGGCAACACGCTGCATTCGCTGTGCCGCAAGTTGCTGCCGGGCGGCACCGTAGTGGTGACATTGGGCGCGGTGGGCGCCTTCATCTCGCACGCCGAAGAACAGCTGCGCGGCGACACCGCCGCGCATTACCGCGTGGGCGCAGAAAGCGCGCAGACGGTGGACACCACCGGTGCCGGCGACGCCTTCAACGGCGCGTTGGTGGCCTCGCTGGCGCAGTCGCCGGGCGCCAGCTTCATTACCCACGTGCGCTTTGCCACCCGCTACGCAGCGCGCTCCACCGAAGTGGAAGGTGCGGCCGCGTCGATGCCGCGACTGCTGCCGGACGCCGGCTAACTGCCTGCGCCTGTGGCGGCATCGGTTTGCGTTCACTCGCCCCGCCACGCCATAACTGACCGCCCGTCAACGCGACGGGCCTGCATTACGACAAGGAGTGTTCGATGCGTCGTTGTTCCCTGATTCCGTTGGTTGCGCTGTGCGCCCTGCTTGTCCCGCTGTCGGCCGCTGCGCAGCGCTGCGACTGGAACGGTACTGCCAGCGATGCCGACCGCGCCGCGGTAACCGTATCTGCAGACAGCCTGCAACAGGCCATCGCGCCGCACTACGACGATGCCGAGCAGGAAGACGGCGCCGCGCTGGCGCGCACGCTGCTGCAGCGTGCACAGTCGCCGCAGCTGCCGGGCAAGCTGGACGGCCGCTGGAAGGTGCGCTCGATCCAGGTCGACCAGCGGTTCGCCTATGCCTACGCGTACTTCAAGGCCGAGATCAGCCGCGATGCCTGCGGCTATCGTTTCAGCAAGGTCAGCGGCTCGCAGCGCCGCAGCGGCACGCTGTATTCGCTAGCCAAGGACAGCCGCGAGTTCGCATTCCTTGGTGCCAGCACGGTCAACGACGAGCCGGAAGGCCGCTACGCGCCCGGCAACATCTCCGACGGCACCAACGGCAACAGCGTCGGCCGCTTGGTCGCACTGGGACCGGACGAACTACTGCTGATCCTGGACGGCGGCGCCAAGGGCTTCGAGCTGTATCAGCTGATCCGCTGATCCTGGAATGTTCGGCCCGGTCGCCTTCGCGCGATCCGGCTGACGCATGCGCTGGATTGCTGCAATCTAGGTCAGCGTTCGCTACTTCATGCGCCCCTCCGGCGGCGCCCGAGTTGGCAGCAGCGGCAACCGCAGCGACAATGCCCGCATGCAGATCGGCCCCTACTCCATCGCCCCCAAGGTGATCCTCGCGCCCATGGCGGGCGTCACCGACAAGCCGTTCCGGCTGCTGTGCAAGCGGCTGGGTGCCGGGCTGGCAGTGTCGGAGATGACCATTTCCGATCCGCGCTTCTGGGGCACGCGCAAGTCGCTGCACCGCATGGACCATGCCGGTGAGCCCGACCCGATCAGCGTGCAGATCGCGGGTACCGAGCCGCAGCAGCTGGCCGACGCGGCGCGCTACAACGTGGACCATGGCGCGCAGCTGATCGACATCAACATGGGCTGCCCGGCCAAGAAGGTCTGCAATGCCTGGGCGGGCTCGGCGTTGATGCGCGACGAGGCGTTGGTGGCGCGGATCCTGCGCGCAGTGGTGCAGGCGGTGGATGTGCCGGTGACGCTGAAGATCCGCACCGGCTGGGATTGCGACCATCGCAACGGCCCGACCATCGCACGCATCGCGCAGGAGTGCGGCATCGCTGCGCTGGCGGTGCACGGACGCACCCGCGACCAGCATTACACCGGCAGCGCCGAGTACGCGACGATTGCGCAGATCAAGGCCGCGTTGGAGATCCCGGTGATCGCCAACGGCGATATCGATTCGCCGCAGAAGGCGGCGCTGGTGCTGCGCGAGACCGGCGTGGATGCGGTGATGATCGGCCGTGCCGCGCAGGGGCGGCCGTGGATCTTCGGCGAGGTGGCGCATTACCTGGCCACCGGCACGCTGTTGCCGGCGCCGACGCTGTCCTTCGTACGCGACACCCTGCTCGAGCATCTACACGCGCTGCACGCGTTTTACGGCCAACCGCAGGGTGTGCGCATCGCGCGCAAGCATCTGGGCTGGTACGCAAAGGATCACCCGCAAAGCGCCGACTTTCGCGCCGTGGTCAATCGCGCCGAAACGCCCGAAGCGCAGCTGGCGCTGACCCGCGATTACTTCGACGCCTTGATTGCCGGCGTCGCGCCACCGCTGCCGAACGCCGCCTGAGCTAACCCAGCTGCGCTCGCACGCGCGCCTGCACGATGCGTGCGCCGCGTGCTGCCATCCGTTGCGCGCCATGGCGTGACGTGGCTAACCCGCCTGGCGCGCAGGCGTCAGCTGGGCGTAGCCGGCGCGCTCAAGCGGAGTGCGAGCGCCACATGCCACAACGAACACGTGTGCACCGCCCGCCTGCCGGCTGCACAGTCGTTTTGTGAGCGACTCTTATTGCGTCGACGCTGCCGGTGTAGCCACCGGCGTATCGACCTGTTCCAGATCGCCGGTTAGCGCCGTGCCGGCCGGCGCATGCCAGATGCGGTGCCACATCTGCGCCAGCACCGCACCGATCTGATCGCGTGCCACCGGCGCGCGATAGGCCGCCTGGACCTGACGCGGGACGATGGGCTGCCACTGCCGGCCGTCGCGATGCGCGACCACGAAGTTGAAGTTGTAGTCCGGCTCCAGGCCCATGCGCAGATCGCTGAGCATCAAATCGTCGTCGACCAGGCGTGCACGCATGAAGCCGCGATTGAACCAGGTCAACCGGCGCACCGAATCGAATGCCGCCACTTCGCCCAGTGCCTGGGTATTGCTGGAAAACCCACGGAACTGCATCGGTCCGGTGTCGGCCACCAGCGAACGCTCGCCGATCACATAGCCATTGGGCGTCATCGCCACCACCCGCCACAGCAAGGTGTTGAGCGGCATTGGCACCGAGAAGCGCGGCGCATCGACCAGCCCCATCGCCGCCAGCGCGCGGTCGGCTTCCTGATCGACCAGATGCTTGGCGATCAGCGACCAGCCCAGATAGGCCGAACTTGCCACCAGCCCGATCACCAGCACGTGCTGCGCAAGCGGGCGCGCGCGCGCGAACCAGGCAACCGCGCAAGCCAGCAGCAGCCATAGCGTGTACGCCGGGTCGATGATGAAGACGCTCGACCACATGGTCGGATGCGGCTGCAGCGGCCACCACAACTGCGTGCCGTACACGGTGAAGGCGTCCAGCAGCGGATGGGTGATCAAGGCCAGCTGGATCGCCCAGAACCAGCGCGTGGGTGCGCTGGCCACGCGCCCGTTGCCGTAGCGCCGGAACATCCACCAGATCAGCCAGCCGACCAGCGGCAGCACAAACAGCGAATGGCTCACGCTGCGATGCACGGTCATCAGGGTGACCGGGTCGTCGGTCAGCGTCAGCAGCGCCAGCGCATCGAGGTCGGGCAAGGTGCCCAGGGCCGCGCCGGCCAACAACGCGGCACGCCGCTGTCCGGGCGGCGCAATGGCAGCGGCGATTGCGCCACCAAGAACGATCTGGGTCAGGGAATCCATCGGCCGATGCTAGCAGGCCCGACATGCACGGATAGGCATCGACCCACGCGCTTTCGGTCGGCACACAACTGCGTCTGCGCAGGCGTGTCTTGAAGAGACGCGCCGAGGCGACCAGCATCGCATCGCAGCAGCCGGCACGCTGCGCTGCTGCAGTGGATAGGCGTACGCAAGCGCGGCCTGGACGAGCGGCAGCCATTCGTGGGGAACGCTACGCACCTATCGCGAAAGATGCGCAGGAAGGCCCTCGCCCTGCTACACGGCGACCCCGCACCATTGACCCTCTGCTAGCTGGAGCAGACCGAGAAAGAGATGTATCGGCGTCACGGCCAGCGCGACAGCGCGACAGCAGCCTGCGCAACAACGACCTGGCGCGGCTGGTCCACCGTTGGGAAGTGCCGCCCCCGGTAGAGGCCAGGGCGGTCGAGTACCCTGGCTGTCAGGGTTGAAGGGCGCACCCTGTGCGACGCAGACAAGGAGTGCGGCAATGCCAGACAAACAGCACCAGTACAGCGTGAAGGTCACCTGGACCGGCAACCAGGGCAGCGGCACCTCGGGGTATCGCGCCTACAGTCGTGACCACCGTATCGAGGCCGAGGGCAAGGCCAGTGCGATCGACGGCTCGTCAGATCCGGGCTTCCGCGGCGACCCGGCACGCTGGAACCCCGAAGACCTGCTGGTCGCCTCGCTGTCGGCCTGCCACAAGCTCTGGTATCTGGGGTTGTGCGCCGATGCCGGCATCATCGTGCAGGCCTACGAGGACAACGCCGAAGGCGCCATGCTGGAGCAGGCCGATGGCGCCGGGCAGTTCACCTCGGTGGTGCTGCGCCCGCTGGTGACCCTGGCACCGGGCAGCGACCTCGCGCAAGCCAGGGCGCTGCACCACACCGCGCATGAAAAATGCTTCATCGCCCGCTCGATGAATTTTCCGGTCAGCCACGAACCCCAGCTGCAATTGGCCGAATCGAACTGAGCGGTGGGTTGCTCAAGGCTGTAGCGGTTCCTGTCGGGGGTAGCTGCCCACCGCCGACCACGGCGTTTGCCGCGCGACACCGGTGCCGGCCAGATGTTCGAGCAGATCGTGCAGTGACAGACGCCCCCATTGCACGCCGTGCCGTCGCAGGGACGGCAATGGCCTGTGGGATCGGCATGCCTCGCTCGCGCATTGCCGCCTTTGCGTGATGTAGACAACTCATTGCCGGCTGCCGGGGCGTTTTGTCGGTTGTGCTTAACCCCACGGCATCGCGTTCAGGCGCACAATGCAACGGACACACGGGGCGTGTATCATCCGCAGCCATCTTTTCATCCGAATTAAGGGATATAAGCCTGATGTCCAGCTACCTGTTCACCTCCGAATCGGTCTCCGAAGGCCATCCGGACAAGATCGCCGACCAGATCTCCGATGCCGTGCTCGACGCCATCCTGGCCCAGGACAAGCGTGCCCGCGTGGCCTGCGAGACCATGGTCAAGACCGGTGTTGCGATCGTTGCCGGCGAAGTGACCACCAGCGCCTGGATCGACCTGGAAGCGCTGACCCGCAAGGTGATCCTGGACATCGGCTACAACAGCTCCGACGTCGGCTTTGACGGCGAGACCTGTGGCGTGCTCAACCTGATCGGCAAGCAGTCGCCGGACATCAACCAGGGCGTGGACCGCAAGAACCCCGAACAGCAGGGTGCCGGCGACCAGGGCCTGATGTTTGGCTATGCCACCAACGAAACCGACAGCTACATGCCGGCCGCGATCCACCTGGCGCACCGCCTGGTCGAGCAGCAGGCCAAGATCCGCAAGAAGAAGAACTCGGCGCTGTCCTGGCTGCGTCCGGATGCCAAGTCGCAGGTCACCCTGCGCTATGAAGACGGCGTTGCGACCGCGATCGACGCGGTGGTGCTGTCGACCCAGCACGACCCGGGCATCAAGCAGAAAGACCTGATCGAAGCGGTGCGCGAAGAGATCCTCAAGCCGGTGCTGCCGGCCAAGTGGCTGCACAAGGGCACCAAGTTCCACATCAACCCGACCGGCAAGTTCGTGATCGGCGGCCCCGTGGGAGATTGCGGCCTGACCGGTCGCAAGATCATCGTCGACACCTACGGCGGCTGGGCCCGTCACGGTGGCGGCGCGTTCTCGGGCAAGGATCCGTCCAAGGTCGACCGCTCGGCCGCCTACGCCGCACGCTATGTGGCCAAGAACGTCGTGGCCGCCGGCCTGGCCGACCGTTGCGAAGTGCAGGTCTCCTACGCCATCGGCGTGGCCGAGCCGACCTCGATCTCGGTCACCACGTTTGGCACCGGCAAGATCGCCGACGAGCAGATCGAAAAGCTGATCCGCAAGCATTTCGACCTGCGTCCGTTCGGCATCATCCAGATGCTCGACCTGATCCACCCGATGTATCAGCAGACCGCGTCTTACGGTCACTTCGGCCGCAAGCCGAAGGACTTCACCTACACCGACGCCACCGGCGCGCAGCACAGCGCGACCGCGTTCTCGTGGGAAAAGACCGACCGCGCCGACGCCCTGCGCGCCGATGCGAAGCTGAAGTAAGCCACGCGCTCTTTGGAGCGTGGGTGTGTCGCAATGGGCCGCTAACGCGGCCCATTGCGTTTTAAGGCCTAGCGCCAGCATTCGTCCCGTGTGGGGGCCTTCTCCCGAGAGGAGAAGGGATTCAAAGACTTTGTCCCTGTGGGAGAGGAGTTGGAGTGAGGTGCGGAGCCAAGCCGCGCTGCACGGAAGGTCCATTAGGCTGCGCTCGTACCCTCATCCGCCCCTGCGGGGCACCTTCTCCCGAAGGGAGAAGGGATTCAAAGCCCCTCGCCCTGCGGGAGAGGGGTTGGGGTGAGGGTGCGAAGCCGCGCTGCATGGCACGTCCATTAGGCTGCGCGCGCACCCTCATCCGCCCCTGCGGGGCACCTTCTCCCGAGGGGAGAAGGGATTCAAAGACCTTCTCCCTGTGGGAGAGGGTTGGGGTGAGGGTGCGGAGCCAAGCTGCGCTGCACGGAAGGTCCATGAGGCTGCGCGCGTACCCTCATCCGCCCCTGCGGGGCACCTTCTCCCGAGGGGAGAAGGGATTCAAGGCCCCTCTCCCTGCGGGAGAGGGGTTGGGGTGAGGGTGCGGGGCGAAGCCGCGCTGCACGGCACGTCCATGAGGCTGCGCGCGTACCCTCATCCACCCCTGCGGGGCACATTCTCCCGCAGGGAGAAGGGATTCAAAGCCCCTCTCCCTGCGGGAGAGGGGTTGGGGTGAGGGTACGGGGCGGAGCCGCGCTGCACGACACGGCACGTCCATTCGGTTGCTTCAGGTAGAAAGGCGCGCTTCAACCTGACGTCGCACTACCGCACCTACGGATCCAGCTTCAGCTGTTGCTCCATTGCCTGCGCAAACGCGAGCAATGGGCACGCCATGCGCTGTTCGGGCGCGCAGACATCCAGAGCCAGTTCCTGTTGCAGCGGTGGGTGTGCCAGGTCCAGCGGTGCCAGGGTGCGCAGTTGATCCAGCGATTGCGCCAGGTAGCGGGCACGCACCACGCGCGTTCCGTCAGGTTGCCGCCACAGACCGAGCAGCAACGCACCGCCTGGTGGTGGATCGTCGGCGCCGTAGCCGGGCAGATGGAAGTGCACACCGAGCAAACTGCTCAGCGCGGCGATATGCGTGTCGCTGCCGACGAACACCGACAACCTGGGCGACTGCGCGTCGCCAAACCGTTGCAGCACCTCGCGTGCCAGCGGTGCGCCGGAACGCTGCGCCATGTAATGCGGGCGCGCGTAGATATCGAACAGCAGCGCATGCAGGCGCGAGACCTGCGCCAGGCGTTCGGGGGTGGCGCGGCCCCAGCCGACCTGCGACAGCGGCAGACCGTCGGCGTACTGCAGCAACAGCACCTCGCCGGTGCCGGAGGTCAGGTCGATCGGCCCGCCCAAGGCCAGTCCACGCCCATTGGCCGATGGCGCCAGCGTGGACGGCATGCGCGCAAAGTCGCAGGGCGTGCGTGTGCAGCCCAGGATCTGCTGCATCGCCTGCAACTCGGCCGCATGGCCCTGCAGCACTGCGGCAGGGCCGCCGGTCTGCTGCTGGATCGATGCCACTGCGGCAGCCGCATCGAACGGCACCGCGCCTGCCTCGATCGGCCGGAACAGCGGGTCGTTACTGCCCGCCTCGCGGTGCCCGGCGACGATGCCGCAGCCCGGCGCCAATGCGTCGGCCAGCAAGGCACCGCTGTCGATGGTGCGCTGATCGGTATTGGCCCAGACCGACACACTCCCTGCCGCCGGGCATCCCGTGTGCGGCAGCAACGTCTGCTGCGTCAACCATTGACGCAGATACGCGCCGCTCAATCGCACCGCCTTGCGTCCGCGCGGAGTGAGCAGGCTGGCCGGGGTGGACCACTGCGGCCAGGCTTGGTCGGCGTACTGCGCGGCGGCCGCTTCACCCTGCAGCGGCGCACGCACGCCGTGGCGGAACACCACCACCACGCGTTCCAACTGCTCGGTCTGCCCCGGCTGCCGATCCGCGACGGCAGCGGTAACGCGGGAGTCAGCGGGCAATCGATCACTCGCACGACCTGCCAATGCGCTGCGCGTCGGCGATGCACAGCCACCCAACACCGCTGCAAGCGTCAGCAGCAGGCAGACACCGGTGATCGCAAGCGCGCCACCACCACGCCGCCCCGGCGCTGCGCGTAGCGAAGGCGACACGATCCCCATCGCGTCACGCCCGCCCGCGCCGCATCGCGCGGACCACAGCGGCTCCCCATCGCCAGCCAACGTCCCGCAGCGCGATGCGCCCTGCCCCGCGCTGTCGACGCTTCCCGCAGCGGGCTTGTCGTGCTGCTGCACCTGCGCTGAGATGCCCCACCCTGCACGATCAGACTCAGAACACATATTTGGCGGTCACCAGGCTGGTCATGCCCGAATCGACGATGTCGGAAATCGCCGTGGTGTCGTGCCCCACATGCGCCCAATAGCTGTGCTGTTTGGTGAGGTTGGCAACCGACAGGTCCACGCGCAGATGCTCGCTCGGCGCATAGCCCAGGTGCAGGTCCACGCGGGTGATCGGCTTGATCCACAGGTTGTCCCAGCGCGCGCCCTGGTTGAGATAGTCGTACACCGACACGTATTCGCCAGAGTAGTGGTAGCTCAGATTGATCGACCACGGCCCCTTTTCGTAGAACAGCTCTGCGTTGGCGAGCAGGTTCGGGGCGTTCTGGATGCGTTCGTGCGCAAAGCCTGCTACGCCCAGATCCACGCGCGTGCTCTGTCGGGTGACATTGGCGCCGATGCCGATGCCATCCAGCGGTGCGGGCAGGCCCTGGAAGGTCTGCCGCACGGCAGCTTCCATGCCCAGCACGCGGCCGTCGCCACCATTTTGCGGACGTACGAAGCGCGTACTCGCAGTGCCGCTTTCGCCGGCATTGGCCGCATTGGAACCGCTCTCGTAGATGTAGTCGGTCAGGCGCTTGTAATAGCCGGCCAGCATCGCGTGACCGCCGGTGTCGTTCTGCCATTCGCCGGACAGATCCACATTGAGCGACTTGATCGGTTTCAGATCCGGGTTGCCTTCGGTGATGATGGTCTGGCCGTCGCTGGAAATATCCGTGGAGCGGCCACCGCCCAGCTGCACGAACGCTGGACGGGTGTAACTGGTCCACACCGAGCCGCGATACACCGCGCTGTCGCCCGCGGGCCGGTAGTTCACGAACACGCTCGGCAAGACCACGTTGTAACGCGTGTGGTTGTTAGCGAATGCGCCGACCTGCTCGGCCCCGTTGACGGCCGACGGCTGCGCCCAGAACGTATTGGTGATGGCGGTATGTTCGAAGCGCACACCCGGCAGGATTTCCCAATCGCCGGTACGCAGTGTCGCCATCGCATAGGCAGCACTGACTGCTTCGGTGGCGCGCATGGTGTTGCAGTTGAGGTTGTTGACCGCCAACTGCCCGCAACTATCGAAGCTGGCCGGCGTCAGCGTGCGTGCGATCAGGTCGTTGAGCGCGGCGTTGCTCAAGCGCAGCGTGGGCAGTGCGTATTGCCCCGGATACACCGCGTCGTAGCGCTGCGCGATCAACCCGGTGTCGCGCAACAAGGTGCCGTCGGTGTACTTGGCATTGGTCCAGTCGCGATCAGTGAAGCTGCGCGAGCTGTCGACATACTTCACGCCGAACGCGATGCGGCTGAGCAGACCGTCATCGAAATCGTAGCCCACATCGAACTTGCCGCCGCCCTTGTCCTGGCCGCTGTACTGTTTGGAAAGTTGACCGGTGCGGCGCGCGAACAGGCCGCCCACATCGGACGCCTGCGCCTGCATCGCCGGGGTCAGCAGCGGGATCGGGAAGCCGTCGCCGTCGTAACTGATGAAGCGGTTGGCGCCGTAGGCGAAGTTGGTCGAGGTGTATTGATCGTTGCGTGCGGAAATTTCCACGTGATCCGGGCGATCGTTGTTGCCGGTGCCGTAGAAAATGTTCGGCGCGAACGTCCAATGCCCCAGTTGTTTTTCCGCACCCAGCTGGATGGTGGCAAGGTCTGCTTCTTCCGGGTTGGTTTCGTACCAGTAGCGCACTGCCACGCGATTGATCTGCGGCTGATACACACCACTGCTGCCGATCTGGGTGAAGCTGACATTGGCCGGCACGAACTGCGTGTAACCGGTGTTCTGTTCGGTCTTGGCAAACGCGTAGGTCATGCGCGCATACAGATGCAGGCTGGGGTCCACACGCCAATCGAAGGCGGCATTGCCACCGTAGCGGCGGGTGTCGCCTTGCGAATACCCGATATTGATGCCCGTGCTCTGCAGCACCTGTTGCGGGTCGCTCCCGGCGGCCAGATTGCCGCTGGCATCGGCACGCGCGAATTCCCAGGACCCATCGTTGCGCGCCGCCGACGCGCCGGCCACTTCGCTGTTGACGAAATGACGCTCGTCGTAATACGCGCTGACCGCTACACCAAACTGCCCGGCATCGCCAAAACGTGCATGCCAATCGCCGGCTGCGCCGCTTCCCAGTCCGGAATCGCCGTAGTCGCGTGCGCGGCTTTCCATGCGTCCGCTCAAGGTCACGCTGCCGCCCTGGCGATCGGACGAGTCGAAGGCGCTGGGCGTGCGGTAGTCGATGGTGCCGCCGATCGCATCGCCATCCATGTCGGCGGTGGACGTCTTGTTCAACACGATGGTCTGTAGCCCGGAGGGCGGCAACAGACTCAATTGCACGCCACGGCTATACGGCATGCCCTGTGCCACGTTGATGCCATTGATCAGGTTGACGTTGTATTCGGCATTGAGACCGCGCACCGACGAAAACATGCCTTCGCCACGCGCCGCGCCATCGATGCCGCCGAAATACGACTGCCCGGTGTTGATCACGTTGACGCCCGGCATCAGGCCCAATGCTTCGGCCACGTTGTGTACCGCAGTGGTCTTGAGATCGTCGGCCGACAACACGTTGACGGTGTTGGTCGCGGCCATCTGCATGTCGGTCGCGTTGTAACGGGTGGCGGCGACGGTAACCTTGTCCAACGTGGCCATTTCGCCTTGCGCAGGGGTTGCGGCAGCCTGTGCGGATTGCGCGGCAGCATGGCCGCAAAAAATCGACAACGACACGCATAAGGCCTGCGACAAGCGCGAAGGACGCAGCAACGAACAACGAGCGATCATGATCAAATCCGATGGGTGCAGCAACGCGCCACGGACTCAAGCCACGGCAGCGCCACCACGATGTGTGAGAGAGCGACGTGGCCTTTGGCAGCGGACCTGCGTCACACCTGCAAGCAGGCGCCGCGCATGGTGGTGACGGCATATTTCAAAACCATGACGTACGCTACAGACATGACAAATGCGCGCAGCAAGCGCGCAAGTCGGCATAGTCGCTGGCGTATGGAAGCGTGGATCGCTGCCGGCATGCGCATACGGTTACTGGCGCGGGCGCACACGCGTCTTCGCAAAACGCGACATGACAACGCATGCTGCCGAGGCGGCATGAATTGTCAGCGATGCCTCTCGCAGCAAGTCGCCTGCCGTGTTTGCAGACAGCACCCGAAACGCGGTTGAAGGTGTCTGTGGGCGCAAGCGATTACGTCACGCGCTGCGTCGCGGCCGACACCACGATGACGTTACGACCACCCTGCGCGGCAGTGCGCGAAACCAGCATCGAGTGGCCGATGCCGGCGCCAGTGCAACGCGCACGCCCACCCGATACCGCTTACCTGATGCTGCAAGCCTCATTCACGAGCGCAAGAAGATCTCGACCCGCCGATTGAGCTGACGCCCCCCCGGATTGTCCTGCCCGTTGACGGTGTTGGGCGCCACCGGTTGCGATTCGCCATAGCCCTTTGCGCCGGCGCCCTTTGCGGCGCCGCGCGTGCGCAACGCGGCCAGTACCGCATTGGCCCGGCGCTCGGACAGCGCCTGGTTGTAGGCGTCATCGCCCTTGGCATCGGTGTGCCCGCGCACTTCCATCTCTTGGGTTGTCACCTTGCCGAGCGCGGCGGCCAGCGTGTCGAGCACGCGCGCGGCATCGGGGCGGATGTCGGACTTGTCGAAGTCGAACAGGATGCGGTCGTTCAAGGTGATCAGATAGCCGCACGCTGCGCCGGGCGGGGCGAACTTTTGCAGCGGCGGGAAGCGGCCGGCCGGCGGTACTTTCGGCAGCGGCGGCATGCGCACTTCGCGCGGCGGGGTGCCGACCGTGCCGGTGCCGTCGCCGCGGTTCTGCACCAGACCATCCGGTCCGTTCCAGGTGCCGGAGCCATCGGCGTTGATGGTGACCAGGCCGCGCGGCCCATTCCAGGTGCCGCTGCCATCGCCGTGATTGTCGATCAGGCCGCTCTTGTCGCTGTTCCAGGTGCCTGCACCCTTGCCATTCAAACTGATCAGGCCGGCCGGGCCGTTGTAGGTGCCGCCGCCGTTGGACTGCACGTCGATGAGGGCGTCGTCGCCATCCTGCCCGGACGCGTTGATGGTGCCGCTGCCATCGGCATTGACGTTGACCAGGCCGCCATCGAAGTTGGCGGTACCACTGCCGTCGGCCTTGAGGTTGAACAGGCCGCCGTCGCCGTTGCGCAGCAGGTTGCCGTTGGCGTCCATGCTGGTAATGCCGGCATCGTTGATCAAGGTGCCGCCATCGCCGCAGCGCGCAGGTGCGACGCTGACGCCTTCTATCGGGTCGAGGATGTCCTGCAGCGAGGCCTCCAGCGCGCGTTGCGCCGGGGTCACGCCGACGATCTCGGGGATGACGATGGTGGGGATGGCCGGAAATTCCGGCACGCTGTCATCCGCTGCTGCCGGCGCATCCGGAGCGCGCGCAGCCTCGCTCGCCGCAGGTGCGGCAGCGGCAACACGGGCTGCATCCTTTGGACCTTCGCCACGGCCGCAACCAACCAGCAACAGGGGCACCCACAGCACTGCCGACAGCTTGCGCATCGTCTCTTCCTTGTTCGAGTCTGTACGAGACGTGCCTGATAGCACGAGCGCGGTAAACAAGGTGCTAAGGCCAGTGCGGATGCGTGCCGAGAGCAATGGCAGCGCTATCGGCGACTGCCTGCGCACTATTGCTGCGCGACCGGAGACCGACCGGGCAGTGGCACGGCAGCGCGACAAGCGACAAGCGACAAGCGACAAGCGACAACACAAGGATGTTGTCAGAGGGCTATCTGCTGGATGCAAGGCGGGCCACGACCATCAGGCGTCCGTCACGGATGTCGCACGCGTCACCAGGTGCAGTAGACCTGGCGCGCAGCTGCATTGCTGCTTCACTGCGTTTGTCGGCAACTGCCCGCAGTGTCCACCGATCGCGCGTGGCGCCCCCTTACAACATCGCAGGCGTCGCCGCGGGCACGGGCGCGGGCGACTGACCCTGCGAAGGTGCCTCGCCGGCCTCCGCTTGCAGTTGCGCGTGCAGGATGCGGCGAATCTCCAGAATCGCCTGCGGGGTTTCCTGCACGCTGTGCCAGGAGGTCACCACCAGTTCGGACGCAGCGCCGTCCAGATGCGCGCTGCGATACGGCACCAGTCCATCGTCGGACTCGGCCAGCGGAACCTGCGGTTTTTCGCGGCCGATGATGGTGTGGTACTGCACCTGTGGCGAGATCGGCAGATCCATCGTGGCGCGGACGAACGGGTCGGTATCGCGCAGGTTGTCGATGCTGGTGGGCGGCAGCAGGCGGCCCTTGCGCTGGTATTCGCCGCCGTGCCCCTCACGCTCGCTGTTGGCCAGATCCTGCAGCACATCGCCGAAGTGATCCAGCACGGCAATCGGCAGCCGCACCAGACGGCCGACGAAGCGCCCCAGTCCACCTTCGGCCAATGGCGTGCCGCGGTGCGGTGCGGCGATGAAGATCGCGCGGTCGATCTGCGGCATTGGCGAAAAATGCAGCAATGGCGACAATTTCGCGCGCACCCGTGCGCCGCGCTCGCCCTCCAGCCGATAGTCCTGCAGCAGCGAATTCCACAGCTGTTCGCCGGACGCAGATACCAGCAAACGCCCGATCACCCCGCCCATGCTGTGGCCGACCAACACCATGTCGTGCGAAGCGATCGCGGTGCCGGACGGATCGAAGTGGCGCAGGCTGCGCTCCACCAATGCCTGGATCTCCGCACGATTGACCGCAATCGGCGCGTTGGTCGGGTAATACACCTGCCAGATCTGATAGTGCTGACGCAGGGTTTCATCGCCCATCACTTCATTGGCCACGTTGACCCACGCTTCCGGGCTGCTGGCTAGCCCGTGCAGCATCAGCAGCACGCGGCGGTTAGGGTCGTAGGGCTGCATCAGATACAGATGCGGGCGATCGATGCCACGCGCGCTGCCCAGCATCGAGCGCAGCGATTGCGCGGCAAAGCCCGACTTGGCCAGCCACAGCCCGTAGGCGGCGGTGAAGTTGGCCGCCAGCGGTACATGCTGACCATGCAGCACCACCTCGTTCTGGCGATACGGGTCGTACGGCACCACGGTCACCGCATCGGTCCGCAACACCGTATCCAGGGTGTCGCCATCGAAGCGCAACAGCAGCGTTGCCGGTGCGTACGGCATCTCGCTGAAGGTCGGCAGCGGGCGTTCGGGCGAGGCACTTGCGGAGACGGCTTGCTGCAAGGCCAGCCCGGCCGGGTCGCCGACCACCTGGGGGTCCACTTCGGCCACCAGTTCGGCACCGAAGCCATCGCGGCGGTAAGTGCTGCGCAATCCATTGAAGCGCAGCGCCGAAGCGGCAAAGATCGCACGCGGCGTGTTGCCGCCACCGGGCAGCCGATATGCGGACATGTCGACGGCCACCTGCCAACGGCCGACCTGCGTCGGTGTGGGCACGGTGACGCCGGCCTGCTGGGCGCGCGCAAACAAACGCTCGACCACCTGCTGCACGGCGTAGTTGTAGTAGTCGCGCACCTGCGTCTGGCGGTTTTCGAATGCACGCGCGCTCGGCGCACGTGCGGTAAAGAACAGATAGGCATAGGCATGCCGCGCGGCTTCCAGCCAGGCCTGCACCGCTGCGTCGCTCATCTGCGCCGGGTGGCGACCGCTCAGGTCGATCGCGTGCGCGGTCCACAATTCGGCTTGCGTGGCGAGGCGGCGCTCATCGGCGATACCCGCCACATTCGTGAGCTGCTGCACGCAAGGCAGCGGTTGCTTGCGGCACGTCTTGGGTTGCAGCCCGGCCACCTGCAAGGTCTCGCTGCCTGCCTGACTGAGCGCGCCGGTGCTGAGCACATCGCCACGCGTCTGCGCGATGTAGTCGCCACTGTTGCGCGATTGCACTGTGACCATCGCGCAGCCACTCAACCACATGCACGTCAGTACCGCCGCCAACCCCATGGCGGTGCCACGCAGACGCCTGTGCAACATCACCGCGCTGCACTCGTCGACGCGCCGGGCGCTGGCGCCTGCGGCATGCCGGCGCGGATGCGTTTGGAAAAGTCCACCGCGGTGTCGGCGGCGATGGCACGCGCGGTGAAATGTCCACGCTGCTTCAACGTCGCAAAGTCGTAACCCGGCATCAGCCCGTGATGGTCGTACGCATATTCATCGGCGTAGCCGGACAGCAGCAAGCGGTGATCCAGCGGCAAGGTGGGCTGCAGCTGGCGCACCAGGGCAAACACGATCGTGGTGCAGTTGCTGGTCAGCGTGTTGTAGAAGGCCGGCTTGCGATTCAAATCGTTAGCCAGCCCCACGTAGCCCATGAACATGCGGCGCAGGCCGGCCTTGGGAATGGCCAGGCGATACAGATACATGTCTTCGCCGCGCGCATTGGTGCGCACGCGCAGGATGTCGCGCTCGTCGGCGGCCACCAGAGTTTCTTCGAAGCTGCGAAAGAACCCACCCACTGCAGAAAACGACTCGCCGCGTTCCTTGCGGATTTCCAGCGAAAACACCACGTGCGAGCCGTCGTCGAAACCGAACGACACCAGCGTGTGCGCAATCGCCGGGCCCATCCAGTACGACAACGCCAGATCGGCGCTGACCAGGCGATCCAGATCGTACTGGCGGGTTTCCCAACGCGGGACGTAGTTGGTTTCGCTATGCCAATCGAAATTACGCACGTTGTGCAGGGTGACGATGTTGCCGTGCACCTCCGGTTGCAGACGCTGGGCGACATCGTCGTCCCAGTCGCGGTCCTGGCTGGGCTGCATTAACCCCCACGACACCGCCAGCACCACGAACGCGGCACCGAAGATGCCCACCAGAGCCCAGTTCTCGCGGCCACGGCGCAGGCCCCACAACGCGGCCAACGCCATCGCGCACCACGATGCCACCCAGCCGCCACGCACCAAGGCGTTGCCGGTAAGCGCGAAATAAATCGCCAGGCCGCCCCACAGCGCCGCCAGCACCAGCAGCGCGCGCAGCGCCCAGCGGCCGATCACCGCGCGGGTGGCCGGTGTCATCGAGTACCGCCTTCCGGCACGTGCATGCCCAGCGCGTGCATTAGCAGGTCTGCCGAGCGATGCGCCAGACGTTTGCGTTCCGCTTCGTCGTGACCGCGCAGGCAGCTGCCCAGCATGTCGATCACCAGCAGCAGTTGCTCGTCGTCGACATCGGCCCGGCACAGGCCGGCGTCGCGGGCGCGGTGCACGAACGGCAGGAAGATCGCCACCGCGCGCCGGTCGGCCGCTTCCACCGCCGGGTTTGCGCGCTCCATCGAGCGCCAGAAATCCACCAGCGGCGCAGACTGGGCGATGTGCTCGGCCACATCGTGCAGCAGCACGGCCAACCCATCCGGGCGGTCGGCCAGATCGGCGGCCAGCCGCTCCAGGCCATCCAGCCCGCGCGCCATCAAGGCGGTCATCAGTGCCTCGCGGTCCGGGAAATTGCGGTACAGGGTGGCGCGGCCAAGGCCGGCGCGCTCCACCACCAGTTCCAACGGGGCATTGACGCCGTGTTCGCTGAACACTTCGTCGGCTGCATCGAGAATCTGCCGGCGGCGAAGCGCGGCATCAGGGCGGGGAGTCGTCATCCCGGCATTATCGGACAGATTTGTCCGTTAATGCCAGAGTCCGCTTGACGATTCCGCCCCTTCTCCGACCAACGGTCGGATCAGCCGGTCGGATCAGCCGGTGTTCTGCACGCCTTGCGAGACGCCGTTGACGCAGGCGACCAGCGCGCGCAGCAAGTCGTCGTCTTCGCCATCGGTGGCACGCCAGCGTTGCAGCAGGTCGACTTGCAACACGCTGATCGGGTCGATGTAGGGGTTGCGCAGGCGGATCGACAACGCCAGCCGCGGGTCGTGCTGCAGCAACGATTGCTGTTGCAGCAGCGCCTTGACCCAGCGCTTGGTCAGCGCCAGTTCGTCGCGAATCTGCGGGAAAAACCGCGTGTGCAGATCGCCCGACAAGCGCGAGAACAGTTCGGCGATATTGAGGTCGCCCTTGGACAGCACCATGGCGATGTCGTCCAGGAAGGTGCGGAAGAACGGCCAGTCCTGCGCCATCTCGCGCAAGCTGTCTTCATGCCCGGCATCCACCGCCGCCTGCAAGCCGCTGCCCACGCCGTACCAACCCGGAATCACCGCGCGCGCCTGGCTCCAGGCAAACACCCACGGAATCGCGCGCAGATTCGACAGCGCCGCGTCCTGGCCCAAGCGACGCGATGGACGCGAGCCCAGCGTCATACGCTCGATCACATCGATCGGCGTGGCCAGGCGGAAGTACTGCATGAAATCCGGCGCACCGACGAAGGCGCGATACGCCACAGTGCTGCGTTCGGCAACCAGATCCATCACCGGCCGCCAGTTGTCTTCGCGTGGCTCGGGTGCGCGCGGACGCAGGCTGGATAGCAACACCGCGCCGGTCATCTGCTCCAGCGAGCGCAATGCCAGCGCACGAATGCCGTACTTGCGATGGATCACCTCGCCCTGCTCGGTGACGCGCAAACGACCATCGACGCTGCCGCGCGGCGCGGCATCCAGCGCACGACTGGTCTTGCCGCCGCCACGGGCGATCGAGCCGCCGCGGCCGTGGAAAAACGTGAGCCGCACACCAAGCTCGGCGGCTGCTTCCAGCAGCTCGACCTGCGCACGCTGCAGGCCCCAGCGCGAGGCCGCGATGCCGCCGTCCTTGCCGCTGTCCGAATATCCCAGCATCACCATCTGTGTATCGCCACGCGCGGCCAAGTGCTGGCGGTACACCGGGTCGGCCAGCAGGTCCTGCACGGTGCCGGTCCCGCCCCGCAGATCGTCCACGGTTTCGAACAGCGGCACGATATCCAGCGGCACTGCATCGGCGTCATCGACCAGGCCACCACGCCGCGCCAGGGCGAGCACGGTGAGCACATCGGCGCGGTTATGCGCCATCGAGATGATGTAACTGCCCAGCGCATCGGCGCCGTGGCGCGTGCGTGCATCGGCAAGTGCGGCGAACACCGCATCCAGCCGCGCATTGCCTTCATCGTCCACTTGCGGCAATGCCTGTTCGCCGGACGCGTACGGGCCCAGCAGCGCGGCGCGCTGTGTGGCGTCCTGCGCGTCCCAGTCGTCCTGGCCCAAAGCATCGGCCACCGCGCGTGCATGCACGCTCGATTCCTGACGCACATCCAGCCGCGCCAGATGGAACCCGAAGCTGCGCACGCGCCACAACAGCCGGCGCACCGCAAACCACCCGGCGTGCAGACCCTTGTTGGCCTGTAGGCTGTCCAGGATCAGTTGCAGATCGTGTTCCAGCTCCGATGGTGCGCTGTAGGCACCATCGGCATCGTCCAGCGTGGCCTGCAGCCGCGCGCGCATCAGATCGTTGAGCAGCCGGTACGGCATGTCGCCGTGGCGCGGGCGCGAGCGTGCGGCAGCGTCCGGCAACAAAACGCGGTAACGCTCCAGTTGCGCGTTCAACGCCGGACTCACCGCCACCAGTGTGGTCGACTGGCTGAGCAGGCTGGCCAGTTGCCAGAGTTCTTTCTGATAGCGGTCCAGCACCGCGCGGCGCTGCGCATCCAGCGTGCCGGCGATGGTGGTGGCATCCACATTGGGATTGCCGTCCATATCCCCGCCCACCCAGGTGCCGAAGCGCAGCAGGCGCGGCAAGGTCGGCACGCTGCCGTAGGTTTCTTCGATGGCGTGTTCGAGGGTTTCGTACATCACCGGGATGACGCGATAGAGCACCTGGGTGAGATAGAACCCAACGTGCTCGCGTTCGTCGTCCACGGTGGGACGCACCGGCGAGGAGTCGGCGGTCTGCCACGAAGCGGTCAGAGCCATCCGGAAGCGCGCCGCATCGCTGGCGCGCTCGTTGGGCGTGCGCATGCCGTCGAGGTTGTCGACCAGGCTGGCGACCATCAGCTGTTCTTTTTCCAGCAGCGCGCGGCGTACCGCTTCGGTGGGATGCGCGGTGAACACCGGCTCCACGTCGATGCGCGGCAACCACTCGCTGAGTTCTTCCAGCGTCACGCCCTGCGCCTTGAGCCGGCGCAGGGCATCGTGCAGGCCATCGGGCTGCGGCGTATCGATGCCGCTGCGCTGGTACTCGCGGCGGCGGCGGATGCGATGCACGCGCTCGGCGATGTTGACCACCTGAAAATACGTGCTGAAGGCACGCACCAGCGACTCGGCATCGCGCGGCTCACGGCCGGTCAGCTGCTCGCTCAGCGTGGAGGGCGGCGCATCGCTCTCGCGCCGCGCAATGGCGGTGGTACGGACGCGTTCGATTTCATCGAGGAATTCCGCAGACACCTGCTCGGCGAGCAGATCGCCAACCAGTGCACCCAGGCGACGCACATCGTCGCGCAAGGGAAGATCGGGGGTAGCGAACACAAGACTGCTGCGGTACTCGTTCATCGGAAACGCACACCCTCATCAAAGCGCGAAGTCGTCGAAGACTAACCCAAAAGGATTAGAGGGTTGCGACAAGCGCGACGGTTTCAGCACGAACCATCGCACCCAAGCACGACGACTTGCGTAGCAGCGCACCCGGCTGCGATGAGGCGTGATCGACGCACTCTCCGATCACGCACGCCGACGCACGCGTGCAGCGCCCCTCCGCACTGCACCACACGCATACTGCGACCACATAGGCAACGCCCTCGTAGGAGCGCACCCGGGCGCGACGGAGCTTGACCGACGCACTCTACGATCGCGCACGCCAACGCAAGCGTGCAGCGCCCCTCCGCACTACACCCCACACGCATCCTGCGAACACATAGGCAACCGCCCTCGTAGGAGCGCACCCGGGCGCGACGAGGCTTGATCGGTAACACCTCATCGCCCGCGGCTCCGCACCCTCGATCAACGCGGGCGCGGAGCGCCCTTCTCCTTCACCGGCTCGCCAAGATTGCTCTTCAACCACTGCTCGCTCTCGGCCAGCATCTGCAGGATCGATTGCCGCGCGCGATACGCATGCGATTCGTTGGGCAGCATCACCAGCTTCGCGGTGCCGCCCAGGCCCTTGATCGCGGCGAACATGCGCTCGCTCTGGATCGGGAAGGTGCCGGTGTTGTTGTCGTCCTGGCCGTGGATCAGCAGCAGCGGGTCCTTGATCTTGTCGGCGTAGTTGAACGGCGACATCGCCTGATACACCGATTGCGCCTGCCAGTAGTTGCGTTCTTCGGCCTGAAAACCGAACGGGGTGAGCGTGCGGTTGTACGCGCCGCTGCGTGCGATGCCGGCCTTGAACAGGCGCGTGTGCGCGAGCAGATTCGCGGTCATGAAGGCGCCATACGAATGCCCGCCGATGGCGATGTGATCGCGGTCGGTAACCCCGCGTCGCACCACTTCATCCACCGCCGCCTGCGCATCGGCGATCAGCTGCGGCACGTAGGTGTCGTTGGGTTCGGCATCGCCTTCGCCGACGATCGGCATGGTCGGGTTGTTGAGCACCACATAGCCGATCGCCAGAAATGCCTGCGGGCCCCAGTAGCTGATCGCATTGAAACGATACGGCGAGTCGGTGACCTGGCTGGCGGTGTCGGCGCTTTTGAACTCGCCCGGGTAGGCCCACATCAGCAGCGGCCGCGGGCCGTCGCGTTTGGGGTCGTAACCGGGCGGCAGCAACAGCGTGGCGGTGAGATCCACGCCATCGGCACGCTTGTAGCGGATCTGCTCTTTCTGCACGCCACGCAACTGCGGCAATGGATGCGCGAACTGCGTCAACGCACGCGGTGCAGGCGCCGCATCGCCCAGTGCCTGCACGAAGTAGTTGGCCGGTTCTTCGGGCGATTCGCGGCTGAGCAGCAGCTGCGTGCCTTGCGCATCCAGCAGCGCCAATGGCGCGGAGTAGGTGGGCGCCTGCGAATGGAACAACCGCGTGGCGCGCTTGCTGTGCAGATCGAAGCGATCCACAAACGGGCGATCGCCTTCCGGCGAGGCACCCTTGCCGAGCAGGAACAGGCTATTGCCGTCGGCGCTGGTCTGCAGCAGCGGATGGCCCTTGCCGTCGGCCACCGTCGCCAGGGTTCCCGGGTCGTTGTAGCGGTCCTGCGAGGAGCGGTCCCACAGCAGCTCGGGCGCTTGCTTGGGCTGATCGGGGGCGATGCGCCATTGTTTGATGCGGCGGGTCTTCCACCAGCTTTCGCTCAGGATCGCCAGATCGCCACGGCCCCACTGGATGCCTTCGAATCGGCTTCCCAGTTGCGCCAGCGTCACCGGCGCACGCGTGAACGGCGCGGCCTGCATCCGCACCGCATCGCGGATCTTGCTCTCGCGTGCCGGGTCGCCGCCGTCCTGTGCCTCGGCCCACACCAGCGTGGCCGGCGCATCGGCGCGCCAGGCGATATCACGCACGCCGGTGGGCACCGCGTCGTTGCCGGTCGGCAGGCCTTCCACCAAGGGCAACTGGGCGATCTGGCGCACCAGCTTGCCCTGCAGATCCAGCACCTCGATACGTCGGGCGAAGTTGTCCACCGGCACCAGGTACGAGAACGGCCGCTCGCTGCGTTCGCTCAGGATGTAACGGCCATCCGGCGATACCGAGAGGTTGAGGTAGATGCCGGGCGCGGCAATCGGGCGCACCTGCCCGCTCACCGTGACGATGATCGGCTGGCCGGTGGCGTAGTACTCGAACACGCGCGCATCGGCCTCGTTGCGCAGCAGGTCCTGATAGGTCGGCAGCGAGCGCACTACGGCCGCGGCGCTGGTCTGCTGAATCGCCGGGCCGTCCGGTGTCGCATCGCGCGCGGGCGGTGCACCCTGCCCGTCCACTTGCCGTTGCAGCAGCAACCCGCTGCCATCGGGCAACCAGCGCAGCTCGTCGTTGACGCTGGTGTTCAAGCCGGCCACCAGGCGCCGCGCCTGCCCGGCGGCCACGTCCACCAGCCACAGCTCGTTGGCGCCGCTGGCGGCATCTTCGCGACGGAACGCCAGATAGCGCTGATCCGGCGACCAGCTCTGGTCCGCCAGCGACAACGGCGACGGCAGCCCGGCAATCTGGCGCTCGCTCCCGTCCGCCACCGCCAGCAGCCACAGCTTGCTGGCGAAGGAGAAGCGGCTGGCCGCATGGGTCTTGGGATGGATGCGCACGCCCGCCAGCTTGAGCTCGGGCTGGGCCACTTCGGCGATATCCGGCAGTGCCGGCAATTGCAGCATCGCGGCCAGGTCGCGTTTGGGCGACAACTGCAGAAGCGGCGCGCGCGGCGCATCCACTACCGCTTGCAAGGCCTTGGAGGGCAGCCGATAACCGCTGCTTGCCGCTGCCGCTGGCGGTGATGCCGGCACGCCGGCCGCCGAGACCAGCAGCGGCGCACTCAGGACCGTCAGCAACAGCGCACGCGCCAGCGCCCGGCCGGTCACCACACCATCGAGCAGATGGCCGCCGGGCCTGGCGAGCGGCGACGCATCGAGCGCCGGCATGCCGCGCCCTTCATCACCGTGCCGATACCCGTGGTGCGCTTTCCGTTTGGCCTGCATGTCCGTTCCCCGCTCTGGATCAACCCCGGACCATAGCAGCCGTCCGTCGGCCGCTCCCCCTGCCGTTGGTTGGGGTGTGCGGCAATTCATGCCGGACGGGGGTGCTGCCGATATAATCAGACCCTCGTCGAGGGGCGCTGCGACCGCTATGGCAGATCGATCTGCCAACTGCACCAACCGTGCAGATACATACGGCCAGGCTCGACAGGGATTTCTCGTTCAACGGCGCCCGGAATTGCAGACATTCGTCTGCCTACCGGAGCAATTGCATGAACGCTGTCGCAAAAACCGCTGCAAACGACGACTTCAAGGTCGCCGACCTCTCCCTGGCCGATTGGGGCCGCAAGGAGCTGGACATCGCCGAGCACGAGATGCCGGGCCTGATGTCGATCCGCCGCAAGCACGCCACCAGCAAGCCGCTGAAGGACGTGCGCATCACCGGCTCGCTGCACATGACCATCCAGACCGCCGTGCTGATCGAAACGCTCAAGGACATCGGCGCCAACGTGCGCTGGGCCTCGTGCAACATCTTCTCCACCCAGGATCACGCTGCTGCCGCCATTGCGGTGAGCGGCACGCCGGTGTTCGCCTGGAAGGGCGAGACGCTGGAAGAGTATTGGGACTGCACCCTGGATGCGCTGACCTTCACCCTGCCCGACGGCACCCAGACCGGCCCGGAGCTGGTGGTAGACGACGGCGGCGACGTCACCCTGCTGATCCACAAGGGCTATGAGCTCGAAAACGGCAGCACCTGGGTGGACGAGCCGGCGTCTTCGCACGAAGAAGGCGTGATCAAGGCGCTGCTCAAGCGCGTGGCCGTCGAGCGCCCGGGTTACTGGGCCCGCGTGGTCAAGGACTGGAAGGGCGTCTCCGAAGAGACCACAACCGGCGTGCACCGCCTGTACCAGATCGCCGAAGCCGGCAAGCTGCTGATCCCGGCCATCAACGTCAACGACTCGGTCACCAAGAGCAAGTTCGACAACCTCTACGGCTGCCGCGAGTCGCTGGCCGATGGCCTGAAGCGCGCGATGGACGTGATGTTGGCCGGCAAGGTCGCTGTGGTCTGCGGCTACGGTGACGTGGGCAAGGGCAGCGCCGCGTCGCTGCGTAACTATGGCGCCCGCGTCATCGTGACCGAAATCGACCCGATCTGCGCCCTGCAGGCGTCGATGGAAGGCTACGAGGTCAACACCATCGAATCCACCCTGGGCCGCGGCGACATCTATGTCACCACCACCGGCAACAAGGACATCATCACCGTCGAGCACCTGCAGGCGATGAAGGACCAGGCCATCGTGTGCAACATCGGCCACTTCGACAACGAGATCCAGGTCGATGCGCTGAATGCACTCAAGGGCGTGGAGAAGATCAACATCAAGCCGCAGGTCGACAAGTACGTGTTCGGCAACGGCAACGCGATCTTCCTGCTGGCTGATGGCCGCCTGGTGAACCTGGGCTGCGCCACCGGCCACCCGAGCTTCGTGATGTCCAACTCGTTCGCCAACCAGACTCTGGCGCAGATCGACCTGTGGGAAAAGCGCGACACCTACGAGAAGAAGGTCTACATCCTGCCCAAGCACCTGGACGAGGAAGTGGCCCGCCTGCACCTGGAAAAGATCGGCGTCAAGCTGACCACCCTGACCAAGGACCAGGCCGATTATCTCGGTGTGGACGTGGCCGGCCCGTACAAGCCGGATCATTACCGCTACTGAGTGATCGGGCGAGTGATCGCCCTTGCAAAGATTTGAAACAGACGGGCGCCGCGAGGCGCCCGTTTTTTATGAGATCAGCAGACCAAACGCGCCGTGATTGATCTGCCAGCAGCGCTGCCCAAAAGCGGAAGGAGTACCGCGCGCCCCGGCGCCTGTCGAACGGCAGTGCGACCTTGCGCGTCGATGGCCAAGAGATGATGTACATGCAGCGCTAATGCGCGACGGTCTCCAGGAACGCGCTTCAATCGCCATCCCCGCGCACCGGCAACACCTCCTCGATATAAAGCGTCTCCGGGCAATCCTGCTGCGCGAAACCGCGTTCTCCGGCCCGCTGACTGAGCGCTCGGCCCCCTGTATCACATCCGTGCGACGTTTCACGCGAACCGCAACGCCTTGGAGCCCCGCATGGGCACCACCACCATCCGCCTGCCGGACGCGCTCAAGGCTCGCGTCGCCAAGGCCGCGGAAGCGGCCGGCACCACGGCGCACAACTTCATCCTGGAAGCCATCGTCTAGAAGGCCGAACTGGCGGAGCGTCGCGCCGACTTCCACGCCCAGGCCGATCAGCGTTGGCCCGAATTTCTGGAGACGGGTGAGGCCATTCCGTGGGACGAGGCGCGCACCTATTTCAAGGCCCGGGTGGCAGGAAAGCCTGCGAAGCGGCCGGTGGCGCGCAAGCTGGAAAGCTGAGGTGACATATATCCGCCTTGTCCCATGCGTGATCGAGGATCTGAAGCGGATCGCCGCGCATTTGCGCGACCACGAGATCGTGCATGCAACAGAAAGAGCCGAGGAGATCGTCAGCGCGTTCGATGTGCTGGCAGGCAATCCGTTGATCGGCCGACCGGTGCATGCAGACCACAGCGAACTGGTGATGGGCCGCGGCTCGCACGGGTACGTGGCGGTGTATCGCTATGTGGATGTGACCGATACGGTGATCGTGATGGCGCTGCGCGCGCAACGCGAGGCCGGCTATGCACGCGACGCATGAAACCGAGGCCGACATCCGTAGTGCATTCGTTGGCATGCAGGCGCACTTGTTTCGCCGATCCCCGGATGCATGAAACACCAGCACCGTGACCACCAACATGGTTGCCGATTTATATTGTTCTGCCAGAATTCCACGACGCACCTGTAGCAGTCGCGGTCAAACGGTACGGCCAAGCCGCCTTCTGCTCCAGCGCGTCACACAGCGTGACCCGCGCCGTAGGGATCTCTTCCGGCGCCGTGGTGTAACGTACAGCCCAGGAGTGGCGTGGCCTTGCCTGCACACCACTGCGGCAAAGCGAGTCGCCCGCTTTCATCCCATCTCAAAAAGGACATCGCATGGGTAACTTCAGCATCTGGCATTGGATCGTTGTTCTGGTATTTTTTGGCATGATCGCTGCCGTCATCAGCATCATCGTCTGGGCCGTCAAACGCGCATCACGCAAGCCTGATGCAATTGCAGGAAATACGACAGCGGCGACGACCACGCAATCCCGGCTGGACGAACTCAATCGGCTCAAATCGCAGCAGCTGATTACCGACGCCGAATACACCCAGCGCCGCGCCCAGATCCTTAGCGAACTGTAAGCGAGGGTCGCACCCGGTGAATCATGTCAGTGCGGTGCTGGATCACCAGATCCATGTCGTATGCGCGCCCGGCGCCGTCTATCAGCAGCTACTGATGCAAGGTACTGCAACGAATGACGGCATCGCACTGGACTTTCGTACACCCCAGCAGCAGGCCGCAATGTTCAGCCTGCTGCATTCGCTGCAACTTCCGTTTGTCTATGCACCCGCGGGCTGGCCACGGCCACCGGCCGCCATCTTCGCGCAGCTCAGATAGCAGGGGTTGGTGCATGGCGCCATGATCACGGTGACCTGGGCTGCGCCTCACATACCTGTGCTGGGCATTGGCTGATATTGCATCTCAGCAAAGAAGGGCACCTTTAGCCGCTCATTTTGCGGTTTGGGTAACCGATCAACGTGCCGTCAGACAGGCGACCTCCTCGCATGTAGGTCCTGCAATCTCGACAAAGATGATCGCGTCCGGGTGGTAGGCTAATTGGCTCGCCACCGGGCGCGGTAGCCATGGCGCTTACGTCCGAAAGTTCGACCGATACCCCGCCGCCCACAGGATGCGCCAGGACGCCCACCACCAAAGGAAAGACAATGCAGCGCAGCACAACCCAACACATTACCCGGGCAAGCAAACCCGTGATGTCCCTTTGCCTGCTGGCGCTGTTGGCGGCCTGCACATCGCCGTCCACCGACGCCCAGGCGACCAGCACCGCCGACAAGACCGGCAGCGTCGCCGCAGATGCCAGTACCGCCCCCCCAGCCTGCGCGGCTGCAACTAACGCCTCACCAGTGCAGGCAATGGTCTGCAAGGACCCGGCCCTGGCGCGTCTGGACACCGACTTGGCCAAGGCCAGCGCTACCGCGCGTGACACGCTCGATGCAGCAGGCAAGGCGAAACTGCAGTCAGAACAAGAACACTGGCAGCAGCACACCCGTGACCTCTGCGCTGACGCACAGTGCCTGAAGCAGGTCTACGCCGACCGCATCCAAATCATGTCGGCCACCCGCACCGCGTTGGCCGACCAGGCTAGCTGTGTTGCAGTGGAAGGACAGAAGGACTGCGTGGACGTGATGAAACTGCGCGACGCCAACAGCCAATTAGCCAATTTCAACACACTGATGGGCCAGAATTCCCAGAAGGGCACTCTGATTGGCTGCACGGCAGCGACCAACCTGTCTGCGGGGACTGCGGGCGGCAATGATCTGTTTGCCGCCAATTGCACACTGCAGAGCGCGGCCGGCAAGAGCAACGTACAGGTCTGCAGCAACCAAATGATAGGAAACTTTGTAGTCGAACCGGCCCCGGCCGCCTACGGCGACAAAGCCGTCGCGCAACTGGTGGCTTTCACACAGCAGCACTGCGCCGGCTGAACCCCGCTCCCGCCCACCCGAAGGAACACCACCATGGCAACGGAATCCACGATCACTCGCGAGCAGCTGAGCACGCTCTATCTGAATACCGAACTGGGAGGCAATACGCGCCACCTAGACCACTTCTCGTACGCCCAGAAGGGCAGCAGCACGTACTCCTTCGGGCTGGTGCAGTTCGATGTGGGCAGGAACCCTCAGGCGCAACGCTTCCTGCGCGACAACGGTTTCAACACCGATGACATCGCCCTGCTTTCCCAGCAAGGCGGCCTGAGCAGCCAGCAACTGAGCGCGCTGGATGCAAAATTGCAGGCCATTCCCAAGGCCACCATCGACCAGTTCACCAACACCAAACTGGACAGTGCGATCGAACGCGTGGACGACGCGATTACACGCGTTCGTGCAACCAATCCTGCCGCTGCCGATGCCATCGCTGCGAACCCGGAATTGCAGCTGGCCATGGCTGACTACGACAACCAGTTCGGCAGCATGGGGCCGCAGTTCGTCAGCTACCTGGCCGGCAATGAAGTCACGCTGCAAGGCGGCAAGATTCACGCCGGCAATCCGCCGACCCGCGCCGATGTGCAGACCTTCGTTGAATCGACCAAATACGGCATCGAGTCGCCGGGCGCAGTCACTAGTCGTGATGCACGCTTCGACACCGCGATGACCCAGATGGGTATCACGCCCACTGCCACACCCTCGCATGATTCACCCTCAACGCCAGGCGCGCCGGCGGCGGGCGCAGTGCTGGTCAGCGGTGCGCGCGGTGACAACGTACAGGCCATGCAGCAGAAACTCGCCGACCTGGGCTACCTGGGTAAGGATGGCGCGCCACTGGTGCCCGACGGGCACTTCGGTTCCAGCACCTTGCAGGCGGTGCAGCAGTTCCAGAGCGACCATCAGCTGACCGTGGACGGCAAGGTCGGGCGCGGCACGCTCAGCGCCCTGGATGCCGCCGTCCAACAACAGGCGGAGCAGGCACAGAAAGTCGCCGAGCCGACCATGGCAACCCCGGGACATCCAGACAACCCCCGCTTCCAGCAGGCCGCGGAAAAACTCGAAACGTTGGAAGAGCAGCGTCGCCAGGGCGGCCTGACGCCGCTGTTCAAGGATCGCGACCAACTGGAGAACGCGGCAGGACAGGTGGCCTTTGAATCCAAGGTCGCCGGCATGAGCAGAATCGATACGGTGGTAGCGCGCCTGGATAACCAGGGCTTGTTCGCAGTGCAGGGCCAGCCGAACGATCCTGCTGCCCAGCGTACCTATATCGACTTTTCGCAGGCGGTGAATCACGACCTGCAGTCGAGTACACGGCAGAGCCAGGCACTGGATGCAGACCCACAACAGCGGCAGGCACAGGAACAGATGCAGACCCAGCACGCGCCATCGCGCTGACAAGCCGGGTCTCGATTGAACACAGAACGGGCGCTTGGGGCGCCCGTTCTGTGTTTACGTCACATGCCATGCACTGCGTATCTGCAGTTAAGGCTAAGCACTGCGGGTCTGGTGCAGGTTCACGCGCTACGGGGATGTCCTTGCTCCAATGCTGCTACATCGCTATATGCCCGTCCGGTGGGCGCGTTGCTAATGCGGCATCGCGCCACAAAATCTGCGCTGCGCAGTTGCACACAAAGTTCTCACGGCCGCCAGTTCGCGTTAGCCTCCCAAAATGCCACGCTGCGCCGATACGCGTCGCGGTCCAGCGGCACGCCCGAGCCGCCCTCTTCCACGCCTAGCGCATTGCGCAACATGGTGATCGGCGTCATCGGGATTTCGTCCGGCTCAGCGGTGTAAAGACAACCGACCACGCCCCAGTCCGCATCGATGGGTGCGCCTTCCTTGGCCAGCTGATCGCGGCTGTACAGGATCGGCAGCATGTACTGCGCGATCGGCGGCTCGACGCCTTCGAACCAGCGCACCAACACCGGCAATTCCTGCGTGTTGCGCGCTTCGTAACCGGAGCGCAGCAGGTGACGGTTTTCTGCGCTGATCGGTACCGTCAGGCAACGGGTGCTGGTCCAGTTGCGGTGCACATGCAGCTGGCAGAACGCCGCGTAACCTTCGATCACGCGCAGTGGTGGCGTGTCGTTGAGATGCTGGATGAACTGCTCGGCGGTACAGTCCTGGATCGCATTGCGACGGCCATCGCGCGGAAACAAACGGGGGCGGGCAAACGGCGTGAGAACGATCGACATGGCAACGAGGTCGGCGGCAAAGAACGCCAGGGTAACGCGCAGTACTGCGCGCGACCACTTACCAGATCAGATCGTCAGGCACCTTGAACTGGCTGTAGTAATCATCGTCGCTATCGCCCGATGGCGGCGCGGGGTTGCGCGCGTGATCCAGCACCACAGTGCCTGGATCGCGGCTGTAGACCTTGTCGGCAGCCACGCGCGGAATCAGCTCGACACCCTCGCCATGTCGCACGATCACCAATGCGCCACTGGCCAATTGGCTGCGCAACGCCGGATTGACCAGCACGCTGCGGATGACGCTGCCATCGTTGAAGCGGTAGTCGATCTCGCCTTCGCGCTTGACCTTGCTGGTCTCCACGATCTGGCGCACCTGCGCCAGCACTTCCTGCTTGCGCAGCTGCGCATTGCGTTCTTCTGCCAGCGCACGATCGCGCTCGGCACGCTCGGCCTGCAACCGCGCCGCATCCACCTTGTCGGTATCGGCAGGCGTGACCGCCCCGCCCTTGGCGTGCCGTTGCTTGACCTGCTCACGCGCAACCTTGTCCACCTGGGCTTTTTTGACCAGGCCAGCCTTGAGCAGCTGTTCTTGCAGTGGATTACGCATGGGCGACATCGGCAGTGGACTAGCCGCTAGTTTAACGCGGTCGGCGCCAGGCACCTGCGTCGTCGGTCCGGGCCAGCGTGTGCCACCCGTCGCCGCTAGGCAGCCGGGCAGGTGCGCAACCAGCCGAGCAGCGTTTATCATGCATCACTACCATATAGTTCAAGGACGAATGATGATCATCTGGGGATCGGGCGGCGACGCCATCGCACTCGGAGCCGCCGACGGCGCGCATTGCGACCAATGCGCGCAACAGCGCAGTTTTCGCAATGTCCTGCATTACCGCTACGCGCACCTCTGGTACATCTTCAGCTGGGTCACCAAGAAGCAGTACCTGCGTGTGTGCGACGGCTGCAACCACAGCACTGTGCTGGACACCAAAACCTTTGAAGCGGCTAAGGGCAAGCCACCGATTCCTGCCTATCGCCGGTTTGGCGGGCTGGTCCTGCTCGGGCTGATTGCGGTCCTGGTGGTGTTTGGCGCCTACAGCGCCTCGCAGACATCGAAGCAGGACAACGCACTGCTGGCGCAGCCTGCGGCAGGCGACTTGTACACCGTGGACCTGCAGACGGTGGCGCCTGGCGCCTACGATGGACACGCCTACGGTGTGGTGCGGGTGCAAAGCGTCAGTGGCGAAACCATCACCTTGGCACTGCCGCAAAAGGGCTTCAACAAGTGGAAAGGTGCCGAGCGCGATGCGGGCGGCAGCACTGCGAAGCAACCGACTTATTACACCGACGAACACATCGAGCTACCGCTGGCCAAGCTGCAGGAATTGCATACGCGCGATGAGCTCCGCCACGTCTATCGTTAAGCACGCCTAGCCAGCCGGTGCGGCCTACGCTGCACCGGCTGCACTACGCGGCAACGCATGCTGCCCGCGATGTCTTGCCGCCCCGTTTTGCCGTATCGCTCGCTCAAGGCAGCGCCCACCGTGTTGCAACGTCGAGCGCACTCACGTCGTCCAGCAGCACACGCACAGACAGCGCATTGCCTGCTGCGCGTCACGCCTGCAGTGGCCGTCGTCGATAGCGGCGCACACCAGACCAAACGCGTTAGCCGCTGAAAACACACTGGCCCGATGCCCAGTGTTCCAGCAGGAGGGGATCGCGCGCATTTGTGCGACCGACCGCCCTGTTGCCACCGAACTCCACACGCAGTTTCGCGGTTGGCGGCATTGAATACGTATGCACAGCACCGATGTTGCGGCGCGATGCGCGCTTAGCATCACCGCGCGCTGCACGCCGTGCGCGCGCTTTCCGGAACAGGGGCCGGAGGCCTTGATGTGGGCATCGCAGACTGCGCGCGTGCTCGCTCTTACCGACTGGAGAACCATCCGATGCGCAACACGCTAGCTCACGCTCCACCCTCGCTCATGCAGCGTTGCGGCCGCCTGCTGCTGACAGCGCTGGTCTTGCTGCTGACCACCGCCAATGTGCAGGCCGATGTCATCCTGCATGCCTTCAACTGGCCCTACGCCACCGTGGAAGCACGCGCCAAAGAGATCGCCGATGCCGGCTATCGCAAGGTGCTGGTGGCCCCCGCCTATCGTTCGCAAGGCAGTGCATGGTGGGCGCGTTATCAGCCGCAGGATCTGCGCGTGATCGACGGCCCGCTGGGCGACACCGCTGCGTTCTCACGCATGGTGCAGGCGCTGGCCAACAATGGCGTTGAAACCTATGCCGACGTGGTGCTCAACCACATGGCCAACGAAGCGGCGACGCGCTCGGACCTCAACTACCCCGGCAGCGCGGTGTTGTCGCAATACGCAGCCAACCCGGGACGTTACGACTCGCTGCGCCTGTTCGGCACCTTGCAGTCGAACTTTCTGAGCGCCAGCGACTTTGGCCCGGCGCAGTGCATCACCAACTACAACGACGCCTTCCAGGTGCGCAATTACCGCATCTGCGGCGGCGGCAGCGACCCGGGCTTGCCGGATCTGGTCGGTAACGACTGGGTGGTGCAACAGCAGCGCGCCTATCTGCAGGCACTCAAGGGCCTGGGCGTGACCGGCTTCCGCGTGGATGCGGCCAAGCACATGACCTTCGATCATCTGAACCGCGTATTCGATGCCGGCATCCGCTCCGGTGTCTATGTGTTCGGCGAAGTGATCACCGGCGGCGGCACCGGCAATGGCGATTACGATCAGTTTCTGGCGCCATATCTGCAATCCACGCCGCATGCGGCCTACGACTTTCCGTTGTTCAACGCAGTGCGCAATGCGTTTGCGGTCGGTGCCAGCATGCAGCAGCTGGTGGACCCAGCGAGCGGCGGGCAGGCATTGCCGGGCAATCGCGCAGTGACTTTCGCCATTACTCACGACATCCCCAACAACGCCGGCTTCCGTTACGCCATTCTCGACCCGGTCGACGAAACCCTGGCCTATGCGTATCTGATCGGCCGAAATGGCGGCATGCCGATGGTCTACACCGACAACAACGAGAGCGGCGACAACCGTTGGGTCAACGCCTACCAGCGCGACGACCTGCGCCGCATGATCGGCTTCCACAATGGTGTGCAGGGCACCGACATGCAGGTGTTGTCGTCCAGTTCCTGCCACATCCTGTTCCGTCGCGGCAGCCTGGGCATCGTCGGCATCAACAAATGCGGCAATCCGGTCACCACCACCGTCGGCATGAACAACAGCGTGTTGTACTGGAATGCAGACTACGTGGACGCACTGGGCTCGGGCAACGTGGTGCGCATTACCAGCGGCTCCTACACGTTTACCCTGCCGGCGCGTGGCACACGGATGTGGCGGCGCTGATCCCGACCGCAGCCATGTGCCCACCGGCGTCGCCTGCATGTGCAGGTGATGGAAGAGCGGCTGACAGCACGTAGCGAGCAATTGTCAGGTGGGTGTGGACGGCGCGGAGGAACCGGCATGTACGCGTGGTACATGCCGCACCGAACAACGTCCGCGCCCGCCTGGCGGTGAGCACAGCCGTTCTGTTGGCTGTTCTAAATCGCACCTGCACACCTGGCAGTAACCAGATCTCGCAAGCAGGCTACCGAGAAGACAACTGCGTGATCGTCAAGCTGTTGACCGCATCAGCCAACGCCTGTGCCGCATTTCGCGTACACAGGCGTTGTGCGTCTGCGGGCAACAGGATCGCTTCGTATCGCGCAACGACACTGCGCGCATGCCGTCGCACTCAATGACACGCGCACACTATGCAAACAGGTGCGATCGACACATTCTTGGTCAGCAGATGAATCGATCGATAAAAACAGTGTTCGCGTCGCAACGAAACGCTCGGCTCGCCGGACCTACTGGCAATCGGATGCATGCTGCCCCACCTGCCCACATGGCGTGCAACCGGTTGACCGCGAGCCGATGGCCTTGCCGCATGAGCAATGATCGACACAACGTCGCAAGCAACCGTCACATGGACTGACGGCGCGAGGCACCGACGGATACGCGGCCTATGCCGCATCCATCAGCGGTCGCCTGGCAGCTGTGCAGGCGCCGCGTCGGCAACTCGTGTTGCAACGCTACCGGACTCACCGATCAGTGGTGCATTACCGGAGCCCAGCCCATGCCTTTGTACTTCGTCCGTCATGGCGAGTCGCTCGCAAACGAACAGAACTATTTTGCAGGCGCGCAGAACTCGCCACTCACCCCGCTGGGCCGTCGTCAGGCGCGCCAGGCAGCCGACGACGTTCGTCAACGCGGGCTGCACTTCGATCAGGTCCACGTGTCCACGCTCGAACGCGCGCAGGCAACCGCGGCCATCATCCTGGAAGGCGTCACCGGGACACCGCAGGTGATCTCCAGCGCTGCATTGGTGGAACGCGATTTCGGCATCTTCGCCGGCAAGAACAAAACGCTGATCAAGAAGTCGATCGGCCACCGCCTCTACGACGCCTGCTTCCACGATGCCGACGGCGCGCCGCCCGATGGCGAACACTGGATGGACATGTATGCCCGCTGCAAGCATTACTACGACACCGTGCTTGCGCCATTGGACCGGCAAGGCAAGCAGGTGCTGGTGGTGGCACACAAATACATCGTCGAGGTGTTTGCGCTGATCGCCTCCGGCCTGCCACCTGCCGACTATATCGATTTCCGGCTGCCCAATTCCCGGCCGCTGTCGTGGGACGAGCTCAAGCAGATGACTGCGCGCAGCTCCTCGCGCATGAACTATCTGGGCGAGCAAACCGAAATCCATCTCCTGCAATGGATGTTGCTCGCCGCGCTAGGCGGCTTCGCGCTGTCGTGCGCAGGCGTCCATGTGCCGCATATTGCCAGCACCACAGCCATCGTCGTCTTGCTGGCAGTCAATGCGTTCTTCCTGTCGGTACGCATCGAGGCCGGCGCCTTGCGGCTGACGCAAGGGCCGGAAAACATTGCGCTGTGCGTGATCAGCGTGGCACGCGCGCTCTGCGCCATGCTGTTGCTCACACAGTTCCAGAACGAATGGATCCATGTGATTGGTTTGCTGTTGATCGTGCCGCCGGCGTTATCGGTGCCGACCTTCTCGCTGGCGCGCGGCGGCGATTACTTTTTTGCAGCGCGCTACACGCTGGTGTTGTCGGTGCTGCTGCCGCTGCTCTTGCTGGTATTGGTTGTGGATCACCGTGAGCTGCTGGGCAACGCACATGCGCTGGAGCGGTTCTTCGTGGTGCTGCTGCTTGCCTTGGCACTGCCCTCGCTGGCCGCACAGGGATGGCGGCGCGCGCGGCCGATCGCAGCCGGCAAGCTCGCGACAAACTGGGGCTGGGTGGGCGCATTGACGATGGTGCCGATGGCCTTGCTGGTCGGGCTACGCACCGAAGGAACCGCACTCGTACACGCATTGATGGATGGCGGTTGGCACGCCTGGGGCGCATTGCTGCTGCCGTTTACACTATTGCTGGCGTGCCGCGTGGGCAGCGCCTTGTACTTAAGCGCGCACCAGCGCGTGACCGGCAAGCGGATCGACGCCGGCATTGCGGCAGACATTCACCTGCTGCAGACCTCGCCCAATATCTTCCTGTGGCTCAGTCTCTTGTTGCCTGGCACGTTTACGCATGCGCCCACACTGGTCGCCGGCACCTTGCTGGGTTTCTTCGCGTTTGCGTTGCTCGATGAGACGTGGGTGGTCAGGCGCTTCCGCGCGCAGATCACCCCAGCGCTGCGCAGGCCGGCGAGTACTCCCCTCTCGGTGGCGGATGTCCGCAATGCCGAAAACGTCGAGCAAGACGACGTGGCACTGGAAAGCCGTTGATCGGCACATGCGCAGCGGCGCTGCCACTGCGCATGTGGCGCGATGGCATTGCAGTCATCGTGCAAATGCGCGATCAAGGCGAAACAACACCGACCAGTGGTCGGTGTTGTTCTTCAGCAAGGTCACCGTGAAAGCGCGACCGACTTACCAGGCAAACGGCGCGGTGACCGTGCGTGCCCCAAGCAAAAACGCATCGGCCACATGCACGAACGGAGCGACATCCACCTCCGATTCGCCGGCACGCACCAACTGCACAAACCGTCGATACAGACCGTCGTATTCGCTGGACGCGGGCACGGTCTGCGCCTGCCCGTCGAGGTGCAGTTTGGCACCGCCTTCGCTGAGCATCAGCACGCCCTGGGTGGTTTCCACTTCGATATCCCAGCGCTGGTGGCCGGTCTGCAGGAAGTCGAACTCCGCCGTCACCGGTACGCCGGCGGTATCGACAAACGCAAGCCTGGCGTACAGCGGCGCCTGTCGGTTTTGCGGTGTGTGCAGCTCGGCCTCGCGCAATGCGAAGCTGCGCGGCAACAGGTGGGTGACGATGGACAACGCATTGATGCCGGGATCGAACACGCCCATACCGCCGGGTTCGAGGATCCAGTCCTGCCCGGGATGCCAGTGGCGGATGTCTTCCTTCCAGGTGATGTGCGCACGCACGATCTGCTTATCGGCCAACCACGCGCGTGCAGGCTCCACGCCAGCCGCGCAACGCGAATGCCAACTGGTGAACAGGCTGCGCTGCGCGTGCTGCGCCACCTTGCGCAGGTCGTCGATCTCGGCAAGCGTGGCGGCCGGCGGCTTTTCCAAAAAGACATGCCGGCCAGCGCTCAACGCCGCCTGCGCCAGAGCATGCCGCCCGACCGGTGGCGTGCATAAGGCGATGGCTTCAAGCTCCGGATGCGCGGCAAACGCTTCATCCAGGGTGTGATACGCCGGGACGCCATCGACCGTGCCATGCCGGCTCACCGTGGCCACCAACTGCACGTCCGGGCGCGCGGCGATGGTCGGCACGTGCTGGTCGCGGGCGATCTTGCCGATCCCGACAAGGGCAATGCGCAATGCGTCTGGATGCTTCATCGAAACCTTCGTGCTGATAGGGGAGTCGTGCTGGTTGCTTTGCACTGCCTGCTGCGACGGCATCGGGCCGACGCAACCTGTGGTGCGACCTCCGGCCACACGTGTGCGACGGCGCAGTGTAAGGTCAGGCCATGGCCCGCTGCGAGACATCGCTCCTGCTTGTTTTGCTATACCTGCATGGGCGCCATGCAGCGGCTCCGTCGGCATTCCGCGGCGCGGCGCCTGGCTGACAGATGCGATGCAGGCCACTGCGTCGATTTCTGCAAGCGCCTTGACGGGCTGCAATCACTGCAGGCGATTGACCCAAGGCATCCGCATACACCAGGATCGCCAGCCGGCACACGCGCGCCACTCATCCCAGGACTGCATCGATGCTGCATCACGTATCCATTGGCGTTGGCAACATCGAAACCTCAGCCGCGTTTTACGACGCCGTGCTCGGCGCACTGGGCTATGTGCGGGTGTGGTCGGACCTGGAACCCGGCACGTTCGATCAGGCGGTCGGCTATGGCCGCCCCGGCGGCGAGGATTGCCTGGCGTTGAAACAGCAACAGGCAACGCACTGCTCGGCGGGCAGCGGATTCCATCTTGCATTCGCAGCCAGCACCGTCGCTGCGGTGGACGCCTTTTATCTGGCCGCACTTGAGCACGGCGGTCGCAGCAACGGCGTGCCTGGTTTGCGACCCGACTACGGCGATACGTATTACGCCGCGTTCGCCATCGACCCCGATGGCCACCACATCGAAGCGGTGGTCGATCGCAGCGCATAAGCGCCTGCCAGCGGTATCGGCTCGCATCGTCATGCTGCTGCGTTTCGGTCGTCCGTTGTCTGCGCAACTCGCAGCGACGACCGAGTGCGGACTACATCTCCAGCACCACCTTGCCCAGATGGCTGCCCTGCTCCAGATAGCGATGCGCCGCGGCCGCCTCACCGAGCGGGAAGCGCTTGTCGATCAGCACGCGGATCTTGCCTTGTTCGATCCACGGCCACACCACACGCTCGACCTCAGCGGCAAGGCGCGCCTTTTCGTCGGCATTGCGCGGACGCAGGGTCGAGCCGGTGAGGATGGCCTGCTTGCGCATCAGCTGCGGAATCGGCACCTCGATGGTCGAACCGGCCTGCGAAGCGATGTAGACGATGCGCCCGCGCGGGTTGAGCGCTTCCAGCGTATCGGCAAAGACCGCAGCGCCCACCATGTCGAGCGCCACGTCCACACCGCCATGCGCCTTGGCCACGGCCACAAACGACTCACTGGTGGAATCGATTGCCACATCGGCGCCCAGCTCGCGCGCCTGCGCCGCCTTGCCGGCCGAGCGCGCAGTGGCCAACACGTGCGCACCGGCGGCCTTGGCCATCTGGATGGCGGTGACGCCAATCCCTGAAGTCGCACCATGCAGCAACAGCCATTCGCCGGCCGCCAAGCGGCCATGCTCGAACAGGTTGGTATAGGCAGTGAAGATGGTTTCCGGCAACGCGGCCGCCTGCACCAGATCCATGCCGGCAGGAATCGGCAGCACATGCCGCGCATCGACCGCCACATATTGGGCATAGCCACCGCCGCCCAGCAGCGCACAGACACGGTCGCCCACCTTCCAGCGACCGGCAGGCTCGACGATCTCGCCGGCCACTTCCAGACCCAGCGTTTCCGGCGCGCCCGGCGGCGGCGGATAGTGCCCGGCACGCTGCAGCAGATCGGGGCGATTGATGCCCGCCGCATGCACGCGGACCAGCACCTGCCCCGGCGCCGGACGCGGGCGCGCCTGCTCGGTGGCATACAGCGCGTCGGCGTCGCCCTTGCCATCGCGGATGGCGATGGCGGTCATCGTGGTGTCGGACATGAAGGCGCTCCGTTAAAGGGCGCCCAGTGTAGGCAGGCAGATGTAAATACGTGGCGTAGAGCGTGCGACGCCGCTGCACACCAGGCCTGCATCACGCGCGCCTGCGTGCAGCGGACGCGCGTGGCGATGCTCACTCCTGGTCGGGAGCGACGCCCTGGTCGATGTATTGGCGGATCGCTTCGAACACCTTGGACGTGCCGTCGTCCTGGCCCGACGGCAGACGCGCGGCAAAGTCGCTCAGCAACTTGCTGCCATCCACACCGGGCTGTTAGAGCGTGTTATGCACTTTGAGATGAGATGCGTTGGCTGTCAGCGGTGCGGAGCGGGTGCTGCGTGGCGCCGGCTTGGCTGGCGCCAAGGCAAGCCGCGCGGCGCCCGCTCCGTGCCGCTGACGGCCAACCCTCCGGGAAGCGCCCTGTGGCGCGCCGATACCGCGTTGCGCGCCTTGTCTCGACGCGCCACAGGACGCTTCGCACTCACCTCAAAGTAAATAACACGCTCTAGGCCAAGGCGAGCGCCAGATCGCCGACGCTGCGCGCCAACGCCACCCAGATGCGGCCCAGCGATTCGGCGATAACGTCCATTTCCTGCTCTTGCATGTCGCGCTCCGATCAAGTGGCGTGGGGTAGCCGAGCTTACCGCGCGCGCCGCGCCGCGCGACAAGCGCACGCAAGCAGACCCGACCATGCCACCGCTGCGTTGCGCACCTGCACGCTGGCATCGCCGCCAGGCAATCGAGACACTCGCAACCAAATATGCATTCATCGCGATGAAGCGATATTATGCAAGCACGATCCGCCGGACCCGCCGCGATGACGCATCTCAGTTTCGAATTTTACCCGCCCAAGACCGACGACCAGCGCGCGCAGCTGGACCGCACCGCTACCAAGTTGAAGGGTTATGCGCCCGAGTATGTGTCGTGCACCTTCGGCGCCGGCGGCTCCACGCTCAGCTACACCTCCGAGACGGTGCGCCACCTCAAGCAGAAACACGGCTTCGAATCGGCACCGCATCTGTCCTGCGTGGGCGGCAACCGCCAGGAGATTCGCGAACTGCTCAAGCTGTATCGCGCCATCGGCTGTACCCGCATCGTCGCGCTGCGCGGCGACCTGCCCTCGGGCATGGGACATCCGGGCGACCTGCGCTACGCCTCGGACCTGATCGCCTTTATCCGCGCCGAGCACGGCGATGCCTTCCGGATCGAAGTCGGCGCGTATCCGGAAACCCATCCGCAAGCGGTCGATGCGTTGAGCGATCTGCGCTACTTCAAGGCCAAGGTCGATGCCGGCGCCGATGCGGCGATCACCCAGTATTTCTACAACGCCGATGCCTACTTCCATTTTCGCGACGCGGTGCAGCGTATGGGCGTGGAGGTGCCGATCGTTCCCGGCATCATGCCGATCTCTAATTTTTCGCAGCTGCGGCGTTTTTCCGAGCAATGCGGGGCCGAGATCCCGCGCTGGATCGGCAAGAAGATGCAGTCGTATGGCGACGACGCCGATGCGGTGCGCGCCTTCGGCGCGGAAGTGGTGGCCAGTTTGTGCGAACGCCTGATCGCCGGCGGCGCACCGGCGCTGCACTTCTACACGCTCAACCTGGCCAAGCCCACCACGCAGGTACTGCAACTGCTGGGGCGCTGAGCGCAGCTACGCGCTCGGCCCATGTGCGGCAATTCACCGGTACAAACGATTCAACTCCGGCAGGCGCGGCCAGCTACGTCACGCGTGCAGGCGCGCGTTCTTTCGCGTTTCTCGCCAGCTCACGCGCGCCCGGCTACGCTGCGCGGATGTCTCGCCTCCTGCCAGTGATGTTGCTGCTGCTTTGCCTGCCTGCCGCCAATCGCGTACAGGCACAGGAGATCCGTCGCTGCGTCACGCCGGACGGGCAAACCATGTTCACCGACCGCCGTTGCGAAGACGTGGGCGCGGCAATGCGTGCGCCGCCGGCCCCGCGCACACAGGGCAATACCGGGCTGCACCGCTATGGCTGCCCACGCCGGTTGAGCGAGCTGGTGTCGCTCCTGCAAAGCGCCGTGGACAGCCGCGACGTCAATCGACTGTCCAGCCTTTACCTGTGGAGCGGGCAATCCGACGCGGCGGCCAACCAGGTACTGAGCCGGCTGGAAGCCATCGTGCAACGCCCGCTGCTGGACATCGCACCGATGTATCCGCAGACCGATACACCGACCTGGGAGGCAGACACCGCCGCAACAGCCCCGTCGCTGGATGGCAGCGCGATCGATGCGCCATTGCCCACGCCCACACGCCCGCGGCCATGGGGCCTGCGCCTGGAACAGAACCTCGCCAGCGGCACGCCTGCGCGCAGCGTGTTGCGCTTGCGGCGGCAGTACAACTGCTTTTGGGTGACGTTTTAAGTCCGCTTGCAATAAAGACTGCACGCAGCGCAGCGCGGTCGCCGCCGATGCCCGGAATCTGCATGCAACACCGGGGTTTATGAGCACGCCGCCTGAGCCGCGCGACGACGACTCGTTCCGTCTTGTCAGCCGGCCTCACGATGGCAGCGAGATTGCATATCGCATCCTTGGGCGATGGCGGCGATGACCACCGCTGTTCCGAACAACCCGCCGACCTAAAGGCAGCCGGCACACAGGGACTAAGCGCGGCTGACACAACCTAGCGAGCAGTTGTCAGGTGGGTGCGGCGGAACCGGAGTGTACGAATGGGTAGAGGCCACAACGAGCAGCGGCCGCACGCGCCTGGCGGCTGCACAGTCGTTTTGGTAGCCGCGCCAGGGTCACGATGCGCCTGAAGGCTGCGCGGCAAGCCGGTGCATGAGCTCTGCGACCGCCTGCTGCGGGCTCAGCAAAGCGCTGTCGATCACCAAATGCGGCTCTGTCCATGCCACATAGTCGTGCGCCAGGACGGAAGACCACTCCGGCACACGCAGTCCGGGGATCTCGCTACGCCGCGATTCAACGCGCTGCCGGTGCACCGCGCGATCGCTGCAGATCACTTCGATCTCCAGCAAGTGGCTCTGCGTGCGCTGCGCCACCGCGCGCCAGGATGCACGGGTGACCGGCAACGGATTCACGCAGTCGGCGACCACCACATGGCCTTGGCGTAGATTGGCCTGCGCAAGTGCGTAAGCGATCAGGTAGCCGGCCGCCCCGACCTCGGTGGCGAGTTCACCGCTCTCGCGCAGTGCCTGCTCGATCGTATCGATGCGCAGATAAAACGCGGGCCACTGCGTCAGCAACGCCTGTGCAATAGCGCTCTTGCCCACGCCCGGCAATCCACCGAACACCACCAGCGTCGGTAGCCGTTCGCTTACTGCGGCCACAGCGAGCGAATGGCCGCAATGCCTTGCGCGCCATGCGAGCGTGCTTCGCGTAGGTCGGCCGCCTGCATGCCGCCGAGCGCGTAGATCGGCAGCGATACCTGCTCGCGCAGGGTTTCGAATCCGTCCCATCCCAGCGGTGTCGCACCCGGGTGCGATGCGGTGATCTGCACCGGCCCCAGCACCGCAAAATCGCAGCCCAGCCGCTGCGCATGACGCAAATCTTCCAGTCCATGGCACGAGGCGGCAACCAGTTGTTCTGTGGGCAGCGGGCGCTCCTGCAAACCGGCCAACTGCTCCGATCCCAGATGCACGCCGATACCAAGTTCCGCAGCCAGTGCGACATCGCGATTGAGCAGCAACTGCGCGCGCGCACGACCGCGCAGGCGCATCACCTGCTGCAACAACGCCTGCCAACGCGCAGGCGCAACCTGCCGCCCACGCAGCTGGATGCGGGTCACGCCGTCCTGCAGCGCGCTTTCCAGACCTTCCAGCCAGCGCGCGTCGTCCTCGGGCTCGGGCGTGATCAGATAGCGGTCGGGCTGACGCAGTACGCCCACTACCGGCACGTCGGCCGGCGGCATCGAATAGCGAGCCAGCTTGTCGGCCGCCACCCAGGTCATGGCCTGGCCTTCGCGGCCGCGCGGGCTGCCTTTCCAGGAAGCGATGTGGCGCACTTCCAGGCGCAAGCGCTTGTCCGGATACAGCTGCGGCACATCCATGACCCACTCGCCGACCTGGGCCTCGATGCCGAGTTCTTCATTGAGTTCGCGCACCAGCGCCTGCTCGGAGGTTTCGCCGGGCTCGCGCTTGCCGCCGGGGAATTCCCACAGGCCGGGCATGTCGCGGGTTTCGGTACGCCGCGTCAGCAGGATGCGGCCGCGCGGGTCGGTGATCACGCCAGCGACGACGTGAATGGATCTTAGGGAATCGGGCATGCAATAAGAGTGCCGCGAGTGAGCGGTTCAACGCAATCACTCGGACCGCAGCCGAATGGGAATGCGAGGCTAGAGATACGCCAAGGCAAACCTGGCGCACGCTTCGACCACTCCCGAATCTCCAATCACAAATCCCCGACCCTACAACGGATGCCCGATGCGCCAGAGCACCCCGCTGGGATCGTGCAAGGTGAAGTCGCGCGCGCCCCATGGCCGGTCTTCCGGCGCACTGCAGCTCACCCCGAACTGCTCGTCCAGACCGGTGTCGTGCACGTGCTGCCACCAGCCATCCGCGTCGTCCACCCACAGGTGCAGCATCAGGTTCTCGGCCAGCTCACGCAGATAAAAATCCTGCAGCAAAAACGCGCAATGGGTGCCATGCCGGAAACAGGTCACGTTGCCCACCTCGTCCTCCTGGACGAAGCCCAGTGCGCGATAAAAGCGCTGCGACAACGCGTAGTCGCGCGCAGGCACGAACACCTTCAGTTGCTGGCTGGACAACGACATGACCGCACTCCACGCAGGACGTGGGCCTGAGCATACGCCCGCAGTCGCACAGGCGGAAAAGCATGTCTACGGTGGGAACAATGACCGCAAGAGATGCGGGCGCGTGGAGCGGACCTCGCCGTACTGGCACTCATCGGAAGAGCGCTCGCCAAGCGTGCTCTCTCTCCACACTCTAGTTTCTTGAAAATGCCGTCGACTCTCCGCGAGCAACGCCCGGCAGGAGGCGCCAAAGGCGCGGGGATCGGAAACCAGGCCGTGCACCCGCATCCGCATCCGCTACACGTGTCCGGCTTTCCAGGAAACCCACGAATACGCGTCGTCAGCAGAGCTCGCTTGGTAGAGGGCGCATGCCGAAGGCGCAAGCATCAAACGCGAAGACGTATCCCCTGCGTACGCCATTCCGTCCCCGAACTTTCGAGAACCCCGAGAATCCCTTTCGTAGGTAGAGCCCCCCCTGGTAAAGGGGCGCATGCCGAAGGCGCAAGCATCAAACGCGAAGACGTATCCCCTGCGCGTACGCCATTCCGTACCCGGACTTTGGAGACCCCCCAAGAATCCCTTCGTAGGTAGAGCCCCCTTGGTAAGGGGGCGCGCCGAAGGCGCGGGGATCGGAAGCAATACCGTGAGCCCGCTATCCGCGTTGCGAATAGCGGGTGCGCAGCCCGCTTCGCGGGCTGCGCCACGGTCAGCTCAGCATCAGCTGAGCTGACCGTGGCAGTGCTTGTACTTCTTGCCGCTGCCGCACGGGCATGGGTCGTTACGGCCTACCTTGGGTTCGTCGCGGGTGACCTGCGACACCGGTACCGGCGCACTGCCACCCTGCATCTGCTCCACTTCCTCGTCGGCGCCATAACCGCCTACGTCCTGATGCTGGAACTGCGAGGCCATCAGGCGTGCTTGCGCCTGAAGACGTTCCTGCTCTTCCAGCTCGGCCACTTCTTCTTCGCTGCGGATGCGCACGCGCGCCAGCAGGTTGACCACTTCGCGCTTGACGTTCTCCAGCATCTCGGAGAACAGCTCGAAGGCTTCCTTCTTGTATTCCTGCTTGGGCTGCTTCTGCGCGTAACCACGCAGATAGATGCCCTGGCGCAGGTAATCCATCTTGGCCAGATGCTCCTTCCAGCCCTGGTCGAGCACCGTCAGCATCACATGCTTTTCCAGCGCGCGCATGGTGTCGTTGCCCACCGCCGCTTCCTTCTCGGCGAAGTGCGCATCCACCGCAATCTGCACCTTGGCGGCAATCTGCTCGGCGTCCAGTTCTTCCTGCGTGCTTGCCATTTCGCGCAACGCCATCGGCATGCCCAGCTCCGATTCCAGCGTGGCTTCCAGGCCCTGCAGGTCCCACTGTTCGTCCACTGAATTGGGCGGCACGAAGCGGGCGACCAGGTCATAGATCACATCGCCGCGGATGCCATCGACGTTGTCCTTCACCGACTCGGCGTCCAGCAACTCATCGCGCTGCGAATAGATCACCTTGCGCTGATCGTTGTTGACGTCGTCGAAGTCCAGCAGGTTCTTGCGGATGTCGAAGTTGTGCGCTTCCACCTTGCGCTGCGCTTTTTCGATCTGCCGGCTGACCAGGCGATCTTCGATGACGTCGTCTTCCTTCATGCCCATCATGCGCATCGCCTTCTGGACCCAGTCCGAGGCGAAGATGCGCATCAGGTTGTCTTCCAGCGACAGATAGAAACGCGACGACCCCGGGTCGCCCTGACGACCGGCACGGCCGCGCAACTGGTTGTCGATACGCCGCGATTCGTGGCGCTCGGTACCGATGATGTGCAAGCCGCCGGCCGCCTTGACCGCGTCATGGCGACGCTGCCAATCGGTCTTGATCTTGAAGCGCGCTTCCTCGGTCGCATCCTCGCCCAGCGCGTGATACTCCGACTCAAGCGAGCCACCCAGCACGATATCGGTACCGCGACCGGCCATGTTGGTGGCGATGGTCACCGCACCCGGCTGACCGGCGTTGGCCACGATGGTGGCTTCGCGCTCGTGCTGCTTGGCATTGAGCACTTCGTGCTCCACGCCCGCCTTGCGCAGATGCTCGGACAGCATCTCCGAGGTTTCGATCGAGGTGGTTCCCACCAGCACCGGCTGACCGCGCTTGGCGCAGTCTTCGATGTCGGCCAGCACCGCATTGAACTTGCCCTTGCGGTTGAGGAACACCTGGTCCGGATGATCCTTGCGCACGGTCGGGCGATTGGTCGGAATCACCACCACTTCCAGGCCGTAGATGCTCTGGAATTCGTACGCTTCGGTGTCGGCCGTACCGGTCATGCCGGACAGCTTCTTGTACATGCGGAACAGGTTCTGGAAGGTGATGCTGGCCAGCGTCTGGTTCTCGCGCTGTACCGGTACGCCTTCCTTCGCTTCGACCGCCTGATGCAGGCCGTCGGACCAGCGACGCCCGGACAGGGTGCGGCCGGTGAATTCGTCCACGATCACCACTTCGCCATCGCGCACGATGTAATCCACATCGCGCTGATAGATCGCATGCGCACGCAGCGCCGCGTTGAGGTGATGCACCACGCTCAGATTCTGCGCGGCGTAGAGGCCGTCTTCGGCGTTTTCCAGGATGCCGGCCTGCATCAGCAGTTCTTCGGCGTGGCCCATGCCCGCCTCCGACAGATGCACCTGCTTGCCCTTTTCGTCGATCCAGTAATCGCCCTCGCCTTCTTCGCTTTCCTGCTTGGTCAGCTGCGGCACGATGCGGTTGACGCGGATGTACAGCTCCGGCGATTCGTCGGCCGGGCCGGAAATGATCAGCGGGGTGCGCGCTTCGTCGATCAGGATCGAGTCGACTTCGTCGACGATCGCGTAATGCAGATTGCGCTGATAGCGGTCGGCACGCGACAGCGCCATGTTGTCGCGCAGGTAATCGAAGCCGAACTCGTTATTGGTGCCGTAGGTGATGTCGCTGCCGTAGGCCTCGCGCTTGTCGCTATGCGGCATGCCCGGATACACCACGCCCACGCTCAGGCCCAGCCAGTTGTACAACTTGCCCATCTGCGCGGCATCGCGGCGTGCCAGGTAGTCGTTGACGGTGACCACGTGCACGCCCTCGCTCTGCAGCGCGTTGAGGTACACCGGCAGGGTGGCGACCAGGGTCTTGCCTTCGCCGGTGCGCATCTCGGCGATCTTGCCCAGGTGCAACACCATGCCGCCGATCAGCTGCACGTCGTAATGGCGCATGCCGAGTACGCGGCGACTGGCCTCGCGGCAGACCGCAAACGCCTCGGGAAGGATCTTGTCCAGGGACTCGCCGGCGGCAAGCCGCTGCTTGAACTCCGGGGTCTTGGCTTGCAGCTCGGCGTCGGAGAGCTTCTCGATCGTCGGCTCCAGCGCATTGATCTGGGTGACGAGGCGGGTGAGCTGGCGCAGCTGGCGTTCGTTACGACTGCCAAAGACACGGGTAAGCAGACTGTTGATCATTGAAGAAACCGGTTGAAAAGGAACGGTTTGACCGACGCCGGTCCCCAAGACCCGACCGCCGTAAACGAAACAGGGCGCACTGCGCCCTGTCATGGCAACACCCTATTGTAGCTTGGGGCGAGCCTTCACGAATCAAGCACCTCCATCGGAGCGTGCCATGCCTTCGTCAACCGCGCCCTCGGCGCCCTACTGGTGTATTGGTATCGCCCAGGAACTTGCGCGGATTGACCACACGTCCATCGGCCCATACCTCGAAATGCACGTGCGCGCCGGTCGAACGACCGCTGGAACCGGCCCTGGCCACCTGCTGGCCAGCGCGGACCAGATCGCCCACCTTCACCACCAGCCGCGAGTTGTGCGCATAGCGGGTGACATAGCCATTGCCGTGATCCACTTCGACCACGTTGCCGTAACCGCCCCGCACACCGGCGTAGCTGACCACGCCGTCGGCGACCGACATTACCGGGTCGCCCACGTTGGCGTGGAAGTCCACGCCCTTGTGGAAGGCCGAACCGCCGTCGAACGGATCGGCGCGGCCGCCAAAGCCCGAGGTGATATAGGTGTTGCGGATCGGCATCCGTGAGGGCACCGAATTCTGCTCGAGCTGATGGTCGAACATCAGCGACGCCAGTACGTTCAGTTGTTGGCCGGAGGCGGAAAACTGCTGTTCGACTTGCCCTAGCGTCTCCTTGAGCGATTCGACCGGCATGTCGCTAACCGGCTCATCGCCGCCACCGACGCCGACCGGTTCGTCGAAGTCGAACTCACCGTCCTTCAACTTGCCCATTTCGGTCAGCCGCTCGCCCAATGCGTTGAGGCGGGTGGCCTGCGCTTGCAGCTCGCCCATGCGTGCGGCCAGTGCATTGACCTGTGCCTGCGAGGCGCGCTGCGCCTGGGCCAACTCGGCCTGCTGCTGCGCGACCTTGGCCTGCAGCGCGGAATTGGTCACCATGCCGGTAGCGGTGCTTGCACCGACGCCGATCAGCATGCCCAGACCAAGTACGGCACCGAGCACCACCATCGGTCGATCCGACGCAAAGCCCTGGAACTGTCGAGCCACACGCTGGGCCCGGGTTTCGCGAGATTTGATTACAACTTTTTTTAACGCCATATGAGTGTCATGTCCAAGCCCAAGTCCAACGCACGTAACCCTTCCGCTCCGCAGCAGGCCATCGAGGCCGCGCTGGGTGAAAAGGCTGGCGACCCCTTGCGCCGAGCCTTGTGGCTCGATGCGCTGGACCGGCAGTTGCGCCCCCTGTTACCGCCCCATCTGGCCACCCGTTGCCGGTTGGCCAATGTTCGAGGCGAACAGCTCGTTTTTCTGGTTGATTCGCCGATCTGGCATGCCAAGGTGCGGCTTGCCGAGACCCAACTCCTTGATGCCGCCCGATCCATCGGGTTGAAGGCCACCGCAGTGACCGTCAAGACGGCAAGCACTCCGCTGCATTCCCCAACACAGCAGAACCGCGACCGTCCACGGCCGGTGTCCGAAGCCACGCACAAGGGTCTGCGCGAGGCACTGGCATCATTGCAGGACGTCGTGCCGACCAAGCGGTGACGTCCCTGCCGCCGTTTCGGGGCGGCCAGCAGTGCGTGAAAAGATTGCGAAGATCACGCACGACCCGACGCATCCTAGCGGTCATGGCGCCCGCAGGAGTTAGAGAAGTCTTAAAAAAGAGTTAAGAACGGAACCCAAATCCGACCTGGTTCACGCTTTCGGTGCCGATTGCGGCATTCCCTGACACATAGCCAAGGGGTAGACACAGTCGGCGAACGGTCGTCAGCGGGGTGCGGTGGCGTTTAGCCGATCTCATGCAGCGGCCCATCACCATCAGGCAGAGGCCGCACGAGCCGGAAGGCTGCGCGGCGGGTCTTGCCTGCCTCAGGCATAGACGGGGCTGGCGTAGGTCACCGGCGGCTGCTCGGTTCCTTCGGGGAAGCTGACCCATTCCCAGGCGGCCTGATCCGCCAGCAGCGCGCGTACCAGCTTGTTGTTGAGCGCGTGACCGGATTTGAAGCCTTCGTAGGCGCCCAGGATGGCGCCGCCGGCCAGATAGAGGTCGCCGATAGCGTCCAGGATCTTGTGGCGCACAAATTCGTTGGTGTAACGCAGGCCGTCCTCGTTGAGCACGCGGAACTCGTCCAGCACGATGGCGTTGTCCATCGAACCGCCCAGGCCCAGATTGCGCTCGCGCATGTACTCGAGATCGCGCATGAAGCCGAAGGTGCGGGCGCGCGAGATCTCCTTGACGTACGCCGAGGTGGAAAACTCGATTTCCTGGCGCGACTGCTTGGCCGGGATCATCGGGTGGTTGAATTCGATGGTGAAGCCCAGCTTGTAGCCGTCATACGGCTCGAAGCGCGCGACCTTGTCGCCCTCGCGCACTTCCACCGGCTGTTTGATGCGGATGAAGCGCTTGGCCTTGTTCTGCTCGACGATGCCTGCCGACTGCAGCAGGAACACGAACGGGCCGGACGAACCGTCCATGATCGGCAACTCGGCCGAGGACAGCTCGACGATGACGTTGTCCACACCCAGGCCGGCCAGTGCCGACATCAGGTGTTCGACGGTCTGGATCTTGGCGCCGTTGCAGGTCAGACCGGTGCACAGCGTGGTCTCGGTGACCAACTCCGCATCGGCGGGGACTTCGACGACCGGCTCCAGGTCCACACGCCGGAACACCACGCCGTGATCGACCGGGGCCGGCCGCAGCGTCATGTACACCTTGTCGCCGCTATGCAAGCCGACGCCGGTGGCGCGAATGGTGTTTTTGAGAGTGCGTTGCTGGGTCATATGCGAAGTCTGGGGGAACGATGCAGACAGACGCTGAACCGACCGTCTTATCTGATGAACATTATCCGAATTTTAACAAGTTGCGCGTGACGAAAGGTGTCATGCCCCGGTCTTGCCATTGTAAAAGCTGCCGGATCGTGACCGATCCGGCAGAAAAGGACATGGCATTACAGCCCCGACAACAGCGTCGGGTGGGACGGGCTACGCCGCCGTAGCGACGCAGCCGACGCCCATCAGTCGGCCTGGCGGCGCAGGAACGCCGGGATATCCAGGTAATCGTTGGGCAGGTCTGCCGCCGGCGGCGCAGCATTGCCGGCGCTGTGGCTGCTGCCGACCGAGTCGCTGCTCGGACGACGCAGGCCCAGGCCCATGCTGCCGCCGACGGCCTTGGACACCGCGTCGCCGCTGGTGGTGTCGAAGTCGCCGAATTCCGGCTGGCCGGTGGTGGCATTGCGTACCAGCTTGATCGGCGCGCGCTGGTCCGGACGCTGGGTCTGGCGGGAAACCGCACGGTTCAGGCCAGTGGCGACCACGGTGACGCGCACTTCGTCCTGCATGTCCGGGTCAAGCACGGTGCCGACGACCACGGTCGCATCTTCCGACGCGAACGCTTCGATGGTGCGGCCGATCTCGTCGAACTCGGCCATGGTGAAGTCCGGGCCGGCGGTGATGTTGACCAGGATGCCGTTGGCACCCGCCAGGTTCACATCGTCCAGCAGCGGGTTCTGGATGGCAGCTTCGGCAGCGGCCTGCGCGCGATCGTCGCCGCGTGCCGAACCGGTGCCCATCATGGCCAGACCCATTTCCGACATCACGGTGCGCACGTCGGCAAAATCGACGTTGATCAGACCCGGACGCACGATCAGATCGGCGATGCCCTGCACGGCGCCCTGCAGCACGTCGTTGGCAGCGCGGAAGGCCTGGATCATGGTGGCGTTGCGGCCAAGCACGGTGATCAGCTTTTCATTGGGAATGGTGATCAGCGAATCGCAATGCTGGCTCAGTTCCTCGATGCCCTTCAACGCCACCTGCATGCGGCGACGGCCTTCGAACGGGAACGGCTTGGTAACCACGGCCACGGTCAGGATGCCCATTTCCTTGGCCAGCTGCGCAACCACGGGGGCCGCGCCGGTACCGGTGCCGCCGCCCATGCCGGCGGTGATGAACACCATGTCCGCACCCTGCAGCGCGTCCATGATGCGTTCGCGATCTTCCAGCGCCGCCTGACGGCCGACTTCCGGATTGGCGCCTGCGCCCAGACCCTTGGTCACGTTGGTGCCGAGCTGCAGCTGCAACTTGGCGCCGCAGTTCTTGATCGCCTGCGAGTCGGTGTTGGCGGTGATGAATTCCACGCCATCGACATTGGTGTTGACCATGTGCGCAACGGCATTACCGCCGCCGCCGCCCACGCCAACGACCTTGATTACCGCGTTGGGAGCCATCTTTTCGATCAGTTCAAAATGTGCCATGTCAGTGTCCTTTTTAGATGCCGTGAATGGGGAATCGGGAATGGGGAATCGGATTGCTCCGTTCGCCAGCCCAACACCCGCATGTCGGCGAATGTTGTTGTTTGAATGCCGGGAAATGGGGAATGGGGAATCGCAACAGCGAATCACCTCCACGCCAACCACTGTTTCCTCGGTGTCACCACAAAAAAACTACGCCCTGCCCGCTCTCACCGCTCTCCACTCAAACCTGCAGCAACCGCTTTGCCTTTGCTTCAACCAATTCTCGAATCCCGATTCCCGATTCTTCAGAATTCGCCGCGATACCAGTTCTTCAATTTCTTGAACAAGCTTCCCGCGCGCCCGGTCGGGATCGACGGGCGGCGCGGGTGTTCGATCTGGCTGCCCATCAGCAACAGGCCCACGCCGGAGGCGTGCACCGGGTTGCCGACAACTTCGCCCAGGCCGGTCACGTGCTGCGGAATGCCCACGCGCACCGGCATCTGCAACATTTCTTCGGCCAGTTCGACCACGCCTTCCATCTTCGACGCGCCACCGGTGAGCACCATGCCGGCGCGCACCATTTCTTCGAAGCCGGAGCGGCGCAGTTCGGCCTGCACCATTTCAAAAATTTCTTCGTAACGGCCCTGCACGGCCTGCGCGAGTGCATGACGCGGCATACGGCGCGGCGGGCGGTCACCAACTGACGGCACCTGGATGCTTTCTTCGGCGGTGGCCAGCTGCGCCAGGGCGCAGGCGTAGCGCACCTTGATCTGCTCGGCTTCCGGCGTAGGCGTACGCAGCATGTGCGCGATGTCGTTGGTGACGTGGTCACCAGCGATCGGCAACGACGCGGTGTGGCAGATCGCGCCCTGCACGTACACCGCCAGATCGGTGGTGCCGGCGCCGATATCCACCAGTACCACGCCCAGCTCGCGCTCGTCGGCGGTCAGCACGGCAACCGACGAGGCCAGCGAGGACAGCACCAGATCGTCCACCTGCAGGCCGCATTTCTGCACGCACTTGGTGATGTTGGCGGCGGCCGACTGCGCGCAGACAACCAGATGCGCATGCACCTCCAGGCGCACGCCGGTCATGCCGACCGGGTTGCGGATACCTTCCTGCGAATCATCCAGCACGTATTCGCGCGGGATCGCATGCAGGATGCGTTGGTCGGCAGGAATGGCCACGGCCTTAGCGGCGTCGAGCACGCGTTCCAGGTCGCTCCAGGTCACTTCGCCGTCGCGGATCGGCACGATGCCGGGCGAGTTCTTGCACTGCACGTGGTTGCCGGAGATCGATGCGTACACCGAGCGGATTTCGCAGCCGGCCATCAGTTCGGCTTCTTCAACCGCGCGCTGGATCGACTGCACGGTGGATTCAATATCCACCACCACGCCGCGCTTGAGGCCGCGCGACTCATGCGAACCGATACCGATCACTTCGATCGGATTGCCGGGCGAGTACTCGCCGACCAGCGCGACGACCTTGGAGGTGCCGATGTCCAGTCCAACGATGAGGGATTTGTCGCCTTTGCGATTCATGTATGCAGACTGCGTTGAAGAGTGAATGACGGAAGCGCAGAGGCCAGACGATCGATCAGGCGATGCGGAAAGCGCGCGGCGATGGGATGTACCTCAGCCGGCGGCGCGCCGGGTGTCGCCGGCGCAGTGGTCTTGGATTTTTTGGCGTCGTGCGGGGTCTCGCCCGGCGCGCGTTCGACCGTAAAGCCATTGGTGTAACGCAGGTCGGCGCGCGCGATCGGGCGCTGCGGGTCGGCCAGCTGCGGCAGCACGCGGGCGAACCGCTGCAGGCGCGCACGCGCATCGTCGCGGCCGATCACGATCTGCAGCCCATTACTCAGACCCAGCGACCAGCTGCCGCGTGCGTCCATCTCCAGACGCTCCACGTCCAGCCCGGTCGGCGCGAACAAGGCGCGCGACTCGTTGTACAGCGCCACCACATCCTGGGTCTTGCTGTCCGGTCCGCCGAGTTGCGGCAACTTGAAATCTTTCAACAACGGTGGGGTGCGGAACAACCGGCCCTGTTCGGACAGCATGCGGTCGGTACCCCAGCGCGCGAACGGCTTGTGTTCGGTCACATGCACTTCCAGCACGTCCGGCCAACGCTTGCGTACCTGCGCGCTTTCCACCCACGGCAAGCGCGCGATGGCGTCTTGCGCCTGTTGCAGCTTCACCGCAAAAAAGCCCGAGCGCGCATACGGCAATACCACCGCGCGCAATTCTTCGGCCGGCACCCGCTTGAAATCGCCGGACACTCGCAACTTCGCCAACGGCCAGCGCTCGGCACCCACCCATCCATTGAGCACGGCCACCACCGGCAACGCGACCAGCGCCACCGCGATCAACCAGGCCAGGATGCGCAGGGTGGCGTTCATGGGCACGCTCCGCGTGTGGGAATGGGGAATTGGGAATAGGGAATCGCAACGGCGACAACGCGGCCGCTGTTACCGATTCCCGATTTCCGATTCCCCATTCCCGGCGTCATAGCGTCTGCTCCAGCACGCGCCAGACCAGTTCTTCGAAATCGATGCCGAGCTGACGCGCAGCCTTGGGGACCAGCGAATGGCTGGTCATGCCCGGAGCGGTGTTCACTTCGAGCAGATATAGCTGGCCGCTGCTGCGATCGCGCATGACATCGACGCGGCCCCAGCCGCGTGCGCCAGCGGCGCGGAACGCGTCCAGTGCCAGCTGACCGATCTGCGCTTCGGCATCGCCGTCCAGACCCGGGCACAGGTACTGGGTGTCGTCGGCCACGTACTTGGCGTTGTAGTCGTACCACTGGCCCTTGGGCACGATGCGGATCGACGGCAGCGCGGTCTCGCCGAGCACGGCCACTGTGAGTTCGTCGCCTTCGATCAGTTGCTCCATCAACAGCGCGCCGTCGTAGCGCGCAGCCAGCAGCACCGCTTCTTCGAGCTGGGCCTGATCGAACACGCGGCTGATGCCGACGCTGGAGCCTTCGTTGGCCGGCTTGACGATCACCGGCAAGCCGATCTGTCGTGCAGCGGCGTGGATCTGGTCTGCGCTGGCGCCGGCGGCCAGACGCGCGTAACGCGGCGTCGGCAAATCCAGCGACAACCACACCTGCTTGGTGCGGATCTTGTCCATACTCAACGCCGAGCCGAGCACGTTGGAGCCGGTGTACGGAATGCCGAAGGCTTCCATCAAGCCTTGCACAATGCCGTCTTCGCCGCCGCCGTTGTGGCCATGCAATACGTTGAACACGCGGTCGAAGCGCTGCGCGACCAGTGCTTGCGCCAGTGCGGGAATGCCGTCGACCGGCTGCGCATCGACACCGCGCGCGCGCAGCGCGTCCAGCACGTTGCTGCCGGAATTCAACGACACTTCGCGCTCGGACGAGGTACCGCCGAGTAGCACGGCGACGCGGCCGAACGCGGCGGGGTCGCTGGTTCGCGATGGTGCGGGACCGGGGACCGGGGACCCGGGACCCGTAACAGCAGAAGACGCGGGCTGCACGATCTGCTCTTCACCGGTCCCGGTTCCCGGGTCCCGGGTCCCGATAGAGGACGCGCTCATGCCTGCTCTCCAACAAAACCGTGATTGATGATGTGCTGCGCCACATAACCGATGTCGCCGGCACCCATCATCAACAGCAGATCGCCGTCCTGCAGCACGTCCGGCAACACTTCGGCCAGGCCGGCAATCTGACCAACCACGACCGGCTCGCTACGGCCGCGCGCACGGATGGCACGCGCCAGGGCACGCGAGTCGGCACCGGGAATCGGCGCTTCGCCGGCCGGATAGACTTCGCTCAACACCAAGGCATCGACGGTGCTAAGCACGGCGGCGAATGCGTCGAACTGATCGCGGGTACGGCTGTAACGATGTGGCTGGAATGCGACGACCAGGCGCTTGTCCGGCCAGCCACCGCGGGCGGCGGCGAACACCGCTTCCAGCTCGCGCGGGTGGTGGCCGTAATCGTCGACCACCCGCACGCGCGCACCGGTGCTGGTGGTGACTTCGCCCAGATCGTTGAAACGCCGGCCGATGCCCGCAAAATTTTCCAGCGCACGCGCAATGGTCTGCGGCTCCACGCCCAGCTGCCAACCGATCGCGGCAGCGGCCAGTGCATTGAGCACGTTGTGACGGCCCGGCAAGGCCAGCGTCACCGGCGTGGTGGTGCCTTCGGGCAGACGCAGAGTGAAGCGCATGCGCGGGCCGTCCTGCACCACATCTTCGGCGCGCACGTCGGCGTTTTCGCTCATGCCGTAGCTCATCACGTGGCGCGGCGTTTTGCCGGCCAGTGCGGCCACTTCCGGGTCGTCGATGCACAGCAGGGCCAGGCCGTAGAACGGCAGGCGCTGCAGGAATTCTGCGAATGCCGCCTGGATGCGCGAGAAATCGTTGCCGTAGTTTTCCAGGTGATCCGAGTCGATGTTGGTGATCACCGCCATCAACGGATTCAGACGCAGGAAGCTGCCATCGCTTTCATCAGCTTCGGCCACCAGCCACTGGCCGCCACCGAGCTTGGCATTGGCGCCGGCTGCCAGCAGTTGCCCGCCGATGACGAAGGTCGGGTCCAGGCCACCTTCGCTCAGCACGGCCGCGGCCAGGCTGGTGGTGGTGGTCTTGCCGTGCGTACCGGCGACTGCGATACCGCGACGGAAGCGCATCAATTCAGCCAGCATCGCCGCGCGCGGCATGATCGGAATGCGCTGGCTGCGCGCTTCCATCAGCTCGGGGTTGTCTTCGCGGATCGCGCTGGACACCACCACGCAATCGGTACCGAGCACGTTGGCGGCCGAGTGGCCGCGCATCACGCGCGCACCGAGCTTGGCCAGGCGGCGGGTGGCCGCATTGTCGGCGTTGTCCGAGCCGGAGACTTCATAGCCCAGCGTCAGCATGACCTCGGCAATGCCGCTCATGCCGGTGCCGCCGATGCCGACGAAGTGCACGCGCGGAAATGCGCGGACCAGATCGCCACTGTCCTGCAGACGGCGGATCACTGGGCACCTCCTGAGGAAATGCGAATCGGGAATCGGGAATCGGGAATCGTGTGAAGCGAAGCACCAACGGCGACGGACGCCTGGTCGGTGCGCTTGTCTGCGTGCATTGAGGTGTATTCCTGCGGTTGATCTGAGCTCTTCCTATCCCCCAATCCCGACTCACCACTCCCGGCCTCTTGCAGAATGATGTCGGCAATGCGCTCGGCGGCGTCCGGTTTGGCCAGGGTGCGGGCGGCTTGCGCCATCGACAGGCGGCGCGCGGGGTCGGTGAGCAGGGTCTGCAAGACCTGCTGCAGGCGCACGGGCAAGGTGTCGTCCTGCTTGAGCAGCACGGCGGCGTCGGCGCCGACCAGGTATTCGGCATTGCGGGTCTGGTGATCGTCGACGGCGGCGGCAAAGGGCACCAGCACGCTGCCGACACCGGCGGCGCACAGCTCGGCCAGGGTAGAGGCGCCGGCTCGGCACACCACCAGATCGGCCCAGGCGTAGGCGGCGGCCATGTCGGCAATGAACGGTTCAACGCTCGCCTGTACCGCAGCCTGCGCATAGGAAGCCTCGGCTTCGGCGCGCAGCTTTTCGCCACACTGATGGCGCACTTCGACATCCGGATGCCCGAGCGCGGCCAGTGCCGACGGCACGGCTTGATTCAATGCGCGTGCGCCCTGGCTGCCGCCGAGCACCAACACGCGTACCGGACCACCCCGCCCGACCAGGCGCGTGGACGGGGCAGGAAGCGCGGCGATTTCCGCGCGCACCGGATTACCCACCGCTTCTTCGCCAGCAAAGCTGCCGGGGAAACCGGTCAGTACGCGGCGCGCAAAACGCGACAACACCTTATTGGTCATGCCAGGCGCGCGATTTTGTTCGTGCACGAGCAATGGCACGCCGAGCAGACGGGCAGCCAGGCCACCGGGGCCAGCCGCAAAGCCGCCGAAGCTGACCACCGCGCGTGGCTGTCGCTTGCGCAACACGAAGCCGGCAGCGCGTACTGCACGCATCACCCGCACCGGTGCGCCAAGCAACTTGATCACGCCCTTGCCGCGCAGGCCACTGATGGCCAGCGTGTCGATCTGGATATCGTGCTGCGGCACCAGCCGCGTTTCCATTGCGCCGTCGGCGCCCAGCCAGGTCACTGGCACGCCACGCGCACGCAGCACCTTGGCCACTGCCAGACCCGGGAAAATATGCCCGCCGGTGCCGCCAGCCAAAATCATGACAGGTCGACCGCCCGCAGATGGTTGTGCGGGCTGTTGCGAGGGATTCGCATAAACACTCATGCAATCCTCCCAAAGGTCGGTTCCACACGCGGCTGCATGCGGCTGGTGCCACGCAGGATGGCCGATGCCGGCGCCACCGAGGGTGCTGCAGCTGACGCCGCTGCAACGGGTGCAGGCGCTGCAGCGGCCTCGCGCTGCGGCTTGCGTCCCGCTGCATAGGCAGGCGGCACCGACTCGACCACCGGCTCGGCCGACTCGGCCGATGGCGCACCCGTACCCTGCGGCGACAACTTGCTGCGCAGGCGCTCGGCGCGATCCATTTCATAGGACACGCGCAGCAGCAGGCCCATCGCCACGCAGGTCATCAGCACGGACGAACCGCCGGAGGAAATCAACGGCAGGGTCAGGCCCTTGGTTGGCAAAATGCCTAGATTCACACCTACCGACACGAAGCTCTGCAGGCTGATCCACAGACCAATACCGAAGGCGATATAGCCGGAGAAATGGCGCTTCATCTCCACGCAGCGCATGCCCAGCCAGAACGCGCGGCCGACCAGCAGTGCGTACAGCGAGATCACACCGCAGACGCCGACAAAACCCAGCTCTTCGGCAATCACCGAAAAGATGAAGTCGGTATGCGCTTCGGGCAGATAGTTGAGCTTCTGCACCGAGGCACCCAGACCTGCGCCGGTCCATTGGCCGCGGCCGACCGCCATCAACGCGTTCGACAACTGATAGCCGGAGCCCAGCTGATCGGCCCACGGATCCAGGAACGAGGTGATGCGACGCAGGCGGTACGGCTCCAGAATCGCGATGAAGGCGAACACCGGCAAGCCGAACACGATGGGCATCGACATGCGCGGCAGGTTCACCCCGCCCAGCACCAGCATGCCGGCGGTGATCGCCAGCAGCAGCGTGGACGAGCCGAAGTCCGGCTGCATCAGCAACAGCCCCACCAATGCGATCGCCACGCCTAGCGGCTTGAGCATCGCGGGCCAGGTCGCGTTGACCTCATCGCGAAAGCGCACCAGGTAGCTGGACAGCCACACGATGTAGAGCACCTTGACCGCTTCCACGGTCTGGAATTTCGACACGCCCAGGTTGATCCAGCGCTTGGCGCCGTTGACGCTGCTGCCCAGGCCGGGCACGAACACCACCATCAACAGACCGAAGCAGGCCAGCAGCAATACCTGGTTGTATTGCTCGATGGTCTTGAGCTCGGTGCGCATCGCCCAGAACGCCAGGCCCACGCCGATGCCCAGAAACAGCAGATGGCGGGTCAGGTAGTAAAACGGGTTGTCGGACAGCTCGATCGAACTGGACGCCACCATCACCACGCCCAGCGACGCGAGCGTGGCCGCCGCGCCGAGCAGCCACGGGTCATAACGGCCGCCGATGGCGTCCAGTCGTGTGGCCTGGCGGGACATGTCGTTCATCAGCGCACCTTCAACGTGGCAAGGCCGATCAGCACCAGCACCACCGAAATAATCCAGAAGCGCACGATCACGCGCGGCTCCGGCCAGCCCTTGAGTTCGAAGTGGTGGTGGATCGGCGCCATGCGGAACACGCGCTTGCCGGTGAGCTTGAAGCTGGCGACCTGGATCATCACCGACAGCGTTTCGATGACGAACACGCCGCCCATGATCACCAGCACCATTTCCTGGCGCACGATCACCGCGATGGTGCCAAGCACCGCACCCAGCGACAGCGCGCCGATGTCGCCCATGAACACCATGGCCGGGTAGGTGTTGAACCACAGAAAGCCCAGACCTGCCCCGGCAATCGCCGAACAGATGATGATCAGCTCGCCGGCGCCCGGAATCAGCGGGATTTTCAGGTATTCGGCAAACACCACGTTACCCGAGGCATACGCAAATACGCCCAGCGCGCAGGCCACTAGCACGGTCGGCATGATCGCCAACCCATCCAGACCGTCGGTGAGGTTCACCGCGTTGGAGAAACCGACGATCCAGAAATAAGCGATTACCACGAAGCTCACGCCGGCCAGCGGCAGCGCGATCGACTTGAACATCGGAATGTAGAAGGTGATCGCCGCCGGTACGTCGGCGGTGTAGAACAGGAACAGGCCGGCGGCCAGGCCGAAGATCGACTGCAGCAGATACTTCCAACGCGACTTCAGGCCGTTGGGATCGCGACGCACGATCTTGATCCAGTCGTCGTACCAGCCGATCGCACCGAAGCAGAGCATCACCGCCAGCACCAACCACACATAACGGTTGCGCAAGTCGCCCCACAGCAGCACCGACAAGGTGACGGTGAGCAGGATCAGCGAGCCGCCCATGGTCGGCGTGCCGGCCTTGGAGAAATGCGTTTGCGGGCCGTCCTGACGGATCGGCTGGCCGCCCTTGAACTGGGCCAGCTTGCGGATCACTGCAGGGCCCATCCACAACGACAGGAACAACGACGTCAACGCCGCCAGAATGCCGCGGAAGGTCAGATAGTTGAACAGCCCGAACAGGCTCTCCAGTTGCTGTAGCCAACGCGCCAGCTCAAGCAGCATGTGAGGCATCCTCCGACGGTGCGAGCAGCGCGGCGACGATGCGGTCCATGGCGCTGCCGCGGGAGCCTTTTACCAGCAGCGTGGGCGGAAGTTGCGCGGTGGTGGCGACAGCCTGCGCCGCCGCACCAGTGTGTTCGTGCATCAAAGAAGATTCCTGCGTTTGAGTCTGCGAACCGGCGACCTGCGCCAGATCCGCCTGCAATGCCGTCGCCAAGGCGGCATGTGTGACAAACACGCGGCCGCCCTCGCCGAACGCCTGCGCGGCAGCGGCACTGAGCTCGCCCAACGCGTACAGACGCTGCAACTTGGCCGCGCGTGCGCGACGTCCGGCAGCGGCATGCAGTGCCGCGGCGTCGGCGCCGAGTTCGCGCATGTCGCCCAGCACCAGCCAGCCATCGCCCGGCGCGGCAGCCAGTGCATCGATGGCCGCATCCAGCGAGCCAGGGTTGGCGTTGTAACTGTCGTCGATCAACACCGCGCCACCGGGCAAGCGATGGGCGATCTGCCGGCCAGCCACCGGGCGCGCCTGCGCCAGGCCAGCGGCGATGATCGGCAGCGCGATCCCGGCGCCGATCGCCAAGCCGGTCGCAGCCAATGCGTTGAGCACGTTGTGGCGGCCCGGCAATGGCAGCGCAATCTGCGCCTCGCCCTGCGGGGTTACCAACGTGAACTGCGCGCCGTCGGCCTGCAGTCGCAGTTGACGTGCGGTGATATCGGCGCTGGCCTGCAGGCCATAACGCAACACGCGACGGCCTTGCACCGGCTGTGCGTGCAGTTGCTGCTCGAACCAGGCGCCGAAAGCATCGTCGGCATTGATCACCGCCACGCCATCGGACGGCAGCGCGGCATAGATCGCGCCCTTGGTCTGTGCAACGCCGAGCAGGCTGCCCAGGCGCTCCAGGTGCGCCGGCGCGATGTTGTTGACCAGCGCAACATGCGGCCGCGCGATGTCGGTGAGGTAGGCGATATCGCCCGGCTTGCCGGCACCCATTTCATAGATGGCAACATCTGCATCGTCGGGCGCGGCGATCACTGCCAGCGGCAAGCCGATTTCGTTATTGCGATTGCCCGGCGTGGCATAGACGGTGGTGCCATCGACACGCCCTGCTTCGGTCAGGATCGACAGCAGCAGCGCCTTGACGCTGGTCTTGCCGTTGGACCCGGTCAGCGCGATCACGCGGGTGGCGCGATCGCGCTGCATGCCGGCAGCAATCCGCGCCAGCGCCAGCTCGGTGTTTTGCACCAGCACCTGCGGCACGCTCAGCGTGGGCAACAAACGATCCACCAGCAAACCGCTGGCGCCCTGCGCGAGCGCATCGGCAGCGAAGTCGTGCCCATCGAACCGCTCGCCGCGCAGCGCCACATACAGGCTGCCGTTGGACAGCGTGCGCGTGTCGTTGCCGACCGCATCGATCATGGCATCGTCGCCGTGCAGCTCGCCGCCGGCCCAATGCGCAATCAACGACAGCGGAGTGAGCTTCATGCGCGCACTCCCAGCACGGTGCGCGGCAGCAAGGCCTGCGCCGCCACCACTGCATCGTCGAAGGCATGCTGCACGCCAGCCACTTCCTGGTACGGCTCGTGGCCCTTGCCGGCGATCAGCACGATGTCCGACGCGCTGGCCATGCTGATGGCCTGATGGATCGCAGCGGCGCGGTCGCGCTGCACGATGGCTGCATCCGGGCGCGCAAAGCCGCGCACGATATCGGCAACGATGACATCGCCGTCTTCGCCGCGCGGGTTGTCGTCGGTGACGATCGCCACATCGGCATTGAGTTCGGCAATGGCGGCCATTTGCGGGCGCTTGCCGGTGTCGCGTTCGCCGCCACAACCGAACACGCAGATCAGCCGGTCCTGCGCATGCGAGCGCAGGCTGGCCAGTGCCTGTTCCAGCGCGTCGGGCGTGTGTGCGTAGTCGACCACTACCAGCGGTGCGCCATGCGCGCCACCGAGGCGATTCATGCGGCCGTGGATCGGCTGCAGCTGGCCCAGCACCTGGGCGATCTGCGCCGGCGCATGGTCCAGCGCGTGCAAGGCACCGGCGACCGCCAGCAGGTTGTCCACGTTGAAGCGACCCAGCAATGGCGAATGCACGGCGTGGACGCTGGCATCGATCCGCAGCGCGAAGCTGATGCCGTTGTGATCCAGCTGCAGTGCGTCGGCGCGCACCGTGGCGCCAGCCTGCCCGCGCGAACTCACGCCGATCGCGCGCAGCGCAGGATCGAGCGAGGCGAACAGCGTGCGGCCGAACGCGTCGTCCAGATTCACCACCGCAGCCTGCAAGCCGGCGCGCGTGAACAGCTTGGCCTTGGCCGCGCCGTATTGCGCCATATCGCCGTGATAATCGAGATGATCGCGGGTGAGATTGGTGAACACCGCCACGTCGAAATGCACCGCATCCACGCGACCCTGATCGAGCGCGTGCGAGCTCACCTCCATCGCTGCGGCCTGCGCGCCTTCATCGCGCAGCTGTGCCAGCAACGCATGCGTGGGCAGCACCAACGGCGTGGTGAAACCGGTCGGGACGGCGCTGCCATACAGGCCGACGCCCAGCGTACCGAGCGTGCCAGTGGGCGTGCCGAGCAAGGTCAGCGCCTGCGCAAGCAGCTGCACGGTGGAGGTCTTGCCGTTGGTGCCGGTGACGCCCACCATCCGCAGCGTGCGCGACGGATGGCCATGAAACTGATCGGCCATGCTGCCAAGCCGCGCACGCAAGCCGGGCACGGCGATCGCATCGGCAGGCGCCGGCAGATCGGCAGGCGCGGGCGGCTCGAACAACACCGCCACCGCACCATTGGCGCGCGCCTGTTCAACAAAGCCCAGCCCATGCGCGCCGAAGCCGGCGATCGCCACGAACGCATCGCCTGCGCGCACTGCACGGCTATCCATCACCAGGCCTGACACCTGCACATCGCGCGCAAGCGTCAGGTCCGGCAGCAGCTGCGACAGCGGCATGGCGCGACTCACTGACGGCTCTCCTGCAACGGCGCAGGCTGCGCAGGCGCAGGCGCAGGCGGCGGTGCGATCGCGGTCGGAATGCCGGCCGACACTTCATCAACCGGGTCGGGCACCAGCGCCGGATCCAGATCGGCCGGTTGCGGCTTGACGATCGGTTGACCGGTCTTGCCGGCGGCCTGCGCGGCCAGCCACGACTGGATATCGTCCGGCGGCACGTCCATCAACCGCAGCGCACCTTCCATTACCTTATGGAACACCGGTGCCGACACCAGGCCGCCGTAATACACCTTGCCCTGCGGATCGTTGATCACGATGACGGTGGCAAACCGCGGGCGCGTGGCCGGTACCAGACCGGCAAACAGCGCGTTGTAATGCCCGCGCTCGTAACCATTGGCGCCGTTCTTGCGCGCGGTACCGGTCTTGCCGGCCACATGATAGCCAAGGATCGCCGCGCCCTTGGCGCCGCCCTGAGTCACCACCGTCTCCATCATGTCGATGACCTGTCGCGCCACCTCGGGGGTGATCACCTGACGGGTCTCGTTGTGCTGGCCACGCACGAAGGTCGGCGGCGTCAGCTTGCCGCCATTGCCCAGCGTGGCGTACGCCTGCGCAATCTGCAGCGGCGTGACCGACAGGCCGTAGCCGTACGACATCGTGGTCTTGGACGGGCCGCTCCAGCGCGCCGGCTGCAGCACCACGCCGGCCGATTCGCCCGGAAAACCGCTATGCGGCGCGCTGCCGTAACCGAAGTTGCGGATCGACTGATAGAACGTCTGGTCCGGCACCTTGGCCGCGATCTTGGCCGCACCGATATTGGAGCTGCGGGTGATCACGCCGGTGACGTTGAGCACGCCGTTGTTGCGCGGCACATCGCGAATGGTGAAGCGCCCCACCGACATATAGCCGGGGTTGGTATCGATGACGGTGTCCTTGGTCACCACACCGGCGGTCAGCGCGGTGGCCACGGTCAGCGGCTTCATCGTCGAGCCCGGCTCGACCAGATCGGTAACGGCGCGATTGCGTCGTGCCGACGGATTGATGCCGGTCACCGAGTTGGGGTTGTAGGTCGGCAGGTTGACCATCGCCAACACTTCGCCGGTGGCCACATCCATCACCACCATCGACCCGCCAGCGGCATTGTTTTCGACCAACGCGTTACGAAGCTCCTTGTAGGCCAGGAACTGGATGCGGCGGTCGATACTCAGCGTCAGATCCTTGCCCGGCTGCGCCGGACGCACCAGATCCACGCTCTCCACGATGGCGCCGCGCGCATCGCGCACCACCTTCTTGGAGCCGGGCTTGCCGCGCAGCCATTCGTCGAAGGCCAGCTCCAGCCCTTCCTGGCCGCGGTCGTCGATATTGGTGAAGCCCAGCACGTGGGCCATCGCTTCGCCTTGCGGATAGAAGCGACGGAACTCGCGCTGCGAAAACACGCCTGGGATCTTCAACTCGACGATCGCATGCGCCTTGTCCGGGTTGATCCGGCGCTGCAGGTACATGAATTCCTTGCCGGCTTTTTGCGCCAGCTTGGCGTTCAACTCGTCCAGCGGCTGGCCGAGCGCCTTGGCCAACTCGGGAATGCGGTCGGGGTTGCGCAGCAGTTCCTGCGGATTGACCCAGATCGATTCCACCGGCGTGGACACGGCCAACGGCTCGCCATTGCGGTCGGTGATCATCCCGCGCGAGGTGGCGATCGGCAGCTCACGCAGATAGCGCGCTTCGCCCTGGCGCTGATAGAAATCGCGATTGACCAGCTGCACGAATGCAGCGCGCCCGATCAACGTCACCGAACACAGGCCCAACGCGATACCGACCAGGGTCAGCCGGCCGCGCAGGTTGAAGTTGCTACGGGGGCGGTTGCGGCCGGCTTTCATGGCGCACCTCCGTGTGCGCCACCCTGCGGGCGGCTGCGCCGTGCAAAACGGCTGTCCTGCCGTTTTGTCATGGGCGCACCTGCTTGTGCGCCACACTGCGGGCGGCTTCGCCGTGCAAAACGGCTGTCCTGCCGTTTTGTCATGGGCGCACCTGCTTGTGCGCCACTCTGCGGGCGGCTGCGACGTTCAAAAAGGCTGTCGTGCCGTTTTGTCATGGGCGAAGCTGCTTGTGCGCCACCCTGCGGGCGACTGCGACGTTCAAAAAGGCTGTTGTGCGACTTCGTCATGGGCGCACCACCACGATGTCGTTGGTCTCCGGGAACTTCATCCCGATGCGCGCACGCGCGACCTGATCGACACGGTTGCTTTCCGCCCAGGTGGCCTGCTCCAGCTGCAGCCGGCCGAATTCGATGTTCAATTCATCGCGCGCGTGTTCGAGCTTGGACAACTGCACGAACAGCTTGCGGTGCATGTGGCGCATGTACACCACCCCGATCGCCGAGGCGATGCTGCAGGCCAGCAGCACGATCAGCAGCAGGCGGCTCATTGGGCGTCTCCGTCCGGAGCCGCCGGGAATCGGGAATCGGGATTTGGGAATCGGGGAGCAGTAGCGCTGTCGCCGTTACCCATTCCCCATTCCCCATTCCCCATTCCCAGCTTCTCGGCCACCCGCAGTACTGCGCTGCGCGCACGCGGGTTGACGCTCAACTCGTCGAAGTCAGCCTTGACTGCGCCTGTCACCAGCTGCAGCGTCGGCACGAACGGCTGCGCTTCGGGTAGGCGGCGGTTGCTCGGCGGGGCCTTGGCGTAGCGGGCCATGAACTGCTTGACGATGCGGTCTTCCAGCGAGTGGAAGCTGATCACCGCCAACCGGCCGCCCGGCTTGAGCGCGCCCAGCGCGGCGTCCAGCCCGGCTTCCAGATCGGCCAGCTCGCGGTTGATGTGGATGCGGATGGCCTGAAAGCTGCGCGTGGCCGGATGTGTCTTACTGTCGCCGCGCGGCATCACCGAGGCGATCAGGTCGGCCAGCTGCGCGGTACGCAGCAGCGGCTGTTCGGCGCGGCGAGCCACGATGGCGCGTGCGATACGGCGGCTCTGGCGTTCTTCGCCATAGGTCCACAACACATCGGCGATCTCGCGGTCGCTGGCATGCGCCAGCCACTCGGCCGCGCTCTGTCCGGCGTCCGGATCCATGCGCATGTCCAGCGGGCCGTCCTTGCCGAAACTGAAACCGCGGCCGGCCACGTCCAGCTGCGGCGAGGACACGCCCAGGTCCAGCAGGATGCCGTCGACGGTCGCAGCGGCGACCACCTGACCGAGTCCGGCGAAGCTGCCGCGATGGATGGACACGCGCGCATCGCCGCCGAACGTCTGTTCGGCCACTGCGATCGCTTCAGGGTCCTTGTCCATCACCAGCAGTCGACCTCCCGGGCCAAGGTGTTCCAGCACGCCGCGTGCGTGTCCGCCACGCCCGAACGTGCCATCGAGATAGGTTCCGCCTTCGGTCACCTGCAGGCCATCCAGAACCTGCGTGTACAGCACCGGCACATGGGCCGCCGGCGGCTGCGACACCGGGTGACCGGGCTGCGCTTCACCGCGCATCCGGGCACCCCGGCTCACAACCTGAGATCGAGCAATTCATCGCCCAGATCCCCGTCAGACAATGTCTGCTGGATCAGTGCGCGATGTGCCTGCTCGCTCCAGAGTTCGAATTTGTCGCCCATGCCAAGCAGCACGGCTTTCTTCTCGATGCCGACCGCATTGCGGTGGCTGGCCGGAATGCTCAGACGGCCATTGGCGTCCAGCTCCAGCACGGCGGAGGAACCCACCAGTTTTTGCTGCAGCGTGCGGACCACGCGCTGGGTATTGGGCTTGGACATCACATCGTCGCGCACCCGCTCCCACTCCTTCTCCGCATACAGCCACAGGCAACCGGCTTCGAACGGGTTGTAGGTGAGCACTAGGCGGTTGCCGCTCACACGCGTGACCAGGTCGCGATACGCGGTAGGTACCGCCATGCGCCCCTTGTCGTCCACCGTGATGGCAGTCTCGCCCTGAAACACCGAATGCAACCTCGAATACCCGCTGGGGGATCATTGAACCACGAAAAACCACAAAACACCTGGTTTTCCCTCCGATGCCCACCTTAGCAGTGCGCCAAAGGTTGTCAACAGTTTTCAAGATCGCAAATCGCCAGTCGCATCAATGAGTTGCAGCACTCTTTAGAGACTTGTTCAAAGCTTATCCACAAGTTGCTGTTTCGTCTCAGATTTTGAGATTGAACAAAAATTCAGGGGCGTGAAGGCTGTGTAAACACGACCCGCGTCTCACTTCACGCTGCGCCAGCTGCACCGCATGGCTGCGCAAACGCGCCACACTTGGCGGCATGTGCTTAGTCGCTCTTGCCTGGAAAACCCACCCGCGTTGGCGCCTGCTGCTGGCAGGCAACCGCGATGAATTCCACGAACGCCCCACCGCACCGCTTACGCGCTGGGCAGCGCCTGCCGACAACGTGCTGGCCGGGCGCGACCTGCGCTCTGGCGGAAGCTGGGTCGGACTGGGCAGCGACGGCCGAGTCGCCGTGGTGACCAACGTGCGCGACCCGATGGCCACCACGTCCGGGCGCTCGCGCGGTCATCTGATTGCCGACTATCTATCCGGCAGTTCCGACGCTACTGCCTATGCCCGGGAACTGGCCGCGGACGGACACGCGTTCCCACCGTTCAACCTGCTGCTGTGCGACGCCGAGCGCTGCGAACACCTCAGCAATCACCCACCGCTGGCACGCGCGCTGGCTCCCGGCATCCATGGGATGTCCAACGGCCCGCTGGACGCGCCCTGGCCCAAGACCGCTGCGCTAACTGCGGTCTTGCATGACTGGTGCGCCACAGGCAGCGAGGACCTGCAGCCGCTGTGGACCGCCCTGGGTAACGCCGTCATCGCTTCCGACGATGCCCTGCCTCACACCGGCGTCGATCTACCCACCGAACGCCTGCTCTCGGCCGCCTTCATCGCCGGCCAGAGCTACGGCACCCGCGCCAGCACCATCGTGGCGGTGGATCATGCAGGCAGTGGCTTCATCCACGAACGCCGCTTCGGCCCCGGTGGAACATTCCAGGGCGAAACACGTCTGGACATCTTCGGTACGCATTGACACTGCGCAATCATGCGCATAGCGTGCGCATGAACGACAGGAGGCTGCCCATGAGCCGTTACTACGACAGTTCCGCGCAAAAGAAACCGCTGAACCTGACCATCAACTCGGACCTGGCCGCACAGGCACGGGCGATGACCGGCAACCTGTCGGCAAAGGTCGAAGAACTGCTGGCCGACTACGTCACCAAAGAGCGCGACAGCCACAGCGCCAGAGCGATGGAGTTGCAGCGCGCTGCGAGCGAATGGAAGACCTTCACCGACACGCACGGCTCCTTCGCCGACGAGTTCTCCACGTTATGACCGACCAGTTCGATGTCTACGCAAACGTCGGACAGAACAAGAACATTCCCTACGTGGTCGTGGTCCAGTCGAAGATCTTCGACGCCTTCCCCCGCCGCGTCGTCGTGCCCTTGGTGATCAAATCCAAGCACTCCCCGACCCCGTCCCGCTTCACTCCGGAACTCACCGTCGCCGGCCAACGCGTCATTCTGCAACCCCTGGAAATGACCTCGGTGCCGCTCGCAGTGCTCAACAACCCTGCCGGCTCCCTCAAGGACCAAGCCCAGACCATCATCGACGCCCTGGACGAGCTGTTCACCCGCTCATTCGGCTAGCCATCTCGCCAATACGGGCAAGCGAGCGCATCGCGCAAGCGCCTCAACCAACCACCCAACTGCAAGCCCCCTTGAGTCAAGGGGGCGCGGCGACAGCCGCGGGGTTCTGGCATGCCACGGAGCGGGACCCGCGTTTTGTACTGCCGCAGGCGGTACGAAGCGTGGGTGTCTGCTTGGGGGCGAGCGCCCAAAGAAGGCAGCGATACAGCAGTAAGGATCTGACATGCCCATCAAATCGCTGGACGCACCATTCAACCACTCATTCGACTAATCATTCCGCAATTGGGGCAAGCGAGCGCATCGCGCAAGCGCCTCGACCAACCACCTAACTGCAAGCCCCCTTGAGTCAAGGGGGCGCGGCGACAGCCGCGGGGTTCTGGCATGCCCGGAGCGGGGCCCGCGTTTTGTACCGCCGCAGGCGGTACGAAGCGTGGGCGCCTTAAGCTTTGGGCGATGCCCAAAGCAAGGCGGCGGAGCCGGCCGATAAGCCGGGTTCTGTCGTGGACAGTCATTCGTCTAGGCGCTACGTCACCGCAGCGCTCAAGCAACCTACCCGGATCCAGCGCGGGCCACGCCAATGGATCCCTATTTGGTCTTGCTCCAGGTGGGGTTTGCCGTGCCGGTCCGTTACCGGACTCGCGGTGCGCTCTTACCGCACCATTTCACCCTTACCACGCGCCTCTTGCGAGACCGTTCGGCGGTATCTCTCTGTTGCACTTTCCGTCGGCTTGCGCCGCCCAGGCGTTACCTGGCACCTTGCCCTATGGAGCCCGGACTTTCCTCGGCACCCTTGCGAGTGACGCGACTGTCTGGCCGACTCCGCCGGGGCGCATTCTACGCTATCGCCACAATCCAGAACGGCGCAGCGTTTCCAACCGGCCATTGACCGTAGGAGCGCACCCGGGCGCGACAGCCTGACCGAAAAAGCGTCATCGCCGATCACAGCGCGCTCGCGACGACCACCCTAGCCGCCATACAACGCCTTGCGCGGCGCACCGGTCAGCTCGGCGGCGAGCTTGGCGGCGGTGGACGGCGGCAGGTGCTCGGCGAGTTTGGCGTAGACGCGGCGGCCTTCGGCGAGTTGGCCTTCGGCGGCGTCGGCGGCGCCCTGCACCATCACCACAAACTCGCCCTTGCGCTGGTTGTCGTCGGCTTCGACCTTGGCCTGCAACTCGGCCAGGCTGCCGTCGAGCACGGTTTCGAACAGTTTGGTCAGCTCGCGGGCGATCACCGCAGGACGGTCGTCGCCAAAGGCGAAGCGCAGGTCGGCCAGCGAGTCGACGATGCGGTGCGAGGATTCGTAAAACACCAGGGTGCGGGTCTCACCGGCCAGGTGCGCCAGGCGCTCCCGGCGCGCAGCGCTCTTGGCCGGCAAAAACCCCTCGAAGCTGAAGCGGTCGCTGGGCAGGCCAGCCACGCTGAGCGCGGCAATCGCCGCGCAGGCACCCGGCACCGGGCTGACCTTGATGCCGGCCGCGCGGGCGGCGCGCACCAGCTTGAAGCCGGGGTCGCTGACCAGCGGGGTGCCGGCGTCGCTGACGATGGCCAGCGACTCGCCCTCACGCAGGCGCGCCACGATGCGCTCGGACATCGCCTCTTCGTTGTGGTCGTGCAGGGCCAGCAGCGGGCGGTCAATGCCGAAATGGCTGAGCAATTGGCGGGTGTGGCGGGTGTCTTCGGCGCAGATCGCGGCCACGCCACGCAACACCTCCTGCGCGCGCGGCGACAGGTCGGCCAGGTTGCCGATCGGCGTGGCGACCACGTGCAGGGTTCCAGGGGACATCATCAGCGGTCTTCCGGGGGCAAAGGGTAGAATCGTAGCGGTTTTCAACGGACCGCCCTGGCGGTCCCTGTCCAATGGATCTGAAATGAACAAGCGTGTTGCAAGGATCTCCGCCCTGTCGTTACTGGTCATGCTGGCGGCCGGTTGCGCCACCAGCAGCGTCACCCAGACTGCCTCGCCGACGCAGAGCGCGGCGTTGGCGTTGCTGGACCAGGGCAAGCCGCGCGAAGCGGCGCAGCAGCTGGAAGCCGAAGCCGCCGGTGCCAGCGGTGCGCAGCGCAGCCGTCTGCTGGCCGCGGCCGCATTCGGCTGGCACGACGCTGGCGATGACGCCCGCGCACGCACGCTGCTGGCGCAGGTCAACGCGCGCCATCTGAGCGGCGAAGAACGCGCACGCTTCGAGCTGCTCACCGGCGAGCTGGCGGTGATCGACAAGCAGGCCGCGCAGGCGCTGCAGGCGCTGGGCGACAGCCCACAGGGGCTGACCCAGCCGCTGCAGACGCGCTGGCTGGTGGCACGCGCCGCCGCACTGGAAGCCACCGGCGACCTGTTCGGCGCCGCCGCCGACCGGGCACGCGCCGATGCCAGCCTGACCGGCACGCCGCGCAGCGACAACCAGCGCGCCATCGTGCGTCTGCTGGCGGCGCTGGACGATGCCACGCTCAAGGGCCGCACCGCCGCGCTACCGGCCGGCGACCCGCTGTACAACTTTGCCGGCCGCGCGTTGATCAGCCGCGGCCTGGCGTTGCCGCGCGCATTCGATCGCGATGCGCAATGGGGCTTCGACACCAGCAAGCGTCCGCCGGCCGAGCGCGACGGTTACCGCCCGCCGGTCAAACTGGCAGTGCTGCTGCCGCTCACCGGCAATCTGGCCACCGCCGCCGCGCCGGTGCGTGATGGGCTGCTGGCTGGCTACTACGCCGAAACCCGCCGCCGCCCGGAGGTGCAGTTCTTCGACACCACCGGCACCGCCGCCGGTGCCAATGCCGCCTACGACAAAGCCGTGGGCGCCGGTGTCGATTACGTGGTCGGCCCGCTGGGTCGCGACGAAGTCAGCGCATTGTTCGCGCGCGGCCAGCTTGCCGTGCCGGTGCTGGCGCTCAACCGCCCCACCGACAACAAGGCGCCGCCCGCTGGCAGCGCAGGCTTCTCGCTGGCACCGGAAGACGACGGCATCATGGCCGCCGAATATCTGCTCTCGCGCGAACGCCGCAACGTGCTGATCGTGGGCACCGGCGACGACAACGGCAAGCGCACCATCAAGGCCTTCCGCGACCGCTTCACCGAACGCGGTGGCAAGGTCGCCGGCAGCATCAGCGTGGCCGATGCACCGGGCGACATCGGTGCGCAGCTGCGCAACTACGGCACTGCCGATGCGGTGTTCCTGGCGGTGCGCGGCAATACCGCGCGCGCGCTGGCGCCGCAGCTGGCCTTGAGCGGGTTTGCCGGCAAGTCGCGCGTGGGCACCTCGCAGTTGGTGGCCGGCACCGGCAAGGTCGAAGACGACCTGGCGCTGGACGGCATCATCTACCCCAGCGAAACCTGGACCGCACTTGGCGTCTCCGGCCTGCCGGCGGCCAGCCAGGTCGCCAGCACCCTGCCCAGCGCACGCGGCCCGGCCGCACGCCTGTTCGCGTTCGGCTACGACGCCTGGAAGATCAGTGCATATCTAGAAAAGCTCGCCACCGGCACCGACGGCGGCCTGCGCGGCGCCACCGGCACCTTGCATCTGGACGGCTTCGGCAATGTGCTGCGCACGCCGGCATGGTCCACTTTCAACGGTGGCCGCCCGGTGCCGATCGCCGACGGCCGCTAAGTCATGCCGGCAGCGCGCCAGCAACGTGGTGCGGCAGTGGAAGCGGCCGCACGCGTGATGCTGGAGCAGGCCGGCTTGCGCCTGGTGGTGAGCAATGCCAACTACCGCGGCGGCGAACTGGATCTGGTGATGCGCGATGGGCCGGCGCTGGTGTTCGTGGAAGTGCGTTACCGCAGCGACAGCCGCTTCGGCGGCGGCGCGGCTTCGGTGGATGTGCGCAAGCGCCGCAAGCTGGTACTGGCGGCGCAGTTGTTTCTTGTCTCTCACCCTGCACTGGCGGCGCTGCCGTGTCGCTTCGACGTAGTCGAAGCCAGCGGCGAACCGCCGGTGCTGCACTGGATCCGCGACGCCTTCCGCGCCGACGATTGCTGATGCTTCAGAAGCGCGACTAACGACGTTCGATGCCGACCATCATGACCCACGCCGCAGTGCCGCTGGCACTGTGGTACGCCAGCGAACGCGGACGCATTTCGCCGCGTTTGCTCGGTGCCGGCATCGTGGCGGCGATGCTGCCCGATGCGGATGTGCTGGCGTTTGCGTTGCACGTTCCGTATGCCGATGCGTTTGGTCACCGCGGTGCCAGCCATTCGTTGTTGTTCGCCAGCGTCATCGCAGTGCTCGGCGCGGTGGCACATCGCAGCCTGCGTGCGGATGTCGTGCAGGCAGCGGTGTGGCTGTTTGTCTGCACCGCATCGCACCCGATCCTGGATGCGATGACCTCCGGCGGGCTCGGCGTGGCGTTGGCCTGGCCGTGGAGCGAAACGCGCTGGTTCGCGCCGTGGCGGCCGATTCGCGTCTCGCCGTTCGCCAACGGGTTTTTCAATACGCGCGGCTTGAACACGCTGCTCTCCGAGCTGCGTTGGGTCTGGCTGCCGCTCACCATCGCAGCGCTGGGATTTCGATGTATCCAGCGCGCGGCACCACAGGATCGCCCGCAATGACCGATGTACTTCCCACCGCGCTAGCCGAGCTGTTGGCCGCGCGGCTTGGATCCGATGGCTGGTTGACTGCCGACGATGCGCGCCGCCGTTATGGCGAAGACGATTCGCGTCGCTGGGCATTGCCCGCCGCGGTGGCGCTGCCGCGCGATACCGACGATGTGGTGGCGATCGTGCAGGCATGCCGCGCGCATGGCGTGCCGATCGTGGCGCGCGGTGCGGGCACCGGCACCACCGGCGCGGCGGTCCCGTTTTCCGGCGGTGTGGTGGTGTCGATGGCGCGCATGAATCGCATCGTGGCACTGCGCCCGGAAGACCGCTGCGCCGTGGTGCAGCCGGGCGTGCTCAATGGCGATCTGCAGCAGGCCTTGCAGCCGCATGGCTTGTTCTGGCCGCCGGATCCGTCCAGCGCGGAAATCTGCAGCATCGGCGGAAATCTATCCACCAACGCCGGTGGTCCGCGCGCGGTGAAGTACGGCGCCACCCGCGACAACGTGCTCGGCCTGGTGGCGGTGACCGGCACCGGCGATGTCATTCGCTGCGGCGGTGCGTACACCAAAAATTCCACCGGCTACGACCTCACCCATCTATTGGTCGGCAGCGAGGGCACGCTGGCGATCATCGTCGAAGCGACCTTGAAGCTGACCCCGCGTGCAGTTGCGCAAGCCGGGCTGCGCGCGTTGTACCGCGATGCCGCCAGCGCTGCGGCCGCGGTGTCGCGGCTGATGGCGCAACCCACCACGCCGACCATGCTGGAATTCATGGATGCCAGCGCCATCGCGTTACTGCGCCGCAATGGCAGCGACGTGCCCGAGGCTGGCGCGATGTTGTTGATCGAAGCCGATGGCGATCACGACACGCTGCCCTACGCATTGCAGGCCTTGCACGATGCCGCCGATGGCGACGGCGTGCTCAGCCTGGACATCGCCGCCGATGGCAGCGCGCGCGACAAACTGTGGGCGGCACGCCGAGCGTTGTCCCCCGCATTGCGCACCATCAAGCCCGGCAAGATCAACGAAGACGTGGTGGTGCCGGTATCGCGCATCCCGGAGCTGGTTGCAGGTGTGGAAGCGCTGGCGGCGGAATTCGCTCTGCCGATCGTCGCCTTCGGCCATGTCGGCAACGGCAACCTGCACGTCAACATCATGTACGACCCGGACGATGCCGATGAAAACGCGCGCGCGCATGCGGCATTACCGCGCGTCTTCGCGCTAGTGCTGTCGTTGGAAGGCACGCTCTCCGGCGAGCACGGTATTGGCGTGGCCAAGCGCGATTTCATGACCCAGGCCTTCAGCGCGCCGACGCTGGCGGCGATGCGCGCGATCAAGGCCGCGCTGGATCCGGATGGGATCTTGAATCCGGGCAAGGTGCTGCCGCCGGCCTAGTGCGGTTGTTGCTTCAGCGCGTCACACCGATAAAGCGCAGCCCCACGCCCGGTTCGGTGACGATGTAATGCGGGTCGGCAGCGTCGTCGTGCAGTTTCTGGCGTAGCTTGCCGACCAGGATGCGCAGGTAGTGGGTGTCCTCTTCGTGGGTGGGGCCCCACACTTCGCGCAGCAATTGCGGTTGGGTCACCACGCGGCCGGCATGTTTGAGCAGCAGCGCGAGCAAGGCGTATTCCTTGCGACTCAACGGGATGGCTTCGCCATTGAGGGTGACTTCGCGCAGGCCCAGATGGATGTGCAGGCGGCCATCGTCGAACACGCTTTCTTCCACCGTGTTGCCGGCACCGGCCTGACGCAACAGCGAGCGGATGCGCGCCATCAGTTCCTGCACGCCGAACGGTTTGGTGACGTAGTCGTTGGCGCCGGCATCGAGTGCGGCGACCTTTTCGGTTTCGCCGGCGCGCACGGTGAGCATGATCACCGGCACGTTAGACCACTGGCGGATCTCGCGCAGCACTTCATGGCCATCGCGGTCGGGCAGGCCGATATCCAGCACCACCAGTTCGGCACCCTGCCCGGCCAGCAGTGCAAGCCCCTCTTCGCCGGTGCCGGCCTGCAGCACGCGGTAGCCCTGCGCGCGCAGGCTGATGTCGAGAAAACGGCGGATCTGCGGCTCGTCGTCGACGATCAGCACGCGGGCGGGCGGGATGGCAGTGGTGTCAGTCGGCATCGGGGCGAGGTGGCGCGGCAGGAACGAGCAGCGGCAGCGTAATGCGGATCGTGGTGCCGTGACCATGCGCGCCGGCCAATGCCTCGACGCTACCACCGTGCGCGCCGATCATGCCCTGGCAGATGGTCAGCCCCAGGCCCGTGCCGTGACGGCCACGGTCGCCGCGTTCGACGCTATAAAACATGTCGAAGATGCGCGCGCGCTCGTCTTCGGGAATGCCCGGGCCCTGGTCGCCGATATCGACCTGCAAGGCGCCGCTGCGTAGCTGCGCCTGCACGGTGACGGCCATGCCAGGTGGCGAAAATTTCGCCGCATTTTCCAGCACGTTGAAGATGGCCTGCTCCACCAGCGCCGGGTGCACCCAGATCGCCGGCAGGTCGGCCGCCAGGTCCAGTTGCAGGCGCACATCCGGTTGGTAGCGCTGCAGGCGGCGGGTGGCCGAGCCGATCAACTCGTCCACGCCGATCCAGTCGCGATTCAAGGTCAGCCCGGTGTGGCCGAGCTTGGTCATGTCGAGCAGGTTCTGGATGTAGCGATCCAGGCGCTCGCCTTCGAGCTGGATGGTATCGAGCAAGGCGTGGCGATCCTGCGCATCCATCGCATCGCCATAACTGGCCAGGCTGCTGGCCGAGCCGATCATCGAGGCCAGCGGCGAGCGCAGGTCGTGCGAGACGGACGACAGCAATGCCGAGCGCAGGCGTTCGGTTTCGCCGCTCACGCGTGCGCCTTCCAGGTCGGCGACCAGACGCGTGCGTAGCGCGGCCTGACCGATGTCGTCCACCATCGCTTCGGCTAGCCGACGTTGCTCCAGGCCAGGACGCTGCACGGTCTGCCGGAAGCGCAACGCCGCCACGCCCAGACTGCCGCGCTCGTGGCGTACCGGCAGGCACCACCATTGCGCACCGGCCAGCGTGTCGGTGAAGCGGCCCGCAGGTTGCCCATGCCGCTGCGTCCACTCCGCCGCGCTGCGATCGAGTGCGCCGAAGCTGGCCGGTGCGTCGCTTTCGCGTTGCTCCAGGCGCAGCCAGACCTCGGCATCCAGTGCGGTAGTCAATGCACGGCGGCCGGCTTCCAACACCTGGCCGAGATCGGCGGCCGTGCTGAGCTGGCGGCCCAGCGCCTGCAGCGCGTTGGCATGCGCATTGGCCGCACGCAGCGCCAGCACCTGGCTACGCAGCCGTGAGGCCAGGCGCCCGGCGACCAGTGCGGCAATCAGGAACAGACACACCGTCACCACGCCCTGGCGCGCACTGATGTGCAAGGTGAAGCGCGGTTCGATGAAGAAGAAGTTGTAGGCGACAAAACTCAGCAATGCCGCGATCACCGCAGCGGCCATGCGCGTGCGTGACGCGACCAGCACCACGGCGACGATGAACACCATCGACAGATCGTCGATATCGGTCCAGCGCTGCAACAGCCAGGCCACAGCCACCGCACCGGCGGCGGCGATGGCGGCAAAAGCCAGGTCGTAGCCCTGCAGCCAATGGCGTGGATTGCGCCAGCGCTGACGCGCACGTGCACGCGCATCGGCGGAGCTGACGATGACCAGTTCGTAATGCGCGCCACGTTGCAGCAATTGCTGGGTCAAGGTGCGGTTGAACATGCGCGCCAATGGGCGCTCGCGGGTACGCCCGAGCACCAGGGTCGACACGCCGTTTTGCGATGCGAAATCCAGCAAGGCCTCGGCGACATTGGCGCCATGCAGTAGTGCCGTGTCGCCACCCAGGCGACGCGTCAGTGCGAAGGCGCGGTCGATCTCCAGCTGCCAGCCGGCATCGGCCACGGTGCGCGTCTGCACGGTGACCACCGTCCACGGCGCATCGCGGCGTTCGGACAATCGCCGCGCCACCCGCACCAGATACTCCGAGCTGCCACGCCCATCGATGGCCACCACCACACGGCGGCGCAGTGCGGCGGTACCGGGCAACCCACGCGCGGCCTGGGTATCACGCAGATCGCTGTCGACGCGGTCGGCGGCGGTCTGCATCGCCAGTTCGCGCAGCGCGGTCAGATTGGATGGCGAAAAAAACGCCTGCAAGGCCTGCGTCGCCTGTTCGGGCAAATAGACCTTGCCCTGCTGCAGGCGCTCGATCAGTTCGCGCGGCGGCAGATCCACCAGCACGATGTCGCGCAGACGATCGAACACCGCATCGGGCACCGTTTCGGACACACGTACGCCAGTGATGCGCAGCACGATGTCGTTGAGGCTTTCCAGGTGCTGGATGTTGACCGTGGTGTAGACATCGATGCCGGCATCCAGCAGTTCGACGATGTCCTGCCATCGCCGCTCGTGACGGCTGCCGGGCACGTTGCGATGGGCCAACTCGTCGATCAGGGCCAGGCGCGGTTTGCGCGCCAGCAGCGCATCCAGGTCGAGTTCTTCCAGCGTGCGGCCCTGGTAGCTCACGCGTGTGCGCGGCAACAGCGGCAAGCCGTCCAGCAACGCAGCGGTTTCGCTACGCCCGTGGGTCTCCACAATGCCGGCCACCACGTCCATGCCCTGCCGCAAGCGCTCGCGCGCCCGCGACAGCATGGCGTAGGTCTTGCCCACGCCGGGCGCCGCGCCCAAAAACACCGTCAGGCGCCCGCCGTGTTCGCGTTGCAGTTCGCCGATCAGCGCGTCGGCTTGTTGGGTGCGGGCGTCAATCATCGGAAATGGGGAATCGGGAATCGGGAATCGGGAATCGGGAATCGGGAATCGCAAAGCCTACAGTGGCCTGGTGCGCTTAGCGCTTTTGCTTCACCCCATTCTCTATTCCTATTTCTCCATTCCCAGCCTGATCCAACGCAAGATTCAAGGCCAGCACATTCACCCGTGGCTGGCCAAGCAGACCGAACTGTGGCGCCTCGGTGGCGGCTTGCAGCAATGCGGCGACGCGTTGCTCTGGCCAGCCGCGCGCGGCGGCGATACGGCGTACCTGCACCTGCGCGCCCGCCGGGCTCAGATGCGGGTCCAGGCCGCTGCCGGATTGGGTCAACAACTCGCTCGGCACCGCATCCGGTGCAATCCCGTCGCGTGCGGCGACCTCCGCGCGTGTGGCGGCGATACGTGCCTGCAGGTCGGGATTGGAGCGCGCCTGATTGCTGCCGGCCGCCGCAGTGAGGTCGTACTTGGTGGCCGATGGACGCGGCTGGAAATAACGCGCAGCAGTGAACGGCTGCGCGACCAAGGCCGAGCCGACCACGCGCGTGTCCTGGCGCAGCAACGAGCCGTGCGCCTGGGCCGGAAACAACGCGCCGGTGATGCCAGTGGCGATCAGCGAATACGCCAGGCCCAAGCCGAACAGGATGAACAGCGCGAGGATCACCGAGGCGCGTAACGCACCGTCATCGCGCAACGGCAACGCAGTGGAACGCGTATGAGTAGAAGACGTGGTCATGGCTCAGGCACCCAGGGTGGCGACAAGCGCCAGATCGATCAGTTTGATGGCGGCAAACGGCAGCACGATGCCGCCCAGCCCGTAGATCAGCATGTTTCGGCGCAACAAGGCGGTGGCGCTGGATGGACGAAACCGCACGCCACGCAAGGCCAGCGGAATCAACGCCGGAATGATCAGTGCATTGAAGATCAGCGCTGCCAGCACCGCATGCCGCGGGCTGGACAGCTGCATCACGTTGAGTGCGGCCATCGAGGGAATCGCCGCGGCAAACAACGCCGGCAGGATCGCGAAGTACTTCGACACGTCGTTGGCCAACGAGAAGGTGGTCAACGCACCGCGCGTGATCAACTGCTGCTTGCCCACTTCAACCACCGCCAGCAGCTTGGCCGGATCCGAATCCAGATCCACCATGTTGCCGGCCTCCTTTGCCGCCTGCGTGCCAGAGTTCATCGCCAGGCCCACGTCGGCTTGCGCCAGCGCCGGTGCATCGTTGGTGCCGTCGCCAACCATCGCCACCAACCGACCGCCAGCCTGCTCGGCACGGATGCGTGCCAGCTTGTCTTCCGGGCGCGCTTGCGCAATGTAATCGTCCACACCGGCTTCTGCGGCAATGGCGGCAGCGGTGAGCGGGTTGTCGCCGGTGATCATCACCGTCTTGATGCCCATGGCACGCAACTGCGCAAACTTTTCCTTGATGCCCTGCTTGACCACGTCGCTCAATTCGACCACACCGAGCACATGCCGGCCTTCGGCGACCACCAGCGGTGTGGCGCCGCCGCGTGCCACTTCTTCGATACGCCCGTTCAACTCCGGCGACACCGTGGCGCCCTGTGCCTGCACATACGCCACGATGGCATCGCCGGCACCTTTACGAATTGCGCGGCCGGCCAGATCGACACCCGACATGCGCGTCTGCGCGGTGAAAGCGATGAAATGCGCGCCTTCCGGTTCGACAGCCACAGCACCTTGTTGGCGTGCGAGCTTGACGATGGATTTGCCTTCCGGCGTGGGGTCGGCCAGCGAGGCCAGCATCGCGGCATCGCGCAGCTGCGCACGGTCGATACCAGCCAACGGATGAAACGCGGTGGCCTGGCGGTCGCCGTAGGTGATGGTGCCGGTCTTGTCGAGCAACAACACGTCCACGTCGCCAGCCACTTCCACCGCCTTGCCGGATTTAGCCAGCACATTGGCCGACAACGCGCGATTCATGCCGGCAATGCCGATCGCCGGCAACAGGCCGCCGATGGTGGTCGGGATCAGGCACACCAGCAATGCGATCAGCAGCAGCGGGTCCAGCGTGACGCCGACAAAGCCTGCGATCGCCGGCAGCGACGCCACCACGATCAGGAAGGTCAACGTCATTGCGGCCAGCAACAAAGTCAGCGCGATTTCGTTCGGCGTCTTCTGCCGATTGGCGCCTTCCACCAGCGCGATCATGCGATCCAGAAAGCTGTGGCCGGGTTCGGCCGTGACCTTGAATACGATCTCGTCGGACAGCACGCGTGTGCCGCCGATCACGCCACTGCGATCGGTGCCGGCTTCGCGCAGCACCGGTGCCGATTCGCCGGTCACCGCCGCTTCGTTGATGGTGGCAAGGCCGCGCACGATCTCGCCATCGGCCGGGACGAATTCGCCTTCGGACACCATCACGTAATCGCCCGGACGCAGCTCGGCCGCCGGCACGCGGGTTTCGCGCCCACCCAATGCGGTTTCGACGCGGCGCGCGATCAGGTCCTTGCGCGCACGGCGCAACGATGCCGCCTGCCCACGGCCACGCGCTTCGGCAATGGCTTCGGCAAAATTGCCGAACAACACCGTGACAAACAAGATCACCGTCACTGCCCAGCCAAAACCCGCATTGCCATAGCCACTGGCGGTGATCACCGCTGCCAGCAGCGTGCCGCCCATCACCACCGCCATCACCGGGCTACGCAGCAGATGCCGTGGCGACAGCTTGATAAAGGCCGCACGCATCGCTGCGATCAGCACCGCAGCATCGAACAACGCTGCGTCACCGCGCTCGCGTTTTTCAGTTGTATCGATCGTAGACATGCTCATTCTCAGGACGCCGCCAGGGCGAGGTGTTCAGCGATGGGGCCCAGCACCAGTGCCGGCATGAACTGCAGCACGGTCAGCACGAGCACGATCGCCATCAAGGTCAGCGCAAAGGTGGGTGTTTCCACCTGCAGGCTGCCGGCCGATTCGGGCGCGCGCCGCTTTACCGCCATGCGCGCGGCCACCATCAACGGCAGGATCAAGGCCGGGTAGCGGCCCAGGGCCAGCACCACCGAGCAACTCAGATTCCACCAATACGTGGCATCGCCTAGCCCTTCAAAACCCGAGCCGTTGTTGGCAAAAGCCGAGGTGTACTCGTAGAACACCTGGCTGATGCCATGGAAGCCCGGATTGGAATTACCGGTCAATGCCGGCACCGCCAATGCCACCGCGGTAAAGCCCAGCACCACCAGCGGCTGCAACAAAATCAGCAGTGCCAGCAACTGCACTTCGCGCGCTTCGATCTTGCGGCCGAACAGTTCGGGCGTGCGCCCGGTCATCAAACCGGCCAGAAACACGCTCAATAACAGGTACACCACAAATTGCTGCAGGCCACAGCCGATGCCGCCCCAGATGGCGTTGATCAGCATATCCACCAACGTGACCAGACCACTCAGCGGCGCCAGCGAGTCGTGCATTGCATTGACCGAGCCATTGGACGTCTGCGTGGTCAACGCCGCCCAGAGCGCGGAAGCATCGGCGCCGATGCGTACTTCCTTGCCTTCCATCAGGGCTGGCGAGGCGGCACTTGCCGAATGCGCTTCGGACCACACCAACAAGGCCGTGGATGCAGCCGACATCGTCAACATGGTGCCGAACACCAAGGCCGTGAGTCGCTTGCGCCCGGTCAGATAGCCGACCATGAACACCACGCTCATCGGCAGCAGCACCAGTGCCAGGGTTTCCAGCACGTTGCTCAACGGCGTGGGGTTTTCCAATGCCACCGAACTATTGGGGCCATACCAGCCACCGCCGTTTGTGCCGAGCTGCTTGACCGCCACCATCGCTGCCACCGGTCCCACCGGAATGGTCTGCGTGGTCATGCCGGCGCTGCTGTCCAGCGGTGCGGCAGTGGCCGCGCCTTGCAGCGTGGATGGCACGCCTTGCCAGCCGAGCAACATGGCCCACACCAGAGACAGCGGCAACAGTACGCGCACGCTGGCGCGGATGACGTCGGCCCAGTAGTTGCCGACATCGGCCTCGGGCAGCGCCTCTGGGCCAGACGTTGGCTGCTGCCCTGCATGGCGCGCCAACGCCGTCTCCTGCTCGTCCTGCTCGGTCATTCCTGGCCGGGCGCTCGCCGTCGCGTCCGATGCCAACGCGCCATCGGACACGCGTGCGACGGCGCGCCCACCGAACAACGCGCGCAAGGTCGCCACCGCCAACGCTAGACCCATCATCGGCGTCACCACCTGCAGGCCGACGATGCCGGTCATCTGCGCCAGATACGACAGCTGCGCCTGGCCGGAATAATGCTGCTGATTGGTATTGGTGAGGAACGACACCATGGTGTGCAGCGCGGTATCCCAACGCATATTGGGGATGCCATCCGGGTTGAACGGCAGCCACGCCTGGGTCATGAACACGCCCCAGGTCAGCAGCCCGACCACCAGGTTGCTGAGCAGAAACGCGATGGTGTAGCCGCGCCACGACATGCCCTGCTGCGGGCGGGTGCCGAGCAATGCGTACAACGGCCGTTCGATCCAGCCGAACAGCACATCGCCACGCATCGGTGCACCGCGCATCACTGCCGCCAGATAACGGCCCAGGGGCCACGCCAGCACGATGGCCAGCGCATAAACAAGAAAGGTTTCACTCATTGGAGCGCACTCGCATCAGAAGTCTTCGGGCCGCAGCACCACGTACAACAGGTAGGCGGCGGCAACGAGTACGGCCACGCCGCACAGCAGGGACAACCAGGCAGGCATGTCGGCTACTCCCCGTGACGCGCACAAGGGCGCAAGGCCGCTGCGCTGCGCGCGGGCGCATGCGGCAGCTGCATGACAACAAGGCAAGGCGCTGCCGCACCGCGCGCGCAGCGCCGATGGAGCAGACAGGTCAAGGGATGCATCAGGATCGTCCACGGCGGAACCGCTCCGCCACTGCGCGCAGTCTCGTCCCGAGCTGCGTAAAGTCGCTATGGACATGCCATGGGCGCTGCGTAAATTCCGCATAAAAGCGGCCGCGCGGTGGTTGGTCGATGCCTGGATTGTTTGCTGTCTTGGTGCTGTTACGGCTAGGAAGCTGGCGATTGGTTGGTTTGGCTGAGGGTGGTTGGTCGAGCGGTGGTTGGTCGAGACAGTTGGTCGAGACAGTTGGTCGAGACAGTTGGTCGAGACAGTTGGTCGAGACAGTTGGTCGAGACAGTTGGTCGAAGGCGCACTGCCCTGGCCGGTTCCGGGACACGCCGTGAATCCGTCCGTGGAGGCTCGGTGGCGGCATCCATGCCGCCACACGGTCCCGGAACCGGCCAGGGCAGTGCGTCTGTCGAGTTGGTTGCGTGCGGATGGAACGGCGACACGCAGTGGCGCAGATAGATGACGTTGTGGGGTTGATTGAGCTGATGCGGCTGACGACTCAGCTACAGACGTAACGACATGATTGCTGTATGTGAGTACATTCTTTTTATATGTGGGCTCTTCCCATAAAAAAGCGAGGAGTAGAAACTCATCTGCTCGCCACAGCACCGCACGCAAACGATGCCCTGCTTTTAATCACGCATACCGACATTCTCGAATGGCCCTTGCCCACCCACCGTCGCGGGACCTTACGCGGCATGGATGCCGCATAAGAGCCTTATCTGTTCGGAATCTGGCAGTTTAGGTGTCGAGAGCCGGCGTGGGCTGCCGTCAGAGCCTGGATCTCAGCGATCGCCATGTAGCTTGGTACCCACGCCGGATTCTCCCTTGATTCGCCCGAACAGTTGCCCGAGATGACACTCGAAACGATAAGACTGGGCAAGCGAGGGAACTCTCGACATTTCTAGCCTAGCGGAGATTTCCCATGAGCGGAATCGGGATCGATGTGTGCAAACACTTTCTGGACGTTGCGGTTTTTCGAGGCCAAACCCGTCAGTTCACCAACACCGCAGGCGGTCATCGGAAGCTTGTCGATTGGCTGAAGACGCTGTCGGTGCGGCAGGTGGTGCTGGAGGCGACCGGGGGCTACGAGCTGGCAGCGCTGGATGCCTTGCATCACGCCGCACTGCCGGTGGCGCGCGTCAATGCGCAACGGGCACGCAACCTGGCCAACGGTTTGGGACTGGCCAAGACCGACCGGCTGGACGCGGCCATGTTGGCCTGCATGGCCGAGAAGATGGAGCTCCATCGGTATGTTCCACTGGAACCCTGGCAGCGCGATCTGGGCGAGCATGTACGTGCCCGTCGGCAACTGGTCGAACTGCTGAAAGCAGCAAGGCAGCAGTTGCTGCAGGTTGCGGAAAAAGCGCTACGAAAGATCCTGCAGGGCAACGTGAACCAGCTTGTGCGCAGCGTGGCGCGGCTAGACAAACTGATCGCCGGGCAGCTGAAGACGCTACTCATCGAGCAACCGCACCTGGCCGCGTTGAAGACGCTCAAAGGCGTCGGTCCGGTGCTGCTGGCCGTGCTGGTGTACCGGTTACCGGAGCTTGGGACGCTCAGCGGAAAGCAGATCTCCCGATTGGTTGGCGTTGCCCCGCTCTCGCGCGACAGCGGCGCGATGCGTGGTAAACGGTGGATCGGTGGAGGCCGAGCCGATATCCGGCAGGCGCTGTATATGGCGGCGATGTCCTCGGCCCGGCACGAGCCAGGTCTGCGCGACTTTTACAGATCGCTGCGCACACGCGGCAAGGAAGGCAAGGTCGCCCTCGTGGCGGTGATGCGCAAGATGCTGGTCATCCTCAATGCGCGCGTGCGCGATCAAAGAGCCGCCATGCACCCCGCCTGAGCGCTCTCGGCGGGCGTGAGTAACCGCAAAAGTGTGCCAGCCAGCGGCCGGCACCTACCGATGAACACGCCCGAAGGAAACCGATCAACGGTCGCGGATTGAGGTTCTGACCAACACAGTTGTTACACGGACGTACTTGCGGCGTGTCCTGCGATGGTGGGCGGGCAAGGGCCCTGCAACGACCGCACAGATCAGCGGCTTCTCGCGGTCGCTCATCGAACGCAATGACATGCAGAGGTGCGAGCGCACTTTGGCAGCATCTGAAAACCCAAGCCAGTGTGATCGCAGGACGCGTTGCCCTACCCGTTAGCGAAATACGTCATCAACCGATGACTCAAGGATCCCTAGCGGCATCCATGCCGCAACAAGGCCAAAGAGAAAACTCCACTTGTTCGCAATCTGCACAGCAGCCATGCAAGTGCAATGGCAAGGCGAACACAGGTCATGGCAATCATCCACCGCTGATGTGAGCAAACGAGGGTTCGGTATTGCCCTGACGTCTTACCGCAGCGGTACGTTCAACACCGATGGCGTTGCCACCGGCGAGGTAAACGTCACCAAGCCGCCGCCATCGCTTGCGTCGGTGTAGCGCGCATCGCGGGTATCGATGACCAACACTAATCGCTGTCCTGCGGGGATTTCGGCGGCGGCGGCCTGCAGCGACCAGTCCAGGGTCACCGCGCGGCCGGGCGCTGCATCGCGCAGCGAGTACGGCGCATGCGTGATCAACGAGGCAATGCCCAATGCGTCCATGCGGTACAGATACGCAAACAGGCTCACCTTCGATTGCGTGGGCACCACCGTGATGCGTAACGACGGACTGCCCGCCAGCTGACGCACACCGCTAGCCGGCGACCCAACCCACACCGCCGCGCCAACACGCGTGACCAGCGGAATCGAGGTGGTCACCGGCAAGCCGATGCCTTGCAACAGGCCGCTAACCAGCACCACGCCCGAGTCGGCCAGGGTCGGCACGTCGGTGGCAATGCGCGATTGCCACCCGCTGGCCGTGCCAGCGATCAATCCGCCGGTGGGGCTGAGCAGCCCGGCCGGTGCAGATAGACCCAGGCGCGTGGCGCCTTGCTGCACCGATGCCCAATCCGGATACGTCAGCCATTGCCCGGCGCGCGGCGATAGCCGCACCGGCGCTTCGGCATCCACGCCATTGCGCACTTGCTTGAGGTGGCGATCGAACCAACGCGTGGCCGCGGTGTAAACCTCGTTGGGCAGGCCCAAAGCGCCGGGCAGTTCCGTGGTGGCGTGATCGCCCTGGCTCAGCAGCAGTTGCTTGGGCCCGCGCAGCTGATTGAAGAAGGCGATGGTTTGATTCGGCGGGAACAAGCCGTCGTTGAAGGCGTTGCCCAGCAGCACTGCGGTGCCGCGCGCGTTGAGCGCGGCCACGTCGGTGACCGGGCTGCGCGAGGCCGCCTGCGGCAGGAAGCCCTGCACCGCACCATCGAAATCGCCCTGCGCCACCTTCGTACCGATCTGCGCCAGATCCGGGCCCGCACGTCCGGTCAACGCGCCCGCGCCGACCAGCAACCCGACACCCTGCTGGCTGACGGTGCGATTGGAATACAGCGAGGCCTCCAGATCGGCCCAGCCACTGAGCGCAGCCACTGCCTTGATGCGCGGGTCGCGCTCGGCGGCCAGCAGGCTGATGCCCGCGCCATACGAGATGCCGGACGCGCCGATCGCATTCGGGTTGGCCGGCGTATGCGCCAGCGCCCAATCGATGACCGCACTGACGTCTTCCACGGTGTCCGGCCCGGCGATGTCGATCTGCCCGGCCGAATCCCAGAACCCGCGCGAGGTGTAGCTGACGACGACATAGCCATCGCTAGCCAGCTGAGTGGCGCGGCCTAGATATTCCAGATTGGGCAACGACCAACTGGCCGGCATCACGATCAGCGGAAACGGCCCGCTTCCCTGCCCCTGCGGCACCAGCACCAGCGCCCCCATCGGCGTGCCATCCCAGCCGGGGATGCGCTCGTAGGTCTTGCTGAAGGCGCCTGCCACGGCCGATGCCGACGACACCAGCAACGCCACCGCGGCGATGCCACGGATCCAAACCTTGTTCATGCTGCTCTCTCCCACGCAAAGCCGGGCCGGGATAGCCCAGCGGCAACTGCCATGCATCCGTGGTTCGGGGGAGAACCCGGCGAACGTACCAGACGGTACGGTATGGATTCAAGGCGAGATTCGAGATTCGAGATTCGAGATTCGAGATTCGAGATTCGGGATTCGGGATTCGGGATTCGGGATTCGGGATTCGGGATTCGGGATTCGAGAGGCGAGAGGCGAGAGGCGGAAATTGATACCCCCACTGAAGCACGGGCGTTGAGCCGCCCCGCCGCAGCCACAACCGCCCCAGTCGACACACGCCCTCATGGCGCCACTGCGACCGAATTTTTCAGAGGCATAGCCGTGCTGCAACCAGCGCGATATCGCGTGGCCGTTTTGTCTTCGCGAAACACATCAGCAGGACGGGTGAGGCCCAGAACGTCGCCCCGCAGCACCGCACTCGGCAACGCAGGCAGTTCGGAGACGCGCCCTACCACGCTCGCCGATGCGCATCGCCCGGCTGGCACCGCCACAGCGGACACACCGCCCAGCGCCAGCTTTCGTGACCCGTCAGCGCAGCAGCACCAGCCGCTACTCCCTCAAACGACGAAGTGCTGATACCCACGCTGTGAGGGTTGCCAGGGATGGCCGTCGGCGTCGTGCACCACCACGCCCGGCGCGGCAACGATCTGGCCGATGCGCGTGGCAGCCACGCCGGCAAACGCCATCGCCTGCAGCACGGCATCGCGGTGCTGTGGGGCAGCGGTGAAACACAGTTCGTAGTCGTCGCCGCCGCCCAATTGCCAGCCGATGCACTGCAACGCGCTGATTCCGTCGCTGCACGGCATCTGCGGCAAGCCAGTCAACCTCAGGTGGGCGCCCACACCACTGCGCTCGCACAGATGGCCCAGATCGGCCAGCAGGCCGTCGGAGACATCCACGCAGGCATGGGCAAGCCCACGCAGCCTCAATCCTGCCTGCACGCGCGGCTGCGGACGCAGCAAACGGCTGCGCCATGCTTCATGCAGCGGATCCGCCGCCACACGCGTGACATCCAACGCGCCGGCCTGCCACAGCGACAACGCCGCTGCCGCTTCGCCCAGCTGGCCGGTCACCCACACGTCATCGCCCACACGCGCGCCATCGCGTCGCAGCGCAGCCCCCGGCGGCACGCTGCCGATCGCGGTGACCGCGCACGACAACGGCCCGCGCGTGGTGTCGCCGCCGACCAACACGATGCCATGCGCATCGGCAAGCGCGAAGAATCCATCGGCAAATGCATCCACCCACGCCAGATCGTCGTGCGGCAAGGACAGCGACAAGGTGCACCAGCGCGGCTGCGCGCCCATCGCGGCAAGGTCGGACAGGTTGACTGCCAGCGTCTTCCAGCCCAGATCGTCGGCGCGCGTTTCGTGCGGAAAATGCACACCGGCATTGAGCGTGTCGGCAGTGATGGCCAACTGCTCGCCAGCCGGCGGCTGCAGCAACGCCGCGTCGTCGCCGATGCCCAGCGGCACATCGGCACGCGCGGCGATGCGCGCGCGCAGACGCGCAATCAGATCGAATTCGGGCATGGCAACGGGAATCGGGAATGGAGAATGGAGAATCGCAAATGCGGCGGGTGGTCGCGAGCAGTGGGGCTCTTCACGATTCCCCATTCCCGACTCCCGATTCCCGCGGCTCAGGCGCCGCTGACGCCGCCCGACTCGACCTTGCGCCACTCCACTGCAGCGCGATCCAGCACGCCGTTGACGTAGGTGTGCCCGTGTTCGGAGCCGAAGCGCTTGGCGGTTTCGATCGCTTCGTTGATCACCACGCGGTATGGCACGTCCTGCCGATGCAGCAGCTCAAAGGCGGCCAGACGCAGCACCGCACGCTCGATCGCATCGACCTCTTCCACGCCGCGATCCAGATACGGCGTCAACGCAGTATCCAGCTCGACGCGATGGGTGAGCACACCTTCCACCAGGCTTTCAAAGTACGCCAGGTCGGCCACTTCGTGCGCCTGCTCATGCGCAAACTGGCCGATCACCTGCTTGGCGAAACCACCCGAGATCTGCCAGGCATACACCGCCTGCAAGGCGCGGCGGCGCGCGCGCGAGCGCAGCACCGGGTCGATACCGTCGCGACGGCCGTGGCGGGCATGTCCACCGGACTTGCTCATGGCAACAACTCCATCAAATTCACCAGTTCCAGTGCGGCAAGCGCGCATTCCTCGCCCTTGTTGCCATGGCTGCCGCCGGCACGCGCCTCGGCATCTTCCACCCGCTCGACCGCCAGCACGCCATTGAGCACCGGCACGCCGGTCTGCAATTGCACGCTCATCAGGCCTTCGGCACACAGGTCGGCCACATGTTCGTAGTGGCGGGTATCGCCACGGATCACGCAGCCCAACGCGATGATCGCGCCGTGCTGGCCGGACTGCGCCACGCGGTTGGCAGCGATCGGAATTTCCCAGGCGCCCGGCACGCGGATCACGTCAATGGCGTCCTCGCCGACGCCGTTGCCGGCCAGACTCTGGCGTGCACCGGCAACCAGCACGTCGGTGATACGGGCATTCCAGCGGCTGGCGATGATCGCAAAGCGCGCGGTGGTGGGGCGAAGATCGCCTTCGTAGTGGGTCATGCGGGTCGGCAACTCGAGGGGGCAAGGAGTTTAACAGCTGCCGGGCCCAGGCCCGGCCGACATCTGAGGCAGCGGCCCGCCGAAGCAGGCACTGCCGGGCGTCCTGGACGCCCTGGTGCACCAGCTGCAGCGCGTTGTGCCAGCGGCATGCGGTTGTCGATGGGCCACGGGCGACATCACTGCCACCCGCTCCTTTGACGCCCGCACCCGCTAGCCACCACGTGCTGCCGGGACTGGATGCGCTACGGCACCGCTGTCGGCGGCACCGAACGCACCGCTTCGCCCGCGTGGCATTCCAGATACTCCACCACCTCCAGCCCGAAGCCGGCCAGGCCGACCTGGCGGCGCGGGGTGCCCAGCACGCGCAGCTTGCCCAGGCCCAATTCGGCCAGGATCTGCGCGCCGGCACCGTTGCGACGCCACTGGCTGACATCCTTGACGTTGGCGGAAGCTTCGGGCTGCTGACGCAGCCGCGCCAACAGCGATTCGCTGTCGCGCGGTGCCGACAGCACCACCATCACGCCCTGCCCTTCGGCAGCGATCGCACGCAAGGCATCGGTGGCGGCCACGCCGAAATCATCGCGCTGCCAATGCAGCAGATCGGCCAGCGGGTTTTCCACCTGCACGCGCACCAGCGTGGGGGTGTGCGGATCGGCCGCGCCGCGCACCAGCGCAAAGTGCAGGTCGTGCGCGATGCGGTCGCGGTAGGTCACCAGTTTGAACGGCCCGAACTCGGTGGTGATGTCGCGCTCGTCCACCCGCTCGACGGTGTGCTCGTTGGCCAGGCGGTACGCGATCAGATCGGCGATCGAGCCCATCTTCAGCCCATGCTCGCGGGCGAACACTTCCAGCTGCGGGCGGCGCGCCATGCTGCCATCCGGGTTGAGCACTTCCACCAGCACGCCGGCCGGTTCCAGCCCCGCCAGCATCGGCAGATCGCTGGCGGCTTCGGTGTGCCCGGCACGGGTCAACACGCCACCGGGCTGCGAAATCAGCGGGAAGATGTGACCCGGCTGACTCAGGTCCTGCGGCTTGGCATCCGGGCGCACTGCGGTCCGCACCGTATGCGCACGGTCGTAGGCCGAAATGCCGGTGGTGACGCCTTCGGCCGCCTCGATGCTGACGGTGAAGTTGGTCTGAAACTGCGCGGTGTTATTGCGCACCATTGGCGCCAAACCGAGTTGCGCACACCGCTCGCGCGTCAGCGACAGGCACACCAGACCGCGCGCGTGGGTCACCATAAAATTGATGTCCGACGGCTTGACCAGCTCGGCGGCCATGATCAGATCGCCCTCGTTCTCGCGGTCTTCGTCATCGACGATCACCACCATGCGCCCGGCACGCAACTCTTCGATCAGCTCGGGAACCGGTGCGAAATTCATGCCTCACCCCGCGTGCCGAGCAAACGTTCGACATAGCGCGCGACCAGATCGATTTCCAGATTCACCGCAGCGCCTACCGCAGTGGCCGCAAACGCGGTATTGGCGACCGTGTGCGGAATCAACGCCACTTCAAAGCCGTCCTGGTCCACTTCGTTGACGGTGAGGCTAACGCCGTCCACGCAGATCGAGCCCTTCTTGGCCACGTAGCGCAACACCGCCGGTGGCGCCGCAAACCGCCAGCGCTGCGCGCGCGCATCCTCGTGCACCGATTGCACCTGACCCAGCCCATCGACGTGGCCACTGACCAGATGCCCGCCAAGGCGGTCGGTCGGGCGCATCGCACGTTCCAGATTGATCACCGCGCCTTCCGGCAACGCGCCCAAGGTGGTCAGCGACAGGGTTTCGGTGGACGCATCGGCCTGAAAACTGCTCGCGTCGAACGCGATCACGGTCAGGCAAACGCCATTGACCGCGATGCTTTCGCCCAATTGGACCGCGTCGAACGGCAAGCTGCCGACAGCAAAGGTAAACCGCACATCGCCACCCTGCGGTTGGCGCGCCGCCAGACGGCCGACGCCTTCAATGATTCCGGTAAACATCAGCGCGCCCCCGTTAGCAGTAGCGATCGGGGTGAGTTGGCGCGATGGAAGGTCGCGATGCAACGCGACAGGTGATGCAAAGACATAGTCGTTTCTCGCAGAAGTTGAGCGAAAAACGCCGCAAGGCAAAGCAAACAGGCGCGCGCACAGCCGCAAGGGCTGCGCGTTGGCCGTCTTCTTTCATCCGGACTATACCGTCGGCTCCGGCATCGGACCGGATCTGCTGACCTTCGCACCACGCCCGGCACATAACGCCCCGGACACCGCTGCGAAGCGCTCGCGGGCTCGCACGCTTGCACGTGCCTACCGCCGGTGGGGAATCGCACCCCGCCCTGAAGACGTTCGTAAGTACCGGCGAACCGGCCGGCGCAGTTTAACAGCGCGCATCGGCGCCATTGCTGACCACCAGCTAAGGCCAACAGGACGCTGTGTCGTGTCAGGAATTTCCCCATAGCCAGTTTTGTGAAGAGTCTGTTAAATTGCGCACCGCGGCGGGAGACGTCGCCCATTTCGTTCCGCCTCGGGGCGAAACCATGGACATCAATTCGGAGAGAAGCACCCATGCGCAATACCCTCATTTTGGTCGCCCTGCTGGCAGCCGCACCTGTTGCTGCGTCGGCAGAAGGCTTGAGCTATTCCTACGTGGAAGGCGGCTGGAGCCGTACCGAAGTCACCGTCAACGCATCTTCCGATGACGTCGACGGCGGATTCGTGCGTGGTTCCTGGCAGATCGCCGAGCCGGTGTATGTCTTTGCCGGTTACCAGCGCGCCACCAACGAGTACGACCTGGTTCCAGGTGTCACGCTGGATGCCACCGTGCAGCAAGCCCATGTCGGTATCGGCTACCGTCAGGAAATGACCGAGCGCGTGGATTTCACCGCCGATATCAGCGTGCTGCGCAACAAGGGCGAGTTCGATGTGCGTCAGGGCGGCCGCAGCGTGGCCAGCGCCTCCGATTCGACCAATCTGGGCTTTGCCAACCTCGGCCTGCGCGGCAAGCCCTCGCCGCGGACCGAAGCATGGATCAAGGCCGGCTACATCGACGGCAGCGACGTGGACGAAGGCGAATTCGTCGGCACCCTCGGCGGCCAGGTGAACTTCACCCCGACCTGGGGCCTGGTCGGCGAAGTCCAGTTCATCGACAACGCCAATCAGTACCGTGTCGGCGTGCGCGCAAGCTTCTGATCGACGCGCTGCAGCTACAAAAAAAGGCTCCGCTTGCGGAGCCTTTTTTGTGTCAGCCACTCCTGGCACGATTAGAGTGCCCCTGAAGGCAAACGCGTTTCGCCAACGTAGATCCATACCGGTAGATTGCTTACAAATCGAAACGCCGCCTGCGCATCATTCGCAGTCTGGACCGTGCACCCCGACGGAACTCCACAAATCAGGTTCGCGGCTGAAGCACTCACCAACACCTCAGCCGCCGCACTCGTCAATGTCCAACGCGGGCAGGACACATACGGCAAATCAGAGGGCGCCAGGCCAAGTACACCATCCATCGACTTGCGGGAAGCGATTCAGAGCCAGCGGCGTACCTCCGCGCGGTACACCGCATACTGAGCCTGGAAGCGTGCCGACAGGCAGCGCTCCTCGGGCAGTATCTGAAAAACCGTTATGTAGCCGATAAACAGCGCAACTGCGAACAGGCCAAGCACCTGACCACGGCACATGACCCAGCCCAGCAATACCAGGGCATAGCCCAGGTACATCGGGTTACGCGAGTAGCGATACAGCCCGGATGTCACCAACGCAGAGGACCGTTCCGGGTGCAGTGGATTGACCGTGGTATGCGCAGACCGAAACATGACTTTCGACCATGCATTGATTGAAAGGCCAAGCGCAAGGCACAGCACGCCAACGGCAATGCACACACGCGAGTAGAACGCTCCGGGCAATAGCCACACCACGGCTGCAAGCACCACCAGCAGAATGGGCGGTGGAAGCCGCGTCTCTAGCGCCTGCAACATCGCATGCACGCTTGTTGCCGTTTGCATCTAGAAACGTCCAGAAGCCGGAGCATGCCGTCGACCACTACCAATGCCGCATCCTGCTACTGATTGATCGTGGTTTCGATGACATCGACGATCTCACTGACGGGGATCGTGAAAACTCCAGCGTTTCCTTCTTCAAAAGCAGTCCGCCAGGTTGTGTAGCCCTCCAGATACTCCGGGTTCACCGCGGCCTGGCCGACAAGCGTCGTGACGGAGCTTTCGAGTGTCGTTCTGGACACCGGAGAATGCGGCAACTCCGTTGAGATGGCGTTGGGCGCACGCGCATTTTTTACCCGAACGTCGCGAACGCTGATATGGAACACTTCGCCAATCTTCGGTTCGATCTCGATCCTGTTGATCTGCAGCGTCGATCCCGGCTCTTCGGCCCTGCTGCGGTATTCCCAGACTTGCCCTTCCGCAAACTGCCGGGCTTGTGCAGTGTCCATGGTCATAGTGAGAGATCCGATGACAAGAAGAAAAGTGAGCTTCATCTAAAGAGGCTTAAGAGCACGTGTTGGTCGGCAGTGTCTAACCGTCCCCTGCATCGCTGGTCCCTTCGGACCTGCCCTGCCCCGATGCAGGCAACGCATTCGATACGGCCACCCTCAGGCCTCAAGGCTTACAGAACACGTGAGCTACAGAATCAGCAGCCTGCAACGTTCTCTTGCGCCAGAGCCAGCGCTCATTCAACGACACCAGGCAGATAGCGCAGCCGCAGGTCCTGGCCAAGTTGGCGTACATCGGCCAGATGCAGCGTGCGACGCTGCGCCATGGTGTCGATGCCAAGCCCGGCTAACAACGGTCTGGCGGCATCGCCCAGCACCACCGGCGCCAGATAGACCAGCAGTTCGTCGACCAGGTTGGCTTGCAGCAGCGCGCCACTCAGGGTTGCGCCGGCTTCTGCGTGCACTTCGTTGATGCCGCGCTCGGCCAGCAGCGCCAACACCGCTCCCAGATCGAAGCGACCGTCGTGCAGTGGCATCCCGACGAACTCAGCGTTGTGCAGCGGCGTCGCTGGTGCAGCGTTGCCATGCAGATAGAGCGTCGGGGCGTCACCCTGGCGAATCTTCTCGCACTCCAGGGTGCGCAAGCGCGCATCCAGTACTACCCGCAACGGCGGCACGAAAGGGGTGTCATCGCCCAGACGCACCGTCATCGCCGGATCGTCGGCCAGCACCGTGCCGGCACCGGTCAGGATGGCACCGGCACGCGCGCGCCAGCGTTGTACGTCGGCACGTGCGTCTGCACCGGTGATCCACTTGGACTCGCCGCTGGCCAGCGCAGTGCGCCCATCCAGGCTGGCGCCCAGCTTGACCCGCAGCCACGGACGGCCACGCCCCACCCGCGACAAAAATCCACGATTGAGGTCGCGCGCCTGCGCCTGCAGCACGCCGCTGACCACCTCGATCCCCGCCTCGCGCAGCAGTGCGAAACCACCGCCGTTGACCTGCGGAAACGGGTCGGCCATCGCCGCGACCACGCGCGCCACGCCAGCCTCGATCAAGGCCAATGCGCACGGCGGCGTACGCCCGTAATGCGCGCACGGCTCCAACGTGACGTACGCGGTCGCTCCGCGTGCACGCTCGCCGGCAGCGCGCAGCGCAAACACTTCGGCATGCGGGCCACCGGCACGTTGATGGAAGCCTTCGCCCACGCACACGCCATCGCGCACGATCACGCAGCCCACCATTGGATTGGGCCGCGTGGTGTAGGCACCGCGTTCTGCCAGGCGCAGTGCCTGCGCCATCCAGCGGTGGTCGTCGGCCGTCACGTTCATTGCGTTGCTCCCTCCGGCGCGATGGCCATCACCACGATCTGCATCGGGCCAAGCAATAGCTCGGCATGCGTGTGCCAGCCAAGCCGCTGATAAAACGGCACCAGCGCAGGTTGGCAATACAGATACAGCAGCGGCACCTGCAATTGCGCAGCCGCACGCACGCAGTGCGCCACCAGTGCTTCGCCGATGCCCTGCCCGCGCGCCTGCGGCTGCACGTACAGCGATGCCAGCCAGGGCGACCATTGCCGGATGCGGCCATCGTCGTTCTCCAGCAGGCTGACCGAACCGAGCCAGTGCGACTGATCGAGCGCGACCCAGGTGGTGGGAATCACGCCATCGCGCGTGTGGCTGCGCAGTTCGCTCAACGCTTCGTCGATGTTCCAGTCCGGTAACAGGCTGCCGAAGGCCTGCAGATGCGCCTGCGCGATGGCAGGCAAATGTTCTGGCGTGTCCGCCACGCAGGCGATGCGCATGCGCTCAGCGCTTACCGGGTTTGCCGGCACGTTCCAGCGCCGCTTCCAGCAGCGGCAATTGCTCGCTACCGACCGGAAGCTCGCGTTCGAGCTTTTCGATTTCTTCGCGGAAGTCTGCTACGTCCTGAAAACTGCGATACACCGAGGCGAAGCGCACGTAGCCCACGTGGTCGAGTTTGCGCAGCTCGACCATCACGTATTCGCCCACGCGCAGCGAACCCACTTCGCGCTCGCCGGACATCCGCAGCTGATGCACCACCGCGCGCACCGCCGCTTCGATCTGCTCTTCGGACACCGGGCGTTTCTGCAGCGCGCGGTCGAAGCTGGTACGCAGCTTGCGCGCGTCGAACGCCTCGCGCCCGCCATCGCTCTTGACCACCGTCGGCAGTTTCAGTTCGATGGTTTCCAGGGTGCTGAAACGCTCGCCGCACGCCTCGCACTCACGGCGCCGACGAATCGTCGTGCCGTCTTCGGACACCCGCGAATCGATCACGCGGGTGTCGTTGTGCTGGCAAAAGGGGCAGTGCATCAGGTTGCCGAGATTGGTGAGTGGGGATTAGGGATTGGCAACAGCAGGAACAAGGACGCGCTTGCCGCGCATCCCCAATCCCGAATCACCAATCCCGGCACCTCAGCCATACACCGGATACTTCTTGCACTGCGCAGTTACTGCATCGCGCACCTTGGCCAGCACGGCTTCGTCGGCCGGTGCGTCCAGCACGTCGGCGATCCAGTTGGCCAGGTCGATGCTGTCCTGCTCCTTGTAACCGCGCGTGGTGATGGCCGGGGTGCCCAGGCGCAGGCCCGAGGTCACGAACGGCGAACGCGGGTCGTTGGGTACTGCATTCTTGTTGACGGTGATGTGGGCCTTGCCGAGCGCGGCCTCTGCATCCTTGCCGGAGACATCGCGGCCGATCATGTCGACCAGCATCAGGTGGTTCTCGGTGCCGCCGGAGACGATCTTGTAGCCGCGCGCGATCAGCGTGTTGGCCATGGCCTGGGCGTTCTTGACCACCTGCTGCTGGTAGGTCTTGAAGGCCGGCTCCAGCGCTTCCTTGAACGCGACCGCTTTCGCCGCGATCACGTGCATCAGCGGGCCACCCTGGATGCCGGGGAACACGATCGACTGCAGCTTCTTCTGCAGCTCTTCGCTGGCGCCCTTGGCCACGATGATGCCGCCGCGCGGGCCGCGCAGGGTCTTGTGGGTGGTCGAGGTGACCACGTGCGCATGCTCCATCGGACTCGGATAGACGCCGGCGGCAACCAGGCCGGCAACGTGTGCCATGTCGACGAACAGATACGCACCCACACTGTCGGCGATGGCGCGGAAGCGCGCCCAGTCGATCTTCTGCGAGTAGGCTGAGAAACCGGCCACGACCATCTTCGGCGTGTGCTCGGTGGCCAGGCGCTGGACCTCGTCGTAATCGATCAGGCCCTGCTCGTCGACGCCGTACTGCACCGCCTTGAACAGCTTGCCGGAGACATTGACCTTGGCGCCGTGGGTCAGGTGGCCACCATGGGCCAGGCTCATGCCCAGGATGGTGTCGCCGGGCTGCAGCAGCGCCAGATAGACCGCCTGATTGGCCTGCGAGCCGCTGTGCGGCTGCACGTTTGCGTAGTCGGCACCAAATACCTGCTTGATGCGGTCGATCGCCAGTTGCTCGGCGATGTCGACAAACTCGCAACCGCCGTAATAGCGCTTGCCCGGATAGCCCTCGGCGTACTTGTTGGTCAGCTGGCTGCCCTGGGCCTCCATCACCAGCGCACTGCAGTAGTTCTCGCTGGCGATCAGTTCGACGTGATCCTCCTGGCGGCCAACTTCAGCGGCGATGGCCTTGGCCAGTTCGGGGTCGTAGGTTTCCAGTCGGACGTCGCGCGAGAACATTCGAAGCTCCGGGGCAGCTGCAGCCAGTAGGGCCGCCGATTGTAAGCCCCCGCCGCACGGGTGACCAATCGCGCTGCTGTTGCGAACAATGCGCCCGGTCGGCCGGCGCGCGGCGCAAACGGCAAAGGCGCACCGAAGTGCGCCTTTGTGTGATGACCGGCCCGATTGCTCGGCGAGCAACCCGGTGCCTGCTCAGTTGTTGAGGACCAGGTCGGCGATGACGCCGGTGGCGATGGCGACCAGCAGCAGATTGCCGGTGTTGTCGCGCTGCCAACGGTAGCCGTACGGCGGGCGACGCAGGTTGTAGCGGTCATAGTCGTTCACAACATAGACCGGGCCGTGATAACGCTGGCCACGGGCCCAATACGGGCGCGGCGGCGGGCCAGCGCGGTAGTAGGTGGGGCGATCGTAGACATAGACCCGGTTGCGGTCGTAGCGACGCTCCTGATAGCGGGCATCGCGATAACCCTCGCGGTAACCATTGCCGTAATAGCGGCGGTCGTCGCGACGTTCGGCCCGACGGTCATCGCGCCAGTCGTGACGGTCGTTGCCCCAGTTGCCGCGATGATCGCGGCCGCGGTCGTGGCGATCGTCGCGGTCATGCCCGCGGCGGTCGTGGTCGCGGTCCCAGTCGCCGGCGAACGCAGCCGGGGCCATGGAGCCCAACGCCAGGATGGAAGAAAGCACAACAGTGACGATGCGATTGCGGTTCATGACCAGCTCCTGTTTGCGATGTCGCAATTTCATTAAGACGCTGCTCGCCTTAACGCATTCTTGCTGGAATCGATTACGAAAACGCCTATTCAGGTAATAGGTAGGCTGCCGTTTAGCTACACGCCCGTCTGCCGCGGCCCCGGGCACTTGCCCGTATAATCGGCGCAATCCCTTTTCCGCTGCCTCCGGCCTCGGCCGGCGGGCTGCCTGCGTCCACGGAGCACCCATGTCGCAATATATCTACACCATGAACCGCGTCAGCAAGGTCGTCCCGCCCAAGCGGCAGATCATCAAGGACATCTCGCTGAGCTTCTTCCCGGGCGCCAAGATCGGCCTGCTGGGCCTGAACGGCGCGGGCAAGTCGACGGTGCTGAAGATCATGGCCGGCGTGGACACCGACTTCGAGGGCGAAGCCCGTCCACAGGCCGGCATCAAGGTCGGTTATCTGGCCCAGGAACCGCAGCTCAACCCCGAGCACACCGTGCGCGAGGCGGTGGAAGAAGGCGTGGGCGATGTGCTGCAGGCCCAGGCCGCGCTGGATGCGGTGTATGTGGCCTATGCCGAAGAAGGCGCCGATTTCGACGCGCTGGCCAAGGAACAGGAACGCCTGGAAGCGATCCTGGCCGCCGGCGATGCGCACACCCTGGAAAACCAGCTGGACGTGGCCGCCGATGCGCTGCGCCTGCCGCCGTGGGAAGCCATCGTGGGCAAGCTGTCCGGTGGTGAAAAGCGCCGCGTGGCGCTGTGCCGCCTGCTGCTGCAGAAGCCGGACATGCTGCTGCTCGACGAACCGACCAACCATTTGGACGCCGAATCGGTGGAGTGGCTGGAACAGTTCCTGGCGCGCTACACCGGCACCGTGGTGGCGGTGACGCATGATCGCTACTTCCTGGACAACGCCGCCGAGTGGATCCTGGAACTGGACCGCGGCCGCGGCATTCCGTGGAAGGGCAACTACACCGACTGGCTGACCCAGAAGGACGAGCGCCTCAAGCAGGAAGACAACCAGGAAAAGTCACGTCAGAAGGCGATCCAGAAGGAACTGGAATGGTCGCGGCAGAACGCCAAGGGCGGCCGCACCAAGGGCAAGGCGCGTCTGGCCCGCCTGGAAGAACTGCAGTCGGTCGATTATCAGCGCCGCAACGAGACCAACGAGATCTTCATCCCGCCGGGCGAGCGCCTGGGCAACTCGGTGATGGAGTTCAAGAACGTGTCCAAGAAGTTCGGCGACCGTCTGCTGATCGACAACCTGTCGATGATCGTGCCGCCCGGCGCCATCGTCGGCATCATCGGCCCCAACGGTGCCGGTAAGTCGACCCTGTTCAAGATGATCACTGGCCAGGAAAAGCCCGATTCCGGCGAAATCGTGGTCGGCCCCACCGTGCAGCTGTCTTACGTGGACCAGAGCCGCGATGCACTGGAAGGCAACCACAACGTGTTCCAGGAAATCGCTGGCGGCCTGGATATCCTCAACATCAACGGTGTGGAGATTCAGTCGCGCGCCTACATCGGCCGCTTCAACTTCAAGGGCCAGGACCAGCAGAAGATGGTCGGGGCGCTCTCCGGTGGTGAGCGCGGTCGTCTGCACATGGCCAAGACGCTACTGCAGGGCGGCAACGTGCTGCTGCTCGACGAACCGTCCAACGATCTGGACATCGAAACGCTGCGTGCGCTGGAAGATGCGTTGCTGGAGTTCCCGGGCAACACCTTCGTGATTTCGCATGACCGCTGGTTCCTCGACCGTATCGCCACGCATATCCTGTCGTTCGAAGGCGACTCGCATGTGGAGTTCTTCCAGGGCAACTACCGCGAGTACGAAGAAGACAAGCGTCGCCGCATGGGCGATGACGCGGGCCCGAAGCGTCTGCGCTTCAAGGCGCTGAAGTAAGCGCGTTCAAGTTGTCACGTTCAAGTTGTCACGATCAGGGCGCCGCTAGGCGCCCTTTTTGTTTGTGGGGTTTGGGGGCGGCAGGTGTGAATGTGTGTTGTGCTGTTTGGTGTGCGGGTGTGTGACGCGTTGGTGCAGGCAACGCTGGGACGCGGCGTATCTGAGCGATTACGCGGGCGCTTGCGCTTGCCATGATTGGGTACATCACTAGTGGTCGAGGGCGCGATGCCCTTGCCGCTTCCGGGACACGCCGTGAATCCGTCCGTGGAGGCTCCGTAGCGGCATCCATGCCGCCACAGGGTCCCGAAACCGGCAAGGACATCGCGCCTGTTGCGTTGGTTGAGCATTGATGGAATCGAGTGGTGCTGCGTTGCGGGGGACGAGGGACAGGGCACGAGGTACGAGTTGATCGGGTGCGACGTCGACCACGGCTGGACGGTATGCATGCGCTACAGAACGTGCAGTAGCTGCAGAGCTACACCTTTTCAACTCTGCGCGGCCGGCAGCCATCGTCACGCTTGGTGCGCGATCGCTTCGGCACGGCCGCGTTTGCGCACGCGACCGTGCATGGATGAAGTAACGCGTTACAGATCGTAGGACAGCACGTCTTCGAAGCCGAAGGTGTCGAAATTCTCGATACGCGAGGGATACAGGCGGCCGACCAGATGGTCGTATTCGTGTTGCACCACGCGGGCATGGAAACCTTCGGCCTCGCGCTCGATCGGGCTGCCGTCGGGGGCGAAGCCGCGATACCGGATGTGGCGGCAACGCGGGATCACCGCGCGTAGGCCGGGAATCGACAGGCACCCTTCCCAGCCGTTTTCCATCTCGTCCGACAGCGGTTCGATCTGCGCATTCGCCAAGGCCGTGCGCGGTACCGTGGGCGCGTCCGGATAACGCTCGCTGACTTCGAAGCCGAACACCATCAGTTGCAGGTCCACCGCGATCTGCGGAGCGGCCAGACCGACGCCGTGCGCATCATCCATGGTCTCGAACATGTCGGCCACCAAGGCATGCAACTCGGCACTGCCCAGGTTGCTCACCGGTGGCGCCACGCGCAGAAGGCGCTTGTCGCCCATGCGGATAATTTCGCGAATCATATCGATGCTCCTCAAAAACACGACAGCGATTTTAGAACGGCCAACACACGCTAGCGAGCGGCTGCCGGGCGGGCATGGGTGGCGCCAACCGGAGTGTACGAGTGCTGCATAACACTTCCTGGCACCGGCCTCGCCTGCCTGTGGTCAACATGCCTGCGGTTAAACGGTCACTTTGCTGGTCGCTCTCAGCGCGGCAAACGCAGTGCGATTTGCGGTAAAGACTGCCATGGCGCCAAGCTGCCAATCCGTCCGGCTGGGTAGTCGCGCAACCGTTTTATTGCTTGCTTTTAGCGCAGCAGCCGCAGAGTGGTTAGCGATGCAGTGCAGGACTGCGATCCGCTGCAGCGCTCAAGCGCCGATCCGCTGCCCGCTCTCGTCCAGCACGGCTTCGCCGTCTTCCTTGGCGAATGCGCTGGTGGCCGGTGGCAACAGGTCGAGCACCTGCTCGGATGGACGACACAGGCGCGTACCCAACGGCGTCTGCACGAACGGGCGATTGATCAGGATCGGGTGCGCAATCATCGCGCTCAACAGTGCGGCGTCCTCCAGCGCGGGATTGTCCAGTCCCAGCTCCAGATACGGCGTGCCCTTCTGACGCATGGCATCGCGCACCGACAGACCGGCATCGGCAATCAGCGATTGCAACGTCTGTCGGCTGGGCGGGTGCTGCAGGTAGTCGACAATCTGCGGTTCGATGCCGACATGCCGGATCAGCGCCAGCGTGTTGCGCGACGTGCCGCAGGCGGGGTTGTGGTAGATGACGGCGTGCATGCGTGACCTGTTCGGTTCGATGGATGCGTGTGTCGCTGCAATCGTTGACGATCGATAGCGCTCTGCAGGACGCGCAGTGTACGAGTGGACGTGTCGAGTCCGTACACGCACGCCTGCGCTTTCCTGCAGGCCTGTCTGCTTGCCCGCTGCGGCCTATCGCTGCGCTGGCTGTTGGTTTCTGACGGCTGGTTGGTCACTGCTGCTTGCCGCTCGCAGGCATTGGGTCGGCGGTGTCGGCTGCGTCGTTGCGGCGAAATCCTGACCCCCTCGCGCGGAGCAGGAACGTACGGCTCGCGCGCGACTGACGCGGCTTGCCTTGGTGCGTCCGCGCCAGCCGCACGGGCCGGGGCGAGGAGCGGCATGGAGCTGTGTGCGCAGCCACCTTGGTGCAGTGAGGTCCACGAGGCGCGGCCCGTCTCGCCCCGCGGGCGCTCCCGGGCAAACAGGAAGCTTGGCGATCTGCCGCACACCGTCGCCAGGGCGTCAGATTTCTGACTAGAACGCCCTAGGACCGCTACCGAATTCAGAAAAGCATCGTGGCGCAAGCGCGAGGCTGACGTTTCCAGGACATCTGTTCGCATTCAGCGCGCCAACTGTCAAAAGATTGACACACATCACGGATTCATGGTTCAGTCATGAACAGACTGAAACGGAAGTATCTCTCGAACTCCGGTGTGTCGCACGGCGTTCTTTCTGCGGTTGGACTTAAGGAAATCCCAACGATGATGAGCTTTCGCAAGCCCGGATGGATGCTGTCCGGTGTGCTGTGTGTTGCCTGCCTGCCCGCTGTTGCGGGGGCGCAGGACGTCGCCGCCAGCTCCAAGGTCGGTATCGATCCCGTCACCGGCAAGCTGCGTCCGCTGACCGACGCCGAGAGTGCGGCGCTGGACCAGCAGGCCGGCTCCGCCGCCCGCAGTGGGGCGAGCCGCACGACCGTGCCGCAGACCGAGGCGGCCGCACGCGCCACCGAGCGTCGCCTGCCCAACGGCACCGTGGTGCGCAAGTTGCCGGCCACGCAAATGAGCTCGCTGACCGCGACCCGCCAGGCCGACGGCCGCATCGTGATCGAGCACAGCGACGACGCAGACACCCAACCCGCCCACGCCGAGCACGGAGCGCTGCCGCATGAATAAGCCCTTGTTGCTGTTATCTCTGGCCGTGGGCGCGGCGCTGGCGCCGCTGCACGCATCCGCTGCCAACGTCACGCTGATCAATGGCGATGCCGGCACCGTGGTCGGGTTGAACGACCCCACCACCGCGGCACCGTTGGGCGGCAATCCCGGGCGGTCGGTCGGCGAACAGCGTCGCATCGCCTACCAGTACGCCATGGATCTGTGGGGCGCGGTGCTGCAGAGCAACGTCGAAATCAAGGTGTATGCCTCGTTCGCACGGCTGACCTGCACCGCCACCGGCGGCACGTTGGGCCAGGCCGGCCCGAACTGGATCGTCAACGACTTCCCCGGCGCCAAGGCCAATACGCTGTATCCGTCCGCGCTGGGCGATGCGATCGCCGGGCAGGACCTGGTGCCCGATCCGGCCGATCCGGCCGACGTGTTTTCGCAGTTCAACGGCGATCTGGGCAAGGACGACTGCCTGGCCGGTTCGGGCTGGTACCTGGGCCTGGACGGCAAGACCCCGGCAGGGCAGATCAACTTCCTCAACGTGGTGATGCACGAGATCGGCCACGGGTTGGGCGCTGCCGGCTTCCTCAACAAGACCACCGGCGTGCTCGGTTCGGGCAGCGGCCTGACCGACGTCTACACCTCGCAGGCCTTCGATAACGTGCAGAACAAGCGTTTCGACGACCCGACCATGACCAACGCCTTGCGCGCCGAGGCGATGCGCACGCCCGGTCGCACGGTATGGGCCGGCACCCGCGTCAACCGCGAGGCGGCGTTGATCCTGGACCCGCGCACACTGCTGCAGGTCAGCGCGCCGGCCACTGCGGCTGGCAAGTTCGAAGTGGGCTTTGCCAGCTTCGGGCCGCTGGCCAGCGCCGGTAACTTCCCGGCGCGCGCAGTGGTGACCATCAATGACGGCGTTGCCGCCGCATCGGCCACCGATGGCTGCGAAACGCCGTTCGTCAATGCGGCCGAGGTGGCCGGCAAGGTGGCGCTGATCGACCGCGGCACCTGCGCCTTCGCCATCAAGGTCAAGAACGCACAGCTCAACGGTGCGGTGGGCGTGATCGTGGCCAACAACGCCGGCGGCGTGCAGACCATGGGCAATGCGGCGCCGCCGATCACCGACATCACCATCCCGGCGATCATGGTGTCGCAGGCCGATGGCGCACGGTTGAAGAGCAGCACCGGCGTGGTGGCGGCGCTGTACGAAGATCCCGAGCTGCTGCAAGGCACCGACAGCGCAGGCCGCACGCGGTTGTATGCGCCCAGCGTGGTGGCCGGTGGTTCGACGTTCTCGCACTTCGATACCGACCTGCAGCCCAACGCGTTGATGGAACCGTTCGATACGCCGGAAGTGCAGGCGCATCTGAACATCGACCTGACCCCGGCGATGTTTGCCGATATCGGTTGGACCTTGAACCGTGGCCTGACCCGGCTGGGCAACTGCAGCACGCTGGTGCCGACGGTGGAAACCGGCGGTCTGATCGTCGGTGCGAACCTGACCGCCGAGAGCAGCCTGTGCAAGACGCAGAATGCCGGTAACCGCTTCGGTTATCTGACCTGCATGAACGATCACATCCGCGAACTGGAAGACCAGGGTGCGATCAGTCGTCTGCAGCAGGCCGCCACGTTTATCTGCGCGACCAAGGTACGCCCGTAACCCAGGCGTAGACGGTCAGATGTGATGCGAACGGCGCCGCGAGGCGCCGTTCGTTTATGCGTAATCAGCTGTGTACTGGATGCAGCCATGTGCGTCGATGCAGTGCGCGCCATCGCAACTCGACGTGGCGCAGAGCGATGCACTGCGTCTGCGCAACGGCTACAACCGCATCAGCTGTGTACTGCATGCAGCAATGTGCGTCGATGCAATGCGCGCCATCGCACCTAGACGTGGCGCAGAGCGATGCACTGCGTCTGCCGCAACGGCCACACACGCTGGCCTCGTTAGGGAGGCTCTGCACAACGCGTCCGCGTGTTTTCGATCAACACCGCTGGCAATGTTCACTACGCAGAACTGCTAGATGTTCAGCAGTGGAGGCCGCGCGCGTGAGCGACATTCCAGGTTCCCCCGTCATGTCGCGCGTTGTTCAGCCCTTCCTTCGCTTACACCACGCGCTGCCGTGCCTTACCGATCTGCGGCATACGGCGAGGTCAGCACCTGCGGTGCGCGACCCAACGCGGCGCCCAGGCGATCCATCACAAAGCGCAGATAGAGATTGCTGCTGAACTGGTTGTAGTCGCGTGCATTGTTGAAGGTCATGCGCCCGCCCAGGAACAACTGCGGCGCCACCTGCCATTCGGCTGCGCCACTGAGGTTGTACGACACGCCGGTGCGACTTTCGCCCACATACACCGGGTCGGTGTAGCGGTCGACCAGGCCGAGCAGCGCCGCCAGCGATGCGGCGTCGTAGGCGGCCTGCTGCAGCGTCGGGTCGGTGGGGAAGTACGGCGTGGGGTCGGTCTTGAAATGCTGCACGCCGACGCTGGCATCGACCTTCCAGTTGACGCTCTGCCCGGCGCTGCGCCCGCTCCAGTGCACCGGGAAACCGAGGTCCACATATTCCTGCGGGCTGAAGTAACCGCCGTGGCCGTACGTAAATCCACTGAGGTTCTTGTCGTACTGCATGGCGGTCAGATTGACGCCGGCGGTCAGCGACTGATGCTGGGTTTCCAACGCATGTACGTAGAAGCCCAGGTCGGCCTGGCGGTGGTCGTTGTCGGCCACGTTGTTACCGATCAAGCGGTGCGCGGCAAGGTTGGCATACCCACCGAGCAGGCCGTTGTCGGCGGTGGCCGAGAGCACGATGCCGTTGCTGGTGACGCCGCCCCACTCGCGGCTGCTGCGCGCATCTTGCGCACCGGCGAACGACAGCACGCTGTCGGTGACCGCGCGCCGCGAGGCATCGGCCGACCAGCTCACCGTGTCGCCGATCTCGCCGCGATAGCCGACGCCACCGACGACGTTCTGCTCCTGGAACCCGATCGGCGTGCTGCCCACATCGGCGCTGAAACCGCCATTGCGATAGCGCACGCCGATACCCACGCCGGTGTCGTCCTGGCTGAGCCGGCGCGCACCATTGCCGGTGGCGGCCATGCTGTTGAGCGTGGCCGCCAGCGAAGTGGGCGTCTGCTGCGCGGCAGCGGTGCTGCTGGCCAATGCCTGCAGCGCGGCACCGTCGCCGGCGGCCAGCTGTTCACTGATTGCGGTGTTGCTGAGGATGTCGCGCGCCAGCTGCGCAATCGGCGTGCTGGACGCGTTGACGCTGAGCAGATACGCCGGCAGCGGTTCGTTGGCCAGCGCGGCCAATGCCGCCGGCGTGCTGTTGTTGTTTTCGGTCAGCAGCTCGCCGAACAAGCCGGTATTCAAGGCGTAACGGCGCAGGCGTTCGCGTGTGGCAACGTTATCGCCCTGGGTGGCGAGCAACTGATACACCGACGAGTTGGTCAGCGTGTCGATCGGGCTGCGGTCGGCGGCAAGCGCATCGTTGACTGCCGTCTGCGGGCCGGCGCCGAAACGGCTGGCGGTGGCGTAATCGGTGGTCAGCGTGCCGGCATCCACCACGGTGGGCGTCAGCGTGACGCCGAGCTTGCCTTCGCCCACCGCAAAGTCGGCCTGCACCGGCATTTCGATGTCGTCCAGTCGCCCAAGGCCGTCCTCGCCATCGCGCGAACGATACAGCGCGCCACCGGCGAGGTTGTCGCTGTTTTCCGATTGCACCGCGCGCAGTTCGTCGAGCACGCCGTTGCCGCTGCTGGGCGCACGCGTTTCTTGCGCGGCAACGCTGCGCGAAGGAGCGGTGTTGTCCGGCACGAACGCGGGAGCGCTGCGCGTGGGCAGGCGGGTGCGGCTGTTGGGCGCCGGCAAGAACGAGGGTGCGGCGCTGGCGCTCACCGGCTGCGGCAGCGTATCGACCGTGTTGCCGGCGTAGGCATCGACGGCTGCGGCGGTGGCGAAGCGTGCAGTTGCCGGTTGGGTGGCGGCCGGCGGCTCCAGTGCGACATCGGCAAACGCGTTCCCCGCCGGCATGCGCTCGGACAGCACTGCCGGCGAGCGCGGCATGGCGCCGGTCATGCCGGAGAACGGATTGAGCGGACGGCCGGCCGAGGCCACTGCCGCCGGGCCACGTGCGCCCGGCAGGCCGTTGTCGAGCTGACCGGCCTGGCGCTGCTGTGCGGCCAGCGATGCGCGGAAATACTGCTCGGCCTTGCGGTTCTTGCCGGCGCTGCGATACACGCGGCCGGCAGCGGCGAGCACGTCCGGCGATTCCGGCGCCTGCGCCAGCGCGCGCTGCAGATAACTGTCGGCGTTGCGCAGATCCGATTGCGCGGCGGCGCTGTTGGCGGCAGCGGTGAGCGTGTCCAGATCGTTGGGGTGGCGCTGCAGGATCTGCTGATAGATCGCCAGCGCCTGGCGCTGATCGCCGGCGGCGGCATACAGCCGTGCCAATGCCGCCTGAGCGTCGCGGTTGTCCGGTTGCTGAGCCAGAATCGGCGACAACGCATCGTAGGCGCCTTCCAGATTGCCGAGCTCGCGCAAGGCGTCCACCTGGCGCAGCGTGTAGGCGCTGCGCAAGTTTTGATAGCGACGCAATTGTTCCGGCGTCATGGTGGTGGATTGCAGCTGGCGCAGCACCGCCGACAACTCGGCGTCCTGACGCGCACGCAGCAGCACGCCGGCATATTGCAGGCGGTCTTCGGTGCGCGGGTTGGCACCGGTGACCAGCCGCTGCGCCAGCACCAGCGCGCGCGAGGCATTGCCGGCGTCGGCATGCGCGCCGGCCAGGGCGGCCAGCAATTGCGGATCGTCGAGCTGGTTGCCCAGCGCGGTTTCGGTACGTGCGAGCAATTGCTGCGCCTCGCCTACCCTGCCCTGCTCCACCAGCAGCCGCGCCTGACGCGCCTGCAGTTCGATCCAGGCGTTGGTGCGCAGCTGGGTCATCTCCGGCGTGCGCGCTGCGGCAGGGATGCGATCCAGACTGTCGTAAGCGCCCTGCCAGTCGCCGCTTTCTTGCGCGAGCAAGGCGTTGGCGTGCAGCGCTTCGGGTTGGTCGCCGTGCACGGCAAGCAGGCCATCCATGACGCTGCGCGCCTGATCGGGGCGGCCGGCCTGTTGGTACAGGCGAGCCAGATCCAGGCGAATCCAGGCATCGCCGGGGCGTTCGACCATGGCCGCTTCCAGCTCGGCCTGCGCGCTGACCGTATCGCCGGCCTCCAGCGATTGCCGCGCGCGGGCGCGCTGCACATTGGAACGCAGCAAGGCTTCGCCACCGGATTTGGCGCGCTCGGCGGCCGGCAGGCGATTGAACAATTCGCTGGCTTCGGACATGCGCCCCTGGCGGCTGTACAGCCCGACCAGGCCCTGCAAGGCGCCGGCATTGTCGGCATCGCGCGACAGCGCCTTGCGATAACTGGCTTCGGCCGCAACCGGGTCGCTGGCGCTTTGCAGACCGCCCAGCGCGACATGGCCGGCCGGCTCGTTGGGCAGCAGCTGCACCGACTGCTCCACCAGCTGGCGTGCCTGCGCGATGTCACCGCGTGCGCGTGCGGCCTCGGCCTGCTGCAGCTGTTGCCAGTAGCGCGCGCTGTCCAGCGCACCTTTCCATTTGCCATTGCTGGCCGCGGCCGGGCGCAGCAGTTCCTGCGCTTCGGCAAAGCGTTGCTGACGCAGCCGCACCGAGCCCAGGCCGCCCAATGCCTCCGGATCGCGCGCACGGGCGCGCAGCACCTGGGTGAAGCGTTGTTCGGCCGCGCTCAGATTGCCGGCATTGAGCGCGCGAAAGCCCTCGGCCAGCGCGATGCCATTGGGATCGGCGGGCGCAGCGGCAGCGGCCGTGCGTTGTTCGCGCAATTGACCGAGCTTGGCGGTTACTTCCGCATCGGCCGGGCTGCCGGCCAGAAATGCCTGATACAGCGGTGCATCGGCGGTGCTGGCGTTGAGCCACAGCAGCGCCTGGCGCCAGCTGGTGCGCGCCGGGCCGCCCACATCAGCGCGTTGGGCAAGCGTGCGCAATTGCGCGATGCCTTCGCGACGGGTGGGTTCGCGATAACTCAATACCTGGGCCAGCGCCATCTGCACGGACGGGTTGGCCGGGTCGCTGGCCTGCAGCGTGCGCAGACCATCGCGCGCACGCTCCCAACCGGTCGGCGTGCCGGCCAGCGATTGGTAGTACTCCAGCGCAAGCGTCGGCGGCGGCGCCTTGCCGGCAAACACGGCCTCGTAGCTGCGCGCGGCCTCTACATAGCGCCCAGCCGCGGCGGCGCGGCGTGCGTTGCGCAGATTGGGGTCTTCGCCGGCAGTGGCGCTGCCGCGCGCACCGATCGCCACGCGCAGACGCTGCGCCTGCGGCGATTGCGGATGCGCGGCTTCGAGCTGCTGCAGACGCTTGCGCGCCTCCGACTGACGGCCCTGCGCCAGATCGATCTGCGCCAGGCCGAGCAAGGCGTCTGGCTGGTCCGGATCGATGCCGAGCAGCTTTTTCCAGGTGTCGGCGGCCAGATCGTCGCGTCCCTGGTCGTGCCAGTAGTTGCCCTGCCCGACCAGTTGCTGGGTCGCGCTGGTCTGCGCGTGCACCGGTGAGACGAGCAGGCACAGGTCGATCATGCCGGCGAGGTAGAGCGGGGTCAGGTTTTTGCGGAGCATGCAGGCGTTCTCCAGGCGGGCAGCAGGCGCCCGTCTGCGGCAAAGCGGTAGCGGTTCTCAAGCCAGCCCTGTCCGAACAGGGCCAGCGTGCGTTCGAAGTACGGCAGCGCGGCGGCGGCCGGTGTAGCGGCGAGCGGAATCCGCTGCGCCTGTGCCTTGAGCAGGGTGGGCTGACGCAGCGCGCTCAGGTAAGGCAGCAACGCGGCGGAAAACCCCACCGGCACGGCGCCGGTACCCACGCCGCGGGCGGTGTCGATCTTTTCGGCGAACGCGGTGCCTGCGGCCAGCAGATCGGCCGGGCCGGACAAATCCTGCAGCAACTTCGCGCGCAGCGGCTCGCCGGCATCCAGCATGCCGGCCCACAGATACACGCGAATGGCATCGTAACTGCCGAGATTGCCGCGTTTGGGATCGGCGCCGAAGGCCTTGCCGTCCCACACCGTCCAATCCGGTGCAAAGCCGACCGGCGCACTGTCGTGCAGCACGCGCGCAGCGTTGGCGGCGATCGCCGCCCACGGCCCCTTGGGGTCGGCGTTGGCGCAGCGCCGCAGTACCTGGATCGGCAGATAGCTTGGATTGAGCGTCCAGCGGCCCGGCTCGACAAAGCCGCTGCGGCCGGGCAACAACATCGGCCCCAGCCCGGGTAGCGTGGCCACTTCCTGGGTGCGCATCAGTTGCAGGATCTGCTGGCCGGCCTTGCCGTAACCAGGGCGGTTCCACAGCCGGCCGGCTTCCAGCAAGGCGTAGGCGATCCACAGCTCGCCATCGCTGGCGGTGTTGGCATCGAGCACGCGCCACTCGCCGCTGCCATCGCGGCCCCACAACCAGGCCGGCAGATTCAGATCCGGGCGGCCGCCGCACAGGTTGTGCCGGGTCCAGCCCAGCACCTTGTCGAATAGCACCTGGTCGTTGGCCACCAGCGCGAAGAACAGCGCGTACGACTGGCCTTCGGAGGTGGAGCGTTGATCGGCGTTGAGGAAGTCCACCACCCGGCCATCGGGCTGGATGTGCTTGGACACGAACGCGTTCCACAGTGGCCAGGCGCCGCACTGTGCGGGCGCTGCCGTCGCGCCGGCCGGCAACAGCGCGGCCAGTGAGGCCAGTGCACCGGCGCGCAGCAGGCCGCGGCGCGTCATGGCACTGCCGCGCGCGGCCGCGTTCATGCGCCGTGGCCGTCGTTGAGGCGCTCGGCGGTATGCCGGCGCAGCAGCACGCGCGCGGCCAGTGCCAGCAGCAGCGCCAGCAGCACCACGGTCAGGGCCAGCCACACCGGGTGATGCGAGAAGTACCAGCGCAGCCAGGTCGGCAGCGGCAAGTGACCCACGTAGTAGGTCTGATTGCCAACCAGGCTGGTGACCTTCTTCTGCTGCAGCAACACCACGCTGCCCTGGAAGTCCTTGAGCAAGGCCGGGTCGAACCAGGCATCGAACAGACGATTCATGTTGGCCGGGTCTTCGGTCTGAAACGCGACCACGCTGCGGCCGGATTTCAACGGCGATTCGAAGCCCATCAACAGCACGTCGTCCGGCTGCGGCTGCAACGCGATGTCGGTGGTGGTCGGCAGATCGGTGCGGCGCGCGTCGAAGGACAGGAAGCCGGGTAGTTTTTCGAACAGCCAATCGGTCAGGCCGATGCGGCGGTTCTGCCCGTCCTGGCCCACCGGCAGCTGCGCACGCCATTGCTTGAACAGCGGTTGCGATTCGGCGCTGCCCAGTAGCAACAGATCGCGATCGGCGTGCTGCTGCACCGCGCTGGCGGCGATGATCTGCGCATGCAGTGCCGGGTAGCCGGTGGACGCACCGAACCTGCCGAGCAAGGTCAGCACATTGCCCAGATCCTGGTCGCCCGGATTATTGGGCAGCACGATCGCCGATTCGGACAGATCGGCCAGCCGCGTGAACGGATAGCCGGCGTTGGCGAACGCGGCCAGATTCGGCATCGCCATGTAGTGGTCGAAACCGCTCAGGTCGATGGTGGAATCGGCATCGATGGCGCCGGAGACATCCGGGAAGGTGTTCTTGCAGGCCTCGCCTTGCGGGCGATCGAAAAAGAAGTGGAAGCGCAGCTGGCTATTGGCCGAAAACGCGCCCACCGGCAGTGTCAGATCCTGATGCACCGGCATGTTGCCGCGCGTGCCCAGGCTGTTCCACCAGCGCACCGGCGTGGACTCGGCAAATGGGCGGCCGGTCAGCGGCAAGGTGGTCACGAACGACTCGTTGATGCTGACGTTGAGGGCGGACTTGTTGTCCTCTTCCGGCAGCGTATAGCGGTATTTCAGCGCCACCGGAATGCCGTCGCGCTCCCACACGAACAAGTCCGGCGGCAACTGCAGACCGACCCGGATCAGGTCCGGGTGATAGCCGGTGACGTTGAGCGCGCCGGGCTGGGTGACCAGATCGCCGAAACGCACCGGATGCTCGCTCGAAATCCATTTGGGCGCGTCGTACGGCCGACGCGGCGTCGGCGCAGACATCTCGCCGATCCGCGCCACCGCACCGGTCAGCGGTGCGCGCAACGCCAGCGCGGTGGCCGCGCGTTGCAGATCCTCGGTGTTGCGGCCGAGCACCAGCAGCAGCTTGCCGTTGGGATCGGTCGGGTTGACCACGACAGCAACCGTCGGCCCACGGATATCGGCCACGCCGCTATCGGCGGTGGCGAACTGCGCAGGCAAGGTGTTGGGTGTGGCGAACACCACCGCGTTGCCGCTCGCCGGCAAGCTGCTGGTCGAGGCCGGGAATACCGCGCCGCGATAACCGGCCAGGGTGCCGAACCACGATGCCACGGTGCCGGCCGCCTGCAGCGTGGCCATGTCCGGCTGCTGCGGGAAATAGAACGGCAGCTCCAGACGCCGCGTATCGCGCACATCGAAAAACGGCACCGGCAGCAGCGCCAGGTTGTTGGCCAGCGCCAGCGGCGTGGTGGTCAGCGACAGACTGGTGGCCGCATCCACATTCGCCCACAGGCTGCTGTGGTCGGGGTCTTCGCACTCGCGGGTGTAATGCCCGATGAGTTGCAGGTTGAGCTGGTTGTAGTCGGTGATCAGCCGCGAGTCGATCGGCAGATCGGCCGACAGCAACTTGCCGGCGTTGGCCTTGTCGGTGGGCAAGCTCGCAACGGTCACGCCGTTGATGGTGACCTTGACGTGCGACAGGTCCGGCAGCAGCGATGGCGAGTAGCTGTATTTCAGATTGAGCGTGGCGGCGGTGACGATTTCGTCGCTACGCACGCTGAAGGGCACTCCGGCACTGCCCTGCACACCACGCAAGGTGATTTCGTAATCGATGCCCAGATCGCGCAGCGTGGCCGCGCGCGCGTTGCCGGCGGGCGGTGTGGGCGCGGTAGGCACGACCGCTGCGGCGGTGGCACTTTGCGCATCGGCGCCTGTCTGCGCGGCAGGCGCCGTCGGTGCGGTCTGTTGCGCCTGCGCCAGACCGGCCAGAAGCGTGAACGCACAGGTCAACACGGCCGGGGACATTCGCATCAGTTGCTTCTTGGCAGGGGAAAGGGAAACACCACGCATCACGCTCACGACTCCAGATCCGCGCGCGCCGGGCGGAAGCCCTGACGCGTGCTGTCCACCATATGCCGACCCAGGCGCCCGAATCCGCGCGCACTGGCGGCCAGCACCTGGCCCATCGAGCGCCAGAACGAATCGCGATCGTGCTGGCCCCATTGCGACAACCAGATATCGGCACGCGCAAAGGTCGATGCCACCAGCCAGCGTTCCTGTTCCATCGACATCTCGGTGAATTGGATGCTGACCTGACCATCGCGATCCTGACGCACCACGGCCGGCAAAGTCTGCTCCACACCGCGATGACTGAGCCCGATCTGCACCGTCGAGCCGGGCTCGATCGGTTGCGGTTGCGCGAGCTTGATCGCCATGCCGCCGGTGGAAAAATTCACTGAGCGGCAGGCCAGCACGCCGCCGTCGGGCAGGTACAGATTGACCGGAACATCCAGCGGCACCCGGTGTGCGCTACGCACCTGGCGGGTTTCGCTGGCGGTGGCGATCGTGGCGCCCAGCAGCACCATGTTGTAGAGCGTCCAGGCCAGGTTGAACCAGATCGTCTGCTGCTCGCCGCTGCCGCCGACATAGACCAGCCGCAGCACGCCGGCCACCACGCCGGCCACGTTGAGCAGCAGCAGGAACAGATACGGCTTGGCAATCTGCGCATCGAAATAACCGCGCGCCACCAGCCCGCCCTTGGGCGTGACGTTGAACTTGCCGAGCTTGGGATTGAGCAAGGCCACCAGCGTCGGGCGGAAGATGTACCAGGCCAGCGTGGTCTCGTAGACCTCGTTCCACAGCAGGTGCCGGAAGCGGCTCTGCACGCGCAGATTGGTCAGATTGGCCTGCAGAATATGCGGCAGCGCGTAGGCCAGGATCATCAATGCCGACGCCTGGATCACATGCGCGCCGAAGAACAGATACGCCAGCGGTGCGGTGAGATAGATGATGCGCGGCAAGCCGTAGAAAAAATGCAGCATCGCGTTGAGATAGCACAGCCGCTGCGACAGCTTGAGCCCGCGGCCGAGCAACGGATTGTCGATGCGCGCGATCTGCGCCATACCGCGCGCCCAGCGGATACGCTGCGCCACGTGCCCGGACAGGCTCTCGGTGGCCAGACCCGCCGCCTGCGGCACCGCCAGATACGCGGTGCGATAGCCGCGACGCTGCAACTTGAGCGCGGTGTGCGCATCTTCGGTGACGGTTTCCACTGCCACGCCGCCAACCTCTTCCAACGCAGTGCGCTTGATCACCGCGCACGAACCGCAGAAGAACGTGGCATTCCATTGGTCGTTGCCATCCTGCAACAAACCGTAAAACAGCTCGCCTTCGTTGGGCACCTTGCCATGCGTATCGAGGTTGCGCTCGAACGGGTCAGGCGAAAAGAAATAGTGCGGCATCTGCACCAGCGCCAGTTTGGTGTCGCGCAGAAACCAGCCCATCGCCACCTGCAGGAACGAGCGGGTCGGGATGTGGTCGCAATCGAAGATGGCCACGTATTCGCCGCTGCATTTTTTCAAGGCAGCGTTGATGTTGCCGGCCTTGGCGTGCGCGTTGTTGGTGCGGGTGACGTAGTTGATGCCGACCTCGGCACAGAACTCGCGGAACTCGTCGCGGCGGCCGTCATCGAGCAGATAGATGTTGATCTTGCCGGCCGGCCAATCGATCACGCTGGCGGCCAGCACCGTGGTGCGCACCACCGACAACGGCTCGTTATAGGTGGGAATGAACACATCCACGCTCGGCCACAGGCTCTGATCGGCAGGCAATGGAACCGGCTTGCGATTGAGCGGCCACAGCACCTGAAAATAGCCCAGCACCAGGATCACGAACGCGTACAGCTCCGCACCAAGCAGGCCCAGGCCGAGGATGAAATCCACCGCGCTGCCCACGCCCATGGTCTGGGTCATGCGCCACCAGATGTAGCGGCACGACACTGCCAGCGACATCCCCATCATCATCAGGATGACCACCCGCCCACCACGGTTGCGCACCGCCAGCGCCACTGCGAACAGCACGCCGGAGAACACCAGCTGCTGGGTGACATCCATCGGGACTGCGACCACGAACACCAGCAACAACGCGCCCAGCAGCCACAGCGCCCAGGTTGCCAGCGTGGGCAACGGTGATGCGGAACGAAGGCTGGCAGTGGTCATCGGGCAATCCTGGAAACGTGGCAGACGTACTGCAACGCGGCGACAAACGCATCACGCGCTTGCCGGGCATCACGGAAGGGAGCGCTCAACGCGAGCGCAGGCGCTGGAGCGGGCTGTGCGCAGAGGCGCGCGCGTCGGCCTGCAGCAAACGCTGGAACAGCTGTTCCAACGGCGTCTGCGCCGGCCGCTCCAGCGACGACAGGCCGCGCGCGCCAGGCTCATCGCGTTGCCGCAATTTGCGCAGCGGTGCCAGCGCATCGCCGGGCGATACGCCAACCGTCTTGTCGGCAGGCGCCGTTGCCTGCATCACGGGCGACGGGGCCACGAGCGGTGCGATCGGCGGTGCCACTGCCGCCGACACTGCGGGCGAACGCGCTGTCGGCACGTGTACCGGCGCGACCGCAGCCTCCGTCGCAACCGGCGCCGTCTGCGCAGCTTCCGGCGCCTCGACAGGCGCCACGCCCGGCTTGCGCGGCGGCAGCTGGGTGTAGGCGAAATCGTGATAGCCCTCGCTCGCCTGCGTCCCCAAACGCGCGAACAGACCCGATACGTCGTCGTGTCCCGGCGTGTTCTTGGTGTTCTTCGGTGCCATCACACTCCCCTTGCCTGATCGCACATGCTCATGCCGTCCGCGCCAACACAAACAGGCGCAGATCGACGGAATCGGCCGGCACGGTCTGCACCGCCAGGCCTGCCAGCATCCCCAATTGCTGGAACCATCCTTCGTAGACCCCTTGCAGGAACCCATCGCTCCAGCCAGCCCCGTCCAGAGCCACGCTCAACGGCGCACCGCCGTGCCGGATCTGCACGTGGTCGGGGTATTCGTCCATTGCGCACTGGCCCCAGTCGCAGCTGTCCCAGATCGCATTGGCGGCCTGTTGCACCTCGTCCAGCGCGGCGCAGGACGCCAGCCTGTGCTCACGCGCGAAGCGGCGGCCGATCCGAGCCATCAAGGTGGCCAGGTCGTGCTCGGGCAGCTCGGCGCCGAACTCCTCGGCCATCGCCCGCACAAAGCCCAGCCACTGCCGGGAGCAGCTCCGCGTGCGGTACAGCGACAAGGGGTCGAGTGCAGGCATTCAACAGGCTTCGCAAGGAAAGGGACGTCACATACGACGGTTGCACTAAAAGTGATGCAAGCGTGATGCCAATGTTAACGTTTGCCAACCAGCGATTGAGAGATGCATCTCACTTTTCCGGGCATTCCCCGACAGCAGGCCGCCCGTTTCGGCAGTTCATGCCGGCCTGCGTCAGTCATTGCCGCCGCTGGTCAGGCCCCTTCGGGCATCGGCGGCAGACCGAATACGTCGCGCAGGTAGCGCAGGTAGCCGGCGTCTTCGCACATGCTCTTGCCCGGCGAATCGCTGAGCTTGGCCACCGGTTGGTCGTTGCAGCGGACCATCTTGATGACGATCTGCAGCGGCGTCGGCCCCAGGTCGTTGGTGAGGCTGGTGCCCACCCCGAAGGCCAGCCGGCAACGGGTGTGGAAGTGCGCGTACAGGCGCATCACCTTGTCGATGTTGAGGCCGTCACTGAAGACCAGCACCTTGGTATTGGGATCGATGCGGTGGGCTTCCAGATGCGCGATTACCCGCTCGCCCCATTCGAACGGGTCGCCGGAGTCGTGGCGCATGCCGTCGAACAGCTTGCAGAAATACAGATCGAAGTCGCGCAAGAACGCGTCCAGCCCCACGATGTCCGACAGCGCAATGCCCAGATCGCCGCGGTATTCGCGCGCCCACGAGTCCAGCGCGGCGACCTGGCTGTCGCGTAGCCGCGGCCCCAGCGCCTGGAACGCCTGCAGGTATTCGTGCGCCATGGTGCCCAGCGGGGTCAGCCCGTAGTGCTTGGCGAAATACACGTTACTGGTGCCCACGAACTGCTCGCCCAGGCCATCGCGCAGCAGCGGCAGCAGCTCACCATGCCAGTGCCGCGAATAGCGGCGACGGGTGCCGTAGTCGGCGATCTTGCAGCCGGCCGGCATGTTGCGCAGGCTGCTCACCTTGGCGCGCAGGCGGCTGCGGCCCTCTTCGAAATCCGGCTCGGAGGTGTTGCGGAACCACACCTCGTTGATGATCGCCAGCAACGGCACTTCAAACAGGATCGTGTGCAGCCACGGGCCGCGGATGGTCAGTTCGATCTCACCTGGGTGGGTGGTCGATGCAGACAGCTGCAGGTATTTGCGGTCCAGATGGAACAGCGCCAGAAAGTCGGCGAAATCCGGCTTGATGAAGCGCAGGCTGCGCAGGTAGTCCACCTCGTCCTCGCGCAGGCGCAGCCGGCACAAGGCATCGATCTCGCGCGAAATCTCATCGATGAACTGCGCCAGATCCACGCCGGGCGTGCGGCACTTGAAGCGGTAATCGACCTGCGCGGCCGGATGCTGATGCAGCACCGCCTGCATCATGGTGAATTTGTACAGGTCGGTGTCGAGCAACGAATGGATGATCATGCCGCCGGATTATGCCCGCAGCGGCAGTGGCCGCGCGTGCATTGGGCATGACCCGGCCGCCGGCCGCGGCTCCCCCCTGCGTTAAGGGCGCACGCTCCAGCGCGGGGCTTTGTCGAATTCCCCTGGGCGTCTGCGGGGCCGCATGGGGCTTGCGGTCACTTAGAGCAGCTAAGAAAAGGACGGTGCTCACCGCCAGGCGGGCGCGGGCGGTGCCGGTGCCGGTGCTGGTGCCGGTGCTGGTGCTGGTGCCGGTGCTGGTGCTGGTGCCGGTGCTGGTGCTGGTGCTGGTGCGGCATGTACATGCCGGTTCTGAGCGCGTCGTCTACACCCTCCTGACGACTGCTCGCTACGTTTTGTGCGCAGCGCTTAGTGTCAGGCACCCGCGGCGCCAGTCAGATCCACAAGGCTGCAGCTCGCGGATCGCAGCCCCCCCTGAGCAGCTGCTCAAGCTGGGGCGACCACACAAAGGCCGCGCCGGCCTGTCGCCGAGCGCGGTCGGGCATCAGTGCCTCAACGCGCCAACACCTGCTGCGCCGGCTTGCCCTGCACGGTGAAGTCGCTGTCGCCCGGGCCGCCGGCGGCGGGGTCGGTGTACCAGCACCACAGCGCGATGCCGTCCACGCCGTGCGCCTGCAACACCTTTCGCCACTGCTGCAGCACCTGCAGTTGCAGGCGGGTATCCACCGCGGCGGTGCGTTGCTCCGGGCTTTCCCACGGTGCGGCAAGGCTGCCGCGTGCCGAGCGCAGGCCCAGCTCGGCCACCCACACCGGCTTGCCCACGCGTTGCCCCAGATCCTGCAGGCGCTGCGCGGCAGCGTTCATCTCGGTAGCGCGCGCGCCGGCAGCGTCGGACAGACGCGGATACAGGCTGGTGCCGACCGCATCGAACAGCGACCAGTAACGGAAGGTTTCCGCATGCTCCATCCCGTCGGCCACATACAACAGCTTGCCGCGATAGACCTTGCGCACCGCCGCGACCAACTCGGGCCATTGCGGCGCGTCCTGCAGCTTGCGCAGTTCGGTGCCGACCACCAACGCTTCGGCGTGTTCGTCTTCGGCCAGCTGCGCCAGCGGCAGCAGTGCCTTTTGATATGCGGCAAACCAGGCCGCCTGGTCGGCGGGCGCCACCTCGCCGGCCCAGTGGCCGGGAATCCAGACATGCACCTTGAGCGTGGGCTGCAGACCGGACCGATGGCTCTGACGCAGCGCAGCGCGCATGGCGTCCAGGCTGCTGTCGCTACCCAGCACCGGGTCGTTCGATTGCGGGTTCGCCTGCCAGACGAAGGCCACCAGCAGCGCCTTGCGCGCACCGGTGCCGGCCAACGCATCCAGCGACTGCGCAGCGGCAGCGCTTTCCCACGGCGCATTGGCCGAGACCTTGACGTTGGCACCCATCCACATCGGCGCGGCCGCATTGCATCCATTGGCCAGCAGGCACACGGCAAGCAACGCTGCGAGGATTAGAACGCGTTTGCACATGCGCCAGACACCTCGGTGGTCGACGCTGCCGTGCCCGGCACGCAGGTGCCGGTACGCAGCGCTGCGTTACTCACGCCCGGCTGCAGCGCGGTCGCGGTTGCAGGGCCGGTTGACGTGGCGGCGGCGCTCATCTGCGCGGGCACGTGCGTCTTGATCGCGGCATCCGCCTCAACCAACGGCATCGCCGTGTCCACTGCCGCAGGCATCGCCCCACCCGCGACCGGCAGCGATGCCGGTGCGGCCATGACCACCGCCTCGCCCTGCAGCAGCGACTGCGCATCGGCGGGCGCTGTACGCATCCAGCTGCCCCAACCCTGCGGTTGCACCCAGGCCGCGCCGATCAGGCCGAGCAGCAATAGTCCAGCGGCCTGGCTGCGCTGATCGGCCTGCAAGGCGCGCAGCAACAAGGCTGCCGGCACCCACAGCAACAACAAGGCATCGAAGCCCGCCCAGCCGAACGCAAACGACAGTGCAGCCGCGCAGATCACCGTGCCGACGCTGGCCACCACGCCACGCGCAAGCGCACCGTTACGCGCCCGCATCACCAACGCCAACACCGGGAAGCAGGCCAGCGCCGCCACGCCCCAACGCACCGCCGGCAACCAGCCTTCGGCCTGTGCAGCCAGCGGCAACGGCAGCGGACTGGCCCCTTGCGAGATGCTCGACAGGGTCGGCCACGGCGCATTGAACACGGTCAGATTGACGTAGGCCCACATGCCGACCAGAAACGCGAACGGCAGATAGCACACCAGGTAGAACGAGCCCGGCGCCTTGCGCAGCATCTGCGGCGGCATCACCAGCAGCAGCCACGGCGCGACCATGGTCGACAACGCCAATGTCTGCAGATCCAGGCACAGCAAAATGCACAGCCACCCGGCGATACGCAGATAGGTGAAGGCCTCCACCGGCCCCTGCAGGCGGCGCAGCGTGCGGCATAAGCCGTAGAACGCCAGCGAGCCCACCGCCTGGCTGCCGCCGGCAGCGATCGGCAGCAGGAACAGCGGGTTGCAGCCCACCAGCAGGGTCAGCCCGCTGGCCCAGCCACGCCCGAACACGCCGGCCAGATCGCGCCACAGCAGCGACAGGAACAAGGCGTTGGCAGCCACCGCCAAAAACGGCCATACCTGAAACGGCAGATCCCAACGATGCAACGCCAGATCGACGGCCCAGGCCAGCAGGCCGCTGGCCGGCACACCGATGCCGGGCGCGCTGGTCGGTGCAACACCGCCCATCGACTGCACCAACAACGGCTGGCTCAGCAGCGACAGCGCCACCACGGCCACCAGAAACGCCGGCAAGCCGCTGTCGCGACGCGCTGCCGGCTCACTCTTCGAGTGCGGCGCGGCGTTCGTTTTCCGAATGCTTGCTGATGCCATGTGTGGTCTTCTCCCAATAGAACGGATTATGGATCAGCTGCCAGAGACCCTTGTAGGCGGCGATCGATTGCAAAGCCCAGTAAAACGGCACCGTCAGCGCGTACGGCGCCAACTTGAAGTAGTCGCGTTTGAACGCGGCCACCAGCGTGATGTAGATGAAGAACGCATTGGCCAGCAGCAGATTGACCAGCGAGACCGCTGCAAGCCACGGCGGGAAGAACCGCTCGAACATGGTGGTGCCGGTGACCATCCACACCGCATACAGCGCCCACAAGACCGGCACGCCCAGCGCGGTGAAAAATCCGCCGCCGATAAAGAACTGAAAGCCCCAGAACCCCTTGAACCCGGTGCTGCGATACAGATGCACCGGGTCGCGCATATGCACCAGCCAGGTCTGCATGTAGCCCTTGAGCCAGCGCGAGCGCTGCCGGATCCAGTTGGGAATGCTGACGTTGGCTTCTTCGAACGTGGTGGAATTGACCACGTTGACGCGGTAGCCGTTCTGGATCAGCCGCACGCCCAAATCGGCGTCTTCAGTGACGTTGTACGGGTCCCACGCGCGCACCTGGCGCAACACGTCCAGACGGAAGTGATTGGAGGTGCCGCCCAGCGGAATCGGGATACGCAGGTATTCCAGCGCCGGCAGGTAGAAGTCGAACCAGAGCGTGTACTCCAGCGTGAACATCCGCGTCAGCCAGTTTTCGTCGGCGTTGTAGTAGTTCAGCCGCGCCTGGATGCACACCACATCCTTTTCTGCCTTGCGGAAGGCGGCTACCACGCGCTTGAGCTGATCCGGCTCGGGCTTGTCTTCGGCGTCGTAGATGGTGAGCAGTTCGCCGCGCGCAAAATGCAGCGCGTAGTTGCAGGCCTTGGGCTTGGTCTTGGGCTGCGACGGCGGCACCCGGATGATTTCGAAGAATGCTTCCAGACCGAGTTTCTTGGCCGCGTCGATGGTCTCGAAGTCGTCGGCTTCCAGCACCAGTTTCACGTCGAGCTTGCTGATCGGGTAATCCAGCTTGCGCAGCGCGTTGGCCAGGATCGGCAACACCTCCGGTTCCTTGTACATCGGCACCAGCACGGTATAGACCGGCAGGTCGTCGTCGCGCAGCGCGGCCACTTCGTCTTCGGTGACCTTGATGTCGATGCGGTGGCGCGAGCCGAACCACACCAGCAACAGCTTCAAACCGAACGTCGCCAAAAAGCCGAGCGCCACCAGCACGTTGACGGTGATCAGCGCAGGCACCGGGAACAGCACCATCGCGATCAGCAACACCGCCGCGATCGCCCACAAGGTGAATTTCTGACCGCGCGTGACCACCTGGCGCGCCGAGTACGTCGGTGCGTGCGAGGCGAGCAGGTTCAAGGCGTTGTCGGTGAGCTGCTCGTCGGCGTAGCGCTGCAGGCTCCAGATCACGTCGAACTTGGCGGTGCCGACAAAGCGCACGTCTTCGCCGTAGTGCGCGCGCGCCCAGGCAAACACCGCCGGGTCGGGGTCGGCCACCGCCAGCACCAGCACACCGTCCTCGCGACGCCACGGCAACAGCAGACGCTGCGCATAGCTGTCCAGGTCGGCGGCGGTGAGCAGCTCGGCGTCCGGCGGCTGCTGCACCAGATCGATGAACTCCAGCCCGAAGTGCGCGGCAACGATGGCGTAAAAGCGCTGCGCCGGCACGCCGCGCTGGGCCAGGATCACATCGCCCAGGCGCGAGTTCCAGCGCTGCTGCAACGCCAGCGCCGAGCGCAGCTGTTCGTCGGTGATGACGCCTGCCGTCACCAGCGCACGACCCAACAGACCGCGTTCGCGGCCGATGTCCGGCGCCCGTCCCAGCGCCTCCATTTCGCAGGTGACCGTCATTGTCGTGGCGTCCTTAGAACCGCCACCAGGCGGCCACGAACGGCCCGCCTGCGGCACCGGTGTTGCGGCCCATCACCGGCTGCTGGTAACCCAGCTGCCACTGGCTGCCGCCCGGCGCGGTGTACAGCGTCGACAGCTGCAGCTTGGTGAGGTCGTAGTTGGTGCCGGTGGCGACGAAGCCGGAATCGCTAGGTGTCTCGCCGTTGACAAACGCGTCGTTACGCCCGTTGCCCAGCCCCTGGATCACATTGAGTTCGCCCAGCAACAGCCAGCTCGAGGTCAAGCTCAGACCGGTGGACGCATCCACTCGCACTTCATCGGAGGCAGCGCTGCCACGCAGACGCACCGCGCCACCCAAATCGACGTAGCCGTTGCGCCCGCCCAGCGTGTAACCGCGGCCACGGCTGTAACGCAGCTCCAGTCCGTAATCGCCGAGACCGAGTGCCGGGTCGCGTCCAGGATTGCTCGGGTGGTAGGTCTTGCTGCGGCCATAAGCCGGGATGCTGACCAGCGCTTGCACCGAACTCCGCCAGACATCGTCAGCAGCACTCGGCAGGGCATAACGCAGCCCGATTTCCTGATCGGCAAAGCCGGTCGTGCTAGTGCGCGTACGGCCACTTCCGCCGTAATTGCTGAAACCGACGTCGGTGAAATAGAAATTGCCGATCACACTGAGCGTGTCAGTCACACCATGCTCGACATAGACGTTGAGCTGGTCCTGGCGACTGCGGCCGTTGCCATCGAATTGCTGGCCATCGCCAAAGGTCGTGCGGCGGTGACTGTCGTCGAACCAGCCACGGCCATCGCTATGCAGCGCCTTGACGATCACTAACGTGTCGCCCTGCGGCTGGGTCCAGGCACCGGCAATGGCGCTACCCGGCAACGCAGCCAGCGCGCAACTCAAGGCGAGTGCAGACACCGCGGCCACCGGCGTGCGGCGGGCGTTACTGGACGGGGTAGACGATGCGGCAACCGGGCTGGACTGCACGGAGGTAAGGCACGACGGACGTACCCGCGAGCGCGGGTAGTTCTGTAAAGACATTTGTACGATTCCTGATGGGGGACCCGTTAGGGACAGGAAGCACGGGCTAGGTCACACTTCGCTGCGAAACGTATCACAGTTCCGGACAGTTCCACATCACGGATTTATCACTAATTTAACACTAGCGACCACTATTTCCGACGCAACAATCGCGGCACCTGGGCAGCTGCATGGGTCCAGATCGCCAGCCATACCCCGAGCTGGGTCAACGGCCCGCGCTGGCCGGCCTCGAACTTGCGGAAATAGCGCCACAACCCGCGGTGCTTGTGCCATTCCACGAAGAATGGGCGCGAGCGGCTGGACACGCCGCGTACGTGCACCACTTGCAGATCGTTGGCCACCGCCACCAGCGCGCCAGCCTGGCGCGCGCGCCGGCACAAATCCAGGTCCTCGGCGTGCAGGCGATACCTGCCGTCCCAGCCGTCCAGCCGATCGAACAGGCTGCGCTGCATCAGCATCAAGGCACCGGAGATCGCATCCACCGGCTGCAGGGCAACCGACGGATTGGCGGGCACCGCCAGCTGGGCAGCGGCACGCGGGGCGCGCAGCATCGCGGCAAAGTCCGGGTCGCGGCGGCGCACGGCCGCATCCGGCCGGCCCTGCTCGTCCACCTGCTCCACCCCAAGCAGCACTGCGGCATGCCCGGTGGCGCGCGCGCACAGCTGCACCAGGGTGTCGGCTTCGACCATCAGATCCGGGTTGATGAAGACCAGCCAGGGCGCCTGCGAGTCGCGCGCGCCCTGATTGCAGGCAGTAGCAAAGCCGGGGTTGTCCGGGTTGGCGATGAAGTGCACCCGGGCATCGGCCAGCGCATGCCGTTGCACCACATCCAGGGTGTCGTCGCTGGACGCGTTGTCGACCACCCGAATCTCGCTGATGCCATCGGCCGCACGCAGCCGCGACAGGCAGGCATCGATGGTGCTGCTGCTCTGATAGGTGACGACGACGGCGGCGATCTGGACTGGAGTCATCCGGTCATTATCCGGTGCCGGGACCACGCAGCGCCATCGCAGCGACGGCCAGGCATGGCGGCCGACGGCGGCACGGGGCATACTGCGCGCCCGACGGCCGCCACGCGGCCTAAGTCGGCGCCGCCTGCGGCACTCCCACACTTGATTCTTGAGATGACGGCCAGCGACCTTTCGGTTTCGCGCTGCCCTTCCACTCCATGTCGCGCGACCGCCTGATGGCGCCAGCGCGACAACGACGGCCCGGCAGCGCCGTCTGTGTTGTTACCGGCCTGCGTGCCGGCCCCGTTGAACCGGCTGCGCGCAATTGGTCTATACCACTCATCTTTTCCTCGGCATGCCTGCAGAGGGTGTACGCATGAGCGCGACGCATCAGGTCCATGGCATGAGCCTGGAGTTGGCGCTGCCCGACTGGCCGGCACTGACCGTGGATGAAATCCGCCACGTGCTGCAGCGGTTCTCCGGGCTCGGGTCTGACCACGGCGTGCACTGGCACAGCGCGCGTCCGTTCTCCGCCGCCGCCTGCGTGCAGACCGCGTCCGGCCCGGTGATCGTCAAGCGCCATCACCGCAGCGTGCGCAGTGTCGCTGCCTTGCGCGAAGAACATAGCTTCATGGCCCATCTGCGCTGGGCCGGCGCGCCGGTGGTGGAGGTGCTGTACGCGGCTGACGGCCAGACCGCACTCGCGCAGGACCAGTGGGTCTACGAGGTGCAACGCGTCGGCGCGGGGCGCGACCTGTATCGCGATGCTTTGTCGTGGACACCGTTTAGCAACGTTGCGCACGCGCAGGCCGCAGGGGCTGCGCTCGCGCGGCTGCATCACGCCGCGCAGGGCTTCGATGCACCACCGCGCTCCACCACGGTGCTGGTCGCCAATCTACGGCTGTTTGCACAGCAAGATCCGGTGCAGGCGCTGCAGCGCGCGTTACCCGCGCGGCCGCATCTGGCCGCAGCGTTGAAGGAGTTTTCCTGGCAGCACGATCTGGCCACCCACGTGCTGCCCTGGCATGCGCGCGCCTGGCCATTGCTGTCTGCGCCAGGTGCGATGCCGCCGCTGTGGACGCATGGCGACTGGCATGCGTCCAATCTGCTCTGGAACACCGATCACGGCGACACCGACGTAAGCGCGATCTTCGACTTCGGATTGAGCGATCGCAGCAGCGCCTTGTTCGATCTGGCCACCGCCATCGAACGCAACCTGATCCCGTGGCTGCAGCTGGATACCGGCGCGCGTGCGCCAGCGGACCTGCAACAACTCGATGCCTTGCTGGATGGCTATGCGTTGCATCGCCCAATCAGCGCCACACAGCTGCGCTGCCTGGCCGCCCTGTTGCCGATCGTGCATGCCGATTTCGCCTTGAGCGAGATCGAGTACTTCGCCGGCATCACGCGTTCGCCCGACAACGTGGACATCGCCTATCACCGCTATCTGCTGGGTCATGCGGACTGGTTTGCCAGCACCGATGGTCAAGCGCTGCTGGCGCATCTGCATGCGCGCGCAGCCCTGCTGCGATGAGCGGCAACACCGTGTCTTTCCTCTTCCCTTCTTTACGAGTTGCTTGCATGTCCCGTCTGTCGTTAGCCGCACGTCCCCATCGCCCGCTGACGCTCGCCCTGGCGCTGAGCCTGGCCGCCCCTGCATTGGCGCAACAGCAGCAACCCGGCGAGTCCGCCGTGCAGCTGGATACGGTCAATGTGCTGGGCGAGCGCAGCGATAGCAACACGGCGCTGACCGGCTTCGGCGCAACGCCCCTGCTCGATGCGCCGGCCTCCATCGCGGTGATCGAGCGCCAGCAATTGCTCGATCGCCAGGCGCGCGTGCTCAGCGAGGTGTTGCGCGCCGATGCCTCTGCCGGCGATGCGTATGCACCGATCGGCTATTACGAAAACTTCGTGGTGCGCGGCTATTCGCTCAATGCCGCCAACAGTTATCGCATCAACGGGCTGAGCGCGGTGGGCGAGCAGTCGATTGCGCTGGAAAACAAGCAGCAGGTGCAGATTGTCAAGGGCCTGACCGGGCTGCAGTCGGGCATCAACGAACCGGCCGGGTTGATCGACTACCGCACCAAACGCCCCGAGCATGTGCGCAGCGTGACCCTGGGCACCGACGAGCAGGGCTCGCGCTATGTCGCCGCCGATTTAGGCGACTGGTTCGGTGCCGAGCGCACGCTGGGCCTGCGCGTGAACGCCGCGCGCGAAGACATCAACAGCTATGTCGATCACGCCGATGGTTACCGCAATTTTCTGTCGCTGGCCGGTGACTGGAAGATCACCGCGCAATCGTTGTTGCAGCTGGATGTGGAGTATCAGCATCGGCAACAGCGCTCGGCGCCCGGCTACCAATTGCTCGATGGCACGCAGGTGCCGCGCGACATCGATGTGCACCGCCTGCTCGGTTACCAGCCGTGGGGGCGGCCGGTGGAGATGGATTCGCTCAACGCGCAGCTGCGCTATGCGTATCAGTTCAACGACGACTGGCGCGCCACTGTCGAGGCCTCGCGCAGCCGCGCAGTGATCAACGATTTCTCCACATTCGCCTGGGGCTGCTATGGCGCCGCGAGCTGTACCGAGATCTTCACGCCCAACTTCTTCAGTGCGCAAGGCGAGTACGACGTTTACGACTACCGCAGCCCCGACGACACCCGCGTGCACGATCAACTGCGCGCCACCCTAGAAGGCCACGTGGTCACCGGCGCGCTGGAGCATCATCTGAGCATCGGCGGCGACTGGCTACGCCGCACCATCGACCGCTTTGGCTCGGTCAACGAATTCATCGGCAGCGGCAGCATCGATCGCGACCCGGAGGTTTTCGCACAGACCGATGTGGCGCTGGACCCCAAGCAACGCCGCCTGGATAGCCGCCAACGCGCGTTGGTGCTGACCGACCGCATCGGCCTGGGTGCCCTGTGGGAACTGTCGCTCGGCGCACGCGCTGTCCGCTTGGACGAGCGCGCCTTCGACCGCGATGGGCTGCTGGAACGACGCACCCGCAAGGACGCGGTGTTGCCGCAGGCCGCGCTGTTGTTCAAGCCGCAGCAAAACGTGTCGCTGTACGCCAGCTACGCCAAGAGTCTTGCCGCCGGTGGCACCGCCCCGTGGTTTGCCGACAACGCCGATGAAATCCTGCCGCCAACCAAGGCCTACCAGCTGGAAACCGGCGCCAAGCTCGAACTGGATGGCCTGCGCCTGGGCGCGGCGCTGTTCGACATCCGCCAGGCCTATCAATTCACCCAACCGCAGGCCGATGGAGGTCTGTTATTCGTGCAACAAGGCCGGCTGCACAACCGCGGGCTGGAACTGTCAGCCGACGGTGCGGCCACCGAGCAACTGCGCCTGTTCGCCAGCGTCGCCGCCATCCGCGCACGCGCAGAAGAGACCGACATTGCCGAGTACGAAGGCCATCAGGCGATCAATGTGCCCAAGCTGCGTGCCAGCGTGCAGGCCGACTACAGCGTGCCAGGCGTCGATGGCCTGGCGGTGCTGGCCGGTGTGCAATACAGCGGGCGCAAGTTCGCCGACCGGCTCGGCAATGCCAGCGTGCCGGCATACACCGTGGCCAACCTGGGGGCGCGCTACGCCACCGCGCTGGGCGGCCTGGCGACCACCTGGCGTTTGAACGTGGACAACGTGTTCGACAAACGCTATTGGCGCGATTCGGGCGAATACCAGGGCGATGCGTATCTGTTTCCGGGTGCGCCGCGCACTGCGCGTCTGAGCGTGCAGGTGGATTTTTGAGGTCTGCTGCCCCCATCCGCCCTTCGGGCACCTTCCCCCGCAGGCGGGAGAAGGACGTCGAAGCGTCCGTAAGCGGGGGAAGGATGTCGGAGGGTCCGCAGGCGGGGGAAGGACATCGAAGCGAAATTACCTGTGCGTTTGCGTGTTTCAGGCACTGACTGAAGGCCGCAGGCACCAGCTGAAGGCAGGGGCTCAGCGGTGCAGGCGCTGACGCGCTTGCAGTGCACTTAGGTACGGGGCACCGCGCAGCATCCACTTCCGACTGCACCACTGTTTTGCACGGGTTGCGCCTCTCCCACCGCTCTCCACTTTCCATCAGGCCTTGCATGTCCTTGCTCGAATCCATCGCCGTTGTGATCAACCTGCTGGGCGTGTGGCTGACCGCACAGCGCATCCGCTGGTGCTGGCCGGTCGGCATCGTGGCGGTCGCGCTGTATGCGTGGCTGTTCTATCAGTGGAAGCTGTACTCGGACATGCTGCTGCAAGGCGTGTATGTGCTGACCCAACTCTACGGGTGGTGGCAGTGGCAACGCGGCAACAGCGTGGACGCGCGCATCCGCCCCTTGCCGATGCAGCAGCGTGAACTGTGGCTCTCACTCTCTATCGGCGCTGCATTCGCTGCTGCGCTGGGCGCATACATGCATCACCGCACCGATGCCGCACTGCCATGGCTGGACGCGGCGCTGGCCAGTTTCAGCCTGGTCGCCAGCGTGTGGGCCGCGCGCAAGCGCCTCGCTAACTGGGTGCTGTGGATCGTGCTCGATTGCATTTACGTCGGCGTGTTCGTCAGCAAGGAGTTGTATCCCACTGCCCTGCTCTACGCCGGCTTCGTAGCGTTGGCGATCTACGGATGGCGCAGCTGGAAAACCCAACAGAACCGGAACCTGACAACGCCACGCTAAGCCCGGCGCAGTTTGCGTGCGCGTTCTTCTTTACCATCGCGGCATGCACGATCTTCCTCTCAGTGTCTCGCCCATGGCCCGCATCTCCGATTGGCGGTGCGCCGCATGACTGCGTCGCGCCAGCACGCCATCACCGAAATCATCGCCGCGCAGATTGCCGCCGGCGAATGGGGCCCGGACCAGCGCCTGCCGGTGGAGCGCGCGCTTGCCGAGCGCTTCGACTGCACCCGCATCACCCTGCGCGAAGCCTTGCAGCACCTTGAAGCCGAAGGCCGAATCTACCGCGAAAACCGCCGTGGCTGGTTCGTCAGCGCACCACGCGTGCGCTACGACCCCACCAGCATTGCCGGCTTCATGCAGTACGTGGCCGCGCAAGGGCGCAAGCCGCGCACCGAGTTGTTGAGTGCCACCCGCCAGGCCTCGGGCGCCGCGTTTGCAGCGGCGTTGCGACTGGACACGCCGTATGAAGACGTCTTCGTGCTGCAACGCCGACGCTGGATCGACCGCCGCGCCGTGCTGCTGGAAACCAACGTCGTGCTGGCAGCGTGGGCACCGGGCCTGCTCGAACACGACATGGCCGGCTCGCTGTCGAGCGTGTTCAACCAAAAGTTGGGGCTATTCCTGAGCCGCGCACAGGTGTCGATGCATCCGGCCGGCCTGGATGCCACCCAGGCGATCCTGCTGCAGTCCACCACCGGCACGCCGTGTTTCCGCCTGCAGCGGATCAGCTTTGCCGAAGACGGCCGCGCGGTGGAACTGGATATCGAATCCTGGCGTCACGACGCACTGGACGTGGTGGTACGCACCGATGCGCCGATGCGGTCGGCTTCTTAAGAGGTGCTAACAAAACTACGTCACGCCGGTCTACTGCAGGCCGGCTGATCTGTTGCCTGGCTGCAGGCCCCTTGCCCGCCCACCCTCGCGGGACACGCTGCAAGTACGTCCTTATCAGCGCTTACGCAGCATCCATGCCGCGTAAGGTCCCGCGACGGTGAGCAGGCAAGGACCAGTCGAGATGGTCGGTGTGCATGGTGCAAGCAATGCATGATGTGCTTCTACTTTGCTAGCTCACATGTGTGTGCGATCCGCATCAGCAGGCCACTGCGACGCGCGAGACGACCAGCTCTTTCACGCAGCTACCGACCAACGTCCTGGTGCGGTGTCCTCGCCGCTTGCGGGACCGTGTGGCGGCATGGATGCTGCCACCGAGCCCCCAGGGACGGATTCACGGCGTGTCCCGCGAGCGGCGAGCGCACCGCGCACTCGACCCACTCAGCGTTTGATCTGGACTTCCGATGCGTTTGACCTGAACTTCCGACGGCATCCACCAGGATGCGGCCGACAACACCCCTGCACTCAGCGCACAGCGAGCAGTCGTCAGCTTGCAAGGGACAGCGCTCAAGGAACCGCACTGCACGCGTGCTACATGCCGCACCGAACACCGGCTGCGCCCGCCTAGCGATGAGCATGCCACTTGGCAGCTGCGCTACGCGTCGAACAGCATGCGCTGCGGGTCCGGCGGTGGCAGGTCGGCGAGCAGCTGACCTAACTGGTCGCGTTGCGCACGCAAGGGGTCGTGCATCAGAAAGTTGGCCAGCCGCGCGTGCCAGGCTGGCCAGCGTGTGGCCAGTGCATCCATGTCGCCATCGGCCGGGCGGCCTTCGTGCGGCGAGGCGACGAAGGCGGTGTCGCACAACACATTGCGCCATCCCAGCCCGCCCATGCGCAGGCTGAGGTCCACCAACGCGGCATACCAGGAGCCGTAACTGCTGGCATCCAATCCACCGGCCTTGCGCCGTGCAGCACCCCGTAGCAGCACCGCGTGCCCGACCGCCGAGGGCAGCTCCGGATGCAGCGGCGGCATCGCCGCACAGGCAGCGGCCAACCGCTCCGGCGCGTCCGGCAGTGGGTTGAGTTCGCCCAGCCGCGGCCAGCTGCAGGCTTCGCCCACATTGCTCCAGGGCGTGGCCGTGGCAATCGCCGCATCGCGCGCAAAACACGCGGTGAGCTGCCGCAACCAACCGGGCAGCGGGCAGGCATCCACCCCCAGCACCACCACGTCGGCATCGCCGCATGCGGCGAGCATTTCATCCAGATGCGCCACTTCGCCGAGCATGCGCTGGCGCCGGGTGTGGTGCGCCTGCAGCTGCGTCCGCGCCAGCCAGTGATCGATCACCGCGCGGCCGCGCGGGCCGGCCTGCGCGTCGTCGGCCAGCCACACCCGCGTGCCCGCAGGCGTGGCCGCATCCAATGCGCCCAAGCACGCATCCAGCGCCTCGTCGTCGGTGCCGACCGGCACCAGCACGACGGGCAGTGCCGCACTCATTGCGGCTTCTGGCTGGGTTTCAGCGGCTCCATGACCTTGAACTTCTGACCGTATTCGTCGGTGAGATTGCGCGCTTCCTGCGGGTTGCGCACGATCGATGGGGTGATCAGTACGATGACTTCGCGGCGGGTGTTGCTCTTTCCCTTGGTTCCGAACAACGCACCCACTACAGGAAGCTTGCTCAGGAAGGGCACACCATCGCTCGTATCGGTGGTTGTGTCATCAATCAAACCGGCCAGCATGATCGTATCGCCACTTTGCACAGCGGCCTCTGTTTTGACACGACGGGTATTGATGTCGACGTTACAGGCCGCTGCGTTCACCGTTGCGGTCGCGGACGTACATGCCGCAGGCCGATCACCCGGGCTACTTACTTCCTGGACGATATCCAAAAACACCATCCCGTCCTTGGTCACACGAGGACGCACCTTCAAAATCACGCCGGTATCAATGTATTGCACAGAAGAGAAACTACTGTCGCTCCCAAGACCGGTGTTGATCGAGGTTGAATTGATTGCGATACGCGAGCCGACGTTGAGCGTTGCTTCTGCATTGTTTCGCACAAACACCGACGGCGTTTGGAGCAGTCGCACATTTGTCACCCGATCCAAGGCTGTGATGATGGCCGCGGCATTCTTTCCAAGAAATGTCCAACCCAACCCGTTACTAGTAACGCTTCCGGCAATATCTCCCCAGATGTTCCGACCTGCAGCATTGGTAAGGCCAGCGCCAACACCGATACCAGTGGCATTCGCTAATGCAGTCGCTGGATCTCTCGAAGCATTCACAGCGTTTTCGAAATACCAATTGACGCCGTAGCTCAGGTCACCGGTCAAATTCACCTCAGCCACCTGCGCTTCGATATGCACCTGCATCGGCATCACGTCGAGCTTTTCGATGACATCGCGGATGGACGCCCACGATTGCGGCGTGGAGCGCACCAGCAAGGTGTTGGTTTCGGCCACAGCCGACACACCGACCTTGTCGCCTTCCACTTCCAGCGTCACTGCGCCGTTGCCGTTGCTGCGCGGTGAGAGCTGCAAGCTGCCGTTGCCCAGGCCACCGCTGCTGCTACCACTGCCGCCGCTGCTTCCGCTGCTGCCACCAAAACTGCTGCCCGAGCCGCTGCTGTCGCCGCTTTCGCCGAGGCTGCCTCCGGTCATGCCGGAGCTGGCGCCCATGCTGCTGTCGCGATTGCCCAGCGCGCCGCCGAGCACGCTGCTCTCGGCACCCGGCGCCAGCGAGGCGTTGGAGTCGCCGCCACCACCGCGCCCACCGAACACTTCCGACAATCGATCGGCCAGGTCCTTGGCCTTGATGTACTTCAATTCATACGAGAACAAGCGCACGCCGCCGCCGGCGCTGTCGATGCGGTCCAGCCACTGCTGGATCTGATCCAGATAGCGCGGCTGCGGAGTGATCACCAGCACCGCATTGGCGTTTTCCAGCGGCATGAAACGGAACATGCCGGCGCTGGGCGTCTTGCTCTGTTCGCCGAAGACCTTTTCCAGATCGGCACTGACCTTTTCGGCCTTGCCGGACTGGATCGGGAACACGCCCACCGACATGCCCGACAACCAGTCCACGTCGAAAATCTGCACGGTGCGCAGGTAGTTTTCGAGTTCGGCGCGGGTGCCGCCAAGGGTGATCACATTGCGCGCGTTGTCGGTGCCAACGATGGCATTGGGCCGTGCATACGGCTCCAGCACCTTCTTCATTTCGCTGGCGGAAATGAACTTCAACGGCACCACGCGCACTTCGAAACCGCGTGCGGCAGACGGCGATGCGGTGCTGGGCGCAACGGTGCCGGCCAGCGCCTGGTCGGCCGGCACGATGTTGTAGCGGCCACCGCTGAACACCATGCGCGCGTTGTTCCAGCCCAACACCATTTCCAGCAGGTTCAAGGCTTGCGCCGGCGAGACCGGATTGGGTGTGGCCAGGGTCACGGTGCCCTGCACGCCGGGCGCGATGACGTAGTTCTGGCCAAGCATGTCGCCCAGGATCGCCTTGACCACCGCCTGTACCGACTCGCCTTCGAAGTTGAAGGTGGCGCTGCCGCTGCTGGCCATGCCCAGCGTGGGCGACGGCGACGCCGCCGCGCTCTGGTTGATCATGGTGCCGCTGCCGCGCCGGATCACCGGGCTGGGCTTGGCGCTGGCGGCGGCATTGCCGTCGGCGCGTTGGTCGGCAACGGTCTGGGTGGCGCCGGCAGCGCCGACTTGTGGGTCCAGGCGCGCGTCGCGGCGCACGTCCGGTGGCGGAGTGGTGGCGCAACCGGCCAACAGGCCAATCAGCAGGGACACGGGAAACAGGCGCGGCGTCATGCGTTCACTCATTGGGTCTGACCGGGGGTAGAGCCGCTCTGGCGCTGCTGTTGCAGCTGGCGGCGTCGGGCTTCGATACGTTCGCGGATGGCACGCATCTGATCGTCGGAGGGGCGTGGAGCTTCCTGCGCGCCATCGCTGCGCTGCGGCGGCACCGTCGGCGGGGCTTGCCCGCCAGGTTGTTGCGCCGGCGGGGTGGCAGGCGGCGGTTGCGCGACCGCGGCGGCATCGGGCGACGGCGGCACCGGGGGCAATGGCGGGAGCGTGCCCGGCGCACCACGCGCGGCGGCATTGGCGGTCGGCGGTTGACCGCCCTGGCCGTTGAACACGTGCAGCTCCAACGTCTGGGTGCCGCCGGGGCCTTCGATGGTGGCACTGCGTGGCTGCAGGGCCAGCAGGCGCCAGCCCTTGACCGCGTCGCCGCCGAGCTGCACGCGCACCGAATCCTGCGGATCCAGGGTCAGCGTGGCCATCTTGAAGTTCTCGGTCAGCAGCACGCCGGTCAGGCGCACCGTCGAGGCCGCGCCGCTACCGTCGGTGCCGGACAGGAAGAACGGATGCGGCAGGCGGTCTTCGGCGAATGCGGGATGCGCGGCGATCTCCGAATATTTTTCAAAGGCCCCCAACCGCTCCGGCGCAGGCGCCGGTAGCGTGGGCAGGCGCTGCACCAGTGCCGGGTCGTCCGGTAGCAGTTCCACCCGCTTGCCTAAGCCAGCCACGGCCAGGATGCACACCAGCAGCGCCCAGCCGACCACGGTGGCCAGCAACCAGGTGCGTAAACCGATCAGGTCAAGGCGCATTGCTGGCCTCCCCGGCGGCGGCGGCGGCGGGCGCAGCATCGGTGTTCAACGGCGCAGCGCTAGCGCCGGGCCGCAGATAGCCGGCCAGTTCGAACGCAATGTCCAGGCCGTTGCCGCTTTCGTTGGGCGATAGTTGGTAGCGCTGCGCCATCACGTTGAGGTTGTCCACGAACAGCCGCGGAGTGCCGTTTTCCAGGCTGTACAACACCGAAGCCAGTTCCGGCGTGCCGCAGCGCAGGCGCACCTGCACCGCCACGCGGGTGAAGCGGTCCTTGCTCTCCGGCTGCAGCGGCGAGCGGTTGCTGATGGCGCAGCTGCGGTTGCCGGGGCTGGCTTCCACCACTGCGCGTTCCAGCCGCTGCACCAGTCCGGCCGAGGCCAGCTCGGCGGAGGTTTCCGGCAAAAATCCCGGGCGGCTTTCCAGCGTCTGCCGCGCCTGGCGCAGCCGCTGGCTGACCTGCGGCGCCTGCTGCAATTGCACGCGCACGCGCAGCTCGCGCTCGCGCAGCGATTGCAGTTCGTCCTGCATGGCGATCATCGGCTGGGTGAACCACGGGTGCACCAGCACCAGATACGCCACGCCGAGCACCAGCAGCAGCAGACCCAAAGCGATCCAGCGATCGCGCTTAACGCTGCGTGGCATCGGCCGCCTCCTTCGCATCGGGGCCAGCCAGCTCGGCGGTGATGGTGAAACGGTCGACGTTGCGACCGGCATCGCTCTGCAGCACGCCGGTCAGCGACGGCGTGCGCCATAGCGGCGAACCTTCCAGGCGACGCACCAGCGACGAGGCTTCGTTGCTCAAACCGATCAACTGCAATTGCCCGCCTTCGACCGAGAATTTTTCCAGATAGGTGCCGCCCGGCAGACGCCGGCTCAACTCGTCCCAGATTTCCACCGAGGTCGGGCGCGTGGCGCGTTGCTTCTGGAAGAAGGTAGCGCCTTCGACCAGATCCATCAGCTGCTGGCGTTCGGCAGCCACCTGGCGCGCGCGCGCGGCATTGGCCTGCACCTGCGCGCGCAGATCGTGGGCGGCTTGGCGGCGATTATCCAGCAGCAGCCAACCGGCCACAGCCAGCAACACCACCGCGGTGGCAGTGAGCAGCAGGTTCCATCGTTGCATCGGGTCGCTACGTCGCAGCCGGCGTGCCGGCGGCAGCAAGTTCACTCCCAATGGAGCGCCCTGCGCATCGGCCACATCGATGCCGGACAGCGCGTTGGTCCAGGCATCGGGCACACCGGCCGGGCCATCGATCATGCGCCGTGGCACCACGACCAGTTCCGCATCCAGTTGGCCGTCTTCGCGCACATCGAGCACGCGTGCGTCGAAATACACCTGGTCGGCGGTGAACGGGGTTTGCCGGTCGATTTCGAAACGCGCTACATCCTGCAGCCGCGCGGCGGCCGCTGCCGGCAGCCGCAACGGCCGCCGCAACGCATGCGCCGACGGCAACAGCCAATGCCGCGGCAGACCATCCAGCGCAGTCGGCAGCACGCCATTGACTTCCTGCGGCTGCACCGGCCACGGCAGGCTGGCGATCGCCTCACGGCTCTGATCGCGTTGGCGCAGCAACTGCAACGTGTCGCCATCGAGCTGCAACAACAGGCGCGCCTGCGACAGGCCCAATTGCCATTGCCAGCGCTGCGGCAGCCACGCCAGCAGCGATTGCTGCCACCAACGCCAGAAGCCTCCGGCTCCCGGCATGGCGCGTACGCCGATACGACCCAAGGTATCCCGCCATGCGGTCATTGCACTGCTGCTCCCTCTTCCCAACGCAACACGGTGTAGGCCGATCCCGGTACTGCGGACGCGCTTGTCGACACGACCGCGCGCAACACAGCCTCGCGTCCCTGACTCAGTCGCGCCCGGCTCTCGATACTATAAGTGTCAGACCCACCGACCGTCGCCTCGCTGCCCGGCAAACCCAGCGGCGCGTCACGCTGCGCCAGCAGTTGCCGCGCATCCAGGCCCATTGCAGTCAACACCGGGCCGGGTGCAAAACGCGCTTCGGGCCGCGAGCGGCCGCTGTACAAGGTGATGTTGGGCAGCAACTTGCGATACAACTCGCTGTCCATGCCCAGCACCAGGCGCAGTTCGCCCAACGTTTCGAACGGGCTGTCCTTTGCGCCATAGGGCAAGCCGGCATCGGCGTAATCGCGGTCTTCTGCGCCACCGCCGGGCTGGCTCAGCGAGTCGCCATCGCGCCAATCGACGATGGCACCGGCAATGCGCGTATCGCGGCCTTGTTCGCCGCCCACGGCACGCACCAGCCCGGCCAACAGCGCCGGCTCGGCCATGTTCAGATCCACCTTGCCGCTTTCGTCAGTGATACGGATCTCCACCGTGGCATCGTCCATCTGCCAACGATACCGTCGGCCATCTGCGCGCCAGCGTGCCTGGGTATCGGCGCTCTGCAAGCGGGACAGTGCGTATTCCAGGCCAGCGCGTGCGTATTCCTGCGCCTGCGCGCCATTGCGCAGCATAGTGCCTTGCAAAGCTTCCACACGCGCGGTGAGCGCAAACGCGCCGATCATCGCGGTGAGCAAGGCGATCAACCACAACACCAGCACCAAGGCAGCGCCACGTATCCGGCTCATTGCCCCGCTCCGGGGTTGCTGGATTGCGGCAACGCCACGACCAGCGGCGGCCATGCAGCGTCGCCACTACGAATCTCGATCCGCACCAGCAGCGGCAGGCGGTCGTGCCATTCCCACTGCGGCAACCATGCGCTCAGGCGGCCGTTCTGCGGATCCATGCCACGGTAACGAAAGCTCACCTGCTGCACGCCTTCCGCCAGCGGCTCCGGCGGCAATTTACTGCCTTCCTCGATCGACTTGCCCGATTGCAGCATGGTCAACGCAATCTGCAAGGTGCGTTGTTCGCCATCGCCGACCACCGACAACTCGTGCAGATACGGGCCACCGCGTCCCAGGTAATCCGGCACATCGGCGGCAAAGCGCATGCGCTGCGGTTCGCCGACAAACAACATCGGTTGCTGGCTTTGCGGGTCGATGCTCATCGCCAGTGGCAATGCAGCAGCCAACCGACGGCGCAGGAATTCTTCCACCGCACGCACACGCTCGCTGCGCTGGGCAATCGCCTCGCCGCGCTGACTCACCGCGCTGGCCGAGCGCAATGTGGCGAAGGCCAACGCCAGCCCGCCGACCAACAGCATCGTGGCCAGCAGCACTTCGATCAGGGTGAAGCCGGCGCTGCGCGAACGGATCACAGCGCACTGTCCTGTGCAGTGGCGGCCACCAGGCGCAAGGTGCGCCATTGCAGCATTTGATTGGGCGCCTCGCCCCAACGCACCACCAGGGTCAGTTGCAGCAGTTTGTGCGCACCAGGAGCCACCGGCGCCTGCGGATTACGCCGCGGTTCGTCGTAGGGGCGCACATCCATCGACCAACGGAAATGCCCGGCTTCGAACGTGCCTTGTTGTTGCTCGGGCACCAGCGGTTTGTCCATGCCTTGCAACGCCAGCAGCGATTGCGCGTGCAAGGTCGCACGCGTGCTGTCATCGGCCGCGCGCACCTGACGTGCCGCACCGGACAACGACCCCAGCAACAGGCTCAATGCCAAGGCGAGCAAGGCAAAAGCGACGATCACCTCGATCAGGGTGTAACCACGTTGCCGCTTCATGGCGCAGGCGTCCGCAGCGGACCCGAACGCACTTCGCCGGTGATCCAGCCCACGTCCACGCGCCAGCGCGCGTCCTTGACCTGCAGATCGATGCGACCGCCCGTGGACGCCCCATCGGGGAAGAACTGGATGGCGCCCTGATCTTCCCGCGACTGCACCTGGCGCGCGCCGGTGAAGCGCACCTGCAGCGACGACGGCAGGTCGCCGTGATGGCCGCCGGGCGCTTCCCAGCGGCGCTGCAGCGGATCGATCAGAAAGCGTTGCGGGGTGCCGGTGGCAATCGCCTGGGTGCGCGTATAGCGCAGTTGCGAGGCGATCGCCTTGCCGGCGGTGCGCAGCCGCATGCCATCGATGCCGCCGTTCAATGCGGCGGCGGCCAGCACGCCGGCCATCGCGATCAACGCGATGACCAGCAGCATTTCGAGCAGCGAGCTACCACGCGTGCGGGTACGGCCAGGACCGACTCCATGCGGATGACGCAACGGCTGACACGCAACGCGCATGGCGAGAACTTATTGGTACTTGATGTCCGAGTCGTAGCTGCTGCCGCCGGGGCGACCATCCTTGCCCAGGCTGATCAGATCGAACGGCTGGCCATCGCCCGGCGCGCGGTACTCGATGGTGTGACCCCACGGGTCGTTAAGCTCCACCGCCTTGGCGTACGGGCCAAGCCAGCCGCTGCTGCCGCCGGGCTGGGTCACCAGGTCATCGAGCTTGCTCGGCAACTTGCCGGTGTCGAGCTGGAAGTTTTCGATCTTGCCGGCCAGGGTCTGGATCTGCGACTTGGCCAGATTGGCCTTGCCGCGATCGGCGCCACCAAGCACGCGGCTGCCGACCAAGGTGAGCACCGCGCCGATCAGCACGATGACGATGATGATTTCCAGCAAGCTCATGCCGGCCTGGCCTGCGCGCGACGGACTACGGGTGATGGAACGCTTGATCATGAACGATTTCCTTGCACGTCGATGAAGGATGCTGCCGCCACTAAATGACATGGCGGCCATTGCATTGGTTCCCGCGTAGGTGTCGTGCGGTCACCGGAATGTTGTTGTGAATGCGCCGCCTAATGAAAAGCGCCGCGTGCCGTTAATGGAGTGTACGAGCGATGCATGCCGATGCCGAGTCCCGCTTGCGCCCGCCTTGCAGCTGCGCAGTCGCGTTGCCCGCGCGCTCAACCGATCGCATTGGTGAGGTCATACAGCGGTACCAGTACCGAAATGATGACAAGCCCCACCACCGAGGCCAGGACCAGCGTGATCAGCGGTACCAATGCAGCCAGCGCACGGTCGATGGCTTGTGCGGTTTCCAGCTCGAAGGTGTCAGCGGTCTTGAGCAACATCGTGTCCAACGCGCCGGATTCTTCGCCCACCTGGATCATCTGCAGGGCCAATCGCGGAAAGCGCTTGCCGCGCGCCAGCGATATCGCCAGACCATGCCCGTTCTTGACATCGTCGGCAGCGTTGGCGACATCCTCGACCAACGCCAGATTGGACATGACGTTGCGCGCGATGCCGATCGCGGCCAGCAACGGCACGCCGTTGCGCAATAAGGTGCCCAGGGTGCGCGTCAGCCGTGCGGTTTCCAGCCGCGCGATCAGGCTACCGACCACTTTCTGGCGCAGCAACCATTCGTCCAGCGCTGCACGGAAGGCGGCATTGCGACGCTTGCGATCCAGCCACAACCCGAGCACACCCGGCACCACGATCAGCACAAGCCACCAGTCGCGCACCAGCAAGCCCACGCTCAACACCGCCTGGGTGAACCAGGGCAGCGCGACATCCAGGCTTTCGTACATCTGCGCGAACTGCGGCACCACATAGCCCAGCAAAAACAACAAGGCGCACCCGACCACCGCCAACAGAATCGCCGGGTAGATCAATGCATTGATCACCTTGCCCTTGAGCGCGCGGCTGCGCTCCAGGTAATCGGCCAACCGTTGCAAGGTGTCCTGCATGCTGCCGCCGGCTTCGCCGGCACGCACCATGTTGATGTACAGCTTGGAGAACAGCCCATGCTGACGCTCCAACGCGGACGACAGCGGCGCACCGCCGCGCACGGTGTCGCGGATGTCGCCGATGACGCGCCGGCTTTTTTCGTCTTCCGGCAGATCCATCAGGATCGACAACGCGCGATCCAGTGGTTGCCCGGCCCCAATCAAGGTGGCCAGCTGCTGGGTGAATTGCACCAGCGCGGCATTGTCGAACGGTTTCTTGCGCAGCAGCATGCGCAGCGATGGCGAATCGTTTTCGCCGGTGGCCAGCCGCGTTTCCACCGGCAGATGGCCCTGCTCCTGCAGACGCAGCGCCACCTCGGCATCGCTGCCCGCTTCCATCTGGCCGTCGAGCATTTCGCCGTGGGCGTCGAGCGCTTTGTAACGGTAGAGGGGCATCAGGAACGGCCGGGACCGGGGGCCCGGGACCGGCGACCCGGGGAAAGCGGCGTACAGCAGTACTGGAATCCGGCAGCACGTCGGTCGGCGCATACGACAGCGACGACCAAGCACTTGCCTTGGCTGTTCCCGGGTCCCCGGACCCGGGTCCCCGGTCCCGACCACCCGGTCACTTCACCGCTCATGCATCCTCCGTCACGCGCAGGACTTCTTCGATGGTAGTTTCGCCGCGCAAGGCCTTGGACAGGCCGTCTTCGTACATGGTGCGCATGCCGGCCTTGCGGGCGAGTTGTTCGATCTCGCCCATGCCGGCACGGCGCATCACCGCACGCCGCAATTCGTCGTTCATCACCAGGAATTCGACGATGGTGGTACGGCCCAGATAGCCGGTCGGCGCGGCCGCCGAGGCACGCGGGCGATACAGGAAGATCTCGCCCTCCGGCTGCAGGCGGCGCAGGTTGAAGCGTTCGATTTCTTCCGGCGATGCGGGGTAGCGTTCGGCGTTGGCCAGGTCGAGTTTGCGCACCAGGCGCTGCGCCAGAATGCCGTTGATGGTGGAGGTGAGCAGGTAATCCTCCACGCCCATGTCCAGTAAACGGGTGATGCCGCCGGCGGCATTGTTGGTGTGCAGCGTGGACAGCACCAGATGGCCGGTGAGCGCGGACTGGATCGCAATGCGCGCGGTTTCCAGATCGCGCATTTCGCCGATCATGATGATGTCCGGGTCCTGACGCACGATGCTGCGCAGCGCATTGGCGAAATCCAGCCCGATCTGCGGCTTGGCCTGGATCTGGTTGATGCCTTCGATCTGGTATTCCACCGGGTCTTCGACGGTGATGATCTTGACGTCGGAGGTATTGAGCTGGCTCAGCGCGGTGTACAGCGTGGTGGTCTTGCCCGAGCCGGTGGGGCCGGTGACCAGCATGATGCCGTGCGGTTGTTCGAGCACCTTACGGAACTGCGGCAGGAAGTCTTCGGTAAAGCCCAGCTTGTAGAAGTCGAACACCACCGTTTCGCGATCGAGCAGACGCATCACCACGCTCTCGCCGTGCGCGGTGGGCACGGTGCTGACGCGCAGATCCAGCTCCTTGCCCTGCACGCGCAACATGATGCGACCGTCCTGCGGCAGGCGGCGCTCGGCGATATTGAGCTTGGCCATGATCTTGATGCGGCTGATCACCGCAGCGGTGAGTTTGGCCGGCGGGCTTTCGCCTTCCACCAGCACGCCATCGACGCGGTAACGCACCTTGAGGCGGCTTTCGAACGGTTCGATATGGATGTCCGAGGCGCGTAATTCCACCGCGTGCTGGATCACCAGATTCACCAGGCGAATCACCGGCGCTTCGGAGGCCAGATCGCGCAGCGCTTCGATATCGTCGCTGCTGTTGGCATCGCCATCGGCGGTTTCAACGATGGTGCCCATCGCACTACGGCCCTGGCCGTACCAGCGCTCGATCAGATCGTCGATTTCCGAACGCAGGCCGACCTGCAGGAACAATGCACAGCCGGTGGCAAGACGCACCGCATCGATGGCGTAATCGTCGTATGGATCGGCGATCCACAGATCCAGACGGCCATCGTGTTCGCCCACCGGGCATAGATGAAATTGTTTGAGAAAGCGCAGCGACAAGCCCTGCACGTCGGGCAGCATTTCCGGCGGGGTATCGCCGAGTTGGCGTGCATCCACCAACGGCAGGCCGAGCACATCGGCGCAGGTCTCTGCATGATCGCGTTCGGACACCAGGCCCAGGCGGCCGAGCAGGGCCAGCAAGCCCATGCCGGATTCGGCCTGTAACTGGCGCGCGCGCAGCAGGTCGGAGTCCTTCAGACGACGGCGTTCAAGCAATGCTTCGACGATGCGCGTTTCCGCACTTCGATGCTCAATTGGATCGACGGCAACCGCGTTCACACTCGTCTCCACTGGTTCGGCGCCGACTGTAGCAGTTTGCCGCGACGATCAACCGCACGCATCTGAATCGTCCTGAAAAACAATGCCCCCGGTGATTAGCCGGGGGCATTGGTCACACTATTTCAGTACTTACTGTCGTGCAACGAGGGTCAGCTTCGCGTAATCGGATGCACCCACCAACTTGATGTAGTACGTGCCTGCCTTGGGGGCAGTGAAGCGGACGGTTTCGCTGTTGCCCGGACGCGTCGACTTGGCATCGAAACTGGTGGCGCTGGGCTCGGCTTCATAGCTGACGTACACCGACACATCGCCGGTACCGCCGTAGGTCATGAAGCTCAGCACCGCACCGGCCTTGGCTTCGAAGCTGTACAGCGTAGAGCTGCCGAAGGTGCCACTCAGGCCGGTCAGCGGCGCCTTGTTGGTCAACGCGACGGCGGTCGGTGCGCAGGACTCGGTGGCCGGATCGCACGGCTCCACCAACACTGCTTCCAGTGCGGCCTTGGCGTCGACGATGCCGCTGCCGATCGGGGTGCTGGCCGGCGGGGTCACCGGGAAACGGCGGCTGGTCTGCTTGAGCAACGCTTCGACCGCAGCCGGGGTCAGCGGGCCGTCGCCCAGACCGATCGCCGCGCTCTGCACCAGCGCCACGACGCCAGCCACGTGCGGGGACGCCATCGAGGTTCCGCCCATGCCCATGTAGCTATAGCTACCGGAGGTCGGCGTGGTCGCACCGTCGTAGCCGGCCTGCCAGATGTAGCCGCCCGGATTGCCGTCCACGCTGCCACCGCCGCCCGGGCCGGACAAATCGACCTTGCTGCCGTAGTTGGAGTAGTAGGTGATGCCGCCGGTGATGCGGGTGGCACCGACGGTGACGGTGTTGTTGCAGCTGGCCGGCGAATGGTTGGCCGCGTCATCGCCATCGTTGCCGGCAGCGACCACGACAGTGGTGCCGCGCGCCACCGCACCGTTGATCGCCAGCTGGGTGGCCGAATCGCAAGCCCCACCGCCGCCCAGGCTCATGTTGATCACTTCGGCCGGGTTGGTGTTGGCGGGGACGCCTTCGACCGTGCCGCCGGACGCCCACACGATGGCGTCGGCGATGTCGGAGGTATAACCGCCGCAACGGCCAAGCACGCGGACCGGCAGGATGGACGCCTTGGGTGCAACGCCAGCCATGCCGATGCCGTTATTGGTCGCTTCGGCCACGGTGCCCGAGACATGGGTGCCGTGCCAGGAGCTTTCCTGCGCCACCGAGCCGGTGTAGCAGACGTTGTCGGCTTCTTCCCAATCGCCGTAATCCAGTGCACCGGGGACGCGGGCATCGGTCGGACGACGCGAGACTTCGGCATCGCTGATGAAGTCATAGCCCTGCAGCAGGTTGCCGGCAAAATCGGGATGGCCCGGCAGGATGCCGGTGTCCAGCACTGCCACCACCACGCCAGCGCCCTGCGACAGATCCCATGCGGCCGGCGCATTGATACCGCCGTTGGGGTTGCTCAGGTGCCACTGGTACTGCGCATACAGCGGGTCGTTGGGAACCAGCTGCGGGCTCACATCAGTGGTCGCAACGCTTTTCTTGATCTCGACCGGACGCAGCATGCGATCGATCTGCACGTCTGCCACCGACGGATCGTTCTTCAGCTCGACCACCACCTTGTCCACCTGCGCGGCGGTCAGCGTGCTGGACAGCTTGATCAGGTCCGAGCCGATACCGAGCTTGCGCACATACGTCGCCTTGGCGGCGGCTGCGCTGCTACGTGCGCCGGTACTGGCGCCGACGCGGCCGACAGCGGCCTGCACGGCATTGAGCTTGCTGCTGCGATCGGTCGCAGCGGCAGTGTTGTCCTTGTAGCGCACGATCAGGCGGCTACTGAATTGGGCGCCGGCCGAAGCGGACTGGGTCGGTTCCTTGACCAGCAGTTTCGGTGCGGCTGCCAGGGTGCCGGATGCACCAAGGGCCATCATCAGGATGGCGCCGGTCAGCGGGGTGAGGCGGAAGGTCTTGTCGATCACGGTGAAATCCTCTTCGTGTTTTTCGTGAATCAGGCTTGGAACGGGGTCGACAACGCCGCGCAGCCGTGAGCCGGCCTGCGGCAGTTGATCGATCGCTCCTGGTACGGCCATCACTCCATGCGAATCCGTTGGCTGGCCTAGCCACGGTCCTTGCCCGCCCCCTCAGGCCTTACCGCGGCGGCGCACATCGGCGCCGCCGCGTTTGATGCAACTGCGTACGCTGTTGCTGAGCGTTACCAGCCGAAACCGGCACCCACGCCGATCGAGCTGTCGTCGCCGCTCAGCGCACCGCCCACGGTCAACGTGGCGCGCGGGCTGATCGCACGCTGGTAGCCCACCGACAACGCCGACTCGCCGTTCTGGAAACCGACGCCGGCACCGACGCGGTTCTGCGAGGCGATACCGGCCACGCTGGCAGACATGTTCAACATCGCCGAGCTCATCGCGCCCTGACGATCCAGACGACGGTTCTGCCGACGCAGACGGTCTTCGATATCGCCCTGATAGCTTTCGAAGCTGTCGGCCATCGCGCTGTAGCGGCTGTCGGTGTAGCTGTTGGCCGTCGCAATACCGCCATCCAACTGGCCCTTGTTCACCGCATCGGTGGCGCGCGTACCGGCCGCCACATTGGCCACCTGCCGCTCGCCGCCGACACTGCCCACCGACACCGTGTTGGCGCGGTCGGCGACCGAGCCCTGACCCAACGCGACCGCACCCTGTGCACTGGCACGTGCGCCCTGGCCGATGGCGGTACCGGATGCGGCGCTGACCTGCGCACCCTCGCCCATCGCCACCGCATTGGTAGCCACCGCCGCAATCTGCGTGTTGGCGCCGACCGCCGTACTGCCGTCGGCATTAACGCGCGCATTGCTGCCGATGGCGGTGTCGTTGGGGCCGTGCGCGTAAGCGCTGCCGCCAATCGCGGTACCGGTGACGTGGTTAGCCACTGCCGCCGTGCCCACCGCCGTCGAGGTTGCCGCCGGGGTGATGCTGCCGACCACCGCTGCCGTCGGCGTGCCCTGCACGCCGGCAGTCGCAGTGGCGGTGCTGACGTTGCTTGCCGCATCGCTAGCAGCAGGTGCAGCGACAGCCGGCACCGTGGCGGTCCGCAGCGATGCCGTGGTGCTGGCAACCGCAGTGCCACCACGTGCATCCAGTTGGGTGACCTTGGTGTCCAGCGCGGTCAATGCCGCGCCCACGTTGTTGTAGCTGGCGCCTTGAATCACGTAGGTCGGCGCAACGAAGACGCCTTGCGCGCCGATCGCCGCACCGCCACCAAGGAAGCTGGCGGCATTGCTGAGCGACTGGAACAACTGACCGCCGTTGATGGCATCGGTGCTGGCATCGGCAATCGCGCCGGCACCCACGTTGACGATGCGACGCGTTGCCGGACCACCGCGGCCATTGCCGCTACCCACCGACACCGTATTGGCCTCGTAGGTGCGCGAACCCGAGCCCAACGCCACCGAATCGGCGCCAGTTGCACCGGCATTGGCACCCAACGCCACGCTGTTGACCGCACTCTGGCGGACGAAGGAGTTGTAGCCGAGCGCCACGCTCTTCTCGCCAATGGCATTGGTCTGTTGACCCATCGCGGTGCTGTTCATGCCGCTGGCGCTGCTGTCCACGCCCACCGCACTGGCACCAGTGCCGGTGGCGCTGCTGCCGGAAGCAATGGCGACACTGCGTGCACCACTGGCAGTGGCACCGGCACCTGCGGCGGTCGCGCGATCACCGGTTGCCACGGCTACGCCGGTGCCGGTGGTCTTGACCATGCCGCTGGTGGTCTGCACATCGGCCGCCAATGCGTCCAGCTGCCCCTTGTTGACGGCATCGCTGGCGGTCTGGCCGTCGCTGACGTTGACGATGCGACGCGTTGCCGGACCACCGCGACCATTGCCGCTACCCACCGACACCGTATTGGCGTCGTAGGTGCGCGAGCCCGAGCCCAAGGCGACCGAATCGGCACCGCTGGCACCGGCATTCGCACCCAGCGCCACCGCATTGCTGCCGCTTTCGCGCACGAAGGAGTTGTAGCCCAGCGCCACGCCATTCTCGCCAATGGAATTGGTCTGACGGCCCATCGCGGTGCTGTTCACGCCGCTGGCGCTGCTGTCCACACCCATCGCGCTGGCACCGGTCGCCGACGCGCTGCTGCCGGAAGCGATGGCAACACTGCGTGCACCCGTGGCAACAGCACCGGAGCCCGCAGCCGTGCTGCGCTCGCCGGTTGCGGTGGCCACCGTATCGCCGGTGGTCTTGAACTTGCTGCTGGTGTTCTGCACATCGGCCGACACCGCATCCAGCTGACCCTTGTTGACCGCATCGGTCGCGGTCTGGCCATCGCTGACATTGACGATGCGACGCGTCGCCGGACCACCGCGGCCATTGCCGCTGCCGATCGACACCGTGTCGGCTTCATAAGTGCGCGAACCCGAGCCCAATGCCACCGAATCGGCACCGGTTGCACCGGCGTTGGCACCCAGCGCCACACCGTTGACCGCGCTCTGGCGGACGAACGAGTTGTAGCCCACCGAGACTGCGTTTTCGCCGATCACATTGACCTGACGACCGACACCGGTGCTGTTGATGCCGGTAGCCGACGCATCCACGCCGATCACGCTGGCGCCGACCGCATCGGCGCGGCTGTTGCCGCCCAGTGCCAGCGTGTTGTTGGCCAACGCCGCAGCGCTCTGACCTAGCGCAGTGGCATTGGTGCCGTCCGCATACGAGTTCCAGCCGATTGCGGTGGTGTAGTCCGCGGTTGCCCACGCACCCGCACCGAAGGCGGCCGCGCCGGTTCCCGAGGCACGCGCCGGGATGAAGCCGAAGAACGTGCTGCCACCGACCGCAACGCTTTCGTCGCCGGTGGCTTCGCTGAACTCACCCACGGCCACCGCGCTGGCGCCGGAGGCCAGCGATGCCGCACCGACGGCGGTGCTGTAATCGCTGGACGCCACCGCGCCGTAACCCAGTGCCGACGACAGCCGGCCGCTGGATTCGCTGTAGCCGCCAAATGCCGCGCTGCCGACGTTGGACGCCGCACTGCGGAAGCCCGCAGCGGTGGCCTGGTTGTCCGATGCCACTGCCTCGCTGCCGAGCGCGGTGGTGTAGGTGGAGCTTGCCTGCGCGCCAGCGCCATTTGCGGTGGCGCCGATAGCGCTCGCCTGCGCATTGCTGCCGAATGCGCTGCTGTTTTCGGCCAACGCCTGCGCGTTGCTGCCGACCGCTGCGGCACTGGTGCCGCTCGCCAGCGCATTCAAGCCGACTGCGGTGGCTGCATCGGCCACTGCCTGTGCACCTGCGCCCAATGCAGTGGTGCCGGTGGCGGTGGCGTTGGCGCCCTCGCCTGCAGCCAATGCGTTATCGCCTGCGACGTACGCACCGGCATCGCTGTCGTCGCTGCCGCTGGCCTGGAAGTACTTGCTGGTGGTTGCACCGGCTTCGGCAACCGCATTGAGCTGATCCAGATTCACCGCATCGGTACCCTGGGTGCCGGCCGCCACGTTGGTGATCTGACGCTCGTTGCCGGCGCTACCGACGGACACCGCAAAGTCGCGATCGGCGACCGAATCGGCGCCCAATGCCACGCTGCTTTCGCCGGTGGATTCGGCAAAGTTACCCAACGCGGTGCTGTTGAGGCCCGGTGCCCATGCAGCACCACCCACGGCGGTGGAGAAATCGCCGGACGCTTCGGTCGGCAACAGGCCGAGCAAGGCGCCGCCGACCGACACGCTGTTATAGCCGCTGGCCACACTGCCCTGGCCGGCTGCAACGCTGTAGGCGCCAGTGGCGGTGGCGTCACTGCCCACGGCGACCGTGTTGGAGCCGCTGGCGGTGCTGAAGTTACCCAAGGCGGTGCTGTTGAAGCCGCTCGCGGTGGAATACCCACCGACGGCGGTGGCGTAATTGGCCGTCGCCTGTGCGCCGAAGCCCAGTGCTGCGGCGGTGGTGCCGTCGGCGACGCTTTCTGCGCCGATTGCCGTGGCCGATTCGCCGCTGGCGCTGGCGAAGTAACCCATCGCGGTGGATTCGCTGCCCTGTGCCTCGCTCAGCGCACCGACCGCCAGCGAGCCATCGCCATAGGCACCTGCCGCTGCACCGAGCGCGGTGCTCTGCGCGCCGGCTGCTTCGCTCTCGCCACCCACGGCCACGGCATAGTCGCCGCTGGCCTGGCTGAAGGCGCCGTTGGACACGCTGCCGAAGCCGCTGGCTGCTGCGTTGTAACCGGCGGCATTGGCGTACTGCGCCGTTGCGTTGGCGCCGCTGCCGATGGCCACTGCACCGATCGCGGTGGCATTGCTGCTGGCACCGAACGCGCTGCTGTAATCGCCTTCAGCGGTGGCATTGGAACCGGCCGCCGTTGCATCTTCGCCCTGTGCGACGGCAGTGCCGTCGCCGGTGCCTGCATACAGGCGCGCGGTGGTTTCGGCGGTGCCGGCCACTGCGTTGAGCTGATCCAGGTTCACCGCATCGGTGCCCTCGGTACCGGCAGCGACATTGGTGATCTGACGCTCGCCGCCGACCGTGCCCACCGACACCGTGTTGGCGCGATCGGCGAGCGAGCCTGCGCCCAGCGCGACGCTGTTGTCGGCAGGGGTATACGCACCGCTGCCGAGGCTGACGCTCTGCGCGCCCGAAGCGTTGGATTGCCAGCCCAGCGCGACGCTCTCGTCGCCACCCGCGAAGGATTGGCCGCCAAGCGACGTGGCACCCTGGCCAGCCGCGACTGCATAGGTGCCCACAGCGATCGACGCGAGGTTGGTTGCAGACGCATTCGCGCCCAGCGCCGTGCTGTCATCGCCGTAGGCGACACTTTCGGTACCGATGGCGGTGCCACCGTCACCCCACGCCACACTGGCAAGGCCCAGCGCGGTTGACGCGGTCCCGTTGCCGATGCTGTCGTAGCCGATCGCCGTTGCACCGCGCTCATTTGCGACGCTGTAGCCGCCGACGGCAGTGCTCGAAGCTCCCAATGCCCTGCTGTCGGCACCGAGCGCGGTAGCGTGGATACCGCTGGCGCTGCTGTAGGCCCCCACCGCCGTGGCGTAGACGTCGCTGGCGCTGGCGTAGCTGCCAACGGCCGCGGCACCCGTCGCAGCGGCCTGACTGCTTGCACCGAATGCAATGCTTTCGTCGCCCGACACGTTGCTGGAGGCGCCCAGCGCAACGCTGTCGGTGCCGCTGGCGCTGCTCTGCGCACCGATTCCGATCGCGCGCTCACCGCCGCTCAAGGCGGTGTTGCCGATCGCCACGGAGCCGGTGCCACCGGCACCCGAACTGAACCCAAGCGCCACGCTACCCTCACCGTAAGCGGTGCTTTCCGCACCCACCGACGTGCTGAGATCGCCCCATCCCACGCTGGCAAACCCAAGCGCCGTGGATTCAAGCCCGTTGCCGATGCTTTCGAAACCGACCGCAGTCGCACCGCGGCCGAAGGCCACGCTGGTGCTGCCAAGTGCGGTGCCGTAGAAGCCCGACGCGGTGCTGTCTGCGCCCAGCGCAGTGGCATAACGGTCGCTGGCGATGCTGTTGAAACCCACCGCCGTGGCGTTGTTGAAGTTCGCAACTGCACCGCTGCCCACGGCAGTGGTGTTGATGTCCGATGCAATGCTGCTGGAACCCAGCGCAGTGCTGTAATCGGCAAGCGCCGACGCATTGGACCCTGCCGCGACGCTGTCCACGCCTTCGGCAACTGCAGCGCCCTCACCGGTGGCGACGAACGTGCGCGCGGTGGTGGAGGCGACATCGGAGACGGCGGTGAGCTGGCCGAGATTCACTGCATCGGTGGCTTCGGTACCGGCAGCAACGCTGGTGATCTGACGCTCTGCGCCGGCCGCGCCGACCGACACGGTGTCGGCGCGCGTGGCGACCGAATTGGCGCCCAGCGCCACCGAGTTGGCGCCGCGTGCGGTGCTGTAGTAGCCCAGCGCCGTGCTCAGCTCACCGCTGGCCCAGGATTCAGGACCGACCGCGGTTGCGCCTTCGCCCGGTGCGTAGGCGAAGTAGCCCACTGCCGTGGCTTCGGTGCCCGATGCCTCGCTCAACGTGCCGACAGCGGTGGTGTAGGTGCCCGATGCAATCGCACCGGCGCCGAGCGCAGTGGACGCGTCGCCGCTGGCCTGGGTCTGCACGAAGAAGCCCAGTCCGGGAATAAAATCCACCGGGCCGCCCACAGCCGTGCTGCTGGTGCCGCTGGCGCTGGTCTGGGTGCCGACGGCAGTGGCGTAATCGCCACCGGCGTTGGCCACTGCACCGAATGCCGATGCCTGCGCACCGGCGGCATACGCGCCGACGCCGAACGAGGACGCCGCGAAACCGTCGGCATTGGCGCTGGCGCCGACCGCAGTTCCGCCAACGCCGGCGCTGGTGGCGCCGGTGGTGACCGGCACACCGCCGTTGGTGATCAACGGCTGGCCATCTTCGTTGACCGCAGCACCGCCCACAGCCACGCTGGCCGGGCCATTGGCCTGCGCGTTATGGCCGAACGCTGCGCTGTTCTGGCCGGAGGCCAGTGCATTGGCGCCCACGGCGGTCGCGTTCTCGGCGGTGGCATTGGCGCCGGTGCCGAGCGCGGTGGTTGCGGTACCGATCGCATTGGCGGCATCGCCTGCGGCCAGTGCGCTATTGCCATCGACATAGGCGCCGACGCTGTCGTCGCCCGGGCTTGCCTTGAAGAACAGCGCGGTGTCTTCGGCCACATCGGCCACGTCGCGCAGCTGCGCCACATTGACCGCATCGGTGGCGTTGATGCCGGCACCGACGTTGGTGATGCGACGCGTTGCCGGGCCGCCGCGACCATTGCCGCTACCGACCGACACCACGTCGTCTTCGTGAGTACGTGAGCCTGCGCCCAGCGCCACCGAATTGACACCGGTGACGCCGGCATTGGCGCCCAGCGCCACGCCGTTTTCGCCTGCCTGGCGCACAAAACTGTTGTAGCCGATGGCCACGGCGTTTTCGCCGATGGCGTTGGTCTGGCGTCCGATCGCGCTGCTATTCACACCGCTGGCGCTGCTGTCGGCACCGGTAGCGACCGCGCCGGTGGCGCTGGCCGTGCTGCCGGCACCGATGGCGGTCGCCTTGGCGGCGGGTGCAGAGGCACCGCGGCCGACTTCGACCGATTGCGCGTTGGCGGGGAGTGGCGTGACGAATCCGGCGCCGCCGAGCGCCAGGGTGATGGCGGCGGCCAATGCCAGGCTTTGGCGGCGGTCGATGAGCGAGGCTGGAGCAACGGCTCCGGTGCTGTCACCGCTGGCCAATTCCGAGGCCACGGCCCACACACCCAATGACTTGTTCCAGACCTTGCGATAAATCCGATTCATCGACGCACTACTCCTGAGTTGTTGGGACTGGTTTTTGGCGAGCGCCCACCCTCGGAAGGCCTTTCGGCCACGCGATTACCCGTGGTTGTGCGCGCTATGGGCCTTGCGGCGATGGGCGGCTTGCGCCTGCACCGTGGATAGTCAAAAAGTGAACGCTACCCAACCATAGAACTGCGCGAAGTGTTAACAGTCGTCAAATCCGGCGTCAAGTTTTTGACAGAAAGCGAAGATAAGAGTGCTTTTCGTCACACTTCTGCTTGCTTTTATTAGATTTTTGATAATTCTTTGGAAAACAGCGACCTAGATCATGTCTCTCAAGACATTTCAAAGCTGAATAGCCATGTCTTTTGCAGACAAAAAAACCCGCTGGCGAGACGCCAAGGGGCTTGGTTGCGCAAAAACACACCAGGAGCAGGTCAGATGGCGGGTCAGCCCGCTGCGTGTCGGCCGCGGTTGTCCAGCAGGCTCGCCGCTAGCAGCGCCGGATCCATTTGCGCCAAGGAACTGACGACTGCGCCCTGCATCGATGCCAGACGTCGACTCATTGGCGCTCCAGCAGGCTCACGCCGTCGAAGATGGCGCCATCACGTTTGAGCACGTAGGCACCTGCGCGCGGCGCGGTGAAGCGCACTGCCTGGCTGGTGCTGCTGCGCATGGAGGCGTTGTCGTTGTCGTTGTCGTTGTCGTCGGCGCTGGGCACGCGGCCCAGTGCGCCATACAGCGACGCCTGCCCGCTGCTACCGACGCTGAGAAAGCTCAGTCCCTGGCCTGCGGACGCCTGGAGCGTGAACACATCCGCCTCCCCGGCCGCAATGGACACGCCGCGCTGGATCGTGCCGTTTTGCAGGACTTGGGCATCCTGCCTGCAGTTCAGATCATCGGCGTCGCAACCCCGCAGCGCACGTGTCACCGCCGGCGCCGACTATTGCCGTCATGAGCGCGTCGACCGCCTTGGCACCGCCACCGATCGCGTTGGACACAACACCGGCGGCCTCGGTGGCTTGCTCGTTGATGCCGACAACAAGGCCGAACGCGTCGTAGTCGTGCACCGTTGCAACCCCGCTAACCACCGCTGCAGATGTGCCGATCGCCATCGCATTTGTACCCCACCGCGGTCGCATCGCGCGCCAATGCCGGGCTGCCCGCTCCCAGCGCGCTGGCGCCATCGGCAAGCGCATTGCTTGCCGCCCACAGGGCAATGGCATCGTGCGCGTCGACGAATGGAAGCACGTCGGTGTCGTCTTCGGCCGGCATTGCCGCGCTGGACAAGCGCGTCGGCTCCACTGCACTGGCAACCGAACCCGTCGACGCGTCAACGACAGCCGGTCACTGCGCACACAGACGTTAGCCATCGACGACGCTGTACGGCATCGTCGGACTACGCGCCTGCGCCATTGCGGTGAATGTGATGGCACTGCCCACCAGCACTACGCAGATGGCAGCGACCAGGCCGCGGCACACAGGCAGACGGCCCCGCGCCGGCATGTTCGAGATAATCGAATAATGCATCGCCTTACCGGAGGGCGGCCACCCTCGGCATTTTCGATACTCTTCATTTAACACTTACTTTTCAGCATTTCCGGGCGTTTGATAACCGACCACCGCACTCCTGATTTGCGTGCGTCACACCAAGGTTTTATCGAGCGCAGCAGCTCCCCTTCACCGAGATTTACCTTGAAAAATAAGCGCCGCCGAGTGCGTGACAGACGTCCCACTTACACTAAAGACGTAATTCTAGATGATTTTATTGAACACCCGAATAACTAAATACGGAGCGCATCACGTACGCAAGAAACCTTTGATGCGAATAACTAGCAACTCTCAAATTTACTTCAAGAAAACGTTATTGTCTTTACGAAACCTAGCCGCGACTGCACAGCCAAGGGCGCGACACCGTGTCGATCGCCGAGTTGCTGCACAGCACGCAGGCCGCATTGTCGCAACGCACTGCCGGGGACACATGGTTGGACCGACCCGTACGCGCCAGCAGCCGGCAAGAACGCACGGGTTACACGCCTCTTTCAGCGACAGCATCGCCGCACCACTGCATGGCGATGCGCGATGCAACCCAATCCATCCAGACCATCGCGCAGCCACCTTGCGGCACGGTGGCATCAGACCGGGGGCACAAACGAAAACGGCCGTGTGCATCGCTGCACACGGCCGTCAGGGAAACGCGTGACGCGCGCTTAGCGCACGCGGCTCCGGATCACCTCACTCAACCGCACCACACCCGCGCATTACGGAACATCCGCAACCACGGCGAGTCGTCGCCCCAGTCGGCCGGATACCAACTCAGGTTTGCCGTGCGCGGCGTGCGCTCGGGATGCGGCATCAGGATGGTGGCGCGGCCATCGGTGCTGGTCAGCCCGGTGATGCCATCCGGCGACCCGTTCGGGTTGAGCGGGTACTGCGATGCCACCGCGCCGTTGCCATCGATGAAACGCAGCGCCACGCGTGCGGCGGCCTGGTCCACGGCAGTCTCGAACTCCGCACGGCCTTCGCCATGCGCCACCGCCACCGGAATCCGCGAGCCTGCCATGCCGCGCAGAAAGATCGACGGCGACTCCACCACTTCCAGCAGCGCGGTGCGCGCTTCGAACTGCTCGCTGCGATTACGCAGGAAACGCGGCCAATGCCCGGCACCGGGAATGATGTCCTTGAGCTGGCTGAGCATCTGGCAGCCGTTGCACACACCCAGCGCGAACGTATCGCTACGTGCGAAAAACGCGGCAAACGCATCGCGCAACGCGGTGCGCTCCAGGATCGAGGTGGCCCAGCCGCGGCCGGCGCCCAGCACGTCGCCGTAGCTGAAACCGCCACAGGCGGCGAAGCCGGAAAATTGCGCCAGATCCACGCGCCCTTCGATCAGGTCGCTCATGTGCACATCGAATGCACTGAACCCGGCGCGCTCGAAGTTGTAGGCCATTTCGATCTGCCCATTGACGCCCTGCTCGCGCAGGATCGCCACCTTGGGCCGCGCGCCGGTCGCCACGAACGGCGCGGCCACATCCTCGGACGGGTCGAACACCAACGTGGGACGCAACCCGGGCGCCTGGAAATCGCGCGCCAGCGCGCGCTCTTCGTCGGCACTGTCGGGGTTGTCGCGCAGCTTCTGCATGGCGTGGGTCACCGACCACCACGCATCGAACAACTCCTCCCAACGCCATTCCGCCAGCACCCGCCCCTGCCCGCTTACCCGCACGCGCGGTGCGCCGGTGGGACGCGCGATACGCTGCGCGCACTCGGTCAGTGCATGGCGTTCGACCAGATCGGCAAACGCAGCGCGATCTTCGCTGGCGATCTGCACCACCGCACCGAGTTCTTCATTGAACAAGCTACGGAACGCGTCGTCGCCCCACGCATCCAGCGTGATATCCAGGCCCTGGCGCGAGGCAAACGCCATCTCGCACAGCGCCGCAAACGCACCGCCATCGCTGCGATCGTGATACGCCAGCAACAGCCCGCTTTCGCGCGCATCGCGGATCAATTCAAAGAAACTGCGCAGCCGTTGTGCGTCCTCCAGATCCGGCACGTCGCCGCCGAACGCCGGCAAGGCCGCATCGTCGGCATACACCTGCGCCAGCACCGACCCACCCAAACGCTGCTTGCCGCCGCCCAGCCCGATCAACCACAGCTCGCTTTCTTCGTCGTTGCGCAACAACGGCGTCAGCTGCGTCCGCACATCGCCGACCGGCGCGAAGGCGCTGATGATCAGCGACACAGGTGAAACGCTTTTCAGCGTTTCACCGGGAATCGGGAATCGGGAATCGGGAATGGAAGAAGCGGAGGGCTCTGGCAGTTCACCATTCCCAATTCCCGATTCCCCATTCCCGGCAACCCACTGCGCCTGCATCGACAGCGAGTCCTTGCCCACCGGCACGCTCAGCTCCAGCGCCGGGCAAAGTTCCATGCCGATCGCACGTACCGCGTCGTACAACAGCGCGTCTTCGCCAGCGTGGCCGGCGGCGGCCATCCAGTTGGCCGACAGCTTGATGCTGTCCAGCGACTGCACCGGAGCGGCGCACAGATTGGTGATCGCTTCGCCCACCGCCATGCGTGCGGACGCGGCGGCGTTCAACAGCGCCAGCGGCGTGCGCTCGCCGATCGACATCGCCTCGCCGGAAAACGTCTCGAACCCTGCCAGGGTGATCGCGCAGTCAGCCAGCGGCAGCTGCCACGGGCCGATCATCTGTTCGCGCGCGGTCAAGCCACCCACGCTGCGGTCGCCGATGGTGACCAGAAAACTCTTGGACGCCACCGTGGGATGCGCCAGCACCCGCAACCCGGCCTGCTGCAGATCCAGCGTCGCCGTCTGCAACACCGGCCACTGGGGCGCCGGCGGATGCACCGCATCGCGATGCATCTTCGGCGCCTTGCCGAACAGCACGTCCATGGGGAGGTCGATCGGGAGCTGGGAATCGGGATTGGGGAATCGGGAATGGTTTGAAGCAGCAGCATCGGCAACCGACGCGGCGCCGTTGCCATTCCCGATTCCCGATTCCCCATTGCCGGCGTCAAGGACGCCGTATCCCACCACCAGCCGCTCTTCGGCGGTGGCGACGCCGACGGCGGCGAACGGGCAGCGTTCGCGGGCGCAGATGGCGGCAAATTCCTGCAGACGCGCCTGCGGCACGCCCAGCACGTAGCGTTCCTGGGATTCGTTGCACCACAGTTCCAGCGGCGACAACGACGGGTCGTCGCTGAGCACGCGGCCCAGGTCGATGATGCCGCCCACGCCGGAGTCATGCAGCAGCTCGGGAATCGCGTTCGACAGTCCGCCTGCACCCACGTCGTGGAACCAGCGGATCGGGTTGTCGATGCCCAGCGCCACGCAGCGGTCGATGACCTCCTGGCAGCGGCGCTCCATCTCCGGGTTCTCGCGCTGCACGCTGGCAAAATCCAGCGCCTCGGCGCTGTCGCCGGCGGCCACCGAACTGGCCGCACCGCCGCCCAGGCCGATCAGCATCGCCGGGCCGCCCAGCACGATCACCGCATCGCCCGGCTGCAGGCGCAGCTTTTCGACCTGATTGCGATCGATCGCGCCCAGGCCGCCGGCCAGCATGATCGGCTTGTCGTAGGCGCGGGTCAGGCCCGGGCCTTCGGCCAGTTCGAAGCTGCGGAAATACCCGAGCAGATTCGGCCGGCCGAATTCGTTGTTGAACGCGGCGCCGCCCAGCGGGCCGTCGAGCATGATGTCCAGGGCCGGAGCCATACGCGGGTTCAGCGCGCGCGGCGCTTCCCACGGCTGCGGCAGGGTCGGAATACGCAGGTGCGACACCGTGAAACCGGTCAGGCCGGCCTTGGGCTTGCCGCCGCGCCCGGTGGCGCCTTCGTCGCGGATCTCGCCACCGGCACCGGTGGCCGCACCAGGAAACGGCGCGATCGCGGTCGGGTGATTATGCGTTTCCACCTTGATGGCGAATGCCGACGGCAGCACCGCTTCGCTGCGGTACTGGCCGGTGACCGGATCCGGGCGATAGCGCGCGGCCGGCACGCCTTCCACCACCGCCGCATTGTCGCTATAGGCCGACAAGGTGTGTTGCGGGGTCTGCTGGTGGGTGTGCTTGATCATGCGGAACAGCGAGCGTTCCTGCGGCTTGCCGTCGATGGTCCAGCTGGCGTTGAAGATCTTGTGCCGGCAGTGCTCGGAATTGGCCTGCGCAAACATCATCAGCTCGACATCGGCCGGGTCGCGCCCCAGTTCGGCGAAGCGCTCGCGCAGGTAGTCGATCTCGTCCTGCGCCAGGGCCAGGCCGAGGTCGCGGTTGGCCTGCTCCAGCCCATCCAGCGGCACGCGCCGCAGATGGCCCGGGTCGGGCACGTTGAACAGCGCCTCGGCGGCGGCGGCCGAGCCGAGCAGCGATTGCGTCATCGGGTCGTGCAGCAGCTTGGCCACGGCGCCCCTGGTAGCTGCGTCGTCCGGCCAACCGACCAGATCGATGCGGGTGCCGCGCTCTACGCGCTGGATCGGCTGCCCGGCGCCGCGCACCAGCTCGGTGGCCTTGCTCGACCACGGCGACAGCGTGCCCAGACGCGGCACCACGTAATGCGAGGACGCCTGTTCGTCGCGCGGCGCGGGGTCCGCTTCGGCCTGCAGGATGCGCTGCAAGGTGGCCTGATCGGGCGACTGCCCGGCCTCGGCGCGGATGAAATACACGTGCCAGGCGCCGGTAATGCGCAGCGCGGGGACGAGGGTTTGCAGGCGGGTTTCGAGCCGAGCGCGGCGGAACGGCGAAAGGGCGGAAGCGCCCTCGAGGACCATCATGTCCGGGGAACCGTGTCAGAAACGGGGCCGATCATTGTAGCGGAGGTTGGTCGGTGCGGGCCGGGATTGGGGATTGGGGATTGGGGATTGGGGGTCGGGGGTCGGGGGTCGGGGGTCGGGGTCGGGGTCGGGGTCGGGGTCGGGGTCGGGGTCGGGGTCGGGGTCGGGTAGTTGGTAGTTGGGAGTCGGCTTCCAGGCTGGATGCTTGACTGGCATCGCTCCAGTCAGCAACTGACCACTGTCTTTTTCCGCACGGCAATGCCCCTAAAACGACGAAGGGCCGGATGCCTGCGCATCCAGCCCTTCCTCAACCGTGTCCTGTCGTTGCGACGCGCCTTACCGGCGCGCCACCACTGCCAGACTCACATATTCCAGCTTAGCGGCTGCCACCGGCGGTGGTGACGGCGCGCTTTTCCAATGCTTCGCGCAGCTGCGCCGGCGGCAGGTAGCCACCCAGCTGGGTGCCATCTGGCGCAAAGATCGCCGGGGTGCCGTTGACGCCAAGACGCTGACCCAGTGTGTATTCCATCGACACCGGGTTCTTGCAGTCCTTGGCATTGACCGGCTGGCCCGACTTGGCCGCCGTCAAGGCCTGCTTGCGGTCGGCCGCGCACCACACGGCGATCATTTCCTTGTGGTCCTGGCTGCCCAGGCCCATGCGCGGGAAGGCCAGATATTCGACCGCGATGCCCTGCTTGTTGAGCTCGCCGATCTCGCTGTGCAGCTTGCGGCAGTAGCCGCATTCCACGTCAGTGAACACGGTGACGGTGTACTTGGGGTTGGCCGGTGCGAACACGATGCGGTCGGCCTTGGGCACGGTGTCCAGCTGCTTGCGGCGGTACGCCAGCAAGCCCGGGCTAGCGGCAAACTGCTTGTTCTGGATGTCGAACGGCTGCGCCTGGATCAGGTAACGGCCGTCATCGCTGACGTACAGCACCTGCCCACCGACTACCACCTCACGGAACCCGGGGAACGGCGCGGCGCCGATGTAATCCGGCTTGAAGTCCGGATCCAGTGCCTTGAGGGCGGCGCCGACGCGCTGATCCACATTGCCAGTCGCGGCGGCGGGGGCCGCAGCGGCTGGCTTGGCGCCGGCGGTGCTTGCCGCAGGCTGCGACGATTGTGCGCAGGCGGTAAGGCTGAGCGCGCCCAGCAGCGCGGCGATAGCAAGACGATACATTCACGCATCCAGTGGAATCGGGGTGACTGGATTCTCGCACAGGGCGGATGAAGCCAGGCAGCGGCCGCGACAGTTTGTTCGTTCGCCGGCCGGTGGGTTCGTGGCGCCTCCAGTGCAGACGAGCGGATTGTTGCGCTTGGCACTGCCACGTCAGCGTTTGGCGCATTGAAGCTTGCCTAGGTGCGGCGGGATTTACCGGCCAAAAGCCGTCGCGCCCGGGTGCGCTCCTACGTGTGTGATCCATGGCGCTGCGAGGTCAGACGTAGGGCTTTGTTACGCCTGGTGCTGCCAAGGCAGCGCTTGGAGAGCACCGGAGCGGGATTGGGTGCGGCGGGTTTTCCCGGCCAACGGCCTCGCGCCCGGGTGCGCTCCTACGTGCGTGACGCATGCAGCAGCGATGTCAGACGTAACGGCAGGGCAGGCGCTGGCGATAGGTGGCCGATCACCAACGTGGCGCATCGCAATGTGCGCGGCACGCTCTATGCTGTGGCGATGTCAGCCAGCAGTCCTGCCGAACGTCGCCAACTCACCCAACAGCTGCCGCCGGTGCAGGCGGCCGATGCCGCCGCCATCGAGCGCTTTCTGGATCGCTTGTGGGCCGAACAAGGTGTGGCGCGGCAGACACTGGATAGTTACCGACGCGATCTGGAGGGCTTGGCGCGATGGCGCGATGGTGCCGGCGGCGGCTTGCTGGGTATCGATCGTTCGGTGTTGTTCGATTACCTGCGCTGGCGGACCGAGGCCAGATATTCGCCGCGCAGCAATGCCCGGCTGTTGTCGACCTTGCGCGCCTTCTACGGCCTGTGCCTGCGCGATGGCGTGCGCAGCGATGACCCCACCGCCCTGCTCGATCCACCCCGATTGCCGCGCTCGCTGCCCAAGGCGCTGACCGAAACCCAGATCGAGGCCTTGCTGGCGGCGCCGGATATCCAGACACCGCTTGGCCTGCGCGACCGCGCCATGCTCGAGTTGATGTACGCCGCCGGGCTGCGTGTCAGCGAGTTAGTCAATCTGCCGGCGGTGGGCGTCAATCTGCGCCAGGGCGTGCTGCGCGTGACCGGCAAGGGCAGCAAGGAACGCCTGGTGCCGCTGGGCGAAGAGTCGCAGCATTGGCTGGAGCGCTATCTGCACGAGGCGCGCCCGTTGCTGGCCGATCACAAAGCCGTGGCGGCGGTGGACGGCCAGGTGCCGCTGTTCATCGATGCGGCACGCCAGCCGCCCAGCCGTCAGCACTTCTGGGCCTTGGTCAAACGCTATGCGGCGGTGGCCGGCATCGACCCCGCAACGGTCAGCCCGCACGGCCTGCGGCACAGTTTTGCGACCCACCTGCTCAACCACGGCGCAGACCTGCGCGCGCTGCAGATGCTGCTGGGCCACAGCTCGCTGTCGACCACCCAGATCTACACGCTGGTGGCCAGGCAGCACCTGCAGAAGCTGCATGCCACGCATCACCCGCGCGGTTAGCGATTTGCGAAAGACACATTACGGGCGCCAATTTCATCTGCGCACCTAACCAGCGTAGGAGCGCACCTGGGCGCGACGCAGCAGTCGAGAAGCCCACCGCGCCCAAGCGCGCCCCGAAACCCAAGCGCGACGTGGTAAAGCAAGACGCTCCAATCCGGACATCTATTGTTTGAGAACTTCGACCGCGCTACCAACAGCGTCCAAGCCAACTCCAAACCCCGGCCGCAACCGCTCTGCCGTTACCACAGCCAGCATCGGCCGCCGCGTGTTCGATACGCCGTGCTGCTGGGCATCAAGATGCCGCGGCTGGATGGGCTAGACAGTATTACTGCAACGCGGCGTTGCTGGATCGCTGGCGCCAGCTATGCTCGCGCCATGACGTCGATCGCCGCATCCGATTCCCCACGGCCAGCCGCCTTGCTGCACTGGCGGCTGCTGTCCATGTGCTACGACGCCTGGCCGGTGCTGGCGCTGTGGATGCTGATTTCCGCTGGCTTCACGCTCGGCTTTACCCTGGCCGGGCATCCGGCACGCGAAAACATCGAACCGTTCAGTGGCTGGCAGTGGCTGCTCTGGCTGTGCTGCTGGGCCGCCGCCGGCGGGTACGCCACGGTGAGCTGGCGACGCGGCGGCCAGACCCTGGGCATGCGTCCTTGGCGGCTACGGTTGGTCGGCCCGCAAGCCTCCTGGCGTGCACTGTGGATCCGCTATGCGGTAGGCACGCTATCGTTGGCCCTGGGCGGACTCGGATTCTGGTGGGCGTTGGTCGATCGCGATCGGCTGACCTGGCACGACCGCGCAAGCGCAACCAGATTGCAGCGAATGGTCAGACCCAAAGCCTAAAAGCTACGGCGCACACCACCATGCTGGCGCGGCCTGTGCTTGGTGTGGCATGGACCACTCCTACGCTCAGGGTCTGACTGCGCCCGTCCGCACCCACCTAAGCATTCTCGCTACGCTTTCCTAGCAATTCCGATGTCAGCGGGCACAGCGTGGTACCGAATGTCACACGCAGCGTCATGGCATAACGCCTCATTCGCAGGGCACGATGATCACGCAACTGACACCAGGCCACTGCGATGTTTTGAGCCACTAGCCTGATAGTTGGATGTGGAGTAGGCGGCGGCCGACCGGACTGTGCGAGTCCTGCTAATCGCGGTCGCATTACAGCCGCATGGACGGCGCAAGAGTGTGAATCTCAGTGTCCGCGCTCATCCTTTTTGGATGCGCCCTTCGAAATCGCGCGATAATCTCTGAAGGTGTTCTCCAGCACGCTACCGAACAGGTAAAGCGCCAGGAGCATGGGCGCTACCATCAGCACATAGGCCACAGCCCAGGGTAGCTCGAAAGGCAAGCGCGTCAGGCCCAGAGCGTCCGCAATCATCATCTGCGACATCACTGGCAGTTGCTGCCATACCAGCTGGGTCTTGTAGTTGACCTCCGGATCGTGCGCCAACCGCAGACAGAACGCGGTCAGCGCCGCATACGGCACGCACATCGCCAATCCGGTCAGACTCAGCCGGCGCACCTCAACTACTACGCCGCCGGAACAACCACGCCGACACGCCCAGCATCACCATCGGGGGCAGTGCGTAGGCGATGCGGTAATCCAGCTTGAGCGCGCCCGCCATACGGCCGAAGAACAGCTGCAGCAGCCAGAAGCCGAGGGCGAACAAGATGCCCAAAAACAGGCGCTTTCCCAGGCCGCCGCTACGCAGCGAACCGAACGAGAACGGAATCGCCGCCATGCATAACGCCAACACGTTGAGCGGGTAGAACCAGCGGCTCCAGTACTGATCTTCGTAATCGCGCGCGTCCAGTCCGTTGCGGCGACGGTATTCGATGCTCTGCTCCAGCTCGTGCGCCGAGAGATTGCGCGGCTTGGCCAATCCAGCCGCCAGCGCGGCAGGACTTAGTTGCGATTGCCATGGCAGTTCGGGGAAGGTTTCGCGCTGCACCGAACGTTCCTGGAAGGTATCGCGACGCACCTGGCGCAAGGTCCAACGGCCATCGCGGTGCTCGGCCACGGAGGCGTAAGTCAGCTGTTGCAGCCTGCCGTTGGCATCCAGGTGATACAGCCGCACATCGTGCAGATCGAGTGCGGTGCCGCCGCCGTCGAGCAGCTTTTCTTCGCCGCTGAGCGCATTGAGGAAGGTGTCGCCTTCGCGTGCCCACAGGCCCGAATAGCGCGAGGACGCCATGCTGTTGTTGTAGCGGGCACTGGCCTTGAGGCTGTCGGCCTGGTTCTGCGCCCATGGCCCAACGGTTTCGCCGCTGATCACCATGCTCGCGGTCAACAGCGCCATCGCTGCCACCACCGAGGCGGACATGCGCTTGCGCGACACGCCCAGCGCGCGCAAGGCGGTCAATTCGGATGTGGCCGCCAGCTGCCCCAGGCCCATCAGCGCGCCGATCACTGCGGCGGTGGGGAACAAGGTGTAAGCGCGACGCGGCACGGTGTAGGCCACAAAGGCCACCGCGTGACCGAAGCTGTAGCTGCCCTGGCCGATGTTCTTGGCCTCGCTGGCGAAGGCATTGACCAGGTCCAGACCCAGCAGCACCGCCCAGGTCAGCAGCACGGTGAACAACACCACGCGACCGACGTACCAATCATGGACCCGCGGGGTCAGCCTCATGCGTTCGCCCTCGGCCGACGCACGCGGCCATCGCGTGCATACGCCCAGACCGCCACCGCCAGCAGCGGCAGCGTCAGCCACCACAAGCCCAGCGCAGCCGGGGTCTTGCCGTTGGCGATCCACTGGGTGCCGACGATCATCAGATTGGTGCCCACCATGTAGGCCAGGAACGCCAGCATGATCCGGCCGTAGCGCTGCTGCCGTGGCGCGCTGCGCGACAGCGGCAGGGTCAGCAACGCGAAGGCCAGCGCCAGCAAGGGCGGCGCCAGGCGCTCGTGCAACTGCGCACGCGCAGCCGGACGCTCATCGGACAGCAGCTGCGTGGTCCACATCACTTCCGGGTCGTTGGCGTCGTGGGTCCGGGTGCGGTCGGGCAAGGCCACGTCGTTGCTGGCGAACTTCATCAAGCGGTAGTCCAGGGTGTCGCCGGCGGCCGGGCCTTCGATGCGATAGCCGTCCTCCAGACGCAGGTAACGGTCGGTCTTGCCTTCGAAGAACATCGCGCCGCGCTGGGCAGTGACCACATCGATGCGGTCGTCCTTCTGGCGCTGCATGAAGACCTTGCCCAGGCCCTTGCCATCGGCGGAGATGGTGGTCAGGTAGACCACGCCACCGCCGGACAGCGGGGTGAACTTGCCCGACTCCAGGCCGGCCATCAGCACGCTGCGGTTGGCGTCTTCCAGCATGGTTTCGGCGGTACGGCTGGCCCAGGGACCCAGCCACAGCGAGCACAGCCCGATGATGATCACCACCGGCACCACCAGCATCAGCATGGGCCGCAACATGCGCTTGGGGCCGACGCCAATGGCGGTAATCACCGCCATTTCTGAATCGCGGTACAGCCGCGCCAGCGCCAATAACAGGCCCAGCATCAACGCCAGCGGCAGGATGATCGGCAGATAGGCCACGAATTGCAGGCCCACCTGAGACAGCAGCAAGCGCGCTGGGATGCGGCCATCGGCGATATTGCCGAGGATATCCACCAGCACACCGCCGACGCTGACGACCAGCAGCACGATCAAGGTGGCCAGGAAGCTCTGGGTGAAATCGCTAAGCAGATATCGATCGAGCTTCGGCATAGGGTGGGCTTGTTTTAAACTCTCGGATTCGTTCGCGGCGCCGCCAGCCTAATCAGGTTGGCGTAAACAGTCCGCGATTGTACGGATTTGCCTACGGAATCTGATCAATGGCCCTGCAATTCACCCTGAACCAAGACGCGCCGGCAAGCGCCGCCGTCGACTGCATCGTGGTTGGCGTGTTCGCCGACAAGACCCTGTCGCCCGCCGCGCAGGCGCTGGACAGCGCCAGCCAGGGCCGCCTGACGGCCCTGGTGACACGCGGCGACGTGGTTGCCAAGACCGGCAGCACCACCCTGGTCCACGACCTGCCCGGCGTAACCGCACCGCGCGTGTTGGTGGTCGGGCTGGGCGAGACCGCCAAGTTCGGCGTGGCGCCTTACCTCAAGGCCATCGGCGATGCGACCCGCGCGCTGAAGACCGGCGCCGTCGGCACCGCCCTGCTCACCCTCACCGAACTGCCGGTCAAGGCCCGCGACAGCGCATGGAATATCCGCCAGGCAGTCATCGTCAGCGACCATGCGGCGTATCGCTACACCGCCACGCTGGGCAAAAAGAAGGTCGACGAGACCGGCCTGACCACGCTTGCGATCGCCGGCGACGACGCCCGCGCGCTGGCGGTGGGCATTGCGACCGCCGAGGGCGTGGAGTTCGCCCGCGAGCTGGGCAATCTGCCGCCGAACTACTGCACCCCGTCCTACCTGGCCGACACCGCGGCCGCATTTGCCGGCAAGTACGCCGGTGCCGAAGCCGAGATCCTGGACGAGGCGCAGATGGAAGCGCTGGGCATGGGCTCGCTGCTGTCGGTGGCACGCGGCTCGGCCAACCGCCCGCGCCTGATCGTGCTGAAGTGGAATGGCGGCGGCGACGCGCGCCCGTATGTGCTGGTCGGCAAGGGCATCACCTTCGATACCGGCGGCGTCAATCTCAAGACGCAGGGCGGCATCGAGGAAATGAAGTACGACATGTGCGGTGGCGCCAACGTCATCGGCACCTTCGTGGCCACGGTCAAGGCCGAGCTGCCGATCAATCTGGTGGTGGTGGTGCCGGCGGTGGAAAACGCCATCGACGGCAATGCCTATCGTCCGTCGGACGTGATCACCAGCATGTCCGGCAAGACCATCGAAGTGGGCAATACCGATGCCGAAGGCCGCCTGATCCTGTGCGATGCGCTGACCTACGCCGAGCGCTTCAATCCCGAAGCGCTGGTGGACGTGGCCACGCTGACCGGCGCCTGCATGGTGGCCCTGGGCCACCAGACTGCCGGCCTGATGAGCAAGCACGACGACCTGGCCAACGAACTGCTGGCCGCTGGCGAACACGTGTTCGACCGCGCCTGGCGCTTGCCCTTGTGGGACGAGTACCAGGGTCTGCTGGATTCCACCTTTGCCGACGTCTACAACATCGGCGGTCGCTGGGGCGGCGCGATCACCGCGGGCTGCTTTCTGTCGCGCTTCACCGAAAACCAGCGCTGGGCGCATCTGGACATCGCCGGCGTGGCCAGTGACGAAGGCAAGCGCGGCATGGCCACCGGTCGCCCGGTCGGTCTGTTGACGCAGTGGTTGCTGGATCGCGCGGCCTGATGTCGCCGCGCGCCGCGCTGGCCCTGATCGCCGGGTTCACCCTGGCGGACGGGGCCACCTGCGCGCTGCCCGGCTGGACCGGCACTGGCAGCGATCTGTTGCGGTTTGCGCTATTGCTGGCGCTGATCTTTGTCTGGCTGGCGGCCGACAGCCGCCGGCAGGGCTTTCACCGCCCGACGTGGATCAACATCGGGATGGTGCTGGCCTGGCTGGTGTTCATCCCCATCTATCTGTATCGCTCGCGGCCGGTGGGCCGGCGCCTGCGCGCAATGGGCGGGTTCGTGCTGGCGATACTGGCCTCCGGCCTGCTGTTCATGCTCGGCGTGTTTATCGCTGAATCCGTTTTCCCTTACGTTTCGTGACCTTCCCATGCCCCGTGCCGATTTCTACCTGATCGCCAAACCGCGCTTCCTCGACGAACCGCTGCGGCTGGTCTGCGAGCTGGCGCGCAAGGCCAACGACGCCAACCTGTCCACACTGATCCTCGCGCGCGATGCCGCACAGGCCGAGGCGCTGGATGACCTGTTGTGGGCGTTCGACGACGAAGCCTATGTGCCGCACCAGATCGCCGGCACCGATGAGGAAGACGAACTGACGCCGGTGCTGATCGCCACGCCGGAGTTCGCCGCGCCCTCGCGCCCGCTGGTGATCAACCTGCGCGACGACCCGTACCTGGGCGCCTGCGACCGCGTGCTGGAAGTGGTGCCCGCCGACCCCGCCGCCCGCGAACCGCTGCGCGAACGCTGGAAACAGTACAAGGCCCTGGGCCTGGAACTGACCAAATACGATATGTGAGTGGGGCGGGGATTGGAGAGTGGGGATTGGTAAAAGCGGATTTTTCGCGCATCCCAATGCTGCACCCAACGACGAATCCCGAATCGCCGATCTTCGCTCCACAACACCACCGCCGACGTTGATGAGTGGATTGCCAGTGATTCTCGCCGGCCCCATGACGCAACCAATCCCGAATCCCGAATCAACGAATCCCCGCCCCACTATGACCACCCTCGCCTCCAGCTACGAACCCTCTTCCTTCGAATCGCGCCTGTACGCGCAGTGGGAGGCGGCCGGTTACTTCGTGCCGTCCGGCAAGGGCGAGCCGTACACCGTGTTGCTGCCGCCGCCCAATGTCACCGGCACGCTGCACATGGGCCACGCGTTTCAGCAGACGCTGATGGATGCGCTGGTGCGCTATCACCGCATGCGCGGCTTCGACACGCTGTGGCAGGTGGGCACTGACCACGCCGGCATCGCCACCGAGATGGTGGTGTCGCGCAATCTGGCGCTGGAAGGCAACGGCGAAACGCGCGACTCGCTCGGGCGCGACGGCTTCATCGCCAAGGTGTGGGAATGGAAGGCTGAATCCGGCGACATCATCGAGCGCCAGATGCGTCGCCTGGGCACGTCCAGCGATTGGTCGCGCAGCACCTTCACCATGGACCCGCAACCGTCGGCAGCAGTCAACGAAGCCTTCGTGCGCTGGTACGAGCAGGGCCTGATCTATCGCGGCCAGCGGCTGGTCAACTGGGACCCGGTGCTGAAGACCGCCATCTCCGACCTGGAAGTGGAAAACGTCGAAGAAGACGGTTTTTTGTGGTCGATCCGCTACCCGCTGGCCGATGGCGTGACCTACGAACACGTCGAGCACGATGCCGACGGCAATGAGACCCTGCGCGAAACCCGCGATTACTTGGTGGTGGCCACCACGCGTCCGGAAACCATGCTGGGCGACACCGCGGCGATGGTGCACCCGGACGATACGCGCTACGCAACACTGCACAACGCGCGCATCGTGCTGCCACTGACCGGCCGGCAAGTGCCGGTGATCACCGACGATTATGTCGACCGCGCCTTCGGTACCGGCGTGGTCAAGGTCACGCCTGCGCATGATTTCAACGATTACCAGGTGGGTGTGCGCCACGACTTGCCGTTGATCAATCTGTTCACCGTCACCGCCACCATCAACGACAACGCACCGGAGCGCTACCGCGGCCTTGATCGCTACGACGCACGCAAGCTGGTGTTGTCGGAGCTGGAAGAGTTGGGCCTGTTAGTCGAAACCAAGCCACACAAACTGCAGGTGCCACGTGGCGACCGCACCGGTCAGGTGATCGAGCCGTATCTCACCGACCAGTGGTTCGTGAAGATGGATGCGCTGGCCAAGCGTGGCCTGGAGCTGGTCGAAAGCGGCCAGATCAAATTCGTGCCACCGAACTGGATCAACACCTATCGCCACTGGATGGAGAACATCCAGGATTGGTGCATCAGCCGTCAGCTGTGGTGGGGGCATCGCATTCCGGCGTGGTTCGACGACGCAGGCAAGTGCTATGTCGGCCACGACGAAACCGAGGTGCGTGCTAGACACGGCTTGGGCGCAGAGATCGCGTTGCATCAGGACAGCGATGTGCTGGAAACATGGTTCTCCTCGCAACTGTGGCCATTCTCCACGCTGGGCTGGCCGGATGCCGATGCGATGGCCGAGCGCGGTTTCGAGCGCTATCTGCCCTCTAGCGTGCTGGTCACAGGCTTCGACATCATCTTCTTCTGGGTGGCGCGCATGATCATGGCCACCGATAGCTTCACCGGGCAGGTGCCGTTCCGTGATGTCTACATCACCGGCCTGATCCGCGATGCGCAGGGCCAGAAGATGTCCAAGTCCAAGGGCAATGTGCTCGACCCGCTGGACATCATCGACGGCATCAGCATCGAGGACCTGGTCGCCAAGCGCACCAGCGGGCTGATGCAACCGCGGATGGCCGAGAAGATCGAAAAAGCCACGCGTCGCGAATTCCCGGACGGCATCATCGCCCACGGCGCCGACGCGCTGCGCTTCACCATCGCCGCACTCGCCACCCATGGTCGTGACATCAAGTTCGACCTGGGCCGCGCCGAGGGTTACAAGAATTTCTGCAACAAGCTGTGGAACGCCACGCGCTTTGTCCTGATGAACACTGAAGGCGCGCGCTTTGCCGGTGTGCCGCAACCGCGTACCGAAGCGGAGAAGTGGATTCTCGCGCGGCTGGACAAGGTCACTGCGGAAACGCATGCGCATTACGCCAACTACCGCTTCGACCTGCTGACGCAGTCGTTGTACGAATTCGCCTGGAATGCTTTCTGCGATTGGTTCGTGGAGCTGGCAAAGCCTGCGCTCAACGGTGCCGTGCAGGACAACGACGCTGCCGCCAGCACGCGCCACACCCTGCTGTACGTGCTCGAATCGCTGCTGCGCCTGCTGCACCCGCTCACCCCGTTCGTCACCGAAGAGCTGTGGCAACAGGTCGCTCCGCGCCTGGGCATCACCACCGCGACGATCTCCCTGCAGGCGTTCCCGCAAGTCGGCGACGTGGACACCAGCAGCTACGCCAGCGCAGACGCCGATGTCGAATGGTTGAAGTCGATGGTGTCGGCCTTGCGCCGCGTGCGCAGCGAGTTGAACGTGCCGCCCTCAAAGCAGGTGCAGCTGCTACTGCAGGCAGGCACCGCCGACGACCGCACGCGCGTATCGCGCTTCGCATCGCAGCTGGCGTTCTTGCTCAAGCTCGAAGCCATCGACTGGCTGGACGCGGGCCAGGACACCCCGCCGGCCGCTGCCGCCATCGTGGGCGAACTCACCCTGCTGGTGCCGCTGGAAGGCCTGGTCGACATGGAGGCCGAGCGCACCCGCCTGGACAAGGAGATCAAGCGCGTGGAAAGCGAGATCGGCAAGTGCAACGGCAAACTCGGCAATGCCACCTTCGTGCAGAACGCACCGGCGGCGGTCGTCGAGCAAGAGCGTGCGCGCTTGAACGATTGGACTGTGCAATTGACGGGTCTGCGGGAACAACGCGCCAAGATCTGACGCAGCGGAACGTCTAGATGCCCTGCAGCTGCACGGTCACGCACCGTGCAAACGGCCGCCGATTCGACAGCAGCACCTAACCGTGCGCGGCGCGTATCGCTCAGATCGATGGAATCATGCACTGCTTCAATGGTGCACACCGACCATCGTGACGGGCCCTTGCCCGCTCACTGTCGCGGGACCTTTGGCGGCATGGATGCCGCCAAAGAGCTTACATGGACGTACTTGCAGCGTGTCCCGCGATGGTGGGCGGGCAAGGGCCCTGCAGCGAACCCGCAGCTCAATCGTCGTAGCCTTGGCTCACTCGCATCCTCCAGCTGACATGAGCGCGGCTCACAGTGTCGGCACGGCATGCTCCAGCTAGTCGGAGGTGCGATGCCCTCACCGCTTACGGGACACGCCGTGAATCCGTCCATGGAGGCTCCGTAGCGGCATCCATGCCGCCACAGGGTCCCGCAAGCGGCAAGGACACCGCACCATGACGTTGGTCGGCACTTGGACGAGGAGCAGTTGCTGCGAGGTCGTGCCGGTGGCTGCTGCGGGTTGCTGCGTTATCGCGATCGATTGTGGGCGCAGACCTTAGAGATAGAGCTAAAACGCCTCCTGGGTGCGCATAGCGACGTTCTGCAGCGCTCCCCCATGCGCACCGACCTGCACGGCTGGCCCTTGCCCGCTCACCGTCGCGGGACCTTTGGCGGCATGGATGCCGCCAAAGAGCTTACATGGACGTACTTGCAGCGTGTCCCGCGATGG